>CAVQRQ010000005.1:0-117872 GCA_963715265.1 uncultured Acidobacteriota bacterium
CGCGGCATGTAGTGCGGCCGGTCACACCAGACGGTCAACGCTTTCTCGGCTTGCACCGCGACGTGCCGGAGCGCGAGACCCTGACGGTCCTCCTGAACTGGCTGACGCCCGAGAATCTCGGCCGCCGATGATTGGTAGGGGCCGCTCCCCGAGCGGCCCGGCAGGACGGCGCGGTGGGCCACCTTCGCGCGATGCGCTTCGGCGCCCAAGGACACCGCGCCTGCCAGTTCATGATCGTGTAGCCGTCGGTCGAAACGCCGTCTGAGGCGCCCGCGGGCTATTGAGGCGTGCTCGCCCCTGAGTCGGTACGGCACGCGCACCCCGACGTCCTTGGCCGGAAAGTCCTTCGTGTTGCGCGTGACCAGCAGCGCGCCTCGCGTGCGCGCAGTCGCCCAGATGACCGCGTCTGGCAGACGCAAGCGCCGTTCGCGGCGGAGTCGCACCGCCTCATTGGCCACGTCGGCATCGATGGGCACGACCTCGAAGCCACCGAGGAACACCCGAATCGACGCCTCCTCGTCGGGAGCGGCTCCCACGAGCACTTCCATCCACGTGACCACGCTGATGACCCGGTCGTCGAACCGCGCCGAGTTCGGTCTTCGCGTCCTCCACGCCGTTCAGGTAGTCGACGAGGATGTTCGTATCGAAGGCGGCGCGCATCACCACTCGGCGCGGAGCGTCCGCTCGTAGGCCAGCCCGGCGACGCGGCGGTGGCGCCAGAGGCCGAATGCCTCGGCTTCCGCTGCCGCCGATTGGGCGCGGGTGAACTCCCGCACCGCACGCCGGATGGCCTCGGCCCGCGAAATGCCCTCGCGCTCGCAGACCACGCTCAGTGCAGCGAGCTGATCGGCGGGAAGATCGATGATCGTCCGCATGTGCGTCATCATACCACGTCATCATGCATCGGCTGGCGCCTCACGTGTCCCGAGCGAAGTCGAGGGAGGGAGGCGCCCCTACCCTCGAGACGCTGTGGCCGTCGGACGTCGTCGGACTGTAGCCGTCGGACTTTGTCCGACGGTCAGTGCTGATTGACGAAAGGGCCCGCCGGCTTCCAGCGGGCCCTTGGTCGTTGTGGACAGAGCCGCCTGAATTGAATGACCATTGCGGCCATCATGCACCTGGGCAAGGGTAGGCGGCTCGGTCCGTACGCGATCGAGTCCCTGCTCGGATCGGGCGGCCCCGCCTACGCTCGCGCGTGGCGCGAGCTTCGACGAGGTCTCGCCGTAGCCCACAAGGGGCCACGATGATCGGCGCGCGCCTTGGCCCATATGAAGTCGTGGCCAAACTGGGCGCAGGCGGAATGGGCGAGGTGTATCGCGCGCGCGACACGCGGCTCGATCGCGCGGTGGCCCTCAAGGTGCTGCCCGAGGATCTCGCGGCAGACCCCTCGCACCACGCGCGCTTCCAGCGCGAAGCGCGCATCATCTCGTCGCTGAACCACCCGCACGTCTGCGCGCTGTACGACATCGGCCAGCATGAGTCGCAGCACTACCTCGTGCTCGAGTTGCTCGAAGGCGAGACGCTGGCGGCACGCCTGACGCGCGGCCCACTCTCGCAGCGCGAGACCCTGCACGTGGGCGCGCAGATTGCCGACGCGCTCGCCGCGGCCCATCGCCACGGCCTCGTCCATCGCGACCTGAAGCCGGCCAACGTCATGTTGACGCCGTCCGGGGTCAAGTTGCTCGACTTCGGCCTCGCCAAGCCGGTCTCCACGGCGGTCGTGGCCGCGTCGCAGGCGGCCACGGTCCTGGGCGACGCACCTGCGACCGCCGAGGGGCAGATCGTCGGCACGCTGCAGTACATGGCCCCCGAGCAGGTGCAGGGCCTGCCGACCGACGCGCGCACCGACATCTTCGCGCTCGGGGTGGTGCTCTACGAGATGCTGACCGGGCGCAGGGCCTTCGAGGCGCCCACGCCGGCGGGACTGATCGCCAGCATCCTGCGGGCCGATCCGCCCGCCGTGAGCGCCAGCGTGCCCGGCACGCCAGGGTCGCTCGATGCCGTGATCGAGCGCTGCCTCGCCAAGGATCCCGGCGACCGCTGGCAGTCGGCGCACGACGTGAAGCTGCAGCTGGAATGGCTGCAATCGCACGCGTCGGGCGCGGGCGCGTCTCCCGCGCCGACGGCCGTCCCTCGGCGCCGCTGGCGCCTGCCCCTCGCGGCGGCGATCGCCGGCGCCCTGGTGGCCGCGATACCACTGGTCGTTGTGGCGCTCGCCCGCCGGTGCCGTCGATCTCGTGCCTCGTCGCCTGGAGATGACGCTGCCGATGGGCACGGTGCTGCAGTCCGACATCCCGCCTGACATGCCGGAGATCTCGCCGGACGGCCGCTGGGTCGCGTATCGCGGCGACGGTGAAGGGACGCCGACAACTGCACCTCCGGAGCCTGGCCTCCACGGAGTCGAGGGTGCTGGTCGACGACGCCGTGTCATTCCCGTTCTGGGCGCCAGACAGCCGCGCGCTGGGCTTCTTCTCGCAGGGCAGCCTCAAGACCATCGTCGATAGGCGGCGGAGCGGCGCGTGTCGTGGCTCCAGCCCCGGCGGGGCTCGGGGGCTCGTGGGCCGGGGGCCGCATTCTGTTCGCCTCGGCGCCAAGCGGAGACCTGAGGACCGCCGGACTCTACACGATCCCGGAGACCGGCGGGACACCGGCACGCGTCGAGATGGTGCCGCCGCCCGAGGGCAGCGGATTACGTCCTGCCGCGCCTGCTCCCGGATGGCCGGTCGTTCCTGACCAGTACATATCCGCAGCGGAGCCTCCGCCTGGCGTCGCTCGACTCCCCGCGATTCACGACTGGTCACGGAGGTCGACGGCCCGGCCGCGCCGCTGGTGCGGTTCGCCGCCGGACACCTCATCTGGGCGCGCGGCGAGCAACTGGTGACCCGCGCCTTCGATCCGCGCAGCGGTCAGTTCACCGCGCCAGAGGTCCCCATCGCCCAGGGGGTTGGCACGCATTCGGTCGCGAGCGACGGCACCATCGTCTTCCAGACCCGCAGCGCCTCTCCCGTCACGCAGCCGACGTGGTTCGATCGCAAGGGCGTGCCTGGTGGCACGCTTGCGGACCCGGACGCCTACATGGGCCTGTCCCTCGCTCCCAATGGACGGCACGCCGCCGTGTGGAAGGGAGGAGCGGGGACGGCAACGTGGACGTGTGGGAGGTGGACCTCTCGACGGGCGTGCTCTCCCGCATGACGAGCGACCCGGCGCCGACGGTGACGCCACATGGGCGCCCGATGGGACGCGTGTGGCCTTCAGCTCGACGCGGTCTGGCCGCCACGCGGTGTATGTGAAGGACGTCGCGAGTGGGCGCGAGGAACTGGTGGCCTCGATCGCGGGTGCGGGCGTTGGTGGTGGACGGCTGGACCCCTGACGGCCGCGCCCTGGTGGTGCGCCAGCCCGCGGTACCCCGCCACACCTACCTCGTGGCGCTCGACGGCGATCGCACGCCGCGGCCACTCGTCGCGAACGCCTTCACCGTGGACGAGACGCAGGTCTCGCCGGATGGCCGATGGGCCGCGTACAACTCCGACGAATCGGGCACCTGGGAGGTGTACGTGGCGCGCTTCCCGGCGTTCACCTCCCGGCGACGCGTGTCCACCGCGGGGGGGGTGCAGCCGAAGTGGCGCGGTGACGGGAAGGAACTCTTCTACCTGGCCCTCGACTCCTCGATGATGAGCGTGGCCATCGACGCCGGCACGGAGCTCACGGTGCAGCGGCCGATCAAGCTGTTCGACACCGGCATCATGCCCGATCCCAATTTGTCGCAGTACGGCGTGACACCAGATGGTCAGCGCTTTCTCGGCTTGAACCGCGATGTGCCGGAGCGCGAGACCCTGACGGTCCTCCTGAACTGGCTCACGCCGGAGCATCTCGGCCGCCGCTGATCGGTTGTCCTCGGGGACGGCGCGGTGTCCTTGGGCGCCGAAGCGCATCGCGCGAAGGTGGCCCGCCGCGCCCTACCCTTGGAGCCCCCGTAGCCATCGCACTCTTGTGAATCTCGTAGGCGCCGGACTTGTCCGGCGCCCCCCGCGGGACAAGTCCCGCGGCCACGAACCTCGGATTGGTGCCTGCTGATGGCGCCGGCGCCATGGATCACTTGTCCGACGGTCAGTGATGATTGACGAAAGGCCCGCCGGATTCCAGCGGGCCCTTCGTCGTCGCCTACAGCTGGAACGTGAGGAAGTGGCCGCGCAGGTTGGCGTTGCTCGCGGGCTTGGTCATGGTCGGATGATGCCCGAAGGCGTACACGAACTTCGGGTTCGCGACGAAGCATGCGGCGCGCCATCCGACGAAGCGCGCGAGGGCGCGCCCCATGTCGTCGTACAGGTCGAGCAACTCGTTCTCGCCGCGCTCCCCGCCGATGCGTACACCATAGGGCGGATTGAAGCAGAAGACGCCCGGCTCCATGGAGCGCACTGCGGGCAGCAGGCGCTCGATGTGGTCCGGCGTCAGCCTTCGCACGTCCTGTTGCCCGATGACGATGGAGCGGTCGTACGCGGCGCCGGTCAGGCCGGCAGCGCGCAGGTTGCCGACCATCGCCGAGATGCACTCGACGTCTGCATCGAGCGCGACGATCTGTGGCACGGTCCCTGGGAACAGGTCGGGCGTGTCGTCGGGCAGCCCGCTGAACGCGGCGAGATGGCGCAGCGGGAGTTCCGCCGGGCGACGAATGGCCGCGCCCACCGCGAGGCCGGCCGCCTCGATCGGAATCGTGGCGCTGCCAGCCATCGGATCGACGAGCGGCTCGGTGCGCGCGTCCCAGCGCGACAGCATGATCAACTGCGCCGCGAGCGTCTCGCGAAGCGGCGCGAGCCCGGTGGCCACGCGCGCGCCACGCCGATGACGTCCTCCACCGCCGATGTCGATGCCCACCACGGTCCGGCGCGCGTCAGGCGTCCCCGCACGGCGGACGACGAACACGACGTCCGGTTCCTCGCTGTCGACGTCGGCGGTCACGCCGCGTGACGCCAGCGCCTCGACCAGCGCGTTCTTGACCACGCCTCGCAACTGGAGCGGCGAGGCCTCGAAGTCGGACGCCGCACCGACATCGACCGAGAAGCGGATATGCGGGCCGCCGGGGAGTCTGTCGTCTGACGAGAGCGCAGGCAGCAGGTCGGCGAAAAGTGGCTCGAGGCGCACGGCCTGACTGGAGCACAGATCCCAGGAGATGCGCGACGACGTGCGGTGGTAGCAGGCCGAGACCCAGGCGACACGTGCGTCGAAGGGATAGAGAAGCGTCTCCTCGCCCTCGCGTTTCGGGGTGGCCACCCGCACGTCGAAGGCCGAGCGCATCACCAGGCGCTTGAGCTCGCCCTCCATGACCCGATTCGCGCCACCGGACCCCGTCAGGCGCAGGTCGTCGCAACGTTGCGTGTTCACGCGTCACACTCGTGTGTCATCTCGGTAGGGGCGGCACTCTGAGCCGCCCGGGCGCCTCGGAGAGGCGCCCCTACTGCCCAGTAACGCATTGAACACCAGCTTGAAGGTGCCGTGGGTCTGCGCGCGATTCTGAGGGCGGAAGCCGATCAGGACGACGCGGCCCTTGCCCTGCGTGACGGCAACGGCGGCAGCCTTGCGGGCGATGACCTGCTCGCCGATCAGCCAGCCGCTTTGCAGGAGATCGCGTTCGACGTAGGTGGCGAGGATCGACACGTCCTGGCTGCGGTCGGTGGATGTCACTTCGTAGGCCTGGCTGCCGGCCATGAAGAGCGCGAGGCCCTCGGCCGGCATGCCGTACGCGAGCGGATGGTCGTTGGCGTATCGCACGCGCAGCGTCGACCCGGGCGCCCAGAACTCCTTCGAGGGCACGCCAGCCACCACGTTGCGCACCGGCAGGTTGAAGCGCTGCACCGGCAGGTCAGCGGCCTGGCCGAACGTCACGAGCGTGCCACCCTCCTCGACGAACGCCTGCAGCGCCTTCACGCCGTCTGCCCCGAACCCGCTCCGGAACTCCGGCGGCGTGCGACGCTGGGCGGCATTCTCCCCCTCTCCCCCGCCACCACCGCCACGCGCACCGCCCGGCGGGTCCTCCCCCGTCATCGCGGCGATCGAGTCGGCTGGCAGCACGATCACGTCGAACTTCGCCTGCAGTCCCCCGGCCTTGAGATCGGCATCGCGCACCGACGTGAACGGCACGTCGAACTGCTCGAACAGCAGGCGCGTCCAGCCCTCGTCCATGTTGCCGCCGCGATAGCGCTGGAAGAGCCCGATGCGCGGCGCCGCAAGCGCCTTCGCCTCGACGGAGACAGGCGCCTTCAGCGCAACGAAGTCCACGCCCGCCTGCTTCGCGACCGCGCCGATGTCGCCGGCAGCCACAAGGAAGTCGCCCGGTCGAACGCTCCCGTCGGCCGACGCCGCATGAGCACGTCGCACGCCGATGCCCTTCGCGAGCAGCAGCAACGCGGCGCGGTAGCTGTCGTTGAGGCGACCGTCGAGCACGTAGCCGTGCGGCGCGGATGTGGCGACGGCAGCGGCCGGCACGAGCGGCGCCGCGATCTTCACGAGCGAGGCCGCCGGCACCGGCTCGCCAACCGGGTCGCTCCGCACGCCCATGAACTCACCGAACGTGTCGGTGGACATGTCGTACGGCCGAATCGGGTCGCCGTCGCGATCGCGCGTGTACGTGTTGTCAGGGTAGAACGTGCGGCCCAGCATCCACCGCACCAGCGCCTGCTTGGGCTGCGCCATCGAGCACGACGAAGGATCCCCTCGCGTAGACCCGCCCATCGACGATGACCTGCGCCGTGGCCTCGTGCACCTCGACACCCGATGCCAGGAGCATGTTCACCAGCTTGCGCACCGTGAGCGGGTCGTGCTGCCCGGCCGCCAGCACGTACGCCTTCACGGGCCCGGTCCTGCCACGCTCCACCTGTCGAGACGCCTTCAGGTACATGTTGCGCAGCACCGTCTCGCGGTTGCGCGCGGCCAGGTCCACGGTCGCCCACGCGGCGATCTTCTGCTGCTCGACGATGTCGCGCACGCGCCACCAGCCACCCGGCCACACACTCGGCATCGTGGTCTGCGGGGCGTACTCGGGCAGGTTGCGCGGGCCACCGCGCAACTGGTCGGGATGCAGGAACATCGGCGTCGCGAGACGCGCGCTGGCCGATTCGGTGAGCATCCCGGCGATGTTGTGGAACGGCGTGATCCAGTGGAAGCCCATGTGCCCCCATCCGGAGTAGATGGCCGCGCCGACGACGCCGGTCTTCCCCGCCGCCTCCAACTGCGTCCCCATGTGCGCGCCCCACCACGACATCTCTCGCCACACGAGCGGGTCGCCGTCGGGACGGATCGGCTCCGCGTACGGTGGGATGTACAGGCGCGCGTTCGTCGCGCCCATCTGGTGGTGGTCGACGTAGGCCTGCGGCACCCACTCGCGGTAGAGGATCTTCGCCAGGTTGCGCGACTCGGGCAGGTTGAGCGCGAAGCCGTCGCGGTTGTTGTCGTGTCCGGCGTACTTCTGGTAGAGCCACGGCAGCGACGCAGCCTCGAACTCGGTGCCGACGTACTTCATGTACCAGTCGGCGATCATCTGGGTGCCGTCCGGGTTGATCGACGGCACGACGATGCTGACCACCTGGTCGCGCATGCGCGTGGCTTCCTCGTCGTCGCGTGTCAGGCTGTCGTACACGAACTCGGCGGCCGTCTGCGCGGCGGCGACCTCGCTCGAGTGCAGCGCGAACGTCTGGATCACGACCGCGCGGCCTTCCTTCACGATGCGGTCGATCTCGGATTGTGTGGCTGCGCGCGGATCGGCCAGCGTCGCGTTCATCTGGCGGAGCGACTCGAGCTTCGCGAGGTTGGCCGGCGACGAGATGAAGAGCGCGATGTAGGGGCGTCCTTCGCTCGACTTGCCGAGTTCGACCAGCTTCACCCGGTCGGAGCCCTTCGCCAGCGCCTGGTAGTACCCGAGCAGCCTGTCCCAGTTGGCGAGCTGGCGGTCCGCGCCCATGCGGAAGCCGAAGAACTGCTCGGGCGTCTGCAGCGCGGGTTGCGCCTGTGCCGAGAGCGCGACGGCGGTGAGGGCGGCGGCGAGGGCAAACGCTCGAACGGCGCACGCATGAGGTCTGGGCATGCCGGATTCTATCGCCATCCCCGGCACGTCCGTCACCGCGTCCCCACCGCGTCCGTCATCGCGTCCCTGCCGCGTCCGTCACCGCGTCCGTCACCGCGTCCGTCACTCGCGTCCCCACCGCGTCCGTCACCGCGTCCATCATCGCGTCCCTACCGCGTCCGTCATCGCGTCCCCGCCACATACGTAGCGGCCGGACTTGTCCGGCCGGCTCCCACCAGGCCGTCGGACAAGTCCGACGGCTACACATCCGGGCAGGCGGGGCCGTCGGAGAAGCGTCCCCGCCACATCCGTAGCGGCCGGACTTGTCCGGCCGGCTCCCACCAGGCCGTCGGACAAGTCCGACGGCTACACATCCGGACAGGCGAGGCCGTCGGAGAAGCGTCCCCGCCACATCCGTAGCGGCCGGACTTGTCCGGCCGGCTCCCACCAGGCCGTCGGACAAGTCCGACGGCTACACATCCGGGCAGGCGAGGCCGTCGGACAAGTCCGACGGCTACACATCCGGGCAGGCGAGGCCGTCGGACAAGTCCGACGGCTACACATCCGGGCAGGCGAGGCCGTCGGAGAAGCGTCCCCGCCACATCCGTAGCGGCCGGACTTGTCCGGCCGGCTCCCACCAGGCCGTCGGACAAGTCCGACGGCTACACATCCGGGCAGGCGAGGCCGTCGGACAAGTCCGACGGCTACACATCCGGGCAGGCGGGGCCGTCGGACAAAGTCCGACGGCTACTCAGGTCGGCAGATGCTCCAGGAGGTCCTGCACCGACTGGCCAGACACAGGGTCGACCCAGTCGCCGGCGACCTCGGCGAGCGGCTGGAGCACGAAGGCACGGTCCCGAAAGCGCGGGTGCGGCACCTGCAGGCCGGGCTCGTCGATGACGAAGTCGCCGTAGAAGATGAGATCGAGGTCCAGCGTGCGTGGGGCGTTGACGAAGGGGCGTTCGCGACCCGCGTCTGCTTCGATGGCGTGCAGCGCGTCGAGGAGCGCGCGCGGACCGAGCAGCGTCATGCCGACGACGACCTCGTTGAGGAAGGCCGGGGCCTCCAGCGGTCCGCCGACCGAGTCGGTCTCGTAGCGCGCCGACGCGACGGCGCCGCTCAGCAGCGCGGCGAGACGGTCTTCGGCATCATCGAGATTGGCGTCGCGATCCCCGAGGTTGCTGCCGAGGGCTATCGCGACGGGGACGCGGGCTATTCCACCCAACGGACGGGCAGCACACCGTCACCGGTGCTGGCGCCCTCCATGCGGCGACCGAGCAGGTCGTCCCGCCCCTGCAGGGCGTATTCGAAGAAGCGGTGGTGCTCCCGCATCTCGCCGAGCATGAGGGTCAGCATCGTGCGGTGCCGCGCGTTCGTGATCCCCGTGATCCTCGCGGCCCACTTGTCGATGAACGCCTGCTGCTGGCGTGCATCGTCCTGCAGGACCGCCTGCTCGCGCGTCTTGCCCTTGCCAGCCGGAACGGCGAGGGCGGTGATGGCGGTCTCGGCCGTGCCGCCCATGTCCTCGATCGCCGTGCGCACCCACTGCAGGTGGTGTTCCTCGCGCCCGATCACGTACTGGTACGTATTGTTGAACTCGTAGTCGGCGACGGCCTGAGCGCCCTTGATGTGGCGATCGAACAGCGCCAGACGCTCCCGGTAGAGCTCCTGCAACAGCGACAGCGTGACCGAAGACTTCACTTCTGTTTCTCCTTGCAGCTGATGCAGGAACGTGTCCACGGAATGGCGCGGAGGCGCGCGTCGGAGATGCGCTCGCCGCAGCTCTTGCAGACGCCGTAGGTGCCGCGCTCGATGCGCTCGAGCGCTTCCTCGATCGCCTGCAGGATCTTGGCGTCGGTCGACCGCAACTTCAACGCGATGTGCACTTCGTTGATGCCGTCGGCCTGATCGGCCATGTCCCCCTGACGGCTGTTGCCCATCATCGACCCGATGGGCTTGAGGCCCTCGCCAGCGAGCAGCTCGCGCTGCTTCTTCAGGAGGGCGTCCTGGAACTCGGACATATCCACCGTTGAGCACTCCCCTCCTGCCCGGCCATCCGGCAGGAAGCTAATCCGTGCATGTTAGCACCACCCTCGCAGCGATGTCCGCCCGGGCCTATTCCGCGCGGAGCACCGCCAGCGGACGCCGGCGCAGCACGTCGAGGCTGGCCAGAATGCCCACAATGCCGACCACCAGGACCGTGACCATGATACCGACGAGCACCGTGCCCGGGGCCGGGCGCCAGGGCATGTCGAACAGGTACCGCGAGACCGCCCAACTCAGGACCAGGGCGCCGGCGGCCCCCACCAGACCACCGAGCAGGCCCAGCCCCAGGTACTCGATGGCCACCATCGCCGTGATGGTGCGCGGGGTGGCGCCGAGGGTCTTGAGGATGGCCGACTCGTAGAGCCGCTGGAACCGTGTCATCGCCACCGACCCGACGACGATGAGCACGCCGCTGAAGAGCGCGAGCCCGCCCACGGCCGTCACGGCGAGCGTCACGTTGGCGAGGATCCCCTGTGCGGCCTTGACCACCTCCCGCACGTCGATGGCCGAGATGTTGGCGTGCGCCGCCACGAGGTCGCGCTGGAGCCGCGCGCGGGCCTCTGGTGTCTCCGGTGCGCGAAGGACGCCCATGAAGCCGTGTGGCGCCTTGTCGAGCGTGCCCGGACGGAACACGAACATGAAACCGCCCGATCGCACGTCGTTCCAGTCCACGTTGCGAATCGACGTCACGCGGGCCTCGATGACCCGGCCGAGCACGTCGAACCGGACAATGTCTCCCATCTGGAGGCCGGCGTTGCGACGGAGCGACTCCTCGATGGACACCTCGGCCATGCCGTCGGCGGCGTTGGCCCAGAAGGCGCCCTCCATGAGCGTCTCGTTGGCCTCGAGGCCTTCCCGGTACGTGATGACGAACTCCCGGCCGAGTCCCTGACGTCCCTGGACGCCCTCCACGCCGTCCAGGGTGGCCTCGGCGCCACGCACCCCGGTGACCCGCGCCCGCAACACGGGGATCAGCCGCAGGCCGCCGGCGCCTGGGGTCGCCCGCACCACCCGCTCGACGTCGGCCGCCTGGTCGCGCTGGACGTCGAGAAGGAACATGTCCGGGGCATCGGGCCGGAGGTCGAGCGAGAACTGGTCCAGCAGCGTGCCCTGCACGAGCCTCACGCCGAGGATGAAGAACGCCCCGAGGCCGACGGCCAGCAGGATCACCCGCGTCTGGTTGCCGGGACGAGCCAGGCTCAGCACGGCGTGCCGCAGCGCGAAGACGCGCGACCGGCGCAACGGACGCACGGCGCGCACGACGAGCGCCGCGGTCGCAAACAGCGCGAGCGTGATGGCGAGCAGGCCGACAGACACGATCACGCCGGCCCGCAGCGAGGCGGCCTGCCAGGACGCCACGAGAGCCAGCGCCACGCCGACGGCGACAACGGTCGCCCACTGCACCCAGTCGATTTGCCGAAGCCGGCCGCCGAGCGACGACCGCGCCGACTCGTCGCGCAGGAGCCAGAGGGGCCGCACGCGCCTGACCTCGAGCAGCGGCACGAGGGCGAACAGCAGCGACACGAGGACGCCGACGGCAACGGCCTGCGCCGACGCCGGGAGCGTCAGCCGTGCGTCGAGCCTGTCCAGACCGAACAGGCCACCAGGCAGAAGCCGGAGGGCGCCGGCGCCGAGTACCAGGCCCATCAGACTGCCGAGCAGCCCGAGCGCGGCGACCTGCGCGAGGTAGATGCGCAGGATCTGCCGGCTCGTCGCCCCGAGACACTTCATGACGGCGATGCTGCGGATGCGCTGCCCGATGAAGACGCGCGTCACGCTCCACACGCCGATGCCGCCGAGCACCACCATCACGAACCCGATGAGGCTGAGGTAGTTCTCGGCGACGCGCAGATCCTCGCCGAGCCGATCCTCGGTCGACCGATACGACCGCGCGGAGACGAAGCTGCCCCTGAACTGCTCGCGTACCCCCTCCACGAGCGGATCGATGCCGGCTTCGTCCACCTTCATGAGGATGGCGAAGCGCGCACGCGCGCCGTACGACAGCAACCCTGTGGCATCGAGTTCGCGTCGCGCGATGATCACGCGCGGGCCGAGGCTGAACATGCCGGCGCGGCGCCCCGGTTCCGTCTCGATCACCCCCCGGATGGTGAAGGTGCCGTTCCCGATCCGGATCCCCTCGCCCACGGCCACGCCGAGTTGCACGAGCAGTTCCGGACGAACGAGGACGCCGCTGTCGTCGAGCAGCGCCTGATCGAAGCGCTGGCCGTCGCGCAGCACGAGTTGCCCGTACAGGGGATAGCCGGGATCGACCGCCTGCAACTCGGCCATCCGTGCCACCGGTCGACTCTCGTCGGCGGGTCGCACCATCGTCGCGAGTTCGACGACCTCGACACGCGTGCGCACCGGCGCCTTGCCGATGGCCGCGTCGATGCCGGCGCGCACGTCGTCGGGCCACGGCCTGTTGGTCGAGATCACGACGTCAGCGGCGGTCAGCACGCGCGCTTCGCGCACGAGTGTCTCGCGGACGTTCTGGATCACGGAGCGCAGGGCCGCGATGGCGCCGACGCCGATCGCGACGCACAGGAAGAAGAACAGCAGACGCCCCCAGGCGGCCCGCAACTCGCGCCACACCATGCGCAGGGTGAACACGGATCAGCGCTCCCCCGCGGACGCTGCGGTCCGCGCCGGTTCGCCGGCGGCGGTCGACGACGCCCCGGCGGCCGCGGTGGCCTCGGCCTGCGCCCCGCGTTCGATGCGCTCGACCACCCTGCCGTCGCGCATCACGATCTGCACGTCGGCCCTGGCCGCCAGGTCGCGATCGTGGGTGACGAGCACGACGGTCGTGCCGCGCTCGCGGTTGACGTCGAACAGCATGTCGATCACGTGCTGGCCGTTGCTGGAGTCGAGATTCCCCGTGGGCTCATCGGCCAGCAGCACCTTGGGGTCGTTGGCCAGGGCACGGGCGAGGGCCACGCGCTGCTGCTCACCGCCCGACAACTGCGACGGGTAGTGGTGCGCCCTGGCCTCGAGACCGACGTCGTGCAGCAGGCGCGTCGCGCGGGCGTGGGCGTCCTTCGCGCCGGCCAGTTCCATGGGCACGAGGACGTTCTCGAAGGCCGTCAGTGACGGCATGAGGTGGAAGAACTGGAACACGAAGCCGATGAGGCGTCCCCGGAGGCGAGCGAGCGCGTCCTCGCCGAGCGCCGTGATGACGGTGCCGTCGATGGCGATCTCTCCTGTGGTGGGGGCATCGAGGCCGGCCATCAGGCCGAGCAGCGTGCTCTTGCCACTGCCTGACGGACCGACGATGGCCAGGCTGCGGCCCGCGGGAACGGAGAGGTCGAGCGGATGGAGGATTGTCAGTGGCGAACCGCCGCTGTCGACGGTCCGTGAGACACCGCGAAGTTCAATCATGGGGAGGCGAGGGCGCGTGTGAGCACCGGCTGCAGGGACTGCCAGACGAGATCGGCCACGCGCCGCGTGCCTTCCTCGTTGGGGTGGATGCCATCGGCCTGGTTGAGGGCAGGGTCGCCCGCCACGCCGGCGAGGAAGAACGGCAGGAACGCGACGTCGTGCTCCCGGGCGAGACTCGTGTAGACCGAGCGGAACTCGCGTGTGTACTGCGGCCCGAAGTTGGGCGGCGCCTCCATGCCGCACAGCAGTACGGCAATGCCGCGCTCTTTCGCGGTCCGGATCATCGAGGCGAGGTTGTCGCGCATCTGGTCGGGCGGCAATCCGCGAAGTCCGTCGTTGGCCCCGAGTTCGATGACCAGCACCCGCACGTCGCCCTCGAGCGCCCAGTCGAGCCGGCGCAGGCCGCCGGCCGTGGTGTCGCCCGAGACGCCCGCGTTGACCACCTCCGCGACGAGGCCGGCCTCGTCGATCCGGCGCTGCACGAGTGAGGGCCAGGACTGTTCGGGCGACAGCCCGAGCCCAGCTGTGAGGCTGTCACCGAGCGCGACCACGCGAGGGCGGGCCGCCTGCGGCGCCGGAGACGCCCCTTGGGTCAGCGCAGCCGGTGCGACAGGCGTGTCGCGCGGCACGGCCACCTCACGCTGGCACGCCGCGGCACCGAACGCAGCAACTGCGGAGGCCAGGAAGGCGCGTCGTCGCATGGGCTAGTCGATCCTCAGCACTGTGATGCGGGCCTCGACGTCGGCCAGCGCCTGCTCCAGCATGCCCCTGTGCGCCGGCCTGCAGGCGCACTGGAGATCGGCGAGGACGCGCGCCCGGGCGAGAAGCAACGCGTCCAGGTCCTGCCGGCGCCGCGCCTCGGTCGTGGTCACTTCAGGCGCGCCAGCACCGGCTCGCCGCTGCGCGGCTGCCTCCTGCTGGTCTTCCACCGCCTTGCTCTCCCAACCCCTGGCCATCGCTCACCTCAATTGACAGAGAACCCTGCCCGCGCCCACCGGCCCGGCATCGAGACACCACGAATCTCCTCGTACCGGGCGTTGCCCAGGTTGGCCACCTCGACGAAGGCCGTGAACCGCCTGATTGGACGGGCGACTCGCACGTCCAGGGTCGTCCACGCCGGACGCCCCAGGGGTCTCCGGTGCTCGAGGCGCAGGCCGGTCGTCAGTGCCCACGGGCCCTCGACGGCCACGTCGCCGCCGGCGCCGTGTGGCGCGTAGTCGTCCACGTATTTGGACAGTCCGGCCACCCGATCGGTCTCGACACGCGTGTACGTGTAGTTGGCCCCGACGCCCACGGGACCCCGGCGACCTCGCAGGGAGGCCTCGATGCCGTCGCTGCGCACCGACCGGATGTTCTCCGTCCGCCAACGGACCGTGGGGTTGGGTCGAACCCAGTCGATGACGTCACGCTCGCGCCGCGCGAACGCGGTGACGGAGCCGACCCACGAGCCGCCGAGGTAGCTGTCGACGCCGGTGTCGGCCGTCCATCCCCGCTCCGGTCCCAACGCCTCGCTCGCCAGGTGATTGGGGTCCGAGTAGAAGCGCTCCGTGAAAGTCGGCACACGAAATGCCCGGCCGACGCTCGCGCGCCACTTGACCCGGGGGCGGACGGGCAGCGCCATGGCCAGCGACGGGCTGAATGCCGATCCGAAGGCCGTGTACGAGTCGATCCGTGCGCTCGGGTACAGCAGAAGACGGCCGAGGCGAGTCTCGAGTTCGGCAAATCCGCTGACACGGCCCTCTTCCCTGTCGCCGAGAGCCGAGGAGCGCAGCCAGTCGGCCGTCGCCTCGACACCGGACGTGAGGCGCAGCGCCGCCCCCAGGCGCCCGTGCAGCCGCATGGCGCCACCGGCGACGTGCGTCCGGTGCGTGTTGGCCCGCGCGCCGATGACACGGGTGTCGTACAGGAACTCGTCGCCGTGGCTTCGATACCAGGCATCGCCCGTCAGCGTCCAGCCTGGACGCATGGACCTGACGTGGCGCGCCGACACGAGCGTCTGCATGGTCGATTCATGCGACGGCGCCGGCCCGTAGTAGCCCGCGGCGCCAAAGTCCTTGTCCAGATGCGCGATGGCCAGCGTGGTCCGACCGAACTCGAGGTCCACGCGGACCTGCTGATGGAGGAATTCGCGGCCCGGAGCGAAGCCCGACGACCGGTCGACCGACGCACTGAGGCCGGCGAGCACGCCCAGCCCCGCCGGTCGCCAGGCGGCGCCGCTCTGCACCAGGCCGTACTCGCCTGCGGCCATGCGCGCGGTCGGCGGCGCGGCCGCGCGTCGCGTGATGATGTTGATCACGCCGCCCACGGCATCTGCGCCGTGCAAGGAGGAGCCCCCGCCTGCCAGGAGTTCGATCCGGGCGATGTCCTCGAGCGCCACGGGCAGGTCGCCGTTGTGGTGGCCTGTCTGCGGATCGTTCACGCGCACGCCGTCGACCAGCACCAGGACCTGGCCGAACGTCGCCCCGCGCACGCTGATGTCGGTCTGCGATCCGAAAGGTCCCCGCTGGCGCACCCACACGCCCGGCAGGAGTCGCAACGCGTCGGTGACCGACGCGACCGGCAGCCCCTTCAGGTCGTCAGCCGTCACCACCGCCAATGTGCGGCCGACGGCAGCGGCTGTCGCGGGCGATGCGGTGCCGGTGACGACAACACGTTCGTCGAGGCGGGGACTCGTGGGCTGGGCGCGCGCCCCGGCCGCCCCCGCGGCGCCCAGGACCACCAGCACGGCGGCAGCGACTCTCACCGCCAGAATTGTATCGTTGCCGTGCTGTACACTCGACGTTTTCGGTGCGCCGTGCGCGCCGAGGCCGCCCAGGCCCGTACGAAAGGTCTTCCCCATGCCGACCCGAGCCCTCCTGTGCCTCCTCCTCTGCGGCCTCGCCGCGCCGGTTCCCGCGTGGGCTCAGGCACGAGGCGCGCAGTGGTTCACGTACGAGGATGCCTTCGGGGGCACCGGTCGGCTCGCGCCGGCGGCCGGCCTGCAGGCCCTGCCGCAAGTGACAGGCTGGCTCGACGGCGATCACTGGCTGGAGACCCGCGAGGGCAAGGTGTGGAAGGTGCGGGCCGCTGACGGCACAGCCACGCTCCACCACGATCCGGCTCAACTCGCCCAGGTGTCACCGACGGGCCTGACCAACAACCCCGTGGCCGCCCGCACGGCTGACGACGCTCTCCGGATCTACGTGGTCGGTGGGGATCTGTGGGCTGTCGACGTGCCGGGACGTACGAGCCGGCGACTCACGCAGACGCCGTCGACCGAGCAGAACCCGACGCTTTCACCCGATGGCCGGCAACTGGCGTACACCCGCGACGGCAACCTTTTCACGTACGACCTGACGGCCCGCCTCGAGCGGCAGGTGACGACGGACGGCAGCGAGACCATCCGCAACGGCTACGCGTCGTGGGTCTATTTCGAGGAAATCCTGGGCCGTGCCGGCAACTACCGCGCGTTCTGGTGGTCGCCCGACGGCACCCGCCTCGCCTTCCTGCGCTTCGACGACAGCCCGGTCCCCGTGTTCCCGATCTACTGGGCCGACGGGCAGCACGGGAGGATCGAGCAGCAGCGATACCCGAAGGCCGGCGATCCGAACCCGTACGTGCAGGTCGGCGTGGTGCCGGCGGTGGGCGGAGCGATCACCTGGATGCAGTTCCCGCCGCGGGCGGATCACTACCTGGCCTGGCTGTCCTGGACGCGCGACAGCCAGAAGGTGTTCATCCAGTGGATGAACCGCGAGCAGGACACCATCCGCGTGCTGCACGGCGACCCGGCGACTGGCGCGGTCGCACCGCTGTTCGAGGAGACCCAGTCCTCCTGGGTGGCCTGGTACGAGGACCTCACGACGCTGGCCAGCGGCGACATCCTCGTACGAACCGACGTCGATGGATGGGACCACCTCTACCTGCACGGTCCCGATGGCACGCGGAAGCGACAGCTGACCAGTGGCGAGTGGCGGGTGCGAAGCCTCCTGCACGTGGACGAGGCCGGCGGTGTGGCGTACGTGCTCGCACAGCCGGGCCGCATCGGCGCGACATGGAACACGGAAGTGCGGCGCGTCCGCCTCGACGGCTCGGGCGTCGACACGCTCACGACAGCAGCGGGCACCTACCAGGTGCGGATGGCGCCCGACGGCCGGCACTTCCTGGCAACCCGGTCCAGCGTCGGCGACCCGTCCGTTCTCACGCTGCATCGCGCCGACGGCTCGGTGGTGCGCGAGGTGGCGTCCGCGCGTGGTCCCTCGACGACGGCCTACGCGTGGGGCAAGACCGAGGTCTTCACGATTCCCTCTGGCGATGGCTTCGACCTGCCCGCGCTGTGGGTGCTCCCGCCCGACTTCGACCGTCGGAAGAACTATCCCGTCCTCGTCAGCATCTACGGCGGCCCCGACGCGGGGACCGTCCGCAATGCCTGGGCCTCCACGCAGGCCCACTACTGGGCCCAGCGCGGCGTGATCTGGATGGCCGTCGACCATCGCGGCAGCGGCCACCACGGCAAGAAGGGCGTCGCGCTCATGCACCGCGTCCTCGGCAAGTGGGAGATGCACGACTACGGCAAGGCCGCCGACTGGCTGCGCGCGCAGCCGTTCGTCGCGAAGGACCGGATCGCGATCACGGGCGGCAGCTACGGCGGGTACACGACGCTGATGGCGCTGACACAGGCCGTCCCACAGTTCAACGTGGGCCTGTCGAGCGCGCCCGTCACAGACTGGCGCCTCTACGATACGGTCTACACCGAACGCTACATGGACCGCCCCGTCGACAACCCTGACGGGTACAAGGCGGGCGCCGTGCTGACGTGGATCGACAAGTACGTCGGCGGGCTGCGGCTCACGCACGGCACCATCGACGACAACGTGCACATGCAGAACTCGATGCAGGTCGTCGACTGGCTCACCGAACACGACAAGCCGTTCGAGCTGATGCTGTATCCCGATTCACGCCACGGCCTGCAGGCCAGCCAGCGCAAGCATGCCGCGCGCGAAGCGCACGATTTCTGGGTGCGCACGCTGCTCGGCGGCAAGCTGCCGCAGCCGCCGGTGGTGCCGGCCTCGAAGCCGGCGCCGTCCACATCGACGGCCTCCTCGCCCAGGTCGTAACGCAACCGCCGGACTGACCCACGACGGCGCGTTCACGCTGGACGCGTGGCGCCGTCAATCGCCCACTCCAGGACGCGCGCGCGCGGGTCGAACGGCCTCACGGCATCGAGACCGAGCGCAGCCACGGCCGCATCGACGAGCGTCCCGTCCGCCGCGCTGGCAGCGTGCACCCCGAGGACCGCGCGGCCCGCCTGCCTCAGCGCCTCGAGTGGCACGAGACCGACCAGTTCGGACCCGACCACGCGTGCGCCGTGCGCCAGCGCCCGCTCACCCACGACCCGCCAGGCCTCGTGCATGGGCGTCACCGCGAAATCGAGCAGGTTGAGCGACACCTGGGCATGGCCGTATGCGGGCATGCCCCACCCCACGGCGCGGACCTCGGAGAGGAGGCCAGGGCGCCGAACGTCCCGGCCGCCCTCGTGGACCAGCGTGCCCGACGTCCGCACGTCCGCGGCAATCGCGCGGGCGACACCGACGTCGGCCGTGTCGAGTGACAGATTCCAGGCGATGAGGAACCTCCGCGCGCCGACGATGGCGGCGCCCATGGTGGGGTGCGGCCGGGCTGGCCCGAAGTCGGGGCAGAACCCGGACTCCTCGAATCTGCGGGCCAGGCCTTCGAACCCGCCGCGCCGCAACAGCGGCAGGGCTCGCCTGTCGGAGTCGAATGCCGCGGCCTCGTATGCGAACACCGGGACGGAGAGGTCGTGGGCGATGGTGGAGCCGACGCGCCGCGCGAGGTGCGCGCACCGCTCCAGCGTCACGCCGCTGACGGGCACGAACGGACAGACGTCGAGCGCGCCGACCCGTGGGTGCGCCCCGTGATGGGCACGCATGTCCACGCGCTCCGCGACGGCGTGGGCCAGCGCGATGGCGGCATCGCCGACAGGCTCGGGAGGACCGATGAACGTGAAGACCGTACGGTGCGCATCCACGCCGCTGTCGACGTGCAGCAACCGCACGCCCGGCACGCACGCGACAACTGCGGCAAGGGCCGCGATCACGTCAGGATCGCGGCCCTCGGAGACGTTCGGCACACACTCGACGAGGGGGTCGTCAGGCACGACCGCGCTTGAGCTCGTCTCGGATCTCGCGCAGCAGCGCGACGTCCTCCGGCGGCGGGGCATCGGCAGGCGCCGGCTGCGCCCTGACGCGGTTGACGAACCGCACCAGCAGGAATACGGCAAACGCGATCAGCAGGAAGTTGATGACGACGTTGACGAACTGTCCGTAGTTGACCGTCACGGCGCCGGCGGCCCTGGCCTCGGCCAGCGTGGTCGCCGGCCCCGTCAGCGAGCCGGGGCTCAGGGTGACGAACAGGTTCGCGAAGTCCACCTTGCCCATCAGCAACCCGAGCACCGGCATCAGGAGGTCGTCGACAACCGACTTCGTGATGGCCCCGAAGGCGGCGCCGATGATCACGCCGACGGCCAGATCGATGACGTTGCCCCGGGCGATGAATTCCTTGAACTCCTTGAACATGGCGCGAGTGCTCCTCAGAACTTGTAGACGAAGGCCGTGATGAAGGCGATGTCGTTCTTCTCGACCAGGACGCCCGTCGGCCTGGTCTTGTACACGTCCTGGAACTCGAGCTTGAGCTGGACGCGCGTCGTCACCGATGCGGCGATGCCCGCCGTGAACGTGTAGAGCGCGTCACCGAAGTCGTTCATCTTCCAGAGCGCGGTCGCGCCCTGCGTGAACGCCGCGCTGTTGGAGATCTTGTGGGTGAACTTCTCGCCCAGGGTCACGGCGCCGTCGGTCTCGACATCGAAGCCGGTGTTCTTCTCGAACACGAGGCCGACGCTGCTGTCCACGTCGAACGTGGTGCGATCGGTCGCGATGAGCTTGTAGCCGGCGCCGACGGTCGGGGCGACGAGGTACTCGATGTCCTTGAACTTGTCGCGTACGTAACCGACCTGGCCGAACAGGTACGCGCGTTCGGTGATCAGTCGCTCGACGCGGACGTTGATGATGCCGCGGTCGGCATTGCTGTCGCCGTTCTCGGTGGCGAGGATGTAGAGCCCGTCGGCCTTGAAGACGGTCTTCGTCTTCGGATCGCGCTTGATGTCGAAGGACAGGTTGAAGTTGCTCGTGTCCTTGTTGCCCTGCGTCAGGGCCAGGCCCGCGCCGAACGACCCCGTCCACACCGGCGGTGGTGGCGGAGGCGGCTCAGGACAGTTGCAGGGCGGCGGTGGCGCCGCCTCCTGCGCCAGCGCTGGCACGCCGGCGAGGCTCAACACGAGGGCTGCCCCCACGGCAACCCGACTGCACACACCTCTCACGCGGTTGGACACGCACTCCGTCCTTTCGGAAACCCGGCGCGCGGGCCGCGACGCGCGAATCCGGGAGTCGATGCCGTGGCTGACGGATCGTGCCCCGGCCTGGCGTCCAGGCCCGGCCGAAGATCAGCGACTCTCGTTGGCCAGCTTCAGGTACTGCTCCGCGAGCGCGTCGGCTTCCGCCCGGCGTGCGCGTGAGTCGTCGAGCGAGCCACCCTCGTGGGTGCGGCTCGTCGCGATCACGGCAGCATTCTGGTAGGCCGCGCGAACGGCACCACGCAGCGCGTCGGCCACGTCGGCCACCATCTCGTCGGTGACCTTGACCGAGGGCGGGACGCGGGTCAGTGCCCGTCGGGCTCGCTCGGTGATTTCCATGCCAATCTGCGCGTTCATGTCGGGCGTCCTCGCGATGTGGAAACGTCCAGGACGCGCCTTCGAGGCACGCCAGGACCGCACCATTGTACGCAACGCCAGACGACCGCGCAGCGAGGACTCTACCAACTCGCCCGACCGACGCGACACTCGACCTTGGTCCGACCCGGCTCTGCTACGATCACGCCGCCGCCCTGCCGACGACGTTCCATGCACCGGCTTGCCCTGCTCGTCCCGCTGAGTCTCGCGTGGCTGTCGACGGCCACCTCCGTCGCCACACAACCCGCCGACGCCTTCCTCCTCGCCATCGTCCGCGACGACGGCGTGATGCTGCCTGCGGCCGCCTACGACCGCGGCCGGTGGCGTTCTCCGTGGCCGGGCCCCGCGAAGGAGGCGGAGGTGCCCGTCAGGATCGAGGACTGCCCCCTCGCGTGGTGGGGACTGCCTGTCGCCCCTCGCCAATGGACGCTGCACGTCCCCGATGAGTCCCCGCGCGTAATCCCGAGCGGCAGGCTCACGTGGGTGCCGAGTTACTGCCGGCAGCAGTTGGTGCTGCACAGCCGCGCGGCAACCCGGCCGCTGCTGCGCGCCGCCGACGGTGAGCGCGCCCCGAAGTACGGCGTGGCGGCCGCAGGGCCAGCGGCGGTCGAACTGCCGCGTTCGGTGTCGCCAGAGAGCGCGGAGGCCCGCCAACTCCTCGACGCGTTGCAGCGCACGTTCAACCAGGAGGAGCGTCTGATGCTCGCCGGTGAGTACTTCGCGGTCCACCAGCCGTCGATGCCCGAACGGGAGCGCGACCGGATACCGGTGCAGGCCGTCAGCATCTACGCGGGATCGGGCCGCGGTGGCGAAACCGCGTACTTCGTGGAACTGCAGCGGCGCTATCCCAGGCGAAGACCGGAGCACCTCCGCTGGTGCGACGAGGTGACGTACATGGCGGGCTGGGTCAGGCCGCGGCGCGACGAGCGGCTCGGCCTGACCGTGCTGGTGCGGGCCGTGACGTCCTGCCTGCTCGACACCGTCCAACGCGCCGAGCCTCTCGCCATCGTCAGCACAGCAGCCGGTCCGGCGTGGATGCTCGAACTCTACCGGCCCGGAGTAGAAATGCTGGGCGTGTTCCTCGCGCCGGACGGCGACACGCCGGAGCCCCTGCTGGTCCGCACGATCGGCGCCTGCGGCGACAGGCGGCCACCCCCAGCCACGGAGATCATGGGCCTGCCCGACGTCTCGGTCCCGTGACACCGGGAGTTCACGGCGCGGGGGCCTCCTCGTGGCGCGCGGCCACGGCAAACGTCTGTCGCGATGCGGGAAGCCGGCCGTAGAGATCCGACAACTCCAGCAGGCGCGCCGCGTGCGCCGCCGTGAGCGCGCCGGCCTTCAACCTCCAGCGCCAGTTGCCCGACGGTCGTCCCGGGACGTTCATCCGGGCCTCGCTCCCGAGGCCGAGCACATCCTGCACGGGCACGATCGCCGTGTCTGCCACCGATGCCAGCGCGGCGCGGATGGCCGCCCAGTGGAGTTCGCCGGCGGGCGCGCCGAAGTAGGCCTCGGCGTAGCGACGCTCGCGCGCGACCTCCTCCGGCGTTCTCGTGCTGGCACCCGCGGTGCCGCGCGCCCATCCCATCATCGTGTCGTTGTCGTGCGTCCCGGTGTAGGCCACGCGATCGCGCGTCAGGTTGTGCGGCAGGAAGTCAGGCGCCTGCGGGTCGGTGCCGAACGCGAACTGGAGGATGGCCATCCCCGGCAGGGCGTACTGCGCGCGCAGCGCCTCGACGTCTGGTGTGATGAATCCGAGGTTCTCGGCCACGATTGGCAACGGACCGAGTGCGGCGCTCAGCGCCTCGAGAAGGGCTCCGCCGGGGCCGGGCTCCCACCGGCCACGCATGGCGGTGGTGGCGTCGCCCGGCACGGCCCAGTACGCCACGAACCCGCGGAAGTGATCGAGGCGCACCTGATCCACGAGCGTCAGCGTCATCCGCATGCGCCGAATCCACCAGCCGTACCCGTCGTCGGCCATGCGGTCCCAGCGGTACAGCGGGTTGCCCCAGAGTTGCCCCGTCGCGCTGAAGTAGTCGGGCGGCGCGCCTGCCACCGCGCGCGGGTGCCCGTCGGCAGCCAGGTCGAACTGTTCCGGCCGGGCCCAGACGTCGGCGCTGTCGTGGGCGACGAAGATCGGCATGTCGCCCAGCAGCGCGATGCCCAGATCTGCTGCGGCCTGGCGCAGGGCAGCCCACTGCGTGAAGAACTGCCACTGGACGAACTCGTGGCGGCGGCATGCCTCGGCATGCTGCGCCCTGGCCTCCGCCAGCGCGCGCGGACTCCTCTCGCGAAGGGGGCCAGGCCAGGCGGTCCAGGACCGCATGCCGTTGGCTTCCTTCAGCGCCATGAACAGGGAGAAGTCCTCGAGCCACCACTCCTGTTCGCTACGGAAGTCGTCGAGAGCCGTACGTTCGGCCGGCGTGGCGCCGCGCGCGAATCGCGTGTAGGCGCGTGCAAGTGCCGCGAACCGCGGCTCGATGAGCCGACCGAAATCGGCGACGCCGGATGGCAGGTTCGTCAGCGGCGCGAAATCCTCGCTTTTGAGCCAGCCAGCGTCATGGAGCCTCTCGAGGCTGACGAGCAGCGGGTTGCCTGCCATGGCCGAGAAGCACTGATAGGGCGAGTCACCGTAGCCTGTGGGACCAAGTGGAAGCACCTGCCACACGCCCTGCCCCGCATCGTCGAGGAACGAGAGGAACCGATGGGCTTCCGGACCGAGATCACCGATGCCGAGGCGTCCGGGCAGCGACGTGGGATGCAGCAGCAGGCCACTGGCGCGACGGGAGCGCATGGACCGCAGTATGGATCGTCCGGCCCCGGCGCCGGAGGGTGACCAACACAAGCGCCATGGCGAGCAACAGGCACGTCGTGGCCACGCGCTCGGTGCCCGTGATCCAGACCGCCGCCAGGGCGATCGGCGTCCCGAACACGAGGCCGGCGGCATACGCGAGGGCGAGATCGCGCGTCCAGGCGAACAGCAGACGAGAGTCCGGCGTCATGGGGTGCGGCAAGCGCGAGAGGGCGCGCCCGCTCAGGAACTGGCCCCGACAGCATGCACCGACGCGGGCGTTAAGGTTGTAAAACCTTTCGCATCTCGTCCAGACGACGCTTCAGGTAGGCCTCGTACTCCTGCTTCAGCGCGGGATCGCGGGGCGATCCGTAGATGTCGCTCGACTTGTACTTCCCTTCGTCGAACTTCATCTTCGTCCACTCGTCGTGGATGCGCGTGACGTCGGCCTTGTCGAGGACCTCGGAGACGAGCGCTGGCGGGATGAAGTAGACGCCCTCCCTGTCGCCCACGACGAGATCACCGGGCATCACCGTGACGCCGCCGATCCGTACAGGAATGTTGACGCCCGTGATCATCACGTTGGAAATCGCCGTCGGGTGCGCGTGACGGAAGTAAGCCGGCATCGGGATCTGCGAGAGGCCCTCGAGATCGCGGACGGCGCCATCGACGACAAGTCCACCGCCACGCGTGGCCGTGTGCACGTAGTAGAAGAGGTTGTCACCAACGATGGTGCCCCCTTCGCGCTTGCCGAACAGATCCACGACGAGGACGTCACCGGGCTGCAACTGGTCGATCGCGAACTGGTTGCCGAGGCGGGGAATGCCTGAGGCCTTCGCTGCGGCGTTCAGCGCGGCGTCGACGTCCGGGCGCGCGGGCATGAACTGCACCGTGAACGCACGGCCGACCAGCTTGGTGCCCGGGTGCAGCAACTGGAAACCGTCCTCGTACTGATTGCGGAAGCCCTTGCCCGGCAGCACGGACAGGATGTCCTCGGACGACAGCGCCCGGGCACGCGCCATCAGCGCGTCGGGCACCTTCGGCCGCCCGTCGGCGAACCGCTCGAAGGGGTTGTCGGTGGTGTAGGCGATCAATCGATCCCGCGTCAGCGTGAACAACTGTGCCTGCGCCACTGTCGACAGGGCGATCGGGGCCAGCAAGACCCCGGCGGCCAGCACGATGAGACGAACCATCGACAACTCCTTCTCGCGGCCTCCCCGAGGGGCCGGACTCGGGCATGCCTTCCCGATCGTCGCGTGCGGCGGTCAGCGCCGTCCCCGCGGCACTCCGCCGCGACGGGCACCACCGGGTGCGGGACGACGCTGGACGGATTGGCGCGACCGTTCGCGATTGACGCCGCGCGCGCGCGCGGCCGCGTCGCGCTGGATGGCGCTGCGATCCACCGGGCGCGTCGTCGGCGTGGGACGACTCGGGTTCTGCCACTTGCCCTGCGAACGCTGCTGCACGCCCCTGGACGTCGGGCGGACGACGTTGCCATCGCGGTCCGCCAGCACGTCGTTGCGCCGGCCGGTTGCGGGACGGGCTGGCCGGGTCTGCGGGCGGGTCAGGGCTGGCGATGCGTTGCGCCTCAGGTTCTCGGGGCGACGGTAGATGTTGTCACGGGCCACGCCCGTCCGCGGGTTGTTGCGCAGGTTCCGCTCGATGCGCGCGCGATTGCCGACGTTGATGCTGTTGTTGATGTTGATCCGACCGACGTTGATGTTGGTGCGACCGCGGTAACCCCACCCGGGCCTGTAGCCGCCATACCAGCCGCGGCAGCAGCCCAGCCCTGGCCTGTAGTAGGGCCCCCACCCGCCGCCCCAGCGCACGCCGAAGTGCATGAACCCCACGTTCCAGCTCATGCCGAAGTTCCAGCCGGTCCAGGGGTTGTAGCCCACATGGAAACCGAACGTCACGGGACGGGGATAGTAGAACCCCGGATACGGCGGGTAGTACCACCCGGTCCCGTAGACAGGCACGCCGTGGTACGGGAACGACCACAGGTACCCGGGTGTATACCCGACGTAGACGACCTCGGGCGTGGACTGGTACACGTGCACGTGCGTCACGTTGTACGCCGATGACGACGCCGGGATCTTCTGGATCTCGTCCTCGGGCACGCTGTCGGCCACGGCCCAGGGTCCCTTCGGTCCCGGCGCCGTGAACCACACGCCGTTGTCGACCGCGTAGTACCGGCCACCGATCTCGAGCACCTGCGTCGCCGTGTTGCCGGCCAGCGAGACGTTGGTCCCGGGAATCTTCTGGAAGGCGGGCTCGCCCTGGTACAGGACTTCGAGCGTGGCCTCCTTGCGATTGACGGCTGTCGTCTGCGGAATCACCGCGTCGAGGGTCGCGTCCTCGGCCTCCTCCGTGCCCGCGATCGAGGTGCGAACACCCCCGATGTCCGATCCGGCCGGGATCCTGGAAAACGAGGCGGGCAACTGGTCGGGCCGGACGAAGGTCCAGGGCCCGCTCTCCGAAGCCGAGCGGTACCAGCGGCCCGAAAGCAGGATCCACATCTGGTTGGCGGCAACCTCGCGCAACCAGGGCGTCTCGGTGTTCTGCACGAAGAGCAGTTCGCCCGCCCCGACGGGCTTCCACTTTGGCGGACCGTCGGTGACGATCAGTTCGGTCGCCTCGGTCGCCGTGACGACCGCGGGCGGCGCATCGGGCGAGGGCGGAGCCTCCTCCTCGTCCTCGGGCTTCGGGAGCATCTGCAGGAGGTCGGCAGGCGGTGCGGCCGTCGGTGTCCACGGGCCGAGCGGATCACGCGCCGAGTACCAGATCGACCCGTTGCCGAAGTAGCAGGCTCCCGTCGGCTTGTGTCGCACCACAAGGTACGGCGTGTTCATCACGCGCTGGTAGGAACTGTTCTCGACGTCGCTCCACTGCGGTGCGCCGTCGTACAGCAGCAGCATCGACAACGTCGTCGCGAAGATGACCTTCGGCGGATCGTGCTTGAGGTCGTCGAGGCTCTGCTGCTCACGCTCGGCCGTCGCCAGACTGGCCGACAGCCGCTCGACCGAGATCGTCAAGGCCGTATTGGCGGCGGCCTTCTCGACCATCGCCGTGAACGTGGCCTCGTCTTCCGGCTTGGAGTCGGGCCACCGCACGCGCGTGACCTTCACGTCGGACAGCGTCACCTCGCCGTCCCCGTCGTTGTCCACGCGCGCCGTGAACCAGAACGCGCCGAACACCGGTGACGTCTTGCCCGTGCCCACCAGCGACATGGCGGCGCGACCGGTGAGGACGTTGCCCTGCAGCTTCTCGGGCTGCGGCTGGTAGACGGTGATGGTCCCCTCGGGGCCGACGATGTCCTGCGGGAACGACTGCGCCGAGACCACGGGCGGGGCGAGCAATGCGACGGCCACGACGAGGCCAGCGCACATCAGGCCAACGATTCGACTCATGATGATTCCCTGTTCTCATCCCGAATACGGCGACGTCCGCCCGACCCGAGGAACGCCCTCACCGCCATCGAGAATGTCCTGACGCACCTCGAGGCACGAGGGCGCCACCTCACCGCTTGTCACGCACTGCCGTGCCCGGATGAGAGGCCGACCGGCGATGAACCGAGTCTACAGCGATCCGAGCACGACGTCACGGCATGCGGCCATGCGGCAACCAGCTCACCCAGGACGTGTCCACGAGCACTCCCTGCTGCGAAATGCCCCACGACATCAGGCCTGCAGCTGGGCTGCGTCTGAACTTCGAAGACCTCGGCCGACCGCGTCGCTGCCTCACACGGGCAGGCCGAGTTCACGAGCCGCCTGCGCTTGTGCGGTGTCCAGGGTCACGAACCGATCGAGGGGCGCCTGGGCGTGAAACCAGAGCGCGGTGCGCAGGTGCGCCAGGTCGAGCGAGCGCGGCGTTGCGACCGCGGGCATGGCCGACGACGTGCACATGTCGAGTGTGAGGTCGCGCAGGGCGAACTGTTCGCTGTCGACAGACAGCCGCGACATGCAGGCGTCGTACCTGGCGGCGTCGAGCGCGCCCTCTCTGGCCAGCCGGACCAGGTTCCGTCTGGCTTCCAGTACGAGCAGGACGCTCGAGTACAGTTCCGCTCCAGCCGAGAGATCGGCCAGTGCGCGCCAGCCCTCCTCGCCCAGGAGGATGCACAGGTAGGCCGACGTGTCGAGGTACAGGCGCCGCGGCCGCGGCGCACGCGCCCCTGACTTCACCGGGCGCCCCGGTCATCGAGCAGCACGGCCAGGTAACGCCCCTTCGTCCCGTGGGCCACGGCAGGCCTCAGCCTGTGGGTCCTGTCCCGCGGGCCGGCGTGCAGGTGGGCCGGGACGACGGGTCCCAGCTGCGCCACGGGCTGATTGTGACGCGTGACGATCAACGTCGCGCCCGCCTCGGCCTCCGCGATCGCCCCGGAGAGTTGAGCCTTGAGGTCCTGAACAGAGATCCTTTTCACGACCCGATTATGACCTATTTCAGTCCATTTCTCAGACCAGAACAAATCCAAAGCGGGCCATGGCGGTCTCATGCCGTGCGCTACGCTGTGGCTTGCTGCACGGTGAGGCTTGGAAGGGGCGAATGCGTGGGAACTGACACGGTGACGAAACTGCTACTCGGGTCGATAGCCGCGGGGATCTCGGGCGCTGGTCCTGCTCAACGGCGTCACGACGAGCCGACTCGCGGAACTGAACGCGGAAGTGAAGGCCATCGGCCTCGACACCGAGCAGATCCACGAGGACCTCGACCCGAGTGGCGAGGACGACAATCCATCCAGCGGTCAAACGCTGCACAGGCGCCGGTACGGCACTGGCCCGATGCAGAATGCCGAGGATGCCTGGACTACGACTCACCGCGCGGACAGTCGACGGTCAGCAGTCACCGCATCGACGGCGCACTGACGTTGCCGGGCCGTGGGGTCGGGGATCGCGCGCGACGGCGAGCCCGGAGGGCGGAGCCGGGCGCCTGCAGCCCCACCGCCGCCGCCCGCGCCTTGCGCGCACCGCCGTCGCGCCGGGGATCGCGCGCCCTGGCGAGCCCGGAGGGCGGAGCCGGGCGCCTGAGCCCCACGGCCGCCGCCGCCCGCGCCTTGCGCGCACCGCCGCCGCGCCGGGGATCGAGCGCCCTGGCGAGCCCGGAGGGCGGAGCCGGGCGCCTGAGCCCCACGGCCGCAGCCGCCCGCGCCCTGCGCGGGCGGCTGCCGGGAGTGGGGATCGAACCCACACGCTCCTCACGGAGCCCGGGATTTTAAGTCCCGTGCGTCTGCCAGTTTCGCCATCCCGGCGTCGAGCTCAAATGGCGGGTGAGGCGCCCGCCGCCACACTGTGCCTCACGAAGGCAGGGCTCAGTGCACCACACCCCCGCCCACCCCAGGGGCTTTCACGGCCTCGGTGAGCAGTGCGTCCAGCATCGCCTGCGGCATCGCGAACGGGCCGGCCACGGCCGACGCGCTGTGAATCTCGAGCGCGAGCACCACGCCGTTCTCGTGCGGGCTCACGATCCAGTTGATGCCGCTGAACGTGAGGGTCGCCGGTTCGTCGGTCCGGCCCGGATTCAGGGCACGGTCGATGGCCAACAACGTGGAGTGCAGCACCGTGCTCGCGTCCTCGGCGGTCCACGCAGCCGGATCCGATCCGCCGATGTGGTGGATGGTCTCGGTGAAGACCTGTTCGTTGCCGCGCAACATGATTTCGACGGTGTAGGTCATGTGGGTGTCGCTCGACGTTCGCGAGTGCTCAAGAATTGCACAATCCGCGTCAGCTCGGTAGGGACACTTCCCGCGGGCGGCCCGGCCACGTCGCCAGGGGCGCACCCTGCAGACCGGCGCGTTCGGGGAACGGCCCTGTCGGCGACGCCTTGCTACACTCCCGGAGCATGTTGACGCCGGGCGAGTTCCTGGACCGCGTGGCCGAGTGGGTCGCCGCCTTCAACCGTGGCAGCCTGGACCTGCCCGACGGTGCGCTGCATCGCGACGCCGTCTTCCGGCTCAACGGCCGCGCCTACGAAGACACGCTCGGCCGCCCCGTCACCGACCCGCTCGTCCGGCTCGTCGCGCGAGGCCCGGGCGGCTACCGCCTGCTCGTCAAGGCCCTCCAGTACACGCTCACTTCGCCCGAGGTGGCCCTGCGCGACGTCGAGATCCGCGGCGGTCTCGCGACCGGGTATCTCGACCTGAGCGGGCGGCTGCGCGACACGGGCGAGGACTGGATCGGTCATGCCGACCTGGTCATGACCGTGGACGTGGACGCTCGCGTCACCGAGATCGCCATCCAGATGGACGAGGCGCACGTCGTGCGGCTGCTGCGCGCCAGGCACGCCTGACATGGCCGCGACCTAGGCGCCAGTCGTCGGCACGTCCTCCCCGGTCACGCGATCGAGCCAGCGCCGGCGCAATGCGGCAACCACCGCGGCATCGACGGGCGCGTCGAACGACGACCCGACGCGAGCCAGGCGGCCCACGTGCAGCTCGTGCAGCGACGGGCAGGCCAGCAGCACGTCGATCGCCTCCGGTGTCACTCCCCCGCCGACGATGACGCGCACGGGCGCGATCGCCGCCTGCAACTGCTGGAGCGCTGCGGCGCGCACCGACCACGGGCCCGCGCCGCCTCCCGACAGGACGCGGTCCACGGCGGGACATCGGTGGAGGGCCGCGGCGGGTTCGACGGTCACGCGCTCGATGGCACGGTGCAGGGTGAGGCGCGCGCGGGGCGCGCGGCCGGCCACCAGCGCGAGGGCCTCCTCGTCGACGGTGGCTCCGCCCGACGGTGTCGGCAGGACGTACCCCGTCACGAGATCGACTGGCAGATCGGCGAACGCCTCCGCGTCCCGGACGATCTCGGCCCGATGCGCCGCATCGCCCACGACGAAGACGTTGCGCGGGCGGACCATGACGCGTAAAGGCAACCTGACGCGTGAAAGCAGAGTCTCGACCAGCCGCACGTCGGGCGTCAGCCCGTCCTCGTGGATGTCACGCACGACCTCGAGCCGCGTCGCGCCCCCTTCCTCCGCGGCGAGCGCGTCCTCGACCGACAGCGCGATGACCTCGAGCGCGCCCGCGGGGCCACCCGGCCCGGCGTCCGTCGCCGGGAGGCGACCGCTCATGCCGCCCCCCCGAGCTGGCCGGCAAGGATGTCGGGATCGGTCGTGGGCGCCTGGCACGCAAAGCCCTCGCAGACGAACGCCGTCGGCCGCTGGTCGCGCATGGTCATGTCCTCGAGGAACGGCAGCATGTGGGCCAGGCGCGCCTGGGCAACGCCGGGCGTGACGGGCACGGTCACCGTGAATGGCAGGTAGCGGCGGGCGACGACATCGTGCAGGGCCAGCGTGGCCGGGTCGTCCGGCGCCCCGACGATGACGACCTGCCGAGCACCGGCGTGGTAGGCCGCGAGGTTGGCCAGCATGAAGGGCACCGCGCGGCCGGCGTCGCCGATCGCGGGGCCACCGCGCGCCAGCGTGCGTTCGATGCGGGCGATCGCCGCCGGGTCGGGCGCGAGGTGGACGAGCCGGAGGAGGTTGGCAACCGCCACCGAACTCGCCGCCGGCTCGGCCCCGTCGTACTCCTCCTTCATCCGCAGCAGCACGCTGGGGTCCTCCCCTGTCGTCGAGAACCAGCCGCCGCCCTCGTCGTCCCAGAAGCGCTCGTCCAGTTGCGCCTGCAGGTCGCGCGCCCATTCCAGCCAGGCGGCGTCGCCCGTCGCCTCGAAGAGCTCCAGGAGGCCCCATGCCAGGCACGCGTAATCCTCGGCGTACCCATCGATTGCGGCCTGCCCCGCGCGCCACCGGCGCAGCAGCGTGCCGCTGTTGGCGTCCCAGAGGTTGTCGCGGAGGAATTGCGCAGCGCGCTCCGCTGCACGCAGCCACGTCGGCGCCTGCACGCTCCGGGTCCGCAGTTGCCTGGCGGCCCGCGCGAACGCGGCGATCATCAGGCCGTTCCAGGCCGTGAGGACCTTGTCGTCGAGCCTGGGACGCGGACGCTCGCCGCGCTGCGCGAAGAGGCGCTGACGGGCCGCCCGCAGGTCGCGGATGATCTCGTCGACGGGGCGACCATGGGAGGCCGCGAGGTCCTCGATGTCGCGCGTGACGTGCAGCACGTTGCGACCGCGGAACTCGCCCTGGGGATCGTGCGCGTTGCCGCCCGCACGCAGCCCGAAGCGATCGACGACGAGGGGAGCCAGCGCCTCGCCGACGGCGTCGGTGACCTCGTCGAGGCTCCAGACGTAGAACGCGCCCTCGAGGCGGCGCGGGTGCGCGGCACCCGCCTCGTCGGCCGGCACGCTGTCGGCGTCCTCCGCGGAGCAGAAGCCGCCCTCGGGGCCGGTGAGTTCGCGGATGACGTAGGCAAGCGTGTCCTCGGCCACCGATGCGTAGAAGGGGTCCCCCGACGCCTGTGTCGCCTCGAGCAGCGCGATGGCCAGTTGCGCCTGGTCGTACAGCATCTTCTCGAAGTGGGGGACGTGCCACGAGGCGTCGACCGAGTAGCGGTGGAACCCGCCGCCCACGTGATCGCGCAAGCCACCCGTCGACATCGCGCGCAGCGTGTCCACGGCCATCGCGAGCCCCTCGTCGTTGCCCGAGAGCGCGTGGTGCCTGAGCAGGAACAGCAGTTCGGACGGGCGCGGGAACTTCGGGGCCGGGCCGAAGCCGCCGTGGCGGCCGTCGTAGGCCTGCACGTAGCGCGCGAGCGCCGCGTCGAGCGCCGCCGGCGGCGCGACCGGCGCGCCCTCCTGCGGCTGCGGGCGGGTGGCCTCCCTGAGGCGCTCGGTGAGCGTGACGGCCGACGCCGTCACGCGCGCCCGTTCGTCGCGCCACGTCCGGCTGATCTCCTGGAGCACCTCGAGGAAGCCCGGGCGGCCGAAGCGTGCCGTTGGAGGAAAGTAGGTGCCTCCATAGAACGGCTGCAGGTCCGGGGTGAGGAAGACGCTCATCGGCCAGCCGCCCTGCCCCGTGGTCGCCTGGACGAAGAGCATGTAGACGCGGTCGACGTCGGGCCGCTCCTCGCGATCGACCTTGATGCTGACGAAGTGCTCGTTCAGGTGCGCCGCGATCCCGGCGTGCTCGAACGACTCGTGCTCCATCACGTGGCACCAGTGGCAGGTGCTGTAGCCGACCGAGAGGAAGATCGGCTTCTGTTCGGCGCGGGCCCGGTCCAGCGCCTCCTGCCCCCACGGGTACCAGTCCACGGGATTCCCGGCGTGCTGGAGGAGGTACGGGCTGCTCTCGCCTCCAAGGCGGTTGACCATCGGCCCATCTTAGCGCTGTTGTACTATCGGCCCCGGGAGACCCGTGTCGTGACGACCGAACACCGCAAGCGCGTGGCCCTGCTGGTCGAGGACGAGTTCGAGGACGCCGACGTGGCGGGTACGACCGACCTCCTGCGATCGGCCGGCGTGGAGGTCGTCGTCGTCGGTCCGCTGGCCGGGCGCATCTACCGCGGCCGCAAGTCCCTCGAGATCGAGTCGGCACTGGCCGCCGGCAAGGCCCGCGCGGCCGACTTCGACGCGGTGCTGATCCCGGGCGGATACGCGCCCGACCGCATGCGCATGCGTCACGCGATGACCGACCTGGTGCGCGAGATGCTCGCGGCCGGCAAGCCGGTGGCCGCCATCGACCGCGGCGCCCAGTTGCTCATCTCGGTGAAGGCCGTGGCCGGCCGCACGATCACCTGCTGGCCCTCCATCGCCATCGACATCAAGAACGCCGGGGGCCGCTACGTGGATCGCCCCGTGGTCGAGGACGGCTGCGTGATCACGGCGCGCAAGGCCGACGACGTGCCCCACTTCGCCGCGGCGATCCTGAAGGCGCTCGGTAACCTGCAGCCGGCGTCCTGAGCCGCGCCAGCCGTGACGGACATCCCGCAGCACGACCTCCTCACGCACCTCGGCTCACGCGCAACGGTGGTCGCGGAGGCGCCCGGGCGTGTCAACCTGATCGGCGAGCACACCGACTACTCCGATGGCTTCGTGCTGCCGACGGTCATTCCGCAGACCACCGCCGTGGCGGTCGCGGCCAACGCCGACGCATCCTGTCGGGTGTGGAGTGGCGCCATGCCGCACCGCGAGCACCACGCACGCTTCGTCGTCGGCCAGGAGGTCCGCGCGGGGTCCTGGGTGGACTACGTGCAGGGAGCCACCGCCGTGCTCCGGTCGGACGGTCATGCCGTCGGTGGCTTCGATGCGGTGATCCGCTCGGAGGTGCCGCTCGGCAGCGGCCTCTCCTCGAGCGCCTCCCTCCTCGTCGCGACATTGCGCGCGCTGCGCGACCTGTTCCAGTTCACGCTGGACGACATGGCGCTCGCCGCCGTGGCGCGACGCATCGAAACGGACTTCATCGGCGTGCCCATCGGCGTGATGGACCCGATTGCGTGCGCGCTCGGCACGGCGGGCCACGCGCTGTTCCTCGACACGCGCGACCTGTCCTGGCAGCGCGTGCGCATCCCGTCGACGGCCGACATCGCCGTGGTTCACTCGGGGATCAGCCACAGCCACGCGACGGGTGGCTACAGGCGCCGCCGCGAGGAATGCGACGCCGCCACACACGCCCTCGGCGTGCGGGCGCTTCGCGACCTCACCGTGGCGGACCTGCACCTGCTCGAGGCCCTGCCCGACGTGCTCGGCCGGCGCGCCCGCCACATCATCAGCGAGAACGCGCGCGTGCGCGCGGCCGTCGACGCGCTTCGCAGCGACGACATCGCAGGCCTGGGCGCCCTCATGGATGCGTCGCACGTGTCGCTGCGCGACGACTACGAGGTGTCGGTGCCGGAGATCGATCGCCTGGTGGAGAGGGCGCGCGCCGAGCGGGGCGTGCTCGGGGCACGGATCACCGGCGGCGGCTTTGGCGGATCGATCGTGGTGCTGACGCATGCAGGGAGCGCGGCGCGCGTCTCCGCCGCCGTCGCGCGGTTCGCCCGCGAGGATCTCGGCCTGCAGCCGCACGTGATGGTCCCGGCGCCTCCCTCGTAGCGGACTTCTTCGGGCGAGGCCTACCTGTCGCCGCGCGCGACTCGGCGAATCTGCGCGTACGCGACAGTGACCTCGACGCCGTAGAGCAGCACGACTGACGACACGTAGACCCACAGCAGGAAGACCACGACGCCCGCGATGGTGCCGTGGACACTGAAGCGCGAGAGATCGTGGACGTACCAGGCAAAGCCCTTGAGCGCCATGCGCCAGAGGAGTCCGGCGATGATCGCGCCCGGCCAGACGTCACGGAAGCGCACCTTGTTGGTGTTGGGGACGAAGTAGAAGATCAGCCCCGTGACGATGATGAAGAGCAGCGTACTGGCCCAGCGCGCCCACAACCCGCGCAGCCAGTCGAGCGCAGGCACCGCGTCGAGGACACCCGCGAACCATCGCGCCCCGACAATCGACCCGGCGCTGATCAGGGTCAGCGCGGCAAGCAGCAGCACTCCCGAGGCGAGCAGCATCAGGAACGCCACGAGCTTGTGCTTGAAGTAGTTCGGTTGCCGCTCGACGCGCCACGCGTAATTCACCGCCGTCGTCACGGCACCGAAGACGCCGAGGGCCGACCACACCATCAGCAGGCTGGCGAACAGCCCGAGCTGGACGCGCTGCTGCCTGAACGCGTCGACCTGTGCCGTGATGAAGTCGAACTGCCGCGGAAAATACCGCAGGACGAAATTGAACACCGCCAGGCGCGCGTCCTCGTCGGCCGTCGCCATGCCAAGGATGGAGAACAGCAGCAGGAACAGCGGGAAGAGCGACAGCAACGCATAGTACGAGATGGACGACGCGTACGTCAGGTTGTCGCTGTTCAGGAACCGGATGAACGCGCGCCACGCCGCCAGGCCGACCGCCAGCGGTACGGCGACCATCCACCGCCAGAGCCGTCGAGGCCACGACGACGGGGGTTCACCCGGACCGGGCGAGACGGCAAGGAAGGCGCGGCGTCGACTCACGGTACTCGGCGTGCGGGCGGCGGAGGGTCGCCGCCCGCCCTTCACGGCAGGCTCAGCTGAACGTCTGATCGGCGTCGGCGACGACGGCGCTCGGGTCCCGCCCCTCACGGACGGCCTGCGCAGCCTCACGCGCCTTCTCGGCCGCCGTCTGGACCATGGCCTTGCCGCGCTCGGCAAACTGCGTCACGCGTTCGGACGCCGAGCCGAAGCCGTCGCGCGCCTTGTCGCGTACGCGCTGCGCCCGGTCGGCGACCTCGCGTCGCATGTCGTCGCCCGCCTGGGGCGCGAACAGCAACGCCAACCCGGCGCCCATCATCGAACCGGCGATGAAACCGATCAGGAAACTCGCGCCGCTGTTGCGGCCATTGGTATCGTCGTGGCTCATGGCTGTCCTCGTCCGGGCCTAGGAACGCCCGGTGTCTCGTGTGATGTCGCGCAGGGCCGACCAGCTCTGGTCCGCGACGCCGCGCGCATGCTGCACCGACGCCTGCAGATCCTGCAGGCGAGCGATCACGTCCTCGAGGCCGGGGCCCAGGTGCTCTCGCAGCTCTTCGCCGTGTTTGGTGAGCAGCAGATAGCCCGCCACGGCGCCACCGGCGGCGCCGGCCATGGCCGACAACATGATCTTGGTGCGATCCGTCACGCGCGGTCCTCCGAGCGTCCCGGCATCCACGCCGGCACGCTTCTGCCATTTGACCACGCCAGCGCGGCACATGCCAGCCTCGATGGCCCTCAGGCCGGCGCCGGCTCGGTCGACGACGCACTGCCACGCCGCCGCAGCCGCGGCGGCGAGGTGATGCCGTGCTTCTTCATCTTGCTGTAGAGCGTCGGCCTGTACAGCCCGAGCTGCTGGGCTGCGTCCTGCTTGTTCCAGTTGGTGCGCTGCAGGGCCTGGAGTATGGCCATCCGCTCGATTTCGGCCAGCGTGGCGGCCGCGGGCAGGAGATCCGGTGTCAGCGAGACGCCGCCGGACGAGGCCGTCACCGAGTCGGGCAGGTCCTCCGGCTGCAGGTCCGGCCCGCGGGCGACGAGCACCCCCCGCTCGAGCACGTTCTCCAGTTCGCGGATGTTGCCGGGCCAGCGATGCTGCATCAGGCGGTGATAGGCCGACGGGCTCACGCCCCGCAGGGTCCGGCCATGCCGCGCCGTGTAGAGCGAGAGGAAGTGCTGACACAGGGGTCCCAGGTCCTCCAGGCGCTCGCGCAGCGGCGGGACGCGCATCGTGATCGTGTTGATCCGGAAGTAGAGGTCCTCGCGCAGCCGGCCGTCACGCAGGGCGGTCTCGACGTCGATGTTGGTGGCGCAGATGAGCCGGAAGTCCACGCGCACGCTGCGATCGCTGCCGATGGGACGGAACTCGCGCTCCTGCAGCACGCGGAGCAGCTTGGCCTGCAGGTAGGACGGCATCTCACCGATCTCGTCGAGCAGCAGCGACCCGCCGTCGGCCATCGCGAGCAGGCCGGCCTTGTCGGTGAACGCCCCCGTGAACGCCCCGCGGCGATACCCGAACAGCTCCGCCTCGATGAGTTCCTTGGGCAGCGCGGCGCAGTTGATCTTGATGAACGGACCCGTGACGCGCGGGCTCTGCGCGTGCACGGCATTGGCAATCAGCTCCTTGCCCGTGCCGTTCTCGCCGAGCACGAGGATGTTGGCATCGCTGCCGGCCACCGCGCCCACGAGTTCGTAGAGCTCGACCATCCTCTTGCTTTGCCCCACGATCTCGGGGAATCGTCGCGGTGCGTCGAGTTGTCGGCGCAGTTGACGGTTCTCGACGCGCAGCCGCACCCGCTCGGCCGCTCGGTGCAATTCCTCCACGAGTTCCTCGGGCTCGACGGGGCGCGCCACCACGGCGAAGGCACCTGCGCGCAGCCACTCGGCCACGCGCGCGGCATCCCCGTGCCTGACGACGACGGCGTCGGCATCGGGGAGGAGGTGCCGCCAGTGCCGGAGGGCCGCCGGCCCCTCGGCCGCAGCCGGGCCGAGCGCCACGAGCAGCACGTCGGGCGTCCACCCCTCCACCGTGTCCTCGACCGCCGAGGCGCCGCACTGCCTGACCTCGACGAGGCACCCTTCACCCAGGCGGGCGATGGCGATACGAAGGCTTGCCTCCATGTCGCCCACCAGCAGGAGGCGCAACAGCGCGTCAGTCGTCATGTCGCCCTTTCAGACAGTTCAGAGCCAAAACGCTGTCTGTAAATCGGACGGGGACTGTCTTCTTCTCGTGCAGCACGTCGTCCAGCGTAACAAAACGCTACGGACGAGCCAGCCGGTGGGCGAGGCAAGTCGGGAAAATGCCGGGCCTATAATCCGGCTCATGCCAGAGGATCCCTCGACGCCGCCGATCTCGCGCCCCAGGGAAACCACGCCTGTCCGCACCCACGCCGAGGGCGACCCGCCCACCCTCTGCGACAGGTGCGGCGCCGAGATGTTCCGGATGCACGCCGTCTGGCGCTGCCCGGCGTGCGGCTTCAAGACCGACTGCTGCGGGTGGTGACGCGCATGGACCGCCTCGTCTCGACGGTCGATCCCCGGGACGCCACCTTCCGCCGGAACATGGCGCGGATGACGTCGCTCGTGGCCGAGTTGCAGGCCCGGCGCGCCACGGCGCGTGACGGCGGCGGGGCCGAGGCCCAGACGCGGCACCGGGCCCAGGGCAAGCTCACCGTCCGCGAGCGCATCGATCGCCTCCTGGACCCCGGGACGCCCTTCCTCGAGTTGTCGCCGCTCGCGGCCTGGGACTTGTACGAGCGGGAGGCGCCCGGGGCAGGTCTCGTAACCGGGGTCGGCCGCGTCGCGGGACGTGAGGTCGTCGTCGTCGCCAACGACGCGACGGTCAAGGGCGGCACCTACTTCCCCATCACCGTCAAGAAGCACCTGCGCGCGCAGGCTGTCGCGCTCGAGAATCGCCTCCCGTGCGTCTACCTCGTCGATTCCGGGGGCGCGTTCCTGCCGCTGCAGGCCGAGGTCTTTCCAGACCGCGAGCACTTCGGCCGCATCTTCTACAACCAGGCCCGGATGTCGGCAGCCGGCATCGCGCAGGTCGCGGTGGTGATGGGCTCGTGTACGGCGGGGGGCGCCTACGTGCCCGCCATGTCCGACGAGACGATCATCGTGAACGGGACGGGCACGATCTTTCTTGGTGGTCCACCGCTCGTGAAGGCCGCGACAGGGGAAGACGTGACGGCTGAGGCACTGGGCGGCGCCGACGTCCACACCCGCCTCTCCGGCGTCGCCGACTACTTCGCCGAGAGCGACGAGGACGCGCTGCACCTGGCACGGACGGTGCTGGCGACCGTGCCCGTGACGACGCACCCGGCGGCCGACCTGGCGCCATCCGAACCACCCGCGTACGACACGCGGGAAATCTACGGCATCGTGCCCGATGACCTCCGCAAGTCGTACGACGTGCGCGAAGTGATCGCGCGGCTCGTGGACGGCTCGCGCTTCGACGAGTTCAAGGCGCGCTATGCCCCCACCGTCGTGACGGGATTCGCGCGCCTGCATGGGTACCTCGTGGGCCTTGTGGCCAACAACGGCGTGCTGTTCTCCGAGTCGGCGCTCAAGGCCACGCACTTCATCGAACTCTGCGATCAGCGGGGCATCCCGCTCGTGTTCCTGCAGAACATCACGGGTTTCATCGTCGGACAGCAGTACGAGCGCGCCGGGATCGCCAAGGACGGCGCCAAGCTGGTCCACGCGGTCGCCACCACGCGCGTGCCGAAGTTCACCGTGGTGATCGGCGGGTCGTTCGGCGCCGGCAACTACGGCATGTGCGGCCGCGCCTACGACCCGCGGCTGTTGTGGATGTGGCCCAACGCGCGCATCTCGGTGATGGGCGGCGAGCAGGCCGCCGGCGTGCTGGTCACGGTCAAGCGCGACCAGCTCGCGCGGCAGGACCGGGCCCTGTCCTCCGACGAGGAAGCCGCAATTCGCGACCCGCTGCTGGCCAAGTACGAGGACGAGGGCTCGCCGTACTACTCGACGGCCCGCCTCTGGGACGACGGCATCCTGGACCCGCTGGACACACGCGACGCCCTGGGACTCGGGATCGCCATGGCTCACCACGCGCCGCTGGCGGCGCCCCGCACGGGCGTCTTCAGGATGTGATCGGAACGGTCGAGCGCTCGCATTCAGGGCGCCAGACGCGAGGGAAGGCACGAGATGAGCGGACTGCGGCTCGAACGACGGGGCGCCGAAGCGTGGCTCACGCTGGACAGGCCAGAGGTGCGCAACGCCCTCGACGACACCCTCATCGCGGACCTGACCGACTCGGCACGCGGGCTGGCGAGCGACCCGACCGTGCAGGTCGTGGTGCTCTCCGGAGACGGCCCGGCCTTCTGCGCCGGAGCCGACCTTGGCTGGATGCGGCGCATGCGTGACTACGACGAGGCCCGCAACCTCGACGACGCGGTCGCCGTCGCCACCATGTTCCACGCACTGGCGTCGCTGCCGATGCCGCTCGTGGCGCGCGTGCAGGGCGCCGCGCTGGGAGGCGGGGCCGGCCTGCTCGCGCTGAGCGACATCGTCGTGGCCGCGGAGGACGTGACCATCGGGTTCACCGAGGCGCGCGTCGGCATCCTGCCGGCGACCATCGCCCCGTACGTGATCCGCCGCATCGGCGTGGCAGCCGCCCGCGCGGCATTCCTGCGCGCGCATCGGATGTCGGCCGTCGAGGCGCAGAGACTGGGGCTCGTCGACGAGGTCTGCGCCGTCGATGCGCTCGACGCGTGCGTGCGCGAGCGTCTCGACGAACTCGCACGCGGTGCGTCGTCCGCGCACCGGGCCACCAAGGCCCTGCTCGCCCGCCTGGCGCCGCTGCCGGACCACGCGGAGCGGCAGTTCACGGCGGAAGCCATCGCGCGCCAGCGGGTCAGCGAGGACGGCCAGGAAGGTCTGCGCGCGTTCCTGGAACGACGCGCGCCGGCGTGGACGACGGGGAGCCGCGGCAGTGCGTAAGGTTCTGATTGCCAACAGGGGCGAGATTGCCGTCCGCGTCGCCCGTGCCTGCCGGGAGCGCGGCCTGGGCGTCGTCGCCGTTCACGCCGGGCCGGACGCTCAGCGGATGCACGTCCTTGCCGCGGACGAAGCCGTCTGCCTGGACGCACCCGGGGACGTGCGGCCCGTGGCTGCGTACCTCTCGGTCGACCGCGTGATCGACGCGGCGCGCGCAACAGGTGCCGACGCCATCCATCCGGGGTACGGCTTCCTGAGCGAGCGCCCGGCCCTGGCGACGGCCTGTGAAGAGGCCGGCCTGACCTTCATCGGCCCGCCCGCGGAGGCGATCGCGCGCATGGGGTCCAAGCTCGAGGCCCGCAGCGTGATGGAGGCCGCGGGCGTGCCGTGCGTGCCTGGCGTCCACGCGGAGGATCAGTCGATCGCGGCCCTGCGCGCGGCTGCCGCCCGCCTGGGGTTCCCGCTGCTCGTGAAGGCGTCCGCCGGTGGCGGCGGCAAGGGGATGCGCGTGGTCGAGCGCGCCGGAGATCTGGACGAGGCCCTGCACGCAGCGCGCCGCGAAGCCGAGGCGGCCTTCGGTGACGGCACCCTCTACCTCGAGCGGCGGATCGTCCGGCCGCGCCACATCGAGGTGCAGGTCATGGCCGACGCGTTCGGGACGACGCTGCATCTCGGCGAACGCGAGTGCTCGCTGCAGCGCCGGCACCAGAAGGTGGTCGAGGAAGCGCCGTCGCCCATCGTGTCGGCTGCCCTTCGCGCGAGGCTCGGCGCGGCGGCTGTCACCGCGGCGCGCGCCGTCGGCTACCGCAACGCGGGAACCGTGGAGTTCCTCCTCGACGGCGAGGGAGACGATGCGCCGTTCTACTTCCTGGAGATGAACACGCGGCTGCAGGTCGAACATCCCGTCACGGAGCTGGTGATGGGACTCGACCTGGTGCACCTGCAACTGGACGTGGCCGAACGACGTCCGCTCGCCCTCCGCCAGGAGGAGGTCGTGCCGCGTGGACATGCCGTCGAGTGCCGCGTGTACGCCGAAGCCCCGGCTCTCGGCTTCCTGCCGCAGGCCGGCCCGGTGCTCCGGTACCGCGAACCGCAGGGGCCCGGCGTGCGGGTCGACAGCGGCGTGCGAGAGGGCGACGTGATCACGCCGGACTTCGATCCCCTGCTGGCCAAACTCGTCGTCCACGCCCCCACGCGCCCGATGGCGCTGGCCCGGGCACGCCGGGCCCTGCAGGACTTCGTCGTCCTCGGCCTGAACACGAACGTGCCGTACCTCCTTCGCGTGCTGTCGCAGCCGGACGTGGAGGCCGGGCGCGTCCACACAGGGTGGCTGGCGCTCCACCACGATGCCCTCACCGCGCCCGCATCGGCGGCCACGCTGGCGGCCGCCGACGCCGTGGCGACCGAGCACCGCCGGTTGCCGGCGGACAGACAACGCGGCGTCGCCATCGGCACGTTGGCTGCCGAGCACGCGGGCACGCCGTGGGACACGCTCGGAGGGTGGCGTGGCTGATTGGCGTGTCGACCTCCTGGCCGATGGCACCTGGCGACTGACGAGCGACGCGGAGGAGGTCCTCCGGGCCCAGGCCGTCACCGACTCCGAGGGCACCGTGTGGGTGCACGTCGACGGCGAGGTCGTGACACTGGCGGCCGCCTCGGCCCGGCCGACGCGCGCGCGCGCACCGCGGCACGCGTCCCTGGAGGCACCCATGCCGGCGCAGGTCACGGCCGTCCTCGTGGAGCCCGGCGACGAGGTCGACGCCGGCGCGACGCTCGTGCTGCTCGAGGCCATGAAGATGGAACTGCCGCTCAAGGCACCGACGGCCGGGCGCGTGGAGGCGGTGCACTGCGAGGTGGGCACGCGCGTCGCCCCGGGCCGCGCCCTCGTGGAACTTGCGCCGATTGAGGACGCCCCGTGAGTGTCACCGTCGTCGAACTCGGGCCGCGGGATGGGCTGCAGAACGAGGCCATGGCCATTCCCGTCCCGACGCGGATCGCCTTCGTGCGGGCCCTGGCGGCGGCGGGCCTCACGCGCATCGAGGCCGGGGCGTTCGTCCACCCGACGCGCGTGCCCCAGATGGCGAGCAGCGACGAGGTCTGCGCCGCGCTGTTGACGGACCCGACCGTGACCGCAAGTGGCGTCCGACTGGCGGCCCTCGTTCCCAACCGCACGGGTCTCTCGCGCGCGCTGGCCGTCGGCCTGAGGGAGGTCGCCGTCTTCCCCGCCGCGTCCGAGACGTTCAGCCAGCGGAACCTGAACCAGTCGATCGAGCAGGCCCTGGAGGCCGCGGGTCACGTGTGTGCGGCGGCCGGCGAGCAGGGCGTCCTCGTCCGCGGCTACGTCTCGACAGCGTTCGGCTGCCCGTATGAGGGACACGTTCCAGTCGCGCAGGTCGTGCGCGTGTGCGAGGCGTTGCTGAGGCACGGCGTGTTCGAAGTGGCCCTCAGCGACACCATCGGCGTCGCACACCCCGGACAGGTTCGAGCCCTGCTGCGCGACGTCCAATCGGCAGTGCCCGTCGATCGGATCGCGCTGCACTTCCACGACACCAGGGGCACGGCCCTGGCCAACGTCCTCGCCGCACTCGAAGACGGCGTCTCGACGTTCGACAGCTGTGCCGGAGGTCTGGGAGGATGCCCGTTCGCGCCCGGAGCGACCGGCAACCTGGCGACCGAGGATCTGCTGTACATGCTCCACGGCCTCGGGCTCGCGCGCGGCGTCGACCTCGACCGCGTGGTCCGAGCGTCGGCGGACATCGAAGCGGCGATCGGGCACCCGCTTCCCTCCCGTTACTATCGCGCCGCGCGAGCCACCGCGCGCCGGGCGTGATCATCCCGCGCCGCTGACCCGCATGGACGTCGAAGCCACCTGTCCCTCGTGCGGCGAGCCGATCACGCTGGTAGTGGACGTGAGCGCCGGCAGACGCCAGGTGTACGTCGAGGATTGCTGGGTCTGTTGCCGGCCCATGGAGATCGCCGTGGTCGTGCACGGGCGTCGCGACGTGGAGGTGGACGTCAGGGCTGCTGACGAATGACCGGGCTCAGAGTGCACGCCCGAGGTCGGTGACCTCGAGGCGCGGCGCGGGTCTGTCGGCGTGCGGCCGCCACTCGCCCTCCGCGCGCCGTCCCGCTCCAACGACGTAGAACACGGGCTGACCAATCCCATCGAGCCCGAGGTCGCGCTCGATCGCGCTGTCGGCCAGCGCGCCCGTGCAGAACGGCGCGAGCCCCAGCGCCGTGGCCGTGAGGCAGAAGGTCTGCGCGAGGTGACCGGCCTCGAGCAGGACCACACGGTACGCGCGTGCCGTGCGATACCGCCAGGCCACGCGCGCGAGCACCGATGCCATCGCGACCACGACGGCCGCGCCTTCGTACCCGTCCTGCTGGGGCAGCCACCGGGTCACGTGATCAGGCGGCGCGTCGTTCGCGAGAGACTCCAGCACGTGCCGGTCGGGACGGTAGTGGTAGAGGCCCGCCGGGACACCCTCGACGTGCCGAACCCACGCGTAGGCCTCGAGGCTGTGGCGGGCGCCTCCCGACGGTGAGGTCTTGAGCGCCAGCGGGCCCTCTTCGGCGTGCGCCCAGGCCTGGACGCCGAACGTGCTGCCCAGGAGCGTGCCGAGGTGCTGGGCGCCGACACCACCACCGCCGAAGTGACGATGCGTGCGGCGGTCGCGGAGGGCTTGGGCCAGGGACGCCTCGCCGAGACGCGGCAGCGGCAGCGGAACACTCGGGCCGGATCGGGCCGGCAGCACGACGGGCGGCCGCGGGCCGGCGACGGCTGGGAGCCTGGGGGCCGGTCGAGGCGTGAACGTCTCGTCGCGGGTGGCGACGTGAAACAGGTAGGCCGTCGGCGACCACGGCGCCCACGGATCCGGCGTCGCCGGTCCCTCGTCGGCGGCGCCGGTTGGCGGATGCTCTTCGACGAGGTCGTGCGCGAGCAGCGCGTCGAGCAGCATCGACAACGCCGGCGTGGGCACATCGAGTTGCGCGGCGAGGACGTCGACGTCGGTCCACGCGGCGAGCCGGTCAAGCAGGTCGAGCACGAGTGGCGACGCCGGGACGGCCGACGGGCGACGCGCCGAGCGCACGACGCGCCCGTCGCCCTGCCAGGTGCAGAGCAGGTGGGGGTTGCGCCGCACGCGACGGCCCACCGTGTCTTCCCGTGTGGTCACGTCTCAGGCAGGGAACTCGTAGACGGAGCTGTTCTCGTCGCCGCTCCAGCACTCGGTCCGGAGCATCAGGGACGTGGCTTCGAGCGTCGCCTTGAGCGACTTCGCCCGCTGCTTGTCCTTGCTGTTGCCTGGCTCGTCGAGGTCCTGGAGTTCGGTGAGCAGGTTCTCGATCTCGGCGACGAGGGGACGCAGGGACACCTTCGGCTTCTTGGCCATCAGCGGACTCCTTCAGGCAGCGCGCGGCTGCGGTCGGGCTCTGGGGACACGGGGAGTATCACGAGCGCGAGCGTCAGCGCGTCGACTCGTAGGTTGTCAGGATCTGGGACCAGCGGGGATCGGCTCGAACCACGGCGAAGCGCGGATCCACACGCAGGTAGGCGAGACGCGAACTCTTTCCACGCGCGGCTACTTCCAGCCAGGGAAACACCTGGTCGGGCTGCTCGAGGCCGGCGTGAGCCGTGGCGAGGAAGAACGCGAGGTCGGGACGCTCCGGCAAGGGTGCCCCGTCGTACAGCGCCCGGACCTGGGCCAGCTGCCGGACGGATTCCGCCTGACGGCCCAGACGTCCAAGGGCCGCCGCCACCTGCGCCTGGGCGAACGCGTCGCGCCCGTCGCGTCTGGTCAGCAGTTGCCGGCAGGTCGTGAGCGCCTCCTCGAACTTGCCGACTGCCGTGAATATCCGGCACTGCCCCACGAGCGCCGACTCGAGTGCTGTGTCGACGGCGCGCAGTTGCTGAAACATCTCGAGGGCTTCGTCGTCGCGGCCGGCGTAGTGCAGGCTCATCGCGAGATACCCCTTGAGCGTCGTGGAGATTGGCGCGGACCGCCGCGCCTCGGACAACTGCTCGACCGACTCGGCGGTGCGGCCGCGTCCGGCCAGCAACATGGCGTACCGGGCCCGTGCGTACACGTTGCTGTTGTCGCGGGCCAGCGCCTCGTGGAACTCGCTCTCCGCCCGCGCCCAGTCGTGCGCGTCCTCGGCATGGAGGTCGGCCACCGCCGCGCGCGCGTCGGCGTTGTCGGGGTCGCGCGCCAGGGCCATCGACGCCGCCGTCCGCGCGTACTCGAAGGCCGTCGGGGCCGGCAGCCGGCCGAAGCGATAGAGCGTCAGCAGGCACTGCGCCCACCGCGCGTACCCCGCGACGAACTCCGGATCCGCGTCGATGGACGCCTTGAACGCCTGGCAGGCCTGCGCCGTGCCATCGGGACTCTCCGTGGCGCTCTGCCGCAGGCCGCGCGCGAAGTGCTCGAGCGCCTCGGCGTTGGTGCTGGCGCCGACCGCGCGGCCGTGCAGGGCTTCGGGGTTGAGCCGCAGCGGCGAGGCCAGCGCGCTCGCGAGGGCATCGCCGAGGCCATCCAGTGTCGCCGCTGGCCCGACGGTCGGCAGCGACACAGGCAGCGTGCCCGCCATCAGCAGGCGGACGTTGGCCTGGTACCCGCTCGGCATCCGGCGCACCGGAAGCAGTTCGACGAGGGCGTCCGACTGCAGGGTCGCCATGATCGACGCGCTCGTCGTCACGGCGTCGTTGAGCGCCGCCACGGCATCGGCACTCGTGACGCGGACCTCCGGGGAGGACCGCAGCCGCTCGGCCAGGTTCGAGGCGACCGCGAAGGTGTCCGGGTCGAACGTCGCGGCAGCGGCCACGAGCGGACGGATGGCCACGACCGGCCGGGCCGCCGTCGCCCGCTGGAGGAGCGGTTCGGCATCGCGCGGGAGCAGCCAGGCCAGCAGCGCCACCAGGAGCGCGCCAAGAGCGAACCCGATGCCGGCCACGTGCCACCAGCGGAACGGCCAGGACCGACCGGCCGCGCCCGGCGTGGGGGGCACCGTCTCCGCCGAGGTCAGCGCGAGCGCGGCGATCGCCTCGCGGTCCACGGACATCGTGCTGTCGAGCCCGAGCGACCGGGCCAGGGCCTCCTGCAGGGCGCCGGCACTGGCGTAGCGCCGTGCCGGGTCGGGGCTGCAGGCGCGCTCGACCACGCGAGCGAAGTCGTCGGCCAGATCGGGCCGCGCGTCGTGCAGCCGGAACCGGCGGCCTTCGGCGTGCGCCTGACGCAGGTCGTCGAGCGAGGTGGCGCTGACGGGATACTGCCCGGTGACCAGGTGGAACAGCAACACGCCGAGCGCGTAGATGTCCGAGCGCACGGTCGCCTCGGCCCCGCGCATCAGTTCGGGCGCGAGGTACAGCGGCGTCCCCGTCAGCCGGCCGCTCGGCGACGCCGCGGTCGCGTGCACGTACTGCCCGGCGCCGAAGTCCATCAGTACGAGGCGCCCGCCCTCCTCGCGCATCACGTTCTGGGCCTTGACGTCGCGGTGCACGAGCCCGGCCTTGTGCACTGCCGCGAGGGCGCGGCACAGTTCCTGCCCGATCAGGGCCGCCTCGCGCGCCCCGAACGGCCCTGTCGAGCGCAACAACTGCTCGAGCGTGCGGCCCCGGATGTACTCCATCCAGAGCCCGACGCGTCCGTCCTGCTCCTCGACGCCGAAGACGGTCACGACGTTGCGATGGCGAACGCGGGCGAGGATGCGCCCTTCGTGGAGGATCTTGTTGGCCAGTTCGGCCGACTGGCGTCCCTTGCGCAGCAGCTTGAGCGCGACGTCACGATCCAGCCGCGTATCGCGTGCCCGATAGACGTTGCCGAACGAACCCTGCCCGATCTGCTCGATGAGTTCGAGGTGGCCCCAGTAGTCGAGCGGACGGGTCGACGGCGGCGGGAGCACCCGCTCCTCCACCGTCGGGGCGTCGGTGTCGGTCAGCGCGGGGCCAATCCGTCCAACCACCCGGGCACGCGACGGCAGATCGGCCAGGGTGTCGGCCTCGGCCGCCCCGGTCTGGTGCACGCGCGCGACGTCGGCGAGCACGCGGAGATCCTGCAGCAGTTGCCGGTCCTCGGCATCCTCGACGGCGGCTTCCAGATCCTGCCAGTCGATGTCGACCGTGCCATCGGCGAGCGAGGCGGCCAGTTCGAGGAGTCGGGTGCGTTGCGCGCTCATGGCACGGGGACGTGGGGACCGGTCGGGTGCGGCCAGTACACCACACCGGCTCGATGTGACTAACGTTACGCGGGCGCGAATCGAACCCGCCAGCCACTCGCCATTGGAACGGCCCTTGACTTTTGAGGCATGACTGATTTATTTTTTGAACACTCAAAATCAATGGTCTCCCCGTCACTGCTGCTCCTCCTCGTCATCTCCGGGCAACCCGCGGCCAACCCGTGTCCGATGCGGCTGGACGTCCGGGATGCCAGTGGCGGCGTCATGCCGGGCGCCTCGGTTGTCGCCGTGGACGGGAGCGCGATCGTCGCGGTGACCGATGCCAGCGGTGCAGCCTGCGTCTCGCCGGCGCGGGCCGTGCGGGTCGAAGTGCCGGGCTTTCTCCCGGCCGACGTGGCCGCTGGTCCCGAGGTCTCGGTTGTCCTCGCACCGGCGTTCACGTCCGACGTCGAGGTGGCGGCCCGGCGTCGCGACGCGCGTTTGCGTGACGCCCCCGTGCGGACCGAAGTCGTGTCCAGGGACTTCGTGGAGCAGGTCGGCGCACGCACGCTGGCCGACGCCGTCGAGTACACGACGGGCGTCCGCGTCGAGAACAACTGCCAGAACTGCAATTTCTCGCAGGTCCGCCTGCTCGGCCTCGAGGGCCCCTACACGCAGATCCTGATGGACGGGCAGCCCACGTTATCGTCGCTCGCGCAGGTCTACGGCCTCGAACAGATTCCGGCACGGCTCATCGACAGGGTCGAAGTGACCAAGGGTGGTGGTGCGGCCCTGCTCGGACCCGGGTCGGTCGGCGGGGTCATCAACGTGGTGACGCGCGAGCCGGCGACGCGTGGCGCGCAACTGGACACCACGGTCGGCATGACGCGCGGGGAGCCGACGGTGAGCACGTCGGCAGCGCTCGACTGGGTGTCGGGCGACGGCCGCAGCCTGCTCACGGCGTACGGGCAGGCCGACCGTGTCTCGCCGGTGGACGTCACCGGCGACGGCTACACGGAGGTCTCGCGTCGGGCGCTCGAAGCCGGCGGCGTGAGGGCCCATCGCGTGCTGCTGGGCGCCCGCGCCCGGCTCACCCTCGACGCCAGCGCGCTGCGGGAGTCGCGGCGGGGTGGCAACCGCCTCGACCTTCCCCCCCACGAGGCCGACATCGCCGAGGACGTCAACACCTCACGCGGGGCGGCCACGGTGACATGGCTGCACACGCCGGATGCACGCACCGACTACCGGGTCACGGTGTCTGCGGCCGACACCATGCGCGACAGCTACTACGGCGTGGGCCGGGACCCGCTGGCTTATGGCGACACGCGCAGCCGGCTCGGCGTCGTGGACCTGCTCGTGAACCGCTACACGAGCCGGCACGTGATCAGCGGCGGCATCCAGGCGACGACCGAGCGTCTGCAGGATCGCCAGCCGGGCTACGATCGCGCCCTCGACCTGCGGTACGACCAGACGGGCGTCTTCCTCCAGGACGAATGGACGTTCCGGCCTGGGTGGCAGTTGCTGACGGGCATGCGCCTGGACAGGCATTCCTCGCTCGAGCGACCGCAGGTGCTGCCGCGCGCCGCGCTGCGTGTCTCGCCCCGGCCCGCGCTGGACCTGCGCCTGTCGTTCGCCCAGGGCATCCGCGCGCCGCAGGTCTTCGACGAGGATTTGCACATCGCGTCGGTCGGAGGTGAAGCGCGGATCGTGATCGTGGATCCCGACCTGCGGCCGGAGCGCTCGACGAACTGGATGGCCGGTGGCGAATGGAAGCCGGCGCTCTGGGGCGGCCAGGCGCTGCTCGAGGTCAACGGATTCCACACGCGGCTCCGCGACCAGTTCCACCTCCAGGAGCAGGACCTGCCCGGTACGCCCGAACATGAGTTCCTGAAGGTGAATCTGGGCACGGCTGCCGTGCGTGGCGTGGAGGCCAACGTGGGATGGGGCCGCGCCGACCACGTCGTGCTCCAGGGTGGACTCGTCGTGCAGCGCAGCACGTTCGGGCAGCCCGACCCGGACTTCGGCAGCACCCGCTTCTTCCGCACGCCGGATGTCTACGGCAACGCGTCGATCGCGGTGAAGGAGATCCTGCCCGTCGACCTGTTCGCGGGCGTCCGCGTGACCGGGTCGATGCTGGCGCCGCATTTCGCCGGCGCCGTTCCCGACGATCGCCTCGAACGGACGCCGTCGTTCGTGCAGGTCGACCTGTCGGTGTCGCGGCGATTGCGCGAGGGACCGATTCCACTCGCGATCATGGTGGCCGTGCGCAACGTGACCGATGCGTACCAGCGCGACCTCGACCAGGGACCGCTGCGCGATTCCGCCTACGTGTACGGTCCACGCGCACCACGGACGGTGCTCGTGTCGCTGAAGGTGGGGCGATGACGATCGGAGTCGCGTTCGTGGTGCTCGCGCTGGCCACGTCCGGCCTTGGCTGGGCGCCTGAAAGCGGCACCCCTGCCCTCGTCGACCAGGGCAGCGACGGCCCGCTTGGACCGCGGCCGTCCATCAGCGCCACGAGCGTGACACCATCATGGACGGCGACGGACATCGACGGCCGGACGTGGTCGGCCGCGGCGCTGCGTGGCCGGGTCGTCCTCGTGGACTTCTGGGCCACGTGGTGCGCCCCGTGCCTGGCCGACCTGCCGCGCCTCAAGCGCCTGCACGCGGCGCACGGGGACCGCGACCTGGTCATCATCGGCGTCAGCCTCGATCGCTCGACGACGCGCGACTTCAGGAGCTGGCTGCAGCGACAGGCCATCGGGTGGCCGCAGGTGCGAGAGGCCGGGGGCTACGACAGCCCGCTGGCCCGCGCCTTCGCGATCGATGCCATTCCCGCGTCGTTCCTGTTCGACAGGGCCGGACGGCTGCACGCGGCCCGGCTGCAGGGCGAGGCGCTCGAGGCACGGATTGTCGCTCTCGTTCAGTCGCCCCGCGGCGCGCTGCGGGGCATGGAGGCACGATGAACACGCCGATCTGGTGGAGTCTGGCGATCCTGGCGCTCGGACTCGCCATGCTGTGGCCGCGGGTCGGCCTCGTGGCGCGGGCGCGCCGACGAGCCGCGGCGCGCGCCGACGAACGCGCCGACAACGCGCTGAAGCACCTGTTGCAGGAGGCACTCGCCGGGCGAACCGGCTCGTTCGCGTCGCTGAAGGGGACGCTCCGGCTGGGCGATCGCAGCCTGCTCGCCGTGATGGAGCGGTTGCGTGCCGGCGGCCTCACGACCGCAGAAGGTGGCCGCTACCAGCTGACGGCCGAGGGCGAACATCGTGCGCGGCACCTCGTGCGGGCGCACCGCCTGCTGGAGCGCTACCTCGCAGACGAGGCCAGGCTGCCCGTGACCTCGGTGCATCGCGTGGCCGAACGGCTCGAGCATCGCCTGAGCGAGGCGGAGGCCAATCGCCTCTCCGCCGCCATGGGCCACCCCGAACGGGACCCGCACGGCGACCCGATCCCATCGGCCGGTGAATCCCAGGCGGACCTCGGCGTGCCGATCACGGCGTGGCAGGTCGGCCAGGGTGGCCGCATCGTGCACCTCGAGGACGAGCCCGCAGCCACGTTCAGTGCACTGGTGCATCTGGGCCTGCAGCCCGGGCAGGCCTTTCGGGTGCAGGACGCCACGCCAGACGCGCTGCGCCTCGTATTGGGGGACGCCACCGTCACACTGCCGCTCGAGCACGCCGGCAACGTGTTCGCCGCGCCACTCGACACCGGTCCGGACGACTCGCGCGACCTGGTCCGCCTGTCGGACCTGGCCAGTGACCACGAGGCCGAGATCGTGTCGCTCTCGCCCACGTGCCAGGGGTTCACGCGGCGACGGCTGCTCGACCTCGGTTTCACGCCGGGTACCCGACTGCGGCCCATCCTCGAGACGTTTGCCGGCGATCCGCGGGCGTATCGCGTGCGGGGTACGACCATCGCGCTGCGGGGCGACCAGTCGTCGGCGGTGATCGTCCGGCCGGTCGCGGCACAGCAGACGCCAGCCAGGAGTCGACGATGAGCGGACACGACTGCGAATCCTGCCCGGTGGCAGCCGAACTCGCCCCGATGGGCGTGCAGGTGGGCGGCGTCGACCGCGTGATCGCCCTGGCGGGCAATCCGAACACGGGCAAGAGCACCGTGTTCAACGCGCTGACGGGGCTGCGGCAACACACGGGCAACTGGCCCGGCAAGACGGTGACGCGGGCCGAGGGCGCGTTCTCGTACGGCGGCGTGCGGTACAAGGTCGTCGACCTGCCTGGCACCTACTCGCTGCTCTCCGCCTCGCAGGACGAGGAGGTGGCGCGCGACTTCATCCTGTTCGGCCAGCCGCACGCCGTCGTGGTGGTCACCGACGCCAGCGCGCTCGAGCGCAACCTGAATCTCGCGCTGCAGGTGCTCGAAATCACCGATCGCGTGGTGGTGGCGGTGAACCTGATGGACGAGGCCCGACGGAAGGGACTCGACATCGACACGCGCAGCCTGGCACGCGACCTGGGCGTGCCGGTCATCCCGATGGTGGCGCGCACGGGCGAGGGTCTGCATGCCCTGCTGACCGCCGTCGATGGCGTGTCGAGCGGCGCCATCCAGACCACGCCGCTCCGGGTGACAGGCACGCCGGAGTTCGAGCACGCCGTGCGCGAGTTGATGACCCAGGTGGAGGCCGCGGCGCCGGGAGTGCCCAACAGCCGCTGGCTCGCGATCCGGCTCCTGGACGGCGATGCACGCGTCGAGGAGGCGCTGCGCACCGGCGAACTCGCTCGCCTGGTGTCGCGCCAGCAGGAACGCGATACCCGCTTCAGCCGCCAGATCGCCCTGGAGGGCGCCCAGTGAGCACGCCCTCGGTGCCGGCAGACGAGGTCCTCTCGCGCGCACGCGAACTCAGGCGACAGCTGAGCGGCGGGTTCCGTGAGGAGGCGGTCAAGTCGTTGTACGCCGAGGCCGAGCGGGTGGCCCGTCGGGCCGTCTCGCAGGGCGGCGAGGCCCGGGCGTTCGACCTCGATCAGCGCATCGACAGGTTGGTCACGTCGCCGTGGCTGGGCCTGCCGATCATGCTCGTGCTGCTCTCCATCGTCTTCTGGCTGACGATCGCGGGCGCCAACGTGCCGTCGGCGCTGCTGGCCGACGCGCTCTTCTGGATCGAGGACCAGGCCGTGGCGCTCTTCGACGCCGCCGGCGTCCCCTGGTGGATCACGGGGTTCCTCTGGCGCGGCGTCTACCGCGGACTCGCCTGGGTGGTCAGCGTCATGCTGCCGCCCATGGCGATCTTCTTCCCGCTCTTCACCATCTTCGAGGACCTCGGCTACCTGCCGCGCGTGGCGTTCAACCTCGACTTCCTCTTCAGGCGCGCGGGCGCCCACGGCAAGCAGGCGCTCACGATGGCGATGGGCTTCGGCTGCAACGCGGCGGGCGTGATCGCCACGCGCATCATCGACTCGCCACGGGAGCGGCTGGTCGCGATCCTGACCAACAACTTCGTCCCGTGCAACGGGCGGTTCCCCACGCTCATCATGCTCGGCACGATCTTCGTGGGTGCCTCGTTCGCACCGGCGTTCGCCTCGGTCGCCGCTGCCGGCGCCGTCGTCGGCGTGGTCGTCCTCGGCATCGGCTTCACGTTGCTGATGTCCTGGGTGCTGTCGCGCACGATCCTGCAGGGCGAGGCGTCGGCGTTCACCCTGGAGCTGCCCCCCTACCGCCGGCCGAACATCGGGCGCATCGTCTACACGTCGATCATCGATCGCACCCTGTTCGTGCTGTGGCGCGCGATGTGGACGGCGGCCCCGGCCGGCGCCGTCATCTGGCTGCTCGCCAACATCCAGTGGGAGGGACGATCCCTCGTCGCGATCGTCGCTGGCGCCCTGGATCCCCTCGGACGCGCCATCGGCCTGGACGGCGTGATCATGCTGACCTACATCATCGCGATCCCCGCCAACGAGATCGTCGTGCCCACCATGGTCATGGCCTACATGGGCACCGGCATGATGACCGAGCTCGATGGGCTCGAGGACCTCCGTCGGCTGCTGGTGGACCAGCAGGGCTGGACGATGCTGACGGCGGTGAACCTGATGCTGTTCTCGCTGCTGCACAACCCCTGTGCGACGACGATCCTGACCATCTACAAGGAAACGCTGAGCGCGCGCTGGGCGACGGTCGGCGCCCTGCTGCCGCTCGGCACCGCGTTCATCGTGTGCTTCCTCACGGCCACGATCGCCCGCTGGATCTGGTAGGGAGTCATCGGCCGGCTACGTATCCGGTCGGATACGTACCGGACAGATACGACCCGGACAGATACGTACCCGGACAGATACGTACCCGGACAGATACGTACCCGGACAGATACGTACCCGGACAGATACGTACCCGGACAGATACGTACCCGGACAGATACGTACCCGGACAGATACGAGCTGCCGGACTTGTCCGGCAGCCGGGCGCGGGACACGTCCCGCGCCTACGGATTCACAGGCCTGACCCACGAACAGCGAGTTCTCCACGAATGTTTCCAACGACGCAAAGGTGGCTGGCCACAGCGTGATGCTACTGCTGTTGGTCTATCGCATGGTCACACGCTGAGGCTGATGGGGACGGCGGCTCCATTCTAGGAGCAGCGTCGCCCGCCGACGTCACCAAAGCGTCAGGAACGAGTAAGGTCCATGAGGTCCATGAAGGGGCCGACCCCCGTGCCGGCCCTCGCACGTCCATGGGGTGCGAGGGTCGGGGACCTGCCGCCTGCCCGCCTACCGCGACGGTGCCGGCAGGAAGTTCTCGAGCGTCCAGAGTTCGTAGCTCGACTGTGCACCATCGCTGAAGGCAATCCGGCGACCGTCCGGGTGAATGACAAAGTTGGGCCCAAAGCCACCCGAGAACTCGATCTCCCGATCGACACCACCGCTCCGCCGGACGACGATCAACTTGCCATTGGAGTGGCCGACGAGGCGCTCGCCATCCGGAAGCCACTGCACGAAGTGCGCGAGGCCCTCGGTCGTCGTGAACACACTCCTCGGCTCCCCGCCGGCAATCGGCACCACCATGAGCGAGCTGCTCTCTCCGTCGCCGGTTCGGTACGCCACCATGCTCCCATCAGGCGAGACCTTCGTGCCGGTGAAAGGACCGGCCCGCACGATTGTCCGCTCTTGACCAGTCGCGAGATCGATTACGTGGAGGCCTGCCCGGCCACGTCCATAGACGGCCAGCCGCCCATCTGGCGTAGCATCGGCCCAGCTTCGATACTCGCTGCCATCCCCGCCGAGCGACACCGGTGTCGTCTCACCCGTCTGAACGTCGGTCCTGAAGATCCCCTGACGTCCCTTGAAGTCGCCGCCTTGGAACGTAATGAATGCAGGGCTGGTCCATCGCGGGAACACGATCTGCGTCACCGGCGGCGCAATTTCGCGAGTGGCCCCCGTTTCCATCGAACGAATCACGAGCGCCGGGGCACTCCCGCTCGACACGTAGGCGAGATGCCGTCCATCGGGCGACCACATGACCCCGCGATGGTCGGACACGACGCTCTCGGTCAACTGCTCCGGAGCGGACACAACAGCACCCGTTACGAAGTCGATTTCGGCCGTGAACACATTGATCCCGCCCACCTTCTTGGTGAACAGCAGCCGTCCATCGTTGGCCACGCCGCGGCTTCCCTCGAACGCCCCCATATCCGGCTCGACGACTCGAGGCGGGCCATGGGTCGCGCCGTCGGTGACGTCGGTGCCCTGGAGGACGATGGTTCCAGAACGCTCGGTGGCAAAGAGGACCATCCGTCCGTCCGGTGTCCACCCGACGACACTGTGCCGCCCTGGGCGATCCGACACACGCTGCTCGGCGCGGCTACCGTCCACACGTAATACGTGCACCTCACGATCTCGACTCGTGTCACCGATCGGAAGGTCGTAGGCGATGAACTGCCCGTTGGGCGACACCTCCAGGTTCGACGGCCCGCGCCAATCGATGGACTTCAGGGACTGATACGCTCCGTCTGCCAGCGACACGAGTCCGATCTGCGCCGTCCGATCGCGCCGCTGCAGACGCACGACCAGACGATCGGCGCCAGGGAACCAGTCGAGAGGCCGGACATAGCTGGTGTCCGGACCGAAGGTCAGCGTCTTCGGAGCCGCGGATGGATTGCGCCGATCGATGACCCGCAGTTCACTCCTGTTTCCGCTGTCGAGGAACCAGACATACGCGACTCTGAACCCATCGCGCGAGACTACAGGTGTTCCCTCGGCAAACTCCGTGCTGTCGGCGGAATGGGTCAGCTGCTGGTTGGTTCCCTCCGTCAGGTCACGAACGCTCAGATTCACACCGTCGACGTACGCCAGATATCGACCGTCAGCCGAAGCCCGGACGCTCCAGGAGGCGCCCTGTCCTTCCCAGATGGGTCGTTGCGTCCGCGCGGCAGCTCTCGCCTCCTGCGCCAGTCGTTCGCGTGCCGCTCCGGCCTCCTCCCGGTCCGGATGCTCGGATACGAGCCGAGCGTACGCCGTCGTCGCCCGCGGGTCGGCCACGCTCTCGTGCGCTTCGGCCAACAACAGCAGGGCCGCGGCGGCCACCGCCGGCTCGCTCTTCTGATATCGATCGGCGATCGCCTGGTAGTCGCGAACCGCTGCGGCATGGTCGCCGTCGATGACGGCCTTCCTCCGCGCGGCCTCGAGCTGCAGCGCGGCATCGCCGGACTGCGCCGCGCCTGAAAGCGCGACAAGCGCGCAGAAACCAAGGACCAACGTGATGAATCGTGTGCGCATGAGTGATCTCCTGCGTCGCCGCGCGGTCAGGTTCCTGGCCGAACCTGAAGGTCCGGTGATCCATTTGGATGACCCGCGGAACGCTTCACCCACGGTAGGCTCCGTATCCACCGGTGGCCGCCCATCTCTGTCACGACTCCGCATCGTTCACGCATCGAAGCGGTATCCGAGGCCGCGGATGTTCATGAAGTGCCGAGGTGATGACGGGTTCTCCTCGAGCTTCCGTCGCAATCCGATGATGTGGTTGTCGACAACGCGGTCGTTGAGCGAGATGTTGGGGCCCCAGGCGGCATCGAGCAATTGCTCACGCGTCAGGAGTCTGCCGCGTGATCGCACGAAGGCGCCGAGCAGCCTGAACTCGAGGGCGCTCAACGCGACGGGCTCTCCAGCTCGGCGTACGTCGGCGCGTCCGAAGTCCACCTCCACCTCGCCGAACCTGTACACCTCGCCCTCGTCGCTGCCATTGCCGTCGATGCGTCGCAACACAGCCTTGATGCGCGCGCGCAGTTCGCGCGGGTTGAACGGCTTGGTGACGTAGTCGTCGGCGCCCAGCTCGAGCCCCAGAATCTTCTCGGCGTCGTGCGTGCGCGCCGTCAACACGATGATCGGCGTCCGGCTGCCGCGCCGCCGCAGCTCGCGGCAGACGTCGAAGCCGTCCATGCCGGGCAGCATGACATCCAGGAGCACGAGGTCGAACCCGCCCGAGTCGGCCAGACGTAACCCCTCGTCACCGGTGGCCGCAATGGTCACGCCATGACCGTCGCGCTCGAGGTCGGTTTCAAGCGCGAAGGCGATGGCCGGTTCGTCCTCCACGATCAGGATGCGTGACATGTCGAACTCCCGTCAGGTTCCTGCCGGCGGCAGCGCAATCGTGAAGGCGCTGCCAGCACCGGGGCTGCTGGCCACGGTGAGGTCGCCGCCGTGCGCGCGCGCAATCTCCCGGGCCATGGCCAAACCGATGCCCGTGCCCTTGATGCGGCGCGCCTTCGCGTCGGCGCCACGCACGAAACGATCGAAGATGAGCGTCTGCTCGTCGGCAGGAATTCCTGGGCCCTCGTCGCGTACGGTCACGGCCACGCGGCGCGTCTCGGGATCGGCGTGTACGCGCACGTCGATCGCGGCCGCCGCCGGCGAGTACTTCATGGCGTTGTCGAGCAGGTTCCACAACGCGCGGCCGAAGGCTTCCCGATCGACGAGCACAGCCGGCAGTGCCTCGTCGGCGCGCAGGTCGATCCGGTGCGCACCGGAGTCGAGCCGACGTTCGAACTGCCCCACGACCTCGCGCACGAGATCAGCAGGCTTCGACGGCTCGAACTGAAACGTGAGTTGTCCGTCCTGCAGGCGTCTGAAGTCGAGCAACCCTTCGACGAGGTGACCAAGGCGTTCCGTCTCGTTGACCAGCAGCGCGTACGACCGCTGTCGGCGTTCTTCGGAGGCGACGCGATCGGTCGCGAGCAGTTCGGCGATGTAGCGCAGCGACGTCAGCGGGCTCCGGAACTCGTGCGAGACGGCGTCGACGAAATCTGCCTGCAGACGCGCCACACGAACCTCGCGCGAAATCCCGCGCCACAGGAAGTACCACCCGACGCCGGCCAGCACCACCACGCCGACGAGCACGGCGACGAGCCGTGCCAGCCGGGGCGACTCGCCAACCGCGCCGGGGAATGCCGCCGCCACGTGCAGGGTCCACGGCAGGCCCGACACCGCCGCCGGGAGGGTAAAGGCATCCTCGGACTGGTGGCTATGACCAATCGTGAACCCTCCACTGGGGTCGCTCACCGCCCAGACGATGTCCTGCGGCATGGCACTCTCCACGAACTGCGAGAGCGCGCCGGGCCCCATCACGATGGTTGAAAGCGCTGCCGTCCCACTGGCGCGCCACGACGCGAGTGCCGCCCCCCCTCCGACCGAGACGAGGACGCGGCCGCTGCCCGTCCCATCTCGATCGACGCGCTCGGATACCCGGCGCAACGCCTCGGCTCGAGCCACCGCGTCGGCGTCGACCGCGGGCGGCGCACCCGTCCACCGTGCGACCTCGGCGGCGTACGACCCGAACTGCGCCTTCGTAAGATGCAGCCGGCCCTCTTCGAGATCCTTCTTCAGCGCCGCCGCCTCGATCTCGATCTGACTGATGTCGCCAGTCGCCTCACGCACTGCGATACGGCCGACTCGCGCGACAAGCAGCGCCGGCAAACCCTCGATCGCCGTGTTGCCAAGATCGGCCAAGCGGCCGTAGGTGGCAAGCGCGGCCGGCCAGTCGCGCAGTTTCCGTTGCACCCTGGCCACGCGGTTGAGCGCCACGGGTTCGATCGCGGGCCCGCCCTGCTGCGCCAGGACCACATAGTTGCGGAGTGCCCCGCGCAGGTCGCGGTCGACGTTTTCGAGACGGGTCGCCGACACAAACGCCTGCGCGTACGGCACGTCGGACGACACACCGTGGGGCAGGTACGGCAGTGAACCAGCAGGTTCGACACGCACTGTCGCACCGCGAACGACAACCCGCGTTACACCGGCAGGCAACGGACGATCTCTGTCGACAGCCTCGTCCGCATCGAGGCGACGTTCGAGGGCCGACAGTTGTCGATCGAGCGCCGCCGTGGCGACATTGGCCGCCCGCTTCAGGTCTTCCTCATGACGACGGCGGAGGTCAGCCCGATCGGCCGAGACGAGCTCCCACCCAAGCCATCCCACCGTCGTCGTCAACGCGAGGGCGACGACGAAGAGGACGAGCAGCATCTGCCGCGGCGGACGGAACCAGTCGCGAACGGACATCGGGGCGTCCGCACAGTATCGCGCCTCTGCACGGCTCCGACGTCGGTTCTGTCAAGGTTTGGTCAGGTCCACGGGCTACACGAGGTGCACGTAGGGGGCCGGCCCCTGCGCCGGCCCTGGCGGTCCACGGGACCGACCTCACGTGACCGATCACAGACATCGCATCGCCATTCACAGCCTGTTCGCATTGGAGTATGAGGATTGGGAAGCAACGCCTGACCGTCACTGTTGACCCGCACCTCGTCGAAGCCGGTCACGAGGCCGTGAAGGCGGGCACAACCGAATCGCTCAGCGCGTGGGTGAACCTGGCCCTCGCGGACCGGGCGGCGAAGGAACGGCGGCTTCGGGCCCTCGGCGACGCCGTTGCCGCCTACGAGAACGAGTTCGGCATTCTCACACCCGACGAACTCGCGGCACAGGCGCGGTCCGATCGCGCCAACTCCCGCGTCATCCGGGGTTCCCGGGCGCGCGGGACGAGCAAGGGGACGCCTCACATCCTGACATCCGATCCCGGTGACCTCGAGCCACTCGCCCGCGCGTCCGGACGTCACGTCGAAATCATCAGGACGTAGTGTGCCGAGTCGGCACGACACCTTCCTGACCGGGCTTGTGCCCGGTGTCGGGGCTGGTGCCGATCAGCCACCCATCATCGAGAACGCCCTGCCGCGGTGATCGCGTGATTCGGGCGCCCGGCCGGCGCAAGGGCCATCGTCGATCCTGCGACGATCGAGGCCGCGCCAAGGATCATCGTCCGACAGGCCTGTGCCCCGAGTTGGTGATCACGACCTGGATGTTCTTGGCCTTGGCGTCCAGCGTGGTCTGCCCGGCGAACTGCGCGCCGTCGGGCAGCGTGGTCATCTGGACCACCAGCGTGACGACGTCCTCGGGTTTCTGGAGGTAGGTGTTCACGCCCAGTCCCAGGAGCCGGTCCGCGGCGCCGTCCACGTCGAGCGACATCGAGTCGCCGGCCTGGAGATACTGCGGGATGGTGATCCGTACGCGACCATCAGGCTGCGGACTCACCGAGATGCGCCCCGCGTCCCTGGCCGCCTGGATCATCGGGGGCCCGGGGGGCACGTACTGGTGGATGAGCGTCGCCGCCTCCTCCATGTACTCCTTCATCTCGTCTTTCTTGTTCTCGACGATCTGTGCCTTGACCCGGCCGCCACGACGGCCGCCTCGGCCGCTCTCCGCCTGCGCCTGCGCCTTCGGCTGCTCGAGCGGAACCTTCTGGACCTTCCCGTCCGCCCCGTAGTAGCAGCGGTTCTGCTTGCGGCTCTTCTCCTCGCCCTTGAAGTTGATGACGGTGGTCTCGATCCACTCGTACTGCCGGAGCAGCGCCTGTCCCTGCCCCAGCGACTGCTTGAGTGCCGCGACGTGGTCCTGCGGACCACCAGCGGGCTGCGCGGCTGGCTGCTGCGCACTGAGCGTCGAGAGCATGGCCAACAGCGCTGCGCCCACCATCGTCGAAAAAAACCGGAATCTGTTCATGAGTGTCTCTGCTCCAACCAATCGATCCATAGACTACTCGACCACCCACCGCATCCTGACCGGACGGCGACGGCCAGTGGACGGCTGGGACAGCCGTCCCTACCGTGGCGCAGCCCAATCCTGCCAGTCGAGGCCATTCACCTTCTTGAATTCGCGCGTGTTCGACGTGACCAGCGTGGCACCGCGGCGGCGGGCTTGACCGGCAAGCAGGACGTCGTAGGCGCCGATGGGCGTTCCGACGGCTTCGAGTTCCGCGCGTACACGCCCGGCTTCCTCCGCATCGTCCTCGTCGAACTCCGCCAGCATGACCGGACCGGCGATGAAGGCTTCCACGCGCGCCGCGTTCGCTTCACGTCGCTGGCTCTTCGCTACGCCGTACCAGAGCTCGAAGGTCGCGATCGAGGAGACCAGCACGGGATGGCCTTGCGCGATCGTGTGTGCCAGTTTCTTGCGTACGCGGGGAGGAGAGCCGTTGATCAGCGCGATGCAGGCGTTGGTGTCAAGCAGGTACGTCGTCATCGAACACGCGCCGCGTGGGGGTCGGAGGCTGCTGCCGTCCCGCGTCCATCAGTGGTTCGGTCGCCAGTCGGTCGAGTTCGGCAAACCACGTCTTCACGTCGGTGAAGACCGGCTCGAGCACGACACCGCGCCCGTGCCTGCGCACGCGCACCTGATCACCCTCGAAGCGGAACTCGCGAGGGAGTCGCACGGCCTGGCTTCGTCCGTTCTTGAAGAGCTTGGCCACGGTCATCGCTGCCCCCAGATCTAGACCACAAGTATAGACCAGTCCGCAACTCCAGGCAGGTAGCGATCCTTCCTCCCCCTGCCGCAATGATATACATTGAAGGCTGTATATCCTCAAGGGAGGCGCGATGCAGGTAGCCAGGTGGGGGAACAGTCTGGCGGTTCGTCTTCCGGCCGCGGTCGTCGAGGCGCTCGAATTGAAGGAAGGGGATCAGATCGAGATCCGGATCGCTGACGAGAGGACGTTCGAGGTTCGACGAGATCGGAGCCGACAGGAGGCCCTTGCCAAGCTCCGGACGTTGCGCCGACCACTCCCCCCGGGCTTCGTGTTCGACCGAGACGAGGCCAATGCCCGCTAGTGCATTTCTCGATACGAACGTTCTCATCTATGCGGTCGCCGCCGACCAGCCCAGGACCGAGGTCGCCGAAGCCCTCCTGGTGTCAGGGGGAACGGTCAGTGTGCAAGTGCTCAACGAGTTCGTCGTGACGGCTCGTCGAAAGCTGGCCATGTCGTGGGACGAGGTCGCCGAGGCGGAGAGTGCCATTCGTGCGTTGTGCCCGACGCCCTTGGCAATCACGGCTGACACCCACGACGACGCCGTGAGGCTCGCACGGCGTTACGGATTCCATTTCTACGATGCGCTGGTGGTTGCGTCGGCCCTCGCGGCGGACTGCGAGACGCTGTACACGGAGGATCTGCAGGACGGTCAGCTGATCGACGACCGGTTGACCATTCGCAATCCGTTCGCACCGCCGATGGAGACCAACTGAATCACATCGACGCCCATCGGGACCGGTTCGGGATCGAGTCAACCTGCCCCGTGTGGCCGATCGCCCCGTCGACGAATCACGGCCATCGACAGCGCCACGCCGATCCGCCGCGGCGCTCGGCATGGGCGCCGCGCGATGACACGCGGCGCGTGGAGCAGCCGCGGTGCATCTGCAGGCGGTCGGTGGCACCGGGCGTCGTCGCCGGGGGCGCGGCTGGGGTCGATGGGTTGGGTGGCTGCATGTTCAGGCCGCGCCGTCGCGGACGACGTGGGTTCACGATGTCCCGGACATCAGGACAACGGCGGCGGGGCCTGTGAAACGAATCGACGGCGCCTGCGCGGGCCCGCTGATGACGGGAGGCGCGGGCGGCGTGGCGAAGCCGTCGTCCTCACTCGTCAGGTGGCACGTCCAGGCGTGATCGCCGGCCGGCAGCAATTCCGACCCGAGCGTGACCACGCCGCTGCCGGACAGCCGCGCCACCACCAAAACGTCGCCGCCGTCCGGGCGCGATCGGCGCATGCCGATGGTGGCGTCGTCGAGGGCCATCACGTGGAAGGCGCCGGGACGATCCACGCCGAGGTGGGCGCGGCGGAAGGCCAGCAGCGCGCTGTAGAGGCGCAGGATCGAAGCGTGCGGCGCCCCGGTGCGCTCCTCCCATCGCAGGCGCGAGGCCTCGAAGGTGGCCGGCGCCTGGGGATCGGGAATCGTCTGCGGGCCGTCGGCCGCAAAGGCGGTGAAGGTGGCGAACTCGCGGCGGCGGCCCTCGCTGACGAGCCGGCCGAGCGGCTCGGCGTGGTCGGTGAAGTACTGAAACGGGCTCGAGGCCGCCCACTCCTGTCCCATGAACAGCAGCGGCGTCTCGGGCGCCGTCAGCAGCAGCACCGAGGCGGCGCGGAACGCCGCCAGATCGATCGCGTGATGGAGGCGATCACCGACGGCGCGGTTGCCGATCTGGTCGTGGTTCTGCAGGCAGACGACGAAGCGCTTCAGAGGCACGCCCGCCGGATCGGTGCCGCGCTCCCGGTCGGCGTGGATGGAGTGCTGGCCGGTGTAGAACCAGCCCTGCGCGAGCGTGTCGGCGACGTCGTCGGTGGTGCCGGTGTAGTCGCGGAAGTAGCCATCGGCATCGCCGGCGAGGAGCCGCCGCATCTGGTGGTGGAAATCGTCGGCCCATACCGCGTCGAGGCCCCACCCGCCGCCCGCGGCCGGCGTCACCAGACGTGCCAGATTGCGATCGTCCTCGGCGATGAGGTGCACGACGCGTCCGGGCACCGAGCCGCGCACGACGGCCGCGAGTTCGGCGAGGAAGTGCCGTGGGCTGCCGTCGCGGATGGCGTGCGTCGCGTCGAGCCGCAGGCCATCGACGTGGTACTCGCTGCACCCAGTGCAGGGCGTTCTCGAGCGAAGAACTCGCGCACGCGCGCGCTGTGGGGGCCGTCGAGATCGATGCCGGCTCCCCACGGGCTCGGATGGCGATCGGTGAAGTAGTACGGACTGAAGCGCGAGAGGTAGGCGCCGTCCGGCCCGAGATGGTTGTAGACCACGTCGAGGACGACCGCCAGCCCGAGTCCGTGCGCCGTGTCGACCAGCCGCCGGAGGTCGTCGGGCGATGCCGTAGCAGCGCGCGGGCGCAAAGAGGGCCACGCCGTCGTAGCCCCAGTTGCGTTCGCCCGGGAAGTCGGCCACCGGCATCAGCTCGATCGCCGTGATGCCGAGCTGCCGCAGGTCCGGCAGGCGCGCCGTCACGCCGTCGAACGTCCCGGCCGGTGAGAAGGTGCCGACGTGCAGCTCGTAGATGGTCGAGGGCCTCGAGCGGCACGCCCGTCCACTCGTGGTCGGACCAGGCGAAAGCCGGATCGACGATAGCCGATGGACCGTGCACGCCGAGCGGCTGGCTCCTCGAGGCCGGATCCGGCAGCGGCCCGTCACCGTCGAGCACGTAGTGATAGCGGGCCCCGGCGTCGAGCTCGGGCCAGAAGAGCGAGAACAGCCCATCCGGCGCGCCGACGAGCGCGACGCGTCTCCGGCCGTGCCTCGCGCGTTCGACCACGACGTCGACGGCCCGCGCCGCCGGCGCCCAGACGCGGAAGTCGACCCCGGCGGGGCCCGTGATCGCGCCGAGCGTGCCGCGCCAGGCGCCGGCAGCCGGCGTCGCGGTCGGATGACGCCGCAGGGTAGGCGCCAGCGGGCCGGGAGTTGCCGGCGAGTTCGCTCACGCCCGGCCCACGAGCATGTAGGCGCCACGGCGACGCGCAGGAAGCCATCGGCGACGAGCCGGTCGAGCACGTGCTGACACAGCGGTGCCGGCAGGCCGAACAAGCGGCGGGCCTGGTCGATCGTCAGCGCCAGGCCGGGCATGTCGAGAAACTCCGCGCGCACCCGTGCAATCGCCGGCCTGGCGGAGGGCATGATGGCCGGCTGTCAGTGTGCATGGCGAGGTGATGCGTATTGCAATGGCGATGCCGCCAATATCCGTCGTGTTATCAACACGTTACGGTGGCATGCAGCGGCGTCAATGACGTGGTGCCCGGGCGGCGCCGAGTCACGGGCGCCGAGCAGGAAAGCGCCGCCATCGGGATGTGCGCCCACGTCGGCCGGTTGTTCAGCTCGTACTCCACCTCGTAGAGCGCTTTCTCCAGTTCGAACAGGCCCGTCCAGGCGTCGCACGCATCGCCGGCCGCCGGCACGAATCGACCACCGCGCCGGGCCGCCTGGGCGTGGTAGCCCTCGAGAAATGCCTGCCGCATCTCGGTGAGGGGCGCCGCCACGGCGGCCTCGGCCCCGGCCGCCAGGTCGGCGGTTGCCGCAGCGTAGTCGAGCGACCGCAGCATCCCGGCCACGTCCTTGAGGGCGCACTGCTTCTGCCGCCGTTCGATGAGCGGCTTGGACGGCTCGCCCTCGAAGTCGATGATCACGAAGCCGCCCGGAACTCTGAGCGTCTGCCCGAGATGGTAGTCGCCGTGAATCCGGATCCGGTCGAAGGCCGCCTCATCGAGCCCGGGGAGCCGCCGCGCCGTGCCATGGCGCGCCGCGAGCACGGCCTCGGCGCGCCGAGCGTCGTCGGGCGCCAGAGTCGAGAGCCGCTGCCCCAGCAGCGCGAAGGTCCGCTCGGCCTGCGCCTCGACGGCCTGCTGCCAGAGCGCCGTGTCGCCGGCAGTCACCGCCTCGGGCGAGAACGCGTCGAGGCGCGTCTCGGTGGCCAGCGCGGCGTGGAAGTCGGCCGTCGTCTCGCCGAGCGAGACCAGGTCGGCGTAGAGATCGGCACGGACGTCGCCGTCCTGGCGGCAGGCGTCGAGCCGGGCGAGCAGATGGCGCCAGCCGTCGCCCTCGTTGGCTACCCATCCCTCGAGCGCGCCGAGCGCCGACTCCTGCCCGTCAGGTCCACGGTAGACGAGCGATCCTTCGAGCCGCGGCACGGCGTCAAATCCGGCCTGCGCGAGGAAGCGTCCGACTTCGAGCTGCGGGTGCTCGCCGGGCTCGAGCCGGCGGAACAGCTTGAAGACGTGCGTCGCACCCATCCTGACCGACGTGTTGCTCTGCTCGACGCCGACCGGCTTGACCACCGGCGGCGGGGCCGCCGCGAGCATCTGCCGGACGGCGGGCGTGGTGTCGGCGTAGACGAGCACGCCGCCATCGACGCCGCCGGCGGCGGGGCCGCCAGCCAGCCCGGCCAGCAGCGCGCGAACCGCTTCACCGTCGGCCGCCAGGTCGGCGATCCAGGCGCCGCCTCCGTCCGGTGCCGGCGCAATCGCGGTGTCGGTCCAGGCCTCCTCGAGTCCGAGCACCAGGGTGGACCGTTCGGGGCTGCTCGATCCGGCCGGCGTGTAGGCGATCTCGACCACGACCACCGCCACCGGGCGCACCGCCGCCGGCAGCCACACCACCTCCCGCACCGCGATGCCGTCGATGACGCGGGCCTTGCCGCCGAACCAGCGCTGCGTCGGCAGCCACGCCGGCAGATGCCGCGGAAGCTCCTGGCGGAACCAGGTCGAGAGGCGATCGCGGTCGCTGCCAGCGTCCATCAGACGTGCCCCAGATCGTCTCTCGACGGCTCGGTCCGCTCGGGGAACCAGTGGTCGAGGATGCGGCGGGCCACGCCGCCGCCGCCGACCCCGAAGGCGATCGCCAGGCCGAGCATGACCGCGCCAAACGCGATGGCAAACGCCGTGAGCACGATCGTCCGGGCGACGGCAATCTGGTCGAGGGCCATGGCGGCGGTGAGGATGAGGCCGAGCGTGCGCACCGTGCCGGCCAGCACGCGTGGCGACGGCAGCTTGGCGTTGACGGCCCCGAGCAGGGTCGCCCGCCAGGCCACGTTCGACACGACCAGGCCGACGACGACGATCACCAGCCCGACGAGCAGCCGCGGCACGAAGAGCGCGAACTCCCGAACCAGGCCCTGCAGGGCCGAGAATCCGAGCACGTCGACGCCCGAGAGCAGGAAGCCGACCCACACCACCCAGAACACCAGCGAGGCGAGGATCGACTCAGCCGGGGGCAGATCGGCGTTGCGCAGCGCCTCGGCCAGCCCCTGGCGTCTCGCACAGCCGACCGAACCCCGTGCGGGTGAGGACGACGCGGGTGACGCGCCTGAGCAACGCCGCGATGATCCACCCGACGAGGACGAGGCTGATTGTGACCACCGCCCGGGGCACCAGCTCGGCGGCAGTGCGCAGGAAGTTCGTGCTCGCCTGTTGAATTGCCTCTAGCACCATCTCGCCCATGTGCGTCCTCATGCCGGCACCTGCCAGCGCTCGATGATTTCCGTCCTGACCGCTTCGAAGGCCCGACACACGTCTTCACTGGCCGCCTCGAGGGCGTCAGCAGTGTCGTGACCATGTTCGAGGAGGAAGACCCCGGTTCTGGCCGTGTACAGCGGCAGCAGCGCCTGCGCGATGTGATCCCGGTGCATCACGCCGTGGTGGTGGGCCACCAGGAACTCGGCGACCGTGGCGGCCCACACCTCCGCCGGGAAGCTGCGGCGGCGTGTCGCGGCTGCCGGCGCTCACCGCGGCCAGCGTGCGCGGGGAAAGAATGCGCCGCAGGATCTCGTCGATCGCCGCGACGTCGTGGGCGAACGACTCCACCAGGTGCGCCGCGTCGAAGCTGGGCGGCGGGCCGGCATCGGCGGGTGTCGGCGGCGCGCCCACCAGCGGCACGTCGGCCGTCTCGTGCACGGTGCTCCAGTAGCGCGCTGTGCGCCTCGATCGTGGCGAAGGCCGAGCCCACGACCTGACGAAAGACGTCCGGCAGCGACGCCTTGCTGGCGGCGCCGGCCGAAGGTGGCGCGAACCGAGATCGGCCTGCCGCACCGTGAAGCCGCCGCGCAGGGCCTCGCCCGTGATCCAGAGGTTGGTGGCGCGCTGCGCCGGCGTTGCGTCCCAGCCAACCGTGCGTGCATTTCGCCGCCAGGCGTCCCGAACAACCGAACTCGGCCAGCAGAGGTTCGCGCAGGTGCCGGCCGTAGACGGCCCGTACGAGCGGGCGCACGAGCTGCGTGACGAGCGACCCCTCGGCGGCGTGGCGCCGGTAGACCGGCGCCACCAGATCCACCTGGCTGTCACGCACCGACGCCGCCAGCGCCGCCACCCACGACGGCGTCAGGCCGTCGACTTCGGAGTCGAGCACGACGACGGTGCCGGCCTGCAGCAGGTCGCCGGCCGCCAGCACGCACCGCGTCGCCATGTTGCCTTCGGCCCACGCCGCTGCCGACACGGTGATGCAGTGCGTCGTGCGCAGGCCGGACGACCCGGCGGCCGAGGGCGCTCCGGCGTCCCAGCAGTGCTGTACGGCCTCCTGCGTGCCGTCGGCTCGAACCGCGATCGACGTTGAGCAGCGCCGTGCGCAGGCGGGGGAAGTGCGTGCGGAAGCAGCCGCGCACGGCCTGCACGGCGTCGGCCACGCCGTCGCCGAGATCGTGCGTGGGCAGGCCGACGAGCAGGTCCACCTGCCCGACGCCGATGATTTGCCTGAGCAGGTCGTCCGGAATCAGACTGTCGTCGGCCACACTCACCACTCCCTGCATGCCGCCGGATGCGAGATCGCTGGTTCTAAACACGGCGCAGCCTGAACCAGTAGAAGTCGTACGGCCCGAGCGTCAGCAGGTACGGCAGCTCGCCGATCCGGGGGAAGACGCTGTTGCCGAACATCTCGATGGGGACGAGCCCGGCCAGCGACGCGCAGGTCGAGCTCGACCGCCTGGACGCTGCCGGCCAGGTTGTTGACGACGAGCACCTGCTCGCCGTCGAGCGCGCGGATGTAGGCCAGCACGCGGTGGTTCTTCGGCCTGAGGAACGTCAGCGACCCGCGGCTGAAGACGTTGGTCGAGCGCCGGACGCGGATGAGCCGGCGCGTCCAGTTGAGCAGCGAGTGCTCGGTCCGCTCCTGCGCCGCGACGTTGACCGCCTGGTAGCCGTAGACGGCGTTCGAGATCATGGCGAAGGCCAGCCGCTCGGGATCGGCCGTCGAGAAGCCGGCGTTCCAGCCGCCGTTCCACTGCATCGGCGTGCGCACGCCGTTGCGGTCGCCGAGGTAGATGTTGTCGCCCATCCCGATCTCGTCGCCGTAGTAGACGATGGGACTGCCGGGCAGCGACATCAGCAGGCCGTTCATCAGCTCGATGCGGCGTCGATCGCCGTCGAGCAGCGGCGCCAGCCGGCGCCGGATGCCGAGGTTGATGCCGCGCCACCTGGTCGCGCGCGTACTCGTCGTACATGTAGTCGCGCTCTTCGTCGGTGACCATCTCGAGCGTCAGCTCGTCGTGGTTGCGCAGGAAGATGCCCCACTGGCAGGCCTCGGGAATCGCCGGCGTGCGCTCGAGGATCTCGACGATCGGCTTGCGATCCTCGAGCCGCAGCGCCATGAACATGCGCGGCATCAGCGGGAAGTGGAAGGCCATGTGGAACTCGTCGCCGTCGCCGAAATACGGGCGCACGTCTTCGGGCCACTGTTGGCTTCGGCCAGCAGCACCTTGCCGGTGTAGTTCTCGTCGAGACGGCGGCGCAGGAACTTCAGCACGTCGTGCGTTTCCGGCAGGTTCTCGCACGACGTGCCCTCGCGCTCGATCAGGTACGGCACGGCGTCGACGCGGAAGCCGTCGACACCCATGTCGAGCCAGAACTTCATGACGTTCCACATCTCCTCGCGCACGGCCGGGTTGTCGTAGTTGAGGTCCGGCTGGTGGCTGAAGAAGCGGTGCCAGTAGTAGGCCTTCGAGACCGGATCCCAGGCCCAGTTCGACGGTCTCGGTGTCGAGGAAGATGATGCGGACGCCCTGGTAGTGCTCGTCGCGTGTCGCTCCACACGTACCAGTCGCGGCGCGGGTTGTCGGTGCGAGCTGCGCGCCTCCTGGAACCAGGGATGCTGGTCGGAGGTGTGGTTGGTGACGAGCTCGGTGATGACCTTCAGGCCGCGCGCGTGCGCCGCGTCGAGGAACGCGCGTGAAGTCGTCGAGCGTGCCGTAGCCCGGGTGGATCGAGTAGTAGTCGGCGATGTCGTAGCCGTCGTCGCGGAACGGCGACGGGAACATGGGCAGCAGCCACAGGCAGTCGACGCCCGAGCGCCGCCAGGTAGTCGAGCTTGCTCGTCAGCCCGCGGAAGTCGCCGACGCCGTCGCCGTCGCTGTCGCAGAAGCGTCTTGACGTGCAGCTGGTAGAAGACCGCATCGCGGTACCAGTACGGCTGATTCACAAGCGTCTGAGTCATACGAGAGGCGCTCCGCCCGACCGCAGCACGACGACCCCGAGCGGCGGCACGACCAGGTCGAGCCGGCAGGGGCGGCCGTGGTGCGACGCTTCGAGGGCGGTGACGCCACCGGCGTTGCCGACGCCGCTGCCGCCGTACTCGGTGGCGTCGCTGTTGAGCACTTCCCGCCAGTAGCCGCCCAGCGGGACGCCCACCGGCTCGTCGTAGCGCGGCACCGGCGTGAAGTTGCAGACAAACAGCACGACGTCATCAGGATCGTGGCCGCGGCGGATGAAGCTGACCAGGCTGCGCTGGTGATCGTTGCAGTCGATCCAGTCGAATCCGGCCGGGTCGAAGTCGCGCGCGTGCAGCGGCGTCGCCTCGCGATACAGGCGGTTGAGGTCGCGCACCCAGCCTGCAGGCCGGCGTGCAGCGGCTCGGCGAGCAGATGCCAGTCGAGGCTGGTGTCGTGATTCCATTCCCGGCGCTGGCCGAACTCATCGCCCATGAACTGCAGCTTCTTGCCGGGATGGCCGAACTGGTAGCCGTAGAGCAAGCGCAGGTTCGCGAACTTCTGCCAGTCGTCGCCCGGCATCTTCTCGAGCATCGAACGCTTCCCGTGCACGACCTCGTCGTGCGAGAACGGCAGCAGGAAGTTCTCGCTGAACGCGTAGAGCAGGCTGAACGTCAGCCGGTGGTGGTGGTGGCTGCGGTGGATGGGATCGAGCGCGAGATAGTCGAGCATGTCGTGCATCCACCCCATGTTCCACTTGAGACCGAAGCCGAGACCACCGAGGTAGGTCGGCCGCGACACCATCGGCCACGACGTGGACTCTTCGGCCGCCATGATGACGCCGGGATGCTCGCCGTGCACGACCGTGTTCAGCTCGCGCAGGAAGGCGACGGCCTCCAGGTTCTCGCGGCCGCCGAACTGGTTGGGGATCCACGCGCCATCCCGCCGTCCGTAGTCGAGGTAGAGCATCGACGCCACGGCGTCCACGCGCAGGCCGTCGAGATGGTACTTCTCGATCCAGAACAGCGCGTTGCTGATGAGGAAGTTCTTGACCTCGGTGCGCCCGTAGTTGAAGACCAGCGTGTCCCAGTCGGGGTGATGACCCTGCCGGGGATCGGCGTGCTCGTAGAGATGGGTACCGTCGAAGAAGCCGAGCCCGTGAGGGTCGTGCGGAAAGTGGGCCGGCACCCAGTCGAGCAGCACGCCGATGCCGGCGGCGTGCAGGGTGTCGACCAGGAACATGAAGTCGTGCGGCGAGCCGAAGCGGCTGGTCGGCGCGTAGTAGCCGACCGTCTGGTAGCCCCACGAGCCGTCGAAGGGATGCTCGGTGATGGGCAGCAGCTCGACGTGCGTGTAGCCCATCTCGCGGGCGTAGCGGGCAAGCAACGGCGCCATCTCGCGGTAGGTGAGCCACCGGCTGTCGTGCTCGGGCGAGCGGCGCCACGAGCCCAGGTGCACCTCGTAGATGGACATCGGCGCGGCCAGCACGTCGCCGGAGCGGCGCAGGTCCATCCACGCGGCGTCGGTCCAGGCGAAGCCGTCGAGATCGACGACCTTCGAGGCGGTCTGCGGCCGCAGCTCGGCGGCGAAGCCATAGGGGTCGGCGCGATCGGCGACATAGCCGTTGACACGGGACGCGATGCGGTACTTGTAGGGCTCGCCGGGGCCGACACCGGGCACGAATGCCTCCCAGACACTCGCTTCCGGGCGCATCCGGAGCGGCGTGGCCCCTGCTCGCCACTGGTTGAAATCGCCGATCACGTCGACCTGTTCGGCGTTGGGCGCCCACACAGCGAAGTGGACGCCGGCGATGCCGTCACGCTCGCCCACGTGGGCGCCAAGTTTCTCGAAGCTGCGGTAGTGCGTACCCTCGGCGAGCAGGTGCAGGTCGAAAGCGCTGATCACGTTGCCGGGTGCGTTGCGCTGGCTCATGAGGCGATCCTGTCGAGGCTGACGGCCGCCGCTGGTCGGGCCCGCCTGGCGCCGCGGCGAGGCTGCGCCGGGTCCGCTGGCAATGGGCGAATGACATGCTGGAACATCAAGAACACGTCGGCATCATTGCAAGGACGGTACCGGAGCGCCTTTCGGCGGTCCCCACCGTGTTCTTGGGAAGAATTCGACGCCAGTCTTCGCGCGGGCCGAATCGCACTGACCAGATATCGCCAGTGGCGGCGACGGGGCGCGAGCGGTTCACTGCCGGCCGGGCAGCTGCCGCCGACGACGAGGCGGTGCAGGTCCACCGGCTCGCCGGCCGCCACGAGCACGGCCGGCGGCAGCCCCTCGGTCTGGGCGACGAAGTTGGCGTTGCAGGCGGCGTAGCTGCCATGACGCGGCGCCGGCGCGTCACGCGGCCAGCACCAGGATGTGCGCCGGCACGCCCGCCGGGTCGAGGCGCACGTAGTGCCGCGCCCCCTGCCAGGAGAAGACCTCGCCGCTGAGCAGGTCGCGCACGCGATACGGCGTGCTGGCGTCGGCGCCGAGGGCCTCGATCGGCACGTCGATGAAGCCGTGCTGCACGTTGTGCGGATCGACGTTCACGACGACCAGCACCCGGCTCGCGCCGTCGGGCGACGTCCGCGAGTAGGCCACCATCTGCGGATTGTCCGTGGCGTGGAACACCAGGCCGGTGTCGTAGTGCAGCGCCGGATGCTCGCGGCGGATGCGGTTCACGGCGGCCACCAGCGTCCTTGATGTGGCCGGGGCGGTCCCAGTCCCAGTGGCGGATCTGGTACTTCTCCGAGTCGAGATACTCCTCGGTGCCGGGCACGCCACGGCCCTCGCACAGCTCGAAGCCGCTGTAGATGCCGTAGCTGGCGCCGAGCGTGCCGGCCAGCACCAGGCGCATCATGAACGCCGGCGGGCCGCCCTGCTGCAGGTAGGCGTGCAGGATGTCGGGCGTGTTGGCGAACAGGTTCGGCCGCAGGAACTCGCGCACGCCGGAGGTGGCCAGCTCGGTGAAGTACTCCTCGATCTCGGCCTTGGTGTTGCGCCAGGTGAAGTAGGAATACGACTGCGTGAAGCCGAGCTTGGCGAGGTAGGCCATCACCTTGGGCCGGGTGAACGCCTCCGACAGGAAGATCACGTCGGGATGGTCGCGGCGAATGCTCGGCGATCAGCCACTCCCAGAAGGCGTACGGCTTGGTGTGCGGGATTGTCGACGCGGAAGATCTTCACGCCGTGGCCGATCCAGAAGCGGATGACGCTCGGACAGCTCCTCCCACAGCGCCTGCCAGGCCTCGGTCTCGAAGTTGAACGGATAGATGTCCTGGTACTTCTTCGGCGGGTTCTCGGCGTACTTGATCGTGCCGTCGGGCCGGTGACGGAACCACTCCGGGTGCTCGCGTGACGTAGGGGTGGTCGGGCGAGCACTGGTAGGCGATGTCGAGCGCCACCTCGAGCCCCACGCGGTGGGCCGCCGCCACGAACTCGTCGAAGTCGTCGAGCGTGCCGAGCCCCGGCTCCACGGCCTTGTGGCCGCCGTCCGGCGAGCCGATGGCCCACGGGCTGCCGGGGTCGTTGGGACCCGCGACGAGGGTGTTGCCGCGACCCTTGCGAAAGCTGGTGCCGATCGGGTGAATGGGCGGCAGGTAGACCACGTCGAACCCGAGCGCCGCGACGTTGGGCAGGTGCTCGGCGGCCTCGGCGAAGGTGGCGCCGCGGGTCGGGCTGGCTCCCCACGAACGCGGAAACATCTCGTACCAGGCGCCGAACCGCGCCCGCTCGCGGTCGACTTCCACCGTCAGCACGCGGCCGTAGGCCGACGGCCAGGCTGCGATCGGCGTGTCGCGCCATCAGTTCGAGCAGCCGATCGTCGAGCGCCGCGCCGACGCGGACGCTGGCGTCGGCGTCGCTCTCGAGCATGGCGGCGGACGCCTCGAGGTGCTCGCGGTCGTCGTCAGGCGCAGCGCTGCCGCCGGCGGCGACACGGCTCCTGGCCGCCGGGCGGGCCGGCGCGGTCGGCCGGCAACGGGCGGCGGCCGCCGCCACCAGGTGCGCGCCTTCGATGAGCTCGGTCGTGACGTCGACGCCGGCGCGTGACTTGATCGCGAGCTCGCGACGCCACGACAGGAAGTGGTCGACCCACGCCTCGACGGTGTACTCGTGCGCGCCGAGCTGCTCCACCACGAAGCTGGCCTGCCACTCGTCGTTGCCGAGCGGTTCCATCGGCAGCTCGGTCCACGGCTGCGGCGGGCTGCCGACCGGCCGATGCTGCAGGCGGACGGCCAGCACGTCGTGGCCGTCGGCATGCACCCAGGCCGTCACCTCGACCGCTTCGCCCACCGTGCGCTTGATGGGAAACCGGCCGCCGTCGACCTCGGGAAGCACCCGATCGATGGCCACGCGCCTGCGGCCATCGTCGGTGGCCGCCAGAGGCGGCGGCGGTGCCGCCGCGGGTGACTTGGGCCGCCGAGTGGCGGTGGTGGGTGTTTTCGCAGCCTTGGTACGGCGTTCACTGACCATGAGACGAACCTCTCTGCCGGGGCGCATCCACGCTCGATGGCGCGGCCTCCAGGCGAAGGACGACGACCGATCGGCCGTCGAGGGGATAGGTGGCCGCACCCGGGAATCGATCGGGGCCGGCGTGCGGGTCGACGGTGTCGAGCACGCGAGACCAGGTGGCGCCGCGGTCGGGCGCCGGCAGCGTGAACACCACGGGCGCAGGATCGGCATTGAACATCACGAACAGCGTCGAGCCGACGATCCGCCGGCCGCGCGAGTCGGTCTCGTCGATGGCGTCGCCGGCCAGCAGCATGCCGAAACAGCGCAGGTCTGACTGCCACTCGCGGTCGCTCAGCTCGGCGCCCGTCCGGTCGAGCCACGCGATGTCCTTGACGTTGCCGCCGCGAATCGGGCGGCCCTGGAAGAACGAACGCCGCCGCAGCACCGGCTCCTCCTCCTGCAGGCTGGCGAGCCGCGACGTGAAGGCCAGTAGCCCGACGGCGTCGTCGGTGGGCGTCCAGTCGGTCCAGCTCAGCTCGTTGTCCTGGCAGTAGGCGTTGTTGTTGCCGAGCTGCGTCCGGCCCATTTCGTCGCCGCCGCTCAGCATCGGCACGCCCTGCGACAGGAACATCGTGGCCAGGATGTTGCGCTTCTGGCGCTCCCTGAGCGCACGCACACCGGGGTCGTCGGTCGGCCCTTCGTGGCCGCAGTTCCAGCTGAGGTTGTGGCTCTCGCCGTCGCGGTTGTCCTCGTGATTGGCCTCGTTGTGCTTCTCGTTGTAGCTGACCAGGTCGTGCAGCGTGAACCCGTCGTGCGCGGTCACGAAGTTGATGCTGGCGTAGGGCCGGCGGCCGCTGTGCTCGTAGAGGTCGCTGCTGCCGGCCAGGCGGGTGGCCATCTCGGACGTCGAGCCGGGATCACCGCGCCAGAAGCGGCGCACGGTGTCGCGATACTTGCCGTTCCATTCGGTCCACAGCACCGGGAACTGACCGACCTGATAGCCGCCGGCGCCGAGGTCCCAGGGCTCGGCGATGAGCTTCACCTGGGAGAGCACCGGGTCCTGATGGATGATGTCGAGAAAGGCGCTGAGCCGATCGACGTCGTGGAATTCGCGCGCCAGCGCGCTGGCCAGGTCGAAGCGGAACCCGTCGACGTGCATCTCGAGCACCCAGTAGCGCAGGCTGTCCATGATGAGCTGCAGCACCTGCGGCTGGGTGACGTTGAGCGTGTTGCCGCACCCCGTGAAGTCGACGTAGTAGCGCCGGTTCTCGGGCGACAGCCGGTAGTAGGTGGCGTTGTCGATGCCGCGCAGCGACAGCGTCGGGCCGAGCTGGTTGCCCTCGGCGGTGTGGTTGTAGACCACGTCGAGGATCACCTCGATGCCCGCGGCGTGCAGCGCGCGCACCATGCGCTTGAACTCGAGCACCGACTCGACGGGCCCCTGCGCTGGCCGAGTAGCGCAGGTCGGGAGCGAAGAAACCGAGCGTGTTGTAGCCCCAGTAGTTGCTCAGCCCCCGCTCGACCAGGTGCCGGTCGTCGGTGTGGTGGTGCACCGGCATCAGCTCGACGGCCGTGACGCCCAGGCTCGTCAGGTGATCGAGCGCCGCGTCGGTGGTCAGCGCTTCGTAGGTGCCGCGAATGCCCTCCGGAATGCCGGGGTGGCGGGCCGAGAATCCCTTGACGTGCAGCTCGTAGATCACGGTCCGGTGCCAGGGGGTGCTCAGGCGCTTGTCGTCGCCCCAGGTGAAGGCCGGATCGATCACGGCGGCCAGCGGCGCCAGGGCGGCGTTGTCGCGACTCGTCGAACGAGAGGTCGTCGCCGCCGCCCACGTCGTAGCCGAACATCTCGAAGGCCCCCCACTGCACCATGCGCCCGATCGCCTTGGCGTAGGGGTCGAGCACGACCTTGTTGGGATTGAAGCGATGGCCGGCCTGCGGCGCGTACGGCCCGTGCACGCGGTAGCCATACAGCTGCCCCGGCCGCACCTCGGGAAGGTATCCGTGCCACACCATCGCCGTCTGCTCTGGCAGCGGGATGACGCGCGACGGCCGTCGCGCGTCGGGCGAGTCGAAGAGACACAGCTCGACCCGGGTCGCGTGCGCGGAAAAGAGCGCGAAGTTGACGCCGAGCCCGTCCCAGGTGGCGCCCAGAGGATAGGGAGTGCCCGGCCAGACCACGCCCGCGCTCACGCCAGCACCGTGCGAGTTCCGAGGGAAGGCGGGCGCGGCATCAGCGGGCGCGTTCGCGTGGTCACAGTCATGCGAGGCCTCTTCATTGCAAGGCCGCTGCCGTACGCCGGAGTCCGCCAGAATGAAGATTTCCCGAGCATTCTGGCGTGGTCCTCGCCGGCGGGCTGGCCGGCAGTCGCGATATTTCGCCAACGCTGGCACGTGGCGGAGAGCCGTTGCGTGACCCCGTCGGCGCCGATGGGGGCTGGTAAGATGCAGGGCTGGCGCTGCGACGCAGCCCGCTCCCCAAGCTCCGATGTCGACTGACACCCCCGGCTCTCGCCATCGCTCGTTTGAAGGCGCCCTCATCGCGGCGGCACGCGCCCTCACCTCCCGCCTGGACGTGGCAGGTGCGGCCGAAGCCACGCTGGACGCCGTGCAGGACGTGTTCGGCGCCACGTCGAGCTGGGTGCTGCTGCACGACGCGAGGGAACGGCGCCTGCGCACGGTCGCGTTCCGGGGAGCGGGCGCCGACGCCTTCCGCCAGGCGGAGATCGAAGTGGACGCCGGCGTCATGGGGCTGGCCTTCACGAGCCGCCAGGTGGTCTTCGTGCCCGACGCCCGCCAGGACGACCGGTGGTTCGATGTGGGACGCGTACACGCCACACCACTCGGTTCCGCGTTCGCCGTGCCGCTGGTGGTGCGCGATCGGGCCCTCGGGGTGGTGGGTCTGGACGCCCCGCGCTTCACGGGTGATGCCCCTCCGGGCCCGCTGGACGTCGCCCGGCTGGAAGCCTTCGCGGCCCAGGCAGCCATTGCCATCAGCAACGCCCAGCTCTACGAGGCCAGCGAGCACGATCGACGGCGCCTGTCGGTGCTGCTCGACGAGCGTCGCGGTCTGAAGCGGCGCGTAGCCCGCCTGCAGGAAGAGGTGAAGGCCACCCGGGAAGGGACTGAAGTCATCGGCGACAGCGCCTCGTTCAAGGAAGTGCTGCGCCTGGCGGATCTCGTGGCCGCCGGCGACACGACGGTGTTGCTGCTGGGCGAAACGGGCACCGGCAAGGATCTGCTGGCCCGCCGCATTCACGCCCGCAGCCCGCGGGCCGCGGGGCCGTTCGTGCCGGTCAACTGCGCGGCCCTGCCGGAGGGGCTGGTCGAGAGCGAGCTCTTCGGCCACGAACGCGGCGCCTTCACCCATGCCGTGGCGCGCAAGGCCGGCAAGTTCGAGATTGCCGACGGCGGCACCCTGTTCCTCGACGAGGTCGGAGATCTGCCGGGAGAGGCGCAGGCCAAGTTGCTGCGCGTGCTGCAGGACTCGGCCGTCGAACGCGTCGGCGCCACCCGGCCCTTCAAAGTGAACGTGCGGGTCGTCGCCGCCACCAACCGCAATCTCGAACAGGCCATCCTCGCCCGTACCTTCCGTTCGGATCTCTTCTTCCGGCTGAGCGTGTTTCCGATCACCCTGCCGGCGCTGCGCGAACGGGTCGACGACATCCCGGCCTTCGTGCGCCACCTGCTGCGGGTATTCGCGGCCAAGCTGAACAAACCGGCGCGGGAGGTTTCCGCCGACGCGATGGACAGGCTGGCGGCGTACCACTGGCCCGGAAACGTCCGCGAACTGCAGAACGTGATCGAGCGCGCCGTCATCCTGTCGAGCGGCCCGGTCGTATCATCCGAGGGGATCTGGCTGCCGGCGACCGCCCCACCGGTACCGGCAGGCGCGGCCGGGGTGCGGACGCTGGCCGATGCCGATCGGCACGCCATTCTCGCCGCCCTCGACGCCTCGGCCTGGCGGATCAGCGGCGCCCGCGGCGCGGCCGAAAAGCTGGGCACCCGCCCGACGACCCTCCACGCCAAGATGAAGAAGCTGGGCATCCACCGTCCGAAGGCGGGCCGCTCCTCCGCCGGATGACACTACCGACGACATTTCGTCAGGGCGACGCCGCCGGGCGGCCGCCGGGGTCGAATCGTGTGGGAAAACGGGCGGGCCTCGAAATTGCAGCACGGTTGGCAGTGGCCAGAATCCGCGCGCGTGTTCAGGAGGGGCGGCTTCACGTCGTGGTGAGCGGGCCGCTCGGCGCCGCCGACCTCAGGAAGCTCGAGCGCAGCTGTGGCCCGGCCCTCGAAGAGCGGGACGTCGCCCTCGACGTCATGGCGCGGGACGTCTCGACCCTGGATGAAGCCTCGCGGCTGTTCCTCGTCGGATTGACCCGGCGTGGCGCCAGCGTCACCTGGCCCGACTGAGCGCCCCACCGCAGCCCGCCGGCGCCAGTGGCAGGTGACGCCGCTCGCGTCGAGGATGATCTCGTCCACAGGGTCGGCCACGAGATCGGAGAGGCGCCAGGGCGGAGCCTGGCCCGCCGGCGGCGTGCCGGGCGAAGGCTGGTTCGTCAGCTTGAAGCGCGTATCTGCTGGCCAACGGGTACGCCTGGGCGGCGGTCGACTTCAACGTCGCGGCCCAGACGCTCTCCGGCCTCGACACGGGCGTGCTGTATCAGTTCGACACCGATCCGCAGTTGTCCCCGTCCGAAAGTGCTTTCAACGACGCGGTGCAGCGCGTGGCGGCAGCCCCCCGGGCTCGTCGCCGGAAAGGGCTGACAGGCATCGCGCCGACCACGGGCGATCTGAAGATCCCGATGATCACGTTGCACACGCTGGGCGACCTGTTCACGCCATTCCACATGGAGCAGGAATACGCCCGTCGCGTCGCGGCCAACGGCGCTTCCGACATGCTGGTGCAACGCGCGACGCGCGATGTCGGTCACTGCACGTTCACGCCCACCGAGCTGGTTCAGACGTTCGTGGCCCTCGAAGGTTGGGTCGCGAGTGGCAACAAGCCGGCCGGGGACGATGTGCTCGACCCGGCCACGGTGGCCAGTCCGACCTTCGGATGCACCTTCACGGACAAGACATCCCCGAGAATCTGGGACACCAATCCGCAGCTCGCGTTTCTCAAGCCGCCGGCCTGCCCCGCGGCACCCTGACGCGCTCGTGGCGTCGGTGCTTTGGACACGAGCGGTGAGCGCGTCGACCGCTGGGTGGAGCACGACGCGACCGCCCGGCGGACCTGTACCCGAGTGTGCGGCGGCCCCTTGGGCACACCTCCGTCCGGACCGCCGGGGCACGCACGGATAAGGGCGACCTGGGCCACACCGTGTCTGCGACGATGCGCCATTTCGACAAGCCGGCATCGCTCGAGGCCGTGGCGAGGGCGGCCGGTGCCGGCGCCCACGTGCTGCCGCTGGACGTGCGGGATCTGGCCAGCGTGCTTCCCTCTTCAACGGCCATGGGTGTCCAGCTTGTGAGCCTTGCGCCCACCACGCACCACCGGCTGCGCAGGGGCATCCGAGCCGATCATCAACGTCGCCATGGCCGCACATCGGTCGACGAGTGAGCGGGCGCCGTCTCGCAGCGTGCTCGACTCGCGGACGAAGGCGTTGTTGTTCTCCATGTCCTCCGCGCTCCAACCGCGCGAGTGCGCGATGTAGGGGAACTGCGGGAACTGGCACCCCAACTCGGCGAAGAAGCCCAGCATGTGGCCGGCCACGCCCTGCACGTTGTCCTGGCCGCCCGTGATGATGAAGGCGGCCACCTTGTTCTTGAGCAGATGGCGATTGGCGATCGTCTCCTGGTTCTGGATGCAGTTCATCCTCTCGATCATCTTGAAGTAGAGGCTGCTCGCCGCGCCCCAGCGGATGGGCGTCGACACGAGAATGACGTCGGCCCAGTGCACGACGGCCTCGTAGATCTGGGCCATCTCGTCCTTCGGGTCCATCATCGTGATGGAGCACGGCCACGTGCAGGCCCGGGCGGACTTCGAGTAGAAGCCCTCGCACGGCTGCACGTGCAGGTCGCGCATCCGGTGGAGCTGAGTGTCGCACCCTGCCGACTCCTTCGCGTGTCGCAGTGCGTGGTCCAGCAGGTCCTCAGACGTGCTGTATCGGGGATGCCCGGCCGTCATCACGGTGGTCGAAATGCCGAGCACCCGCACGGGGCCGGCGCTCCGCACCACTGGACGCATCAACGGGTGTGGCGTCCATTTTGGGCGCGCGCGCTCGGTCGCTGGCTCGGCCGACACGAGCACACGGCCGCCCTCGACCCGAACGTCGTGGCGCGGTACGGCATTGGCCGCATCGAGACGGCTGACGCCCGTCTCTCGGTGGAACGCCCAGTAGTGCCACGGGCACACCAGGAAGTCGCCGTCGAGCACTCCGTCGGCCAGCGGCCCGCCGACGTGATTGCACACTGCGGAAATCGCCGCGAAGCGCCCGTCCACGCATGTGAGCGCCACTCTGGCGGTGCCAGCCACCACGAGGCGCACGGGATGCGTGTTGAACTCGTCCACCGAACCAACGTCGGTCCAAATCACATCTGCCATATCACCCCTCGGCATTCATTTGTCCACTCCGCAACGACACCTACACACGGACAACCGGTAGGTGATCGGCGGGCGACGCAAAGACGCATGAACTATATGCCGACGCGTGGCCGTTGGGCATGCTCCCGGCCGAGTGAGCGGGTGCGTCGCTCGGCCCGGCCTTGAGGCTCCGGTGCTACCCAGCGTCTTCACGATGACGAACGGAGACGATCCCTATCGCATCGCGGCGCTGTCCGTGTCGGCGTCGTTTCTGCCGCTGCTGTGCTCGGAACCGCTCGTCGGACGCGTGTTCGCGCGTGGCGACGGGTCGCCGCCATTGAAGCACGCTCCGTGTCAGCGAATCGACCGTCGATTGTCGGGACCGTGTGAAGCTGTGAGACTCGAGTGGTGCCGTCGCCGAGGATGCCGTGGCGAACGCGGCCGGGGAAGCGAGGGCATCACAGCACCCGCCACCAGGGTGCCGCCAGGATGCCCGGGGCCAGCCACTCGACACTGGTGCCCGTGTGAAGGAGCAGAGCCGGCCGGGCGGCCCGGCCGTACTCGGCGCGAAACGACTGCAGGTGCCGCGCATCGGCGACGCGCGGGCGGGGCGTCGTCTTGACCTCGATTGGGACGAACCGTTTGCCGGTATCGATCACGAAGTCGATCTCTTCACCGGCAGCCGTCCGCCAATAGCAGATGTCTGGCCTGGGCGCGGATGTGATCGCATCCCTCCACGCGAGCAGGTCGCCGATCACGACGTTCTCGAGGTGCGCACCTTCCGGTTGTTCGACGCCGCCGATGTGAAGCGCCAGGCCGGTATCGGCCCAATACACCTTGGGTGTCTTGATCAGCCTGCGTGCGACTGAACGCCGGTATCCGGACGAGTTGATATGACGTCTCGAGCAGGTTCAACCATCGCCAGAGTCCCGCCCGACCGAGGCCCGCCTGTTCACGTTTCGTCATCGGCCAGAGCGTGAGTCGCCACTCGCACCTGGCACATGAGGGCACCCCGCTCCCCCTCACAGAAGTTGTAGGCGATCTCGGAGCTATCTGGTGAGAACGTCGCCGCAAAGGCCCGCTGATCGAACGTCTTCACATTACCGGTGACCAGATCTTCGACGGCGAGCTTCCTCCCCAGGTCCGCGCTGTAAGCCACGTAGTGTCCGTCGGGCGAGACACGTTCTCCGGGCCCCGTCTTCAACCTCCGCCGGCTGACCTCCCCCTGGACCGGTGCTGCTGTCCGAAGCCAGGCGGTGGCCCGCGCCGCAGCAGTGGGTTCGTCGCGAAACTCGTTGGCGACGCGTTCGTACAGCACCCGCGCGCGACCATCCCCAAGCGTCTCGTGGGCCGACGCCAGCAGCAGCCACGCCTCGGCAGCGACGGCCCGGTCATCCTGTGCCGACTGCTCCGCAATGGCCTCGTACTCGCGCATCGCGGCACGAACGTCGCCGCCTACCTTCTCCAGTTGACGCGCCACCTCGAGGCGAACGGCCGCCCGGGTCGGCTCCTGCGCGATCACGTGACCCGCGATCGCCATCGCCACCAGACACCCTGCTACTGCCGCCACCACTCGTCGTTGCTGCATACGCTCCTCCACGGCAGCCAGCGTAGGAGTCGCACGTCGGGCAGCGGCCGGGGATCGTTCAAGATTCAGCAAAGATTGCGACCGCCGCTCACCCATCGAACCGGTATCCCAGCCCGCGCAGGTTGACCACGTACGACGGACTTGCCGGGTCGGGCTCGATCTTCTTCCTCAGATTCGAGACGTGGGTGTCGACGACACGCTCGACGCACTCGGTGTCCGGCCACACACGCTCGAGCAACTGGCGCCGGCTGAGAACGCGCCCGCGACTCTGGACGAACGCACCGAGAAGTTTGAACTCCACCGGCGTCAACTCGACCAGCGCCCCCGCCCTCTTCACCTCGCCGCGGGCAAAGTCGATCGTCACGTCGCCGAAAGTGAACTGTTCGGCCGCTGTCGTCACCCGGCCATTCGCCCGGCGCAGCACAGCCTGGATGCGCGCACACAGTTCCAGCGGGCTGAACGGCTTCGCGACGTAGTCGTCGGCGCCCAACTGCAGCCCCAACACCTTCTCGGCCTCTTGCGTGCGAGCAGTCAGCAGGATGATTGGGGTGGCGAGACCGCCACGCCGCAGTTCGCGGCACACCTGAAAGCCGTCCTTGCCGGGCAACATGACGTCGAGCAGGATCAGCGAGAACGCCCGTTCGCGTGCGCGAATGAGGGCCCGTTCACCGTCGCGAACGACCTCCACGTCGTACCCCTCGAGCGTGAGGTCTTCCTCGAGCCCCAGGGCGATGCCGCGTTCGTCTTCGACGACCAGGATGGATGCCGTCACGATGTGCCTCCGCTACCGGACGTTGATGGCCACTCGATCGGCAGGGTCAGGGTGAAGGTGCTGCCACGCCCGGTCGAGCTTTGCACCGACACCGAACCACCATGCGCCTCTGCGACGTCCCTGACGAACGTGAGCCCAATGCCCGTACCAGGCAGCCGTCGATCGCGCGCGGCCTGTCCACGCGTGAATCGATCGAAGACGAGCGGCAGTTCGTCGTCCGGGATGCCAATACCGCGGTCGCGCACCGCGATCGTCGCCTCGCCGTCGCCTACGGCGGCCTCGACGATGACCGGCGTCGGAGCGGATGAGTACTTCACGGCGTTGTCGATCAGGTTCCAGAGCGCGCGCGCAAGCGCAACTCGATCTCCCACGACCGTCCCCGTGCCAGCAGTGGACTTCGTCACCCGCGCTGCGGCTTCCGGATGTTCGCGGCAAAACTCCGACACCACGCTCTCGGCGAGTTCGGCCACGTCGACCGCTTCCGGTGACGCCCCGGCCGCGCCCGCCTGTGTGCGGCCGAATTGAAGAAGACCTTCGACGAGGCGGTTCAAGCGCGCCGTTTCGGCGACGAGCGTGTCGTAGAACTCCTGCCGTCGCCGGTCGCCCGACACACGCCCGCGCGCCAGCATCTCCGTCAGTTGCCGCAGCGTCGTCAGAGGCGTGCGGAACTCGTGTGACACCGTGGCGACGAAGTCGGACTGCAGGCGTGCGGCGGCAACTTCCCTCGTGATCGCGCGTCCGCTGAACCAGGCACCGGCGACGACGAGCACGGCCGCCATGGCCACGCCGGCCAGCAGCAACAACGAGAGACGCTGGGGTGCCGTGGCGCCAGGTGACAGCGCGACGGCGTGAACGGTCCACGGCACGGTGCTGGCGGCGGCCGATGCCCGGGCACCCTCGACCCCCGACCACGCTCTCGCCAAACACGATCGCGCCCGACGCATCGGCGAGTGTCCACGACACCTCGCCGGGCTCCGTGAACGTTCGCGCGGCAGCTTCGATCGCGCGCCCGACGGCCGTCGCGTCGAGTGCTGCGAGCGCGAGCCGGCCGTCTGACAGACGAGCCATCACCACGGCAGGTCCGTGAGAGGTGCCAACCGCCCGCCATGATGAGTTCGAGAAGGAGTTGCCCGTCGACCAGCTGCGCCAGGACACATCGACGGCGTGAGCCAGGGCCAGGGCACCGGCATCGACCGCCGGCGGCATCCCCCAGCTGTGTGCCTGGGTCATGGCGGCATCGAACTGTCGCCGGGTCAGGGCCCACGTGCCGCGCTCGAGCCCCCGCACAAACGTGGCGCTCGCGTCGCGCCGCTCCTTCGTCAAACCCGCCGCGTCGTACACGAGGACCCGCCCGAGCTGAGCGACGTAGGCAGCCGGAAGCTCGGCGACGCGGGTCTCGCCGAGAGCCTCGAGCCGCGCGAACGCATCGAGGGCGCGCGTGGCGTCGCCCGCCTGCTTGTACGCGCGAGCCAGCCTCAGCAGGGCCTCCGCCCGCACCGCCGTGTCCGGTCCACGCGTCAGCGGCTCGAGCATCTCGGCCACTCGGGCGAAGTCCCGATCGCGTACCTCGAGATGATTGATGCGCGAGAAGACCGCTTCGTCCGGTGCCCGCTCGCCGGACGGCGGCGGCAGGAACGGTAACGGTCGTCCACTCCGGCGTACCAGACCCGCGCGATCCAGGAGGACCATGGCCGCCTCAGACCCGGTCGGCGCTGTCGGTGCGGGCGGCGCATCGGTGGGAGCATTCAGCCAGGCGGCCAGCTGTACGTCGGCGTGGGCGGGCAGGTGGTCGATCGAGCCCGGCCTCGGCGAGCGCCGCGATCGCCCCGCACGCGCTCGGCGATCGGCCGGCCTCGCTGGTGCGGATGTCGCCGACGATGCTCCAGCCGACCCAGGCCAGTCCTGCGAGGGGGAGAAGGGCAACGACGGCGAACCAGACCGCAAGCCGCTCCGAGACAGGGGTGCAGCCGTGACTCCGCGCCATGGGCGTGCCGTCATTCTGCCGCGGGTTGTTCGGCGACGGACTCAGGAACTGTCATCGCCGGACGGATACGTAGCTGCCGGACTGTCCGGCAGCCTCGCGCGGGCACGTCCCGCGCCACGAACCTCGGATTCCTCGCCGGACGGATTCGTGCTGCCGGACTCGTCCGGCAGCCGGGCGCGGGACACGTCCCGCGCCTACGAACCTCGGATTCCTCGCCGGACGGATACGTAGCTGCCGGACTCGTCCGGCAGCCGGGCGCGGGACACGTCCCGCGCCTACGAACCTCGAATTCCTCGCCGGACGGATACGTAGCTGCCGGACTCGTCCGGCAGCCGGGCGCGGGACACGTCCCGCGCCTACGAACCTCGAATTCCTCGCCGGACGGATACGTAGCTGCCGGACTCGTCCGGCAGCCGGGCGCGGGACACGTCCCGCGCCTACGGATTCACAGGCCGCCCGCGACGCGCGGGACACGTCCCGCGCCCACGCATGCGAACCGCCGGCCGCCTACGGAACGGGGCGGCGGAACAGCGACTTCTCGGGCTCGTTGGGCCGTGGGGCGGCCGTTTCGGGCACGGGCGCGCCTGTCCAGGCGTGCACGAACACGCGCGACGGGTCGTCCTCCGGCAGCAGCAGGAGGTCCTGCCCGGCCACCGCCATCCCTTCGTGGGTGAGGACGACGCCCCGGTCCGTCTTGCCGACGACCATGCGTTCGCGCAGGTCGAGCGACGGCCAGTCGAGCAGGTCGACGACGCCGGTGTCGCCGAGCAGGCCGGCGGCCAGCAGCGCCTCACCCGCCCAGTGGAGGTCCTGGTACCGCGCCGCGCCGTCGTGCTCGACCACGCGCGTCTGTGCCCCCTCGAACGTCCACTCGTAGAAGGTCCGCGCGTCCCAGTTGCAGCCGATGAGCGCTCCGGACGTGACGGCGACGGCGCCGATGTGGTCCTGCACCGGGAACTGCGACCGAAGCGCCAGCGTGCCGGTGTCGCGGGCCTGGACCACGCTGGTCGACGCGCGCGTGTATTCGGCCACGGGCAACCACAGGGTGTCCCCCAGTCGTCCCAGGCCGCCAGGATGGTAGCGGGGCCCGTCCTGGACCTCGACACGCCGCAGGAGCATGCCGTCGGAGGCCCGGAACGCCGCCAGGAGCCCCTTCTTCTCGTCCCGCAGCACGGAGGTCACGAACCACGTGGCGCCGTCTGCGCTGGGCGTGATGCCCTGCGGATGGTCCAGTACGGCATTCAGGGCGACCGTACGGCGCAGGGGGCCCAGAGACCCGGACCGGACCGTCGCCTGCTGAGCTGCCAGGACGGCCGGACGGGCCAGGGCGAGGAGGGCGAGCACGGCGCGGCGGGAGACGGGCGGCACGGCGGGAGGCATGTCCGCGATCTCACCCCCTCCGGCGCCGCAACGCAAGCCGCACGACATGCCTTGCGGATCGGGCGGCTGGATGGCAGACTCAGCACACGTTGTCCTCGTCCCACCCATCGCGCCGGACGCGATCGGGAAATGCGTCGCGCCAGCCCGATGTCCCGGTGCCGTTCCGGTACCAGTTCAGCGAGGCCGACTGCGTCCCGACCACCTTCCTGAACGGCATCGCGCGGCTCTTCGGCCGCGGCGAGATTCCGCCGCTCGTGATCCAGCGCGTCTACACGTACACGCTCAACGGCGTCAGCCGCAGCAACACGCTCGGTGACGGCACCGACGAGTGGGGCATCCGGGTGACGGCCGAATGGCTCGGGGCGTACAAGGAAGGCCGGTTCGCGGTCAAGACGGCGTACCTGCGCGGCAGTGAGGTGCACGTCAAGCGCGGCAACCAGCTCGTGGCGTGCCTCAACGACGGTGGCGTCGGCCTGTGCAACATGCACATCGGCGGGGGCATCTGGCACTACGTGCTGGCGATCAAGGCCGACCCCGAAGGACTCTCCTTCTTCGATCCCTACTTCCAGCGAACGGTCAAGGGCCTGCGCGGAGCGGCACAGCGGCTGCGTGACGATCCGGACGGTGCGAACCTCTGGGTCGAACGCGACTGGCTCGACACCTACAGCAACAGGAAGCGGTACTGTTTCGGGTCCATCCGCAACCGCGAAGCCGTGCTCGTCTGGCGCCGGAAGCGCTAGCCGTCGTCGATGGCGTCGCCGCCCGCCGCCGGCCCTGTGCGATCCCGCCTCGCCCTCCTGACTGGCGTGACCCGCGACGAACGCGCGGCCCTCGCCTGGAGCTTCTTCTACTTCTTCGCCCTGCTCTGCGCGTACGGGCTCCTCCGTCCCCTTCGCGAGGAGATGGGCGTGCGCCACGGCGTCAACAGGCTGCAGTGGCTTTTCAGTGGCACGTTCGCCTGCATGCTGCTGGCCCAACCCGTGTACGGCGCCCTCGTGGCGCGCTACCAACGCCGCGTGTTCATCCCGGTGGTGTACGGCTTCTTCACCGCCTGCCTCGTCGCCTTCTACGTGGTCTTCCGGGCCGAGGTCGGCATGGGCATCGCCGTCCCCGCCTTCTTCATCTGGGTCAGCGTCTTCAATCTCTTCGTCGTGTCGGTGTTCTGGAGCTTCATGTCCGACATCTTCACGACCGATCAGGCCACGCGCCTCTACGGCATCATCGCCGCGGGCGGCACGTGCGGTGCCCTGGCCGGCCCTGCCCTGACGGCGCTGCTCGTGCAGCGCGTCGGCGTGCCGCAGCTGATGCTCTTCTCGGCACTCCTGCTGTGCGGTGCGCTGGTGGCCGTCATGCGGCTGCTCCCGTGGGCCACGGAGCGACGCGGCGCGGATCGACCCATCGGTGGCACCGTGCTCGCCGGCGCGCGGCTGGTGGCGGATTCGCCGTTCCTCCGGCTGATCGCCGGCCTCCTGCTGCTGTACGTGACGGTGAACACCATCCTGTACTACCAGCAGGCCGCCGTCGTCGCCGCGGCGTTCACCGATTCGGCCGCGCGGGCCGCCTACTTCGCGCGGATCGACTTCGCGGTCAACGCGCTCACGGTCGTCACGCAGGTGGTCGTCACGCGCGTGCTGCTCACCCGGTACGGCGTAACGCCCCTGCTCATGCTGTCGCCGCTGCTCGTGGCCGTGGGGTTCGCCTGGCTCTCGGTGTCGCCGACGCCGCTGCTGCTGGCCGCCATCCAGATCGTGCACCGGGCCGGCAATTTCTCGCTGATCGCCCCGGCACGCGAGAGCCTGTTCACGCGCGTCGACCGCGAGAGCCGGTACAAGGCCAAGGCCTTCATCGACACGGCGATCTACCGCGGGGGCGACCTCGTCAACGGCTGGATCATGTCCGTGGTGGTGGCGACGCAGGTGCCGCTGGGCCAGGTGGCGATCATCGGCCTGGCCGTCGCCGCGATATGGGCGCTGCTCGGGTGGCGCGTCGGCCGCACGCACGACGAGCACCTCGCCACCGTCGTCGTCGCCGCGCCCGCGGAGAGCGCCACGTCGTGACACGGTCGCCGGCGGTCGGCACGAATCCAAGGGGCGCCGCCGCCGGACTCGTCCCGCGTGCGGGGCGCCTCCCGTTTCCCGCCGGACGAGTCCGGCGGCTACGCAGTCCCGAATGCACTCCCGATCTGGAGGCCCCGTGTCCATCACACGCCGCACATTCCTCGGTACGAGCCTGGCCGCCGCAGCCACCGCTGCATTGCCGCGTCCCTCGCGCGCCGTGGCACCCCTGAAGGTGCTCATCATCGGCGGCACCGGCTTCCTCGGGCCGCACACGGTGCGCCGACTCCAGGAGCGCGGCCACACCGTCACGCTGTTCAACCGCGGGCGGACCAATCCGGGTCTGTTTCCCGATGTCGAGAAGCTGCGCGGCGATCGGAAGACGGACCTGACGGCGCTCCAGGGGCGCACGTGGGACGTCGTGATCGACCCGTCGGCGTACATCCCGGCCGACGTCACACGGAGCGCGACGCTGCTCGCGCCCAACGTGGGGCACTACCTCCTCATCTCGACGATTTCCGTGTACGCGGCGCTCGACAAGCCGGGGCTCGACGAGAGTGCCCCACTCGCGACACTGAAGGATCCGACGGTCGAGCAGGTGACGGGCCAGACCTACGGAGGGCTGAAGGTGCTCTGCGAGCGGGCCGCCGAGCAAGCCCTGCCCGGGAAGACGACCGTGATCAGGCCGGGGCTGATCGTCGGCCCCGGCGACACGACCGATCGATTCACCTACTGGCCCGTACGCGTATCGAAAGGTGGCGAGGTGCTCGCGCCGAACTCGCCCGCCGACTTCGTGCAGTGCATCGACGTCCGCGACCTGGCCGCCTTCATCGTGACGTGCGTGGAGAACCGCACGACGGGCATCTACAACGCCGACGCGCCGCAGGCGAGCCTCACGATCGGGCGCCTCCTCGACACCTGCAAGGAGGTGTCGAAATCCGACGCCACGTTCATCTGGCTGCCGAAGGACTTCATGGCCGAACACAAGGTGCGTCCGTGGAGCGACATGCCCGTGTGGCTCCCCGCCGAGGGCGAGACCGCTGGCGAAGGCCAGGTCAGCGTCAAGGCCGCCATCGCGAAGGGACTGACCCATCGCCCACTCGCGGAAACGGTACGCGACACGCTGGCGTACGTGGACACCTGGCCCGCGGAGCGCAAGGCGAAGCTCAAGGCCGGCCTGTCGCCGGAGCGCGAGAAGGAAGTTCTCGCCGCGTGGAAGGCGAAGGCGTAGGCCCTTGCGAGCACGCGTCATGCTCGTCACCCTCGGAGCGCTTGCCGCGCTGTGGGCGTCGGAACTGGTGCTGGCACAACGGCAGATGCCGCCGGCCTGGCCGTACGCGCAACCACAACTGCCGCCCGGTGTGGTGCCCGACCAGGTGCCAGCGCAGGCGACGCCTCCGTATCGGCCGCCGACGCCGCCAGACCCGAATGCGCCGCCGCCCGTGCTGCTGCAGGCCGAAGGGTCGGCCCTGCGGTTCACGCAGCAGCAGGTCAGCAACAGCTACGGCCCAGCGGACTGGTTCCCCGAGAGTCACGGGCCGGTGCCGGACATCGTGGCCAAGGGCAAGCCACCCGAGGCGCGCGCGTGCGGGCTGTGCCACCTGCCCGACGGACGCGGGCCGCCCCGAGAATGCGCCGGTTCAGGGCCTCCCCCACGACTACATCGTGCAGCAGTTGCGCGACTTCCAGCAGGGCCTGCGACGCAGCGCCGACCCGCGGAAGGCCAACACGGGCGAGATGGAACGCGCCGCCAGGGCGATGACCGCAGAGGACATCCAGGACGTCGCGCGTTACTTCTCGTCGATCAAGGTGCCGAAGTACATCCGCGTCGTCGAGACCGAGACGATCCCGACGATGCGGATTCAAGGCGAGATCTACTTTCCGGTGGGCGATGGCCAGCAGGAGCCGATCGGCGTGCGGATCATCGAGACGCCAGAGGATGTGACGCAGACGAGGATGCGCAATCCCAGGTCGGGGTTCATTGCCTACGCGCCCATTGGCAGCGTCTCGCGTGGTGAAGCGCTGGCGACCACCGGTGGCGGCGGCAGGACCGCGGCGTGCGCGATCTGCCATGGCCCCGGCCTCAAGGGCCTCGGCCCGGTCCCCAATCTCGCCGGCCGGTCGCCGAGTTACCTGGCCCGGCAGATGTACGACATCAAGCTCGGCACACGCAGGGGCGCGATGGCCGCGCTGATGGTGCCCGTGGTGGCCAACCTCACCGACGGCGACGTGGTCGACATCATCGCGTACGTGTCGTCGCTCGATCCGTAGGGCAGGCGATGTCCCTCACTCCAGGTCAGAGGGCGCGTTCGAGTTCATTCCAGCGCTCCAGCAACCCGCACTTCAAGAAGTAGCCACGCACCTCGTCCCGGTCGACGCCCTCGAGCCTCACCAGGGCTAGACGTTGCCCTTCTCGAGACTGTCCAGCAGGTAGTCACACGAGCGGACGACGAGGGCCATCATGGTGAGCGTCGGGTTGACGTAGCCCACGCTCGGCATGCTGGCGCCATCGACGACGAACAGGTTCCTGACGTCGTGGGTCTGCTGGAACTGGTTCAGGACCGAGGTCTTCGGGTCGGCGCCCATGCGGGCGATGCCGACCTCGTGGCTCGCCCAGCGGGGCGCCCAGGTGATGCGGACGTTGGTGCCGCCGGCGGCCTCCAGCATCTCGGCGGCCTGCTCGGCTCCGTCGCGCATCATCGCCCTGTCGGTGTCCGAGAAGCGCATGTCGATCTTCACGGCCGGGATGCCCCACGCGTCGACGGCGTTCGGGTCGATCGTCACCTGATTGCGTGCGTCGGGGACCGGCTCGCCGAAGCCGCCGAGACTGGCACTCGTCCGACCGCTCGCCTTCACGGCGGCGACGTAGTCTGCCCCGAAGCCGTCGAGACTCTGGGAGAAGTCCGTCGAGCCTCCGCCCTGGTAGCCGTAGCCGCGAGGAAACCGGGTGTCCGGCTTCGCGGCATCCAGATTGCGGAAGCGCGCCACGAACAGCCCGGTGGGCTTGCGCGGAGCGTTCGCGTCGGCTCGACGATGAAACGCCGGGAACTCGGCCGACGCGCCAAACCCCGTGAAGTGCGACAGCAGGTACTTTCCCAGCACGCCGCTCGAGTTGGCCAGGCCCCCCGGATCCTGGGCGCTCGCCGAATTGAGCAGGAGGCGCACCGACTCGAACGCCTGCGCCGCGAGCATCACGACACGCCCGTGAACCTCGTGGTGCGCGCGCGTCCGTCGATCGACGTAGCGGATGCCTGTCGCCCGCCGACGCTGTGGGTCCATCAGCACCTGCGCGGCCATCGCGTGCGTGACCAGGCGGCACCGGCCGGTCCTTTCGGCGTCCATCACCGTCGTGTACGCCGCGTTGAAGTACGAGAAGGTCGCGCACCCGCGCTCGCACGGGCCGCACATGTGGCACGTCGGGCGGCCGTTGATCGACTCGGTCAGATTGGCGGTCCGGCCCTGGGTCACCGTCCGAGCCATGGAGGTCCGGATGGTTTCGCGGACGTGGGCCTCGACGCACGAGAACCCCATGGGCGGCTGCAGTTGCTGGTCGGGCAGTTGCGGAATGCCCTCGTTGATGCCCGTGATGCCCACATAGCGTTCGACGAGGTCGTAGTACGGGGCCAGATCCGCGTACGACAGGGGCCAATCGATCCCGAAGCCGTCGCGTGAGGCCGACTTGAAGTCGAGGTCGCTGTACCGGTAGCTCTGGCGTCCCCACACGTGCGTTCGCCCGCCGACGATCCTCATGCGGCCGACCCAGGGGAACGGCTGGCCCGGCGGCGTCGTGTAGGGCTCGTCGATGTCGTTGACGAACCAGTCGGCGTTCCATTCGGTCAACGGGTAACCGGCCGCCTGCTGCGGTTGGGTCCGCGCGATCGCCGCCTTGGTCCGCGCGCGCAACGGCAACTGGTGAGCCGGGATGTGCTCGCGGAAGTCCTCGGGGCCGAAGGGACGTCCGGCGTCGAGCACGATCACGGTGAGGCCGGCTTCGGCGAGCCGCTTGGCGGCCCATCCACCCGTCGCGCCCGCGCCGACGATGACCACGTCGGCCGGTGACGATGGTGTCCCGACCCGCGACTCCCGATTCCCGGCCTGCGTCATGTCAGAGAATTCTATCGCCGGCAGGGACCCGGGGCGGTGAGCGCGCCGACGGGCACCGGGCCCCCGGCCGGAGCGGTAACCGGCCTCCTCGGTCGACGTGCACGACGTTGGGGCCGGGATCTCTGATACTTTTCACAGGCTGCGACGGACGGCCGGCTCGGAGAGCCGGCCCTACCTTGGCGGGGGGGCGAACGGCCGGCGCGGAGAGCCGGCCCTACCTTGGCGGGGGGGCGAACGGCCGGCGCGGAGAGCCGGCCCTACCTTGGCGGGGGGGGCGAACGGCCGGCGCGGAGAGCCGGCCCTACCTTGGCGGCGAGCGAACGGCCGGCTCGGAGAGCCGGCCCTACCTCCGCGGCGAGCGCACGGCGGGCCTGGAGAGCCAGCCCGCCCGTCGCGGCGAATCGAAAGGAATCGACACGTGCAGGGTGTGTACTCGGTGCTCGCGACGCCGTTTCGCCAGGGTGGCGACGTCGACGTCGACAGTCTCAGGACGTACGTCGAGCATTTCGTCGGCGCTGGTGTCTCGGGCTTCACGGCGCTCGGCGTGCTGGGTGAAGCCGCGAGACTGACGGAACGGGAGCGCGCCCTGGTGCTGGACACGGTCCTGACCCAGGTCAACGGACGCGTGCCCGTCGTGGTCGGCACGACGACCGAAGGGCTGCACACCTGCCTGGAGTTGAGCCGGGCCGCCCAGGCCGCCGGCGCGTCCGCGGTGATGGTCAGCCCGCCACGAGCGCCCAAGCTGAACTCCGCCAGCGTCAAGGCCCACTTCGCCGCGCTGGCCGACGCGCTGTCGGTGCCCATCGTCATCCAGGACTTCCCCCCTGTGTCGGGTTTCACGATGGAGGCCGCGCTGCTGGTGCAGATCGCGCGCGACATTCCGGCGGCGCGGACCATCAAGCTCGAAGATCCGCCGACACCCCTCAAGACCGCGCGGCTGCTCGAGGCCGCCGGCGACATGCCGCTGACCATCTTCGGCGGGCTGGGCGGCGTCTATCTGCTCGAGGAACTCATGGCCGGATCGGCCGGCGCCATGACCGGCTTCGCGTTCCCGGAGATCCTCGTCGGCATCGTCGAGTCGCTGGCACGCCGGCGATCGGGAAGGCGCCGCCGACCTGTTCTACAGGACCGTGCCGCTGATGCGTCTCGAGTTCCAGGAAGGCATAGGGATGGCCGTCCGCAAGGAAGTGCTGAAGCGACGCGGGCTCATCGCCGACGCGTCAACGCGCGCCCCCGGCGCGACCATCGACCCGGGAACACGGGCAGCGCTCGACCGCCTCCTCACCTGGACGGCGGCACAGGAAGGACTCGCATGGATCTCGGCTTGACGGGAAAGGTGGCCATGGTGGGCGGTGCGAGCCGCGGCCTCGGCTTCGCGGTGGCGCGAGCACTGGTGGCCGAAGGTGCCCAGGTGTCGATCGCGTCGCGCGACGCCGCGCGCATCGACGCGGCGGCCGCGGCACTGCGGGAAGGCACGCCCGGGGCGCAGGTGCTGGCGGTGCCCGCCGACCTGCGCACGGCGGACGACATCACGATGTGGCACGACGCGACGATGGAGCGCTTCGGCGGCGTCGACCTGCTGTTTGCCAACACGGGCGGACCGCCGCCAGGGCCGGCCCTCGGCTTCGACGACCAGGCGTGGCAGCACGCCGTGGACCTGCTCCTGCTCAGCACGATCCGCATGGTGCGTCTCGTCGTGCCGGTGATGGCCGGTCGTGGCGGCGGCAGCATCCTCGTCACGACGTCGTCGGCCGTGCTGGAACCGATCCCCAACCTGGCCCTCTCCAACGTCGTCCGCGCCAGCGTGGCCGCACTGGTCAAGACGTTGTCCAACGAGCTGGCGCCGCAGAGGATTCGCGTCAACAACCTGGTGCCGGGCCGCATCGACACCGATCGCGTCCGCGAGCTGGACGAGGGACGGGCAAAGGCGTCGAGCCTCACGCTCGACGAGCAGCGCGCACGCATGGAGGCCACGATTCCCCTCGGCCGATATGGCGCCCCCGACGAGTTCGGCAAGGCGGCGGCCTTCCTGCTCTCGGACGCCTCGGCGTACACGACAGGCGCGTTCCTGCAAATCGACGGCGGCCTGCTCAAGGGCGTCTGGTAAACGGAGGCTGACACATGCACCCCGTGCGGAGCCTCCTGCTCGCGGCGTCCGAGAACCGCTGGATGCGGGCCAACGCCACCCGCCTGCCCGTGTTCCGCAAGGCCGTCAAGCGCTTCATGCCCGGCGAGCGGCTCGACGATGCGCTCGAGGCCGCCGAGGTGCTGCGCACGCAGGACCGGATGGCGACCATCTTCACGCGTCTCGGTGAGAACGTGACCGACATGGCGGAAGCCGACGCGGTCGCCGCTCACTATCTGGAGGCGTACGGGCGCATCGAGCAGCGACAGCTGGACACGCAGATCTCGGTCAAGCTCACGCAGCTCGGTCTCGACATGGATCCGGCGCGCTGCCGCGAGCACGTGCGCCAGCTCGCCGCCCGCGCCGCGCAGCAGGGCGCGATGCTGTGGATCGACATGGAGCAGCATCCCTACGTCGATGCCACGCTGGAGCTGTATCACGCGGTGCTCGCCGAGCACCGCAACGTCGGCGTCTGCCTCCAGGCGTACCTGTACCGCACCGCGAAGGACCTGCAGGCCATCGTCGAGGCCGGCGGAGGGGTCCGACTCGTCAAGGGCGCCTACAAGGAGCCCGCGAGCGTCGCGTATCCGAAGAAATCCGACGTGGACGCCAACTATCTGGCGCTCGCCAGGGCGATGCTCGCTCCCGACGCCCGTGCGCGCGGCTTCCGCGCCGTCTTCGGCACGCACGACGTCTCGATCATCGGCGCCATCCAGCAGCACGCCACGACGATCGGCGCCCGCGAGGCGTGCGAGTTCGCGCTGCTCTACGGCATCCAGCGGAGCGTGCAGCAGCGGATCGTCAAGGACGGCTATGCCCTGCGCGTGCTGATCAGCTACGGCGACTACTGGTTCCCCTGGTACATGCGCCGCCTCGCCGAACGTCCCGCCAACGTCTGGTTCGTCGCGAGGACGATGTTCTCCAGATGAGAAGAGACAGGAACGAAGGAAGGCAGGAAGGCAGGAGTCAGGAGTCAGGTAGCCCGTCGCCATGAAGATCGACAGTCATCAGCATCTCTGGCGCTTCGATCCGGTCGAATACGACTGGATACCAACCGACCCGCCGACCCTTCGGCGCGATTACCTGCACGCCGATCTGGCGCGCGAACTCGCGGCTTCGGGCATCGACGCAGCGGTCGCGGTGCAGGCGAGGCAGTCCCTGGCGGAGAACGACTTCCTGCTGGACCAGGCGGAGGCGTCCGGCGGCCGGATTCGCGGCGTCGTCGGGTGGGTCGACCTGGCGGCCGACGACGTGGACGACGTGCTGGCGCGATACGCGGCTCGTCCCCGCTTGGTCGGCGTGCGACACGTGGTGCAGGGCGAGCGCGACCCCGAGTTCCTGGCACGGCCCGGGTTCAATCGCGGCGTCGGCCGCCTGCGCACGCACGGCCTGGTGTACGACGTGCTGATCTACGCCCCGCAGTTGCCGGCCGCGATCGCCTTCGTCGATCGACATCCGTCGCAGCCCTTCGTGCTCGATCACATCGCCAAGCCTGCCATCATCGCCGGCCGCTTCGACGAGGCGTGGGCGAAGAACTTCCGCGAGATCGCGAAGCGGCCCCACGTCACGTGCAAGCTCTCTGGCGTGGTCACCGAAGTGCGCGACGCCTCGTGGGACGCAGCGCTCATCAGGCCGTACGTCGAACTCGCGCTGGAGGCGTTCGGCCCAGCACGCCTCCTGTTCGGCAGCGACTGGCCCGTGTGCAGGCTCCGCACCGAGTACTCTGCGTGGGTGACGGCGCTGCAGGCCCTCACGACGCAATGGTCGCCCGCCGAGCAGGCCGCGTTCTGGGGCGGCACCGCCGCGCACGTCTATGGCCTTCGATAGCAACGGGGCGCCGCGCCGAGGTCGGACGCCGGTGCGCGACCGACCCCGGTGAGTCGAGAGTACGGCTCACCGCCACGCCCCACATCCCCTGGCCCGAGGTTCATCGCCATGCGCCCACTGACGCGGCTCGCCGTCCTCGTTCTCCTGACCGTCCTCGCAGCGTCTTCCGCTGCCGTCGCACAGGCCGGGCCCCTGGCGCGCCCGCCCAACGCCGTCCTGATTCTCGTGGACGACATGGGCCATGGCGACATCGGCAGCTACGGCGCGCCCGACGTCCGCACGCCGCACATCGACCGGCTGGCGGCGCTGCGCCCGCAGGCGGCGTCCCCGGCGCCGGCCACGACCGCACAGTCCCCCGCCGCTCCCGACATGAACGTGTACTACACGCTCGGGCCCGACTCGCTCGAGCGCGAGGGCGTGCCGAAGGGCGACGTTGCGCGGCCCGTTCGTACTCCGCGACAGCAAGGCGTACCCCGGCACGCAGCACACCTACTGGGTCTACGTGCCCGCGCAGTACGACCCGGCGGTGGAAGCCGACCTGATGATCTTCCAGGACGGGCAGGCCTTCATCGACATGAACGGCTCGGCCCGGGCGCCCAACGTGCTCGACAACCTGATCTACCGGCGCGAGCTGCCGGTGATGATCGCCGTCTTCATCAACCCCGGTCGCACGCCCGAGCAGCCCGAGCCGAACCCGAAGGAGTGGGGCGACCGGACGACCAACCGACCGCACGGAGTACAACGCGCTCGACGACCGCTACGCACGCGTCATCGTCGACGAGCTGCTGCCGGCGCTGACGAAGGACTACAACATCTCGAGGGATCCCGACGCGCCGCGGCATCGGCGGCACGAGCAGCGGCGCCATCGCGGCGTTCACCGTCGCCTGGCATCGCCCCGACCAGTTCCGCAAGGTGCTGAGCATCGTCGGCAGCTACACCAACATCCGCGGCGGCGACGGCTACCCGGACATCGTCCGCAAGAGCGAGAAGAAGCCGCTGCGCATCTTCCTGAACGACGGCCGCAACGACAACCGCGGCGTCGGCCGGGACGGGACGTACGACCCGCGCCGCGACTGGTTCCTGCAGAACGTGCGGATGGCCGAGGCGCTCGACCGAGAAGGGCTACGACCTGAACTACATCTGGGGCATCAACACGCACGGCCAGCGCATGGGCGGCGCGATGCTGCCGGAGATGCTGCGCTGGCTCTGGCGCGACCACCCGGTGTCGACCGACCCGACTGACACGGTGGAGCGCTCGTATCGCGCGCCGAGGCCCCGGTGACCCTTACGGCCACGTCCCGCGCGCCCGCGCTGAAGACGCCAGCTGCTGTCGTGACGTCGTGGGCGCTTGCCTTGTGCGGCGCGGTCGCGCTCCAGTTCGGTGCATCCGGCCAGGGCCAATCTCCCCCGGTGCCGCAGGTTCCGAATCCGGCCTTTGCCGCGGTGCAGGACGACCCGACATTGCCGCGGGTGCTGCTGATTGGCGACTCCATCTCGATTGGGTACACCCTGCCCGCTCGCCGCCTGCTCGAGCGTCGGGCCACCGTGCATCGGATACCCGTCAACGGCGGGCCGACGGTCAATGGTCTCGAGCACCTCGAGCAATGGCTGGGGCGCGGCCCCTGGAACGTCATCCACTTCAACTGGGGCCTGCACGACCTGCGAATCATGGAGGACGGCCGGCATCAGGTGACGATCGACGAGTACGAGAAGAACCTGCGCATTCTGGTCGAACGCCTGAAGCGGACGGGCGCGACGCTGATCTGGGCGAGCACGACGCCGGTCCCGGACGCAGCGGTGAATCCTCCCCGCCGTAACGGCGACGTGATCGCCTACAACGCCGTCGCCATGCGGATCATGCAGGACAACGCCATCGAGATCGACGACCTCTACGCGCTCGCCTTGCCTCGCCTCGGCCAGCTCCAGCGCCCGGCAAACGTCCACTACACCGACGCGGGCTACGAAGTTCTGGCCGAACACGTCGCGGCAAGCATCCGCCGGGCGCTCGACGCGTCCCGATGAACGCGGGTGGGCCCTCCTGGCCCTCGCCACTATCGTCGGCGTCAGCCGGCGGAATCCACCGACTCCAGGTTCCAGGCGTACCCACCGGCCTCGATGCGGCCGACGTTCAGCAGGCCCTCCACCATGCGGTGCAGCCGCTCGGTCTCGCGAGACAGCAGCTGGTAGTGGTGGTGCGTCGTTCCTCGCTCGTGACGTTGCGCGTCGCCAGGAGGCCCGCGCAGCGCCAGCGCCCGCTGTTCGGCGAGTGGGTGCCATCGCCTCGTCAGGTCAGTGGCCGGCACAACAGACCCGACCGGACGGCCCGTGTCCGTAGTCCACACGGCCAGCGGTGGCCCATGTGACGACGGGAGCCACAAGCGGCCGCGTCGGGGCAGGTCGCCGGGTACACCCAATTTCCAGAAACCGCCTGCCGACGTCGGGCCACGCACGCATCGTCTGACATCGGCCGCAGCGGCTCACGTGGCCGTAGCCGCTGTCGGCTCCATGCCGAGTTAGGCTGACGCTCAGTCTCGTGCGCCGACACTCCTCAATCGCGAGCAGAACCCGTGCAACCTCGTGACCGGATGCGGGCAGGGTCTCCAGGATGGAGCAAGAAGTCGCCGAGCACCAACTGCTGAACAGAGGGTCTTGCCCCAGGAGCGAACCGCACTACCTCAACGGAGGCCACCCGACTCAATAATCCGGCGCAGTTCCTCGGTCCAGTTCGTAACGGCACGCAGCCGGCCGCTGTTCGCCCCGCGCCGCACCATGACGAGGCGGCTATCTCGGGTGACGGCGTACTGGCGATACTGGCGCCGTGTCCGAAGTCGTACTCGTCCGCGAAAAGCGGCGTGGGTCTGCCGAACGCGGGTCCGCCCTCGGCGGTGTTCATCGTCACTCCAATCACATGGCGGCCGTCGCGAAAAAAGATTTCCCGACCGTCTGCGCGCCACCGGGGCTGCACACCACCGCCGTCCGACACCTGCCACGGCCGATCGAGCGTGGGATATCGTTACGCGTCAGATCGCCGGGCGGCCCGACGTACTGGACTGGTAGAGTAGCCACCGGCCGTCGGGCGACAACTCGGGACCGCCGTCGTAGGCGGCAGTTGCAACGAGGGGCTTCGGCTCGAACGCACCGCTGATCGACATCAGGAACACATCCGCTGACGTGTCTCGGCTCACGCGGACAACGAGCACGGAATCCGGATCCGGCCCGGAGGCCGACGGAAAGTCGTTGATAGTCGACTTCGGCAGGACGCCTCCCTTGCCGCTGCCATCTGCAAGGACCCAGCACGGCAGGGTGAACCGTCGATAAACCACGGCGGCGCCGTCAGCGCTCCAAGTGGGAAGAAGCGTGCCGAGCACCGCGGCCGTCAGCCGCGCCTGTGTGCCCCGCGTAAGATCCAGCGTCTGGAGCACGCTTCTACTGGTCTCGACGAGCAACCGCCGGCCGTCTGGTGCGATCCTCGGATTAGCGTACCGACCGGCCGGGAGGTCGAGCGCGAGCGCCGCCCCGTCGCGAGCCACCGAGACGACGCGCTGGTCGAAGAAGCCGCTCGGCATGTAGAGCAGGGTCCCGGCCGGCGACATCCACACGCCGAGCTGGCCGAGGGCACTCGATTCGACCGTGCCACGCGGCACGACGGGAATCGCCGCGCCAGTCAGCGTCGCCGACTGCTGGTCGAAGGCCGGACCAGGGCACCATCCCGAGCGAACAGCAGATGTCCGGAGGGTGACCACATGGGAGTCATCGCGTGCTCGACCACTACGTGACGCGCTCCGCGCTCGATGGCGGCCGCTTCGATCCGCTCTTCGTCCGGCTTGTTTGTCTGGCTCACAAAGACGCACCGAAACGCCCGTTCGGCGTCACAAACGGATGATCGTGGATGACCTCTCGACGGGCATCGTCGAGCGTCGTAAGCGCGCGTGGTGTACCGCCTTCCGGCGAGACGATCCACAACGCGCCGGACCTCCCGAAGACGAGGCCAGCGTCGCCCCAGGCGAGCCCAAGCGTAAGGTCAACGCCCGACGCGACGACGAGTCGCTGCTGGTCGACCAGCGACGCGAACGTGAGCGTCGCGTTGCTCGAAATGAACGCCACGTTCCGGCTGTCGGGCGAGAACGCAACGGAATTCGCGCCGGCCGACCGCGGCACTTCGACAAACTCCGGCTGGTCGATCCGGCGGACGAAGACATGGCGCACGCCGTTCTTCACGCCGACTACCGCGACGCTTCTTCCGTCGGGTGCAATTGCAGCGGAAGCGGACGTGACGACCATGGGCTCTACCTCGCCCGGCAGCCCGATGTCGATGTAGATCGCGTCGCCGCCTGACGAAGGTTCCGTGCGCTGCCAGATCGCCCAGACGGCCACGAGCGTTGCCGCAACGAACAGGCTCCAGGGCAAAGCGCGGCGCGACGGAGGCGCGCCCGACCCGCGTCTTTCCGTGTCGGATGACTCCGAGGCGTCGTCAAGCTCGAGTCGGGCGACGGTCGCCGAATCGAGCCGATGCTTCGGATCTCTTGCCAAGCAGCGCCGCAGCAACTTGCGGATCGACGCTGGCGTTTCGACCGGCAGTACCGACCAGTCGGGTTCCCTGGTCAGCACGTGCGAGAGCGTGTCGGACACACTCTCGCCTTCGAAGGCGCGCCTGCCCGTCAGCATCTCGTACAACACGACGCCGAAGGCCCAGAGATTTGCCCGCCTGTCAACCGGCCAACCTCGCGCCTGTTCGGGGCTCATGTAGGCGGTGGTGCCGAGAATGACGCCATCATCCGTTCCCGCCGCCACGGTGGTGCGTGACTCGCTCGGGTCGAGCTGGGCCCCATCCCCAGCCAAGGCCTTGGCAAGTCCGAAGTCCAGCACCTTCACGACGCCGTCGGGCGTCACTTTGATGTTCGCAGGTTTGAGGTCCCGGTGGACGATGTGTCGCTCGTGCGCGGCCTCGAGCGCCTCGGCGATCTGGTGCGCCACGTTCAGGCACTCTCCTATGGGCAGCGGTCCTCGGCGCACCCGGTCTGCGAGTGTCTCCCCCGGGACGAGTTCGAGTACAAGTGCGGGTACGCCACCCTCGTCTTCAAGTCCGAAAATCGCACCGATGTGCGGATGGTTGAGAGCCGCGAGCGTTCGTGCTTCGCGTTGAAATCGCGCCAACCGATCGGAATCGGCAGCGAAAGCTCGGGGGAGGATCTTGACGGCGACGTCTCTGCCAAGCCTGGCGTCGTGCGCACGATATACCTCCCCCTGCCCGCCCACACCCAGGAGGTCCAGAATGTGATAACTGCCGAGTTGACGGCCGACAAGCGAGGCATCCTTCATCATCACGGCATCGCCGCTGGTTCACCCTGCGGGATGGCGAGTGCCCACACCTGAGGCCCCGTCCGCAGGTCAGTCTAATGTCTGCCGCTTCAGCCGCGGCAGTTCATGCATCCCGCCAGCCGCTGTCGGCTGCAAGCCGATGCTCGGCTGTCTACTCATTGAAGATCGTGCATCGGCCGACACCGAACGCGGTGGCAGCCTCGCGAAAGTCGACGCCACGCTTCCTGAAGTTGGCATCGACCTTCGCTTCATCCCAAGGCGGCCAGACGCCGCGTTGTGGCGGGTGGAACCTTGTGACATGGAGATGATTCGTCGTCCTGCCCCGACCCGTCCACATCCTGACGTCCTTCACGGTCTCGACCGAGCGTGGCCGGGGGTAGAATCTCGGCACCATGACACGACGAGTCGTCGCGGGCCTTGCCCTCGCGGTGTTGCTGGCGTCGGCGCCTGTGTGGGCTCAGGCTCGGGCGTCGCGGCCGAACATCATCTTCATCATGTCCGATGACCACGCCTACCAGGCCATCTCGGCCTACGGTTCGCGCGTCAACGAGACACCGCAACATCGATCGGCTGGCGCGCGAAGGCGTGCCGGTTCGACCGCGCCTTCGTCACCAACTCGATCTGCACGCCGAGCCGCGCCGTGATGCTGACCGGTCAGTACTCACACCGCAACGGCGTGCCGGTCTTCAACCGGTTCGACAGCTCACGGCAGACGGTCGCCAGGCTGCTGCAGGCCAGCGGGTACCACACCGGGATGATCGGCAAGTGGCACCTCGGCAGCGATCCGCAGGGCTTCGACACCTGGGAGATCCTGCCGGGGCAGGGCGCCTATTTCGATCCCGTGCTGTACACGGCGACCGGAGAGACGACCTACACGGGGCGACACGTGAGCGAGGTCACCACCGATCTGGCGCTGGGATTCCTGCAGGCGCGGCCGGCCGATCGGCCTTTCTTCCTCATGGTGCACCACAAGGCGCCTCACCGGAACTGGCAACCCGACGAGGTCAATCGACGGAAGTTCGAGAACCGCAGGATTCCCGAGCCGCCAACGCTCTGGGATCGGTACGACACGCGAACGGATGCCTTGCACGAGAACAAGCAGCGCGTGTTCGACGACATGACGCGTCGCGACCTCAAGCTGGCGCCGCCAGCCGACCTGCCGGCCGCCGAGCGGAACGCGTGGCTGGGCGTCAAGCCGACGGAGGTGACCATCGAGCAGGATGGTCGACCGGTGACGTTGACCGGCGAGGCACTGGCGCGCTGGAAGTACCAGCGGTACATGCAGGACTATCTCGCCTGCGTGCAGGGTGTCGACGACGGCGTCGGTCGCCTGCTGGACTATCTCGACGCCAGCGGCCTGGCCCGCAACACCATCGTCGTCTACACGAGCGACCAGGGCTTCTATCTCGGCGAACACGGGCTGTTCGACAAGCGCTTCATGTACGAGGAAAGCCTCCGGATGCCGCTGCTGATTCGCTGGCCGTCGGTCATCGAGGCCGGATCGACCTCGGACGCGATGGTGTTGAACGTCGACTTCGCACCGACGTTTCTCGAAGCGGCCGGTGCGCCGGTGCCGGCCGACATGCAGGGCCGGTCGGCGCTGTCGGTGCTGCGAGGGCAGACGCCGGTCGACTGGCGCACGTCGATGTACTACCGCTACTACCACGACCCCGGCGATCACGACACGCGGGCGCACTACGGCGTGCGGACGGCTCGACACAAGCTCATTTACTACTGGACCAGGGAGCAGTGGGAGCTGTTCGACCTGGCCGCCGATCCGTTCGAGATGCACAACCTCTACGGACAACGCGGCACCGAGGCGCTGACCGCGGAACTGAAGGCCGAACTGAGCCGACTCAAGACGGCGCTCGGCGACGAAGACCAGTTCGCAGGCGAACAGATCCCGAATGGCGTCGACGGACCCGTCTCGAGACTACGGGGCAAGTAGGGCCGCGCCCGATGTCGCGGCCAGTTCCGTCGTGATCAGCTGAGGCGCGTCGTGCCCTACATCAGGGTGACGACCTGGCTGTACACCGCGTTGGCGCGTTATCGGCGCTTGGCGCGGCGGCGCGACACGAGTCCGACGACACCGGCACCCATCAGCAGGAGGCTGGCCGGCTCGGGCACGTACGTGAGATTGTCGAAACCTTCGCGCTCGGTGGTGGTTTCGAAGACGGCGTGGCTGAAGCCACCAGCGAACTCGACCTTCATGCGACTGTCGGCCAGCGTCGTCACGTTGTCGAGCGCGGAGGTCGCGGCGACCACGCGGAACATTCCGCCGCCGAGATCCTGAAGGGCCAGCAGGCGCACGATGTCGCCAGCCGAGCCTTCGAAGGTCAAATCCGTGTTGAGCGCCACCCTGGTGGCCGGGCGCGCGAACGTGAAGAGTACCTCGCGGCTGCCATTGACCAGACCACCGCTCACGCCATCGGGATATTCGTTGGCGAAGGCGAGGTTGGGCAGCGACGGCGAACTCGCGCGGTTGGCGAGGATGAAGTTGTCGCGAACGGCGCCCATGGAGAAGACGTCACCCACGCTCAGGGCGTCTGTCGTGTCGTCGACGGTCTGGATGCGCACGCCCTGGCTCTGGTACCGGCCCGACGCCTGAAGCGAATTGACATTCGGGCCGAGGGCCAGGTCGTCGAAGTCGATCACGGCCGCCGAGGCGGCGCCGGGGCTCAACAGGAGCGCCACTCCCAACGCCCCCGCACGTGTTGCCGTCAATACGGGAATCCTCAGGATTCGCATCTGTCACTCTCCGCTCAGCGAGGTTGTCGGGACTTCGCTCATCACGGAGCAAGACCCGTTCCACACGTCGTCTGTCGCGGTGAGCGCGTTCACGCCGCGGCCACCTTCGCTGGACCGCCGAGACTGTGAACTTAAGGCTGCCGCGATGCAGACTTGCGTACGCAGCATCCGCGCATGGCAGCGCGCGATCGGCAGGTGGACGGGCATCACGGCGTTCCCGGTTTCGTCGAAGACGAGTTCCGGGCGTTCTTGCGCCGCGGGTTCCCGGCTGGAGGCTTCGTGCGATTCCGGACTTCGTGCGGGAACCGGATCTTCGCGCCACTCGGGATGACGTCGAACCGGATCCGCAGCGTCGGCCTGGCCCCCCGGGCTAGCCGACGGTGACCATCTGGGCGCCTCCGACGAGTTCCTCGACCAGATTGGCAGCAGTGACGATGGCCGCGCCCTCGATCAGGTTCGCCTGCGTGATGCCACGCGGCTTGGCGCAGGTGCCACACACCCAGAGCCGGCCGCCGTTGGCGAGGAACGAATCGAGAATCTGCTTCAACGGCGGAAAGCCTTCCTTGGTGATGCCGTCGGCGTAGCCCTTCGTGCCCAGCCAGACACCCTCGATCGTGAGGAAGATCGTCGCCTGCTGATCTGCGGCCACGGCCGTGTTGCCGACGATCAGGGGCAGGACCGCCCGCTCCGGGTTGTCCTTGCCATAGGTGCAGGAAATCATGAGATGCGCCATCGTGTCCTCCTCCTTCTGCGTTCAGTTCCTACTTCACCTTGATGATGAAGGTTGTGTCCGTGTCGTTCTCCTCGATCACCTGCAGCAGCTCGTTGCCCGTCAAGCGGGCCCAGGCTGGCACGTCGGCGCGGGCCGTGGCATCGTCGGTCCGCACTTCGATCGTCTGACCGCTCGCCAGACCGCGAGGGGCCGATTTCAGCGCCGGGGTCAGGTCGGCGCAGTACTTGCCCGTTGCATCGCAGACATGATCAGCCTTGATCATCGTGCGCTTGTCAGCCATCCGTCACACTCCTGTGCGCTCGCCCGACCCGTGCCAATCACGGTTCTACCCTCATTAACGACAGCCATCCGAGAAACCCGCCAGCCGGCGATGGGCAGACTCGGTGGGTTCTGGCAGTCCCCGGTTCGTACCGTGGCAGGAGAAATCCCGCTCCCTGGCGATTGTGGCCGGGATCAATACCACGAGACGGCCGTCGGCGGTGGCACGCGCATCTTCTCGCGCCGCCTGGCCACGGACACTTTCGGCCGATGACCCCAGGGTTACGCCGGCTCACTCCCAGCGCCCGCTGAGAACGCTTCAACCGCGTCAGGGCAGGACGTTTTCACAGCTTCCACACCTCCTGCGATTTTCGCCCTCAACGTAGGCGATCCGCCTGCCGTCGGGATGCACGCGAATCGAGCTGATGTTGCTGCATTCTGCAGCTGCGAACGTCGAGCTTGCGGGGCGCGCTGCTCTCGGGCGGGCGGCCGCGGAAGGTGGAAATGGTTGGCGACGGAGGCCTGAGCTGTCGAGACCCTGCTGCCCGCGGGACGGTGACGGGTGTGAGGTGACCGAGCCCCTGGTGAGACCCGGTCTGCTGACGCCTCACTGCACCGGCAGGAAGTTCTCGAGCGCCCAGATTTCGACGCTTCGCTCGTCTCCGTCGGTGAAGGTGATACGCCGGCCGTCGGGGTGGATACGCGGGTTCATGTAACCGCCCACGGTTGCTGAATGTCCAGATCGCGCCGCACCGGCGTACCGCCCAGTCGCGGGCAGGACCACCTGAGTACTGCCGCCTGGCTCCGAGTCATTCGCGAAGATGACCCGTCGGCCGTCGGCGCCCACTCGGCGAGGTTGGCGAGCCGCACCTTACCACCGTTGCTGTCGTACAGGAGCCGCGACGGGCCGCCGGTGAGCGGCATCACGTGCAACCCCGACGCGGGGTCGATGTAGGTCACCTGGCGTCCGTCGGGCGACAGAGGATACCCCGGCGATCGCCCTCGAATCGGACCAGCTCCCGTTCATCTCCGGAGACGAGATCGCGCACGACGACGCTCGTCTCCGCCATCGTGCCCTGGCGAAACACCAGGTATCTCCCATCTGGCGTAAGCGAAGCCTGCAGCTCCGACCCCCGCTCCGATGAACACAGGCGTGGCGTCGCCGCTGGTCGGGTCGATGCGATAGAAGCCGTAGCGCCCCTTGAGGTCCCTGCCCTGGACGAGAATCGTGTCATCCGGCAACCATCGCAGCCGGGCGAAACCCGTGAGGTTCGGCCGCACCTCGGTGATCCGGCCGCTGTCGAGCGAGAGGACCGCGAGGCTTCTCAGGCGTCCGGGATGCTCCGAAATGAACACGAGCTTCTTCCCGTCCCGCGACCACTCGGGCTGCGTGTTGTTGAAGAGATAGCTGTCCGTGATGGCTGTGGGGGGAGCCAGGGTCTTCCCCGTCTGGAAATCCGACCGAGGTCCGCCACGCGCACGTTGCGGGCACCCTGCGTGATGGCGTAGATCAGTGTGCCGGTCCGGGTCACGCCGAGACTGCTGAACTTTTGGCTGATCTCGGACTTGATCAGGCGTGCCGGACCCGCCGCCCGCCCATCGGCGACGGGCATCGACCAGATTCCCGTGCACTCCGCCGCGGTCGCTCGTGAATTGCAACGACCGCCCATCGGACGCCCAGCCGATCACCACGTCCCGGCTCGGGCCGGCCCCGACCTGCACTTCACGCGCGCCGTCCACACTCATCAGGAAGATATCGCGGCGGGCGGTGTCATCAGCAGGGAGGTCGTAGGCCAACGTGCGGCCGTCCGGCGAGATGGCCATCGCGGTTGGCGCCGCGCCAGTCCACCGACTTCAGGACGCGGATCGTGCCGTCCGCTGACGAGACGAGGCCGATCTGCGCCGTTCTGTCGGCCCGGCGGATGGAAACCGCGATCCACGTTCCATCCGGTGACCAGCCGAACGGCTGGACGAAGTCGAACTCGGGGTTAGCGACCAGTGTACGGGTGGTGGGCGTACGGGTGTCGGTGGCAATCACGCGAAGCTCGAAGCGGTCGTCTTTACCGACGTACCAGGCGAACGCGACCTGGCTGCCGTCTGGCGAGACGGCACTCCTGTCGGCGAAGTCCTCCGCAGGGAACGCACTTCCACTTCCCGTCAGATGCCGGTCGGTTCCGGTCGTCAGATCGCGAATGGCCAGGTTGCCGGACCCGCTCCAATCGGTAAACGAGAGATACCGGCCGTCGGCCGACACGGTGCCATAAGCATTCACATCCGGGCCGCGTCCAAACCTGCCGGTTGACGACTTGCGCCTCGCCGGCCGCGATGGCGCCCGCGCGAGCCGACGCGGCGCCGGCCGGAGTCGACGATAGGTCGATGGCACGCTCTCGGGTGCGGCGCGCCTGGACATCCTCTCCGAGCTTCTCGTAGGACCAAGGCCTACCGCAGGCGAGCCTGGGACGCGATCCTGCGATTCGACTGCTCCGCTGCGTCGGCAATCCGCTCGTACTCCGCGATCGAGGCTCGCAAATCACCAACGCGTCGCCTCCCGCTGAATCGCGCGCTGCAGGTCGGCTTCGGGGTTCTGCGCGGAGAGCGGGGCGAGGGCCGCGACGACGATCAGCGCCACGACGCATACCGCCGCCGGGCCTGAAGGCCCGGCGCTCCATCTCTTGAACCAGTCGGACAGATTCCGTTTCATCACAGCCTCCTGCGCCCGAGTCTGAACGGCTGGCGCGAGGTGCTGACGAACGTCGTATGAGGGTTCCATGAGACTTCAACCATCGAATCGGTAACCCCGCCCGCGCACGCTCACGACGAAGCGCGGCGCGCCCGGGTCCGGCTCGATCTTTCGGCGCAGGTTGACGATGTGTGCGTCGACGGCGCGATCGGTGACGTGAACGCTCTGGCCCCAGACGGCGTCGAGCAGTTGCTCGCGCGTGAGCGCTCGGCCCCGCCGCGCGATGAACGTCTCGAGCAGCCTGAACTCCAGCGGCGTCACGTCCACCGGCGTTCCCTGCCGTCGCACCTCGGCCCGCCCCGTGTCCACTTCCACGTCGCCGAACCGGTACACGTCGGTATCGGCCACATCAGCGGCGGGCCCGTGTCGGCGCATCACCGCCTTCAGCCGCGCGCGGAGTTCGCGCGGACTGAACGGCTTGGTGATGTAGTCGTCGGCGCCAAGCTCCAGTCCGAGAATCTTCTCGGCCTCCTGCGTCCGGGCCGTCAGCATGATTACCGGCGTGCGCACGCCGGAACGGCGCAGGTCGCGGCAGACATCGAACCCGTCCTTCTTCGGCAGCATGACGTCGAGCACGATCGCGTCCCAGCCCGGTTCGCGTCCACGGCGCGACGCGGTTTCACCATCGCCAACGATCTCGACCTCGTGCCCGTCGAGCCGCAGGTCGTCGCCGAGGAACAGCGCGATGTCGGGTTCGTCCTCAACGATGAGGATGCGCGGCATGGTCGGCCCTCCATTCGGGTCGGGCGTCGAACAAGGCGACGTCCACCTCTGCGCGCGGCAACGTAATCGTGAACGTGCTGCCCTCGCCGGGCGCGCTCGTCACCGACACCTGGCCGCCATGCGCCGCCACGACGTGAGCGACGATGGCCAGGCCTAGACCGGTGCCGCGGATGCTTTCGGTCCGCGCGTGCGCTCCCCGCACGAACTTGTCGAAGACGTGGGCCTGTTCCCCGGCAGGAATGCCGACGCCGCGATCGCGAACGCTGATGGCCACGTCGCCCGAGGTCGCCGACACGCTCACCTCGATGGGGCCGGACGCCGGGCCGTACTTCCGCGCGTTGTCGAGCAGATTCCACAGCGCGTGACCGAGGGCGTCGCGATCGACGCGCGCCGCGCAGGACTCTCCCGACACCCGAATGTCGAGAGGTGCGCCACCGGCTTCCGCCTCGGACGTGAACGCGCCAGCTACCTCGCGCACGAGCGCCGACACGTCAGCCGGCTCGAGCTGATAGGGCGACTTACCCGCTTCCATCCGGCCGAAGTCGAGCAGGCTTTCGACCAGGCGCTGCAGTCGATTGGTCTGCCGCGTCAGCGCGTCGTAGTACGTCTGCCGTCGCGACTCGTCGATGAGGCGTCCCTCGCCCAGCACTTCCGTCAACTGGCGCATCGTCGTGAGCGGCGTGCGGAACTCGTGCGACACGGCCGCAACAAAATCGCCCTGCAATCTGGCCATCGCCAGTTCGCGCGATACCGTGCGCGCCGACACCACGGTCCCGGCCAGCAGCAGCACGGCGAGCGTGCCGATGCCGGCCAACCACAACATGCGGCGGCTCGCGAGCGCGCGTTCTTCCTCTGCGAGGTTGGTCGCCGCCACCTCGACGACCCACGGCAGGCCGGTTTCGGCAGGCAGCCTCCGCTGCAGCCCCTCGGCGTCGGGCCCCGACCCGAGTGTCTCCCGCACATCCACCCGGACCTGCTGCAGCGCGAGCGCCGCACGCACCGGCTCGACCCACTCACGGTCGACGAAGTCCGGCGTGGCCACAAACGCACGCAGGCGGCCCTCGGTGCGCGACCAGATGACGGTGAGCGGCGTGTCGGCAACCACGATCAGCTCGCGCCCGGCGGAACCCCGGCCACCGACGACGACCCCGGGCGTGCGTTCACGCGACCACAGTTCGGCGGCAACCGCCGCCAGCAACTCGCCGTCGGTCGGCCTGCCCGACGAAGGGAACTCGACACCAGACCACATGCGGGCATCCTGCACGTTGGCCTCGTAGACGGCCTTCGTGATCGACCAGCGACCACGCTCGAGATCCGCCGCGAACGACGCGGCCGCCGCGCGCAACTCGCTCGTCCGTTCGGCTGAGGCGAGCAGATCGCAACGCGCCCATTGCGCGAGCAACCCGACAGGCACGCCGGCCACCTCTACTTCATCGATGGACTCAGCGCGCTCGTAGGCCCGCAGCGCCTCGTCGGTGCGACCAGCCTGCCTGAGGGCCCGCGCATGACGCACCAGCGCCCCGGCCCTCACCGCCGCATCGCCGGATGTCGTCAGCCGTGCGTACGCCGCTGCTGCGGCGTCATACTGCCGGCCTGCCCAAAACAGCGCATCCCCCTCGCCGTATGCCGACTCCTCCGGCCGACGAAGCGGCGTCGGGACGGGCGTGTAGCTCGCCCTCCCAGCCGGGATCAGCCCGACGGCGGCGGGCCCAACGTCCACCACCAGTGTGCCGGGGGATGCCGCGAGCGTATCGAGTGAGAGACCCGGTCCGGTCAGCGCCGCGTTGACGGTTTCCAGCCGACTGCCGAGCGCCTCGACCACGACACCTGCCGCACTGGCCGGCCGCTCGGCCAGTTGGCGCTCAGCCGTCACGGCGTCCTGACGAAACAGCAGCCACCCCAGCACCACCAGCAGAACGGCTGGCAGAATCGTGACAGCCAGGAACAAGGTGAGGTGCCGGAACGGCGACCGGCCGCGTGACAGGTGTGGCACGGGAGACCCGGTGTTGATTCTAGCGGCGCTCTGTGAGGAATCTGTGAGACTCCCGGTCGGGCTTCAAGGAGAGTCCGCAGTAACGACATCATCGCCGCTCTCAGACCCGCTCCCCTGCTGGACAGCAGCACATTGACGCCGCCACCGGCCGAGCACGTCGAAGGCAAAGGCCCGCCGCATCAACGCCGCCACGGGCGGCCGCAGCGCATACCGGCACATCGGCTCCAGGCGCCTGCGCTGTCCGGCCGGCACGACGACGGCGGCATGCAGGCTGAAGCCGTTCGCCCGAACCACGAGTCGCCTGGACAGACGCCGAGGCCAGTCCTGCGAGCACGGGACACCCGTGTTGTGGAACTGCTCGTCGGTGAACGACGGGCCCACATGGCAGCTCATGCACGCGCGTCGCCTGCGACGATCGTTCGAACATAGCTGGCAAGTGCTCCTGCCACGGCGTCAACCCGCATCGTAGGTGTCGCGGTCCGCGTGCGACAGCTCGAGCGCCTCGATGACCGTGTGGATGTAGTCGGCGCTGTCCTGATTCATCCCTTCAGATCGAAGTTCTCAGGCGAACAGGACTCCGACGAAGACCGAGAAACGGAATCCTGCACCGATGTGGCGCGTCATGGACACTCCCGATGCGCGAGCCGGCGCGTCGCCCCCGGACAGACCAGCGACGACAGCTGACAATAGTCCGCATCTGCCGACATCAGGTTCGAGATGCCGGACGATACGGCGGGTCACTCCGAGGCCGGCTGCGGCTCGTCAGGACGGTACTCGAAGATCTGCACCAGCGTCGGCCACATCTGTCCGTCGATGGCCGCCTCGGCGGGCGCGCGGTCGTCGGCCGTCGGCGAGCGATGGACGAAATGCAAGGTGTCGAGCGCCTCGAGCGGCACGCACGTCCGGAACGGATCGACGCCGACGACCCGGGCGTGCTCCGCGCCGAGACGCTCGGCGATCTGCGCGGCTTCGGCATAGGACGCCGCCGGCTCGAGCGACTCGATGATCTTCCGCCGTGCGCCGGCAAGCTCTTCGCTCTCGGAGAAGACGACGACGTAGGCAGAATCCCGCTCGTCGATTCGACGACCACCGTAGACGTACAACCGGGTGACCATCGTTCGGTAGTACGCCGGGTAGTAGAGCGTCTTCGGGACGAGCGACCCACTCGCGCCGCGTTCGTAGAAGGTCTCGACGAACACCCGTTCGTCGAGACCGGCGGCCAGGCTCATGGCCGGGAAGTAGCCCGGCGGGTGACCGTGGGGGCGCGCCGGCATGTCATACGAGGCCACGACGTACCGGGTGCCAAGGGCGTCGAGGCGCGTGCGCGCCGTGGCCTCGTCGGTCGCCAGCAGGACGCCGGCCACCTCGCCGGCGTTCGACTGCGTGGGGTTTGCATTCGGGATGCGCCGGGCGATGCGGACGATCCAGTACCCGGCATCCCACCAGCTCAGCACGCCGTACGCCCCATCGGGATAGGGATAGGGCCGAGCCTCGCTCCGGCCACTGTCGTCGTCGAAGTAGGCATCCGCACGGCCGAACGGATCCGGCGTGTTCGCGCGCATCCATGACAGCGCCTCGAACCAGTCATCGTCCGGCTCGGACGGTCCGATGGCCTGCGCGCGCGCGAGCTGGGCAATGGGGACGAAGAGCAACAGGATGATGAGCAGGAACGCCAGATTCTGTCGGCGAGGCCACCGGTCGAGGACGCGATCGCACGCCACACCGGCCAGCACCGCAACGGGCATGGCCACGTAGTAGGCAAACCGGACCTGGCCGACCATGGCACCGAGGGCCACGACGAACCACACGACGAGGAGGACGGGACCGAGGCGCCCGCCGACGAGGGCCGCCCGGACCGCCGGCACCAGCGCCAGCAGGGCAACGGGCAGCGCGAGGCCAAACGAAGCGAACAGAAACACCGGCCACCACGGGTTGGACGCCATGAGCGGGGCCGCTTCGCCGACCGTCGACGTCGACGCGCCCGCCAGTCGGCCCATCTGCCCGACAAGGGCCCCGGTCACGCCCGGCGCGGCCATCGTCAGCAGGCCGGTCAGTCCGGCGAGCAGCACCGCGGACGCGACGGGGTACCAGAGGTGCCTCAGCCCGCGTCGCCTCATGTATGCCGAGAGCCCGCCGAGCGCCACCACGCTGACAGCGCCACCGACCAGGGCGATCAGGTGATACCGGACGAAGACGAAGTTCCGGAGCAGAGGCGCCACCAGGCAGGCAGCCGTGACCGTTGCGACGACGAACGTCGCCGCCGCATGGCTGGCATCGCTGTCACCTCTCACATGAGCGACCACGAGGTGCACCCAAAGCCCGGCGGCCAGGGCCAAGACGAACAAGGCCCCTCCGCTCCACATGGACAGGTACGCCGCCAGTCCCACACCCGACAGTGCCGCTCGCCCAAGCCAGCCGTCTCGCGGCTCGCGTGTGGCCCAGACCACGAGCATGAGCGTCACCGTGCTGAAGAGCGCCTCGCCCACATGGTGATCGACGAATCCCAGCATCGACCGCCCGAGCCACGGGCCGGGCAGCAGCGCGATCAGTGCGGCCGCGAACAGGCCGGCGCGTGCCGAGAACATCGCACGTCCCAGCTGGTAGACCGGAATGACCATGAGGGCGCCCAGCGTCGGCGGGACGAGGGCCGCCACCCACTCGACGAGCGACGACGACGGCGTCCCACCGCCCAGCAGCAGCGACAGGCCCGCAATCAGCCAATCCAGGCCCGGGGCAACGTTCACGTTCTGCCCGCCGGGAAACTTGAGGTACGGGTCGTAGGTGAGCGGAGACGGGAAGTGGTGAAGAAGGCCGTCGACCAGCCGCAGGTGATACCAGGCGTCGGTTTCGGCAAATCGGACGAATCCGAGGCCGAACACCTTGTTCCAGGCGAAGACGGAACGGAGGAGAAACGCTGCGCCACAGAAGAGGAGCAGCAATGGCCACGCCTGGCCGGACTCCGCTGGCAGTTCAAAACCCTGCCAGCGGCGCCCGGACGGACGTAGCTCGGTCACGATCGGAACTGGAGAGCGCTCACACCCATCGGGCCTCGCAGCCGCCGTGACCGCCAGCGAGCCCCCTCGCCCCTCTCGGCAAACGGCGCCGAAACCTCAGTGCGGGCAGGTGACACCGAAGAGATTACTGAGCACATAACGCACAGTACTGGTGTTGGAGAGCAGTGGAACCCGGCAGAGCGGGCTGATGGCCGGACCGCCCGGCGAACCGCCCGTGGTGTTTGTCGAATTCGGGCTGGCCAGCATCGTCGCCTGGAACGGCGACGGCGCGGCGATCACCACCATGACGACGGCGATCCCGACAGCCACTGTCAACTTGCGCATGCAGATCCCCCAAGAGTGGAATGTGAAGCCACCGGTATTTTCGCCTGAGTGGGCGATAGTATTGGAGTCGATGCCCTGGGTCAACCGACAGAACCGTGAGACCTTCTTGCCGGCCCAACGGTTCCGGGCGATTGCATGCCGTTGAAACGCGTTGCGGTGGTGCATCCTTCCGTCCGGCCGCACGGAGGCGGACAGTCCGTCGCGGCCTGGACGCTTGAAGCGCTGCGGGACACTTGCGCGCTGTCGCTCCTGACCTGGGACACGGTCGACTACGAGGGCGTCAACCGGACATTCGGCACATCGCTGCGCCCCGGAGACTTCCAGGTCCACACCTCTCCCGGACTCGTCCGCGGGATGGCGGGCTTCCTGCCATGGAGAGGCTCGAATCTCACGACCAGTCTCCTGATCCGTCAACTCCAGCAGCTCGACCGCCTTGCCCGCTATGACGTCATCGTCGGCACGCACGACGAGATGGATTTTGGCCGCCGCGGGATTCAGTACGTGCACTACCCGCATGCGTACCGCTCCCCCCCGGCCACCGAACATCGCTGGTACCACCGCCCACCCGGGGCGCTGGCGCTCTACGGCTGGTTGTGCCAGCGCATCGCTCCGATCACCCGCGAAGGCCTGCGCCGGAACCTGACACTCGCCAACTCGCGGTTCATCGCGGCGCGCGTCGCCGAGGTGTACGGCATGCCCTCGGTGGTCGTGCATCCGCCGGTGCCGGGAGGGTTTCCCGACGTTCCCTGGGACGCACGCGAGGAGGGCTTCGCGTGCCTGGGCCGGCTGGCACCGGTCAAGCAGCTCACCGACGCGGTCGAGATCATCGCCGGCGTCCGGGCACGCGGACACGCCGTCCGGCTCCACGTCATCGGGACGCCGGAGGATCGACAGTATGAGACGCGCCTGCGCGACCTCGCGCGGGCGCACGCCGACTGGATGACGCTCCACGTCAACCTGCCGCGAGAGGCCATGGTTGCGCTCGTTGCGCGTCAGAAGTACGGGCTGCACGCGCAGGTTGGCGAGCACTTCGGGATCGCCGTGGCCGAACTGGTCCGCGCCGGATGCCTGACCTTCGTCGCTCGCCCGGGAGGGCCGGTCGAGATCGTCGGCGACGAGCCGCGCCTGACGTTCGGCTCAGCTGCCGAGGCCGTCGAGAGGATCGACGACGTGCTGTGCGGTCCCGACCTGCGCGATCGCCTGCGTGGCCATCTGGCGGCCCGCCGTCACCTGTACACGGCGGAGCGATTCGTCCGTGAGATGCGCCGGATCGTCGAGCAGTTCGACGACTGACGCCGGGCGGGCCCCAGGGCGCTCAGGATCCGGCCAGCGCGGCCGCGTCGGCACCCAACAGATCGTTGACGCCAGGCCGGATGACCTCGCGCAGGCACGGCCCGTAGTCGAGCGCGCACACGGGAAGGCCGACGCCGAAACAGCCAGTCGAAACGTCGGGTGCGGTTTGACACCCCGGAGCGGTCCTCGTATGCTCACGGTCCCCAGACTGAACACCGGACACGTCACTGCAACAACCCTCTGGAGAGACGGAGTCGTGTGCCGCCCGGAGTAGCGAGACCGGAGATGACTGTCGCGCAGAGGCGGTTCTTTCCGAACCTCGACGCGTTGCGGTTCTTTGCGTTCCTGGCTGTCTTCGTCACGCATGTGCTCACCATCACCTCGTCCGAGGTGTTGGCGAACCCGCATTACCAGCGGCTCCTCGCGGTCACGCACTTGGGGTTTCTGGGCGTGGACTTCTTCTTCGTCCTGTCCAGCTTTCTCATCACCTGGATCGTGCTGGAGGAACGGGCCCGGACTGGGGAGTTCGCGGTGCGGAAGTTCTGGATCAGGCGGACGCTTCGCATCTGGCCGCTGTACTTCGCCGCCGGGCTGTCCGCATACGGGGCGATCTGGTGGGTCAGTCCCCAGGAGGCGCTGTCTCCGCCGTCGATCGTCTGGTTGTTCACCTTCACGGTGAATGCCTATATGGCCGCACACGGCAATGAGTTTCTGCTCGCGCTCGGGATGCTGTGGTCGATCTCGGTCGAGGAGCAGTTCTACCTGGGGTGGGCGCTCGTCCTGAACTGGCTCGACCGATATCTTCGTCCGCTCTCCATGGTCCTCATCCTCGTCTCGCTGGCCTGGTGCGTCTCGGTGCGGGACCGGGGCGCGTACTCCTCCTTTTCGACCCCCGTGTTCTTCCAGCACTTTGCCGTCGGGGCCTTGCTGGCGTTGACGGCCCACGAGCGCGGGTGGATGTACCGGCGTCTGGAACGAATGTCGGTCCGATGGATCGTGCTCGGATATTGCGGTGGATTTCTGGCACTGGCCGGCTACCGATTCGCGATCGGGTCCACCCTGGCGATGATCCCGTGGCGATTCGGAATCGTGCTGTTCTTCGGCTTCGTGATCTTCGAACAGAGCTTCTGCAGGCATTCGCCGCTGAAGGTGGGAGGCTGGCAACCGATCGACTACCTCGGCAGGATCTCCTACGGGCTGTACGTCTGTCACGGTGTCGCCATATCGGCCGCCGTCTACCTCACCGCGCCGACGGGTACCGGTGACACGCTGCTCCAGGCGATCGTGCTCTACCCGCTCGCGATCCTCGCCGCCACGGTTGGGGCCGCCGCCACGAGCTATGAGTGCTACGAGCGTCCGTTCCTGCGCCTCAGGACACGGTTCTACGCCGCGTGACTGCCCGGATGACGCGGATCCGGGTGGCGACAGCGTCCCCGGACCGGGATGGGTACGTCAGCTGCCCCTACCCTCGTCGGAACGGCTGCACCAGCAACTGATCCACCCGCTGGTCCTCCGCGCTGCGGAAGCGCGACACGCCGAGCGTCATCGTCTCGTGCGGCTGCAGCGGCTCGGGACGGTAGGTACCGAAGAGACGATCCCACCACGGGACGTTGAAACCGTAGTTGCTGTCGGTCTCGCGACGGTCCACGGAGTGATGCACGCGGTGCATGTCCGGCGTGACGAGCAGGAGGCGCACGAAGCGATCGACGGGCCC
>CAVQRQ010000006.1:0-179068 GCA_963715265.1 uncultured Acidobacteriota bacterium
TGTACATCTACTGGCTCAGTCATCTTGCTATCGACGCCTCACGGCGTGGTGTCTGGTCGCTCACCGAGAAGGGGCGCTCCGTTGAGACTCTGACGCCGGTTAGCGCCCTCGACGTCTTCAAGGCCGTCTCCACACGGTTCCGCGGCGAGAGAGCGAAGAGAGATGACGAACGGGGCCGATGACACCGAGCGCGAGGCGCCCCCGGAGGAGGCCTCGTCATCGACCCGCGCAGGCGACCACCGGCAGCAGATTCTCGACGTCCTTCGCGGGCTGCCACCTTCCGGGTTCGAGCCTTTCTGCCAGCGGCTGCTGCGCGAGTCCGGCTTTCAGCAGGTCGTTGTCACGGGAAAATCTGGCGACGGTGGCATTGATGGTCACGGCATTCTGCAGGTGAACGCCCTCGTCAGCTTCAAGGTGCTGTTTGCAGTCCCAAGGATCGCAGGTTCGGTGAACCCGAGCCAAGTGCGTGACTTTCGCGGAGCCATGGCCGGCCGCGCCGATAAGGGCATCATCCTCACCACGGGCAACTTTTCGGCGGAGGCCCACCGCGAAGCGCTGCGCGATGGCGTACCCCAGATCAGGACTAAGTCAGGTGCGATCGCCTCGTGGCGATGCTGGAGGGACTCGAACTAGGCCTGTCTCCGGTTAAGGCCTATCGCATCGATACGGAGTTCTTCCGCGAGTTCCAGACGTAGGCTTCACGGGACGGCTACACGCGCGATGCGTTGGAGGCAATCTACAAACGTGTTCACGCGGGCCTCATCATCTTCCGCTGACCGTCGCGGAAATCTTAGACGAGCAAGTTCAACGAGAAGCTGGCGAGTTCGGGCAGAGACGTCACTCGCGGCTCATCGGCTCGCCGAACGGGCTGCGGACACCCATCGCTTCGAGGCGCTCCGTCGCTACAGATTGCGAGAATCCCTCGAAATCGCTTTCTCGAACACGATGATGGCCGCGCGACGATTCGCGGCTGCTGGCGACTCGCGTCCAAGAAAACCCAGTAGCGCGCCGATGTCCTCGCAGCCGAATGAGCAGACCGTCGGCACGACATCCTCGTCCGGAATCGACGTCACCTCAAGCACAGCCCGCTGCCTCGTGACAGCCTCTCCCGCCTTGAACGATCAATCGCCATTGATCCAATGCCTACGAGGGGACCGAGCGCCCACGCACGGAACCTCGCATCGCGGCGACCATCTTGTCCGAGGCAAGCTCAAGGTCGCGGCAAAGTCTGGGTCGCTTGCGTTGTACGCGTGGTACGCGCAGGCGCCTGCGTGATGAGGTCCGCCGATGCTGTCGAGCACAGCCTTGCACTCGTCCATCTCGCACACATCTACCCGGTCCGTCTACCACTGGCTTCAACAACGCATAAGCTGCGAGCTGCAGTGTTTGCAGTTCCTCTGCATCGTCGCGCTGAGCCGCTTCAATCTGGTACTGGGACACGGTGCGGCGATGGGCTGGAAACAACACGTTTTCCATGCTGCCGCTGGAGGCTCCGTTCTTGGGTGCCGGGTGTCTCGCTCCACTTTGGCGTGTGCTGAGCGTCACGGAAAAGTTGCAAGAAGAGCGGCACTATCACGGTCTGTCTTGGCCCGAGGGAACAGCTTCCAAAACATCGTGCAAATCCTCCGTCCGCCTTCAGCAGCGCATCGCCAAGGACCGCTACTAAAGCTCATCCAGTATCCACGGTGCTATGGACAATGCCAACAGGTACCGGAGGACCCCGCCACGCGAAGCACCTAGCCCGGATAATTCATCAGCACATGTAATCGAGTGGTAACAGAAACGCCTCCGAGTGGTACAAAGGGCTTGTCGAGGGCCACCTTTCCCCACACCGGAGGCGTTCTGTTAATCGACGATACCGTAGCACGGTCTGTATCCCCGACCTGCTCGATCGTCCGCTGGTGGCGGCCTTCACCGAGGCCCACGGCGGCTTCGGATGGCGGCGCCGTCCTGCTTAAGGCCGTCGACCGACGGCTTGGGCTGCTCGACCGGTTGGCTGCGGTGCTCGCCGACCCGCGAGACGCCCGCGCGCGTGCAGCATCGGACGCGCGACCTGCTGGCGCAGCGCGTCTTCGGCATCGCGTGCGGGCACGCCGATGCGAACGACGCCGACGCGCTGGCCGACGACCCAATCCACAAGCTCCTACCTGAATCGCGATCGGATACGACGGGCTCCGGCTGGCCTCGCGGCCGACGCTCTCACGCTTCGAGTCGCGCGCCGCGCCGCGCGCGCTGTATGGCTCGGCGAGGCGCTGGCCGATACCGTGATCGCGCAGCATCGGCGCCGTCGCCGGCACGTCCGCCGGATCACCCTCGATCTGGATCTCACGGAAGACCCGACGCATGGCGCTCAGCAGCTCGCACTCTTCAACGGCTTTTACGGCGCGTGGTGCTACCTGCCGCTGGTCGCGTTTCTGACCTTCGATCAGGAGCCGCGACAGTACCTGGTGGCGGCGCTGCTGCGCCCCGGCACCGCGCCCGCGCCGGTCGGTGTGCGGGGCCTGCTGCTGCGACTGCTGCCAAAACTGTGGCGCGCGTTTCCGGGCGCGGCGATCCGCGTGCGCCTCGACGGCAGCTTCGCCAGTCCGGAGATGCCGCGCTGCTGGGACGCGGGCGTCGAGTACGTCGTCGCGATGGCCAAGAATCCGGTGCTCATGGCCGCGGCGCAGGCCAGCCTCGTGGAGGCGCGCGTGGTCGCCCACGTGCGGGGCACCTCGCGCAGGTCTTCGCCGAGACCACGTACCAGGCGCAGACGTGGCCGCGCGCGGCGCGTGGTCATCAAGAGCGAAGTCGTCGCGCATCCGGGCCGCGACCTCCGCGACGATCCGCGCTTCGTCGTCACCAATCTGCCCGACGCGCCGACCATCATGTGCAAATCTACGCCGGGCGTGGCGACTGCCAGTGAAAACCGGCTAAAGGAACTCCATCACGCGATGGCCTTTGGCCGCACCAGCTGCACGCGCTTCTGGCCCAACCAGCTGCGCGTGATCCTGAGTGCCGCGGCGTACGTGCTCCTGCAGAGCCTCCAGCAGCACGCTGACCACACGGGGCTCGCGCACGCGCAGGTGGCCCGCCTTCGACAGGCGCTGCTCACGATCGGCGTGCGTGTCGTGCGCTCCGTGCGCCGATCGTCCTGCATCTGCCACGCAGTCAGCCAGAGGCGGCGGCCTGGTGCCACGTGGCCCGGCGCCTCGGCGCTGCGTCGGCTCCGCTCCTGAGCATGTGTCGCCCGACCCAGTGAGGGCGAGGTGTGCGTCGCGGACGGCCGCGTCGCCGCGGAGCCGCCCTCAGGCGGCTATGCAGGTCGGCGCGGACCCCAGTAGCGCTTGCGACCGTGCCCACGGCCAATCACGCTCAACACACCGCGTCCACGGCCGACCACGAGCTCCCTCGTGAATAGTCCGGGCTAGCGCGCCCCCGTGGCGAGGTCGGGTGGGCTGTCCGCATCAGGGCATGCATCACGCTCGTGAGGGCGTGGGGCGGGGACCCCGGTCCGGTCGGAACGCCGCAGCCCGGCGACGCGCAGTTAACTCCCCGCCCTAACCTGCCGCCGAGACGTCGGCGGGTGCTGTCTCGGCCGGGGGCGCGGGTAGCTCCGCGACCTCGACCGGCTCGAACTTGTCGGCGAACGCTCGGAACTGGCGGAGCGTCAGCTGCGTGGTCTCGCCCGGAAACATCCGCACGCCGGGCGCGGTGTAGTGGCTCCCCACGTCAGGCCGGAGACGGTACGTGCCGAGGTCGTTGGCGTGGTCGCGCAGCTCCACCCACTCGATGCGCTGCGCCGCCAGTTCGGCGATGGCCTCGCGCGTGGCGTCCACGCCCGCCGTGCCGACGAACGGCGACACCTCGGGCAACGTGCCATCGGCTGCCGTGACGCCGCGTTGCAGTTGGGCCAGCGCCTCACGGAGGTCGTCGCCGCGTTCCTGCAGGCCGCGCCGGTCGCCGCGTTCCTGCGCGTAGTGTGCCTCGACCTCGGCCAGCGTCGCGGTCAGTGTCTTGTGCAGGGTGGTCACGGCGCGCTGGTGTGCCTTGGCGATCGCCACCTCCTCGTCGATGGCTGAGACGCGGAGGTGGGGGTCCGTGGACTGGAGATGCGGGCGGTCGAACTGGCTGTGCAACATGGCTTACCTCTGCACTCTCTGCTGTGCGGCGCGGATGGCCGCGTTGAAGTCAGGCGGGGGCGGCGCGGTCCGGTCGTCGGCCGCGACACGCTCGGTCGCCAAGGGGCGCACGGGTGCGGCCACGGGAGTGACCTGCCCGGCTCTCGCAGCCACGGCAGCGCGGATGGCGGCGTTGAAGTCTGGAGGCGGGGGCGCGGTCCGGTCGTGGGCCACGCGGGGTGCAGCGGCCATGAGACGTGTCGGCGCGGCCGGGGCCGGGGCCAGGGCCGGTGCGGGCACGTGCCCGGCCAGGGCCCCGTGCACGCGCGCGTTGAAGTCCGGCGGTGGAGGTGCCGTGGTGGCCGCGGCAGACGTCTTGGGCGTCTTGGGTGGGCCGAGCACCGTGGGCGCCTGCGTGCGGCACCGCTCGCACTGATAAAGCTGATGGCGGCTGCCAGACGTACTGCAACAGACGCGGCCGTCGGGGGCATAGGTGGCAAATCGCATTGTCGGGGTCATATCGTTTCTCTCCTTCTGTGAGACTTCGTTTACCAGTCGAGCAGGCTGCTCCCTGCTCATGAGTCCTTTCGGCCAACGAACGTGCCGCGCACGACACAGCCAAGCTCGTTGCCCTCAACGTCAATGACCACACGGACGAGCAAGATGCGGCCGTCAAGGGCGTGTTGAAGCACCGCGAGCGCCTGCACCAAGTCGGCGCGAGTCATTGCCGTGGTCTCCAGTGGCGAAGCCAGTCCGCTTGACCGGCGAGCGGTGGGCGGTCTTCTGGAGCCGCGACTACGGCGATCGGGGCAGCGGCTTCGAGTGAGGGCGCGGCCTCCGGCCCAGGGGCTGGCGCCTGGGGCTGAACCGGAGCGGGGGCCTTCGTGGCTTTCGCCTCGGCGTAGGCAGCGGCCACGTAGGTGATGCCCTCGGCCTCAAGGTCGGCCAACCGGCGAAACTCACGGGCGATGCCCTCGGCTCGGTCTGCGAGTTCGGCAGTCGGGAGATGGTCGAAGTCTGTCAACGGGCGCGTGTCGGCCTCGCGAGCTTCATCCAGCGCGGCTCCCAGGGTCTGAGCCACAGTCACCAGCCGCTGCCACTCAGGCGAGCCCGGCTTCAAGACTTCGAGTTGCTCCAGCGTTCCGGCCAAGTGAGCGCAGGTCGAACGGCCCGGTGTTGTCGTTGGGCGGAACTCCGCTTCCAACTCGGCCAGCAGGACATCACGTGGCCGATCGGCAGCGTTGCCAATATGCTCGCGACCCTCGGATCGTCCTTCACGGTCATCTACGATCCGCGTGAGAAGAAGGAAGACAGGGCGGTGATCAGGGCAATCGACGACGTACTCGCGGCATTCAAGAACTTGAAAGGAAAGAACGTCGACCTGAGGTGGGACCTTCACACGTTCGTCAAAGGATTCATCTACGACCGACGCTCAGAGAACGAAGTTGGACTTCAGCTGGCTGACCTTATGGCCGGCGAGACACGCGCGTTCTTTGACGCGAATCCCGAACTGATGGAGTTCGCGGCTTCTCGCCGGTTGGTCACGCAAACGTCGTACGAGCCGATGTCGACCGTCGAGTGGGCCGAGGGGCAGCTGTACAAGACCGGCGCGGTGTACCGGTTCCCACTGGCGCTGCAGAAGCAATGGCTCGCGCAAGATCAAGCGGGTCGGACGGTGCTGCCCTTGTTCCGGGACCTGTTCGGCGCGGGGATCGCGACTTGCTATTCCACCTGGGGGCAGCCTCGGCACATCGCGCTCTTCGACAGGTATGTCTTCGATCAACTGGAGTGATTTCTGGTCGTCGCCCGGCTCTGCGATGAGGGGGTAGTTGCTCCTAGCTGTTGCTTGAAATAGTGTGTTGCCCACTTTGGACAACAGGCGTATTTCAGGCAACGACTTCATTGCTGACTTGGCCCAAGCCCTGAAAAGGCGCTTACCCGCTGGCTGGGCTAGCACCGTCCTCAGGGTTTCCAAGAGCTGGAGTGGCGCGGCCGTCGATGCGGTGTTGACCGTGCGCCGCAACGAGGCTGAGGCCGGAACCGTTCGAGTCGGCGCGAAGAGCCGCGTCGAGCCGAAGGACGTGGACTACCTGGCGGCCACCTGCGGCCTAGGCCGGAACAGCCCGTCCTCATCGCCGCCCCATACCTCAGCCTGCGGACCCAGGAGCGGCTCCGCAGTCGCGGATTCGCGTACGCCGATCTGACCGGAAATGTCCGGCTCGAGATGACGCAGCCGGGCCTGTTCATCGAGACCACCGGCGCCCGGGAGAATCCGGAGCCGAACTCGCGAGAACGCAAGTCTCTCAAGGGGGCCAAGGCTGGGCGCCTGGTTCGAGCCCTTTGCGACTTTCAGACTCCGGTCGGCCTGCGCGAACTCGCGAAGCGGGCCGGGGTCGATCCCGGCTATGCCTCGCGCGTCGTCGACTTCCTGGACCGAGAGGCACTCGTCACGCGCACGCCACGCGGCCCCATCACCGCCGTCGAGTGGCGTGCGCTCTTGAACCGATGGGCGCAGGAGTACTCGCCGTTCCGTCGTCCGGGCGCCACGATGTACCTCGCTGCTCGGGGCATCCCGGCGGTGACTGAGCGGCTCAAGCAGCTGGAGGTGAGGTACGCCGTGACCGGCTCCTGGGCTGCGGCTGAAGTCGCGCCGGTGGCCCCGCCGCGTCTGCTCACGGTCTACGTGGACCGGCCGCGCGACGTCGAACAAGCCCTCGATCTCCGTCCCGCAGAAGCTGGCGCGAATGTCGCACTCTTCACGCCGTTCGACGACATCGTGTTCGAGCGGACGTCGGTGACGAAGGGCGTCACGATTGCGGCCATCAGCCAAATCGCGGCAGACCTGCTGACGAGCCCAGGCCGGGGACCGAATGAGGCCGAGGCGCTGATGCAGTGGATGCAGGAGAACGAGGAGGCCTGGCCGGCCGGTGAAACAAGGGATCTCCGTACCGCGGTATCCTGATGTCGCAGGCGTCTGTGTGATGCGGATTCCGCCGGACTCGGTGATCGACGAGACAAAGTTCACGAACTACCTGCTCGTGCCGAGGCCGTGGGACGACAAGAGCGGTTACTTGCGGCAGGCCGGCTTCGAACTCGAGCACTGGGCCGATCTTCGCGCCGTTGTCAGGCGCCTGGCCGATACAGTTGATGCGGTCGAAGATCGCACGAATGATTACGGAACCTTCTATCGCGTCGAAGGCGTGATCGAAGGGCCAGCCGGGAGCCTCTCAGTGGTCTGCATCTGGCTGAAGCAGGCGGTCGACGGAGCGTTCAGGTTCGTCACGCTGAAGCCCGCGAAGGGGAGGAGCAGAAATGTCTCTACAACTGTATGACCGCGTGGCCCTCCGCGCGTCCTTTCCCGAGCACGCGCTTCGAGCCGGCGATGTGGCGACGTTGGTTGATTTCGTGGAGCATCCCTCGTCAGGACCTCGAGGGTGCGTGCTGGAACTCTTTAACGCGCTCGGCGAATCGATTGGCGTCGTGACGGTTCCTGCGGACGCGGTCGAGCCTCTCCGCGCGGACGAAGTGCTGTCCGTCCGGCCAATGGCAATCGCCGGCTGAACCGCGCCGATCCTCGCCGGTCAGACCCGACTCGCCGACGCTCCGACAGTTGCCAAGAACATAGGGAGCGCACGGCGCGGGTCAAGGCCGCGCAGCGCCGACGGGACGGAGGGAAGCCTTGAGGCGCGCCTTCGCTCCCGCACGATCCCAGGTCGGAGCGTCGGCGCTCTCGACGACCGACAGGAAGACTAGGGCCACGCACTGGGCCGATTCTTTCCGCACGACCAGCGCGCCTGCCGGTCACCATTGGCGGCCACCGAATCGACGCGATCGGCAGCTGCGCCCTCTGGCGGCGGACACGGACACCGAGGCGTGAGCGACCCCGCGGACACGTGGGGATCCGCTTTCGCAGGCGCGAGGCGGGGTCGCTCACGCCTCATCTCTGTCCTGATCGCTGACCGGGGCGCTCAGGCGTCGGCAGAGAACGCCGCCGCTGCTCCGGCGCCGATCGTGCGCCGAAGTTGCAGCGTTCCAAGGGGATGGCGTCGGCGACGCCAGCTCGCGACGGCATGCAGCGCGTGGCGTGTATCAATCCAGGTCAGTGAGCGGAGGGGGCCAACCGCGCCATGTGCCATCGTCCCTCTCCTCGGCCCCCACCACGCATGAATCGCGCGTTTCGGATCCGCTGAACGATTCGTTCTGACCGACAGTGCATCTACAATGCCGAACGTCGTTCGCCGCCCTTGATAGGGCCGGACCGGACAACCCGATCAACGTCCCTTCGAAGCAGCCGACGATGCTCTATTGGAATTGGTCTCCGGTGCCGCTGCCCCCGCCACCGATCAACCTGCCCGATGATCAGATGCTCGCTTCGGCGTGGGATGCTCAGACGGCCTCGCTCTGGTCCCAACTGAATCTTGGTGTCAATGGCCATCCCGGATTCGCACCGCTCACTGTGAAGGCGCTCCACGTCCTCGGTGTCGCCTTCCAGCACGCTCGAGCTGTGGACATCCTCCGCGCTTCGAAGGTGTCGAAGGAGACCATTTGGTTGCCGGCGTTTGGGGCTTTCGCAAGCTCCGTCGAGCTCCTCGGTAGAGCCTTCAACGGCAATGCTCACAAGCACGACACCGCGCACTTGAAGCGGGGCTTCGAGCTGGTTCGATGGTGTCCCACGGAGTGGTGTAACTGGCAGCAGTGATCGTCGTGCGTGTCTGGCAGGCTCCAGTCGCTTCAGCGTGCGACAGCAGGCAGGCTGATAAGCGGATCATCGCTCAATCGCCCGACGCTTTCCAGCGTCATGTAGCGGGCCCGCTGGACGGCCCATTCATCGTTCTGTTCGAGTAAGAGCGCGCCGACGAGCCGCACGATGGCGGCATCGTTGGGAAAGATGCCGACGACGTCGGTGCGCCGCTTGATCTCGCCGTTGAGGCGTTCGATGGGATTGGTGCTGTGCAGCTTCGCCCGGTGCTCCTTCGGGAAGGTCATGTAGGCGAGCACGTCCTCCTCGGCGGCGTCGAGGAGCGCCGCGAGTTTGGGCACTCTCGGCCGAATCTGATCGGCGACGGCCCGCCACTGGACGCTGGCGGCCTCAGGCGTGTCCTGGGCGAAGGCGGTGGCGATGAAGGCCGAGACGACCCGCCGCCCGCTCTTGCCGGCATGGGCCAGCACATTTCGCATGAAGTGCACTCGGCAGCGCTGCCAGGTGGCGCTGAGCACTTTGGTGACCGCCGCCTTCAGACCCTCGTGCGCATCGGAGATGACCAGCTTGACCCCGCGGAGGCCGCGCCGCGTCAGCGTGCGCAGAAAGTCCGTCCAGATCGGCTCCGCCTCCGAGGTCCCGACTTCCATGCCCAGGACCTCGCGTCGCCCGTCCGCATTGACCCCGACCGCGACGATGACCGCGACCGAGACGATGCGGCCGCCGCGGCGGACCTTCAGATAGGTCGCGTCGATCCACAGGTACGGCCAGTCGCCTTCGATGGGCCGGTCGAGGAAGGCCTTCACCTTGCCGTCGATCTCTTCGCACAGCCGCGAGACCTGGCTCTTCGAGATCCCCGACATGCCCATTGCTTTGACGAGTTCGTCGACCGAGCGCGTCGAGATGCCCTGGACGTACGCCTCCTGGATCACGGCCGTCAGCGCCTTTTCCGCCATCCGGCGCGGCTCCAGGAAGCCGGGGAAATAGCTGCCTTTCCGAAGCTTGGGGATGCGCAATTCGACGGTCCCGGCCCGGGTTTCCCAGTCGCGATCCCGGTAGCCGTTGCGCTGGGCGGTCCGCTGCGCGGACTTCTCGCCCCAGGCGGCCCCCGTCGCCGCGCCGACCTCGAGCTCCATCAGCTTCTCGGCGGCAAAGCCGATCATCTCGCGGAGGAGATCCGCATCCGGGGCCTTCTCCACCAGCGCATACAGGTCCATCATGGTGTTGGTCATCGGTGTTCCTTCCAGTCATGGGGTTGGCGTTGACAACCAGACCCTACCGGAAAAGCGCCGATGACCACTACAAACCAGCTACACCACGTCTCGGGACGTCACCGCTGGTTCTCAGTGCGGACACACCGCGCAACCGAGCACCCGAGGTCGGTCGAGCCGCTAAGAACCCAGTAGGCAGGGGCGCTATGCCTGATGAAAAGCTCAGAAGGAAGGTTGGCAGGCGAGAGTACTCCGTTAAGACCCTTGCACAGATTCGGCACTTCGCGGCGCATGGCCAAGCAAACGACAATAAGACTGGGCGTGTACCGAGCACCGTGGATCGCGACCTATTGCGGCAGCAAAGCCTCTGTTCGCTGCGGCCCTAGAACGCTACTGGGCCGCTGAACACCGACGTTGACACCGCAAGGCCTTGGCTGAAGCGAAGATCGAGCCGATCAGAGCTGGCGCAATTGGCGACTGCTGAAGGCGCTGCAGGGGAAGAAGTCGACTGGCCCTCGCAGCATCACTCAGCTGTTCGATACCCTGAGCTGGTGAACGGCGACCGTTGGATGTCAGGAGACGGCAGCCAGGGGAGAGAGATGGCCGTACCGGTGGCCGAGTTCGAGCACTTCGATCCGGCCCGGCCTGTCTCGACGGCCTGGCTGATGGCATCGCTGCTGACGCTGACGAGGGCGGCTTCGCCGTCGTGCTTCCACAGTCCGTAGATCACCTGACTCCGCGGCGTAGAGAAGGCCCGACGGCAACGGTTGAGGCGCTCGACGTCGCTCAGCGACGAGGCCCGAAGCTGCTCGAAATACCACCGCATCTCATCGACGGTGACGGCCCTCATCGGCCTGACAAGCTGGTCCTCGAAGGCTTTCCTCGCGCGCTCTCCGATGCCGGGAAACTGCGGAGGTGCGACGATGCGGAGCGTCCAGACAGGCAGGGCGCGGAGCAGCGCCGCGTGGCGCTCAGAAACACCCGGAAGTCGTCCGAGTTCGGACGGTCGATGACGTAGACGAGAACGCCTCGGCCGGCGGGGTGGATCCCCATCGGGAGTCGCTCCGGGAAGTAGCGAACCTTGCGTTTATCGCCCTCACCCATGGTGGCGTGCGGCAGGTCTGCCGGGGCGATGGAGGTAAGCGCCGTGAGGTTCGCCGCCTTGTCCTCGGCGGTGGCCAGCCACACGAGTTCGGGGTCCTCGACGATGGCGTCGAGAACCATGAGGCGCTGGATGGCGCGGTTGATGGACATGCGGCGGCGGAACGTGCTGTCGGCCTCGCCGCTGGCCGTGTAGAGCGCTCGCTGGTTGACGTGGTAGATGCGGGCACGGTTGTGCCGGCACTCGTGCATCGACGCGAATCCGAGCCGTACAAGCTTGGCGAAGAACTTCCGCGTCTTGTCGCCGTGGACGATGCCGCAGAAGCGCGCGTACTGGCGCGGGACGCAGACGCCGCTGTGCAGCATAACGGTGGTCAGGAACCGCGCCTGGCGCTCGGTGAAACCCTTCTTCGCGACAGCCTGAACGCGTTCGTCGAAACGCATCAGAGGAACTCCTCCATGTGTCCGCGTGACCGGCTGCCACCGCGCCCTCCCCCACCGTTCCGGCCCGAGAAGTGAAGACTGAATCCGGAGGCCGACTTCCCGGCCACGTGGGCGCCCCGGTAGTGGGGCGTCATGACCTCGACGTCAGCGTCTGGTCGCGTCCGTCGATGTCGTACTCGATGCGCACGTCCGGGAACTGGACGTGGCCCTGGTCATCACACGGCAGGTTGCGTTCGTGAGCCCAGGACTCGATCTCCAACAGGCTGCGCTCCGGCCGTCAGTCGCTGTCATCGCGTTCGCGGTTGGGCTCCTGCAGGAATGACTGGTACTCGGCCTTGAGTTCGTTCTCGAGGACAACCCGGTGGATCGTCGCCCCGGCCTCATGCAGCCGCTCAGCCTCCTCGAGGTATGCCCGGTACAGCTGGGCGTCGTGTTCAGATCGCGTGGGCGCTGCACGCCGTGAGTGAACGCCTGACGGTCTGGCGCATCCTGGTCGCGGCGGTGGGATTCGAGCAGGTCACGTCCTTCCTTCGTCAGCGTGACCACGGTGGTGTCACGGTCCACCCGGTGGGTCTGCACGAGGCCGGCCTCGCGGAGGTGCCAGCAGATCGCCGTGACGCGGATCCAGGGCCTTGTCGAAGGCGTCGCGCAGGTCGTCCGCAGGGACGACACGGAAGGCACCGACGGAGGCCAGCGTGCGGCTCTCTGAACCACGCAGCATGTGGCTGTGTTCGCGCACCCAGACGTGCTCGCGTTCGCTGACCACGAGGCAAGTTGACGTGGCCGGCGAACACCTCACGCGGCTCAACGCGTTCCCGCCTCGCTCGCGAGAGTCGCCACCGCCGCGTCCGCCGCGGCTCAGATCGCGCGAGCCGCCATCGCGGTCACGCCCGTCATAGTCTGATCGTGGTCGTACATCGCACACCTCCGTGAAAAGCAGCGGAAATTACACAATTACGCTGCCGTCCAACAGAGGCGCCGATGTAGTTGAGGGTGAGCCCCGCAACCAACACAAACCCACGAGAAATCGTGGGTTTTGTGCTGTCTGGGGCCTTCCACCGGTCCTGTCCACACACCCGCCCAACGCCGTAGGCGACAGATTGGTGACGCGGATGTCGCCACCGTCGGCCAGCAGCCGACACGCCCCTTCATGTCCACCACCCCTCGCGGGCTGCTGCAGCCCGCGGTGAGGTGCCGCGGTCGCGAGCACCTGAGGGCCATCTACGAACCCGAGCACACGCTGCCCGAAGATCGTGAACACCTTCGTGAACGAGGGCTGTCAGGCAAGCGCTCCCTGGCCCTTCGCGAGTTCACCCTGGATATTGAGGGCCTCGAACGGTTCGTGCCGAGGGAGCCACCCCGTGACGACGCGGCCCCGTGGTCGGAGGTCAGTTGCCTGGAGGTCCGAGGTAATCAGCGCCGTAGATGGCCTTGCGGATGTCGCGATGAAGAGTGCCGTCAAACGGCATTTTCTGTGTGAAGAAGACGGCCGCCAGACGATTGGCCGGGTCGACCCAGAAGAGCGTCGACGCCGCGCCGTCCCAGAAGAACTCCCCCACTGCCCCCCGACCTTCCTGCGCGGACTGTGGCTGTGAGACCCGGACCGCGAAGTCCATCCCGAAGCCGACCGACCCCTTGCCCGGCAGGAACCCGCGGTCGGTCACCCGCGGTTCGAGCTGGTCCGTCGACATCAGCCGCACGGTGGAGGGCTTGAGGATCCTCACGCCGTCGAGCGCGCCTTCGTTCAGGAGCATGCGTGCGAACCGCATGTAGTCGTCCAGCGTGGAGGCGAGGCCGAAGCCGCCCCCGGTGAGCCGGTTATCGCGGAAGTTGAGGGTGCGAGTCGTCGCATCGTCCTGGCGGGCCAGCTTGCCGTCGGCAGCGCGGTAGAGCGCCATCAGGCGTGGCAGCCGCTCGTCGGGTTGGCGCCACGCGGTGTCGCGCATGCCGAGCGGTTCGAAGACGTGCTGCCGCACGTAGTCGGCAAACGGCTGTCCGGCAAGCGTCTCGACCAGCAGCGCCTGGACGTCGACGGCGGCGCTGTAACTCCAGCGCGTGCCCGGATCGAACAGCAAGGGCACTGTCGCGAGCCGACGCCCCAATTCTGCGAGGTCGTTGGACAGGGCCATCGGCTCGGCTTTGACATACGCGTCGTGAGCCGGAGTGTTCCCGGCGCCGTATGCGAATCCCGCAGTGTGGCGCATGATGTCCCGGACCGTGATCGGCCGCGCGGCAGGGTGATGTGTCGGCTGTCCGTTGGCGTCCTTGCCGCCGTACACCTGCATCGACGCGAACGCGGGCAGGTAGCGCGAGAGAGGATCGTCGAGCCCGAACGTGCCCTGCTCCCACAACTGCATCAGGGCCACGCCGGAGACCGGCTTGGTCATCGAGTAGATCTGCGCGATCCCGTCCCGGGTCATCGGCCGGCCGGCCTCGCGGTCGGCGAACCCGGCGGCGGCGAAATAGGCCTCCCGCCCGTCCTTCCAGATCAGGACGGATGCGCCCGCTGTACGGCCGTCCGCGACCATGGCCGACAGCGCGCTCCCGATGCGCGCGCCGTCGAGCGTGAGCGGTGGCGTGCCGGGGCCTGTCTGTGCGGGCAGCTGGACGGTCGATGCCACGACGGCCAGCAGGAGAACGGCTGCACTCCACAGAAGAGGTCGAGGCAGGCGAAACCGCGGGGCCGTTGCGTGCATTGGGAGAGTCTCCTGTCGCGAAAGTCGCGAGGCATTCTGGCACACTCGCTCGACACGGCACGGCGCGCGTCCGCGCCGCGCGCAACGGAGACGCCGCGTCGGCCTGAGCGTCCGGTCTCGATGAGACGCCCGACAGCATGGGCGTCCCCGGTGGCACCTCCGCCTGGATCCGGTTCCTCGCGAACAAGGCGCCATGTGCCGCGGAGCTGGACAGGCTGTTGGCCGACCACGCGGTGGTCGGGCACGAGCGCGTATACGGCGAACTGCTCGTGGGTGACCGCGGCGACCGCCAGACGTTAGTAAGCAGCTACGAACGGATCGAGCAGGTGCCGGCAGCCCCCCAGCGACGTCGCAGCATTCGTCCCGGCCCGCAGGATCCACGGGCGGGACATCGCCTGGATCGACGCGCAGCTGCTGGCCTCGGCGCTGGCTGGAGGGGTTCAGCGCGTGACGCGTCGACGACTCGCGCTCAGCCTGACAGGAGTGACCCAGGTGGACCTCCACAGCCGGGACCGCCTCAGGATTCTGCAGGTGAGCCGAGTCCGGGAGTAGCATGAACACGGGCGCCGCACGGCGGCTCGTCGAGCCCGCCTGCAGTGGCGCGGGGAGCCGCCCGTCATGCCGGGCTTAGATCAACACGCAATGCAACGGAGGAATCTGTGATCTTCTCGCTGACCTTGTTCGTCAAGTTCCTGATTGGCATCGTCAAACGACTGCGCAGCGACGCGTACTACAGGTCGCTCGGTGTCCTGACGCTCATCGTCGTCCTCATCGCCACGCTGTTCGTCTGGCTGGTCGGCAAGTGGCCCTTCCTCGATGCGCTGCTCTACGCCGTCTCGACCATGGCCATGAACACGCCGTTCGGAACGCTCTCCGCCGGAGCGGGGCCGACGCTGAAGGTGTTCCACCTCGCCTACACGTTCCTCAGCGTCGGAGTGTTCCTCACGTTCTCGCTCGAGACTGGCAAGACGATGCTCGCGACCTATGAGGAGACGCTGAAGGGACTCGCCGAGCGCCGGGCGAAGAAGGCGGCCAGCCGCGCGTGAGCCGGGCCGTGACCCGATCGGGGGGAGCACAGCCGAGGGGGTCTTTCGTGTCGTGCCCCGCCTGGCTTCATCCGAGGAGGGCGATGGACAACTCCACCTCGACGGTTTGCCCGTCGCGCCTCCGGCGGAGGAGAAGAGGAACATGAACGCAGCGGCGAGATGGATCGTGACGGCGATGGTGCTTGCCACCGCCCCCGTCGGGCAGTCACCGGCACAAGGCCAGGGACTTGCCCGGGAACTGGTGGCCCGTACCAGGCCATCGTCCCGCGCGTACTCGCCCCACGGGACACCGGCGTCGTGACCGTCGGCGCGTTTCTCGCCGGCACGAACAACAGCGTCATCCCCGAGGACGCGACGCTCAAGGTGAACGTTCTCGAACCATCAGCCGACCTATCAGGTCGATCTCGCGGCTATCCCCATCGGCGCCAAGGTGGCCGGCGTCATGGTGATGGAACTGATGGCCAGGAAGTAGTCGATGGCACGCTCAGGCTGGGGCGCCTCAGTCGGCGTCCTTGTCGTGAGGAGTCGTCCACAGCGCCCGGGAGAGCGTGGATACGATCGGCGTGAATCGAGGCCGCCTGAGGGACCAGACGACTGCGCCGAAGAGCGTTCCCCCGAGAATGGCCGCGACCAGCACGATGACGTTGTAGCCGGAGCGGAGACCCTCGACCAGGCCCTCGGTCTGCGCCATGTAGAACGCGCGAAGGGTCGCGACGCCTGGGACGATCAGCATGACGGCCGGCAGCAGAACGACCTCCGGCGGCAGCCGTGTCCAGCGCCTGAACGCGGTGGCGCTGAATCGCAGGATGAATGCGCCCAGGAACGTGCCCTGCCAGAAGCCCAGACCCGATCCCATTTCCACGCCCGCCCACACGATCAGTGCACCCACGATCGGCCACGCCAGGTCCCTGGTCCTGACTCGGAACAACAGCGAGAGCCCCAGGACCAGGACCGGCGCGAACAGCCACGTCCAGGCGTGACCGACTCCGTCGCCCGCGTCCGGTCGCGGGACCACAAACCGGCTGCTCACGATCGCGTAGCCGATCAGCGCGCCCGCGAGCAGCTTGACCGACGAGACCACCGCGTTGGTGAAGCCGATGAGCCCCGAAAGGGTGTTGCCCGCCATCAACTCGTTGGCCCCCAGCGTCAATCCAAAGCCCGGCACGAACCAGATGGTGGCGCAGATGGCGATACCGAGCGCGTTACTGCCCGGAAAGGCCAGACAGAGCAGTGCGGCCAGCGCGGACGCCCCGGCGGCGGCGACCAGCTCGATCGCGGCCGCCAGTCCCTCCGAGTCGGCGGCCGCGCGCGTCAACGCGAACGACAACAGGCTGACGAGTGCGGCCAGGCCGATGTCCCGCCACGGCAGTGCGAGGATGACGCCGAATCCCACGGCGCAGAGCGCAAAGGCCAGCGCGTCGACCGCGGCCGAGCGTCGGGAATCGCTGGCGTCGATGACGCGCAGCCGCTCCAGCCCGTCGCGCGGGCGGACCTCGCGGGCCTCGATCTGACCCACCAGCTCGCTCACCTGCACGAACTTCGTCATGTCGTAGCCGCCGGTCTTCGACAGCGAGATGTGCGTGCGCTGGAGGCGCTCGTCGTCCTTCCAGAGGATCGAGGACCTGCGAGGGCGTGGCCAGGAACTCGCCACGCACGTCGAGCGCGCGAGCCGCGCGTCCGAGCGTCGATTCCATGGCGTGCGACGACACCCCGTAGCGCTGCATGGCGGCCGCCAGGGCATTCAGCAGGTCGCACGTCGCGTCGAATTCGTCGTCGCGGTCGTCATTGGCGGGCGGCATCAACGCATTCTACTCAAGCACGGAATCGCTCAGTGGCGTTGCGCCAATCCCTTGCCTTGCTTGAGCAGCGTCCCCTGCAGGCTCCGCTCATCCAGGGTCGAGGAACGAATATCCTCCGGGCTGACCAGGTAGACCTCGCCGTCGGTCGTTCTCGGCGAGAACGGGAAGAACACGACGCGTTCGCCGCTGCTGCACTGCTCGACGAGGATCCCCGGCCGCCACCCGCCGGGCCGGCGCACCAGCACCACCGGGCGAACTGGCGCTTCAGTGACCGACAGCTTCTGCTCCACGATGGCCTTGTAGTACTCGTACGGGGGGAACACGTTCTTGAGACCGGACTCAAACCGGCTGCGGAGTCGGCCTGCCAGTGACCACCGGGCGAGCAGGCCGAAGAGAAAGCAGGTGAGGAGTATCGTCACAGCGGATAGCACCGATGCCCCGGCCAGGTTCAGCATCTGCCCCAAGCCGAGCCATTTCGCGACGTTGCCGCTCAGGTCATGAGAGACCGCCCAGATCCTCTGCCCCACCATCAGCAATGCCAGAAACGGAGTCAAGAAGAACAGGCCGCCAATGATGGTGTCCCGCAGAAATGTCTTCATGGCGTTCATGACGGCCTCCTCGGATAGTGGGAGATCCTGCCCGGCGTCCGGATCGTCGAGACACGTCGCGAGGCCACAGCGACTCGGTCGCCGTGTGGGGCGCTTCGGTGCAAGCCACGTGAGCCAGGGACCCATGACACCGGGGACGGTCACCACGCGCCCCAGCGTGCCGGTCACGATCGTGACGGGGTTCCTCGGAGCCGGCAAGACCAGCCTGATGAATCACCTGCTCACGGCCGCGCACGGCCGTCGGCTCGCCGTGCTCGTCAACGACTTCGGCGCGGTGAACATCGACGCATCGCTGATCGTGAACAAGGACGACGAGGTGGTCAGTCTGGCCAACGGCTGCATCTGCTGCAGCCTCGCCGCGGGTCTGCTCGCCGCGGTCGTGCGGCTCATCCGGCGCGATCCTCCGCCGGAGCACATCCTGATCGAGACCTCTGGCGTGTCCGACCCTGTCGCCGTCGCCGCGACGTTCTCCGATCCCGAGCTTCAGCCCTATGCACCGCTCGACGGCATCGTCACGCTGGTGGACGCCGAACTCGCCCCGACGCTCTCGGGAGACGTCCTGGCGCTCGCCACGCGCCAGCTCCTCGCGGCGGACATCGCCATCCTGAACAAGATCGACCTGGTGGACGAGGCCGGCCGGCAACGTGCCCGCGACTGGGTCCGGGCGGTGTCGCCGTACGTCCGCATGCTGGAAGTGGTGCAGGGCCAGGTGCCAATCGAACTGATCTTCGACCTGGGCGGTGCGGCGCAGTATCAGAAGAGCGTCGTCGAGGAGCGATCTCGGGACCACGACAGCGGGAGGCCGCTCTTCGACACGTGGATGTACGAAAGCGACGACCCGCTGGCACTGGGACGGCTGCACGACATCTTGAGCCGGTTGCCGAGCACGATCTTTCGCGTGAAAGGCATCCTGAATCTGGTCGAGAAGCCTGGGTACCCGTTGATTCTCCAATCGACGGGCAGGCGCGCGACGCTGACGGTCGGCCAGCCCTGGGGCGACCGGACACCGCGCAGCCAGATCGTGTTCATCGGGTCCCGGGGTGGTGTGGATATCGCCTGGCTGAACGAGCGATTGAGCGGCGCGTCGGCGAGCGGCGAAGAGGAGCGAGCGCCTCGCGGCTCCCTTCGCTAATGCCAACTCACCGAAGGGGCGCGCCGTGCCGTGCGTACCTCGCGTGGCCGACACACCCGCGCGGACCCGCTGCCGTGAACGATGACGCGAGACTGTCGAAACGGCGAGGTGTGTCGCCAGTGCCGGGTATGAACACGAAAGGGCCACGTTCGGAGAACGGGCCCTGTGAGTGTGGCGCGGGCATCGGTGGGATGCCCGCGCCTGAACGTGGTGACCGAGGCCGCCGTGGCGGCCGGAGGTGGACTTGGAACTGGCGCGGGCATCCGTGGGATGCCCGCGCGTGAGCGTTGTCCACCGAGCCCGGAGGGCGGAGGTGGACTAGAACAGGAACCGGACGCTCAACTGCGTGTCGCGGCGGCTGCCGTCCTTGCTGGTGATGCGCCCGAAGTTGCCGCTGAGCGGATTCGCGTCGATGCCGTTCAGATTCGGGTGGTTGAGGAAGTTGAACATCTCCGCCCGCAGCTGGAGCCGACGCGCCCCGCCCATGCTGAAGTTCTTGAACAGCGCCAGGTCCCACTGCATCTGACCTGGGTTGTAGTAGGCGTTGCGCGGCGAGTTGCCGAAGGTGCCGTTGGCCGGGCGGACGAACACGCTCGTGTCCAGGGCCACCGACCCCGGCGTGCCGTCGTAGAGCTGGTGATTGACGCTCGCGTTGCCCGTCTGGCTCCACGGCTGGCCGAAGCCGGCCTCACCGACGCCCGCGATGTCCTGCGCCGTCTGGGCCACCGTGAACGGCGTGCCCGAGCGCATGAACGTGGCACCCGAGATCTGCCAGCCGCCGAGCAGGTTGCCGATGAGCGTGCTCTGGTCACGGAAGATCGGCAGGTCGTAGATGTAGTAGAAGTTGAGCACGTGGCGCCGGTCGAAGTTGGACGGCCCCTCGTACAGCGTGTCGTCGTAGGTGTTCCACAGCACGTTGCGCTTGTCGCTGCCGTTGTCCGTGGACTTGCTGAACGTATACGCCGCGCCCACCTTCAGGCCGTTGGTGTAGCGCCGGTCGGCCGACAGCTGCAGGCTGTTGTAGATGGACCGGGCCGCGTTCTCCGACAGGCGGATCGCGCCGTACCCGAGATAGGGCCGGAGCGCCGCGATGTTCACGCCGGGGTTCTGGTACAGGGTGCCCAGCGGGAGCTGGTTGATGTTGCGCTCGCGCGGCAGATAGAGCCCGCGGCGGCCGACGTAGCTGATGTCGACGATGAAGCCGAACGGCACTTCGCGCTGCACGCTGGTCGACCAGAGGTAGGACGTCGGGTGCTTGAACACCAGATCCTGCGCGGTGGCGCCGAAGGGCAGGTTCGCCGGGTTGACGCCCGCGCCGGCCGGGTTGTCGGCCAGGCCGTTGGAGATCGTCGCCTGCGGCTGGAACGGCACGTTGCCGCCGAGCAGCGTCGAGTCGTTCAGCGTGACGCGGTTGTGGAACATGCCCACGCTGGCCCGGACCACGGTCTTGTCGTTCCACTGGTAGCTCACACCACCGCGGGGCTCGAACACGTTGCCGTGCGTCTGCGAGAAGCCGCGCGGCTGACCGGTGAACAGGCGCTGGACGCGCGGGTCACCGGCGATGACCGAATTCTGCCCCTCGCCGAGGAAGCCATCGCCCGGCAACATCATCCCGTTGTAGGGCACGCCGCCCGAGAGCCGGCCGTTGCTCGGATTCACCGTCGGCGCGAAGGCCGGGTTGTACGCGCTCGAGGCAAACGTCGCGATGTTGTTGGTCGTCGAGTACCACGGCGGCCAGTACACGTACCGGACCCCGCCCTCGACCGTCAGCTTGGCCGTCGGCCGCCACGAGTCCTGCACGAACGCGTCGATGGCGAGCGAGCGCCACTTCGTGAAGTTGCGCTGGCCCAGTTCCGCGTATTCACTGAACAGGCCCATCGCCGCGTTGGCCACCGCCGTGCCCGTGCCCGCGGCGCGCCCGTCCTGGAACTGGAAGAAGCCGTTCTGATTGTTGGTGCTGCCTGGCTGCGCGCTGACGTTGATCTGGTCGAAGTCGTCCTGGCCCGAGTATTCGAACTGGATGCCCGCCTTGAACGTGTGGCGGCCCTTGACCAGCGTGCTCACGTCCTGCCACGTGTAGATCGGGCCTGACGAGAAGGCCGGGTACGGCCCGCCGTCGATCGTCGAGAAGTTGCTGATGTTGATCGTCGGAATCTTGTCGACGATCTCCTTCTCCGCGAAGATATAGGGATAGTTGATCCCCGAACGGCTGCGCTGGTAGTTGCCGCCCTCGAACACGTTGATGAACACGTCGTCACGCGAGAACGTGAACGAGAACTCGTTCACCCAGTTGCTCTTGAGGCTCGACGTCCAGCTGGCCGTCTGCGTGAAGTTGGGGCGCTCCCAGTCGGTGCGCGCGAAGGGGAACGACCCGCGGAACGCGTCGACCGCCACCCAGTTGGACCGCGAGAAACGGTACGCGAACTGGTTGGACGCGTTGGGACGGAAGTCGAGGCGGATGTTGTCCTTGCGCTGGTCCTGCGGGTTCGGGCTGGTCTGGATCAGATTGGCCGAGCCCTGCCGGAAGCCCGCCGTCGGTTCGGGATAGGTGTTCAGGAACGCCAGACCGTTGGGCGACAGGCGGTCGGCCGGAATGACGTTGCCGGGGAACGGCTGGCCGGTGAGCGGATCGCGGATGACGCGGATGCCAGAGACGAAGCCGTTGTTCGGATCGAGCAGCTCGCTGAAGTTGCCCTGCCGCATCAGCATCGTGGGCACGGTCGCCGTGTTGGTGGCCACCTGGAAGAAGTTGACCCACTCCTGCGCGCCGAAGAAGAACAGCTTGTTCTTCAGGATCGGGCCGCCCACCGAGTAGCCGTACTGCTTGAAGTCGAAGGGCGCCGGGCCCCCGTTCTGGTTCGGGTCGGTGCTGCGGTTGCGCCCCCACTCGTTGGCCTGCAGCGACTCGTCGCGATAGTAGAAGCCAGCCGTGCCACTGAACCGGTTGGAGCCGCTCTTGGTGACCATGCGGATCTGGCCGCCGCTGGACCGCCCGTACTCCGGCATGTAGCTGCCCGTGAGCACCTGGACTTCCTGCAGCGCATCCACGTTCTGCACGCCGACCACGGCGCCCGACGCGCGGGTGCGGATGGCGGTCGCGCCGTCCACCGTGATGTTGTTCTCGTCCGCGCGGCTGCCGTTGATGTTGAAGCCGCCGTTGGACAGGCTCGAGAACCCGTAGTTGTTGAACGAGCCCCCGCTCACGCCCGCCTTCAGGCCCGCCACGCCAATCGGGTTGCGGCCGTTGAAGGAGAGCTGCTCGATGTCCTTGGCTTCGACGGTCTTCCGCAAGGCGACGTCGGTCTGCAGCCGGGCGGCTTCAGCGGTGACCGTGACCTCTTCCGAGAGCTCACCGGTCTCGAGCACGAAGTCGAGCACCTGGCGGCCGGCCGCGTCGGCCTGCAGGCCCGTGCGGCTGGACTTCTTGAACCCCTGCAGCTCCGCGCTGAAGTTGTACTGCCCCGGCAGCAGGGTCGAGAACGTGTAGAACCCGGACTCGTCGGTCACGGCCGTTTCAACCACGTTCGTGGCGATGTTGGTCGCGGTGACCGTGACCCCCGGCATCACGCCGCCCTGTTGGTCACGAATCGTGCCGGAAATGGCCGAGCGCTCGAATTGCGCAAACGCCGGCGTCCCGGCGAGCAGCAGCGCCGCGCACGCCACCAGGCGTTGCAGGCTCCTCCTCACGTACAGCTTCCCCATGGGTGCTCTTCCTTCCTCATGTCGCGGACCAGCCACTGGCCCCGACTTGCCCGTTTGGCACCGACCGTCCCCGCGCCGCATCGGCGCCGTCCCAGGACCGGCCGTACCCGCCACGCGCGCCGGGCACTCAACCGCGCGCCGCAAGATTCGTGAACCCGTCGACCTGAAAGCCCTGCTGTCCCTACATCCTGTCTCGGCGTTGACCCGGAGGCCTGACCTATCGCACAGGCCGTGGTCGCTCATCAAGCCCAACCGGCGTCAGAACCGGTGGGCCCAAAGCTCGATTTGCAACCATTGAGCCAGATCGATGCACCGCTCGCCACGGGCTCTAGCCTGGCGCTCAAAAAGTTCAATTACAGACAGTTACGGCGAATACGGCCGGGTGCACGGGCCCACGCCTCAGGCATCGGGGCATCCACGATTTTGGCGAATTGAAACCGGAATATTGGATTGCCCAATTGAAGCCGCTTGGCTGCCTGGCAACAGCATTGGTTGGACCAATCGTGCCGCAGACATCGCTGGCGTCAGGCAAATCACGGGGACGAACTGCTGCACCCGGCGAGGGCTCCGGCGCATGGCGGCACCGGAAGCGGCGGGGTGACGAGTACCACGTTCAATCAGTTCGCGCCTGGCCCGGAGACGTGTCTGAATCGGGCCGCGACAAGTACCAGGAGGGGGCGGCCCGTCGGTTGACGGTCGAGAAGAAGGCCTCCATGCTCGAGGCGGACTGGCAAGCGGCGGAAGGCAGGCCGCACTCGCGGCCCGCCCCTGCCAACCCGGTAACGCCAGCGCTACCGCACGGGCTCGAAGTCGCCCGGCTTCCAGGTCTTCTCGAACCAGGCCTCGAGCGGGCCATACAAGCGCAGGAGCACGTGGTAGCTCTTGCCTGCGATGGTCTGAATCCAGTTGCCCTCGTGCCCCGGCGGCGGCGTGGGCCCGAACCACATCGTGTACGAGCCGTCGGCGTTGGGTGTCACGGTGGGGTTGAGACTGTCGAGTCCTGCCAGCTTCTGATCGGTCTCGAGCATGGAGCGGGTCTGGCCGGAATACACCATGAACGACCAGAAGTCCTTGGCCGGCACGGGACCGGGGAGCGTGACCGAGTACGTCCTGCCGCCATCGAGGTAGTCGCCATGCGCGTCCTGCGCCGCCATCGCGTACACGGACCCCAGGCCCACCTTGGGCGCGGTCATCGCCGGAGTGATGCCCGTCGCGTAGTAGTGCATGAAGATGCGGTCATCCAGCATCCGCTCACCGTTGTCGTAGAAGGCGTAGTTGCCGCCCCCGGTGAACATGGAGTTCCACTTGCGGTCGGGATAGAAGAAGTACCGGGAGTGGCGCGGCGCGAAGGTGATGGCGCGGGCCGTGGCGTTCCCGATCGCCACCGCCTGCGTCAGGATCGCCTTCATCCTGGCGTCGGGCGCGAAGGGTCGTCCCTTCTTGATCCCGATCGCGGCAAACAGTCCGACGAGTTCGGGATCGAACGAGTCGGCCGGTTCGTACTGGACCACGGCGTCGAGTTCTTCGTAGAAGTGGAAATCGTTGGCGTGCACGGTGTTCATGTACCGCCCCGACAGGTTCACGAAACGCTGCTCGGGGGGATTGGCCGCCTGAGCCAGCGGATACATGCGGAAGCCTGCCTTCACACCGGCCGCTGCCGCCTTCAGGTCGCCATCCTTGACGAACGCACGGAAGAAGGACAGGTTGCGATAGCTCGGCGTTCTCACGACGAAATAGCCGGGAGGGATGTCGCGCTCGTCATCACGGTGCACGAAGAGGTACTTGCCGCCCTGCCCCTTGTCAGGACCGGTGAACCCGAAATCCGTGAGGAATCGGAAGAACGCGTCATCGACTGGTCCCAGGATGCCTGGCGGGACCTCCACCACGAGAGGCCCGTCCTTGACGTTCAGTTCCGCCATGCTGTAGACGGTTGTCGAATTCGCCGTCAGGTACACCGACCGGGCATCCATCAGTTCCTCGAACATCCCCAGATCGCCCGGACTCACCCCGGCTTCCTTGATCCCTTCGAGCACGCCGTAGATGGAGGCCGCCGGAATTCCGTTGAGGAAGGCCTCCGCGCCACGACTCACGTCGAGGAAGTCATACACCTTCGCGACCGTGTCCTTGCTCGGCATCCCGTCGAAGAACTCGAGGTCCCCGAGCAGGGCCGTCCTGATGCCCGGTTGGTGAGCGAGGAGGAGGCCACCGCCTCCACTCCACCGATGGCGGAATCACGGCCCGGGCGTGAGGGTGAGCGTCGTGCCGCCACACCCCGGTCCTTTCGAACGCGACGCCCGAGCGATGTTCATGAAAGCACTCTGGATTCTACATGGTCCGGCAGATCGGTGGTTCGCATCGGTCTCGGGGATGAGTGCATCATGAAGGCCGTCCTCCCATGCTCATCAACTGCGTCGCCTACCAGAACGGCACCAAGCTCGACGACATCAGCGTCGAGGCGATCTCGGATTACGTCGAACGCCCGGACTGCTTCGTGTGGGTCGCGCTGTTCGAGCCAGACGAGGCGGAACTGGAGGTGATGGCGGAAGAGTTCGGCCTGCACGAACTCGCCGTCGAGGACGCGCGCAAGGGCCACCAGCGGCCCAAGATCGAGGAGTACGGGTCGGGCCTGTTCACCGTGATCCAGACCATCGATCTGGACCCGGCCATGCCGGACGGCGACCTGATCGTCGGCGAGGTCGCCATCTTCGTCGGACGCAACTACGTGCTGTCGGTCCGGCGCCGGTCGCCCTACGGGTTCCAGAGCGTCCGTGCCAGGGCCGAGGCCGATCCCGAGAACCTCTCGCGCGGGTCAGGGTTCGTGCTCTACGCCATCATGGACACGGTCGTGGACCGCTACTTCCCCGTCATCGCCAGGCTCGAGGCCGATCTGGAGCGGCTGGAGACCGAGATCTTCCGCGGCACGCCGAGCGCATCCAACATCGAGGGCTTCTACGATCTCAAGTACCGCCTGACGGTCCTGAAGCACGCGGTGTCGTCGCTGATGGAAGCCACCGCGAAGCTGTTCGGCGGCCGCGTGCCCCCCGTGTGCGCCGGCGCGCAGGACTACTTCCGTGACGTCTTCGATCACCTCGTGCGCATCAACGCGGCGATCGATGGCCTGCGCGAGATGCTGCAGACGGGGATCTCGGTCACACTGGCGCTCGTCAACATCGCCGACAGCCAGGTGACCAAGCGACTGGCTGCCTACGGTGCGCTGATCACCGTGCCCACGCTGCTTGCCGGCGTCTACGGCATGAACTTCGACTACATGCCGGAACTGCGCTGGGCCGGCGGGTATCCGCTCACGCTCGCCACGATGGTGGGCATCGACGTCGTGCTGTTCTTCAAGTTCCGCCGGTACGGCTGGCTGTAGCGGAAAGGCGCTATCCTCTCCGTGTCATGCAGGTCCTCGCGTCGCTGTTCGTCGGACGACCCCTGTCGATCCTGACCGTGGCCGGCGTCTTCCTGCTCGCGTTCCTCACGATGCGGGCGACCGCGCTCGGCGCGGGCCGCCATCCACGCGCACTCCTTGTGCCTGCCACCGCGTGGGCGCTCTACGCCGCGTGGGAATGGCTGGTGCAGACACGGACCCCCGAGGCCGACATCCGTGTCGACCTGCTGCTCATCTGGCCGGTCCTCGGTGTGCTGTCACTCTGGGCCATCTACAGGGCCTTCCGGTAAGAGAACCATATGCGACGCCTTCTCCCCCTCCTCCCCGGTCTCCTCGTCCTGCTCTCAGCCACGACGGCCCGCGCGCAGGTCGTCACGCGCGACATTCCGTACGCCACGCCGGCGCACGAACGCCAGGTGCTCGACGTCCACGCGCCGCCCGGCGCGAAGGACCTGCCGGTGGTGTTCTGGATCCACGGCGGAGGATGGCAGGCGGGTCACAAGGGTCTCGTCGCGCTCAAGCCGAAGGCCTTCACCGACGCCGGGTTCGTGTTCGTGTCCACCAACCACAGGCTGCTGCCGACGGTCGAGATGGGTGACATCATCCGCGACATCGCCAGGGGCGTGCGGTGGGTGCGCGACCACGCGGCCGAGTACGGCGGTGACCCGACCCGCGTGCTGGTCATGGGGCACTCGTCAGGGGGGCAACTCGCCGCCATCATCTGCACCGACGACCGCTACCTGAAGGCCGAGGGGCTGTCGCCGACGATGATCCGGGGCTGCGTGCCCGTCGACGCCGACACCTTCGACATCCCCGCCATCATCGAGGTCGCCGAGGTGCGCGCGCGGGCTCACGGCTTCCCCCTCCCGACCAACGGCCATCGCCAGAAGTTCGGCAACGACCCTGTGAAGCACCGCGACTTCTCCGCCGTGACGCACGTCGCGCGCGACAAGGGCATCCCGCCCTTCCTCATCCTGCATGTCGCGGACCATCCGGATACGAGCGCGCAGGCACGCCGCATGGGGGCCGCCCTGAAGGAGGCCGGCATCCCGGTCACCGTGGTCGGCGTCCGTGAGACGACGCACGCGCAGATCAACGACAACCTCGGCAAGCCCGGGGATCCCGGCACGGATGCGCTGCTGGCGTTCGTGGCGCAGGTCTCGAAATAGCGCGCTGTCACTCAAGCGGCGGGCCCGGTGATATCCTGCCGCGCCATGACCACATCCCTGCTGCTTCCACTTGGATTCGCCATGGCGGCTGCCGTCGCGCAACCGACGATCCCGGCGCCTGACGCGCAGATTGCCGGCGCTGTCCAGGCCGCCCCCGCCGATCAGCGAGCCAGCGCGACCGTCATCGGGTTCGGGGCCGACGGCAAACACACGACCCTGCGCACGGGCACCGGGTTCCTCGTCTGCCTCGCCGACGACCCGCGCCAGGACGGCTTCAGCGTCGCCTGCTACCACAAGGATCTCGAGCCGTTCATGGCACGCGGCCGCGCGCTGGCTGCCGCCGGGACCAAGGGCCGGGGACCGGCCGAGGACGTCCGCTACAAGGAGATCGCGGCGGGCACGCTGCCCATGCCCAAGGAACCCGCCCTGCTCACTATCGTGCAGGGCAGCGCCTTCGACGCCGCGGCGGGCACCGTCAGCGACAGCTACACGCGCTGGGTGATCTACACACCGGGCGCGACGCCCGACTCCACGGGCCTGCCCACAACCCCCGGGCCGGGTGCACCCTGGCTGATGTTCCCCGGCACCCCCGGCGCGCACATCATGATCAGCCCGCCACGCCCGAAGTGATCAACAGCGACACCTTACCCATCACCTTCCCCCCGAGGTGCACGATGAGCCAGTCCAGCCGGCGCGACTTCATCAAACAGGGCCTGATCGGATCCGCGGGCGTCACGCTCGGCACCCTGGGCACGAGCGCGAAGTCGTACGCGTCGATCCAGGGCGCCAACGACCGCATCCACGTGGCCGTCATCGGCGTTCGCAACCAGGGCACCGTCCATCTCAACGCCTGGTGCGGGTTGAAGGAGAGCCACAACGTCCGCGTCCACACGTTGTGCGACACCGACGAGCGGTTGTTCGCGCCCGCCCTCAAGCTGGTGGCGAGCAAGAGCGGTGACACGCCGGCCACGCAGTGGGACCTGCACCGCGTGCTCGAGGACCGGACCATCGATGCCGTGTCCATCGTCACGCCCAACCACTGGCACGCGCTGGCGACCGTCCTGGCCTGCCAGGCCGGCAAGCACGTGTACGTCGAGAAGCCCGCCTCCCACAACATCTGGGAAGGGCGCAAGATGATCGAGGCACGCGACAGGTACAAGGTCCGCATGCAGGTCGGACTGAACAACCGATCCTCTGTCGACGTCCGCGAGGCCATCGCCTTCCTGCGGGGCGGCGGCATCGGTGAGGTGTTCATGGCGCGCGCGCTCTGCTTCAAGGCGCGCGATTCCTACGGCATGTCGGCCGACGGCGAACCGCCGCCCGGCTTCCACTACGACAGGTGGCTCGGTCCGGCGCCCTGGCGGCCCTACAACGAGAAGCGCGGCCACTACAACTGGCACTGGTACTGGGACACGGGCAACGGCGATACGGGCAACACGGGCCCCCACCAGCTGGATATCGCGCGCTGGGGCCTGGCCAAGAACGAGCACCCCGTGTCGGTCTACTCGGCCGGCGGGATCTACGGGTTCCGCAAGGACGACGGCACGCCGACGCCGGGCAAGCGCGTGTATGGCGGCGTCGAGACGTACGGGCACGACAAGACCTCACAGGAGACGCCCAACACCCAGACGGCCACTTACACGTACGCCGACGGGACGCTCCTCGAGATGGAGACACGCGGGCGCTACACGAACAACGAAGGCAGCGCGGGCCAGGAGGTCGGGAACCTGTTCTTCGGCAGCGAGGGCTGGCTGGAGATCAGCGGCAGCACCTGGAAGGCCTTCAGGCGTCGCGAGCGCGAGCCGTTCGCCGGCTCGAAGGATGGCGAACGGGAGGGCAGCCACTGGGCGAACTTCCTCGAGGCGGTGCGGTCGGGCAAGGACGAGACGCTGCACAGCGACATCCACGAGGGGCACCTCTCCACGTCGCTGTGCCACCTGGCCAACATCTCGTACCGGGTGGGCCGCTCGCTGAGGTTCGCCGGCGCCACCGAGCGCTTCATCGACGCGCCCGACGCGGACGCGCACCTGACGCGCGTGTACCGCGCGCCCTACGTGGTGCCCGAGTCGGTCTAGGGCCGGGCTGGGACAGCCGGCCCTACCATCCCCCTGGCGGCCGGGCTGGGACAGCCGGCCCTACCATCCCCCTGGCGGCCGGGCTGGGACAGCCGGCCCTGCCATCCCCCTGGCGGTCGGGCTGGGACAGCCGGCCCTGCCATCCCCCTGGCGGTCGGGGGCTGGGACAACCGGCCCTGCCATCCCCCTGGCGGTCGGGCTGGGACAGCCGGCCCTGCGATCCCGTAGCGGTAGGGCCCGTTGTCCCAACGCGGCCCTACTGCAACCGAATCCCGACGTTCACCGACACGCGCGCGTGCGGCTCCCAGCCCACAGTGAATTCGGGCGCAACGAACGCGCGCGGTGACACGTCAATCCGCGCGCCTCCCCCGAAAACGAACGCGCCCTCCGTCGACCTGAAGGTGCGCCCGCCGAACCTGTCCGAGTGGGTCATCGACCCGGCACCGAACGTGAGGAACGGGGCGACCCGGCGCCCGAACGGGAGGATCCCGATCCGGGCCACGCCGAGCACGACGATGTCCCTGTCTTCGCCGGGCCCGACCATGTACAGGACCTCGGGGCCGACTGCGACGTGACGGGTCAGCACCCACTCGGCGCCACCGCCGACGACGCCGTGGTCCACGCGGCCGTCGTCCACGAACCCGGCCCACCCGCCTGTGATTGTGACGGACGGCACCGGCGAGGACTGCGCCGACACGTCGGCTGAAGCCGCAAAGAGGAATGCCGCCACGAGGGCGGCTGACTGGAACAGGCTACGCATGAAGACGTCCTCCACCCGGGAAGGTGAAGGACGTCGACGAACCGGCTCATGCCGGGCAGGGTCGTGCGCGGACGGCCAGCGGGAGACCCTCGTCCCCCGCTGGCCAGGTCATGCCCGCGCTACTGGTGGATCCGCATCGCCGCAGCCGTCGAACCCGCAGCCCAGTGCGTGGTACCCGACGAGGCGTACGTGGACAGTTCGACCACGATCTCGGCCGGTGTCGTCCCGACGCTCTCGACGATGACGCCGAAGCTGCGCGTCCCGAGGCCGGGGAAGGTCACCTCGTCGATCCCGATCGTCTGGCGGCTGAGCGCGGGAAGCGCCACGACGGCCGACAGCGTGGTGCCGTCCTCGAGCGCCAGGGTCACCTTGGCCGACCCGATGAAGGTCGAGGTGTTCTGGATCAGGAGGTAGCTCTGCCCGCCCGTCTCACCTGGGCCAGCCACGGCCCACTTCGTGCCCGTCTCGGGCGAGCCCGCGGAGGCGTGCCCCTCGTTCCAGGTCGCGGCCGTCGGACCTGGCCACCACATGGCCCGCTCGACGACGAGTGGCACGCCATTGGTGGACTCCACGATGGTCGAGAACGACGTGTCCGCTGGCAGCTGTGCCTCGACATCGACCCAGATGCCGGAGCGGCTGCCGGCAGGCACCACGTACTGCGCGACGACGGGTGCGCCGGCAGGCAGCAGGTACGTCACCGTGACCTGGGCGTCAGCAGTGCCCGGGTTCAGCATGAGCAGGTACGTGTCGAAGTAGTCCCCCACGGCCCCTTCGGCGAAGTACCACTTCATGCGTGGCTCCGGACTGGCCGTGGTGCTCGTCCCGGCGCCGAGCAGCAGGCCGCCGGTGTCGAGATACATGGACCGCTCCACGACAACGGGCACCGACGACGTGATCACCGCCGAGACATCCGTCGCGGCGAGTTCGGGATCCTCGAGGTTGACCCACACGTCACGACGGCTGTGCGGCGCGACGGCGTAGGTCCTGACGATCGGCGGCAACGGCGCCGGCCGGAGATACCGGATCTCCACATCGGCGGGAAGCGCGTCGGGATTGCCGATCAGGTAGAAGAGCTTGAAGCCCGAGTGCGTCGCGCCCTCGGCCATGAACCAGGTCGTGGAGGGCTTCACGGCGCCTTCGCTGGCGTGGCTGCCGTACGCGGAGCCGTCCCACACGGAGGTCCGCGTCGCGGCGACAGGCCCATCGGCTTCGACGATCGTCGAGAACGTCGTCGCCTCGAGGCCGGGGATCGTCGCGGTGTCGATGCGCATGTGGCCGAGTGCCGGCAACGTGACGAGCTTGCTGACAGTCGTCCCCGATGCCGTCATGAAGCGCAGCAGCACCGTGGATTCAGCCGTTTGCGCCGCGTTGACGAGCGTGAGCCGGGTGTTGAAGAACGTCCCCGTCACGCCCTCGGCGAAGTACCGCGTGTACACGCCCATCGGGTGTGAACCCGCCTTGTACTCGTCTTCGTTCGTGACTCCGTCGCCATCGGGGTCGGCCGTTGCGTTCTTCGCGGTGGCGTCGATGCCGAAGAGGATCTCCCACGCGTCGGGCAGGCCGTCCGCGTCGAGGTCGTCCGGGTCAGCCGGCTCCTCGGGGTCCTCTCCGCCTCCATCGCCCGGTCCACCGGAGCCACCGGAGCCACCAGAGCCCGAGCCACCGCCGGCAATCACCTCGACCTCGAGCACGCTCGTGTAGTCGTTCTTGATCGTGGGATGGTAGGTGAACTCGCCACCGAGATCGGCGGGGTCCAGTCCGGTCAGCCGCACGTTGCGCGTGACGGTGAACTGCTGGGGCGCTGCGCCCTCCTCTGTCACCACCGAGTACTTGGCGACCGGATCGAGCGTGAACGTGATCCTCCACCAGCCGGCCTTCTCTTCAGTCGGCATGTCCCACTGCCTCAGCGACCAGTTGAAGCCGTAGATGATGGAGCCTCCGCCGTTCACCTCGGCCGAGTACTCGCCCGGGCCGTCACTCTCCAGCGCTGCCGCCACGGAGCCCTCGAAGCGAGGCAGCCCTGGCACGACCGAACCGCCCGGTCCCGTGATCTTCTCGATGATCAGGCGCGGCGTGACGGCGTATACGGTGCGGTACGTCGACTGCGTGGTGGTCCCGGGCGTACCGAAGACCTCGGCGCGCTGGCTGCCGAAGAGTGACTCCATCGCGTAGCCTGTGAGTGGCGTGTCGCCCTGCTGGAACAGCACCGTCTCCACACGGATGACGGAGTTCGTGTTCCACGACCGAGCGAGCAGGTTGTCACCCCAGTTGATGATGACCGCCTCCCCTCCCGGCTGGCCGGCCGTCCAGCCCGCCTGCCAGGTGCTCGTCGTCTGCTGCGGGTAGTACGTGATGCCGTCCTTGATGACGACGGTGGAGTCATCGAAGAACGGGAGAGTGGGATTGGTCTCGCCCGGGCGTGGCCTCAAGCCCGTGTCGGTGCCAACGGGCAGGCCGGTGATGCCGTGCCCCTCGGCGAAGACGACCGGCACGGACAGGTTGTTGCCGAGGGTCTCCTCCTCCCCTCCACCTCCGCCGCCGTGACCGCCGCCGCCACCGCTGTGTCCCTGCGCCAGAGCGGGTGTGGGGTTCAACACGAGTTGTGCGCCCAGTGCCGCCGCGAGTAGTGCGAATCGAACATGGAGTGCCATGTACAGCCTCCCTTTGGAGGTCGGCCATCACAAGTGCCAACCAGCATCCATGCTTGCGCACGGCCGCGGCGCCTCCCATCGGCTGTGTCCCGAAGCTGGGTCAGGGATCTCCCGATGGCACCTGGCTTGCAGTTGGTAGGGGCAGTCCCACCGATCTGGCGGCCGCGGAAGGGGTCGCGCGAGCCGGGTGGTGAAAGTGCCGAGCCGTACGGGGAAAATCGCGCGGGCGGTTGCGAGGCTACGAGAGAGGAGCACCTTCGTGCAGACGACGTGTCCATCGTTCGACCGAGGTCCAGGCACACACCCTCCGCCCTTCCGCGTTGTCGTGGTGGACGACCACCCGCTGGTGCGCAAGGCCATCGTCGACGTCGTTGGCGAGACGCCCGGGCTGGTTTGCGCCGGTGAAGCCGAGTCGGTCGCGCACGCGCTCACGCTCGTGGCATCGCTGCAGCCGGAGTTGGCGACGGTGGACCTGACGCTGGGTGCCGAGAGCGGTCTGGACCTGATTCAGGCCATCACGTCGGCGTCACCGCGTACCAGGATCCTCGTCGTCTCCGTCCACGACGAACGGCTGTTCGCGGCGCGATGCCTGAAGGCAGGCGCATCGGGTTACCTGATGAAGGACAAGGCCCCGCATGAGCTGCTGGTGGCGTTGTGCCGGCTGGCGCGCGGCAAGACATACCTGAGCGAGGACGCGACCGAGCAGGTGCTGTCGACCGTCAGCGGACGGCGAGATCAGACCGACGCGCTCGCCTCGTTCGATCACCTCACCGATCGCGAGCGCCACGTCCTGGCGCTGGTCGGCCACGGCCTCTCGACGAGAGAGATCGCCGGCGAGCTCTCGCTGTCGGTCAAGACGGTCGAAACCCACTACTCGCACCTGAAGGAGAAACTCGGGCTGCAGTCGTCGCGCGAACTACTCCGGTACGCGGTGATCTGGGGCGAGGAGGAACCGCCCCCGGGACGTCATCCCGTCGGCTGCTGCGACGCGGACGTCACCGAGCGGTCAGGAGCGGCGTGAGCACCTGCTGCAACGCGGCGTCGTCGGACGGCTGTTGGACGCCTCGGAAGAGCGACCAGCGCTCTTCATGCGAGGCCACGGCGCCGGGTGCGAGGGAGACCAGCGCGCCCAGCGTCTCCAGTTCGACGAACGTGCCTGCCGTGTAGGCCTCGGTGTTCACGCCGAAGTCCGGATACGTGGCCGACTCGAGCCAGTCGTAGCGCTTGACGAACAGGTGCCCGTTCCTGTGATACGCCGCCCAGCCCTGACGATTGGCGACCCCGATCTTCTGCGAACCCGCGCGTGACGCATCGGTGCGGAGCCGGAGGTACTTCGGCCCGATCTGCCAGCGCGGGTCCGAGAGGTCCGTGTACGCCCACATCGTCATCGCGCGCACGGGCAGCAGCGCGTCGTCGTGCGACGCGTACGGTTCCTGCGGGAGGATGATCGTTCCGCCCGTGTTCATGATCGTCAGCGCCCAGGGCGACACCTGGATGTCCCAGAGACTGCGGTTCACGAGGCGGTGCCCGACGGTGAGGCCGGTTCCGGCGTCGGCCAGCGTGACGGTGAGCACCTTCTGGATGCCTGTCTTCGGCTCGACGGTTTGAGTGAGCGTCACGGTGCGCCCCGCCACCTGCACGTCGACGGGAGCGTTGTCGGGCGAGTAGCTCCGCGGCATGTGCTCGGGTGCGGTCCACAGACGATGCCCGCCCCACGGCTTCCAGTCGCCGAGTTCGGTCTTCACCGTGCTCTCGGGCACCCAGCCGAGCAGATTGTCGCCACCGATGAATCCGTACCGCACGATGCGCGGCCCGATCTCCGTGGCCAGCAGGACGTCCACGGTGCCGTTGGCAAGACGGACACACTGGCCCTGGCCAGGACACGGGACGCGATCCACGGTCACCTCTCCGACAGCCGACGACGCGACCGCGAGCGTCAACGACAGCCCCATCACCAGTCTGTGCACCATGCGCGGAATCTTAACCGGGTTCGCGCGGTCGGGCGCGGGCCAGTGACCGATGCGATCGGGCGGCCGAGCGTTCGCTCGACCACTCGCTGCCGTTCTCTGAACGGAGGGAGTACCGATGCCCGGACGCACGGCTCTGTTCGCGAGACTCGCACGCCTGCTGCACGATTCCGGGACGCGTCCCGACGGTCCGCCGTTGTCGACGGCAGACCGTCGATTGGTCCGGGCGAGCACACCGACTCCTTCTACTCGTGGCAGGGCTTCATGGAGGGGGCCTGCCTGTCGGGGCTGGCGGCGGCGGCCGCGATCCTGGCCGACGTGAAGAAGGGACGGCTGTAGGCGACACGGGCACCGCCGCCGATCCGGCGGAATGGCCGCGGGCTATCATCGCGGAGTGGCCCGCTCCGATCCAAACGCTGTGAGCGACGTGGGACAGCCAGGCGATACGCCGTGGCGGGATCAGCTCGCCACCGCCGTTGCGGCCCTGCGTGCCGGGGACGTCATCGGCCTGCCGACCGAGACGGTCTACGGCCTCGCGGCAGACGCCTCGAACCCCGACGCGGTGCGCCGCATCTACGAGGTCAAGGGGCGTCCGGCGACACATCCTGTCATCGTCCATATCGCGAACATCGATCAGGTCCTCCTGTGGGCGCGGGAGTTCCCGCCGACGGCGCGTGCCCTCGCCGAACGCTACTGGCCGGGCCCTCTCACCATTGTCCTGCCGCGCGCGACGTCGGTGCCGCTGGAGGTGACCGGCGGCCAGGACACGGTGGCGCTGCGCGTGCCGGCACACCCGGTGGCGCGCGCCGTCCTCGGTGCGTTCGGGGGTGGCCTCGCGGCACCCTCGGCCAACAGATATGGACGCGTCAGCCCCACGACGGCGGCGCACGTGCGCGAGGATCTCGGCGATGCCGTGTCGATCGTGCTGGATGGCGGACCTTCCGACGTGGGGCTCGAGTCGACGATCGTCGCGTGCCTCGACGGGCGCGTGAGCGTGCTGCGGCCGGGACGCATCTCCGTCGGCGACATCGCGGCCGTCGTGGGGAACGTCGCGGCGCCCGCGGCGACGGCGCCGCGCGTGCCGGGACACCTCGCCTCGCACTACGCCCCTCGCGCAGGCCTGGAACTGGTGGACCCGCAAGAGGTCCCTGGCGTCGTCACGCGCCACGTCGAGGCGCGCCATCGCGTCACCGTCCTGGCGCCGCAGGAACCGACGGCAGGCGGGTCCGACATGTGGATTCCCGCGGCTCCAGACGCCGACACCTACGGCCGCGAGTTGTACGCCAACCTGCGAGCGCTCGACAAGGCAGGCGTGGACGCGATCGTCGTCGCACGCCCGCCGACGGGGCCAGACTGGGTCGCGATACACGACCGGCTCGCCCGCGCCGCCTCGGCACGCTGATCACGCGTCACCAGCACGAGCCGGCCTACGGGCACGCGCCGCGCGCGCCCTCTCACGACCCAGGCGATCACGTGGCAGAACGGCTTCGGCGTTCGCAAGGGGTGTACCTCGGCGTTCTTGACCGTGTGCAGTCCTGGTTGCGGGTGTTGGCCATCGCGCTGCTGACAGGTGCGGTGGCCCTTGTTGCAGGCGGTGTCGTTGCCGACTGGTGCGTCGGGTGGTACCGCATCTCCTCGTTCGAGGGCGGAATCGGGCTACTTCGTCGTGTTCGTTGCCCTTTTCAGCGGCGTGGCGGGCACGGTGCTGGGCCTCATCGTGGCCGGCGCAGGGCTCAGTCGAGCAGGCTGGAGCACGGGCCGCGCGGCAGGCGTGGCCCTGCTGTCCGTCCTCGCGATTGCCGGTGGAACCGCCGGCGTGGCCCGGGCACTGGCCGACGTCCCTCCCGAGATCGACGGCGAGCCGCTGTACCTCCTGCTGGAGCTGCGGTGGCCTGCGGGCGCGCGCCCGCCCGATCCTGCGTCGGGACTGGCACTGGTCAGGCTCGGCACGATGTCGGGCCCGACGGTCCGCCGAGAGGTATCGGGTCCGCTGTTCCTCGACGACGCGCGCCTCGATGGAACGTCATGGGTCGTCCCTGGCGCTGTCGAGATCTTCACCTCCCGCGGAACGCCGACGGCTGTCGTCTCGGTTGGAGACGAAGCCATCGCCAGCTTCCTGCCTCCGCTCCGGCACTATCCGCGACGCGAAGACACGGCGTGGAGCGAGTGGCGGCCGGCGACGCGCGACGATGCCCCCGCGCCAGCCATGCCCGTCAGCTATCGCTTTCGCGTATCGCCACGGAATGCCGCCCTGCGCCGGCAGGCAGTCGGGCCCCTGACCGTCGAGACGCGCGCCGACCGACTCCACGTCTCCGGTGTCGAAGCGGTCGGCTCGAACCCGCGTTTCGACGTCCGGCTGCGCGGCAAGGTCGTCCCCGGCTTCGGCGACGTCAGCGAGGTGGCCGTCGTCTCTGCCGCGCCCCTGGCCTTGCTGGCTCGCGTGGACGCCGGTTGCCGCCTGCTGACGATGTCCGGAGACGACGCGGTCGTCGCCGATACGCCTCCCTGCCGCGACGATGGCCGCGTGTGGCGAATGGACGGGCAGGCGGATCGGGCGGGCGCACGACGTCCCGGCGACTCCTGGCTCGATCGGCACACATTCACGACATCAGGTCTGTACCTGCTCGGCCCATCGGTACTCGACACGCGCACGCTCACCTTCCTGCCGGGCGGCTGGCCCAACGAGCCGACCCACGTGCAGGACCTGCCTCCCCTCGGCCTGTCGCCCGATCGCCTGACCATGGCGTGGTTCTCACCGGGCAACGGATACGACGAGCCGCCCGTCGTCGCTACCCGGCGCCTGGACACGGGAGCGGTGACGACACTGCCCATCGATCGACGCCTGATGCGCTACCGCACGCCGGCGCTGGACATGGACGCCGCGTGGCTGGCGCATCACTTCGCGTGGGTCCCGGGCGGCGACGGAGCGGACAGACTGGAGACGCGCCCCGACATCGTCCCGCTCCCGTATCGCGGCGCGCTATCGCCCGCCGCTACGGGCGAGTACCAGAGCTATACGATCGAGCTGGCGACACGGAGGCTGCAACCTGCAGTCGTGGAAGTCCTGCTGAAGGAGCTCGGAGGCACGCCCCTCCCGGAGGAATCCGCCACGGCCGCCACGCCACGGGTCGAGGTGGAGGGCCTGCCTCTCTCCGTGCAGTACGTCGACGGCAGCAGTACGGTGAGCGTCCACTCGTTCAAGAGCCGGCCCGAGATCATGGCCCGCGTCGCGGCGCGGCTGGACGCGATCCTCGCGTCCGGACGACTGGACAGCCTGATGGGGGAAGAACCGTGACGACGTCCGAGGCGACCCTCACGCTGGTTGCGGGCGCGCTCGAGCGCGCCTCGCGCATCGTGGTCCTGACGGGCGCCGGGATGTCGGCGCCGAGCGGCGTGCCCACGTTCCGTGGCGCCGGCGGGCTGTGGCGCACGTATCGCGCCGAGCAACTCGCGACACCCGAGGCCTTCGACCGCGACCCGCGCACGGTGTGGCAGTGGTACGACTGGCGGCGGCAACAGATCGCGGCCTGCCTGCCCAACGCGGGCCATCACGTCCTGGCCCGCTGGAGCGTCGCGCACGACGGCCTGCAGGTGTTCACGCAGAACGTGGACGGCCTGCACGAACTGGCCGGCACACGGCGCGTGCATCGTCTCCACGGTTCGATATGGCGGCTGCGATGCACACGGGAGTGCGCCGAGGGCGCGCCGCGCGACGTGCGTGACGTCCCGCTGTCGCCCCTGCCGCCCATCTGCGCGTGTGGGTCGCTGCTCCGCCCTGACGTCGTGTGGTTCGGAGAGGCCCTGGACGACCAGGTGGTGACGGCGGCCGACAGCGCGGCGGCACGGGCCGACGTGTTCCTGACGATCGGCACGTCGGCCAGGGTCTACCCCGCCGCCGGTCTCGTGCCGCTGGCGCGGGCTGCCGGCGCGCTCGTCGTCGAAATCAATCCGGAACCGGCCGCGGGGCACGTGGACGTCCGCCTGGCGCTCGGAGCCGACGAGGCACTCACGGCGCTTGATGCACTGATGCGCTGATGCGCCCGTGAGGTATCCCGCCCATGTCCGGCGCGGGGGTCCTGGCGTTGGTCGACGAGTCGCCCGAAGGTGAGGTCAGGCGAGCAGCGTCGCCGGGCTGACGTCGGCGCCGAGGATGCGGCCACCGTCATATCGGTAGTGCAGCGCACCGGCGCGCCACTCGCGCAGCCTGTAGATGGTGGCGAACATGAAGTCCGGCGCCGCGCCGCCCTGCCCACCGACGACTTCCCCGCCGCGCCGCACGTTGTCCTGCATCCACGCGGGCACGAGCAGGTGGTACGGATTCCGGCGGACTTCCTCCACGTGGCAGGACAGCGCCGTCATCATGTCGGCGAGGTCCTGCACGCTCGACTCGACCATCAGGTTGGGGGTCGCCATGGCGCCCCAGAACTCGGTCTCGACGACGTGACAAGTGAACCCGGCGTCCTGCCGCGTCAGCGCATCGACGAGCAGGTGGTACGTGCCGATGTGTGAGCTGTTCCAGTCGGCTTCGTGCGGAAAGAAGACGACGCCGGGCTTGTGCTCGGAGAGGATGCCCGCGATGACGTCGACGCATTCCCCCCAGTGTTGCGAGTCGGCCTCCCGCGTCCTGGGGTTGATGCGTTCGAGGCCACCGGGGACGGTCTGCACGAGGTCGAAGCCGAGGTACTCGCAGGCCTTCGTGAGCTCGTCCCATCGCCCCTGCTGGCGCGCCTTGTTGCTGCCCTGCGTGACGGCGACGTTCACCACCCGATAGCCCGCTTCGCGCTGCAGTCGGAGCGCGAGGCCGCCGATGATGCACTCGTCGTCGGGATGCGGCGAGAAGATCAGGGCCCTGGGCGCATCGGCTGCCACGGGCGGATGGGACGGCACCGGAAAGCCTCCGAGCGGAAACTGCCGCCCGGCACGTACCATCTGCGCGAGGGACGAGACGTACGTGTAGTACGGATTCGGCGCGGTCACCGTCGCACCTCCGGCAGGCTCGCGGCGGCGATCGCCTGTCCGTGCCGCTTGTCCTTCTCGTCGGGCACGTGGAACGCGATGCGGCTGGCCAGTTCGGGGAACTCGACCTCGAGCACGTGGCGCGCGCCGGCCACGATGTCGTCGCCACCGGCACCCGAGGTGACGCGACCGAGCACGAGTACGTGGTCGATGTCGTAGAAGTCTGCGAAATGCGCGACGCCGTAGCCCAGGTAGGTGCCGAGCGTCTCGTAGATGCGCCTGGCCCCGGCATGCCCCTCGGCCCGCAGCTTCTGGACGACCTTCAGCTTGTCGGGCAGGCCCATGTCGGCGGGTGTCTCGATGCCCGCCAGCGGCGCGAGCCGGCCCACGGCCTGCTGCGAGAAGTACTGCGACCCGACGCCGAAATCACCCGACCACTCGTCCACGGGTGCGTCGGGATTGTAGGCGATGGGCACGAACGCGAGTTCGTTGAGCCAGGACGTGATGTTGCCGTCGCGGGTGACGTACCCCGCTGCCGTGCTCGTGCCCAGCGCGATGCCGAGGATGGCATTCCTGCCAAGCGACATCGACCCGGCCAGCGCCGTCACTTCGCCGTCGTTGACGACCTCGAACGGCACGCCCTCCCAGGCCTTCTTGACCTCGAAGAAGATGTCCTTCACGCGCGCGTCGAACAGGTCCTGCGACACGCCGCGAAAGAGCGAACCGGCCTTCACACGGTTGTTCACGTACACGCCCGCCGCGCTGCCGCCGATCGCATCCACGCGCGGCAGGTGTTCGGCGGCCTTGCGCAGCGAGTCCATGATCCCGTCGAAGTGGTACTGCGGGTCCGGCTTGTGGTACGGGTCCCAGACCGTCTCCTCGCTGTACACCACGTCGCCGTTGATCACGGCGGCCACCTTGCGATCGCTGCCGCCGAGATCGAACCCGATGCGGCACCCATCGAGGTGACGGCCCAGTGGACGCGTGACCGACCGCGCCGCGGGCAGATCGGTCGTGTGGACGACCTCCAGGGGGTGGTCGAACATCCGGAAGGCCACCAGGTCGGCGTCGAACCGGCCCGTGGGCGTGTCGGTGTAGTGCGCCCGCAGCGCCGCAGCCAGGTCGGCCGGTCCGTCGATGAAGATCCGCCAGCCGCCACGCGACCAGAGCAGGAACTTGACGAACCGCTCCACGAACGCCGCGTTGCCGGCCGCATCCTCGTGGGATGGGGGCAGCACGGCGATGTCGAAGCGGAAGACCGAGCCGTCGGCCTGTTCGATGGCAAGCCGCACCGGGACGCCACCGCCAGCGGCGGCGACCTGGGTCCGATACGCGCGCACGGCGAGCACGGCCGGTCTGAAGGCCGGATCGAGTGCCGGCGTGACGGTGGGGGCGACGAGTGGGAGTCCGTTGAGCGTGTCCATGGCAGTCGGATGGGGCCCCGCCCTATGGCCGGTGGCCCTGCGACTGCCAACGATACCACCCGGCAGACCCATCGGGCAGAGCCGCGCGGCCGCCGCGCGCGCCCATACTCACGCAGGAAGCGGTCTAGTTCGTCCCCAGCCGACCCCACGAAAGGCAACCGCTTTCGGGCCACGCACGGGGCGTCGGTCCTGGGCGGTTACCGCAGGCCGGCCTTGCGCAGGATGGTCATCATCGGGCACCAGTTGGTGAACGCCGACTGGAGCAGGTTCGCGCCGACGAACAGCGTGAAAAAGTACCAGTTGGGGTGGACGTACATCCCCAGGAGCACCGAGCCCATGACGACCGTGCCGGCGACCAGCCGGAGGGCCTTCTCCACGGTCCACCCGGACTCACAGGTGGTCGCTGCCGTCTTCGATGTCATCGTCTGTGTAGTCATTACCTTCGTATTTCCTCCGCCGGTCCAACGTCCCCCCGGCCTCGTCTGTGTGTCAGTGCGCGGCGGCCTCGACGGACTCGGGCACCACTGCCGACGCCCGCCGCTTCGCCCCCATGTAATAGAGCACCGGAACGGCCATTCGTGACAGCAGCAGTGACGCCACCTCGCCAGCCATCAGCGAAATCGCCAGTCCCTGGAAGATCGGGTCGAACAGGATCACGCCCGCGCCGACGATGACCGCCGCGGCCGTCAGCGCCATCGGCCGGAACCGTACCGCGCCCGCGTCGACGACCGCCTGCTCGAGCGGCATGCCCTCGCGGACGCGCAGCTCGATGAAGTCGACGAGGATGATCGAGTTGCGCACGACGATGCCGGCACCCGCGATGAAGCCGATCATCGACGTCGCCGTGAAGAACGCGCCCATCGCGGCATGCGCCGGCAGGATGCCCACCAGCGAGAACGGGATGGCGACCATGATCAGCAGTGGCGTCTCGAACGACGCGAACCAGCCCGACCACGAGGATGTAGATCAGGATCAGCACCGCGCCGAACGCGATGCCCAGGTCGCGGAACACCTCGATGGTGATGTGCCACTCGCCGTCCCACTTCAGGGACGGCAGGGCCGTCTGCTCCGGCTGCACCGCGTTGAAGACCTCGACGCCGTGCCCATCGGGCAGCCTGATCTTCGCCACCTCCTCGTTCATCCGGAGGATCGCATAGACGGGGCTCTCGTCCTGGCCGGCGAGGTCGCCGGTCACGTACGTCACCGGCAGCAGGTTCTTGTGGTAGAGGCTCACGTCCTCGGTCCGCGTCTCGAGGCGCGTCAATTCACCAATGGACGACCGGCCGCGGCCCGGCCAGCCGCATCGCCTGGAACGACTCGAGCCGGTGACGCTGGTCGCGCGGGAGACGAATCAGGATCGGCACGTCCTCCCGTGACGCGTCGTCGTGCAGCAGGCCAGCCGACTCGCCGCTGCCGGCCATGCGTACCAGGCTGGCCACCGTCGCGGGCGCGACACCCGCGGCGGCCGCCTTTTCCTCGTCGACGACCAGCGACAACTTCGGCTGCGGATCCTCGACGTACCAGTCGGTATCGACGACGCCGGGTGTGCGCTCGAAAATGCGGCGCACCTGCGTGGCGACCTCCGTGCGGTGGGCGGGATCGGGTCCGTAGATTTCGGCCACCAGCGTCTGCAGGACCGGTGGACCTGGCGGCACTTCGGCCACCTGGATGGTCGCGCCCGCAGCGCTTGGCGATCGGGCACCAGTCGCTCACGAAGCCGCCGCGCGATCTCGTGGCTCTGCTCCGAGCGGTCGTGCTTCGGCAGCAGATTGACCTGCAGGTCCGCCGAGGTGCGGCGCCTGGCGCAGGAAATAGTGCCGGACGAGCCCGTTGAAGTTGTACGGCGAGGCCGTGCCGACGTAATCCTGCACGTCGAGCACCGCCGGATCCTCGAGGGCTGCCGCCGCCATCCTCGCGGTGACGCGGGCGGTCTGCTCCAGCGCCGTCCCCTCGGGCATGTCGACGATGACCTGGAACTCGCTCTTGTTGTCGAACGGCAGCATCTTCACCGTGACGAGTTTGAGCGGCACGAGGGCCATCGCGGCCAGCAGCAGCACCACGACGCCGGCCAGGAACATCCATCGACGCCTCGCATCGGCGATGAGCGGCCCCATCGCCTTGCGATACCAGCGCGTCAGGGTGTCCTCCTGCCCCTCGTCGTGCCCGTGGTGCGGACGCAGCAGGCGCACGGCGGCCCACGGGCGTGACGATGAACGCGACGATGAGCGAGAACACCATCGCCGCCGAGGCCCCGACGGGGATCGGCCGCATGTACGGACCCATCAGGCCGCCCACGAAGGCCATCGGCAGGATGGCCGCGACGACAGTCAGGGTGGCCAGGATCGTCGGGTTGCCCACCTCGTCGACCGCGCGGAGCGCCACGGCCGTCAGGCCGTCGTCGGCCCCCGTCTGCATCCGCGCGTGCCTGACGATGTTCTCGACGACGACGATGGCGTCGTCGACGAGGATGCCGATCGAGAAGATGAGCGCGAACAGCGTGATGCGGTTCAGCGTGTAGCCGTACAGGTAGAACATGAACAGCGTCAGCGCGAGCGTGACGGGGATGGCCACCATCACGACGAGCGCCTCGCGCCGGCCGAGCGCGATCCAGATGAGGATCGACACCGACACGACCGCGATGCCCATGTGATACAGGAGTTCGTTGCTCTTCTCCGCGGCAGTTTCGCCGTAGTCGCGGGTGATCTGCACGTGCACGTCGGCGGGCACCAGCGTCCCCTTGAGCGCTTCCACCTTGGCCTGCACGCGGTGCGAGACCGCGATGGCGTTGGTGCCGGATCGCTTGGCCACCGCGAGCGTGACGGCCGGCATCGCGCCATGCCCGCGCGCGTGGTAGCGCACGTAGGTCGACGGGTCGGCATCGCGGTCGGAGACCGTGGCGACGTCGGAGAGTCTGACGGGGCGGCCGGCGCGGGATGTGACGACCACATCACGCAACTGCGAGATGGTCTCGAGACGCACGCCAGCCTCGAGCGTGCTGGTCTGGCCATCGACGAGCGGGCCGGCGGCCCCGGCGCGCGCGTTGCCCCTGATGGCGGCACGGACCATCAGCGGGTCGACGCCGTAGACCTCCAGCCTGGCCGGGTCGATCTCGACGCTGGCCACGCGCGGCCGGCCGCCGATGATGGCCACCTCCGACACGTCGGGCACTTCCTTGACGGCGTCGTGCAGTTGCGCCGCCAGCAGCCGCAACTGGTGGTCGTCGTAACGGGCCGACCAGAGCGTCATGCCGAGAATCGGCACGTCGTCGATCGAGCGGAGCTTGACGAGGGGCCCCTGCGCACCCGGTGGAATCTTGTCGACGTTGCTGTGCAGCTTCTGGTTCAGGCGCACCATCGCCCGCTCCTGGTCCTCGCCGACCTTGAAGCGGACGATGACCAGCGACCGGCCCGGACTCGACGTGGAGTACACGTACTCGACGCCGGGAATCTCCCAGAGCAGTTTCTCGATGGGTCGGGTGATGCGCTGCTCGACCTCCGCCGGCGTGGCGCCCGGGAGATCGACGAACACGTCCACCATCGGGACGACGATCTGCGGCTCTTCCTCGCGCGGCAAGCCGAGGACGGCCATCACGCCGAGGGCGGTGGAGGCCACGATCACCAGCGGCGTGAGCTTGGAGTGGATGAAGGCCGCCGCGATGCGACCGGCGGTTCCCAGTCCGGCCATCACTTGCCCCCCGTGCGAAGCGGCGCGCCATCGGTCAGGGCCGGGGGCGGGTTCGTCACGATGCGCTCACCGTCGGACAGGCCGCTGACCACCTCGACGCCATCGCGGAACGTCCGCCCGAGCACCACCATGCGGAGCCGAGCCGTGTCGCCCTCGGCGACGTAGAGCGAGGTCACCTGCCCGCGCCGCACGACGGCGCTTGCGGGCACGACGAGCGTGGGCGATGCGGGCCCCGCGAAGTAGGCCCGACCGAACATGCCCGACCGCAGTCGCGCATCGGCGGGCAGGGCGATCTTCACCAGGTAGGCCCGCGCGTCGGCATCCATCGCCCGGCTCACCTCGCTCACCGTCCCCGGCAGCGCCAGCGGTTCCGCGGCGTCCAGCATCACGTCCACGGACTGGCCCGGGGCGACACTCGCGACCCGGCCGGCGTCGACACGGACCTCCAGCCTGAAGGCGCCCCGCTCCTCGAGCCGGATGAGCGGCGCACCGGGGGTGGCCATGTTGCCCGGCTCGACGAGCTTCTCGGTCACGACACCGTCAAATGGCGCGGTGATGACGGCGAAACCCGCCGTGACCGTCGCGGCGTCACTGCCAGCCCGTGCGCTGGCCAGCGAGGCCTGCGCCTGTTGGACCCGCGCGTCGACGGCCGCGACCCTGGCCTCGGCGGCACGCAGCGCCGCGGTGGCCTCGTCGAGTTCCTGAGCCGTCGCGGACTTGCGCGCATGGAGCGCCGCGATGCGGGCGTGGGAGGCTTTCGCAAGGCCGAGAGCGGCCTCGGCAGCCTGCTTGTCGGCGCCACCGGCCGTGACGGCCTGCGCCGCGGCCTCCGCGGCCGAACGCGCGCCGCGCGCCTGCGCGCCAAGGTCCCGGTCATCGAGCACGACGAGCACCTGCCCGGACCGCACCGTGTCGCCGGGTTTCACTCGTATCTCGCGCACCGGCGCCATCAGTCGGCTCGTGACGACGGCTGTGGTCCGAGCCTGCACGAGCCCGCCGGCCTCCACGAGCGACGCCTGCGGCGCCGTGGTCACGGCACGCAACTCGACGGCGATTGGCTCGCGCGCGGCCGTGGGTTCCGGCCCGTGCGTCGCCCCTCCGCAGGCCGACACCGCGGAGACCGCGACGGTCAGTGTCGCGAGCGCTCCCCACGCGCGCACCGAGGTTCCCCCGTGGCGAGTCAGAAGCCGCGCCGCCCGGGCCGAGGGCCCGGCATGTCCAGATTCGTAAGTGTTGAGTCTCATGAGTCCTAGCGTCCGAGCGCGCGCTCGAGGCCGGCGGCATCCACCAGCACGTCGACACGGGCGCGAAGCTGCTGTTCCTGGGCCTGTACGACCGCCTCTGCGGCGCGCAGGAGGGCGGTGACGTCGGCAAGCCCCTGTTCGTACCTGTCGCGCACGATGCGCTGCCGCTCGGTCGCCTGGGCGACCAGGCTCCGCGCGAGCGCCTCGCGGGCGCGGGCCGACTCGAGCCGCGAGACGGCCCCGCGGACCTCGAGCCGCACTCCCGTCTCGGCGCGCTCGCGTTCGAGGCCACGCCGGCGCGCGGCTTCATTGGCCTCCGCCAGACGGGCCTTGTCGGCAAAACCGCGGAAGAGATTCATCCGGACCCCGGCAGCGACGCCCCAACTGCCCGCGCGGTCGCTCCAACTCCCGCCGTTGGCCTCCCAGCCGGCCTGGGCGAAGACCTGTGGGAGGTAACCCGACCGGGCCTCGTCGACGTGTGTGCCGGCCAGATCCACGGCGAGGCGAGCCTGCTGGAGTTCCGGACGCTGCGCCAGCGCCTCTGCCTCGAGGGCTGGCAGCGGCGGCAGCGCGTCCGCGATGGTCGGCGGCACCGGCGCGAGCGTGAACTGCGCGTCGAGCGGTTCGCCCATCACGCGGTTCAGGTCGGCACGGGCGAGATCGGCGGCCAGCGTGGCCCTCAGCCGTCCTTCTTCGACAACGGCGCGGTGCACCTCGACGGCCAGCACGTCGGCATCGGTGACAAGGCCTGCGTCACGGCGATCCGCTGTGCGCTTGAGGTCGGCGTCGGCCGCCTCGAGCGCCGCGACGGCGGCCTGGCGGGACGCATCGGCCTGCAGCACGGCGCCGTAGGCCCTCGTCGCCGCCACGGCGAGCGCCTGCCGCACGCCGACGGTTCCCGACGCGGCCAGGGCGACTCCCAGCTCGGCCGCGCGGACGCGGGCGCGGGTGGCCCCGCCGTCGTAGATCGACTGCTCGGCACCGACGGCGAGACGGAAGTTGTCGAGGGCGTCGGGGTGGTTGAGCGCGTCGAGCGCGAAATCCGCCTCGGTGAACCGGCGCTGGCCCAGCAGCGACGAGAAGACGAAGACCGGCTGGTTGCCGCGCTGCCAGGTCTCGGTGGCATCCACGCGCGGCAGGTAGCCCGCGCGGGCCTGATCCACGCGGTGCCCGGCCTCCTTCTCCGTCAGCGCGGCGATCCGGGCGTCCAGGTTGTCGGCTGTCGCCCTGGCAATGGCTTCCTGGAGCGTCAGGGGCACCTGGGCCCGCGCTGGCGCCGCGGCGATCAGCGCGAGAAGGAGCCCCCGGGCTATGACGGATGGAGCGGACGTACGTATCATCAAGGGCATGGATGCCGGCTCGACCGAAAAGGTGACGGCCCCGGACGGGTACGCCGGTCTCGTGCGGGCGGCCGCCAGCGGCGATCCGGAGGCCATGGAACGCCTGCTGGTGCGGGCGCAGGCGTCGGCGTACCGGTTCAGCATGATGGTGTGCGGACGCGGGAACGACACCGAGGACGTGATGCAGGAGGCGCTCGTCAGCACCTACCGCCACGCCAAGGCGATCCGGGATCCGGAGGCCTTCCAGGCCTGGCTGTACCGCACCGTGCGCAATGCCTGCCTGCTGAACCGGCGCAAGCGCGTGGCCGAGCCGTCGCACCTGCTCTCCCTCGATGACCAGGGACACTTCGACGACCCGCGCGTGGCCGAACCGCAGGCCGACGTGGAGAGCCCCGAGGACGTACTCGACCAGGCGTCGCGGCGCGGACAGCTGCGCAAGGCGCTCCTCCGTTTGCCCGGGACGCAGCGCGAGGTGGTCGTCCTGCGCGACCTCGAGGGCCTGAGCACGCGCGAGGTGGCCGAAGTGGTCGGCATCTCCGAGGACAACGTGAAGCAGCGCCTGCACCGGGCGCGCGTGGCGCTGCGCGCCGCCCTGGAGGCCTGATGACGACGACCAACCCCAGGAAGGGCCGCGTTGGGACAACGGGCCCTACCGGCGACTCGAGCGTGGTGATTGACGGGGCCGGCTCCCCGAGCCCCGAAGGCGGTAGGCCCGGCTCCCCGAGCCCCGAAGACGGTAGGCGCGGCTCCCCGAGCCCCGAAGACGGTAGGCCCGGCTCTCCGAGCCCCGAAGACGGTAGGGCCGGCTCCCCGAGCCCCGAAGACGGTAGGGCCGGCTCTCCGAGCCCGGCCGATGGGAAATGCCGACAGCGGTTGCTGGAACTGTCCGCCTACCTCGAGGGCGACCTCACTCCCGAGCGGATGGAGGCGCTGGACGCCCATCTGGCGCAGTGCACCTGCTGCGAAACGATGGCGGCAAGCCTGCGCCGCGCCATCGATCTCTGCCGCAGCGACGAGGCCAGGCACCTGCCGGCCGACGTGCAGGCGCGCGCCCTTTCCAGGGTCCGGGCGCTGCTGGCAGCCGCCGACGACTGACGACGGCAGCGCCGCAGGGTCCCAAACGGGTACAATGAGAGGTTCGGGTGGCGCTTCGCCGACCCGCCATCAGGCCTCTCCATGATTGCAGTCCACGGTGTTTCCATGCGGTACGGGTCGAAGGTGCTCTTCGACGACGTCACCACGACATTCTCGGCGGGCCGCCGCTACGGCCTCACCGGCCCCAACGGCGCCGGCAAGTCCACCTTCATGAAGCTGCTCACGGGCGACCTGCAGCCGCAGAAGGGTGCGGTGACGCGGCCGTCGAAGCTGGGCGTGCTCCGCCAGGACCAGTTCGCCTTCGACGAGTTCCGTGTGGTGGACACCGTCATCATGGGCAATGCCCGGCTGTGGTCGGCCCTCGAGGAGCGTGAACGGCTCTACGAGAAGCACGAGATGACCGATGCCGACGGCATGCGCCTCGGCGAACTCGAAGGCGTCGTCGGCGAAGAGGACGGCTACAGCGCCGAGAGCGACGCCGCCATTCTGCTGGCGGGTCTCGACATCCCCGACGACCTGCACGAGCGGAAGATGAAGGAACTGCAAGGCGGCCAGAAGGTGCGCGTGCTGCTGGCGCAGGCGCTGTTCGGGCAGCCGCAGGCACTGCTGCTCGACGAGCCGACCAACCACCTGGACCTCGACTCGATCCACTGGCTCAAGGACTTCCTCGTGCGCTACGAGGGTGCGCTGATCGTGATCTCGCACGACAGGCACTTCCTCAACGCGGTGTGCACGCACATCGCCGACATCGACTACCAGACGATCATCACGTACACGGGCGGCTACGACGACATGGTTGTCGCCAAGACGCAGATCCGATCGAAGATCGAGGCCGACAACGCGCAGCGCGACAAGAAGATCGCGCAGCTCACCGAGTTCATCGCGCGCTTCTCGGCCGGCACGCGATCCAGTCAGGTGACGTCCCGCAAGAAGGAGGTCGAGCGCCTGCAGACCACCGAACTGGCGCGGTCGAACATCCAGCGCCCCTTCATCAAGTTCGCCATCGAACGCCCGTCGGGCAAGCTGGCCCTCGAGTGCAAGGGCGTGTCGAAGGCGTACGAGAACCTCGAGGTGGTGCGCGACTTCTCGGCCATCGTCAACCGCGGCGAGAAGGTTGTCATCGTCGGCCGCAACGGCGTGGGCAAGACCACGCTGCTGAAGGCCCTGCTGGCCGATGCGCCTGGCGTGGATCCGAATCCCGCGGCCATCGACGACGGACAGGTGCGCTGGGGACACGAAGCCTCGGTCGGCTACTTCTCACAGGATCACACGGGCGCGATCCCGCACGGGACGACGGCGGTCGAGTGGCTGCACTCGTTCGCACCCGACGCGCACAGGCAGGACATCCACGGCCTGCTCGGACAGATGCTGTTCAGCGGCGAGGAGGGCCACAAGCCGACGGCGGCCCTGTCGGGCGGCGAAACGGCACGCCTGCTCTTCTGCAGACTGATGCTGCAGAAGCCCAACGTCCTGGTCTTCGACGAGCCCACCAACCACCTCGATCTCGAGTCGATCAACGCCCTCAACATCGCACTGCAGAAGTACGAGGGCACGGTGTTCCTCGTGACTCACGACGAGGACCTGATCGAGGAGGTCGGCACGCGCGTCTGGCACTGCACGCGCGACGGCGTCGAGGATTGGAAGGGCACCTACGAGGAGTACGCTGCCGCGACCAACGCGTAGTGCGACTGGGCAACTGACGGCGCGCGGCACCCGGACGCGTGTCATCGTTTTTTCACCAGGCGCCCCGGGCGTCGTGGCCTATGCTCGGGGAGTGAGCCGGTGCCAACCGTCCTGCCCCCTTCTCGAGGAGACGTGATGTCTCGAGCACCTCAATCCAGCCGACGCGCCCTGCTGCGCCGGCTCCTGGCCGGCACAGCCGCCGGCATGACCATCCTGTCGACCGCGGTCGCCACATCGGCCCAGCCGAGCGACCAGCGGCCGCGCAATCCCGGCGCAGGCGGCCAGCGCCCGTCCGGTCCTCCGCCGTCGGGCCGGGGCCCTCACGACGGGACCGGCCCTGGCGGAGGCCAGCACCCGCCAGGCACCGGTGGCGGGCAGCGCCCGGGCGGCGGGCAGGGCACCCGCGGTGGCGGGCGTGGCGGTGGCGGGCGTGGCGGTGGCGGGCGTGGCCGCGGCCGCGGCTGAACGGCGTGACGGGAGGCGCCTGACCGGGCCTCCCGCTCTCCATCGTCCACTCCCCGGCCGGGCCTGAGTCGGCGCCAGCGCCAGTTCGCGCTTCTGCCCATCGAGCGGGACTGCTAGCATGCTCCGCACACCGTCCCGACCTGGCCGTCCGGACCGGGCGTGATGTCCGTCACCCAGTCCCTGCACCTGCTCCGGTCTGCCGCGGCTCGCGGCGTCGCGGTGACGCTCGTCGTCGCTGCAGCCTTCTACGTCGGAGCCAGTCTCGGCAGTTACTGGGCAACAGCCGGGCGCGCGGCGGCGCCGATTTTTCCGGGCACCGGGGTGGCCCTGGCCGTACTCGTCCTTGGCGGACGCCAGTACTGGCCTACCATTTTCATCGGCTGGCTGCTGGCCTTCTGGCTGGCCGCGACGGGTCGCCCGTTCTGGCTGCTCGTCAGCGTGGCTACGGCCAACACCCTGACCGCCTGGGTCGGCGCTTCCGTCCTCGAGCGCTGGGGGCATCTCGACGCCGCACTCTCGCGGCTGAGGGATGTGTTGTGGCTGGCGCTGGCCGGTGGCATCGGCAGTTCGGCGATTGGCGCCACGGTCGGCGTCGGCACGCTGGTGCTGGCCGGCGAAGTCGGGGTCGACGCGTTCTGGGCCACCTGGCTGCGCTGGGGCATGGGCAGCCTGAGCGGGGTGCTGGTCATCACCCCACTCGTGCTGGCCTGGGGCGCCGGAGATCCCTGGCCCCGCAGCCTGTCCTACTGGCTGCATCTGTCGGCCTGCGTCCTCGCCACATGCATCGTCGGCGGCGTGGTGTTCTTCGGGTCGCAGGTGGCACTCGCCCACTCCTGGCTCGTCTTTCCCGTGCTGCTCTGGAGCAGCCTGGTGTTCGGCGTCAGGGGCGCGACGCTCTCCCTGCTGCCGATCACGCTGCTCGGGGTGGCTGGCGCCACCGTGGGCACCGGGCTTCTCGGCTGGACCATCGCACCCGGTGTCAGGTACATCCTCATGCAGCAGTTCGTCACGGCGGCATCGCTCACGTGCCTGCTGCTCGCGGTCGTGGCCGACGAGCGCCGTGGCAAGCAGGCCCTGCGCGACCGCGAACGCCGGCTGCACATGGCGCTCGCGGCGGCGCGCTCGTTCGGCTTCGACTACGACGCCAGGACCGACATCGTCACCCGCACCGCCGAATGCGCGGAGATCCTGGGACTCCCCGCCGCGCATGCGGAACGGGGTACGTCTGTCGACTTCTTCCGCCACGTCCACGAGGAGGACAGGGCGCGCCTGCAGGAGACATTGCGGACGCTGTCACCGACGTGCCGCACCATCTGCGAGCGCTACAGGTTCATCCGGCAGGATGGCAGTGTGGTGCACCTGGAGGAAACCGCCACGGCCGACTTCGACGACAGGGGACGCTGCACGCGGCTGGTCGGCGTGTCGCGGGACGTGACCGACGAGCGCCGGGCCGATCAGGAGCGTGAAGATCTCCTCGCCCGGGAACGAATCGCCCGCGAGCAGGCCGAGCGCGCCACGCTGTTGCGCGACGAGTTCCTGGGCACCGTGTCCCACGAACTCCGAACCCCGCTGAACGCGATTCTCGGGTGGGCCGAGATCCTGCAGTCGGGACCGCGGACCCCAGAGGCCCTGCAGGCCGGCCTCGCGACGATTGCGAGAAACGCACGGCTGCAGGCCCAGCTGGTCGATGACATGCTCGACCTCAGTCGGATGAGCGGGGGGCAACTGCGCATGGACGCCAGCCCCGTCGACATCGGCGCGGTGGTGCGGGAAGCCGTGCTCGCCGTGACGCCGGCAGCCTCGGCCAGGCACCTCCATGTACGGCAGGAGGCCGATGGACCGCCGGCATACGTGACGGGCGATCCCGCCCGGCTGCAGCAGGTGTTCTGGAACCTGTTGGTGAACGCCGTCAAGTTCACCGAGCCTGGCGGTGACATCCGCGTCTCGATCGACCAGATGGGCGGACAGTGCCGCGTGCGCGTGAGCGACACGGGACAGGGCATCGCGCCCGATTTCCTGCCGCACGTGTTCGACCGCTTCCGGCAGGCCGACGGGTCGACGACACGACGACAGAGCGGCCTCGGCATCGGGTTGGCCCTGGTCCGACACCTTGTCGAGATGCACGGAGGCGATGTCCACGCCGACAGCCGTGGGGTCGGCCTGGGCGCAACCTTCACTGTCACCATCCCCGCGCGACCGGAGGCGCCCGCCGAGGCCGGTCGGCCTCTGGAACCATCGACGACCGCACCGCTGGCTTCCGCAGGCCGCATGACCGTCCTGATCGTGGATGACGACGCTGACGCCCGCGACGTGGCGACCTACTTCCTTCGCGAGGCCGGCGCGCGGGTCGTCACGGCCGCGGCCGCGCCGGAGGGGCTCCGCCTCGTCCGTGAGGAGCGGCCGGACGTCGTGGTGGCCGACATCGGGATGCCCGACGTCGATGGCTATGCCTTCATCCGCGCCGTCCGGCGGCTCCCGCACGATGAGGGCGCGGATACCCCGGCGATCGCACTCACGGCCCTGGTCCGCGAGGAGGACCGTCGTCAGGCCCTCGAGGCCGGGTACCACTCACACCTCGCGAAGCCTGTGTCGCGTGAGGACCTCGTGGCGACCGTCGGTCGCCTGCATCGTTCCGGTTCCCGGGCCTAGCGGCGACCGAGAGTCACTCAGCCGCGGCGCCCGAGACGGCACACGATGTCGTACTCGGCGCGGGTGACTGGCTGGACAGACAGGCGGCTCCCCTTCTGCGTCACCATCATCGCCTCGAGGCCGGGGGTCTGCTTGAGCGTCTCGAGCGACACGACGGCCGGAAAGCGCTCGACGAACCCGATGTCCACCATGAACCATGTCGGCGCGTCCGGCGTGCTGGCCTTGTCGAAGTAGTCGTGCCCGGTGGTCCAGGCCGTGTGGTCCGGATAGCCGGCCCGTACGACCTCGGCAAGACCCGTCACGCCAGACGGCGAGGCATTGGAGGCGTAGAAGAGGACCTGGTCGCCGACCTGCATCTGGTCGCGCATGAAGTTGCGCGCCTGGTAGTTCCGGACGCCCTCCCAGCTCGTTCGGCCGTCGCGTTCGAGGTCTTCAATCGTGAAGGCGTCAGGTTCACATTTCATCAACCAGCAGCGTGCGGGCATCGTGCGATCTTGCGCCACCTGGGCCATAATCAGTCAACCTCATGAGGGGGATTCGGTAGAGTCAGGCTTGCCTACCGGAACTGAAATACGGCTGAACTCGGAGAGGTTCAGCTGGGTGCGTAAAGTGTAATTTCTACGTCGGTTTTTCGACCACGGCGCATGACGCTGCCGCGAGAAGCGCTCCCTAAGTTGTTGAAACCAGGAGAGCAACGCGGTGGATCGCCCTGTGCACAGATGGGGGCCAGCGTGTTCTCCCCATCTCGCACACGCCCATTGCGCCATGACACGATTTGCCACCCTCCCCACACTTGCACTCGCGCTCTTCACCGCCGTCGGCTCCGCGCCGGCGGTCGCCCAAACCGTTCCCGACCTCCTGGTCGCCGCGCAGGCGTCATCGAGAGCGACCCGGCGTGACGTGCCGGCGCGCCGCACGCGCAAGGCGCGCATCAACGCGGCCGCCCTCAATTCCGCCACCATCCGGCTGAAGCTGTTCGACGACGTCCAGACAACGGTCAGCCGCAAGCAGCTGAGCCGTCCCGCGCCAGACAAGCTGGTGTGGGTCGGTGAGGACGAGTACGGAGCCCAGGCAGTCCTGACCGTCGTGCGCGGCGTGCTCACGGGCACCGTGTTCGCGGACCACCGCACCTTCGAGATCGGCATCGATCCTGACGGTCAGTACACGGTGGCTGAACTGGACCCGAGTGCGTTCCCGACCGACGACCCGCACTTCGAGGGCCCGCAGTTCGAGGTGCTCGACGACCCGGAGTCGTTCGTTGGTGACGAGGTGAAGGCGTCGCCGACCGTCGATTTGCTCGAGACCGGCACGCCCGTCCAGATCGACGTGATGATCGTGTGGACGCCCAATGCGGAAGCGGCCGCCGGTGGCGCCGCGGCCATGGAGAGCCTCGCCATGAACTCGGTGGCGAACGCAAACCTGGTCTACAGCAACAGCGGCGTGAACGCACAGCTGAACCTGGTCTACGCCCAGCAGATCAACTACACCGAGACGCCCTCGAGCATCAGCACCGACCTGAACGCCCTGCGCGGCACGACCGACGGCAAGATCGACGGCGTGCACACCATCCGCAACGACGTGGGCGCCGACATCGTCACGCTGATCGGCACCGGCTACGCCAGCGCCGGCTACTGCGGCATCGGCGGCCTGATGACGTCGGTGAGCACGTCGTTTGCCAGCGGCGCCTTCAACGTGGTGGATCGCACCTGCGCGGTGGGCAACCTGTCGTACGCGCACGAACTCGGTCACAACCAGGGCCTCCACCACGACCCGGCCAACGCCACGAGCACGCCCTCGTACCCGTACGCCTACGGCTATCAGGATCCGTCGGGCTACTTCCGCACGGTGCTGTCGTACGGCGGCGCCAAGCGCGTGCCGTACCTGTCGAGCCCGGGCGTGACGTACAACGGCCTCCCCACGGGCACCAACGGGCAGGACAACGCCCGCGCGCTCAACGGCAACGCCGGAACGATCGCGGCGTTCAAGAGCGTGGGTGGCACGCCGCCGCCGACGGAAACGACTTGCACCTATTCGGTCTCGACGACATCGCTGAGCTTCTCGTCCAGCGGCGGATTGAAGTCGGTGACGGTCTCCGCTCCCACCGGCTGCAGCTGGACCACCGCCAACGACGCGGGTGCCAGTTGGGTCAGCCTGAGCACTGGCGGCGGATCCGGCAGCGGCTCCGTCACGGTCAGCGTGGCCGCCAACACGGGTTCGTCGCGGAGCACGAGCGTGACAATCGCCGGCAAGCAGGTGGCCGTCAGCGAGAACGGCGTCAAGGTGCGCGGCGGCGGGAACGGCGGCGGGGGCAAGCGCAAGTAAGAGGACCGTCGGGCCCGCGCCCCCGACAATCCACCAAGGTCGACCGATGCCGGATTGGGGAGCGCGAGCTTCCGGGTCCGGCATTCGCCGTTCTGGCGATGCCGGGCCGCGCTCGGAGAGCGGGCCCTACCGATTCCGCGCTCCCCAGCTGCCGCTTGCCGGCTCCCGTTACCTTCCCTCTCGGTCCCCGTTCCCCGTTCCCCGGTTCCCGGTTCCCCGTTCCCCGTTCCCCGTTCCCCGTTCCCCGTTCCCCGGTCCCCGTTCCCCGTTCCCCGTTCCCCGTTCCCCGTTCCCGTTCCCCGTTCCCGTTCCCCGTCCGTCCCCGTTCCCCGTCCCGTTCCCCGTCCCCCGTCCCCCGTTCCCCGTTACCCGGCTCCCGTTACCCGTTCTTCCCGTAGTACTGCCTGTACATCCCCCGGCGGAACAGCCACCCGCCGAGCGGACCCAGCCAGCCGCAGCACGTGGTACATGTGCCGCAGGTCCATCAGCTCGATCAGGTTGCCGTCGAAGTCACGCACGAAGAAGAACGAGTGGCCGCGGGGCGACTGCTCCGGCGTGCTGACGATCTCGACGCCCTTGGCCTTCAGCCATGGTCGTGCCATCGCTGGATGTTGCGCACGTTGAAGCTGAAGTGCGTCAGGCCGACGCGGTTCCACGGGATGCGTCGGGCGGCAGCGTCGGCTCGAACCCGAAGATCTCGAGCATGGCGCCGCCCGGCACGCGAATCCAGCCGATCTTGCACCGTGGCGCTCGTGCTCGAGCCCCACGCCGAAGAAGCTCCGCACGCGCTCCGGCGGCGTGTCGGCCACGCCCACGAGCGGACAGCCGAACACGTCCCAGTAGAACTGCACGAAGCGGTTGAAGTCGGACACGGTGATGCCGACGTGGCTGAACGACTGCACTTTCATGGCGGTGCGCGCCTGCGTGCCGTTGGCCGGCCGAGGCGTCCTCCGGAAGACGCAGGTCGGTACGCCGCATGTGGTCGGCCACGCGCAGCGCCTGCGCGATGATGGTCAGCCCGGGGTTGACGGCAGCCGACGAGGGAAAGAACGACGCGTCGACGACGAACAGGTTCGCCACGTCGTGCGCCCGGCAGAACGACGTCGAGCACCGACGAGCGCCGGGTCGTGCCCGAAGACCAGCGTGCCGCACTGGTGCGTCGTGTTCCTGGCGCGGTGCGAGTGCGTCATGACCTTCCAGAAGCCCAGGCGCTTGAGCATGCGGCGCACCTCGGCGACGAGTTGCTCGTGCGCGACCACGTTGTTCGGCACGTAGGCCAGTCGGATGCGGCCGTCCTCGGTCGAGCGTCACGCGGTTGTCGGCGCGCGGCAGGTCCTCGGACATCGCCAGCCAGTCGACGCCGCGCGCCACCCACGCGTCGTAGGCCCAGAGCGGAATCCACGCACGTAGCCATTGAACCAGGTGTCGCCCACGACCTTGGCCATGAGGCCGTGCGTGCGGCCCTGCGACTGGATCTGCCCGAGCGGATACGGCCACGTCCGGCCCGCGCAGGTAGAAGTCGTTGATCGCGACGGTCTTCTGGAAGACGGTCGTCGTTCAGCCGGAACGGGTGGAACCCCTGCATCATCGTCGCCAGATGCGCCATGTAGCGGCGGCCGACGAGGCCCGACGAGTTGGCCAGACCGTCGCGGATGCTGCCGGTGGCCGACCGCAGCAGCAGGGCGGCCGAGTTGACCGCGCCGCACGACACGACGACGACCGGCGCCTCGACGCGCAGCGACTCGCCCGTCGCGCTCGACCTCGACGCCGTCGACGCGCGTCCCGCGGGAGTCGGTGAGCAAGCCGTCGGGCGAGGGCGCCGGTCCACAGCGTCACGTTCGCGCGCCCACGGCGGGGCGGACGCACGCACACGTCGGCGTCGCTCTTGCGTGCAGCCGGCACGGGAACGAATTGCAGGTGTTGCACAGACTGGCAGCCGTCGGCTCGCCCGGGATCGATGCAGGCCGAGCGGCAGCGGCGACGGGTGCAGGCCCTGGCGCGCAAGCTCGGCGACGATCCCGCCGCATGGTCCGGCCGTGCGGCACCGGCGGATGCGGAAACGGGCCGCGCGGCGGTTCGGTCGGATCGGCACCGGCATCGCCGTGCACGTGGTACAGCGCGTTCGGCGCGCTCGTCGTACCAGGGCGCCAGAGTCGTCGTACGTGATCGGCCACGCCGGCGACACGCCGTCGCGATGCTGCAATCTCGCCGAAGTCCTCACGCCGCAGGCGGTAGAGCACGCTGCCCCAGAACTTGGTGTTGCCGCCGACGTTGTAGTGCGTGTACGGGCCGGAACTCCGTGCCCGTCTCGTCGACCCAGTGCTCGGTCGACCGGTAGCGCAGTTCCTTCCAGACCGCGGCCGGGCTCCAGTTCTCCGGCTCGCGAGGGCACGCTCGCGGCCGCGCTCGATGAGGAGGATGCGTCGACCCGTCGACGCCAGCGCCCGCGCCATCGTGCCGCCGCCGGCGCCCGATCCGACGATGACGAGGTCGAAGGCGTGACTCTCCATGGCGCCCCGCGTCACACGCCCTCCGGTCGCGTGGACGTCCCCTGCGCACTCACCATGATCTGATCCATGAGCCGCTGGTCCTCCATCGCGCGTTCCAGGCTCATCTCCGGCGGACCGCCGGTCCGGATCGCGCGGACGAAGTCGCGGTACATCGCCTGGTAGCCGCGGATGTCACGAAACCCGGGGAGGATGAGCCGCGGCACGCGCCCATGGCGGCGCACCAGCACGAACGCACCGTTGGACTCGAACGTGATGACGCCCTCTCGACCGAAGAGCTTCGACAACCGGAGGCCCCTGAGCAGCGACGGAATCTCGCGCGAGTAGTACAGGGCGCCGACGGCGCCGTAGTCGTACTCGAAGGCCACGAGCATGCTCTTGGCGCGACGGTCCGGCCCCTCACGCGCCGTCGGCGGGACGATAGCCGTGCGCACGCGTGATGGCGGGGCCGAGGCTGCCGGCCACGTGCAGCCAGTGGATGCCCTCCTCGAAGAAGGCATCGCCGCCGGCCATCGCCTCGTCGTTGCGCCAGTCGTCGGCGGTCTTGAGCCGATGCGCGATGGTCGTGAAGTTGCCGAACACGAGGTCGCCGACGACGCCGTCGGCCAGCAGGCGCCGCAGGCGTCACGGCCAGCGGCTTGTAATGGTCGTTCTCGCCGACGAGGACGACGCGCCCGGCCCTGTCGCGGGCATCGCGCACGGTCAGGTAGTCGGCCATCGACAGGAACGCCGGCTTCTCGACGAGCACGTGCTTGCCGGCCTCGAGCGCCCGCAGGGCGAGGTCGAGGTGGAAACGCGGCGGCACGGCAACCACGACCGCGTCGACCCGCGGATCCCCGATGGCCGCATCGTAATCACCCCAGGCCGCCACGCCCGAGAACTCCCGGCGATAGGCCTCGGCCCGCGTCAGCTCACGGCTGGCGAATCCGGTGACGACATCGGATCCGAGGGCCTTCAGATGGCGGGCATGCACGCGGGTGATGAACCCGCAGCCGAGAAACGCAATGTGGACCGGACGAGGCATCAGGCGGGCGGCCCCCGTGACGGGGCGTCCCGACGAGTGTACGCTGGATCAGGACGCCATGGCTTCGACACGACGTGCATTCCTGGCGCGCCTGGCTGCCGCCGGCGCGGCCGCGGCCCTGCCCCCGGCGTGGCCCGCCTTCGGTACCGCCGCGACGGTTCGGCCCCGGCCGGCCAACCGGGGCCGGCTGCCGCAGTCCCCGGCCGAGCGCGCCTGGCTGGGCCTTCCCGACCCGTCGAGATATCGTCGCGGCGCCTCGTCGATCGCCACCCCGGGTACGACACGCGCCGCAGGTCCCTGGCCGGCAGCCGCCGCCCGGACGGCACAGTCGGTGGGCGCGGCGGAGGGTCCGCCCCTGTCCGCGCGCTTCCCGGACCTCCGGCGGCGATTCGTGTTCGAGTACTACCCCTGGTACGACAACGACCCCTGGTACCACTGGAACGACGAGGACCACACGCCGCCACTCGACATCACGGCCTCGTCCATGCCGCGCCTCGGCCCCTACGACGCCTACGACGTCCGCGTCATCGAACAGCACGCCCGCTGGATGGCGGAGGCCGGCGTCGGGGCCATCAACATGAGTTGGTGGGGACGCGGCGACTACACGGACCTCGCCGTGCCGCGCGTGATGGACGTGATGCGCGACCACGACATCAAGGTCACCTTCCACCTCGAACCGTACCGGGAGGATCGCTCGCGCAGCTACGCCGACGACGTGCTGTTCCTGCTCCGGGAGTACGGCGAGAAGCGTGGGTGGGACGCCTTCCTGCTGCTCGACGAGGGCAACGGGCGCGTGGCCCCGGTGTTCAAGTCGTTCCGGACGATCCTGCCCAGCGAAGTGCAGGACTGCCTCGGCCGGGTCTTCACGGTGCCCGACTACACGCCCGACGAGACCTGGCGGCGGCAGACCGACGACGCGCGCGAGGCGACGCGCCGCGACTTCTCGCGCCTGTATCTGCTGGCAGACTCGCTCGACGTGGGACGCACGGGCGCGGGCGGCTTCGACGGGATTGCCGTGTACGACAACTTCGTCACGCCGCCGCAGTGGACGCGCATCGCCCAGGACGCGATGGACGTCGACCTCGTGTATTCGTTCAACGTCAACCCGGGGTTCGATCGCTACCCCGAGCGCCGGCCTCCGCCGCCACCAGAGATCGATCCCTGTTACGGCGGTCCGCTGGGCTTCGAACCCGGCGGGACGCATCCCGACTGGGCTGACGTCCGGGCACGGGCCGCGGCCCAGGACATGGCCCTCGGGCGGATCAGCGAGTCGTTCGCCGCCACGACGACATTGCAGCGGCAGCCAGGATCCGCGAACCAGGCGCGCGGCTTCTTCCTGGCGTACATCAACTCGTTCAACGAGTGGCACGAGGGATCGCAGTTCGAGCCCGCCAGGGACTTCGCGGACCTGACCCCGGACGAGCGGCGCATCGGCTACCACAACCCGCCTGATGGCATGGCACGCCTCCGCCACCTGCGCACGCTGATCGACGGGCTCATGGAGGCCCCGACGTCGGCCACGCCACCCCGGCAGCCTCCGGAGCCGGTCCTGGCGGCCGACAGGCCTCCGCGGTCGGCCTAGCAGGAGTCAGCGAAGCAGTGGGCGAGCGGTCGCGGACGCCGGCATCTGCCGCACATAATGGCCCCATGGCCCAGGACGAGGGAGGCAGCGGCCCGCTCGCTGACCCATACCTGCAGCGCGCGCTGGACGCGATCGAGTCGATCGTTGGCGGTCTCGGGCCGGAGGCATGGGACCAGGCCCCGCCGGGCAAATGGAGTCCGGCACAGATTCTCGAGCACCTCGGCAAGGCGTTCGCCGGCACCGCCTACATCCTCGACAAGGGCGTCGCCGACGGCGCGCCGAAGGGCCGACCGCCGTCGTGGCGTCAGCGGCTGTTCGCGGCGCTCGTCGTCGACGTCGGCTACTTCCCCACCGGCGTGCCCGCGCCAGAGATCACGAGGCCGCAGGGCCTCCGCGGTCCCGAGGCCCTCGCGTTTGCGCGCGACACGTTGCGAGACCTCGACGCCGCAGCCGTTCGGTGCGAGGCCCGCTTCGGGCGCCGGGCCTTGGTCGCCAACCACCCGATTCTCGGCGGGTTCACCGTGGGCCGCTGGCGCCGCTTCCACTGGAGGCACACGGTCCACCACATGCGGCAGATCGCGCACCGGCGCGCGTGATGGTGCGCGCGTACGGTGACGCCTGTTCGGCGTCTACCAGGCCGTGTAGCCACCGTCGATCACGATGGCAGCGCCCGTCACGTACGCGGAGGCCGGACTGGCGAGAAACACCGCCAGCGGGCCGATCTCGGGAGGCTCTCCCGGTCGCCCCATGGGCACGTTCCGGACGAACGCCTCGATCACGTCGGGCCGGCGCTCGTTCCACTCGCGGTTGACGTCGGTCATGAACAGGCCCGGGCAGATGGCATTCACGGTGATGCCGTGGGGCGCCCAGTCCGCGGCGGCGCAACGGGTGAAGTGGATGACGGCGGCCTTGCTCGTCTCGTAGTCACGGCCGCCGATGCCGCGATTGGCAATCAGGCCGCTGATGGAGGCGATGTTGATGACGCGGCCCTGTCGGCCGTCTGCCAGCATGGCCGCACCGAAAATGCGCGTGGGCACGACGACGCTCGTGAGGTTGAGGTCGATCGACTGCCGCCATGTCGAGAGCGGCTCGTCCTGGATGGCGCCGCTGGCGACGCGGTTGCCCACGTTGTTCACGAGGATGTCGATCGGGCCGAGCGCATCCCTGATCTCGAGACAGGCCTGCTCGCACGCCTCCGGTACGCCCATGTCCACCACGCGCGTCCAGGCCTGCCGGCCTCGCGCACGGATGTCGGCGGCGGTGCGGTCCAGCGTCTCTGACGTGCGGCCGGTGATCACGACGTCGGCGCCGGCGTCGGCCAGGGCCAGGGCCATCTCACGGCCCAGGCCCCGGCTGGCGCCCGTCACCAGGGCCCGGCGTCCATCGAGTCGGAACAGATCGAGTGTATTCACAGCCTCGGCATCATAGCCGACGCCGGGGCCGCGCGTGGCTCGGAAATCAGCGCGGCCGCGCGCCTGCCACCGGCGCTCCGTAGTACGGGTATCGGTCGAACCGGTCGTCGTCGGCGATCGCCCGCGGGTCGTCGGTGGCCCGCATCCACGCGTCGAGCCGCTCCCGCAGACGGCGGAGGGTCCCGGCGTGCGCCGGCTCCCCTGCCACGTTGTGGAGCTGCCCCGGGTCAGCGGACAGCACGTACAGTTCCTCGGCGGGCCGCTTGTCCATCGCGTGCCGGCGGAACACCGCGTGCGCGGCGTCCGCCGTGCGCATCAGCAGTTGCTTCGTCGGCCCGTCATCGATGTCGCCATAGGGGCCGACCGACTGATGGAGCACCGGGTCGCCCGCTGGCCAGCGATCGGGACGCAGATTGCGGATGTAGAGGTGCTCCCTCGTTCGAACGGCACGCGACGGGTACGACAGGTCGCCTGCACGGACATTGGCGTGGCGCTCGCGCTCGAGGAAGACGACGTCGGGCTCGGCCTGTTCGCTCCCGCCGTCGAGCCAGGGGCGAAGGCTTCGGCCCGTCATCGCCGCGGGTACGGCGAGGCCGGCGGCGTCGAGGATGGTCGGCGCGAGATCGGCGAGCGTGACGAGTGCCTGCGAGACGTGCCCTGCGCGCGCGACACCCGGCCACCGGATGACGAGCGGCACACGCGTGCCGCCGTCGTACAGCGTCGCCTTGGCCCCCGGAAACGGCATCCCGTTGTCGGACGTGACGATGAGCAGGGTGCGATCGAGTTCGCCGGCCTGCTCCAGCGCCGCCACGAGTGCGCCGAGGTCGCGATCGAAGCGCTCGACCTCCGCCAGGTAGTCGGCCACGTCGCCACGGACGGCCGGCGTGTCGGGCAGGAACGCCGGCACCCGTACCCTCGCCGTGTCGATGCCGGCCGCCACGCCGCCACCGGGCTCGTACGGGCGGTGCGGGTCCGCACTCCCGAACCAGAAAGCGAAGGGGGCGCGGGACGTGCGTGCCGCGAGGAACGCCGCGAAGGAGGCGTGTCGCGGCCCCGCCGGGTTGCGCGTCCGGCCAGCGGGTTCGAGCGCGCCAGGTCCCCAACCCTTCCCGCTATGGCCGACGTCGTAGCCCCGCGCCTCCAGCAGGTCCGGGTAGACCACGAAACGCGACGGCAGGTGGCTCCACAACTGGGCGCCTTCCGCGAGCCTGTGGGGCGCCTGCCCCGTCAACAGCGCCGCACGCGACGGCGTGCACGACGGCGAGGCCGCGAACGCATGGGTGAAGCGCACGCCCTCGCGCGCCAGCCTGTCGTACGTCGGCGTCCGCACCGCCGGGTCGCCATCCGCGCCGGCGTGCGACCACGACCAGTCGTCGGCGATGGCGACCACCACATTGAGCGCGGGCCGTGCGGCGCCGACGGCCTCTTGGCCCTGGGCGGGCGTCTGGGCGCGGAGCAGGATGATGCCGATCACCGCGAAGGCGACGCCCGCCGCAGACAGGTAGCGTTGTCGGCGCATGCGCGACAGCATACGATGATGGGCGGATCCGTATCATGCTGCTCAACTCCATCCTCGACGCCATCGGACACACGCCGCTCATCAAACTGAACCGTCTTGGCGCGCACCTCGAATGCAACCTGTACGCCAAGTGCGAGTTCCTGAACCCGGGTGGTTCGGTCAAGGATCGGATCGGGCTGGCGATGGTGGATGCGGCCGAGAAGGAAGGCCGCATCAAGCCGGGCGATACCTTGATCGAGCCGACCAGCGGCAATACCGGCATCGGTATCGCACTGGCGGGCGCCGTACGTGGGTACCGGGTGATCATCACGATGCCCGAGAAGATGAGCCGCGAAAAGCAGGTCGTGCTCGAGGCGCTCGGCGCGGAGATCATCCGTACGCCGACCGAAGCGGCGTTCGACTCCCCGGAGAGCCACATCAGCGTGGCGCGCCGCCTGCAGTCACAACTGCCGGACGCGCACATCCTCGACCAGTACAGCAACCCCAACAACCCGAAGGTCCACTACGAGACCACTGCCCAGGAGATCCTCGACGACCTCGACGGCCAGGTGGACATGGTCGTGATCGCGGCCGGTACGGGCGGCACCATCACGGGCGTGGCGACGCGGATGAAGGAGGTGCGCCCGTCCTGCCGCATCATCGGCGCCGACCCCGTCGGATCGATCCTCGGCGGGGGGACGGATGTGGGCACGTACAAGGTCGAGGGTATCGGCTACGACTTCATTCCCGACGTGCTGGACCGGACGCTCGTCGACGAGTGGGTGAAGACGTCGGATCAGCCGTCATTCCTGCTGGCACGCCGCCTGATTCGCGAAGAGGGTCTGCTGGTGGGCGGGTCGAGCGGCTCCGCGATGTTCGCGGCGCTGCAGAAAGCCGGCGCGCTGTCGGCCGGCCAGAACTGCGTGGTCCTCCTGGCCGACGGCGTCCGCAACTACATGACCAAGTTCGTCGACGACAAGTGGATGCGCGACCACGGCTTCTTCCAGACGCGTACGGTCGATGCGCGCGTGGCCGACATCTGCGCCACCGAGGGCGAGTCGCACCCGCGACTGGTGGTGGCCGAGGACACGCAGACGCTCGGTCAGGTCGTGCAGGTCATGCGCGACCGCGGCATCTCGCAGCTGCCGGTAACCTCGGGCGGCGTGCTCGTCGGCATGGTCTCCGAGGCCGATGTGATGGCGTTCATCGGGTCGGGGGAAGGATTGGCGCAGACGCTGGTCTCGAAAGTGATGAACAGGTACGTGCCCGTCGTGGGACCGCAGACTCCCGTCTCGACGCTCGAGGAGACGCTGCGCAAGAGTTCAGCCGTCGTCGTCGTCGACGCGCAGCGCCACCCGACGTCGATCCTGACGCGCATCGACCTGCTCCATTTCCTGCTCGAGCGGGAGCACGCCACGGTCTGAGCGCAGCCCGGGTGAGGCAGGCCGACGCGGGGCGCAGGCCACGAAGTCTATAAACGTACTCATTGACGTGCGAATTCAGACTGCCTAGACTGGGGCCATGCCTCCCGCCGGCGCGCGCCATGCGTACCCCCGGACAGCCGCGGTGTCACAGTCCGTCGAGTTCGGCGACCGGGAGACCCGTGACAGGCTGAGCCCGGCGGCCCTCCGCGGGTTCTTCGCCATCATGGATCGGTGGGGTGTGCGCGACGAAGACGCCCGGCAACTGCTCGGGGGGCCGTCACGCGCCACCTTCTATGGCATCAAGCGTGACCCGTCCCGGGCGTGCTCGGTCGACGAACTCACGCGCATCTCTTACCTGATCGGCATCTTCAAGGCGCTCAACGTGCTGCATGGCGAGACCCTCGCCGACCGCTGGATGCAGCTGCCCAACACCAACCGGATGTTCGGCGGCGACACGCCCCTCGCCTACGCGATCCGCGGCGGGATCCCTGCCCTGGACCAGATCCGCCGGTTGCTCGACGCGCGCCGCGGCCTGTAATGGGCGCGGCGCTTCCGCGACGCTCCGAGGTCCGCATCCAGGACGCCCATCGGCTGGTGCCGTCCCGGTTCAGCGACGAAAGCGTGCTCGCCCGCCTCACGAGCGATGCCGGCGACCTCCAGGCCCTGTTCGAACTCGACGCCGCCACCAACGCGAGGATCGTTGCCGAGACCCACGGCCTGAGCGGCATCGGCCCCGACGAGTTGCTCGCCGGCGTGCCGTACGCCCACATCGTCAATGCGGCGTTCTGCCATCCGCATCCCGAGGGCAGCCGGTTCAACGGCCCGGACCGCGGCGCCTGGTATGCGGCCCTCGCGGTGGAGACGTCACAGGCGGAGGTCGCCTTTCACAAGCAGGTGCAACTCGACGAGATCCGCTGGGTGGCACCGGACATCGCGACATACGACGACTACGTGGCCGACATCTCGGCCAACCTGCACGACCTGCGCGGCGATGGACGGTTCGCGGCCTGCCTGGCGCCCGACTCCTACGTGAAGAGCCAGGCGCTGGCAGCGGCCCTGCTGAGCGCGGCGTCCCTCGGCGTGGTCTACCCGAGCGTGCGCCACGCAGGCGGCACCTGCCTGGCGTGCTTCCGCCCCGCGATCGTGACCCACGTGCGGCGCGCCTCGACCTGGCAGTTCGTCTGGGAAGGCGGGGACCTCCGCTCGGTCACGGCCGTGCCGGAGGGTCAGCGCCGGAGCGGGGCCCGAAGACCCGGGAGAGCCAGGCGCGGCCAGGCGCCGTGACCCCGAGCGCGCTGAGCCTGGCACGCCGCCCCGGGGGCTGGGCGAGCCACGACCAGTACAGGGCGAACACCGCTCGGGCGTGCGCGACATCGAGCCGATCGGCCAGCGACGACACACACGGCGGCGCCCCCTCGCTGATGCACGTGGCATACGTCGCGATCAGCCGATCCACGACACACGTGCTCGACGCGCGCGTCATCACGAGTTCCCTCACCCGCACGACATCGTCCGGGTCGTACCGTGCCAGTTCGTGCAGCAGCCCTTCAACCGTCAGCGGCGCGGCGATGGCCTCACGGCCGAAGTTCTGCCGTTGCAGGACCTCGAAGTCGGCCGATCGCACCAGCGGCCCCAGGGCGCCGTAGTCGCAGAGCACGACGGCCGCCCCCACTGTCATCGCTTCCAGCGCGGCCCTCGCCTTGGCGAACACGACGTCGTACCGAGGCAGCACGTCCTCGGGCCGGTCGACGGCCGTGCCGACACCACTGCCCACGACGTCGAGCGCCAGTCCGGCTCGCGCGCACGCGTCGCGGACCACCTGGAGTTGCGCTCCCTCGGTGGCGTAGTTACTGAACAGGAGCGCGCGCCGCGGCTGCCGGGGCAATGCGGCCCGTGGCGTGAACCGCCGCAGGTCCACGAAATTGGGCAGGAGCGTCGCGTCCGCTGGTGGCACGCCGTCGGCCAGCAGCCTGCGCAGACACAGGTCGCTCACGGCGAAGTAGCGGCGGACCGACGGGTGCAGCACGGCGCCGTCGTAGGTCGACAGATGGCCGTGACAGACGTTGATCGCCGGTACCCGCGGGAACACATGCAGGGCGATGCGCAGCAGGTCGCCGTGGTGGCCGTGAATGACGTCGGGCCTCCAGGGCAACGCCCGGAGGCGGCGCACGACAGGCACGCCGGCGGCGCGCAGTTCCCCGCAGACGGGACCGACATCGAGCGAGAACACGGCCGGCTCGAGACCCCGGTCCAACAGGCCCAGCGCCAGATCGCGCACGAAGGTCACCGTGCCGCTGCGGGGCCACAGCAGCAGGTTGGTGATGAGGACACGCATCGGCCTGGAACCCGTTGTCGGCGCCGTCGCCTCACCCCCCAGGCCCGGCAGCGCCGCGACCGCCAGGGGCCGTCGCGGCGAGACTGTCGCGCAGCGGACGAACGTGCTGCTCGTATCGCAACACCGCGGCATAGCGACCCGCCGCGACCTGGGCGGCGCCGTGCGTCTCGTAGAAAGGTGTGGCCGTCTCGTCGAAGCGGCTGCGATGCACCGGCGTCAGGCACTCGATCGCAAAGGCGGCGGTGCCGAACGCCGCGAGCGCGCGCTCCACCTCGCCGGCCATCTCGGGGTATCCCCGCGCGGCCGCGAGCTTGCGCGCGAGCGCTGCCTCGTGGAGGTGCACGACCACCGCACCCCCGTCCGGCCGGGCGGTCGCCAGGAGTGCATCCGGCGCCGCGACCAGTGGGAACTCGAGGCCCGAGGTGGGCACGCCTGATGCCGAGCGACGCGCGATCACGGCGTCGGCCAGGTACCGGCACACGTCATGCGACGGGTTGTACCGCTCCTCCGCATCCGCGACGACACAATCGATGCCCTCGTCGTCGAGCGCCTGGCAAATCTCATCCACCGCCTGCAGGAGCGACGTGTGCCGACGATCGAGCAGGGCCTGGTACAGGTCGGCGTCCCTCCAGCGGCCGTAAACGGGGCCCACGCGCGCGCCGGCGCCTTCGAGCACACGCGTCGTCGAGGCGAGCCGCGAGGCGCCGGTCTGGCCGTCGCCGTGGGTCAGGACGAATACGAGCGGCCGCTGCAGTTCCATCCAGTGATGCACGCGCAGTTCGTGGCCGGGGTGGGCGACGATCAGCGCGGCGCGTCCGCCACGTGGCCCAGGTGGGTGCCTGGCATCGGTCCGGGCGGCTTCGGGTATCACGGCGTCACAGCTTCGGCAACGTCACGCCCGTTTGCTTGAGGTACTTGCCCTTCTTGTCGGCGTACGAGACCTCGCACGGCTCGTCGCTCTGGAAGAACAGCACCTGCGCGATGCCCTCGTTGGCGTAGATCTTCGCCGGCAGCGGCGTCGTGTTGCAGATCTCGAGGGTCACGTAGCCCTCCCACTCGGGCTCGAACGGCGTGACGTTGACGATGATGCCGCAGCGGGCGTAGGTCGACTTGCCCAGGCAGACCGTGAGGATGTCGCGGGGGATGCGGAAGTACTCGATCGTGCGCGCCAGGGCGAACGAATTCGGCGGCACGATGCAGACGTCCGCCCTGATGTCCACGAACGACGCGCGGGTCGAAGTTCTTCGGGTCGATCACCGTGTTGTTGATGTTGGTGAAGACCTTGAACTCGTCGGCCACGCGGATGTCGTAGCCGTACGACGACAGGCCGTACGACACGACGCCCTCGCGCACCTGCCGGTCCTCGAACGGCTCGATCATGCCGTGCTCGAGGGCCATGCGTCGGATCCACTTGTCGGCTTTGATGGACATAGGTGCGCCGGTACCGTGTACGTAGCGGCCGGACTTGTCCGGCCGTCCAGCTATCCGTAGCGGCCGGACTCGTCCGGCCGTCGCGCCGCGGGACAACGTCGCGCCGCGGGACAAGTCCCGCGGCTACGAATCAGGGATGGTCATCTGCGAAAGAGCGCCATCAGCAGCGTCAGCATCACGCTGAGGACGATGCAGGTGACGATCGGGAAGTAGAACGTGCCCCTGCCGCGAGACACGACGATGTCGCCGGGCAGACGTCCGAGCGGAACCCCCAGCATCATCAGGGCCCCGATGCCCGCCACGATCAGGCCGGCGATGACGAGCCCGCGCCCCATGTTGCGAACCTCGCTAGAGCTCCATCCCGCGGAAGAAGTAACCGAGTTCGAACGCGGCCGTCTCCGGCGCATCCGACCCGTGGGTCGCGTTGTTGTCGATCGACGCGCCGAACTCCTTCCGGAGGGTGCCTGGCTCGGCCTTGGCCGGGTCGGTGGCACCCATCAGGGCGCGCCACTTCCTGATGGCGTCGGGTGCCTCGAGACACAGCAGCACGCAGGGGCCCGACGACATGAAGTCGGTCAGGCCGCCGAAGAAGGGCTTCTCGCTGTGCACCGCGTAGAAGCCCTCGGCCTCGCGCTTGGACAGGTGCTGCAGCCGCATCGCGACGATCCGGAACCCTTCCTGCTCGATCCTGGCGAGGATGCGGCCGACGACACCGTTGGTCACGGCGTCGGGCTTGATGATGGCGAAGGTACGTTCCATGTCTACTTGTGCTTCTCCATGACCTCGTCGAGGACGGACCTGGGCGGCCGGGTCACCGACTCCGGCAGCGACGCCAGCGGCGCGTCCACGAGGTTGAGCAGGGTGATGAAATCGGTCGAGTCGGGCTCGACGTAGATGACGCCCGTGGCGAACTCGCCGCGGCGTACCGTCTCGTGCAGCGTCCGCATCGCCTCCATCTTGTCGGCGGGTTGTACGACGACTCGAGCTTGCGAAGCACCAGCGTGGACCCGTCGTGCATCTTCACGGGCGTGGCGCTGCCCGCCTCGTACTCGACCGAGATGTCCTCGAAGAACGGCACGAAGCTGATCTCGTTCACCGGCTCGTCGTGGTCCTTCACGTACGCGTAGCTCTTGGTCGAGCCCTCGTGGTCGTTGAAGGTGACGCACGGCGAGATGACGTCGATGAGGCACGTGCCGCGGTGGCTGATCGCCGCCTTGAGGATGGACAGCAGCTGCTTCTTGTCGCCCGAGAACGAACGGGCCACGAAGGTCGCGCCGAGTTCGATGGCCAGCGCGCAGATGTCGATGGGCGGCAGGTCGTTGACGACGCCGTTCTTCAGCGTGCTGCCGAGGTCGGCCGTCGGCGAGAACTGGCCCTTGGTGAGGCCGTAGCAGCCGTTGTCCTCGACGATGTAGATGAGCGGCAGGTTGCGGCGCATCAGGTGCACGAACTGGCCGATGCCGATGGCGCCGGTGTCGCCGTCGCCGCTGACGCCGATCCCGAGCATCGTCCTGTTGGCGAGCAGCGCACCGGTGGCGACCGACGGCATGCGCCCGTGCACCGAGTTGAAGCCGTGCGCCGTGCCCAGGAAGTAGGCCGGGCTCTTGCTCGAACAGCCGATGCCCGACAGCTTGATCACGCGCGTCGGCTCGACGCCCATCTCGTAGAACGCGTCGATGATGCGCTCGCTGATGGCGTTGTGCCCGCAGCCGGCGCACAGCGTCGTCTTGCCGCCGCGGTAGACCGCGGTTTCGAGGTCGATGCGGTTGACCTTCTTCGGCGGGGTCGGGGCGCCTGGGGTGGACACGGCTACACGGCCTCCTCTGCGCCAACGGCGGCGTCCTCGGGCGACGTCTCGGGGGGCAGGGACATGCGCGCTTCGTGCGCGCGAATTTCCTCGGTGACCGAACGGGCGTCGATGGGGAGTCCGTTGTAGTGGCGCACGCTGGTCAGCTTGCTGATCTGCGTGCCCGACAACTCCTGCCGCAACAGGCCGAGCATCTGGCCGTCGCGGTTCTGTTCGACGACGTAGACGCGATCGTGCGCGTCGATGAACTCCGCGACGTCGTGCGTGAACGGGTACGCCCGCAGCCGCAGGTAGGAGGTGTCGATGTCGGCCTCGTCGCGCAGCTGGTCGCGGCTCTCGACAATCGCCCAGTGCGACGTGCCGTACGCGATGATGCCGACACGGGCGCCGGCCTGGGGGTCGACCTCGGGCGGCGGCACGTGGGCGCGCGCCGTCTCGAACTTCCGCAGCAGCCGGTCCAGGTTGCTCGTGTAGTCGTCGGCCTTCTCGCTGTACTGGGCCTTCGCGTTGTGTCCCGACCCGCGGGTGAAGAACGCGGGCCCGAACTGCCCCGGGAGCGTGCGGTACGCAATGCCGTCGCCGTCGACGTCCTGGTACCGGCCCCAGTCGCCAATCGCCTCGAGCACCTCCGCCGTCAGGACCTTGCCACGATCGATTGGGGCCTCCGGGTACGGGAAGGGCTCGGCCATCCAGGTGTTCATGCCGAGGTCCAGATCGGTCATCACGAACACGGGCGTCTGGAACCGCTCGGCGAGGTCGAACGCCTGGATGCCCATCGTGTAGCACTCGTCGACCGAGGCGGGCAGCAGCAGGAGGTGCTTGGTGTCACCGTGCGACAGGCCCGCGGCAAACGCGATGTCGCCCTGGGCGGTCCGCGTGGGCAGGCCGGTCGACGGCCCGACCCGCTGGACGTCGAAGATCACCGCCGGGAGCTCGGCGTAGTACCCGAGTCCGGTGAACTCGGCCATCAGCGAGATCCCTGGCCCCGACGTGGACGTCATCGACCGCGCGCCGGCCCACGACGCGCCCACCACCATGCCGAGCGCCGCGATCTCGTCCTCGGCCTGCACGACGGCGAAGGTCGCCTTGCCGGTCTCGGGGTCCATCCGGTACTTGCGCAGGTAGTCGATCAGCGTCTCGCACAGGGACGAGGACGGCGTGATGGGATACCAGGCCACCACCGTCACGCCGGCCATCAGGCACCCCAGCGCCGCAGCCGCGTTGCCCTCGATGAGGATGAGGTCCTGCGTGCGATCCATCCGCTCCACCGACAACGGGACCGGCCGGTCGGCGAAATGCTCCGACGCGTACGCGAAGCCGGCCTGCAGCGCCGCCAGGTTGAGGGCGAGCGCCTTGGCCTTCTTCTTCATCTGACGCGTGAGGGCCGCGTCCATCTCGGCCAGGTCGATGCCGATGCAGGCGCGACAGCACGCCGTCGTAGATCATGTTGCGCACGAGGCGTCGCAGCTTGGCGTCAGGGCAGACCTCGGCGACGATCTTGTCGAACGGCACCGGGTAGAACACCAGGTCGCTGCGCAACTGCTCGAGCTTCAGCGGCTCGTCGTACACCACGGCGCAGCCGGCATCGAGCGCCAGCACGTCCTCGCGCGCGGTCTCCGGGTTCATGGCGACGAGGAGGTCGATCTCCTTCTTGCGCGCGATGTAGCCGTGACTGTTCGCGCGGATCGTGTACCACGTCGGCAGTCCGGCGATGTTGGACGGAAACAGGTTCTTGCCCGAAACGGGCACGCCCATCTGGAAGATGGACCGCAGGAGCACCAGGTTTGCGGTCTGGCTGCCAGATCCGTTGACCGTGGCGACCTGAATGCTGAAGTCGTTGACGCGGCGTTGCGACGCGACGGCTGCTGGCGCGGGCAGCAGGTCAGAGGGAGTCATGCAGATCGGCCTCGAGTGGGTCCGGGGCCCCGCTCCGCGACCAGCGCAGCGGGCGCCCATCCGGGCGATGATAGCACGTCGATCGGCGCGCGACGGGTACTGGCGCTACCACTGATTGGGGCCCTCCCCTGCCGTCACACGAGATAACGGAGCCGAGCGGAAGTCGCGCCAGGCGACGGCGGTGCTGCGCAGGGCCACGGTAGGGCCGCGTTGAGGACAACGGGCCCTACCTGGGGCGAGCCTTACAGACGACTGGCGATGGCCTGCCCGATGTCGGCCGGGCTCTTCACGACGGTGACACCCGCGGCTGCCAGCGCCGTCATCTTCTCGGCGGCCGTGCCCTTCCCGCCGGAGATGATGGCGCCGGCGTGTCCCATGCGCCGTCCCGGAGGCGCTGTCTGACCGGCGATGAACCCGACGACGGGCTTGGCGAAGTTGGCCTGGATCCAGGCCGCGGCCTCCTCTTCGGCCGACCCGCCGATCTCGCCGATCATCACGACCGCCTCGGTCTGGTCGTCCTCCGCGAACAGCTCGAGGGCGTCGATGAACGTCGTGCCGATGAGCGGGTCACCACCGATGCCGATGCACGTGGTCTGACCGAGGCCCAGCCTGGTCAACTGATGGATGGCCTCGTAGGTCAGCGTGCCGCTCTTCGACACGATGCCGACGCGGCCTTCCTTGCAGATGTGTCCGGGAATGATGCCGGCCTTGGCCTGTCCCGCCGAGATGAGGCCCGGACAGTTCGGGCCGATGAGCCGCGCCGGCTTCCCCTTCATGAAGTGCAGCGCCTTCATCATGTCGAGCATCGGGATGCCTTCGGTGATGCAGACGATCAGGTCGAGCCCGGCGTCCGCGGCCTCCATGATGGCGTCGGCCGCGAAGGGCGGCGGCACGAAGATGACCGAGGCGTTGGCGCCGGTGCTGGCCACGGCATCGGCCACGGTGTTGAACACGGGCAAGCCTTCGTGCGTGGTGCCGCCCTTGCCGGGCGTCACGCCGCCGACGACGTTGGTGCCGTAGGCCGCGGCCGGCTTGGCGTGGAACGTGCCTTCGCGGCCGGTGAGGCCCTGGACGATGAGGCGGGTCGACTTGTCGATCAATACGGCCATGGCAGTATCCGGGCTCCTCTAGCGCGCGAGGGCGACGACCTTGTCGGCCGCCTCGCCCATCGTGTCCGCCGTGGTGAAATTCAGACCGCTCTCGCGGAGCATGGCCTTGCCCTGCTCGACGTTGGTGCCCTCCATGCGGATGACGATGGGGACGGGCACGCCGAGGTCCGTGACGGCCGCGATGACGCCCTCGGCAAGGACGTCGCAGCGCAGGATGCCGCCGAAGATGTTGATGAGCACGGCCTTGACGTTCTTGTCCGACATCAGGATCTTGAAGGCGTTCCGGATCTGCTCGGCGTTGGCGCCGCCGCCGACGTCGAGGAAGTTGGCCGGCTCGCCGCCCGCCAGCTTGATGATGTCCATGGTCGCCATCGCCAGGCCGGCGCCGTTGACCATGCAGCCGATGTTGCCGTCCAGCTGGATGTAGTTCAGCGAGAACTTCGAGGCCTCGATCTCGAGCGGGTCCTCTTCGCCAGGTCGCGCAGGTCGCGGAAGTCCTGGTGGCGGTACAGCGCGTTGTCGTCGAAGGTGACCTTGGCGTCGAGCGCCAGCACGTCGCCGCCCTCGGTGACGATGAGCGGATTGATCTCGATCAGCGAGGCGTCGGTGCCGATGAACGCCTCGTAGATCGCCGTGCATCACCTTGACCGCCTTGTTGACCGTGCGCCGGCGCCAGCCCAATGCCGAACGCCAGCTGGCGCGCCTGGAACGGCCGTGAGCCCGATGACCGGGCTCGATCGTGACCTCCTTGAGGATGCGTCGGGCGTTCGCTCCGCGACCTCCTCGATGTCCATGCCGCCCGCTCGCGCTGGCCATCAGCACCGGACATGCCGGCCGCGCGATCGATGACGCAGCCCGAGGTACAGCTCCGCTGGCGATCTTCAGCGCCTTCCTCGACCAGGACGCGGCCGACCTACGCGCCCCTCGGGACCGGTCTGGTGGGTCACCAGCGTCATGCCGATCATCTGCTTGGCGGTGTCCTCGGCGGCCGCGGCGTCCTTGACGACCTTCACGCCGCCGCCCTTGCCGCGGCCACCGGCGTGAATCTGCGCCTTGACGACGATCACGCCGCCGCCGAGGCGGCGCGCGATGGCGCCGGCTTCCTCGGCCGAGAACGCGACTTCCCCGCGCGGCACCGGCACGCCGTGCCGCGCCAGAATGGCCTTTGCCTGATACTCGTGGATTTTCACCGGAGTTCCTTGAACGTGGTGGACGTGACCGCCAGCGACGGGTGAGCCGGGACGCGGGATCGATCGGGACCGCGGCAGCGTCCATATCATTAGCATCCGGGACGGGATGGTCAAGTTGTGACCATCGCAGCCGTTGCCCGTGGCCGGTTCCCGGGATACCATGCCGGGGGCTTGGGCGGCCGCGCAGCACACGTCCTGCTCACGTTCACCGGGCCGCGCCCGACGCCACATGCCATCCGCCAGTCCAGTGCCATCCTCCACGCACCCTGTCGCCCCTCATCCGCGACGGGCTGCGGAGCCTGACATGCCCAGTCGCCCTTCGTTCCTGTCCTCCACCGTCGGCTCGAAGATCCTCATCGGACTCACCGGCCTGCTGTTGTTCGGGTTTCTCGTCGGCCACATGCTGGGGAACCTGCTCGCTGCTGGTCGGCGCAGACACCTTCAACGAGTACGCCCACATACTGAGCAGCACTGGGGCCGCTGCTGTACCTCGTCGAGGGCGGCCTGATCGCCATCTTCCTGGCACACGTCGTCAAGACGATGGCCAACTACCGGCGTAACGCGGCGGCGCGTCCGTCTGCATACCAGCGGAAGACGTGGGCCGGCCACACGAGCCGGAAGACGTGGTCGTCGACGACGATGATCGCTGACCGGCCTGTTCATCCTGTTCTTCGTGATCTGCACGTCCGGACGTTCAAGTTCGGTCCGTGGTACGTGCGATCCGGCGACCGGTCACCGCGACCTGTATCCGTCTCGTGGTCGAGATCTTCAGCAACCCGTTGTACGCCGGCTCCTACGTCGTCGCATGGTGCTGATCGGCCTGCACCTCAGCCACGGCCTCTCGAGCGCGTTCCAGTCGCTCGGCCTCGATCCGATCAGCGTGGTCGGCCGCATCGCTCTGGTCGGGGGCCGCGTGCTGGCGGCACTCATCGCTGCCGGGTTCGCCGTGCTGCCGCTGTTCATGTACTTCGCTCACCAGGTGGCCCAGTGATGACGCTCGACGCAAGGTCCCGGCGGGTCCGATCGCCGACAAGTGGGACCGGCACAAGTTCGAGATCGAAGCTGGTCAACCCGGCCAACCGCCGCAAGTACACGGTGCATCGTGCGTCGGCACCGGGCTGGCCGGGGCGTCGGCGGCGGCCTCGCTCGGCGAACTCGGCTACAACGTCGCTCAGCTTCTGCATCCACGACAGCCCGCGCCGGGCTCACAGCATCGCGGCGCAGGGCGGGATCAACGCGGCCAAGAACTACCAGAACGACGGCGACAGCATCTACCGGCTGTTCTACGACACGGTCAAGGGCGGCGACTATCGCGCGCGCGAAGCCAACGTCTACCGCCTCGCGCAGGTGAGCGTCGAACATCATCGACCAGTGCGTGGCGCAGGGCGTGCCCTTCGCGCGCGAGTACGGCGGACTGCTCGACAACCGTTCGTTCGGCGGCGCGCAGGTGTCGCGCACGTTCTACGCGCGCGGCCAGACCGGCCAGCAGCTGCTGCTCGGCGCCTACCAGTCGCTGATGCGGCAGGTGGACGCCGGCACGGTGACGCTGTTCGCCGCAGCGCGAGATGCTCGACCTGGTCGTCGTCGACGGCCAGGCGCGCGGCATCGTCGCCCGCAACCTGGTGACCGGCGAGATCGAGACGCTACGCCGGCGACGCGGTCTGCCTCTGCCACCGGCGGCTACGGCACCGTCTACTACCTGTCGACCAACGCCGTGAACTCGCAACGTCACGGCGGCCTGGCGCGCGCACAAGCGCGGCGCCCTCTTCGCCAACCCGTGCTTCACGCAGATTCACCCGACCTGCATCCCGGTGTCGGGCGACCACCAGTCGAAGCTCACGCTGATGAGCGAGAGCCTGCGCAACGACGGCCGCGTCTGGGTGCCGAAGAACGCCGGCGACAAGCGGCCGCCGCAGCAGATTCCCGGAAGCCGAGCGCGACTACTACCTCGAGCGGCGGTACCCGAGCTTCGGCAACCTCGTGCCGCGCGACGTCGCCTCCCGCGCCGCCAAGCAGGTGTGCGACGACGGCCGCGGCGTCGGCGAGACGCGGCCTGGCCGTCTACCTCGACTTCCGCGACGCCATCGACAGCGCCTCGGGCAGGACGTCATCGAGGCAGCGGTACGGCAACCTGTTCGACATGTACCAGAAGATCACGGACGAGAATCCGTACGAGGTGCCGATGCGCATCTACCCCGCCGTCCACTACACGATGGGCGGGCTGTGGGTCGACTACAACCTGATGAGCACGATCTGCCGGGCCTGCACGTGCTCGGCGAGGCGAACTTCTCCGACCACGGCGCCAACCGCCTCGGCGCGAGCGCGCTGATGCAGGGCCTGGCCGACGGCTACTTCGTCATCCCGTACACGCTCGGCCACTACCTGGCGAGCACCGCGCTGCCGAAGGTCACGACCGACCACGACGCGTTCGCCGAGGCGGCCGACAACGCGCAGGCAGCAGATCGACCCGTCTGCTGACCGTCAAGGGCAGCGAAGACGCCCGCGCGAACTGCACCGGCAGCTCGGGACGCGTCCTGTGGGATCACGTCGGCATGTCACGCACCGACGCGGGTCTGCGCACGGCCCTCGACCGAGATCCCGAAGCTGCGCGAGGAGTTCTGGCAGAACGTCTCGGTGCCCGGTGAGCCGAACAACCTGAACAAGAACCTCGAGTACGCCGGCCGCGTGGCCGACTACCTCGAGTTCGCCGAACTGCTGGCGCTCGACGCCCTGAAGCGCAGCGAATCGTGCGGCGGGCACTTCCGCGAGGAAGAGCCAGACGCCCGACAACGAGGCGCTGCGCGACGACGAGGACTTCGCCTACGCCGCCGCCTGGGAGTTCACGGGCGTCGGCAACGCCCCGGTACTGCACAAGGAGCCGCTCACGTTCGAGTACGTGAAGCCGACGCAACGCAGCTACAAGTAGGGAGGGGCCGGGTGTACCACCCGGCCGTTCGGAAGGTAGGGCCGGCTGTCCCAGCCGGCCGTTCGTCGGAAGGTCCGGCCGGCTCGTCGAGCGGGCCGGACGAGGCCAGGCGGCAGCCTGAAGGTGATGAGAGAACGATGCCACTGAACCTGACATTGCGCGTCTGGCGCCAGCCGGGCCCCGACGCCGCGGGCCGCCTGGTCGAGTACAACGGCGAACGACATCTCGCCCGACATGTCGTTCCTCGAGATGCTCGACGTGGTCAACGAAGGGCTGATCCGGACGGGCGAGGAGCCGATCGCGTTCGACTCGGACTGCCGCGAGGGCATCTGCGGCACGTGCGGCTGCTGGTGAACGGCGTCGCCGCACGGGCCGGATCCGCGGCACGACGGTCTGCCAGCTCCACATGCGGCGCTTCAAGGACGGCGACACGATCACCATCGAGCCGTGGCGGGCCGCGCGCCTTCCCGGTCGTCAAGGACCTGGTCGTCGATCGCACGCGCCTTCGACCGCATCGTCGGCGCCGGCGGTTACATCTCGGTGAACGTGGGCGCGGCTCCGGACGCCAACGCCATCCCGGTCCCCAAGACCGTCGCCGACACGGCGATCGACGCGGCGGCGTGCATCGGCTGCGGCGCCTGCGTGGCCGCGTGCAAGAACGCGTCGGCGGCGCTCTTCACGTCGGCCAAGATCACGCACCTCGACGCTGCTGCCGCAGGGGCAGGCCGAGACGGATCGGCGCGTGGTGCGGATGGTCGAGCGGATGGACGCCGAAGGCTTCGGCGCTGCTCGAACGAGGGCGAGTGCGAGGCCGTCTGCCCGAAGGAGATCAGGATCGCCAACATCGCGAAGATGAACCGCGACTACCTCAAGGCGCAGTTCGCGGCTGGCTGACCAACGCCAGCAGCAGTCACCAGCCTTCGGTGGCGGACGCGCTGTCAGGCCATCGGTCTTGGAAGAACCAAGAGGTGGTCCGGGACATCCCGGGCCACCTCTGTTGATTGTGACGCGTTCGGGGAACGCGCCCTACCCTCCCGACACGACGGCCGGCGGCCGGATGGCGAAGGCCGTCTCCATCGCTCGCTAGACGCCGATGACGGTCGTCAGTTCCTTGACCGCCGCGGCCGACTTCATCAGCGCGGCCTTCTCGTCGTCCGTGCAGCGTGATCTCGATGATCTGCTCCAGCCCTTGGCGCCGAGCTTGACCGGCACGCCGAGGAACTGGTCGCTCACACCGTACTCGCCCTGCAGGTAGACCGAGCAGGGCAGGATCTTCTTCTTGTCCTTCAGGATGGCCTCGACCATGTCGCGCCGCGACTGCCCGGGCGCGTACCAGGCGCTGGTCCCGACCAGCTTGGTGATCTCGGCGCCGCCATTGGCCGTGCGCTTGCAGATCGCGTCGATCCTGTCGTGCCGGCAGGAGTTCGGTGATGGGAATGCCGGCCACCGTCGAGTAGCGCGGCAGCGGCACCATCGTGTCGCCGTGCCCGCCGAGCACGAACGCGTGGACGTTCTCGACCGACACGTTCAGCTCCATCGCGATGAACGCGCGCATCCGGGCCGAGTCGAGCACGCCGGCCATGCCGATGACGCGCTCGCGCGGGAAGCCGCTCAGCTTGTAGACGGCCTGGGCCATCGCGTCGAGCGGGTTGGCCACCGACGATGATGATCGCGTCGGGCGAGTGCTTGACCACCTGCTCGGTGACGCTCCTGCATGATCTTGTAGTTGACCGTACAGCAGGTCGTCGCGGCTCATGCCGGGCTTGCGCGGCACGCCGGACGTGATGACGACGACGTCCGACCCTGCCGGCAGCGCGTAGTCGCTCCCGCCCACAAGCCGCGTGTCCGACTCCCTCGATCGGGCAGGTCTGGAGGATGTCGAGCGCGATGCCCGCGGCCTTCTGTCGGCGATGTCGATGATGACGACGTCGGCCAGTTCCTGGTTGGCGATGGCGCGCGCCACGGTCGCGCCCACGTTTCCGGCGCCGCCGACGACGGTGACTTTGCGATTCATTTCACGGCTCCTCGAGACAGCCTCGGCCTGCGGCCTCGGCCTCGTTGATGCGGCTCGGGGCTCGGGTCAGCGGGCCCGGACTCGGGAACTACTCGACTCCGACTCCCGACTCCCGAGACTCGGAGGATGTCGGCGCAGCCGACTACATGTGGCTGATGATGGCGTCGCCGAACCCCGACGTCGACACCTCGGTGCGCCCTCGATCAGTCGCGCCAGATCGTAGGTCACGGTCTTCGCGGCGATGCTCTGCTCGAGCCCCTTGACGATCAGGTCGGCCGCCTCGTTCCAGCCCATGTACCGGAACATCAGCTCGCCCGACAGGATCACGGACCCCGGGTTGACCTTGTCGAGGTTCGGCGTACTTCGGCGCCGTGCCGTGCGTGGCTTCGAACATGGCGTGGCCCGTCACGTAGTTGATGTTGCCGCCCGGCGCGATGCCGATGCCGCCGACCTGCGCGGCCAGCGCGTCGGAGATGTAGTCGCCGTTGAGGTTCAGCGTGGCGATCACGTCGTACTCGGCCGGCCGGGTCAGGATCTGCTGCAGGAAGGCATCGGCGATGACGTCCTTGATGACGACACCGCCCGGGCAGCCGGCACCACGGCCCGCCGTCCAACTCCACGGCTCCGAATTCGCGCTTGGCCAGCTCGTAGCCCCAGTCACGGAAGGCGCCTTCGGTGAACTTCATGATGTTGCCCTTGTGCACGAGGGTGACGCTCTTGCGGTCGTTGGCGATGGCGTACTCGATCGCCGCGCGCACGAGGCGCTCCGTGCCTTCACGCGACACGGGCTTGATGCCGAGGCCCGCCGAATCCGGGAAGCGGATCTTGCCAAAGGGCTTGGGGAAGGCGCCCTTGAGCAGCTGCTTGAGCTTCTCGACCTCGGGCGTGCCCTCGGCGAACTCGATGCCCGCGTAGATGTCCTCGGTGTTCTCGCGAAAGATGACCATGTCCACGAGGTCGGGGCGCTTGACCGGCGTCTCCATGCCCTGGAAGTAGCGGACCGGACGAAGGCAGACGTAGAGATCGAGTTCCTGCCGCAGCGCGACGTTCAGCGAGCGGATGCCGCCGCCGACGGGCGTGGTCAGGGGCCCCTTGATGCCGACCAGGTACTCGCGGAAGGCGGTCAGCGTGTCGTCCGGCAACCACTCGTCGACCGTGTTGAAGGCCTTCTCGCCGGCGAGGACTTCGAACCACACCGACCTTCCGCGCGCCGCCGTACGCCTTCTCGACGGCCGCATCGAAGACGCGCACGCTGGCGCGCCAGATGTCGGCGCCGATGCCGTCGCCTTCGATGAACGGGAGGATGGGGCGGTCCGGCACGACGAGCGCGTCGGCCTGCCGGGTGATCGGCGCGCCGTCTGTGGGCGCCGTGAGATGCGTGAACTGCGGCATGGAGGTGAGTGTCCCGTGAATTAGGTCACGCCCCTGTGGCTCGTTTACACGATATTCACAGAAGCTGTGGAAAACCCTGTTCAAAAGCCCGCGTCAACAGGGGGAAACCCTCGGTGCCACCGTGGCTGCGAGCGTCTTGCACCAAGATGGTGCGTCGGCGCGTCGCTCACTACCGGGGGCGCGGCGAGCGCGACAATTATACGCTCAGCGACGCAGGGAGAGGCGGACGACCCGATCCTCTGGCAGCAGCCGCACGTCGACGATGTCGCCGGCGATGCGTTCCACCCGATAGACTCCTTCGAGCACCTCACCCGGACGGGCGTGCAGCACACCACGGGGACCTGAGAGGATGGCCGTGCGGATCAGGCTGCCGCCCTCGAGTGCCTCCGCCAGGCCAATCAGTTCCAGCCGGGGCCACAACGCCTGGCCGACCGCGGCCACCGGGTCTGGCGCTGCCGTCCGCCGTGGTACAGCGCCAGCTCCCGACGCGTCCATCGACACCCCGGCAGCCGGCCCCGGGGTCGCACGGAAAGGATTGCGGCCGGCGGGCAGGCCGAGTGGAGGCACGGGTCGACCGGCCAGCGCATCGAGTCGCACGGAGGGCACCCGCTCCGACGTGGTCGCGATCGTGGGCCGCACGGAGACGCTCGCCGCCGAGCCTGACGACGCCCGTGGCAGCAGCGCCCAGTACCAGGCCACGGCCATCACCGCCAGCAACCCCATCGCCAGGACGGGTTTGGACATCGAGCGGATCATACTCGGGAGTCGGGAGTCGGGAGTCGGGAGTCGGGAGTCGGGAGTCGGAAACGGGGAACCTGGAACCGGGAGTTGGGCGTAGGGCGTTGGGAGTTGGGGCTCGGGGGACCGGAGTCGGGAGTCGCGTCAGGTACTGGCGGCTGCCCAGTCGGCCGTGTCGGCAAGTCGGGTGAGGCGAGTGCGCGTGGTGCGAGTCGGGGCGTCGATGTCTGCGTGCTAGAATTCCCCGTGCTGCACAGTGCCGGTTCCGCCACCCGGTCACCCGCGACGGCCGTCGCCGTCATTCCAGCCCGATTCTCCTCGACGCGACTCCCGGGCAAGCCCCTCGCCGACATCCACGGTCGGCCCGATGATCGAGCACGTCTACCGTCGCGCGGTCGACGCGGTGTCGGTGCAGCGTGTCATCGTCGCCACCGACGACCTGCGCGTCTTCGAGGCTGTCCGTGCCTTCGGCGGCGACGTCCTGATGACGTCTCCGCACCACCGGACTGGAAGCGAACGCGTGGCGGAGGTGGCGGCGCCGATCGATGCCGACCTGATCGTCAACGTGCAGGGCGACGAACCGCTGCTGGCGCCGCGCATGATCGACGACGCCGTCGCCGCCTGCCTCGCCGACCCGTCGCTCGTGATGGGCACGGTGCGCACGCGCATCACCGATCCAGCCGAGATCGCGAGTCCCAGCGTCGTGAAGGTCGTCATCGACCAGCGCGGCCGCGCGCTCTACTTCTCGCCGGGCGCCGATGCCGTTCGCTGCGGGATCCCGGCACACCGGCCGTCTGGCCTACAAGCACGTCGGGCTGTACGTCTATCGGCGCGACTTCCTGTTGACGTTCGCCGGCCTGCCGCCGACGCCGCTCGAGCGGAGCGAGTCGCTCGAACAGCTGCGCGCGCTCGAGCACGGGTACGCATCACGACCGTCGAGTCGCCACACGAGTCGCTCGGCGTCGATACACCCGACGACCTCGAACGCGTCCGCGCGCCTGCTCGCCGTGCCCGCCACATCCTGATGTCCACCATGCAGACCCCGCAGCCCCATCGACCCGTCAAGTACATCTTCGTCACCGGCGGCGTCGTCTCGTCGCTCGGCAAGGGGCTGGCCGCCGCCTCGATCGGCGCGCCTCCTCGAAGGCCGCGGCTTCAAGGTCACGCTGCAGAAGCTCGACCCGTACATCAACGTCGACCCGGGCACGATGAGCCCGTTCCAGCACGGCGAGGTCTTCGTCACCGACGACGGCACCGAGACCGACCTCGATCTCGGGCCACTACGAGCGCTTCACCGACACCGTCGACCACGCAGAACCACAACTGCACGACGGGCAAGATCTACCCGTCGGTCATCCAGAAGGAGCGGCGCGGCGACTACCTCGGCGCCACGGTGCAGGTCATCCCGCACATCACCGACGAGATCAAGGAGAGCGATCCTCGCGGTCTCCGAGGGCGTCGACATCCTGCTCGTCGAGATCGGCGGCACGGTGGGCGACATCGAGAGCCTGCCGTTCCTCGAGGCGATCCGGCAGTTCCGGCACGACGTCGGCCGCGAGAACACGCTCTTCGTCCACCTGACGCTGGTGCCGCTACATCGGCACCGCCGGCGAGCTGAAGACCAAGCCGACGCAGCACAGCGTCCGCGAGCTGCGCTCGATCGGCATCCAGCCCGACATCCTGCTGTGCCGCACCGACCGGCCGCTGCCGCGCGAGATCAAGCGCAAGATCGCGCTCTTCTGCAACGTCGAGCGAGGACGCGGTGATCACGGCGCGCGACGTCGCGAGCGATCTACGAGGTGCCGCTGGCCGCTGGCCGAGGAAGGCATCGACGAGATCATCCTCAAGACTGCTCGACCTGCCGTACCAGCCGAGGCCGGCCGGGCGATGGGAAGCACCTGGTCGACCGCATCAAGCACCCGCAGGACGAGGTCACCATCGACATCGTCGGCAAGTACGTCGGTCTCGAGGACTCCTACAAGAGCCTGAACGAGGCGCTGCTCCACGGCGGGTTCCGCCACCGGCTCAAGGTCAACCTGAAGTGGATCGAGGCCGAGGCACTCGAGGCCGGACGGCGGGCCGACACTGAACTCAACGGCGCGGACGGCATCCTGGTGCCCGGCGGCTTCGGCAACCGCGGCACGCGCGGCATGATCCAGGCCGTGCGCATTCGCCCGCGAGCGCAGATCCCCTTCTTCGGCATCTGCTTCGGCTTCCAGTGGGCCGTGATCGAGTTCGCGCGCAACGTGTGCGGCCTCACGGGCGCCGACTCGACGGAGTTCGCACCCGACACGCCCGACCAAGGTGATCTACAAGCTGCGCGATCTGCTCGGCGTGGACGAGCTGGGCGGCACGATGCGCCTCGGCGCCTACGCCTGCCGACTCAAGCCGGGCTCGCTCGCCCACAGGCTCTACGGCAGCCGACGATCTACGAGCGCCACCGCCACCGCTACGAGTTCAACTAGCCTCTACGACAGGCCTCGCCGACGCGGGCCTGCGAGATCACCGGCCTGTCGCCGGACGGCAAGTTCGTCGAGATCGTCGAGCTGCCCGACCACCCGTGGTTCGTGGCCTGCCAGTTCCACCCGGAGTTCAAGTCGCAAGCCGCTGCAGCCCGCACCCGCTGTTCGCCGGCTTCGTCGAGGCGGCCTACCAGCCACAAGCTCGCGGCGCGGGCAGCCGCGCGCACGCCGGCCGACACGGCGTGACGACCGCAGGCAGACAGCGCCGGGCTCGCCCCGGCCAGCGGGCGCCCGCCGAGCCCGACGGGCCCGTATAATGCCGTGGTGCACCCGGTCAGGTGGGACCGGCGCGATCGGCGCCGGTCGCTCGTGCTGATCGCCGGCCCCTGCGTGATCGAGAGCGAGGCGCACGCGCTGGAGCTCGGCCGGGCGCTCGCCGACATCGCCGCGGCGAGACGGGCGTGCCCGTCGTCTTCAAGGCCTCCTTCGACAAGGCCAACCGCACGTCGCTCGACGTCGTTCCGCGGGCCCGGACTCGACGAGGGGCTGCGCGTCCTGGCCGCGGTCGCAGCGCGAGACCGGGCTGCCGGTGCTCACCGACATCCACGAGCCCGTCGCAGGCCGACGCCGGTGGCCGAGGTGGCGGACGTGCTGCAGATCCCCGCCTTCCTGTGCCGCCAGACCGACCTGCTGATCGCCGCCGGCGCGGACCGGGCGCGCGGTCAACGTCAAGAAGGGCCAGTTCCTGGCGCCGCGACGACATGCGCCACGCGGTCGACGAAGGTCCGCGAGCCGGAAACGCGCACGTGCTGCTGACCGAGCGCGGCACGACGCTTCGGCTACAACAACCTGGTGGTGGACATGCGGGCCTTCCCGCATGTCCGGGCCCTCGGCGTCCCGGTCTTCTTCGACGTCACGCACACGCTCCAGCTGCCCGGCGCGCGGCGACGGCGTCACGGCCGGGCAGGCGGCAGTTCATCGAGCCGCTGGCGCGCGCCGCCGTCGCCGGTCGGCGTCGACGGCGTGTTCCTCGAGGTGCACGACGATCCCGCGCGCGCCCGGTCCGATGCCGACAATGCCCTGCGGCTCGACCTCCTGCCGCGCCTGCTGCAGCGATTGCTGCGCGTGCACGCAGCTGTCGGAGCCTGATCGGTGCGGACCATGACCGAACCCACGCCCGTCGCACCGTCGGCCGCGCTGGCCCTGGCCGCGCGCGTCCTGCGCACGGAGGCCGCCGCCGTGGATGGCCTGGTCGCCAGACTCGACGCGCGCTTCGAGGAGGCGGTGGCGCTGCTGGCGGGCTGCCGGGGTCGCGTCATCGTGACCGGTATGGGCAAGTCGGGCCTGATCTGCCGGAAGATCGCCGCGACGCTGGCGAGTACCGGCACGCCGGCCTTCTTCCTCCACCCGGCTGAAGCGCTGCACGGAGACCTCGGCGTCGTGACGGGCGACGACGTCGTGCTCGCCCTGTCGTACGGTGGCGAGACCCCGGAAGTGGTGCGCCTGGTCGAGATCGTCAAGCGCCTCGGCGCGCGGCTGATCGGCATGACGGGCACACCGCGAAGCACCCTCGCGCAGGTGGCCGATGTCCATCTCGATTGCGGCGTGGACGAGGAAGCGTGCCCATTGAACCTCGCCCCGACGGCGAGCACGACGGCGGCGCTCGCGCTCGGCGACGCGCTGGCGATGGTCCTGCTGATCGCGCGGGGATTCCGCGCGGACGACTTCGCGCACATCCATCCGGGCGGGTCGATTCGGCAAGCGCCTGATGCGTGTCGAGCAGTTGATGCACGGCGGCGAGACCATGCCCCGCGTCAGACGAGTCGACGCCGCTGCGTGAGGTCATCTACGAGATGAGCCGCAAGGGACTCGGCATGACGTGCGTGATCGACGACCAGGGTCGCCTGGCCGGCCTCGTGACCGACGGCGACCTGCGGCGGCTCATGATGCGCGACGAGGAGGTCACCCGGCGGACGGCCGGAGAGATCATGACGCGCAGTCCCGTCACGCTCGCCGGAGATGTGCTGGCCGCGGAAGCCCTCAGGGTGATGGAGGCCAGGCGCATCACGTCGGTGCCCGTGGTCGACCCCACCGGCCGCCCGCAGGGCGTGCTGCACATCCACGACCTGTGGCAGACGGAGCTGTTCTGATGACGACGCGCGCCCTCCCGGACGAGGTGGCCGAGCGCGCCCGGCGCATCGCGGTGCTGATCTTCGACGCCGACGGTGTCCTGACCGACGGCGGTGTGTTCGTGCACGCCGACGGGACGGAGTCGAGGCGCTTCGACATCAAGGACGGCGCCGGTATCGTCATCGCACGCCGCGCAGGACTGACGGTCGGCCTGATCTCGGCTCGCCACTCGCCGGCGACCGGACACCGCGCCCGCCAGCTCGGGATGGACCCGGTGCGACAGGGCGTCACGGACAAGGCGTCCACACTAGAGGAATTGATGCGCACGCATGGCTGGGCAGCCGAAACGATCGCGTACATGGGTGACGATGTGGTGGACGTCCCGGTCCTGCTGCGCGTGGGCCTGGCGGCCTGCCCCTCCGATGCGGTCCCCGAGGTCCAGGCCGTCGCGCACGTGGTCAGCCACCGTCCGGGAGGCCACGGCGCCGCCCGGGCCCTGATCGAGGACATCCTGCGAGCCCAGGGGCGCTGGGACGCGAGCATCGCGAGGCAGGGACAGGACCGCCAGTGATCTCCGACTACCTCCCACTCCTGTCCGCACTCGTCGCGCTCCTCTTCGGTCTGGCCGCCGGCAAGGCGTGGGAGCGCTACAAGCTCCATGAAGGCCGGTGGATCGACCGCCGCAAGGCCCGCCAGTCCCCGCACTACATACAGGGCCTGAACTTCCTCGTCGCCAACCAGCTCGATCACGCCATCGAGGAACTCAGTCAGGCCGCCCGTGTGGACGAGGAGGCCGTCGAGATCCACATGATCCTGGGCAACCTGTACCGCGAGAAGGGCCAGGTCGGGCGCGCGATCCAGATCCATCAGCAAATCCTCCAGCGACCGCGCATCAGCAAGCTCGAACACACCTATGCCCTGCTCTGCCTCGGGCTCGACTTCACCCGCGGCGGCTTCGTGGACCGCGCCCACGAGGCGTTCGGCGAAGTGCTGCGCCTGGACCCCAGCAACGTGCACGCGCTGCTGCAGTTGCAAAAGCTGTACGAGGATCAGAATCAGTGGTCCGAGGCCTACCGCGTGCGTCGCGAACTCGCGCGCGAGGACGAGCCCGAGCAGCGGACACGGCGACACCTCCAGATCCAGGCGTTCCTCGAGAACGAACTCGGCATGCAGGCCCTGGCCCGGCACGATCTCACCGACGCGCGCAGGCACTTCGAGGCGGCCATCGACCTCGATGCCGATGTGGTGCCGGCGTACCTCAACCTGGGCGACGTCAGGCGCGACGTCGGCGACATGGCCGGCGCCGTCGAGGCCTGGGAGCGCCTTGTGGCCTCGATGCCGGCGCGGGCCCACCTCGTGGCCGACCGACTCGCTGACGCCTACATCGCTGCGGGCAGAGCCGACGCGTTCGAGCACCTGTACCGGCGGATCGCCGCGGATCATCCCCAGGACTGGCGCGCGCGGCTCGCGCTGTCGCGGCACATGCTCCGCGAGGGTCGCCCCGAAGACGCCCTGCAGATGGCTCTCGCCGCGCTGACGATCAATCCGCATGCCCTGCTGGTGCACCAGGCCGCCTGGGACATCCTGCTCGCGCTGAACCTCGACAAGGCCTCGGTGGAACGGTACGTGACGCACAGCCGGGACGCCGTGTTCTACAAGGACCCGCACATCTGCCTGCGCTGCCGCTACCGCAGCAAGGAACTGCTGTGGCGGTGCCCGCACTGTCACGAGTGGAACTCCTTCGTCGAGGACCGCCTCGCCCCAGCGAGGCCGACCGAGGACACCGATGCCTGACGGCGTGCTGCGCGTCGCCCTCACCGGCGGCATCGCCACGGGCAAGTCCTACGTGACCCAACGCCTCCACGAGGCCGGCCTGCCGACCATCGACGCCGATCGCCTCGCGCGCGAGGCCGTCGCGCCAGGCTCACCAGGCCTGCGGGCGGTGGTGGATCGCTTCGGCCGCGACGTGCTCACCGAGAGCGGCGCGCTGGACCGTGGGAGACTCGGCGCCATCGTGTTCGCCGATGCGCATGCGAGAGCCGACCTGGAAGCCATCGTCCATCCCGAGGTCAGGCGCCGGATCGACGCCTGGCAGGAGCGGCTCGTCCTCAATGGCTACCGTGGACCGATGGTTGCAGACATTCCGCTGCTGTTCGAGACGGGGCGTGCGGCCGACTTCGACGCGGTCGTCGTGGTCGCGTGCGACCCTGCGCGGCAGCGGTCGCGGCTGATCGAACGCGACGGACTGTCGCCCGAGGAGGCGGAACAACGCCTGGCGGCACAATGGCCGATCGCGCAGAAGGTGAGGGGGGCGGACTACGTGATCAGTACCGACGGCACGTTTGCCGACACGGACACGCAGGTCGTGGCGCTCGCCGGGCAGTTGCGCGCACGTGCCACCACGCCCTGATGCGCGGCGCTCGCGCGTCGCCCTGATTCGACATCGTCCCGTGACCGCAAGGTCATCGGCGACGTGTCCTGCCCGGGCCGTGGCGAAGTCGGAGCGGGGCCCTACCTTATCCGTCGCGAGGCGGCGGTGAGGGTGTTCTTCATGAGCATCGCGATGGTCAACGGGCCGATGCCGCCGGGGACCGGCGTGAGCGCGCCGGCGACGTCCGCGACGTCGGGATGCACGTCGCCCATGAGCACGGAGCCCTTCGACTGCCAGGTCTGATGTCGTCGGGACCCTTCCCCGAAGAAGCCCACGACATCTGCTTCGCCCGTGACCCTGTTCATCCCCACGTCGATGACAGTGGCGCCCGGCTTGACGTACTCCCGGGTGACCATGCCGGCGCGACCGATGGCGGCGACGAGAATGTCGGCTTCGCGGGCCACGCCCGCCAGGTCCTGCGTGCGGGAATGCGCAATCGTCACCGTCGCGTGGCGGTGCAGCAGGAGCAGCGCCATGGGCTTGCCGACGATGTCGCTGCGGCCGATGACCACGGCCCGCTTGCCAGCGATGCCGATGTTCTCCTGCTCGAGCAATTCGATGATGCCGGCCGGCGTGCAGGCCACCAGACCCTCGCGGTTCTGCACGAGACGACCGGCGTTTTCGGCCGTGAAGCCGTCGACGTCCTTTGCCGGGTCGATCGCCTCGAAGATGCGACGCGCGGCGTCGCCGCCCATGGCCGCGGGTAATGGCAACTGCACGAGGATGCCGTCGATCGCATCGTCGGCGTTCAGCGTGTCGATGAGCGTCAACACTTCGTCGAGCGTCGTGGCCTCGGGGCGCAGGTGGAGATCGACGCGGAAGCCGACCTCCGTCCCGTGCGTCCGCTTGCTGCCCACGTAGACGTGCGACGCCGGGTCGTCGCCCGCGAGCACGAGTGCCAGTCCCGGCGCCCTGCCGGCCACCGCGGCGAAGGCCCGAACCTGGGGCTGCAGCGTTTCCCGGATGCGCCGCGCGAGCGCGGCGCCGTCGAGCAGGCGTGCCGGCATCAGGCGGCCTCGTTGTCCCGGCGGAGGTGGCTGTGGCGGTAGCCGTACGCGAAGTAGACGACCACGCCGATCACCATCCAGATGATCAGCCGCTCCCAGGTGTGCCACGGGAGGCCGGCCATCAGGCCGAACGACACCAGCGCCGACAACGGGGCCACGACGAACACCGCGGGCACCCTGAAGGGGCGCTCGATGTCGGGCCGCTTGATCCGCAACATGAGGATGCCGATCGACACGATCACGAACGCGAGCAGCGTCCCGATGCTGACCAGCTCACCGAGGATGCCGATCGGCGTGAACCCGGCGGCCAGCGAGACCACGGCGCCCGTGAGCATCGTCGTGATGTGCGGCGTCCGGTACTTCGGGTGAATCTTCCGCGCCCAGGCCGGCAGCAGGCCATCATTGGCCATCGACAGGAAGACGCGCGGCTGTCCGAGCATCATGACCACCATCACCGAGCTGAGACCCGCGATGGCACCGAGCTTGACGAGCATCGGCAGGACGGCGACCAGCGGCGCGAGCGCGCTCCCCTCGGACTTGACCCGCGCCGCGTCGATCGCGATGGCCATCGGCGCCGGTACACCGAGTTCCGGGTACGGCACGAGACCGACCATCACGCCTGAGACGAGCACGTAGAGGATCGTGCAGATCACGAGCGAGCCGAGGATGCCGATGGGCATGTCCCGCTGCGGATTCCGCGCTTCCTGGGCCGCGGTCGAGACCGCGTCGAACCCGATGAAGGCGAAGAAGATGACGCCCGCGCCGCGGACGACGCCGCTCCAGCCGAAGAGGCCGAATTCGCCCTTGTTCTCGGGAACGAACGGCGACCAAGTTCGCGGTGTCGAGGTAAATGGCGCCGGCCGCGATGACCAGCAGCACGACGGCCACCTTGACCACGACGATGACGGCATTGACGCGTCGCCGACTCCTGAATGCCGACGACGAGGAGCGCGGTGACGGCGACGGCGATGAGCACGGCCGGGAGGTTGAATACCGCTGTCGTCGTGGCGCCGTTGGCCAGCGTGATCACCGTACCCGGGGCGGCGCTCAGCGCGGCCGGGAAGGTGATACCGATGTCGTGCAGGAAGCTGACCACGTACCCGGACCACCCCACCGCGACCGTCGCGGCGCCGAGCGCGTACTCGAGGATGAGGTCCCAGCCGATGATCCAGGCGACGAACTCGCCCAGCGTCGCGTACCCGTAGGTGTAGGCCGAGCCCGAGATCGGAACGAGTCGAGGCGAACTCCGCGTAACAGAGGCCCGCGAGCGCACTGGCGAAGCCGGCCAGCACCATCGACAGGACGATCGCCGGGCCCGCATGCGCGGCCGCGGCCTGTCCGGTCAGCACGAAGATGCCGGTGCCGATGATGGCGCCGATGCCGAGAGTCGTGAGATCGGTGGCGCTGAGCACCCGCTTGAGGCCGTGTACATTGTCGGCCGCTTCGGCCCTGATACGGTCGATCGACTTTGTCGCAAACAACGACATTGATAGTCCTCCGGGACGCGTCACGCCCTGTGGCGAGCGCCTCCTGCGCGCCTGAACGGGCGCTTCGTGGAGCAAAGACGGCCGATTATACACGGACGCTCGCGACGCCCCCGCGGCACGTCAGCCCTCCCCGAGCGCACGCAGGTAGGCGCGCACCCGCGGCCCTGGCGCACCCCCGGCAAGGAGGTCGCTGATGACGACCACGGCGTCGGCGCCGGCCGCCATGACGTCCGCTGCCGTATCGAGCGTGATGCCGCCGATGGCCACCAGCGGGAGCGTCCCCCGGGCGTCGAGGCGGCGCCGCGCCTCTGTGACCAGTGAAGTCCCCACCGGCTCGTAACCCGTCGCCTTCGTCCGCGTGCCGAACACGGGACCAACGGCCACGTAGTCGAGGGGTTGCCCAGCGGCAGCCTCGACCTGCGCCACGCTGTGCGTCGACAGTCCGACGACCGCGTCCGGGCCAAGGAGGGCGCGGGCCTCGGGCACCGGCAGGTCGTCCTGGCCGAGGTGCACGCGCGACACGCCGGCGACCAGCGCGATGTCGATCCGGTCGTTGACGATGACCCATGCCTCGCCAGCGCACAAGGCGATGGCCTCCACCCACGCCAGCACGTCGCGATCCGGCGCACCCTTGGCGCGCACCTGGAGGACGCGTACGCCCGCCTGCAGGTACGCGTCGGCCAGATCCGGCACGCGCCAGCCGGCGCGTGCGGCGACGTCGGCGTCGGCGATGGCGTAGAGCCTGGAGGGAAGACCCGGGCGGGCGGAGGGCATGAAGCGATGGGCCGACCCGCCAGGCGTGTCAGGCCACGGTCGAGGGCGAGGACACTGGCGGCGCCAGGAAGCGCTCCATGAACGCTGTGGAGATGCGGGCCTGCTGGAAATCGGGATCCGCAAGGATGCGAAGGTGCATCGGCACGGACGTATGGATGCCCTCGATCACCGTCATCTCGAGGGCGCGGCGCATGCGGGCGATGGCCTCGTCGCGCGTCGCGGCCCCAGGTCGATGAGCTTGGCGATCAGCGAGTCGTAGTGCGGCGGGACACGGTGGCCTCCGTGTGCACGAATGCGTGTCGACACGCACTCCGGGCCCACCGGGCAGGGAGAAGGCGTGACGCGTGCCCGGGCTCGGAGCGAACGTGACGCGGGTCCTCCGCGTTGATGCGGCACTCGATCGCGTGCCCCGTGCATCCGGACGTCGTCCTGCGTGAACGACAGCGCGCTCGCCCGCGGCGACGCGGATCTGCTCCTTGACGAGGTCGATGCCCGGTGACCAGTCTCGGTCACGCGGTGCTCCACCTGGATGCGCGTGTTCATCTCCATGAAGTAGAAGTTGCTCTCCGCGTCCATCAGGAACTCGACCGTGCCGGCGCTCGCGTAGCCGATCGGCCCTGGCGGCCGCGATCCACCACTCGCAGCCGAGCGCCTGGCGCTGCGCGTCGATGACGCGGCGACGGCGCCTCCTCGATCAGCTTCTGGTGACGGCGCTGCACGGAGCATTCGCGCTCGCCCAGGTGCACGACGTTACCGTGTTCGTCGCCGAGCACCTGGACCTCGATGTGACGCGGGCGCCTCGAGGTACTTCTCGAGGTAGACGTCACCGTTGCCGAAGGCGGCCTGCGCCTCCCGCTGGGCGGTGCGCAGCGACTGCGCTCAGTTCGTCGGGCTCGACCTGACGATGCGCATGCCGCGCCCGCCGCCGCCGGCCGCTGGCCTTGATGCATGACCGGGTAGCCGAGTTCGGTCGGCCACGCGCTGCGCCTCGTCCTCGCATTCGCACGGGACCGTCGCTGCCCGGCAGCGAGCGGCACACCGGCCTCCTTCATCGCCCGGCGCGCGCGTGACTTGTCCCCCATCAGCCGGATGATCCGAGCGGACTGGGACCGATGAACTTGATGTGGCAGGACTCGCGCAGCCTCGGCGAGGTACGCGCTCTCGGACAGGAAGCCGTATCCCGGATGGATGGCGTCGGCCCCCGTGATCTCGGCGGCGCTGATGATCGCCGGCACGTGCAGGTAGCTCTCGCTGCTGCGCGCGGGACCGATGCAGACGGCTTCGTCAGCGAAACGGACGTGCAGGCTGTGCTCGTCCGCTTCGGAATAGACGGCCACCGTCTCGATGCCCATTTCCCGGCACGCGCAGATCACGCGAAGCGCGATCTCGCCACGATTGGCAATCAGGATCTTCTTGAACACTGGGTCCCCGGGCTACCGGGCACGCACGGCGAACAAACGCTCACCGTACTGCACAGGCTGGCCGTTCTCGACGAAGATCTGGACGATTTCGCCATCGTAGTCCGAGGCGATTTCGTTCATCAGCTTCATCGCCTCGATGAGACAGAGCACCTGGTTCTTGCGGATGATGTCGCCAACGCTCACGAACGGGGCAGCCGTGGGCTCCGCCGCCCGATAGAACGTGCCGACGATCGGCGACTTGATCACGGCCAGTTCCACGCCGTCGATCACGGCCTCGGGATCGTCGGCCGACGCTGCAGCCGATGCCGCGGCGGGCGCGGCGGAGCCGGCCGCCAGCGGCGGCCCCGACAGCGAGGAAGGGGCCGGGCTCACGACCACGGCGGGAGCGTCGAGACCCATCTTCCGGACCCGCAGCTTGACGCCTTCCTGCTCCAGTTCGAACTCGGCGAGTTCGTGTTCACGGACCAGGTCGAGGATCTGCTTGATTTCGTCGAGTGTCATTGTCAGTGTGCGGTCGGCCATCCCAGGGGCACATCGGTGATTCTTTGGTGGCCATCCACCGTCACCACCACATCGTCTTCGATGCGGATGCCGGCGCGGCCTGTCACGTACGCCCCCGGTTCGATGGTGCAGACCACGCCAGCCTGGAGGTGGGGCTGGGCGGCGTCGTCGGGTCGCGGACGAGCCAATCTCGGGGCCTCATGCACCTCGAGGCCGAGTCCGTGTCCCGTGCCATGCCCGAATGCGTGTCCGAGACCCGCGGCGTCGAGGACGTCCCGGGCGGCCCGGTCGACGTCGGCAGGCGATGCGCCCGGCCGAACAGCGGCGCACCCGGCCTGCTGCGCCGCGAGGACCGCGTGGTACCAGCGGTCGACCTCGGCCGAAGGATGCCCCAGACATACGGTCCGGGTCAGGTCCACGCAGTATCCGCCGTACACGCCGCCAAAGTCCAGTACCACCACGTCATCGGGTTCCAGCCTCCTGTCGGTCGGCCGGGCATGGGGCAACGCACTGCGCGGGCCGCTGGCGACAATCGTGTCGAAGGCCGGCCGCGAAAAGCCGGCGCCGCGGATGCGGGCGTCGATGTCGGCCGCCACGTCGAGTTCCGTCCGGCCGACGCGCGCGACCCCATCAGCGAGGACGCCGCGGGCGACCTCCGACAGACGGGCGCCGGCCTCGCGCAGGATGGACAGTTCGCCGGGATCCTTCACACGGCGCTGGGCCTCGACGAGGTCGAGCGGTGTGTCGACCAGTGTGCCCTCCCAGCCGACGGCGGCGAGCGCCTGCTCCAGCCGTCTGGCGTCGTAGAGGGAGAGCGCCCGGCTTTCCAGCACGATGCGTGACCACCCCTGACCGGCGCAGTGACGCGCCAACCAGGTCGACGCCGGCAGATTGGCCGTCCGGATGGGCACGAGAAGATTGGCGCCCACCTCATCCACCCGCAGGGCGGCGGCGGCTTCGTAGCGAGGGTCCACGAGCAGGTGCAGTTGGCCCTGGGCCGTGAGCAGGCCGAGGCCAGCGGTCGCCTCGAGACCAGACAGGTACCCGAGATTGGGCAGATGCGCAATCACCAACGCGTCGGCTTCCGCCCCCATCAGCGCGGCGGCAACGCGGCGGAGTCGGTCCCTGAAATCGTGGCGAGGGAGGGGGGCGGGGACGCTCACGGCGCCCTAGTGTCGCATGGCCATGGATGAGCCGCCGGCCCACCCACCCACTGGCGCGTACCGGGGCGCCAGCAGGGGCGGGTCGAGAGAACCGGATCGGCGAGGCCGCGACCGGACGAGCGCGTGCCGGCCGCGTCAGTGCCAGTGGTCGTCTAGGAGGGCCGCGCGGCGGGCGCGCACGGATTCGAGCATCCGCTGCAGGGATTCCAGTGCTGCGGGTGGCGTCTGCTCGTCAGGACCTGTTGCGTCCTCGCGGGCGGCGTCGACGGCGGCCTCGGCCATCACCGCGGACAGGGCCGGCGACTCGTGCGCCGCCGGGTCGGACTCCGCGGGCCCAGCCAGCGCGAACACCTCGTCCAGCGCGCTCTCGACGGATCCGTCCCACGCGACGACGGGGGCAGCTGGCACCTCGGCTTCGCGCCACAATGGCTCCGGCGCGTCAGGGGCATCGACGCCGAGGGCCGCGGCGACGCTGTCGGCGGCCGCACCCGCGTCGGCGTCCCAGCGGAACGGCGGCGCGTCGGCAGCGGGCGCCTCGTCGAGTGCCCAGGCCGCCGGCGGGCCGTCCGTCTCGCCCCAGCCTCCGCCCTGAGTTGCACCCGCATCCTCGGACCAGGCTCCCCACGCCGGTTCCGGCGGCGTTGACGGGGTCCCGTCCGACCAATCGGCAGGCGCCGGCGCCTGTTCGGACTCCTCGTCAAAGAAGCCCGACCAGCGTGGCGACGCCTCGTCGCTGACGGAGGGCAAGGCGTCGCGTGCCTCCAGGTCCTCGACTGCCACCACCGGCGCATCCGGAGCGGATGCCTCTTCGGCGACGACGTCAGGAGCCCAGTCGACAAGGCTCGACGACGCCTCGACGGGAAGGTCGGCCCCGGCCGACTCCGGCTCGAGCCAGTTCGAGGCCGCAGGCGTCTCGGCGACCGGGGCCTCGCTGGTGAACGCGTTGCCCAGTTCCAGGGACTCCCCCGGCGCGGCGATCCGGTTCTGATCGCCACCCGGCACAGGTTCATCCCAGATGGATGGCACGGGCCAGACTCCTGCCGGCTCCTCCCCCTGCAAGTGCTGAGGTCCGAAGTACATCGTGGGCGCCTCGGCGTGAGCGAAGATCGCCTGGGTTTCGGCGCCATCGGCCCCCGCCAGAGCGTCCTGTACCGGAGGGGCGCCGGTCGCATCGGCTGACGATGCCGAGTCGGGAACGGGGCCGCCGGGAATCGACCAGTCCGGCCCGAGTCCGAACTCCTGCGGCCCATCGGGCCCGGAGACGAACGCCCCCAACGTCGGGGGCGCTTGGCCGTCACACTCCCGGTCGTCCCGTGTGTGGAGCGGCAGATCGGACGGCTCCGGTGCGAGCGAGGCGGCGTCCCCGAGCACCGCCTGCGCGGCCTCCAGCGTGCGTGCGGCCGCCAGGTTGTCGGGCGCCTGCGCCACCGCCTGTTCCAGTTCGGCCACGGCTGTGCCCGCGTCGCCGCTGTCGAGCAAGGCGCGGCCGAGGGTCACGCGCGCCGACACGTAGGTCGGGTAGCGCGCCAGGCCGTCCCGGCAGACCGCGATCGCCTCGTCGAACCGGCCCGCGCGGCGGTGTTCCTCCGCGAGGGCGGCAAAGGCGGCGGGAGTCGCATGCTGCTGCATGCGACGCCGGAGTTGTTCGAGCGGATTGGCCGTCGGCATGACGCGGCGTTCCTGGATGGTCGAAGGGCTAGGGCCGATCGAGGACGTCGATCTGCTTGGTCACCGCCACCTTGTTCCCCAGGGAATTGGTGACCGTGAGCGTGACGAAGTAGTCACCCCGCCGCGGGAACTGATACTTGATGACCCGCCCTGTCAGGATGATGTTGCGGTCGTCGAGGTTCCATTCGTACTGGAGCGTCGGTGAGTCGTAGCAATCGCTCGGAGCGGCCGCGTTGGGCGGGCAGTCCTTGGACAGCCCCGCGTCGAGCGTGACCTCGTCCATCACGTAGGGCGTCGTCGGACGCCACGTGAAGTTCGCGATCGGCTGGCCCGGGAACACGATCGAGCCGAGCGGCACCAGACGGATGCTCACGGCCCGCTCCACGGCGTTGGCGTAATCGCCGGTGAGGGGGGTGAATCCCACCTGCACGACGTTGCCGCCATCGGCGTTGTTGGACAGCCCCCCCGGGGGCGCGGTGTAGATCAGCGAGGCGCGCCCGTCGCCGCCAGTGGTCAGACTCTTGGTGGAGAGACTGCCGAGGTCGACGATCGCGCCGCCCACACGGATGTCGGCGCGCAGCGGCACGCCGGGCCTCGGCTCGCTGTTCGGCCCACGGGCCGTCACCGTGATCTGCGACGTGGACATGCCGTCGGTGCTGAGGACGTCGGGTGACGCCAGCACCTGCAGCGACAGGCCGAGTTCGGACGGGCCCGTTGCCTTGGGGATCTCGGGCTTCTCGGTGCAGGCGGCCGTGGCCCACAGGCCGGCAAGCGCCAGCATCAGGAAAGACGTGCGTCGTGCGGTCATCATGGCTGCCACCTGGCTCACTCGGGGTCCGCCCAGTCGGCGAAGTTGATGCTCATCGAACCGGTCACCGTGACGTCACGGCCGGTCTGGTCCTTGCCGAAGAACGTCACGTCGGCAATCGTCGAGATCAGCAGGGCGCCGCCGTTGTTGCCGGCGAGGGTGACCAGCGGCTTCTCGAGCTTGGCCTGCGCACGCACGAGCGTGAACACCGTGGACACGCCCTGGTCACCCACCGTCAGCCCAATCGCGCCCTCGAAGGCGTACGGGACGTCTTCGCCCGGGGTATTGCGGCCGTCCGTGCGCCGGAACTCGACGCGATAGCGGTTCAGCGTGATCAGGTTGTTGGCCGTGGGCCCGGTCGGGTTGGTCACGTCGCGCATCGCGATCGACAGGGACACGCGTCCGTTGTCCTCGAAGATGCTGCCGCGGGTCAGGACGTCGGAGCGGAGCACCGACTGGAACCCGCCGCCCGACTCGGCGCCCGACGCGCCTTCGAGGCTCCGGAGTACGAGGTAGGACGAGGCCTGCCCCGTCCTGACGGTGCTGCTGCACCCGCCGACGAGCGTGACGGCTCCCGCCATCACCAGAAGAGCGGCGGCGCGCGTCGTGCGGGCCCGCCCTGTGTGCGTGAGAATTCGCGTAAGTCTCATTTGACGGGCCCTCCGTCCCGCAGGATCCGCGGCGTGATGAAGATCAGCAGCTCGCCCTCGTCGTCCGTGGTCGTGTCGCGTCGGAACAGGCGGCCGATGAGGGGCACGCGGTGCAGGCCCGGCGTGCGATCCTCCGTGAACTGTGTGCTTGCCTCGTTGATGCCGCCGATGACGGTCGTGCCCTGGTCGGCCACGAGCACGCGGGTGGTCACGCGCTGCGTGTTGATCGATCGATTGCCGTTGAGCTCGACCTGGCCGGGGGATCCGTTGTCGACGTCGACGTCGAGGATGACGGTGTTGGCTTCCGTGATGCGCGGTGTGACGTTGAGCGTCAGCGCCGCGGTCTTGAACTGCACCTGCGGCACGGGCTGGATCACGCTGACGCCGTCCCCGAGGGGAGGGGCGGTCAGCGTGGTGTAGGGAATCTCCTGGCCGCGCGTGATCGTCGCCCGGATGTTGTTCTGGGTGACGACGCGCGGGCGCAGCATGATGCTCACGCGCCCCTGCGTCTCGAGCGCCGAGAGCGCCACGTCGAGGTTGAACGAGCCGTTGACCGAACCGAGCTTGATGAAGGCGTTGTCGGCACTGGGGTTGATGGATCCCGCAACGCCACCGGTCTCGATCGAGTTCGGGAACGCCAGGTTGGTCGTGTTGCCCAGTTCCGGCGTCATCTTGCCGCCGAAGCCCCACAGCAGGCCGAGTTCACGCGCGGCGGTCTTCGTGGTGCGGACGATGCGCGCCTCGATCTCCACCTGCGCCTGGGGCCTGTCGAGCTCTCCGATGAGCTGTTGCGCCTTCGTCAGGCCGTCCGGGATGTCGAAGAGAATCAGCGTGTTGGTGTTCTCGTCCACCTGGATGTCGCCGAAGGTCGACATGCCCGAGTTCTTGACGAGGTCGGCCAGGTCCTTGGCATTGGCGTAGCTGAGCCGGACCGTCTTGTACTCCTTCTTCGAGACGGCCAGTTCCCGCAACCGCTCCTCGGCCTGCTTGCGCCTGTCGGCCGCTTCATTCGAGAAGGTGGTCGTGGGCGCGATGCGGACGATGGTGCCGTCGACGCTGTAGGCCAGCTGGTTGGCGCGCAGGATCATCTCGAGCGCCTGGTCCCACGGGACGTCGCGGAGCGTGACGTCGACGACGCCCTTGACGCCCGGGTCGATGACCAGGTTCAGCCCGGTCACCTCGGCAAACGTCCGGAGCACGGCACGCAGGTCCACGCCCTGGAAGTCGAGCGAGATGGGATGCCCCGTGTACTTCCCGGTCGACATCCCCTGTGTGACGGTGGCCGCGGGCGGCGTGGCGGGAGGCGTGGCGGACCGCCGTATGGCGGCGGCGCGTGGCGGCTCCGGGGCCGCGGCGGCTGGCGGTGCCGGCGCAGCGGTTCGGGCCGCTGCGGGGGGCGCCGTGCGTGCCGGGCGCGACGCGGTGGCCCGACCAGGGGCGGCCGTGGCCGACGTGGCGGCGAACGCCCGGCTCTCGGCCTCGTCCTCGCGACGGGCGCGCTGGGCCGGGTTGCCGATGGTGACCACCAGGGACCGCTGGTCGGCGGCCGGTCGCACCTTGTACAGGAAGGTGCCACTCAGGTCGACGACCAGACGCGTTACGAGAGGCGAGGCCGAATGGCGCGCCACGCGGATGCGTCGGACCAGTCCGGCGTTGACGGCCGTCGTGGGCGGGACCTTCGGCGCCACCCCGGCAAAGTCGAGGACCAGCCGCGGAGGCGCCGCGTTTGGCACCTCGACGGCAGAGGCCACGAGCTTGCCGTCGCCTTCGACCGTGATGAGGACGTCGCCGTCCTCACGGGTGGCGCGGACGGCTGTCAGCGTGCGGGCGGCGTCGGGGTCGGCCGTCTGCCACGTGAAGCCGGCCAACGCGGGTGGTGACACGCGGATGGGCGTGTCGATGACCAGGCGCTGTCCATCCTGGACCTGCTGCGGGACCTCGCGGACCTCATGGCTGCTGCTCATCGCGAGCGGCCACGCGGGCACGCCAACGGCGAGAAGGGCCGTGAGGGTCACGAGGATCGGCGTGCGCGGGCGCATCATCGGGTCTCCTCGGTAGTTCTCAGGGTCTTGCGGATCTCCCGTTCTTTCACGGGAGACAACGGGTCATCGACCCGCTGCACGAAAATCACGGCGTCGCTGGCGACGACCTTGACGCTGCCGTCGAGCAGTGCGTCGCCGGGGTGTACGGTGTAGGTCTTGTTGTCGGGGGCCTGGACGATGGCGAGCAGCCGCCCCCGTGAGCGCAACACGCCGCGCACGCTGAGCTCGCCAATGAGCAGCCCTTTCACGCCGAGCGGACGCCCGCCGGACGGCAGACGCGTCTCGCCGCGCGAGAGCAGGCTGACGAAGGGATCCCTCCTTCCGGCCGGGTCGTAGCCGGCGCGGTCGTCAGTTCGAGTGGAAGCCGGCGCCTTCGCGGCGGTCACCGCCCGCGTGGAGGCCGCCGTGGTCGCGGGCGCCGCGGCGTTGTCGTTGGCCGCGAACGCGGCAAACGGGCCGGTCGCCGCCAGGGTGGCCGTCAGCAGGGCAACGGAGCAGGTCAGTCGGGTCAGCATGGCGACACCTCAGCGAGCAGCCGCAGGAGGACGCGCACCGGCCGCCGCGGGCCGTGCCACACCCGGCGCCGTCGGCGCGAGTGGCGTCTCCATCAGGACGAAGGTGGTGACGGTGCACTGCGCCGCGACGGTGGCCATCGAGGGCACCGTCGTCGAGCCGTGCGTCTTGATCTGGATGCCGGAGATGTTGATGATGCGCGGCATCCGGCTGACCTTGTCGAAGAACGCGCCGAGGTCGTGATACGTGCCCTCGAGCGACAGCGAAATCGGCCATTCGGCGTGCTGCTGACGCATGGCCACGGCCTGCGGCTTGAAGCCACGGATCGTCAGGCTCGACTGCGTGGCCAGCGTCTGGATGCGGCGCAGCAGGTCGCCGACGTCCTTCTGCTCCGGCAGGACGTTGCGCAAGGCCGTGAGGCGCGCGTTGAGTTCCGCGACCTGCGACCGGAACTCCGGCAGCCGGCGCTCCTCCACCCGGGCCCGCGCGATGCCGGTCTCGATCTTCCGGCGCTCGGCGTGCGTGCGGGCGAGCTTGGCCTCGAGATCGACGGCATACATGTAGTGGTGCGTGGCCACCAGTCCGGCACCGACAACGGCGTACAGGGCCACCTGGCCCCACCAGGGCAACTTGTTGAGTCCGAGATCCATGGCCAGGGTCCTCAGCGCCGCGCCGCCGGCGTACCGGGGCGCGCAGGAGCGGGTTTGGTGTCGGCCGGCGTCTCGATCGCGCCCAGCGGGAAGTTGGCCTTGACCGTGAACCGCATCAGGTCGGCTTCCCCACGGCCGTTCTCGACCTCGGTATTCACGATCTCGACAGGCCTGGCGAAGGCACCGGAGTTCTCGAGGTTGCCGATCAGATCCGACAGCGCCGTGAGCGTCGTCGTCCGTCCTTCGAGCGTGACGTCGGCACCGGCCTGCTGCATCTGCGTGAGCCACAGCCTGTCGGGCAACTGCCGGCTGACCGTGTCCAGCAGCGTCACGGGCGAACGCTGCCCCTTGCGGAGCTGCTCGATGAGCGCGACGCGCTGCTGCAGAAGGGCCGTCTGCGCCTCGAACCTGGCGAGTTCTTCAGTCACGGCCTTGAGGCGCTGTTCCTCCGCCTTGGCTTGCTGCAACTGGAGGTCGGCGTACCGCTGCTGCGACTGGAGATCGAAGTGGCGGTAGGCCACGCCGGCGACGCAGGCCAGCAGCACGGCCAGGCCGAGAATGTGAACCTTGTTGGCGCTGAGGCCAGCGAATGCCGGGGTCGTGGCGCGCTGCTGCTCGGCGGCGAGGAGGTTGACGCGAATCATCGGTCCCCCATGCGACGAAGGGCGAGGCCGACCGCCACTGTCGATGCGGCGGCCGCCTCGGCGAGGACGGGGACGCCGAACTTGGCGGCGTCGAAGCTCACGGTCTTGAACGGGTCGAGCGACTCGACCGGGTAGCCCAGCCGCTCGTGCAGGGCCTCGACCAGACCTCCGACCTGCGACCCGCCTCCGGTGACGAGCAGGAGGTCGATGTGATCCGCGCCCGTGGTGCCGCGGAAGAAGTCCAACGTCTTCTGGACCTCGAGGAGCACGGCCTCGGTCACCATCTGGAGGCTCGGGGCCGCCTGCATCGGCTCGAGGCCGTCGGCCGGGTACCCGCGCTTGAGCAGGTCGGCGCTCTCCTGCGTGATCTGGAAATCCTTCTGGAGGGCCTCGGTGTAGGCGTTCCCGCCGATGGGCACGTCTCGGGTGAAGAGCGACTGGTCGCCGCGGACGATGTTGATGTTGATGGCGCTCGCCCCGATGTTGAGCAGCGCCACGATCGCGTCGCGGGTGCCGTAGTTGGCTTCGTAGGCGTTCTGCAGGGCGAAGGCGTCGACGTCGACGATGGCGGGGACGCGCCCGGCCTGGGCGATGACCCCTGTGTAGTCGGCGATCGTCTCCTTCTTGGCGGCCACCAGCAGGACGTCCATGGTCGCGCCGGCGACGGCCTTGGCCGGGCGGACCAGGACCTGGTAGTCGAGGTTCACGTCCTGGATGTCGAACGGGATGTACTGCTCGGCTTCCCAGGTGATGGAGTTGGCCAGTTCGCCATCGCTCATCGCCGGGAGCGTGATCTTCTTGACGATCACGGCGTTACCCGAGAGCGACGCGGCCACCTCACGGTTCTTGATGTCGAGCCGCTCGAAGAGCCGGCGAATGGCATCGGCCACCGCGCTGCCGTCGATGATGGCGCCATCGACGATGGTGTCCGGGGGAAGCGGTTCGATGCCGAAGGCGACGACCTTCCAGCCCTTGCCCGAGGCTTTCAGTTCGACGGCCTTGATGGCACTCGACCCGATATCCAGTCCGACGACGGGTTTCTGCTTGCGGAACAGCACGCCGACCTCACCTCGTTCGGGACGTTGCTGCGGCTGGCCTCATGCCGGACGCGCAGGTTCGTAACCGACAGAGGCATAGGCAAGGGCAGTGCCAACCAGAAATGCAATCGTGCGGACGCCGTTTTGTGGAAAGAAGGCCGAAACCGCACGCCAAGGCGGTGGGTCCGCTGGCAGATTTGTGACAGGGGGCGTCGGAGAAGCGACCAGGGGAGGCAGCCAGTTCATCCGTATCGATTGGTCCCTGCGGAGTACCGCGACAACGGCCGAGGGGCCGGGCGCACGGCGAGCCTCGGGCCCCCCGGCTCGGGCCTCCCGCGGGGCGAGCCCTGGCAGGCCTGGCGGCCGGGCGACGCGGCCGTAGGGGCTCGAGCTACGGCAACTGGTTGACAGGCTTGGAGTGAGGCGCGTATCATCGCGTTTTGCTGTGTGTCAGCAAGGAGCCAAAGGGTCATCATGAGCACGTTCATTCCGAGCGCCAAGTCCATCGAGCGACGCTGGCACGTCATCGATGCGAAGGGCCAGTCGCTCGGTCGGGTGGCCAGCCTGGCCGCCAAAGTCCTGCAGGGCAAGCACAAGCCGATCTACACGCCGTACATCGACTGCGGAGATCACGTGGTCGTGGTCAACGCCGGCGAGGCCGTGCTGACCGGGCAGAAGGAACTACAGAAGTTGTACCGGTACCACAGCGGCTACGAGGGCGGGTTGCGCGAGGAGCGGGCCACGGACCTTCGGAAGCGTCGGCCGGCCCGCCTGATGGAGGAAGCCGTCCGCGGGATGTTGCCCAAGACGACGATGGGCGACCAGATGTACCGCAAGCTCAACGTCTACGACCGCGCCGACCATCCGCACGCGGCGCAGAAGCCCCAGTCCCTCGAGGTCGAGTAAACGTGGCAGTCATCCAGTACTACGGCACCGGGCGTCGCAAGTCTTCGACGGCTCGGGTGTTCCTGCGCCCTGGCACCGGCCAGATCACGATCAATCGCAAGGCCATTGGCGACGCGGTCAACACCGAGTCGCTCCGCCTGCAGGTCCGCTCTCCCCTGGTGCTGACCGAGACGCTCGAGAAGTTCGACGTCGTCGCGACCACGTCGGGAGGCGGCATCTCCGGGATGGCTGGCGCGTTGCGCCTCGGCATCGCGCGGGCGCTCTGCCTCTACAACGGCGAGTTGCGCGGGCGCCTGAAGAAGGCGGGCCTGCTGACGCGCGATCAGCGCGCCAAGGAACGGAAGAAGTACGGCCTGGCTGGCGCCCGCAAGCGCTTCCAGTTCAGTAAGCGTTAACCCTCGGCTGTCCGGCCGGCTGGTGCCGGCCCTGTTCGTTTCGTGTTGGAGGAAGCTTGACCCCGATCGCTGTCAAAGACCTGCTGGAGGCCGGCGTGCATTTCGGCCACCAAACCAAGCGCTGGAACCCGAAGATGAAGCCGTACATCTTTGGCGAGCGCAATGGGATCTACATCATCGACCTCGGCAAGACGGCGCGGCTGTTCCGCGACGCCGAGCAGTTCGTGATGCAGTTGGCCGCCGAGGGCCGGACCCTGCTCTTCGTGGGGACCAAGCGGCAGGCGCAGGACGCGATCGCGGAGGAAGCCGCCCGCTGCGGCATGTTCCACGTCAACCAGCGCTGGCTGGGCGGGCTGCTGACCAACTTCACCACCATCCAGCGCAGCCTGGCGCGCCTTCGCGACCTCGAGGCGATGGAAACCGACGGCCGGTACGACGCGCTGTCGAAGAAGGAGATCGCGCGCCTCGAGAAGGAGAAGCGCAAGCTCCAGAAGAACCTCGACGGGATCCGTCACATGGATCGGCTGCCCGACGCCGTGTTCATCGTGGACACCAAGCACGAGCAGATCGCTGTCGACGAGGCCCGGAAGCTCAAGATTCCCGTGATCGGCATCGTCGACACCAACTGCGATCCCGACCAGGTGAACTTCGCGGTGCCCGGCAATGACGACGCGCTGCGGGCCATCCGGCTCTTCGCTTCGCGCATCGCCGATGCCGTCCTGGCAGGACGCGGCGTGCGGGAGTCGGCGCAGGCCGACACCGCCGTGGCCGTCGGTACGGATGGCGAGGCCGTGGGCAAGTCGGGCGAGCCCCTGCGCGCGCAGCAGCGAGCGGTTCCTGCTCGCCCGGCCGATCAGAAGGCGGAGCCCGCCACGCCGGCGTCGGTCTGACCGGGCTCGCCGCACATCGCGGCGCGTCCCCAACGCCGGCCGAGCGTCAGCCCCGGCCGGCGTTTCGTGCGTCTGGTCGCGCGCCCAGCTTCGCCGGGACCGCGGCCGGACTCTCCTCTTCCCTGGACGAACAACCATGGCAATCACTGCGGAAATGGTCAAGAACCTGCGCGAGCGCACCGGCGCGGGCATGATGGAGTGCAAGACCGCACTCAGCGAGAGCAACGGCGACGTGGATGGCGCCATCGAGTACCTGCGCAAGCGCGGCATGGCCCAGGCGGCCAAGCGTGCGGGCCGCGTCGCGTCCGAAGGCATCGTCGGCATTCGGGTCAACGACGAGAAGACGATGGGCGTGATGGCGGAGGTCAACTGCGAGACGGACTTCGTCGCGCGCAACGACGGGTTCAAGGCGCTCGTCGACGAGATCACCACCACCGTCTTCACGAGCGAACTGCCGCATGCCGCGCTCGTGAGCCCCGATGGCCCGATCGGCAGCCGGATCACGGCGGAGATCGCCAGGGTCGGCGAGAACATGGCCGTGCCGCGCACCGTGAGGCTGACAGGGGACTACATCGGCAGCTACAGCCACATGGGCGGCAAGATCGGCGTCCTGGTGCAGTTGACCGGTGTCACTCCCGAGGCAGCCGGCCAGGACGCATTCAAGGCCTTCGTGCACGAACTGGCGATGCACATCGCCGCCGCGGCGCCGCAGTACACCACGCGCGCCGAGGTGCCGGCCGCCGACGTGGAGAAGGAGAAGGAGATCTATCGCGCCCAGATGGCCGAGTCGGGCAAGCCGGCCGCGGTTGTCGAGAAGATCATCGAGGGCAAGCTCGGCGCGTACTACGAGCAGGTCTGCCTGGTGGACCAGCCGACCATCCGCGACCCGAAGGTCCGGGTGTCGCAGGCGGTCGCCGCCGTATCCAAGGCCGTGGGCGCGCCCGTGGCCATCAGCGGGTTCGCCCGCTTCAAGGTCGGCGACTCGAGCCAGGGGTAATAGAGACAGGAAGGCAGGAAGCCTTCCTGCCTTCCTGTCTTCCTGTCTTCCTGTCTTTCTCCGGCAGGTATAATCGCGCCGGCATGTCGTCCACTCCCGCGTACACCCGCGTCCTCCTCAAGTTGTCCGGCGAAGCCCTGATGGGCGATCAGGGTTATGGCGTCGATCCCGCGGTGGTCACGCGGATCGCGGAGGAGGTTGCCGAGATCCGCGCCCTTGGCGTCCAGGTGGCCATCGTCATCGGCGGCGGCAACATCTTCCGGGGCATGGTGGGCAGCGCGCGCGGCATGGATCGCGCGACCGCCGACTACATGGGCATGCTGGCCACCGTGATGAACGCTCTGGCACTGCAGGACGCCCTCGAACACAATGGCGTGCCGACGCGCGTGCTGACGGCGATCGAGATGCGGGCCGTCGCCGAGCCGTTCATCCGGCGCCGCGCCATCCGCCACCTCGAGAAGGGCCGCGTCGTCGTCTTTGCCGCCGGCACGGGCAACCCCTACTTCACCACCGACACGGCCGCCGCCCTGCGCGCGATGGAAATCAAGGCCGACGTCATCCTGAAGGCGACCAAGGTCGACGGCATCTACACGGCCGACCCGAAGAAGGACCCCGACGGCGACGCGTTACGATCGAATTACCTACCTGCAGGTGCTGGAGCAGGGGCTGCAGGTGATGGACGCAACGGCGATCTCCCTGTGCATGGACAACAAGATGCCCATCGTGGTGTTCGACCTGAACGCGCACGGCAACATGCGGCGCGCCATCCTCGGCGAGCCGGTGGGCTCACTGGTCACCGCCTGACCACGGAGCAGGACACACGACGATGGACGTCCAGGATCTGAAATCGCTCTTCGACGAAGCCCGCACGCGTATGGGTGGCGTGCTCGACCACCTCAAGCGTGAGATGAGCGGCGTGCGCAGCGGCCGCGCCTCGACGGCCCTCCTCGACAACGTGCACGTGGAGGCCTATGGCTCCTCGATGCCGCTCAACCAGGTGGCGCAGTTGTCGGTGCCCGATCCGACAATGATCGTCGCGCAGCCGTTCGACCCGCAGTTGATGGGCGCGATCGAGAAGGCCATCCGCTCGGCCAATCTCGGGCTCAACCCGGCCAACGACGGCAAGGTCGTGCGCATCCCCCTGCCCTCCCTCACCGAGGAGCGCCGGAGGGAACTCACCAAGGTCATCCACAAGATGGCCGAGGAAGCGCGCAATGGGGTGCGGCAGGTGCGCCGCGACGCCAACGACCGCCTCAAGAAGCTGCTGAAGGAACACGCGGTCTCGGAGGACGACGAGCGCCGGGGACTCGACGAGGTCCAGAAGCTCACCGACCAGCACGTCGGGCAGATCGACGACCTCCAGAAGAAGAAGGACCAGGACCTCCTCACGGTGTGACACCCACCGTCGCGATCCTCTTCACCGGCGGCACGATCTCGATGCGCATCGACGCGCGCTCGGGGTCGGCCGTGCCGGCCATGCGCGGGGACGACATCCTCGCGCACGTCCCGCAGTTGTCCGCGGTCGCGGACATCGAACTCGAGGACGTCGCACAACTGCCGGGCCCCCACGTGACACCGGAGCACATGTGGCGCCTGGCCCGGCGGGTCGCCGCCTGGCTCGAACGCCCCGACATCGATGGCGTTGTCGTCACGCACGGCACCGACACGCTCGAGGAGACCGCCTACTTCCTCGACATCGCGCTCAGGACGGACAAGCCCGTGGTGCTCGTGGGCGCCATCCGGACGATGTCCGAGCCGAGCTGGGACGGGCCGGCCAATCTCGTCCATGCCGTGAAGGTCGCCGGGGCTCCCGCGTCGCGCGCGCGGGGTGTCATGGTGGCGATGAACGAGCAGATCCTCTCCGCGCGGGAGGTCGAGAAGGTGCACACCGAGGCGGCCGCGTCGTTCCAGTCGCGCGAGTTCGGCCCGGTTGGCGTCGTGGACGCCGGCGTGGTGCGCTACCTGCGATCGAGTCCGCGCGAAGGCGACTGGTTCGACGCGGAGGCCGACGGGCTGCTCCGGGTGCAGCGCATCGAGCCCGACGTCGACCTGATCAAGGTGGCGGCGGGCATGGACGGACGCTTCGTGCGATGCACGACGTCCGGGGGCGCGCAGGGCCTGGTGATCGAGGCGCTCGGCCGCGGAAACGTGCCGCCGGCCATGCTCGACGACCTCGCGGCCGCCGTGCATGGCGGGCTGCCAGTGGTGCTCACGTCACGCTGCGGCGCCGGCAGCGTGCGCGAGCGCTACGGCTACGAGGGTGGCGGGCTCGGTCTTCGCGACCTGGGTCTGATCTTTGCCGGACGGCTGAGCGGCGTGAAGGCGCGCATCAAGCTGATGCTCGCGCTCGGACACACGCGCGAACACGAGCGCCTGCGCGCGATCTTCGACGACCCCATGGCGTGAATTGGTCAAAGGGACAATTCCCCCCTTTGGCTGTGCCGTTTCGCTTCAGCCTTTGCCCTTCTCCCTTTGAGGGCCTGTCCGCTACTGGTCCCCGAAGCTGATGCCGAGTGACTTGGCCGTGCGGACGACGTCGCCGTCGGCAGGCACCAGGCGCATCTTGCCGCCGACGTCAGCCAGGGGCACCGAGCCGATCTCGGGCGGGTGAAAGGCGACCATGCGGTCGCTCTCGCCCTTCAGCAACAGTTCGACGGCCATCGCGCCGAAGCGCGTGGCGAGCATGCGGTCGAAACTCGTCGGCGATCCGCCGCGCTGGAGGTGCCCGAGCACCACCGTGCGCGTCTCCTTGCCTGTGAGCTTCTCCAGCTCAGCCGCAACCCGGTGGCCCACACCGCCGAGCCGCTCCACGTACCCGCCGTCGGCCGCCTTGACGAGCGAGACCTTGCCGCCCTTGGGGACGGCCCCTTCCGCGACCACGACAATGCTGAACTTCGCGCCGAAGGCGTCGCGTTCCTTGATCCGCCGGGCCACGCACTCGATGTCGTACGGGATTTCCGGAATCATGATGACGTCGGCGCCGCCGGCCACGCCCGAGTAGAGGGCAATCCAGCCGGCGTACCGGCCCATCACCTCGACCACCATCACGCGCTGGTGCGCCTGGGCCGTCGTGTGCAGCCTGTCGATGGCGTCGGTGGCGAACGTCACGGCCGTGTCGAACCCGAAGCAGTTGGTCGTGCCGACGATGTCGTTGTCGATGGTCTTGGGCACGCCGATGATCGGCATCCCCTTCTTGTTGAACTCGTGCGCGATCGAGAGCGTGCCGTCGCCGCCGATGACGACGATGCCGTCGATCTGCAGCTTGTGGAACATCTCCATGCAACGCTCGGCGTAGTCCCGGGGACCGTCCGACGTCTCGATCGGTTTCAGGAAGGGATTCCCGCGGTTGACCGTGCCCAGAATCGTGCCGCCGAGGCGCAGGATCCCGGTCACGTTCCGGGGCGTGAGCACCGTATGGCGGTTCGTCTCGAGCAGCCCGTCGAAGCTGTTCTCGAGCCCGAGGCACTCGATGCCGTGGTTGTAGGACGACTTGACCACGGCGCGGATCACCGCGTTCAGGCCGGGCGCATCGCCGCCCCCGGTAAGTACACCAATCCGACGGACCTTGCTCATACGAAGACGTCTATCCTCTTGAATTACGCAGAAATGCCGTGCGCACGCACGTACAGGACTGCCGAAGTATAAACGCAAACCGGGCCCCGATGTCCGGAGCGCCCGAGAGGCCCCCGCGCCGCACGACATGATGGGACGGCCCCTTGGCGCAAGGAGATTGGGGATGTCGGAGTAGGAACGGCGAGGCTGAGGCCCCGGAGGGATCCCGGAGGGGCGAGAAGGAGGGGCGTCAGACTCGCCGGCGCGCGGCGGGAGTGGCCGCTGGTCGGCTCGGCGCACGGTATCGGCCGTGTTGGACTTCCAGCGAGCCCCCGAGCCTCTATTTCAGGCAGCACTTCTTGAACTTGCTGCCGCTGCCGCACGGGCAGGGTGAATTGCGGCCGAACGTCGGCCGGCCGGTCTTGATCTCCCGGGCCATGGCGCCCATCCGTGCGCTCAGCTTCTGGTTGAAGACACCTTCGAGCGCCGCATAGAGCTTCGGATGCTTCCGGCGCATCACGCCGGGACGCTCGAAGAAATACTCCGTGGCAACAGCGAAGAACTCCGCCTCGTTGGTCAAGGCGTACGGATCGATATCGGACTGACCGGTTTCGATCTCGGTCATCTTCAGGCGAACCAGTTCGATCCACGGACCGATGGTCCGCCGATCGAGAGCCGCCGGTAACCCGTCGATGGCTCCGCTGGCCTTGTCCACGAGGTGGGCGAACTCGTGGAGACCGACATTCTTCTTGTCCCCTGGATTCCGGAAACCGGCAATGAGGTCGGGCTTCGAGAGAATCATGACGCCGTTCATCGCACCGTTCCCCACCATCCCCAACGTGACGTGGTTGCTGGCGCTCCCGAAGGAATAGTCCTGGTCGAACCGGTCCGGATAGATGAGGATCTCGTTGACCTGCGGCCATTCCCAGTCCGGAAAACCGAAGATGGGAATGACGGCGCTGGCTGCGGCGAGCACGCGGCACGTCGTATCCAGTTCGACTTTGATGCCGGTGATGCGCTTCTCCCCGATGAATGCCTGCAACAGGCGCTGAAACCTCTCCCGGCCCGCCGGATCGAGCGCGCGGTAGAAGACCACTTCCTGCTGCAGCACCGTCTCCCATTCCGCAGGAAAGGGCTGACTCGTCAGGAATCGCCGCCGCCGGACCTTTCGCGTCAAGGCGAAGTAGACCAACCCGGCGACCGGGACGGACACTGCGGGAGTCACCCACGCGGCCATCCCCGGCGGACTGAGCGCCGCGGCGAGGGGTGCAGACATGAGGATGGACAGACCGCCGAACGCGAGTGCCGTCTGCGTCCACCGCCGCTGCCACGCCTGGAACAGAGCACTCATCGATCGCCACTCCCCGAAGCTCGGGTGCCGCCGGGTTGGCCTGCGCCAGGATCACGCCAGCGTCCATCTTCTCCGGCCTGAATTGCCGTCACCGCGCCACCCAGGTCTCGTGCGCCGCTACGAGCCCCAGATGCTGACCAACCAAGCCGATTGGTGGGGTCGGGCACGGAATCTGCGGGCGCATCAGGCGATGCTCAGGTGGCCATGAGGCCGGCAGCCGTCCAGGCCTCCACGGCCCGGGGGACGTCGGTGGCACGAACCAGGAGGTAGTCCGTGTCGAACGTCGCCATCACGAGCACCGGGACTCCGGCCTCGGCGAGCGGGGTCGTCAGGGAGGAGACGATGCCGGTGAGCGCGAAATCCAGGGGCCCCTCGACGACGAAGGCCGAGAACGGACCCTCTCGCTGGATGCCGTCCGGAACCCGCGACGGGTCGCAGATGACGGACAGTTCGTCGTGCGTCCGCGTGATCGACCAGAGCGGCCCCTCCTGCATCCACGACTCGACCGTTGCTGTCGGGCCAAGCCGGCACATCGCGACGGAGAGCCCCAGGTTTCGGAGTGGTGTGGAGGGACTGGTCATGCGGTCCACGGAAACGACGAACGCCGCGCGGCCTGTCGGCAGTGCGGCGTCGTGGCGAGGCGGTGTTGGTGGACGGCAGGAGGCTCGAACTCCCGACCTCCGCGTTGCGAACGCGGCGCTCTCCCAGCTGAGCTAGCCGCCCACTTCGTGAGCCTGGCCGGTTCGAGAACCGGCATTCCTCGCGACTCGGCACCTCAGGCGACAATGCCGCCCGAAAGCCGAACCCAGAGTGTAGCACGAGCACCGCGGGGAGTCGGGGAGTCGGGGAGTCGGGGAGTCGGGGAGTCGGGGAGTCGGGGAGTCGGGGAGTCGGGGAGTCGGGAGTCGGGAGTCGGGAGTCGGGAGTCGGTTGACTCTTGCCGGCTGCCGGTACCTGATACCCGGTACCCAGTACCCGGTACCCGGTACCCGATACCCGATACCCGATACCCGATACCCGGTACCCGGATCTTCCCTATAATGAAGAAATTGTGCCCATCTTCGAGTATCGCTGCGATCACTGCGGTCATCGATTCGAAGCCATCGTCCTGAACGGTCGCCAACCCGAGCTGTGCCCGCAATGCGAGCACCCCGAACTGCGGAAGCAGATCTCGACGTTTGCGGCCCACGCGTCGGGCGGCGGCGGTCTCGGAGCCGGTCCGGCGCCCTGTGGCTCCTGTGGCGATCCGCGCGGCGCTGGCAGCTGCCGGATGAACTGAGACGGAGCCTCCACTGTTCTACCTGCGCCGCCGCTCCCCCGTCGTCGTCGCCGACACGCTGGACCACATGGCCGGCCTGTCGCGGGCGCTCGGGCGCGCGCCGGACGCTGCGCACTGGGCGCATCTGTCGACGTCGATCCGGCGAGTCCTCGAGCATCAGCCCCGGACGCCCTGGAGCGTCCTGCGCCGCGCGCTCGACTCGCAGGGACTCCTCACCGTGCGAGACGCGGAGTTGCTCGATCGCCTGCGGCGCGCCGACCACGACGAAATCGCCAGGCTCCACCGCCGCCTGCCTGCGGGCGCCCGGGCCCTGATCCGACAAGGCCAGCATCCGCTCCGGCACCGGGTCGCGGACCAGGGCGTGCTGCTCGACGCGGACCTCGAGCGGCACCTCTCGGCCGATCTGGTCGACGCGCTGCTCCCCTACACCCCGGAGGATGCCCTCGTGCCCCTCGGCCGGGCCTGGATGCAGGCCAAGCAGGCGCGCCGTGAGCTGTCGGCCGTGGCCGGACCGCCAGACGAGTGGCATCTTGTGGGCGGCCTCCGACGCACGGACCCCGTGAGTCCCGACGTGGCCATCCTTGCGGTGACGACGGCGCCGGAGATCTGGGCTCGGCGTGCCGCGGATGCGCTGCCCCACGACGTGGTCGTCGTGGCGGGCCAGCACGCGCTCGCCATAGCGGCCAATCCCGAGCCCATCGTCGTCCATGCCGTGACGCCTGATGCCGCGCCGACAAGCCTCGTCTGGTATACGGGACCGCGCTACCATCTCCGCGAACTGAGGACCCGCGCCAGCGACATGGGACTCGAGTTCACGCGCGACGCGCTGATGGCTGGCGACACTCCCCTCACGCTGGCCGACGAGCCCGCGCTCTACACGCGGCTCGACCTGCCCTTCATCCCCGTCGAGTTGCGGGGGCGGCCTGGCGTGCTGGACGCGGCACTCGGCGGGACACTGCCCGAACTCGTCGACGTCGCCGATATCCAGGGCGACCTCCACATGCACACGGTCTACAGCGACGGGCGGGACAGCGTGGCCGGCATGGTGCACGCCTCGCGGGCCCTGGGGTACCGCTACATGGCGATCACGGACCACTCGCCCACCGCCCGTGCCTCGCGCGTGCTGACGCTCGAGCGCATCGCGGCTCAGGCAGAGGAGATTGCGGCGGTACGCGCACTGGCCCCAGACATCACGATCCTGCAGGGCATCGAGTGCGACATCCAGGAAGACGGCAGCCTGGACGTACCCGACTCGGTGCTCGAACGCATGGACATCGTGCTGGCGTCGATGCACGAGAGTTATGGCCACTCGCCGGCCCGCCTGCTCCAGCGCTACGAGCGGGTACTCCGCCACCCCCTCGTCAACGTGATCACCCACCCCGCAAACAGGTCGCCGGGGCGGCAGTCCGGCTACGCCCTGGCATTCGCGCGTCTGTTCGAAGAGGCAGCGCGCACGGGCACGGCCGTCGAGATCGACGGGGCCCCGGGGCACCTGGACCTCGATGCGCCACTGGCCGAGCTGGCGGCCTCCGTGGGCGCCCCGATCCTCGTCGACAGCGACTGCCACATGGCCGAACGGCTGGGCCGGCAGATGCGATTCGGCGTCGGTCTCGCGCGGCGGGCGGCTCTCACGAAGGACCAGGTGCTGAACACCAGGGACGTGACGACCATCAGGGCGTTCGTCAAGGCCAAGCGCGAGGGACGTGCGTGGCAGGCATGAACGCCAGTCACCGTCGAGCGTCGGTGCCAGGCAGGAGGCCGATGCGGATTGGACCCGGGATGCTCGCGGGCCTCGTCCTCGGGGCGCTGACGGCTGCGTCCGCGCCGGGCCAGCCGGCCGGCGACACGCTCGCGCGATCCGTGCAGGCGCACTACCAGCAGGTCCGCGATTTCACCGCTCGCTTCGAGCAGGCCTACGTGGGCGGCGCGCTCAAGCGGCGGACCGTGGAGACGGGCACCGTCATCATCAAGAAACCCGGGCGCATGCGGTGGGACTACGAGACGCCCGAGAAGAAGCTGTTCATCTCCGACGGCCTGCGCATGTATTTCTACGTGCCGGCCGACCGTCAGGTCCGCGTGAGCGCGATGCCCGACGACGGCCGCGTGCCGACGCCAATCCTGTTCCTCGCGGGACGCGGGGATCTCCTGCGCGACTTCCGCGTCGAGGAGGTCGCGGCGCCGGGTGGCATGCCCGGGACACGCGCGCTGCGCCTGCGACCCGTCCAGCGGGAACCCGAGTACGAGACCCTCACGCTCGTTGTCGATGCGTCGTCCTACGCGTGGCGGCAGCTGATCGTCGTCGACGGGCAGGGCGGGACGTCCACGTTCAGTTTCACCAATCTGCGCGAGAATGTCGGAGTGGCCGACAGCCGCTTCGTGTTCACCATGCCCAAGGGCGTCGATGTCATCACGCAGGAGTGAGCCCGGCGCGTCGCGGACCGCGTCCTGGATGGCCGCGGCGTTGGTGCTGGCGTCCGTGCTGGCCGGCTGCGCAAGCACGCCCGACGCCTTCCGCATCGGCGAAGCCGCCGAGCGCAGCGAGGACTTCGACCAGGCCGTCGTGGCCTACACGCAGGCGCAGGTGGCCGACCCCGCCGACAAGTCTGTCGCGCTGGCGCTCAGGCGCGCCAAGCTGCGGGCCTCGGCACAACACTACGCCAGGGGCCGACGGCTGTCGGGGGCCGGCAGCTACGAGGAGGCCCTCGTCGAGTTTCAGTTGGCGCTCGAGTTGAACCCCGCCAGCGCCGACGCCGAGACGGCGGTCCGAGACACCCGCACGGCGCTGCGCACCAAGATGGCCGTCCGGAAAGACGGGGTGACCCAACTCGAGTCCGTCATCAGCCGGGCCCGGGCACTGCCGCCGCCGGGACGTGAGCTCCCCGACGTGACGCTGCCAGACTCCCTGGTGTTCCGCGACGCGGGGAGCCGAGACGTGCTCACGTCGCTCGCGCGCTTCTCGGGCATCAGCCTCGTCTTCGATCCGCAATACCGCAGCCTGCCGCTGTCGATCGACCTGCGCGGGTCGACGCTGCCGGCGGCGCTGGATGCCGTCGGACGGGCGACGGGGACGTTCTGGCGCGTGACCGCGCCCGCGACGGTGACCGTCGTGCCCGACACATCCGCCAAGCGTCGCGAATACGAGGAAGAGATCATCCGGACCTTCTACCTCAGCAACGCGGACCTGAAGGAGACGCTGGACCTGCTCCGAATCGTCGTCGACGCGCGTCGGCTGTCGCCGATCAGTGCCACCAACGCCATCTCCATCAAGGACACGCCCGAACGCATCGAGGCCGCCGGACGCCTGCTGGCCGCCATCGACAAGGCCCGCGCCGAAGTCGTGATCGACGTCGAACTGCTCGAGGTCGACCGCACACGGTTCAAGCAGTACGGGATGCAGATCGTGTCGCCCGGCAACGACATCGGGATCGCGGGTCAGGTGGACATCAATCAGGTCGGCGGCATCACGCTCGAACAGCTCACCAATCTGGGCAAGGGCGACGTGTTCTTCACGAACCTGCCCGGCTTGTACTACCGCCTCCTGAAGCAGGACAGCGACACACGCGTGCTGGCGAACCCGCAACTGCGCACCTCGGATGGGTTGCCGGCGCAGGCCAAGTTCGGCGAAGAGGTGCCGGTGCCGCAGGTGACCTTCGCGCCGATTGCCACGGGGGGTGTCAACCAGCAGCCCATCACCTCGTTCACCTATCGCAACGTCGGCGTGAACATCGACATCACGCCGCGCACCCACCACAACGACGACGTGAGCCTCGCGATGAAGATCGAGGTGAGCAGCGTGTCGGGCACGGGATACTCGGGTCTGCCCACGTTCAACACGCGCTCCATCACGACGACCATCCGCCTGCGCGACGGCGAGACCAACCTGCTCGCCGGCCTGATCCGCGACAGCGAGCGCACGGTCCTGAAGGGGCTCCCAGGACTGAGCGACATCCCCGTCCTCGGCCGGATCTTCTCGAGCAACGAACGCGAAACCCAGCAGACGGATGTCGTGCTGATGCTCACGCCGCGGATCATCCGCGTGCTCGACCTCGGCGAGGAGGACCTGCGGCCGTTCCTTGCGGGCCGCAGCGGCGGGCCGACGTCGCCCGAGCCGCCCCCCACGCCGGTCACGCGACCGTCGCAGCCTCCACCCGATGGCGACGCCGTTCTGCCCGGACAGTCGTTCCCGCAGTTGCCGGCGATCCCGGAGCAGCGCACGCTGCCCACGCCGCGGACGCTGCCACCGCCACCTACTCCGCCCGGAAGGTAGGGGCCGCTTCCCGACCGACCCGCCACTGGCGCGTCCGGGGAACGCGCCCGGCCTCAGTCTTCCCTGTCGACCGCCGCGCCGAGCGCCGTCAGCCGCTCGACCACCTGGGCGTACCCGCGCTCGACGGTCTCGAGCGGACCCACGACGCTCTCCCCCTCGGCCGCGAGCGCCGCGGCAATGAGCGCCATCCCCGACCGCAGATCACGCGTGTCGAGCTGGCGGCCGCGCAGTGGCGTCGGGCCCGTCACGACGATGCGGTGCGGGTCGCACAGGAAGATGTCCGCGCGCATGCCGCTCAACTGCTCGAGGGCGAAGAGGCGCAGCTCGTACATCCAGTCGTGGATGAGGGTCCGGCCCTGCGCCTGCGTGGCCAGCACCGTGACCAGGCTGACCATGTCGCTCGGAAACCCCGGCCACAGGCCGGTCGTGACCAGACGCCCGACGGCCACGCACGGTCCGGGACTGACGTGCAACCCGCCATCGAGGTCACAGGGCACCTGCATCCGCTGCAGGACGCTCACGATGGGCTCGAGGTCCTCGGCGCTCGGCGCCCCTGACCTCGATGGCGCCGCGCGTGACGGCGGCGATCACGGCCCAGGTCCCGGCCTCGATGTAGTCGCCGCGCAGCGTGTGGACGGCCCCGTGGAGCCGCGGCACGCCATGGATGCGCAGTCGTCGACGTACCCGGCGCCCTCGATCTGCGCGCCCATGGCGTTGAGCAGATCGCACAGTTCGACGACGTGCGGCTCGGTCGCGGCGTGCCGCATGTCGGTCTCGCCTCGCGCCGTGACCGCGGCGAGCAGCGCGAGTCTCGGTGCCTGTCACCGACGCCTCGTCCAGGTAGAACGACGCGCCGCGCAGTCCGTCGGGCGCATCGAACGCGTGCGCCGCTCCCGGCACTGCGCGCGCCCCGAGCGCCGTCAGCGCCCTCACGTGGGTGGAGAGCGTGCGTCGGGTCGGGAAGTCGCCGCCTGGTGGCGCGAGGTGGACTTCCCCGCAACGGGCCAGCAACGGCCCCAGGAGCAGGAGCGATGCCCGGAGGCGGCCCACGAGGACCGTATCTGGCGTCGTACCCGGCGTGTCGGCCCCGCGCAGCACCAGCGTGCCCGTGCCGCGCCCCTCGACACTGGAGCCCAGGCCCTCCAGCAGATCGAGCATCACGTCGACGTCGCGGATCCGCGGCACGTTGTGCAGCGTGACAGGTTCCGTCGTCAGCAGGCAGGCGACGATGAGCGGCAGCGCCGCGTTCTTGTTGCCCTCGACCGTGACGACCCCCTCGAGGCGTCGTCCTCCCTGCACGCGCAGCACGGACATGTCAGCGTTCGCTTCCTGATAAGGTTGGTCGCGGCCGGGCTCGGAGCGCCGGCCCTACCCGTTCCATTCGCCCAGATACACGATCTCCTCCTCCAGACGCACGCCATTGACGCGCTCCACCGTTTCGCGGCAGCGCTCGATGAGGGCGCGGACGTCCTCGGCCCGGCTGCCTGGGGCGGCCACGATGAAGTTGGCGTGGAGCGGCGAGACGAGCGCGCCGCCCGCCATCGCGCCCTTGAGACCGGCGCGATCGATCAGGGCGCCCGCCGATCGCGGGACGCCCTCGGGGACCGGCGCGCCGGGCCCTGGATTCTGGAAGACACAGCCCGCACTGGCCCGGTGCAGTGGCTGTGTCTGCTTCCGGAAGGCGAGCGACGCCCGTGCCGTCTCGCGCAGGTCTACCGGTGAGGCCCCGGGGGTCACGGCGAACACGACCGACAGCGCCACCTCGCCCGATCGCTGGATGCGGCTACGGTCGTAGCCGAAGTCCATCGCATCGGCGGGCACGTCGGACACGGCGCCGTCGAGTTGCAGCACGCGGACACTGCGCACGTGTTCGCCGATCAGGCGTCCCTGGAAATGCGCGTTGCCGCAGATCGCGCCGCCAACCGTCCCCGGCGTCCCGGCCCACGCCTCGAGACCCGCGAGTCCCCGCCCGGCGAGCCATCGCACGAGGCCGTTGACCGTGACTCCGGCGTCGGCACGGACAGCGTCGTCCCCTTCTTCCGCGATCGCGCCTCCGTGGAGACGGACGGTCAACCCCCGCACGCCCGCGTCGGACACGAGGACGTTCGACCCGCCTCCCAGGAGCGTCACGGGCACGCCGAACGCCCGCGCGACGCTCACCAACGCCACGACATCGCGCGCCGATGCGGCCGATGCCAGGACGTCCGCGGGTCCTCCCACGCGCATCGTGGTGATGCGGGCCAGCGGCGCGTCGCGCTCGACGGTCGCCGCTGGTGCGGCGTCGCGCAGCGCCGCGACGAAGGCATCGGATACGCCGCTCATGCGGGCCATGCTCGTTCCGCCTCCCAGAGCGCTCGCAAGGCCTCGGCCCGCGTGCACGGCACGAACCGGACCTCATCGCCCGGCGCCAGTTGCGCCGCGTGCGGCAGGTCGGCGGTGATGACCACGGCCGCCACCGGGTACCCGCCCGTCGTCTGCCTGTCGGCCAGCAGGAGCACCGGAAGTCCCGACGGCAGGATCTGCAGCGCTCCCGTCACTGTACCGCCGGACTGTCGCTCGGGCGCGATGAGTGGCACGGCCGGTCCGTCGAGCGGATACGCCATGCGACTCGCGGCTGGCGTGATGCGATAGACGCCGCGGCAGAGCGCCGCGAGCGCGGCCGGCGTCGTGTCGTCCTGAGGGCCCGGCAGCACACGGAGGACGCCGCTGAACGGGGGCGTCGCCAGGCACTCGACGCGAACCGGCCCCGTGGCACGCGTGCCCACGGCGAGGCGGACACCGTCCTGGACGGCCCCGCGACGCGCGCGCAACGGCCACGCGCTCCGGCTGCCCAGGACTGGCGGGACATCGATGCCGCCCCGAACGGCCACGTACGCCCGTGCCCCGGCGCGCCGGGTGCCGAGCGTGAGGTCGTCGCCAGCCGCGAGCGCGAGCGGCGTGTCCTGGGGCACCACGTTGCCGCGCACGCCGAGATCGAAACGCGCCCCCGTGACGGCCACGTGGAGCGCCGTCTCCGCCCGCAGCGTGCACCCCACGAGCGTCACCTCCAGCGCCGCATCGCCGCGCGCGTTGCCGACGAGCGTGTTGGCCCGAAACAACGCCGGCACGTCGAGCGCCCCGCCGACGGGCACGCCCAGGTGCTGGTACCCCCAACGCCCTTCGTCCTGCACTGTCGTGTGCAGGCCAGCGCGTACGACGAGCAGTCCGCCACCGTGTCCCATCTGGTTCAGGGTCGCCGGTCGACGAACCGCACCCGCATGCCCGGCGCCAGCAGCGCGGGGGGATCGGCGTCCAGGTCGAAGAGCGAGACGTCGGTGTGACCGATGAGGTGCCAGCCGCCGGGGCTGGCCCAGGGGTAGACGCCCGTGTACTCCCCGGCAACGGCGACGGCGCCCGGCGGGACGTGCGTCCTGGGGGCGCGGCGTCGCGGCAAGCGAAGCAATGGGTCGAGCGGGCCGAGGTACGGGAATCCAGGGAGGAAACCCACGAAGCACACGGTGTAGTCTGCGGCCGCATGCCGGCGGCAGACGTCCGGCACGCTGAGCCCGCACGCCGCCGCGACGTCCTCGAGATCGCATCCCACCGTCCCGCCGTACGTCACCGGGATCTCCAACGTGGCGCCTGGCGTCCCCTGCACCGCCGGCGTCGTCCGTGCCCGCCTCGAGGGCCGCTTCGATGAGCGCGAGGTCGCAGCGGAGCGGATCGATGTGCACCACAAGCGTGCGCATCCCTGGCACGACGTCGCGGACGCCGGCGACGTGCGCGACGCCGAGGCCCCTGGCGAGACGATGGACGCAGGCGTTGGCCTCCAGCGGCGCGGCGGCGAGCGCATGGACGACGAGGGCCGAGTCGCCGAGGAACGCCAACTGCCAATCCCGGCTCACGAATCGGCGTCCCTTCGGAGGGCAGCCAGCAGGCGGACGTGGATGTCGTCGAAGCCGCCGTTGGACATGACGACGATCAAGTCCCCCGTACGCGCCTCGCGCGCCACTGTCTCGACGATCGCGGCCGTGCCATCGATGTGCCGGGCGCGCTGCCCACGCGCACCCAGCGTCTCGACGAGTTCCGGCACCGAGAGCCGCGTCTCATCGGGGACGGACGTGCGGTAGACCGACGCGAGCACGACCTGGTCGGCGTCCGCGAAGGCGCCGGCAAACGCATCCTGGAAGACGCGGAGGCAACTGGACGCCGATCGGGGCTCGAAGATCGCCCACACGCGGGCGTGCGGATGCGCACGCCGCACTCCGGCGAGTGTCTCCGCGATGGCGGTCGGGTGGTGGGCGAAATCGTCGTAGACGGCGATGCCACGGGCGATGCCGCGGAGTTCCATCCGGCGCTTGACACCCTCGAAGGCGGCCAGGCCCTCGGCGATCGTCGGCCAGGACACGCCGCGCGACGTCGCAACCGCTATGGCCGCGAGCGCGTTGCGCACGTTGTGATTGCCCGTCATCGGCACGTTCGCCGAGCCCACGCACGACGGCTCGCGCTCGCCGCCGGCCTCGCCCGGCGGGTGCCGCCGCCACACCTCGAACAGCGTCCCTGTCGGCCCGGGCCGCAGGTTGCGGGCCTGCCAATCGGCGGCCTCGGAGAGCCCGAACGTCTCGACGCTGCCGAATGCCTTGGTCACCAGCGACGCGGCGCCGGGATCGTCGACACCGAGGAAGACACGCCCCGTGGACGGGACGAGCCGCAGGAGTCGCGTGAACGCCGTGAGGATCGCCGCGACATCGGGATAGATGTCGGCGTGATCGAACTCCACGTTGTTGACGATGACCGTGTGCGGAACGTACTTGAGGAACTTGGCGGTCTTGTCGAAGAACGCGCTGTCGTACTCGTCGCCCTCGATGACGAAGTCCCTGCCGGCCCCGAGCCGGTAGCTCGCGCCGAAATTCGCGGCGATTCCACCGACGAGCAGCGACGGGTCGAGACCCGCGTGCGTCAGCAACCAGGCGACCATGCTCGTCGTGGTCGTCTTGCCGTGCGTGCCGGCCACCACGATCGGCCGGCGTTCCCACAGGAACTCGTCCCTGATGCGCTCGGGCAGCGAGCAGTAGCGCTGGCGCCGCGCCAGGACGGCCTCGAGTTCCACGTTCCCGCGCGAGATCGCGTTGCCGACGACGATCAGGTCGGCCGACGGGTCGACGTGCGACGGGTCGTATCCCTCGTGGGCCTCGATGCGCTCGGTGCGCAGGAAGTCGCTCATCGGCGGGTAGATGCCGGCATCCGACCCGGTGACGCGATGTCCGCGACGCTGCAGCATCGCCGCAAGGGTGGCCATCGCGGTGCCCGCCACGCCAATCAGGTGGATGTGCACGATCGTTCCCCCGTCACTCGACCGCCGCCTCGTCGATCGACAACGACACCGAGTCGCCAGCCCGCAGCGAGACCTGCACGCCGAAGGGCAGCGAGATCATCGCGTCGGACGTGTGCCCGCTCGGCACGCCCGCCACGATGGGCCCCGTGAACCCGGCGAGGGCGTGTGACACGGCCTCGAGGGCCGTCACGCCACCGCCCGGTTCGTCACATCCGGGCAACTGGTTCAGCACGACCCCCCGGACGTGCGCCAACACGCCGGCGGCGCGCAGCTGCCACAGCAACCGGTCGAGCCGATACGGGCGCTCGTTCACCTCGTCGAGGAACAGCACCGTCGACTCCGCAGCGGCGAACGCCCACGGGGTGCCGAGCAACGCGGCGACCTGCGTGAGCGTGCCGCCGCGCAGGACACCCGAGGCGTCGCCGGCCTGCAACGTGACGGCCCCCTCGACCGCGACGCGCCCGAACGGCATCGGCTCGCACACGAGCCGGAGGAAGCCATCGCGGTCGTACGCCGCGGGCCCGCGGGCCAGCCGCCCCTCGGCCATGGGACCGTGAATGCTGACGAGCCCGGCGTGACCGGTGATCGTATCGAGCAGCGCCGTGATGTCGCTGTAGCCGACGAGCAGCGTGCGGGCCTGCCGGATTCCCTGGAGGTCGAGGTGCGGGAGCAGGTGGGCAGACCCGTAGCCGCCGCGCGTCGCGACGACAGCGGCAATCCGCGGGTCGGTCAGCGCATCCTGCAGACGCCGGGCGCGCAATGCTCCGGGCCCGGCGACATAGCTCGCGCCTTCGACCCGCCCCCGAGTCCCCCCGTCTTCGAGGACGGGTTCGAAACCGAGCTGGCGCAACTGGTCGGCGGCAGCCTCGACGTCCTCGGCGCGCGACGGGCTCGCCAGCGTGAGCAACGCGACGCGGTCGCCCGGGCGCAGCGCGCGCGGGCGCAGGAAGGGGCGGACGAGGGTCACGCGAACTGCCGCATCTGCTCCGCGACGAGCGCATGCTCCGCCGAACCGATCACCTCGCGCAGCGTGGGCGGCGCGGGACTGCGCCGCCGGGCCTCGTCCGAGAGGTAGCGCGCCTTGATGGCCGCCTGGCGCGTCAGCGCATCGGTCACGCGGGTCATCGGCAGCGTCTCGTCCTCGATGGCCCGTACGAGTCCCTCGAGCGCCGCGGCCACGCGATCGAGGTCGCCTCCGCACTGGAGCACGCCGTCGCACCCCGCTGCCACTGCCCGTGCCGCCGCCTCGCCAGGCGCCCACTGGTTCGAGATGGCCTTCATGTCCATGTCGTCGGTGAGGACCAGCCCGCCGAAGCCGAGATGCCCGCGAAGGCGGCCGGTGAGGATCGAGGCCGACAACGTCGCGGGGTTGTGCTCGTCCAGGCTCGGGATCAGCAGGTGACACGACATCACGGCGTCGAGTCCCGCCTCGAAGGCGGCTCGGAAGGGCACCCACTCCACGTGCTCGAACCTGTCGGGCGGGAGGTCGACGACGGGCAGGTCCTCGTGCGAATCCACCGAGGCGTCACCGTGCCCGGGAAAGTGCTTGGCACACGCCGGCAGCCCCTCGGCGTGTACGGCCTCGATGAGCGCCACGCCATGCCGGGCGACCACGGCCGCACTATCGGAAAGCGCACGGTCACCAATCGCCGGGTTGTCGCGCCGCGTCAGCACGTCCAGCACCGGAACGAAGTTGAACGTGATGCCCATCGCACGAAGCTCACGCGTGAGCGCCCTGGCGAAGCGTCGCGTCAGTTCGACGTCGTCGGCACGCCCGAGGGTGGCCGGCGCCGGCCACACCGTGAGCGGGGCCTTCACTCGCTGGACGCGACCGCCCTCCTGGTCGATGGCCACCCAGACCGGCGCCGTCGCCGAGAGTTCCTGCGCCTCGCGGGCCAGTTCGGCGACCTGCGCAGGTTCGGCCACATTGCGCGCAAACAGCACCACGCCCCCGAGGTCGAACTCGCGAGCCAGCGACCGCAACTCGGCCGGGATCGCATGGCCGCGGAATCCGGCCAGCATCAACTGGCCCACCTGTCGACGAGTCTCGCGCGGCATGATCGATGACGCGGGCGCTCCGGGCGTCGTTCGTGCGCCCTGTCGTGCCTCGCGGAAGGCTCATTATAATGGCGGCGATCGGCGTCGCCCTGGCGCGGCCCCACCTCAGCCTGCCGTGGAAAACGTCGCCATCGCCCGCGTCCTTGCCGAGATCGGCGATCTGCTCGAAATCCGGGGCGACAACCCTTTCAAGATCCGCGCGTACCGCAATGCGGCGCAGGTGGTCCGGGACTGCGCCGAGCGGGTCGCCGGGCTGTCTCCGGCGGATCTCCGCGCGCTCCCTGGCATCGGCAAGGACATCGCCACGCGCATCACCGAACTCGTGGAGAGCGGCGGCTCGACGTTCCACCGCGAACTGACTGCCGAGTTTCCTGCTGGCCTGCTGGACGTGCTCCGCCTGCAGGGCGTTGGACCGAAGACCACCGCGCTCCTGTACCGGGAACTCGGCGTCGGCTCGGTCGACGACCTGAGGCAGGCCATCGCCACGGGCGCCGTCCGCCGTGTCAAAGGCATGGGACCCGGCAAGGAGGCCGCCCTGCGCAAGGCCATCGAGGACCACGAGGCCTTCGCCGGTCGGTATCTGGCTTCCGACGTCGCGTTGCAGGCGCGCGCGCTCATGGCCTACCTCCGCGAGGCGTGTCCCGGGGCCACGTTCGATCTGGTCGGCAGTCTCCGTCGAGGCGCGGAGACCTGCGGCGACCTCGACGTGCTCGCCACCAGCGCGCCGCAGGAGGTCATGGACCGGTTCGTCGCGTACCCGCAGGTGGAGCGCGTGCTGGGCCACGGCCCGACGAAGAGCAGCGTCCGACTGGCCCGCGGACTGCAGGCCGACCTCCGGTTGGTGCCCGCGGACGCCCGAGGCGCGGCGCAGCAGTACTTCACCGGCAGCAAGGCCCACAACATCGAGCTGCGCGACCGCGCACTGCGGCGGGGCCTCAAGCTGAACGAGTACGGCCTCTTCCGCGTGGAGGACGACACGCGCGTGGCGGGCGAGACCGAGGCCGGCATCTATGACGCACTCGGGCTCGCCTGGATCGCGCCGGAACTGCGTGAGCACCGTGGCGAGTTCGACGCGGCAAGCGAAGGCCGCCTCCCCGTGCTCGTCGAGCGGACGGATTGCTTGGCGACCTGCACTGCCACACGGTGGCGTCGGACGGCAAGGACACCATCGAGGCCATGGCGATGGCCGCTCGAGAGGCTGGCCTGTCGTACCTGGCCATCACGGACCACAGCCAGGCGCTGGCCATGGCCAACGGACTCGACGAGCGGCGCGCACTCGCCCACGCCGCCGCGATTCGCGAGGTCGACGCACGCCTCGAGGGCATCACGCTGCTGGCCGGTATCGAATGCGACATCCGCCCGGACGGGACGATGGACCTGGCCGACGACTGCCTCGCGGAACTCGACCTCGTCGTGGCATCGGTGCACTCAGCGCTCGCGCAGGAGCCCGATCGGATGACCGATCGCGTACTGCGCGCGCTCGAATGCCCGTACGTCGACGTCCTCGGACATCCGACTGGACGGATGCTCCTCCGCCGTGAGGCCTCCGCTCTCGACGTGGAGGCCGTGATCGCGCAGGCGGCGCGCCTCGGCGTGGCCCTGGAAATCAACGGTCAGCCGCACCGGCGCGACCTGCACGACACGCACGCCCGGCTCGCCCGCGACAGGGGCGTGAAGATCGTGCTGTCGAGCGACGCGCACGCCGTCGCGGGCTTCGAGCACCTTCGCTGGGCCACCTCCACGGCACGGCGCGCGTGGCTGACGGCGGCCGACATCCTCACGTGCCTGCCGCTCGAGGCACTCCGGTCCTCGCTGCGCCGGCGCCGGAGCCGGCCAGCATGACGGTGCTCGAGCAGTTGCGCGCGCTCTACTTCGCGGTCACGCGGGCCTCCATCGCCGAGGACTTCGACACGGCGATCGATCTCTTCAAGCAGCTGACGACCGAGGAAGACCGCGAGAAGGCCGCCGTGTACATGGAGGGCATCGCGGAGATGCGACGCGAGTGGGCAGGCGGGCGAACCGCGGGCGGCGGAAAGAAGGCCGCGCGCCGGCCGCGCTAGGGCCGCGCGTCAGGATTTGCGCGACTGCAGCACGGCGAGTTGCTTGCGGGCCGCCAGCCGCACGCTCTCCGGGATGTTGCGATCCACGGCCAGCGCCTTCACGTCGCGCTCGACCAGCCTCGTGAGCAGCGGGAGCGACACGGCCGTCGGCGTCCGCGAGTTCTTCACCAGCGCCGACACGACCGCGTAGTTCTTGGTCCACGTGCGACTGGTCCCGATGATCCGCAGCACTTCGTCCGACACGTTCTGCATGCGCGCGAAGTTCTCGACCTCCGTGTCCGTGAGCTTCGGGCTCGAGAGCACCGCGGTCGCCACGATGCGGTTGGGATCGCGCACGAGGATCGCCCGCTGCTCGCGCCGGCCCAGCGTGGCGAGCTTGATCTTGTCGGGCACCGGCAGCGACGTGAGCAGGGTCCGGACCACCTCCTCGTCGTCGGGGATCGGCCCCGTGAGCGTGTCGAGGACATCGGCGCCGACCGCGGCCGACTCGCCGTGTGAATCGTCCAGGCTCTGGCGATCATGGTCCGTCGGCGCGCCGTCGACCCCCATCTGCGGCACACCAGCCCGACGCGCCTCGAACCAGCCACGGAGCGCATCCGGCACGTCGTCGCGACCCAGGTAGTCGGCCAGCGCCTGCGGCGCGAGTGCCTCCACGGTGGCCGCCGCGAGCGCCGCCACCTCGGGGTCGTCGTCATCGCTCATCATGGCCAGAAGGGCGAGGCGATCCCGGCCTTCGGACGTGACCTGGCCCTGCGCGGCGAGGAGACGCACCTCGCGAGGCACGCCGCCCGCGGCGAAGACTCCGACGATGGGCGACGACACGCCGAGGTACACGGGTGCTTACGGGGCCTGGAACTGCGGGACGGTGGCGGGCACGATCGTCGCACGCGCGACCTGGCCCGGCGCTCCAAGCGACTTTCCGGGACGGCCGTTGAGTTCGTACGAGAAACTGCCCGCGTTGCCGACGGTGATCTGCAGCCGCTCGGCCGCGTCCACCGTGACACGCTCACCGGCGGCGATCTCGCGCGCGACACGCATCTGCCCGTCGGCAGAGACCTGCACCCAGCATCGTCCCGTCGGCGCCACCACGAGCCGCAACGGTGACGTCGGCCCCTCCGTCGCAGACTCGACTGGCGCGGCCGGGGTCGCGGCTGGCGGTGCGGGCGTCAGCGGGGCGGGCACCGTCGTGTCCGCCCCCCCGGGACCGGTCGACGTGGAGGGCACGCTGTCAGCCCCGTTCCCGGCCGCCGCGGGTTCGGCCGAGGCGACGTCCTGCGTGGGCGCAACAGGGGACAGGCCGATCCAGCCGGGCCTCAGGAAGTAGACGAGCACCAGCGCCGCGAGCAGCACCGCGAGCCCGCCCAGCATCAGCGCACCGACGCCGACGCCTTCCCGAGACGACAGCGGTGCCACGTCGATGTCGTCGTCGCGCTGCGAGGGCTCGTCCGACAGGAACTGGTCCACCGCGCCGTCGGGATCAAGGCCGACCTGCGCGGCATACGAGCGGATGAAGCCGCGCGTGAAGATGCCGCCCGGGAGCTTGTCGAACTGGTTCTTCTCGATCGCGTCGAGAAAGCGCACCGAGATGTTGGTCTTCTCTGCAATCGCATGCAGCGAAACCTTCTGGCGCTCCCGTGCCTCCCGCAATCGCTCGCCAACGGTCACTCTGCCCGCTCCCCTTCTCGAAACACCGTGTGAATCTCCTGGACCAGCGACGTCAGCGGCGCTTCGCCCATCTGCCAGGCGCGGATGAAGAGGTCGATGGCCGCCACGCCGCACGCGCCTGCCCTCCGCACCGATGCACAGCGCTCGAGGTCCATGCCACCCACCGCGATCACCGGGGTACCCTCCGCGAGCCGCGTCCAATTCGCCAGACCGTCGAGCCCGGCGACAGGGGCGTCGCCCCCCTTCGACGTCGACGGGAACACCGTCCCGAAGACCGCGACATCCACGCCCTCGAGCACGGCCGCCTCGTCCCCGACGTGCACTGATTGTCCGACGAGCATCGCGCCGGGCAACACACGCCGCACGCGGGAGGCCGGCATGCCGGTTCCGCGAAGGTGCACGCCCTGTGCGCCTGCCGCCATCGCCACGTGCGCCCGCTCGTTCACGAACACCCGGCACGCACTGCCGCTCACAGCCGCGCAGGCCTCGCGCACCACCCGCAACAGACGACCGTCGGGCCAGTCGCGCTCGCGCACCTGCACGGCGTCGACGCCGGCGGCCACCACCGCTCGCACGAATGACAGCAGCGTCGCGTCTGTCTCGTCATCGCCGGGCGCCACGAGTCGGCGGCTGTCGGTGATGACCATCGTGCGCGGCGGCCACATCTAGACGCCCGGCGCCCCCGGCGATGTCTCGCGCCGCGACACCATCACGCCGATCTCGACGAGGGCCGCCACCACGCTGACGATGCCCACGCCCGTCACGGCGCCACGCATATAGGGGTGCGTCACCCAGCTCCCGAACATCGGTTCCAGTGCCGCGAAGTAGTTGCGGTCCCAGAACTGCGTCCAGGGAGCGAGGATCAACAGCAGCCCCGCTTCGAGCAGGTACAGGGACAGCAGCACGCGACTGAACAGGGAAACGACTAGCCTCCAGCATCGATACGCAGCAGCCGATCCACCCTGGCGCGCGCATCACGATAGTCCTCGACCTGCGACAGCAGGTCCAAGAGCACACCGAGGGCGCGGCTGCCTTCACCGATCCCCTCGAGCGACTCGGCCAGATCGTACAGCACCGCGTGCTTGACCGCAGCATCTGGTGCGGGAGCCATGGCGGCCTGCTCGTACCAGCGGACGGCCTCCACGACCTGACCGCGAGACCGATGCAGCTCGGCCAACGCGGCCGAGGCGGCAAACCGGGTGCGTGGTTCGGCGGACGCGCGCTCGAACGCACGCGCCGCCTCGGCGGCAAGCCCGGCGGCAAGAAAGACACGCCCGGCCGCGAGCTGCTGCTCGGCCATGCTCCTGTCGTCGACGTGCCGCTGGATGTCGGCAAACACCGCGTCGAGTTGCTCGTTGCCGTCCTCGTCCCCGGGTGCCTGCGCCGACGGATTGTAGATCGGTCCCTCGGCCCGGGCGTCGGCGGCACGCAGTCCTTCCGGCAATCCCCCCGGGGCACCTCTGTCGAGCGGGGCCGAGGCCATCGGCGCGGCCGCCGTGCTCGACGCGTTCTGGACCACCGAGGCGCGCGGCTCCGGGAGCTCGGGGTCCCAGTGCGCGAGTTCCTCGAGCAGAAGCGTCAAGTCGACGTCTTCGTCCGCGGCGGACCCGCCAGGCTCGACCGCCGGCGCCCCGGGCGGCGGTTGGACGGATTCCGGCCCGCCCTCGGCAGGCGCCTCGGAGCTTGCGGAGCGAGCCGGCGGCGGGTTCTCGCGGGCGACCATGCTCGGCCTCGGCGCCCAGCGGGCCGGCGTCGCGTCGTCTGTGAAGAAGAAGTCGTCCTCCGGCGCGCGGCGGTGCGGCGGGTCGGCCTCGCTGGAGGCAGGGTCGGCCGTGAGCCAGGCCTTCGGCATGGAGAACGAGGGTTGGAGCGGCGACTCTTCCGTGAAAAGAGGCTGGGCACGAAGGGCCCCGACGCGCGGCAGCGCCGGCGGGGTCACCTCGATGGCTTCGGCGGGCCCGGTCGTCTCCGTGCCGGCGGTGACTGTCACGCCGGCAAGCGTGGATGATGCATCTGCCGCAGACTCCACGGCGATGGATGAGTCCAGCGCGGAGGGCGCCACGTCGCTCGCGGCATGCTCGGCGGCCAGCACGGGTGCGACGGGTGATGTGGGCACGTCGGCAGGTACCGATGCCGGGGCGGGCGGCGGCGGCGGCGAGCCAGACTCGCGCGCCTCCGACGGCACGGGCCTGGGCTCATGCGCATCGGCGGGAGCCGAAGACTCGAGCTCGAGCGCGAACTCGACATCACGGCCCAGGATGTCCGACCAGTCAAAAACGAGCGTGTGCCCGGCGGCCGGTCCCGCAGCCCGGGCGTCAGTCGACTCTGGCGTGGCAGCTGGGACGTCGATGTCTCGCGGCTCCTCGGACACCGGGTCGGATCCCGGGGCGAGAACCGCCACGTCCGGACTGCCCGCCGGCTCACTGCGCTCGCGCGGGGGGGCGAAAGACAGCGGAAGCACCGGCAGCTCCGACAACGGCTCCTCCAGACCCGGGTCGGCCGGTTCGGCGACAGCGACGGCGGGATGCGCTGGCGTCTGCGAAGCCGCAGGCGGATACGACTCCGCAGTCGGTTGCGACACCGCTTCAACAGGCTCGGGCCGGGCATTGACCTGCGGCGGGGCAGGCGCCGGAACCGCCGTCGGAGCCTCGACTGGCGCCTCGGCCGCGGCCGGAACCTGAGCGGCAGCTACGACCTGGGGCGAAACAGGGGCGCCGGCTGGCCCGGCTCCTGCCAGTTCCGCCAGACGGACGCGCGCGAGCTCAGCTCCCGACGCGTCTCCTCTGGCCTGCCTCAGCTCGGCGACACGCTGAAACGCCAGGCGGGCGTCGGCGCGCAGCTTCAGGGCAAGCGACACCTCGCCGAGTTGCCAGAGGGCGTGTTCGTCACGCGGGGTGAGCTTGAGGACCTTCTTGTACAGCGCGGCGGCCTTGGCGTTGAAGCCCTCCACAGCGAGGTGATCAGCCCAGCGGACGAACTGCTGCGCGGCCGACTGCGGCTGTCCGGCGCGTTCGAGCAGGTCGGCAAGCAGCTTCACGTGCGCCCAGTCGACCGGCGCGAGCTCTGCCAGTTCCTGATAGCGCGCGATGGCGTCGTCCATGCGCCCCTGTCGGAGGCAGGCCTCGGCCTGGCGGGTCAGTTCCACGCGGGTGCTCATGGACAGCTATCGTCCTCCAACAAATCCAACAGCGTCACAGGCCGAAAGCTGCGACGATGCGCGGCGCTGGGCCCGAACCGCCGGAGGGCAGCCAGGTGCTCCGGCGTCGCGTAGCCCTTGTGGCGACCATAACCGTAGCGTGGGTCTTCCTGGTCGAGCGCCATCATCAGGCGGTCCCGGGTCACCTTGGCCACGATCGAGGCCGCCGCGATGCAGGCGCACCGCAGGTCGCCCTTCACCAGCCCCTCGTGCGGCACGAGCAGGCCGGGGATGGCAAAGCCATCGGCGAGGACGTAATCGGCCGCAGGGTCCAATCCCAACACTGCGTCGCGCATGGCGGCGAGTGACGCCTTGTGGATGTTGAGCGTGTCGATGACGGCCACCGACAACGAGACGACCCGCCAGGCCACGGCCTGCGTGAGGATGCGGTCGTGGAGCCGGACCCGCGCCTCGGGGGTCAACAGCTTGGAGTCGCGGAGGCCAGCGATGGGCCTGCCGGGATCGAGGATGACGGCAGCCGCCGTCACCGGGCCGGCCAGGCACCCTCGCCCGACCTCGTCGACACCAGCCACCAGGCCGTGGCCGGCGCGGCGGAGGGCGTTCTCGATGGTGCGCCGGGCCGTCGGCCGCGTACGCGGTGAACCGGATGCCATGTGGAGCAGGGGCCGCGTTGGGACAACGGACTCTACCGTCGGGACGAGAGGGCCGCGTTGGGACAACGGGCCCTACCGTCGGGACGAGAGGGCCGCGTTGGGACAACGGGCCCTACCGTCGGGACGAGAGGGCCGCGTTGGGACAACGGGCCCTACCGTCGGGACGAGAGGGCCGCGTTGAGACAGGCGCCGTCGGGACGAGCAGGGCCGCGTTGGGAAACGGGCTCTACCGTCGGGACGAGAGGGCCGCGTTGAGACAGCGGGCCCTACCTCGAGACGGTAGGGCCGGCTCTCCGAGCCCGGCCGTACGACCTAGGACTGCGGGGTGGACTTGCGCGGCGCTTCCTTCATACGGGCGGCCTTGCCGCGAAGCCCACGCAGGAAGTACAGCTTGGCGCGACGGACCTTGGCGGTGCGCACCACCTCGATCTTGTCGATCACGGGCGAGTGCAGGGGGAAGATCCGTTCGACGCCCTGGCCGAACGACACCTTGCGCACGGTGATGGACGCGCGCGTGCTGCCCCGGTGCATGCCGATGATGAGGCCCTCGAACACCTGGATGCGCTCCTTGTCGCCCTCGCGCACTTTCACGTGCACGCGGACGGTGTCGCCGGACTTGACGGCAGGGCGCTGCGTCAGCTGCGCGGCTTCGATGGTCTCGATCGGGGTCATGACTGTGCTCCGTTCCTCTCGCCGGCCGTCCACGCGGCCAGCCATGTTCGCTCTTCGTCGGTCAGCGCCTCGTCGTTCAGCAGGTCCGGACGCCGTTCGTACGTGCGCCTCAGGGCCTGCTGGCGTCGCCAGCGGTCGATCTCGCCGTGGTGCCCCGACAGCAGCACCGCGGGTACGTCCAGGCCGCGCACGCTCGCCGGCCGTGTGTAGTGCGGGTAGTCCAGCAACCCGCGCGTGAACGAATCGCGCCGCACCGACTCGGCATCGCCCACGACACCGGGCACGAGCCGCGCAACCGCATCCACGATGACGAGGGCGGGCAGTTCCCCACCCGACACCACGAAGTCGCCGATGGACACCTCCTCGGTGACCAGCGCGGCGCTCACGCGCTCGTCCACGCCCTCGTACCTGCCGCACAGGAACACGAGGTGCTCCAGGTGGCTGTACTCCTCGGCCACTCCCTGCGTGAACCGTCGCCCCTGCGGTGAGGGCAGCAACACCGCGTCGGGCACACCGCGCACGCCCCGAAGATAATCCACGGCCAGGAAAAACGGCTCCGGCTTCAGCACCATTCCCGGCCCGCCGCCAAACGGCGTGTCGTCCACGACCCGGTGTCGGTCGGTCGTGAAGTCCCGCAGGTCGTGCACCTGCAGATCAATCAGTCCGCCCGTCACCGCCCGCCCCAGGATCCCGTCCTGGAGTCCGGCCCGCACCATGGCGGGAAAGATGGTCACGATGTCGATGCGCACGACGCTTCGGCCCCGGAGCATTCAGGTCCAGCAGCCCCTCGGGCGGCCGAACGACGATCAGATCCGGGCGAAGCACCGGGCACATCGCCGGCGTCAACGGGATCTGGACTTCATCGTCGGGCCGCCGGACGCGTCCGTCGGCCACAACGCCGAGCGGCACGGCTGCTGCCGCGTCGCGCTGCACGACGAGGATCCCCGACCCACCCGTCGGCTCCACCCGCACCACCGTCCCGATCGTGTCGCCCGCCTCGGTTCGAACCGGCGCGCCCACGTACTGGTACCAGTAGTACTCGCCGTCGGGCAGGGGCGCGAGCGCGGACTCGGGTATCTTCAACTCCCCGCGTCCGAGCAGTTCGATCGCCTCGATCGAGTCGATCCCGCGAAAGCCCACGAGCGGGCGCCCCGCGTGCGTGCGCGACCGATCGATGTCGAGCGCCACCACGGACTCTCCCCGTCGGGCGTACAACCGGGCCCCTTCGGCGAAGCGCAACTCCGGAAAGTCCGTCTCCGGCAGCACCATCACCTCACCGCGCAGCCCGTGAGGGCGGCCGAGACGGCCAACCACCACCAGGTCGTCCCATGGCGGCACCGCGTCGTCCGGGCGCCCGTCGGCACCGCGTGGCATCGAGACCTCGCTCAGCGGCTCGGCGTGCCGTCGCGGAACTCGACCTGCACGCGCCGCCCGTCACGTTCCGCGGTCACCTGCGCAAGCGTCCTGAGTGCCTGCGCGGTGCGACCCTGCCGCCCGATCAGCCGTCCCAGCTCACCCGGTGCCATGAAGACCTCGACCACGGAGACCCCGCGGTGCTCGGCCTCCGTCACCGTCACCTGCTCCGGATCATCGGCCAGCGAGCGCGCGACGACCTCGACGAGAGCGCGAACGTCGCCCATCTACGCCGTGACAACGGGCGCGGCGGCCTCGACGACCGGCACCGGAGCGCGCTTGACCAGCGTGCGGACCGAGTCGGACGCCTTGGCGCCCACCCCGAGCCAGTACTGGTAACGCTCGCGATCGATCACGAGCGTCTCCGGCGCCTGACGCGGATTGTAGTGGCCCAGGATCTCGACAAACGCGCCCTCACGCGGGTTGCGGGCGTCGATCACCACGATGCGGTAGAACGGGGACTTCTTGGCGCCCTGGCGGCGCAGCCGAATGGTAACCATGTGATCTCTTCTCTCGGCCGGCTGAGACAGCCGGCCCTACAGCCAAATGACGCGCCCGCAGGCACGTCTTCCTTACCGCAGCGACCGCTGCGCCTGCATGGCGGCCTTCATCATGCCCATCTGCTTGCGCAGCTTGCCGCCGCCCTTGCCACCGGCCAGCCCACCCATCATCTTCATCATCTTCTTCATGTCGAGGAACTGCTTGATGAGACGATTGACCTCCTCGACGGTCCTGCCGCTGCCGCGCGCGATGCGCCGTCGGCGGCTGCCGTTGAGGAGCTGGTGGTTCCGACGTTCCCGGGGCGTCATCGACAGGATGATGGCCTCGACGTGCGCCATCTGCCTGTCGTCGATCTTCCCCTGCAACTGCTGCTTCACCTGCCCCATGCCCGGCAGCATGCCGAGCAGGTTCTCGAGCGGTCCCATCCGCTTGATGGTCTGGAGCTGCTCGCGAAAATCCTCGAGCGTGAAGTCGTTCTCGAGAATCTTCTGTTCCAGCTTCGCGGCGTCTGCCTGCGTGACGACCGACTCGGCCTTCTCGATGAGCGACAGCACGTCGCCCATGCCCAGCACGCGCGACACCACCCGATCCGGGTGGAAGGCCTCGAGGTCGTCCAGGCGCTCGCCGCTGCCCGCGAAGGCGATGGGCACGCCCACGACCGACACCACCGAGAGCGCCGCGCCGCCGCGCGCATCGCCGTCCATCTTCGACAGCACGACGCCTGTCACGCCCACGCGGCGGTTGAACTCGCCCGCGCTCTTGATCGCGTCCTGCCCGGTCATCGCGTCGGCGACGTACAGCTTGTCGGTGGGCTGCACCGCGGCCTTGATCGCCTCCAGCTCCATCATCAACTCGTCGTCGATGTGCAGCCGGCCCGCTGTGTCCACGATCACCGTGTCGTAGCCGAGCGTCCGCGCCTCCTGCATCGCACCAGCCGCGCGCGACACGGGATCGAGGTTGCCCGCGGGGTCGTGCGCCCGCACCCCTGCCTGCTTCGCCACCACGTTGAGCTGCTCGATCGCGGCCGGACGACGAACGTCCGTCGACACGACGATCGGGTGCTTCCCCTGCTTGACCAGCCACTTGGCCAGCTTGCCCGTGGTGGTCGTCTTGCCCGAGCCCTGCAGGCCCAGCATGAGGATCACCCGCGGGGTTACCGTCGCCGGCGGCAGGCCGCCCTGCGTGTCGCCGAACAGGGCCAGCATCTCGTCGCGCACGATGCGGACGACCTGCTGCCCGGCGCTGAGGCTCTTGAGCACCTCCTCGCCGACGGCGCGGTCCCGCACCTTGTCGACGAACGCCTTGACGACCTTGAAGTTGACGTCCGCCTCGAGCAGCGCCATGCGGATCTCGCGCAGGGCGACTTCCACGGTCTCGGGCGTGAGACGCACCTCTCTCCCGAGGTTTGCGAAGACGTCCTGGAGGCGATTGCTGAGCGAGTCGAACATGGCACACGTCCACACGGACCGCCTGGCGGCCCAGTGGCAAACCACGAGTCTAGCATGGGTTACGGGGTAACCGGTAAACGGGTGGAGGTACCGGGTAACGGGTAACGGGTGACGGGTATCGGGTACGGGTAGCGGGTAGCGGGTAGCGGGTAACGGGTATCGGGTATCAGCTCGTGACGGTAGGGCCGGCTCTCCGAGCCCGGCCCTGCCGAAGACCCGGTCGGGGAGCGAAGGCCGGAGCCAGGCCGGCGTCGACCTGCGTCGCTGGGGGGTAGACTCTGGGCCGAGGAGACCGCCCCACCATGCCGAGCATCCCGTCACGTCGCCCCCGCTGGCGTCGATCCGCCACTCGAACACTGGCATGCCTGGGAGTGGCCGCGGCGGTACTTGCGTGGGCGTGGACCCCGCTCCGCGGTGATGCTCCCGGCGCAGAACTGCCGCGCGGCACCCCAGAGGCCCACGGGATCTCCTCGGCGGCGGTCCTCGACTTCCTGCACGCGGCCGACCGCGAGATCGACGCCATGCACAGCGTCATGATCGTCCGGCACGGCCACGTCGTCGTCGAAGGCTGGTGGTCACCGTACGCCGCCGACGTCAGGCACACGATGTACTCGCTCACGAAGAGCTTCACGTCCACTGCGGTCGGGCTCGCCATCGCCGAGGGAAGACTGAGCCTGGACGACCAGGTGCTGAAGTTCTTTCCCGACATCGCGCCCGGCGAACCGGACAAGCTGTTGAAGGGGCTGCGGGTGCGCGACCTGCTGTCGATGGCCACCGGACATCACACGGAGCCGGCGGTGAACACCAGCCCGGAATGGACGAAGACCTTTCTGACCACGCCGCTCGCGCACAAGCCGGGGACATTCTTTCTCTACAACACGCCCTCGACCTACATGTTGTCGGCGATCCTGCAGAAGGTGACTGGCACGAAGACCGAGGACTACCTCAGGCCGCGCTTGTTCGAGCCGCTCGGAATCGAGGACTACGTCTGGGAGACGAGCCCGGAAGGCGTCACGATTGGCGGCTACGGGCTTCACCTGCGCACGGAGTCGATCGCGCGGTTCGGGCAGCTCTACCTGCAGAAAGGACGGTGGCGCGGCAGGCAATTGGTCCCCGCCGAGTGGGTGGCCGCCGCGACGAGCCGCCAGGTCTCCAACGGCAGCGATCCGGCCAGTGACTGGGAGCAGGGCTACGGGTATCAGTTCTGGCGGTCGCGTCACAACGCATATCGGGGCGACGGCGCATTCGGGCAGTACTGCCTGGTCCTACCCGAGCAGGACGCGGTGGTCGTCATCACCAGTGGCGTGAAGAACATGCAGGCGGTGCTCGACCTCGTGTTCGCACGTCTGCTGCCGGCGTTCGGGCAGGGCACACTCCCCGCGAACCCGGCCTCGCAGAAGGCGCTGACGACAGCCCTCGGGGCGCTGCGGCTGCACACGCCACAGGGCTCGTCGGAGCCAGGGCCGAGTGTGGCCGCAGGACGCCGCTATGCATTTCCGTCCAATCCCGAGGGGATCGAATCGCTGTCGCTCGAGCGAGGCGCGAACGGCGCGGCGACCCTCGTGACGAGCGTCGGTGGCCGGGAGCGACGCCTGGCGCTCGAGCATGGGACCTGGGTCAAGGGACGGCTGCCGTTCGGCCCGAGCGGCCTGGATCAGCCGGTGGCCGCGAGCGGCGCCTGGACCAGCGACAGGACCTACGCGGCCACGGTCGCCCTCTACGAGACGCCCTTCAAGATGAACGTCCGGCTGTCCTTTGTCGGCGATACCGTCGAGTACGCACGCGAGATGCACGTCGGCTTCGGTGAGACGAAGCTGCCGACACTGGTCGGCACGGCGCAGTGACCGCGGGCCGAACCGGATCGTCCTTATGGCATCGGCGTGGCGAGATACGACGTGCCCGTGCGGAACTGGCCGTCGTACGTCGATCGCTCGACCGTGAACTCGACAGGCGGGGCGCCGTCGACAGAGACCCCGAAGACCACTGCGCGGTACCGTCCGGGCGGTAGCTGAGGGCTGTCCTGAGTCGGCCAGGCGGTCACACGGCCATGGGCTGGCAGGAAGTAGTCGCGGCTCCGGCCGTGGCGCCGAGTTCCGAGTGCCCCTCGAGCCAATCGACCGACGAGGCGCTCCGCCACCAAATCGACGAGCCGGGGCCGCGCACGCTTGCCACGTGCTCCCAGCGTTCGGCGTTCTACGCTCGGCGTTTGCGCTACACGCCCTTCAACATGTGGCCGAGCTTGCTCTTCTTGGTCCTCAGGTACTTCAGCGTGTGCTCCCCCGCCGGGATCTCCAGCGGGACCGTCGACGTGACCGACAGGCCATAGCCTTCGAGGCCCACGAACTTGCGGGGGTTGTTGGTGAGCAGCCGCATCGAGCGGACGCCGAGATGCCTGAGGATCTGGGCCCCGATGCCGTAGTCGCGCTGGTCGGCCTTGAAGCCGAGCTTCTCGTTGGCCTCGACGGTGTCGAGACCCTGGTCCTGCAGCGCATACGCGCGGATCTTGTTGGCCAGCCCGATGCCCCGGCCTTCCTGGTTCAGGTACAGCAGCACGCCGCGACCTTCCGCCGCGATGCGTTGCATGGCGGTCTCCAGTTGCGGGCCGCAATCGCAGCGGGCCGAGTGGAACACGTCCCCCGTGAGGCACTTGGAGTGCACGCGCACCATCACGTCGGTGCCGTCGCCGATCTCGCCGCGCACGAGCGCCACGTGCGTCTCGCCGTCGATCTGGCTGTCGAAGGCGTGCACCGTGAAGTCGCCGAATTCTGTGGGCAATCGCGCGCTGGCCACCGGCTGAACGAGGCGCTCGGTCCGCAGCCGGTACCGCACGAGGTCCGCGATGGTGATCATCAGCAGCCCGTGCTTCCGGGCGAACCGCGTGAGGTCGGGCACACGCGCCATCTCGCCGTCGTTGCGCATGATTTCGCAGATCGCACCGGCCGGCGACAGCCCGGCCGCGCGCGCGAGATCGACGGCGGCCTCGGTGTGACCCGTGCGTACCAGCACGCCCCCGGTGCGCGCCCGCAACGGAAACACGTGTCCCGGCCGCGCGAGATCGTTCGGACGGGTCTCCGGATCGACGGCGGCGCGGATGGTCGCGGCACGATCCGGTGCGGAGATACCCGTGGACGTCCTGGCCTTCGCCTCGATGGCCACGCACATGGCGGTGCCGGTGCGCGAGGAGTTCTCCTGGACCATCAGGGGGATCTCCAGTTCGTCGAGGCGTTCCGGCGTGAGGGCCAGGCAAATCAACCCCCGGCCGTGCGTCGCCATGAAGTTGACGGCCTCGGGCGTGACCAGTTCAGCCGCCATCGTGAGGTCGCCCTCGTTCTCGCGGTCCTCGTCGTCGACGACGATGAGCATCTGGCCGGCGCGGAAGGCAGCGACGGCCTCCTCGACGGACGCGAACGGGCTGCGGCGCGAGGCCGTGGCCCCTTTGGCGATGCGCATGGCGCGGGTCATGGGCGGGTCGTTCCCAGCGACAGGCTGCGCAAGACGTACTTGCCCACCATGTCGCACTCGAGGTTCACGCGGTCCCCAGGCTGCGCGTGTCGCAGCGTGGTGGCTGTCCAGGTGTGCGGAATGATCTGGACGTCGAACGCGGCGTCCTGGAGCGACGCCACGGTCAGGCTGATGCCGTCCACCGCCACGGAGCCCTTCTCGATGAAGTATGGCGCCAGGGCGGGCGGGAACGAAATCCGGATGCGGAAGAACTCCCCTTCAGGGGTGACGGCCTCGATGCGGCCGGTCCCGTCCACGTGGCCCTGAACGAAGTGCCCGCCGAGCCGGCTCCCGACAGCGAGCGGCCGCTCGAGATTGACCGCCGACCCGACGACCAGGGCGCCGAGCGCCGTGACGCGGAGGGTCTCGGGCGAGACGTCCGCGCTCCACCACTGGTCGTCACGCTCGACCACCGTGAGACACACGCCGCTCGTGGCCACGCTGTCGCCGGGCGTGAGGTCGGCCGCCAGCGGCGTGTCGATCGTGAGCCGCAGGCCGCCGGCCACAGGGGCCAGGCCGCGGACGGTGCCGGTGGCTTCAATCAGTCCCGTAAACATCGGCTTCCAGGAGCACGTCGCGCCCGAGGGGCACGACGCGAGGGTGCCGCCCGCTCAGCCGGGTCGGTACCTCCCAGCGTACGGCATCGGCGCCAAGAGCGCGATCGGCGACCAGTTCACTGACGCGATCGACGACGCCCGCCGTCCAGCAGGCCGCCTGCAGGGTCGGACCGCCTTCGACGAGCAGCGAGTGGATCCCGCGATCGACGAGCGCCCGCAGGCCGTCGTGCAGCGTGCCGTCCGTCGCGACGACCTCCAGGCCGCGGTCCTCGAGACGACGCGCCGCACCAGCGTCGGCCCCGGGTCCCGCCAGCACGATGACCGGGCCTTCTCCGGTCGTCGCCACAAGGCGAGCGGCCGGCGACAAGCGGATCCGTCTGTCGAAGACGACGCGCGCCAGCGGCCGGTGCCGATAGACCTCGCGCGCGGTGAGCACGGGATCGTCGGTCACTGCCGTGCGGGCCCCCACGGCGATGGCGTCGACGGCGCCGCGCTGCCGCTGCGTCCAGCGTCCCGCCTCCGCCCCGCTGATGGCCGTGCGAGTCCCCGCGCTGGCCGCCACCGCGCCGTCCAGGCTCATCGCGACCTTGAGGTGAACCCACGGGCGCCGGAGTTCGACGGCCCGGAAGAACGGGGCGTTCTGCCGACGCGCGTCGGCCCGCCCGACGCCGGTCGTCAGCGCGATGCCACGTCCGCGCAGGTACGCCAACCCACGTCCCGACACCAGGGGAAACGGGTCGGTTGCCGCCACGACCACGCGCGTGACGCCAGCCTCGGCGACGGCCACGCAGCACGGGCCGGTGCGCCCCGTGTGGCTGCACGGCTCCAGCGTGCAGTACAGCGTGGCCCCCGCGGCCCGTGTCCCTGCCGCCGCCAGCGCCACGATCTCGGCGTGCGGCCCACCGGCCACCTGATGGTGCCCGACGCCGACGACCACCCCCTCGGCATCGACGACGACCGCCCCGACGATGGGGTTGGGGGCGGTACTGCCGCGGCCGCGCTCCGCATGCCACAGCGCCCGTGCCATGAAGCGGGCGTCCTCCTCGCGGAGTTGGCCATCGACGTCGCGGAGATCTACCACGTCTGGTCGAAGAGCGCGTCCACGTACTGCCGGGGTTCGAAGGGCACGAGGTCGTCGATCTGTTCCCCGGTCCCGACATAGCGGATCGGCAGTCGCAGGTCCTGGGCAATCGCCACCGCCACGCCACCCTTCGCGGTGCCATCGAGTTTGGTCAGGATGATGCCGTTCACACCAGCCACCTTCATGAACTCCCGCGCCTGCTGCACGCCGTTCTGCCCGACCGTGGCGTCGAGCACCAGCAGCACCTCATGTGGCGCGCCCTCCACCTCCCGCGCCGCCACGCGCCTGATCTTCTCGAGTTCGTTCATCAGGTTCACGCGCGTGTGCAGGCGACCCGCCGTGTCGACGAGGACCGGGTCGAGGTGGCGAGCCCTGGCCGCCTGGATCGCATCGAAGACAACGGCCGCCGGGTCGGAGTTGGGCTGTGCCCGCACGAAGCCGACATCGGCCCGCCGGGTCCAGATCTCGAGCTGTTCCACGGCCGCGGCGCGGAACGTGTCGGCGGCGCAGACCAGCGGCTTCTCTCCCTCCTGCTTGAGGAGGTTGGCCAGCTTGCCGATCGAGGTCGTCTTGCCCGTACCGTTGACTCCGACGATGAGCACGACCTTCGGGTGCCCCCCGTGGCGACCGGTGGAGCCGCGCCCTCGAGGATTGCCAGGATCTCGGACCGCACGAGCGGCAGGAGGTCCTCGCCTCGGCGCGCCTTGCGCCGCACCGACTCGACGATGCGGTCGGTCGCGGCCACGCCGACGTCACACATGATCAAGGCCTCTTCGAGCGCATCGAGCGACTCGATCCGCCGGACCCGTGGTTCGGCCGTCGCCGCCGGCGCCGATGCCTGGCCGGCATCGAACGCGCCGAACAACTGGTCCTTGGTCTTCTGCAGGCTCGACTTCAGGCGGTCGAAAAAGCTCACGCAGCGAGTGTAGCAAGGAGGCAGGGCTGGGGAAGACCGCTTCCCCGCCGACGCAACCGTCAGTGTCGCTCGTGCTTCTGCGGGCGCAACATCAGCGTCTCGGTTGCCGTGAGCGGGTGCGTGCGGCCGGCGAGGACATCGGCCATCTGCTGGGCAATCGGGAGTTCGACGCCCGCCTGCGCGCCGAGCGCCAGGATCCCTTCGGCCGTGTTCACGCCTTCGGCGACCATGCGCATGCTGCCGAGGATTTCGGGAAGCGTTCGCCCGCGACCGAGTTCGACACCGAGGTGGTGGTTCCTGCTCGCGGCACCCGTGCACGTCAGCACGAGGTCGCCCAGCCCGCTCAATCCGGACAAGGTCTCCTGCCGCCCTCCCACGGCGACGGCGAGGCGCGTCATCTCGGCGAGGCCACGCGTCACGAGGCCCGCCAGTGCGTTGTGCCCGAGGCCGAGGCCCTCGACGACACCGGCAGCGATGGCAATCACGTTCTTGTACGCACCACCAATCTCCACGCCCGTCACGTCGCCAGTCGCGTAGAGCCGGAAGCGCTTGCCGCGCAGGTCCTCCAACACGCGCGCGCTCGCCTCCGAGTCATGCGCGGCGGCCACGACCGCGGTCGGCAGCTCGCGTGCCACCTCGTGGGCGAAACTCGGACCCGACAGGACGACGACAGGACACCCGGGCGGCAGTTCCTCGGCCAGAACCTGCGACATCCGCTTCCAGGTGACCCGCTCGAGCCCCTTTGTGGCGCTGATGACGACAGTCCCCGGACGGATGGAAGGGGCGAGCGCCCGTATCATCGCGCGCGTGCCGTGCGAAGGCACGGCCCACAGGACGATCGAGGCCGCTCGCACCGCCGTGGCCGTGTCGTGCGTCGGGTCGACGCCGTCCGGCAGGCGCAGGCCCGGCAGGTAGTCCTCGTTGATGCGCGTGTCGCGCAAGCGCGCCACGAGCGCCTCGTCGCGGGCGCACAGCGACACCGCGTGGCCCACGCGCGCCAGGTGCATCGCCAGCGCCGTGCCCCAGGACCCGGCGCCTACCACGGCGACTGTCGTCACAGTCCCTGTCCCAGACGCCGCTCGGTGCCGAGCCACAGGCGCCGCATGTTGGCCCGATGGCGGAACGCCGCCAGTGCCGAAGCCGCGCACGCGCCGACGACGACGTCGTGCGTCGCCCCGAACCACGCCGTCAAGGCAGGCAGCGCCAGCGTCGCGCCCAATGACCCGAGCGAGACCAGCCGCGTCGCGCCAAGGAGGGCACCGAACACCAGCACCGATCCGACAGTCGCCGCCGGCGCCAGCACGGCGAAGACGCCCGCCGCCGTCGCCATCCCCTTGCCTCCCCTGAACCCGAGCCACGGCGGATAGACGTGACCCGCGATGGCGGCCAGGCCCGCGCACACGGCCACGGAGGACGACAGCGCGATCGCGGTCGCCAGCCACACCGCGATGCCCCCCTTGGTCGCATCCAGAGCCAGGACCGTCAACGCGGTGACCGGGGACGAGGCGCGGAGCGCGTTGGCAGCGCCGACGTTGCCCGATCCCACCGTGCGCAGATCGATGCCGCGGCGCCGGATCAGCAGGTACGCAAACGGGATGGACCCGAGCAGGAACCCGGCGACAACGGCGAGGGTCGCGCTGGCCGGACTCATCGCGGGAGTCCAGCGGGATCGTGTCCCGTCAGGGCGAGGCGCACCATGTCCAGCGCCGCCGACACCGCCTGCTGGCGCACCACGGCGCGGTCTCCGACGAATCGGGCCGACCGGCACGCGACGACCGTCGGCGTGTGCAGCGCGATGAACACCGTGCCCACCGGCTTGGCGTCGGTGCCGCCGTCTGGCCCGGCGATGCCCGTGATGCCGATGCCGACCTGCGTGGCGCACCTGTCGCGGACGCCCGCCGCCAGGGCGATCGCCACTGGCGCACTGACGGCTCCGTGCTCGGCGATGAGGGCAGCCGGCACGCCGACCAGGGTCGTCTTCAGTGCGTTGCTGTAGGCAATCACGCCGCCGTCGATCCAGCCAGAACTGCCGGGGACGTCGGTCAGGCGCGCGGCGAGCATGCCGCCCGTGCACGACTCCGCGACAGCCACGCGCCAGCCCGCGTCACGCAGCAGTCGGCCAGCGACCTCTTCGAGTGTCTCGTCGTGCGTCGTGTAGACAGCGGTGCCCAGCGCGTCGACAGCCTGCGCAAGGCCGGCGGTCAGCGCGGCGTTGGCAGCGGAGGCGTCCGCGCTCCTGACAAACAGGTGCAATTCGATACGACCGGCCGCGGCAAGGATGGTGGCGTCGATGGGGGGCGTGGCGGCACGCCACTCCGCGTAGAGCGACTGCAGGGCCGCGTCGACGGCCGACTCGCTGCGGCCAGCGACCTTGAGGCCGCGGGTGTGGGTCCGCATCGCCCCGGCGCGCGCGCCGAGTGGGCCGCGCACGAGCCCCTCGAGCATCGGCCCCATCTCGCGAGGCGGGCCCGGCAGCAGGGCGACCGCCTGCGAGCCCAGGTCGATCCATTGCCCCGGCGCCGTGCCATTGGGATTGTCGAGGCGCAGGGCGCCATCGATCAGCAGCGCCTGGCGCTTGTTGTTCTCCGGCATCGCCAGCGCGCGCCGGGCAAAGCGCTCCGCGATGCGCGCAAGCTGCGTGGCGTCCTCGTGCATCGCGCGGCCGAGAGCCGCGGCAACGCCCTGGCGCGTCAGGTCGTCGTCGGTAGGGCCGAGGCCTCCCGTGAGGAGGACCACGTCAGCCCGCTGCAGCGCGGTGCGGACGGCCAGTTCGATGTGCGCGCACACGTCGCCCACGACACCGCGCGCGATCAGGTCGATGCCGAGGCTCCCGAGCTGCGCGGCGATGACGCCCGAATTGGTGTCGGCGCGGCCGAGCGCGAGCAACTCGCTGCCGACGGCGATCGTCTCGGCTCGAGCAAATGGCAGGGATGTCACGCGAGCATCCACGCGGGCGACAGCCAGGCGAGCAGGCGCACGCACGCGTGCGCGTAGACGGCGGCCATGAAGTCGTCGCTCATGACACCCCATCCTCCGTGCCATGCCTCGAGGCGCCCGCAGGGCGGCGGCTTCACGACATCGAACACCCGGAACAACAGGAAGCCGACGATCGCGCCCGTGAGCGACACCGGGATCAGCGCGAGCGTGACGAGCATGCCCAGAACCTCATCGACAACGACGGGGCCTGGATCGATGTGGCCGAAGTGCGTCTCGGCCCGGGTGGCCGACCAGACGCCGGCCAGGAAGACGATGACGATGGCGACGGGTTCGGCGAGCGGCAGGCCGAGCGCCCGCAGGCCGGCGTAGAGCGCAAGCCCCGCCAGTGAGCCGAAGGTGCCGGGAGCGAACGGCGCGTAGCCGACGCCGAGAGCCGTCGCAACGGCCAGGGACACGCGGGAAGTCACGCTGGCGTTCTCCTCAGGGCGCCGGCACCACGTGGGTGCCCGCGAGGCGGTCGTGGGCGCCGCGGCGTTCCGGATCCAGGAACAACGGCAGCAATCCCAGCCCCGCTGGCAGCGCGCAGCCGAGGAGCGCGACGCTGCGCAGCACGGCGTGGCCGAAGGGCACGCGCCCGGATTCGCCGTACACGACCCGCAGCCCGACGAGCATCTTGCCGATCGTCTGACCGGACGCGGCCGTAAAGGTCACCAGGTAGGCGGTATCGAGCAGGAACAGGAATCCGGCAAGCGGCACGAGGGGCAGCAGTCGCCATTCGTCGAGGGCCACGCCTGCCACGCGCAGGGTCAGCCACAGGACGAGTGCGTCGGTGGCCACGAGTACAGCCATATCGATGGCCCCCGCGCGCAGCCGCGGACCGAGCGGGTCGGGCTCGATCTCCGGGACCGGTGCGTCCTCGACCACCGCCGACGGGGCGTCGGGTGCCTTCGGCTCGTCTGGCCAGTCGAATGCTGGCGACGCGCTCACGTCGGGCACCTCGGCGCGTGGCTCGACGCGAGCAGGCGCGCGAGCGACATCGACCTTCCGCCGCACCGACAACGGCGGGCCCGCGGGCGGGATCACCACCGGCGGCGGCTCGGTGGCCGCTGGCGCCTCGAACAGGGGCAAATCGAGCGGCCCACCTTCCTCGGGAGGCGGAGCGTCCATCGCCGGGAGTCGACGCCGCGGCGACGGCTCCCAGGCGCGGGGCTCGGGGGCGGGATCGACGGCTACGGGCAACTCGGACTCACGCGCCCCTGTGGCCAGCGCGAAGTCGTAGCCGCAATTGCGGCACCGCTCCACGTCGTCGTAGCTGAGGTAACTGCACTTGGGACACCGCATCGGTCAATCCGTTGGTGGCATGGTCATACCGCGTTGGGCGTTTCCAGCACCACCGGCCCCTCACGCGGTTCTCGCCGCGCGGGCACGATGCCGAAGGCCTTCATCTTGCGATACAGGTTGCTGCGTTCGACGCCGAGGACCTCGGCGGTCCGGGAAATGTTGCCCTGCTGGGCTGACAGTGTACGCACGATGTAATCGCGCTCGAAGCGCTCGCGCGCCTCGTGGAGGGGCAGCGACGGGCCGGCGATCAGCTCGGGCACGCCGTCAGGCAACTGGCCGCCCTGCAGGAATCCGAGGTGACGCGGCTCGACGACCTCCCCGGGCACCATGATCAGGAGTCGCTCGACGACGTTGCGCAGTTCGCGCACGTTGCCGGGCCACGGGTAGCGCCGGAGGACATCCATCGCCTCCGGATCGATCTGGCGCGGGCGTCGCCCGTGCTCGCGCGACAGTTCCTGCATGAAATGGGCGATGAGCCGCGGGACGTCTTCTTCCCGCTCACGCAGCGGCGGTACGAAAATCGGAATCACGTTCAACCGGAAGAACAGGTCCTCACGAAACCGACCGGCACGGATTTCCGCCGTGAGGTCCTTGTTCGTCGCGGCCAGCACGCGCACGTCCACGCGTACGCTGTCGTGCCCGCCCACCGGATCGACGACCTGCTCCTGCAGGACGCGCAGCACCTTGGCCTGCGTCTTGAGGCTCATGTCGGCCACTTCGTCGAGGAAGATCGTCCCCTCGTCGGCGAGTTCGAAGCGGCCCCGCCGGTCGGACACGGCGCCCGTGAACGCGCCCCGCACGTGCCCGAACAGTTCGCTCTCGATCAACTCCTCGGGGATTGCCGCGCAGTTGACCTCCACGAAGGGTCCGCTGCGCCTGCGGCTGAGGGCGTGGATGCTGCGCGCGACGAGTTCCTTGCCGGTGCCGTTCTCGCCGAAGATCAGCACGCGGCCGTTGGTGGGCGCGGCCATGGCGATCTGCTCCCGCAGCGACCGCATGACGTAGCTCTCCCCCACCATCACGAACCGCTTGTCGACGTGTTCCCTCAGCGCGCGGTTCTCGGCCTCGAGCTGCCGCTGCCTGAGGGCGTTGCGCACGACGTGAAGCGTCTTGTCGATCGAGAGCGGCTTCTCGACGAAATCGAACGCCCCTATCTTGACCGCCCTGACCGCCGACTCGATGTTGCCGTGCCCGGAAATCACGACAACGGCGGCGTCCACGTGGCGGTCGCGCAGGCGCGACAGGGTGAGCAGGCCATCGATGCCCGGGAGCCACACGTCGAGCAGGATCACGTCGAAGTGCCTGCCCGGGGCGATCTCGAGGCAGGCTTCGCCGCTCGGGACGGCCTCGACCTCGAAACCCTCGTCGCGCAGCACGCCCGACAGGGCGGACCGTACCCCGGCTTCGTCGTCGACGATGAGGATGCTCGGTCGCATGGGCTAGGCCGGCAGTTCCATGGTGAAGGCCGCGCCGTGCGGCACGCGATCGGCCACCTCGATCGAGCCCCCGTGCTCCACGACGATGCGACGGACGATCGCGAGGCCCAGGCCGCTGTCGCGTCCCTTGGTCGAGTAGTACGGCAGGAACAGCTTGCTGCGATCCGCCTGTCCGAGACCGGGACCGTCGTCGGCCACCACCAGGCGGGCGATCCGATGCGAGTCATCCCAGGTCGTCTGCACGCTGATGGTCCCTGTCGCGCTGGCCGGCAGCCCGTCGCGCAGGGAGGCCATGGCCTCGACGGCGTTGTCCAGCAGATTGATGACCACGCGCTTGAACTGCTCGGGATCCACCTTGATGGCCGGCATGGCCGGATCGTACTCCTTCACGAGCGTGAGGCGCGGCAGCGCCGTGTAGAGCGCGAGCACCTCGTCGAGCAACGCGTGCAGGTCCGACGGGACCGCCTTGGGTGCCGGCATCCTGGCAAACTGCGAGAACTCGTCGACCAGGCCCTTGAGCGACTCCACCGCACCGACGATGTTGGTGGAGCACTCGTCGACGAGTTCACGCGTCGGCGCCGGGGCGCCCACGAAGTGCCGGCGGATTCGCTCGGCGCTCAACTGGATCGGCGTCAGCGGGTTCTTGATCTCGTGGGCCAGGCGGCGCGCCACGTCGCGCCACGCCGAGACGCGCTGGGCCCGGATGAGCGGCGTGACGTCGTCGAAGACCAGGACCGTCCCCTCCGAACTGCTCTCGTCGCGCAGGGGCGTGGCGGCCACGGCGAGGTGGAGGTCGCGCCCGTCGCGAACCAGCGCGATCTCGTGACCCGCCGTGCCTCCGCGAGTGCGCGCGGCGGCCTGCGGAATCGCCAGCAGCGGACGGAGGTCGGGCCGCGCGAACACGTCCTCGAACGCCTGGCCGACCGCCGACGAGTCCAGGCCCAGCAGGCGCGCCGCGGCGCTGTTCATCGTGTTGATCCGCCCGCGCGCGTCGAGCGAGATCACGCCCGTGGCGATGCGCTTCAGGATCGTCTCGATATACCGGCTGCGGCCCTCGACCTCGCGGCTCTTGCGCTGGACCTCCGCGCGCGACTGCTCGAGCTCCCCAGCCATCGTGTTGAACGCGTCGACGAGCTGCCCGAATTCGTCGGCGGTCTCCGGCTCGATGCGGTGCTCGAAATGGCCCTGGCCGATGGCACGCGCACCCGCGGCGAGCAGGCCAATCGGCCGCGTGATGCGCTTGGCCGTATACAGCCCGAGCCACGTCGCGCTCACGAGGATGAACAACGTCATCATGAAGAAGAAGGACAGGTAGACGCCTTCGATGGGCCGGCGGAGGACGCGGAGTTGCTGGTAGCCCTCGTAGGCATCGACGATGCGGCGGCTGTGCTGGGCCAGGCTCCCCGAGAGGTGCTCGCTGACGATCACCACGCCGACGGGGGCCATCGCTTCGGGGAGGCGCACCAGCGCCGCGGCTCGCACGAGTTCCCCGCCGCTGCCGAGCGGCTCGATGACGCGCGTGTCCGCACTGCCACTGGCCACGCGCGCCGCCAGACGATCGGCAGACGCCCGCGGCACGTCACGTGGCACCGTGGGTGCGGCCACATCGAAGAGCGGCTGCACTTCGAGCGGGTCGCTGTCGGGAACGATCCGGTAGACCTCCACGAGCGTGGACCGGCCGGAAGCGACCTCGGGCGAGACCCGTGCGCGGATCGTGGCCACGTCGCCCCGTTCGAGGCCCGCCGTGGACAGCAGTCTGGCCAGACGCACGGCCTGCCGGCTCGTCTGCACCTGCGTATCCTGGTAGTAGTCGGTCGCGATCTCCCGCGCGGCCGCCAGCACGTCGTCGATCGGGGGTGCGAACCAGCGGCTCGCGCTGTTGCGAATCAGCTCGCTCCCGACAAGCAGCACGAGCACCGCGGGAACCAGCGCGAGCCCGAGCATGGCGGCGACCAACTTGGCCCGGAAGCGCGCGAACGGCAGCGCACGCCGGCGCTCCACGAGCAACTTGATGACGTTGCGCGCCAGCACGAACGCCAGCGCCCCGAGCATCGTGAGATCGACGGCCACGAGCGCATAGAGAACGACCTCGCTCAGCAGGGCCGGCGACAGGCCCGTCGAGCGATCGGCCAGGGTGATGAGGGCGACCAGCGCCGCCACCAGCAGGCCGATGGCCAGCAGGACGAAGATCGGGTTGTCGCGGAGCGGGCGCTGGGGCGGAGGGGTGGGAGCGGCCGGACGGGTGACGGGCGACGCTTCGACCGCCGGTGCTTCGACCGCCGGCGACGCGGGGGACGCGGGGGACGCGGGGGACGTCTCGGTCAGGTTGAAAATGGCCACGTCACGGGCGGAACCGGAAACTCGCGCTGCCGAGCGCGGCGCCCGGTGTCCACGGCCAGGCCCAGCCGAGCAGACGCGGCCGGGTCTGCGCCTTCACCCGAACATGGTACTCGCCATCCTCGACCAGGCGATGGGACGACAGTCGGCGCCCGTGGAAGTTGGTGAGCCACTGGAGCGCCGTGGCTTCGTCGTCGGTGGTACGCACCTCCTCCACGCGGCCGTCCTCGATGAACGTGATCTGGTAGCGGCGGGTGAGGTTGTCGAAGCGCACGACGGCCGACAGCCGCATGTACGCGATGGTCTTGTCGAACCACCACCGCGACGGCTGCTGGAGCACGACGTCGTAGGCGAAGGTCGTAGGCAGGCCGCTCTGGATGGCGGCGCGCACGGCCTCCGAGACCGCGTCGGTCACCTGAAAACTCACGCGGACCTCTCCATCGTGCAGGGTCGTCTCGACCCGCACCGAGGCGTCGGCCCAGGCGGAAGAAGCCAGCCCCAGCAGGCAGGCCAGCAGCAGCATCACTCGCAGCCGCATCGTCAGTCCTTCGACTTGATCAGATCCTCGAGCTCGGTCATGAACTCGCCGATGTCTCGGAAGTGGCGGTACACGGAGGCAAAGCGGACATAGGCGACCTTGTCCAGTTGCCGCAACTCCGACATGACGTGCTGTCCGATCTCGGTGGTGCTGATCTCCTTGTCCGGGCGCTCCTGCAGCGCGGCCTCCACCCGGTCGGCCACCGCTTCGAGCGCGTTGACGCGGACCGGTCGCTTCTCGCAGGCCTTGAGCAGCCCCGCGATCAGCTTCTGCCGGTCGAAACGCTCCCGCCGGCCGTCCTTCTTGACGACCATGTACGGAATCTCGTCCACCCGTTCGTACGACGTGAATCGGCGGCCGCACTCCAGGCACTCTCGCCGGCGACGGATGACCTCGCCCTCCCGGCTCTCCCGCGAATCTACCACCTTGTCGTGCAGGTGGCCGCAGAACGGGCATTTCATCCGGCTTCACTCCCCTCGAGACGCGTGCCCGGGGGCACGCCCGTCCTGGTGATGTCCTCGATCCGCCGTAGCGTCAGTCCCTCGCGCGCGATGAGCCCCAGCGTCACCAGCGACACCGGGATGAACGAGAGCGCGTGCAGGGCCACGGCGTACGCCACGGCGCGGTCGTTGTCGGCCGCGTAGAGCGACGTCAGCGCCAGACGCACCGACTCGTGGAAGGCGCCGACGGCGCCTGGCGTAGGTACCGATACCCCCACGGCCATGAACATCAACACGGTGAACGTCCCCGCGAACGGGAGGGACAACCCGAAGGCCTGCGCCATGGACCAGGTGGTGAGCGCAATCGACAGCCAGACGGCGACCGACCAGGCAAACGCCAGGGCCAGCGCGCCGGGCGACCGCAGCACCGCGAACCCCTGGCCGAACGCGGCGACCACCTTCACGACCAGCCGACCGGCGCGCGCCGGCAACCGCGTCGTCAACCGCTCGGCGACAAGGCCCACCCGCTCGGCATGCCCCGCGAAGACGAACGCGAGGGCCAGTCCCGTCAACGCCGCGCCAGCCGCCAGCAGACCGCCGAACTGAACCGTCCGCAGCAGTTGTCCGTCATTGACAACGAACTGTGCGTCGAGCAGCGCCACGCTCAGGGCGAACAGCAGGAGCAGCGTGATGATGTCGAGGGCGCGCTCCAGCACGATTGTCGCGAAGGTGGCGGTGGGGTCCAGGTTGGCGGTGCGGGCCAGCAGGTAGGGCCGCAGCACTTCCCCCACGCGTCCAGGCAACATGGCATTGGCGCCGAACCCGATGATGGTGGCGCGAAGGGCCGGCGCGAATGGCACGCGACCGCTCGGCAGGAGCAGGTACTGCCACCGGAAGGTCCGGAAAATGAACGTGGCGACGGAGGCGAGCAGCGCCAGGAACACCCCGGCAGGATGGGCTTGCGCCAACTCTCGCCCGACGGCCGACAGGTCGGCCTGCCGCAGGAAGAGCGCCACGAGCGCCACGGTGACGAGCAGGATGCTTGCGTGCTTGAGGTAGCCCGTCATTGGGACGGCGGCTGTTCGGCGGCGACTGTACTATAGGTTGGGTTTGAGAGGCTATGGGAAAGCGAGAACTCCTACTGCTGGTGGTCTTCGTCGTGCTGGGTGTTGGCGCGTACCAGGTGTCGGCACCTGCCGCGCCCGCCGACGCGCCTGGCTTCTCGCTGACCAGGCTCGTCCAGATGGCCCGGTCCCACTTCAGCGGCCCGGCCGTTCGCCGGACCGTCACGAAAACCGCCACGCTGGCACCCACGGCCGGCGTGACGACGCTGGATCTCGGGGACATCCGCGGCGCCGTCTACGTCGAGGGGACCGACAGCCCGGACATCCGTGTGCGGCTCGAGGCCATGCTCGGCGGTCTGGACGAGGCTGACCTCAGCCGGCAGGAGCGCGACATCGCCACGACCCTGACGAGCGACGGCGCCGTCGCCACGGCGGCGGTGGCATTCTCCGACGCCGGGCGTCCGCCGCGGTATGAACTCCACGTGGAAATACCCCGCCGCCTCAAGGTGCAGCTCTCCGGACGCGGGGCGGCCGAGATCCGCGGTGCCGCCGGCCTGCACCTGGACGAGTTCCGGGGCGAACTGACAACCGACCTGCTGACCGGGCCCGTGACGGGCGAACTGCGCGACGGACGCGCCGAGTTCGGCCCCGGGGCGACACTCGACCTGCGAGCCGCGCGCGGACGACTCCGGGCCGAGGCGCCAGCCTCGGTCACGCTCGACGGCGATCACGCCACCATCGAACTGATGGACGCCACCGGCCCGATCACGCTGAAGCAGGAGCAGTGCCGGATCGACGTGCGCGGTACGGGCGGTCCGCTGACGGTCACCGGTGAAGGTGGCACGATCAACGCGCGCCAGGTGGCCCATCCCCTCACCATCGACGCCGATCGACTCACGGTGACGGCGGAACTCGACGTGCCCGTCCCCGTCACGATCACCATCGAGAACGACGACGTGGAGCTCACGCTCCCGCGCGAGGGCGGCGTGGATCTCGATGCGACTGTCGTCAACGGCGACCTGCGCCTGCCGCCCGGCTTCGAGGTCACCACCACCGAGGGCAAGAAGGCCTTCGCCGGCAAGGTGGCCGGCGGCGGAGCCGCGGTCACGCTGTCGCTCGACCGCGGCACGATGCGCATCCGCGCCCGCACCCCACAACCAGGAACGTAGGACAGGAATATAGGACCACAGGAAGGCAGGAACACAGGAGCTTTCTGCCTTCCTGCCTTCCTGCCTTCCTCCTAGAAGGAGTAGCGGGCGCTCATGAGCGCCGAGCGGTTGCCCCAGTTGTTCGTGTTGGTCCCGAACGCGGGGTTGTTCATGTTGTTCACCGGCACGCCGTAGTTGTCCTGGTTGAACGCGTTGAACAGGTCCAGGCGCACGAAAATCGTGTGCCCGTTGAAGGGCAGCGTGAACCGGCGTCCGAAGCTCAGATCCCAGTTGAACCACGCCGGCGACCGCAGGGTGTTCCTCCCGAGGTTGCCGTTGCCGAGACTGTTGGCCAACGGCAGGCCGTTGTTGCCCCGCGGCACGATGAACATCCCCGACGTCGTGAACGTGCGGAGGTTGCCCGTGTCGGGGTCTGGCGTCAACGTGCCCGTCGGGTCGAAGTTGGGCCGATCACCGCCGCCGCCGTTGCCGTTGGAGTCCACGCCGGTCACCATGGTGAACGGCTGTCCGGACTGCGTCGTGAACACCCCGGCCAGCTGCCAGCCGCCCGTCAACTGCCGGACGAAGGCATTGCCGACCGCGGGGGTTTCGTAGAGCCACGTGGCCACGAGCCGATGGGTGCGGTCGAACGCCGAGAGGCTCCACTCGGCGTCGATGTCGTTGTAGTCCTGGGGAATCTGCGGCGATCCCGCCGTGATCGCCGCCACGCCGAGCGACTCGTCGTTGTTGCTCATGTTCTTGCCGAAGGTGTACGTCGACCGGAACTGGAGCCCCTTGGTCAGGCGCTGATTGAACTGCGCGTACGCCGCGTGGTAGTACGACTCGGCCGTCGTGGCGATCAGGATGCGCGACCCGAACTGGGGGGCCACGCGACGCGCCTGCGTGTTCGGAATCGACGTGATGCTCTGGGTGGCCCGTACCGTGGCGGCCTGCGCCTCGGTGAGCACGGCAGGGTTGGCCTGGAGCTGGTTCACGCCGTTGCGGTTCCAGCTGCCGTTGTAGCCGAGCTCGATGCTCGTGCGCGATGTGAGCTCGCGGGCGTACGACAGCGACCAGTAGTCCGCGCGCGGGTACTGGGCGTCAACGGGCGTGTTGACGTAGGTGGCGAGCGGGTTGAAGACCGGCGACCCGCCGACGGGCGCGACGTTCGGGAAGACGTCGAACACCTGGTTGGTCAGCCCCGTGAACACGCGCGGGTAATTGGACGCGTTGACGGTGAGGATGTTGTAGAAGAGCACGTCGTAGCCGATGCCGTACCCGCCCCGGATCACGCTCTGCCCCTCCCCACCGAAGAGCGACCTCATGAAGCCGCCCTGCGGCGTCGGCGAGTAGGCGAAACCGACCCTGGGCGCCCAGTTGTTGTTGTCGCGCTGCACCGGTCCAGGGACGAGCGCGTTGAGCGACTGCTCGTCCTCGGCCCCGAAGAATCCGAGCGGCACCGAGCTGTTCTCGTAGCGCAAGCCGAGGTTGATCGTCAGGTTCGGCGTGATCTTGAAGTCATCCTGCGCGAAGAAGAACAGCTGCGTCTGCCGGGCATCGAAACTCGAGACCTGCAGCGCCTGCGTGAACGAGTTCGCGAAGTTGTTCATGTAGTCCTGCAGGTTGTTGAACGTGAAGCTGCCCTTGGAGTTGAAGGCGGCCTGGTTGTCCAGCTGCAGATAGCGCACATCGGCGCCGAACTTGAGCGAGTGGCGCCCGCGCTGCCACGAGAAGACGTCCTGGAACTGGAAGGAATTCTGGATGCGGCCCTGCGGGAAGTTGGCCAGCCCGCCGATGGTGAAGAGCCCCGTGATGCCTGTCGTCGGCGTGACGGGGTCGGCCTCCGGGAACGAGAGGTTGCGGCGGACATACGAGAAGCGCGCCTCGTTCAACGCCCGCGGCGACAGGATCCGCGTGTAGCTCAGCGCGAGGTTCTGGTCGATCGTCGACGACTCGGCGGCGAAGCGGCTGCCGAACTGCAGGTTGCTCGTCGCGTTCTGCGTCGTCGGTCGGTCGGAGATGTACCGGCCTGTCAGCGTGTCGCTGGAGGTGATCGTCCAGTCCACGCGCGCGATCGTGTTGTAGGCATCCCGGTTCTGCTGGACCGGGAGGTTGACCTGCCCGATTTCGACGGGCACGCCGTTGACCGGTGTCGTCCGGACGTTGGAGAACACGGGATTCTGGGCGTACACCTCCTGCAGGAAGCTGATGGAGTTCAGGACGCCGGCCCGGCTGGCGGCCGACTGGCCGGCGCGCAGGGGTACGCCCTGCAGGGTCGCGATAGCCAGCCTGTGTCGGGATGTTGGCCGTGGTGCCAGGGGCCGCCGTCCTCACGCCGGATGTCGGCCTGGAACAGCCCGAAGAAGAACAACCGGTTCCTGGCAATCGGGCCGCCGATGCCACCGCCAACCTGGTGCCGCGTGAACCCGGCGGGATCATCGAAGCCCGTGCGCTTCTCGACGTTGGTCCGTGCGTTGAACTTGCTGTTGGCGTAGTAGTCGAACACGTCGCCGCGGAAGGCGTTGGTGCCCGACCGCGTGATCACGTTGAACTGCGCGCCGGACGCACGACCGTACTCGACGTTGTACGGGTTGGTCTGCACCGCGATCTCGGACACCGCCTCGGGCACGACCGGAGTGGTCGACACGGTGACGCTCGCATCGTTGTTGTCCGACCCGTCGATCATGAAGTTGTTGTTGCGGGCGCGCTGCCCGTTGGCCGAGATGCCCGTCGGCGCCGGGCCCTGAGACCACGTTGGGCGACAGCAGCGCCACGCGCGTGACGTCGCGCGTCGGCGAGATCGGCAGTTCCACGACCTGGCGAGACCCGAGGGACCAGCCCGACGGTCGCGTTGGTGCGGTTGATGCTCACGCCGGCGGTTTCGGCCGTGACCTGGACGGTCTCCTCGAGTCCTCCGACCGCCAGCGACGCGTTGAGCGTCACTTCCTGCCCCGAGGCCACGCGGATGTTGCGGGTCTCGAAGGTGCGGAACCCCTGCAATTCCGCACGGACCGTGTACGTGCCGGGTTCGAGCGCCGGCGCCCGGTACACGCCCGAGTCGTTGGTGACCGTGGCCCTGACGACGCCCGTGTCCTGGTTGGTGATGGTGACGGTCACCCCCGGCATCACCCCCCCATCGGTATCGGTGACGACGCCTGAAATGATCCCGCGCGTCAACTGCGCGGTCGCGGGCGCCGCCGCGGCGAGCACGGCCATGCACAGCAAGGCGCGGCGAATCGACTGAACGAACCTGGTGGACATCTCTCCTCCTGGCACACGGAGCGACGGCTCCGTGGATGCCTCCAGCGCGCACACGAGCAGGCTGTCGGCAAGAGCCCCTGCGGGCCCAAGCGCCTATGACGCCACATCGTCGCCGCTTGTGGTCGTGATGATTTGGTGATGACTGGGAATCGCGGACGAGCGACCTGTGACGAATCGTCCGCGCGACGCGCGCGGACGGCGCCGCGGGGCGTTTCGCGTTATCCTTGGGCCTCCGCGCTCGGAGACTCCCCGCCGTGCCCACGTCCCCGCTCCTCTCGACCCCGGCCATCGCTCTTCCCCTCCTCAGGCGCGGGAAGGTCCGCGACGTATTCGAGGCGGGCGACGACCGCCTGCTCATCGTGGCGACCGACAGGATCTCGGCGTTCGACCACGTGCTCGGGTCGGGAATTCCGGACAAGGGCCGCATCCTGACGCAGTTGTCGGCCTTCTGGTTCGGCCGACTGGGAGGCCTGACCCGACACCACCTCGTGTCGACCGACGTCGCCACGTTCCCGGCTGGAGCCCAGGTGGCGGCGGCCGATCTCGAGGGACGGTCGATGCTCGTCCGGCGCACGCGCCCGCTGCCCGTCGAGTGCGTGGCCCGCGGCTACCTCGAAGGGTCCGGCTGGAAGGACTACCAGGCCACCGGCGCCATCTGTGGCCACCACCTGCCGGCAGGGTTGCGTCAGTGCGACCGCCTGCCCGCGCCCATCTTCACGCCAGCCACCAAGGCCGAATCCGGGCACGACGAGAACATCACGGAGGCCGCCGCCGCGGCGCTGCTCGGGGAGGATCTCTTCGATCAGGTCAGGACCCTCACGCTCGCCCTCTACTCGGCCGGCGCGGAACACGCCGCCGCGCGGGGCATCCTGGTGGCCGACACCAAGTTCGAGTTCGGGATCGTCGAGGAAGCGGCCGGGCCCGGGATCCTCCTGATCGACGAGGTGCTGACGCCCGACTCCTCCCGCTTCTGGCCGGCCGATTGGTACGAACCCGGACGGCCTCAGCCGAGCTTCGACAAGCAGTTCGTCCGTGAGTACCTCGAACGCATCCACTGGAACAAGCAGCCGCCCGTGCCGGCGCTCCCCGACGACGTCGTCGCGCGCACGCGGGAGAAGTACCTCGATGCCTTCCGTCGCCTGACGGGGGCGGACCTCGCGTAGAAGGCGCCGGCGTGGCCATGCACCGTGACCTCGATCGCCTCGTGACCCAGATGGTGGACAGCGGCATCCTCTACGCGGATGCCGTCCGCGAGTTCGAGCGCCGGTTCCTCCAGCAGGCCCTCACCCGCAGCGAAGGGAGCATCACGCGCTGCGCGGCCCTCACCGGACTGCACCGCAACACCCTGACCAGGAAGATCGCCGAGCACGGGCTGAAGAGCTAGCTGTATTAGCACTCCCCCCTCTTGACTGCCAATACCGACGATCTATACTTGGCAGTCGTCCACGTCGACTGCCAAGTCGCAGTGGGCACCGGAAGTCATTTCGGGGAGGGCGCCCGGCGCGCCTCCCCACATCTCATCAGGACTGGAGTGCAAACCATGAACCTCCGACCTCTACACGATCGACTCATCGTCGAGCGTATCGAAGAAGGGGAGCAGCAGGTCAACGGGATCATCATCCCGGATTCGGCCAAGGAAAAGCCGCAACAGGGCAAGGTCGTCGCCGTCGGCAACGGCAAGGTGAAGGACGACGGCAAGGTGTTGCCCCTCGACGTGAAGCAGGGCGACACGATCCTCTTCGGCAAGTACTCGGGCCAGGAGATCAAGGTCGACGGCAAGGAGTACCTGATCATGCGTGAGGATGAAGTCCTCGCGGTGATGGCGTAAGGGGGAGCGACAACCATGGCAAAGCAGATCGTCTACGGAGCGGAGTCGCGGCAAGCGATCCTCCGCGGTGTCAACCACCTCGCCGACGCGGTGAAGGTCACGCTCGGTCCCAAGGGCCGCAACGTCGTCCTCGACAAGAAGTTCGGATCGCCCACGATCACCAAGGACGGCGTCACCGTCGCCAAGGAGATCGAGCTCAAGGATCCGCTCGAGAACATGGGCGCGCAGATGGTGCGCGAGGTCGCGAGCAAGACGAGCGACATCGCCGGCGACGGCACCACCACCGCGACCGTGCTCGCACAGGCCATCTATCGCGAAGGCGCCAAGAACGTCGTGGCCGGCGCCAACCCGATGGAAGTCAAGCGCGGCATCGACAAGGCCGTCGAGGTCGTGATCGAGCAGCTCAAGTCGATTCGCCAAGCCGGTCGAGCGGCAACGCCATCGCGCAGGTCGGCACCATCTCGGCCAACAGCGACCTGACGATCGGCACGATCATCGCCGAAGCGATGGAGAAGGTCGGCAAGGACGGCGTGATCACGGTCGAGGAAGCCAAGTCCATGGAGACCTCGCTCGAGGTCGTCGAGGGCATGCAGTTCGACCGCGGCTACCTCTCGCCCTACTTCGTGACCGACCCCGACCGCATGGAAGTGGTGCTCGAGAACCCGGTCATCCTGATTCACGAGAAGAAGATCTCGTCGATGAAGGATCTCCTCCCGGTGCTCGAGCAGGTGGCCCGTGGCGGCCGTCCGCTGCTGATCATCGCCGAGGACATCGAGGGCGAGGCGCTCGCGACACTCGTGGTGAACAAGCTGCGTGGCACGCTGCAGGCGGCGGCCGTCAAGGCCCCCGGCTTCGGCGATCGCCGCAAGGCCATGCTCGAGGACATCGCGATCCTGACCGGCGGCCGTGCGCTCACCGAGGACCTCGGCATCAAGCTCGAGAACGTCAAGCTCGAGGATCTCGGCCGTGCCAAGAAGGTCACGATCGACAAGGACAACACGACGATCGTCGAGGGCGCCGGCGATGCCGGAGGCCATCGAGGGCCGCGTGAAGCAGATCCGCACGCAGATCGAGGAGACCACCTCCGACTACGACCGCGAGAAGCTCCAGGAGCGCCTGGCGAAGCTCGTGGGCGGCGTGGCCGTCATCAAGGTCGGCGCAGCCACCGAGACCGAGATGAAGGAGAAGAAGGCGCGCGTCGAGGACGCGATGCACGCGACCAAGGCGGCCGTCGAGGAGGGCATCGTGCCCGGCGGCGGCGTGGCCCTGCTTCGCGCGCGGCAAGGCCCTCGAGACTCTCAAGCTCGAGACACCGACGACCAGCAGGTCGGCGTGAACATCGTCAAGCGCGCCATCGAGGAGCCGATGCGCTGGATCGCGACCAACGCGGGCCAGGAAGGCACGATCATCGTGCAGCGCGTCAAGGAGAACGACACGGTGGAGTACGGCTACAACGCCGGCACCGAGAAGTTCGAGGACCTGATCGCGGCCGGCGTCATCGACCCGGTCAAGGTGGTCCGCACGGCGCTCCAGAACGCGGCGTCGATTGCCGGGCTGCTGCTCACCACCGAAGCGATGGTGTGCGACATCCCCGAAGAGAAGAAGGCCGAGCCGATGCCGCAGGGCGGCGGCGGGATGTACTGATGTGGTAGGGCCCGCTCTCCGAGCGGGCCCTCTCCGGGAACCGGGTCACGGGAACCGGGTCAGGGAACCGGGAATTCAAGAGGGCCCCGCGGGAGCAATCCGGCGGGGCCCTTTTTTCCAGGAAGGCAGGAAATCGGGAGTCGGGAGTCGGGAGTCGGAATCAGGAAATCAGGAGTCGGGAGTGAGGCAACCCGTCGCCTGCCTTCCTGCCTTCCTGCCGTTCACCGGAGGGAGAATTCCATCTCGACGACGATGATCGTCGGAACCGGGGCTCCCTGGCGCATGCCCGGACGGAACCGCCAGAGGCGCATCGCCTTCATGGCCTCCTCGTCGAGGCCGAACGTGCGGTCCAGTGATCGGGCCACCTTGATGTCGCCCGGCCGACCGTCGGGCATCACGACGACCTCGAGCCAGACCTTGCCCTGGATCTTGGCCCGCATGGCCTCGGTCGTGTACTGCGGCTTGACCTGCGAGATGAGCGTCGGCGACGACACGCCGGAGCCGGGCCTGTAGGCTCCCCCACCGGTGCCGCCACCATAGCCGGGCCCAAGGCCGCTGCCCGTACCGGGTCCGACACCCGTCCCCGTGCCCGTGCCCGCGCCGCCACCGCTGCCACTCCCCTGGGATGTGCCACCCGGAACGGCCGTGCGGTCAATCACCCCGGCGACAGCCACGTTGCCGGACGCCAGGCTCTGCACGGGGATGTTCATCTGCGGCACGGGCGGCGGCTCGGCCTCCTTCGGGGGATCGACCTTCGGCGGCGTCAGGTTGACCTTGGGCGCCACGGGGACCGACATGCGGTCCCGGCCGGGCAACTCCATGCGCCGCGGGGGTTCCGGGCTCCTGTTGCCGCCACCGCCACCGCCACCGCCGGGCCCGGGCTCGGCGAGGAACACCAGTTGGTAGTCCGGCTCGGGCGGCTTGACGTCCGACGTCGCCTGCCCGGCCGGCACGGCCCAGATGCCGAGGTAGAAGATCGCCGCGAACGCCACGTGCGCGAGAAGCGAGACCACGGCCGCGCCGCTGGACCGCTGCCGTTCCATCCCGAACTCGAGGTCGATCGTCGGGTGCCCCCCGAGGGGGAGGATGACGGACCCGTGCGAACGCGGTTCCTGGGAGGGTGCTGGCACGTCAGACATGTCCGGGCGATTGCGTGAGAACGCGTTCATTTTGTCAGTAGTCTCTCGGCAGCCGCAACTCTGGCCTATTGGTTAGACGCATCGAGGGCGACTTCCGGCCGACTCAGTGGGCCAGATATCCGGCACGCGCCCGCACCTGATGCCCCGCCCGGGCCACCCGAACGCTGATTCGCCGGTATTCGGGGGCCTGCGTCGCCCTCGCCGGCTGATAGCCCAGCAGGTACTGATGCCGCAGTTCCGAAGCGATGCGCCGCATCACCGACGGCAGCTCGCGGAGGCGCCTGACCCTGTAGGCCCGCCCCCCTGTCGCGGCGGCGAGGTCCTCCAGGACGGCCGGCACGGGTCGCTGGAGCACCAGCGCGTACGCCAGCACGTCGCTGGCGCGCACGCGGGTGAGGACGTCGCCGGCCGACCGGCGGCTGCCCCGCTCGAGCCCGTCAGAGACGAGGACGAGCGCACGCCGGCCCGGAGCGGGCTCGATGGCGTCGAAGGCCGTGACAACGGCGTCGTGGAGCGCAGTCGAGCCCCAGGGGTCCAGCGCCTGCAGCGCGGCGTCCACGACAGTTCGCTCGCCGGTCAGTGGGACGGGAACCTCGACATCCGAGCCGATGGCGACGAGCATGGCCCGGTCCTGACTGGCGAGTTCGAGGAGCAGTGCCTGCCCTCCCAGTTGTGCCGCCGCGAGCCGGCCGTCGGCCATGCTCCAACTCCGATCGACGGCCAGGGCGATCGAGACGGGCTGCTCGCCATCGGCGAACGTGGAGATGGCCTGCGGCACGCCGTCCTCGAGAACGGTGAACTCCTCGCGGGTCAGGTCGGTGACCAGGCGTCCCTTGTCGTCGGTCACCGTCGCGTAGACCTCGACCAGTTCGGCGCGCGCCGCGAACTGCTGCGACGCGCGTGGCGGAGCGAGCCCGAGCGCGAGGCAGGCCAGGACGGCCATCCGGAGGTCGAATGATAGAATCACGCGGAGCAGCTGTTCCCCAAGGAGCTCGTCATGATTGCGCTGGGTTTCGGACCACTCGGTATCCCCGAACTGGTCATCATCCTCTTCATCATCGTGCTGATATTCGGGGCCTCGCGCCTGCCCGAAATTGGGCGCGGCATCGGCAAGGGCATCAAGAACTTCAAGGAAGCCACCAAGGACGGCACGTCCGACAAGGACGAGTAGGTCGTCATCAGGACGCGCCGACGAGGACCCGCGCCTCACCCTGTCGTCGCGTCACCCGCGTGCGGTCGAGCCATTCGAGCAACGGGATGGCCGCTCGCCGCGTCAGCCCGTAGCGCTCCTTGAACCAACCCACCTCGATCGCAGCCGGCGCCTCGCCCGTCTGCACCAGCATCCGAAGGTCCTCTGTCATCCCCCGCAGGTGCTCCACGGCGACGTAGAGATCCGCGAGTCGCTCCACCTGCCCGGCCCTGCCCAGCCGCGAGAGAATGCCGGCGACGGCCTTGCGACTGACATCGGGCTCACCAGACTCCAGTTCCTGCATCGTCACGCCTTTCAAGCCCACTGCTGTCACTCTGTCGAGCACGCGTGCCTCGGCGGGGTCCCGCTCGACCGCGCGCGCCGCCGCTCGCACCACCCTGTCCTCCCCCCGAGTCACCCCCTCGGCGGCCAGCCGCGCCAGCACGAGGTCCGCGATCTCGGGTCGCCAGCGCCGCCCCCCGATCGCCCGAAGCGTCGCGCGGGGGACACCGTCCTCCAGGGGATCGGCGGCCTCGGCCGCCTCCAGGCGCGCCAGGACCATATCGCGCAGCGCGGGCAGCGCGTCGCTCGTCACCCAGTAGCGACCGGCCGCAACCAGCAGGCCCTGTGCGGCGAGATCGGTCGTCACGCGTTGCACCACCCCGGGGGCCACGCCGCATCGCGCGGGCAACTCGGCGTCCGCGCACCCGAGGCCTCCGGCATCGCGTATGCGGGCGAGGACGAGCGAGGGGAGGTCGCCGACCTCGACCGGTGCCGCTCGACCCGCACGAAGGGGTGGCATGGGGTCCGAGACGACGGCCCCGGCGACGGTCGCCAACGGCGAGTACGTGCGCAGCACCAGTCGGTCGCCGCGGCGGGCGGCCAGCGGCGATTCCAGCCGCAGAAGCCCAGGACCACGCGTGCCTGCGGCCAGCGTGCGTCCACGCTCGGTCTCGACCGCCGGTGGCAGGATCACACGTCCCAGGGCGACGGCCGTCCCCAGGTGCACGTGCATCCTCGCCCCGTGCCGCAGCGGAGGTGCGTCGGCAAGCCCCTCGAGTTCCACCGCCAGGCGCCGCGAGGAGATCGCGGCGCCTTCACCAAGGAGGGCGTGCCCGCGGGCCACATCGGCCAGCGTGACGGATGCGAGGTTGACGGCGACGCGCTGGCCCGCCTCGGCCCGAGCAGCCGACGCGCCGTGGACCTGGAGTCCGCGCACCCTCACGCGCTCCCCCGTCGGCCAGATCACCAGGTCGGCATCCTGGGAGATGGCTCCGGTCCAGAGCGTGCCGGTCACGACCGTCCCGAACCCCTTGATCGTGAACGCGCGATCGATCGGGAGGCGCACCGGCGCATCGGCTTCGCGTGCGTGCCGCGCCGCGGCGCAGCGTCGAAGGGCTTCGCGAAGGGCCGCGATGCCCTCGCCTGTGCGCGCCGACACGCGCAGCAGCGGGGCCGTCGCCAGCGGCGTGCCGTCCACCAACTCCAGGACGTCCGACTCGGCCACCGCCTGCATCGTCTCATCTGCGAGGTCGCAGCGGGTGAGCGCGATGACCCCGGCCCGCACGCCGAGCAGGCGACAGATGTCGAAATGCTCGCGCGTCTGCGGCATGACCGACTCGTCGGCCGCCACGACCAGGAGGACGGCGTCGATGCCGCCGACGCCGGCCAGCATGGTCCGGACGAACCGCTCGTGCCCCGGGACGTCCACGAACGACAGCGTGACGCCGTCGGTCGTCGTGTGCGCGAACCCGAGGTCGATGCTGATGCCGCGTGCCTGTTCCTCGGGGAGCCTGTCGGGATTGGTGCCCGTCAGGGCCTCGACGAGCGCGCTCTTGCCGTGATCGATGTGCCCGGCAGTGGCGATGGTCAGGTGCGTCATGCCCGCCGTCCGCGCACAGCCTTCTTGATCGCGCGCTCCCGCTTGCCGGGCCGGCTCCTGCTCGGGGGCGCTCCTCCCTTGGGCGTGCTCTTGCCCGGCCGTGGGCCGTTACGCTCCGACGCCCGGATCCGGTCGAGGACCTCGACGACGCCGAGGTCCACCTGTCGGCGATCCTGATCGACCCGCACGACCTGGACGCGAATCGGATCGCCGAGCCTGAACACGCGTCGCGTGTTCTCGCCGCGGAGCTGGTGGACGCGTTCCAGGTAGCGGTAGTAGTCGTCGGCGAGGCTGGAGATGTGCACCAGTCCCTCGACGTAGTGCTCCACGAGCTGCACGAAGAGGCCGAACGGGGCCACGCCGGTGATGAAGCCGTCGTATTCCTCGCCGACCTTGTCGGCCATGAACCGCACCTTCTTCCACGCGACGAGTTCGTTCTCGGCCTCATCGGCGCGGCGTTCCATCTCGGACGTGTGCCGGGCCACCTCGGGAAGTTCCTCGACGCGTTCCTCGTGCAGCGAGGTGGAGAGCTGTCCGTGACGGAACTCGCGCAGCGTCCGGTGGACGATCAGATCCGGGTAGCGGCGGATGGGCGAGGTGAAGTGGGCGTAGGCGTCGGCCGCGAGCCCGAAATGCCCGAGGCATGACGTGTCGTAACGCGCCTTCTGCATCGTGCGCAGCATGAGCGTGGCGATGGGCCGCTCTTCCGGCCTGCCGCGGAGCTTCTCGACGAGCTTCTGGAAATGTCGTGGCTTGACCGTGCCTGTCGGCGCGGAAAGCGAGTAGCCGAGCGTGCTGATGAACTCTTCGAACTGCTCCACCTTCAGCGCGTCCGGCGCCTCGTGGATCCGGTACAGCGTCGGAACGTCGTTGGCCTCGAGGAAGGCCGCGACGGTCTCGTTGGCCACGAGCATGAACTCTTCGATCAGCCTGTGCGCGACGTTGCGCTCCGCCACGAGGATGTTTTCGATCCGTCCTTCCTCGTCGAGCACGATGTCGGCTTCGGGCAGGTCGAAGTCGATGGAGCCCCGGTGCTGCCGCCGCTGATTCAGGATCGTGAACAGCTCCTGCATGCACTCGAAGTGCGGCACCAGGGGCTCGAACCTGGCCCGCAGCGCCGCATCGCCCTGCAGGATGGCGTGAACCTCGTCGTAGGTCATGCGCGCGCGGCTGACGATCACGCCGTCGTGCAGGGTGGCATCGACTACGCGTCCCCGACCGTCGATCTCCATCACGCACGACTGCACCAGGCGATCCACGTGCGGCCGGAGCGAGCACAACCCCGTGGCCAGTTCTTCCGGGAACATGTGCACGGCGCGCTCGGGGAAGTAGACCGACGTACCGCGCTCGGCGGCCTCGCGATCCAGCGCGCTCCCCTCGTGGACGTAGTGCGCCACGTCGGCGATGTGGACCTTGAGCAGGTAGTGCCCGTTCCCCAGGCGCTCGACCGACACCGCGTCGTCGAAGTCCCGCGCAGTCTCCCCGTCGATCGTGACGACGACGTCGTCGCGGAAGTCGGTGCGCGTGTCGATGTCGCGCGGGTCGATCTCGACGCCGAGGCGCGTGGCCTCGGCGACGCTGTCCTCCGAATGCTGGTCGGGAATCCCGTGCTTGCGGATGATGATGCGGGTGTCCACGCCGGGCGCGTCGAGGTCACCGATGATCTCGACGATGCGGCCGAGCGCGCCCCGGCCGTGCACGGGCCACCTGGTGATCTCGAACACCACCATCTGCCCCGGCGCGGCCCCGATGTCGTCGCCCGCCGGGATCTGCACGTCGATGAGCAGCCGTCGGTCGAACGGCGTCACGTACTGCAGTCCGTGTTCCTCGCGATCGAAGCGGCCGACGGTCGTCGTGGCCCCGCGTTCGAGGATGCGCACGATGCGCCCTTCGGCACGTCCATCCGCCCCGTGGTGCTCCACGCGGACCAGCACCCGGTCGCCGTGCATCGCCGCCTGGAGGTTGTGACCCGCCACGTAGACGTCGCCGGTGACCTCGTCAATCGGGTGGTCGAGTCTGACGAACCCGAAGCCGTTGGGGTTGACGGTGATGCGCCCCGGCGCCAGGTCCATCAGTTCGGGCACGCCGAAGTGGCGGCCGCGTGTTTCAATCAGCGCACCGCGTGCCACGAGGGTCTTCAGCGCCCGCCGGACACCCGGTGCCTCCGACTTCTGGAGCTTGAGCGCCCGCATCAACTCCTTGACGGTGGACGGATGGGTCACGCGCTCGCGGATTCGTTGCAGCAGCTCGTCTGGTGTCATGGTCTCGCCAACTTTCCCAACCCGGGACCCACGCGGTCAGTCTACAGGCTTGGTGACCGACGAGGACCTCGTGGCTCTGGCCCAGAGTGGATCCGACGAGGCATGGGCCGACCTGGTCCGGCGCCACCACGGGGCCGTGTTCCGGGCGACCCACGCCGCGCTGCTCTCGCGTGAGGACGCCGACGATGCGGCGCAGGACGCGTGGATTGCCGCGTGGCGGGCACTTGGTGAGTTCCGGCAGCAATCGTCGTTCCGCACGTGGCTGCTGGCGATCGCCTGGCGCAAGGCGCTCGACAGGCGCCAGGGCCTGGCCGGCTGGAAGCGCCTGCTGCGCATCGATCGCGCAGCCGACGACGATGACGGACCTCCGCTGGATCTGGCTTCACGCGCGGCGAGTGCCGAGGACGAGGCATTGGATCGCGCCGCGCGCGTGCGGCTGAAGAAGCTGGTGCAGGGCCTGCCCCGGACCCATCGCGACGCGCTGCTGCTGATGGCGACCCGGGACCTGCCGTATGCCGATGCGGCCGCGCTGCTGGGCGTTCCCGTGGGGACCTTGAAGTACCGCGTGAGCGACGCCCGCCGGATGCTGCGGGAACGCATGGGGAGGCACCAGCCGGCCCTTCGGCAATCTGCCTCCGCCAGGGCTGCGGCGGACAGGTCGGCCATCGGCCCTCGAAAGGACACGTAGCCGTCGGACTTGTCCGACGGCCCGTAGCGACATGACCGAACACGACGACGCACAGCTCGACGCAGCCCTCGAGGCGCTGGCACGCCCGGAACCGGGGCTGGACCACGTCGCGAGCGTGCTGGCCCGTACGAGCCGCAGCGGCGGGGACGTCGGTGGCGCCGATCGCGCGCGCCCGGACACGGCGGCGATCCGCCCGCGGTGGCTGCTCCCGGTGGCTGCCACCGTCGTTGCCGCCGTCGGCCTGGCGTGGCAGGCAGGCCGACAGCCGGAGGCGTGGATGACCGCGGCGGGCCGCCCCGACGTCCCCGATGCGCCGCCCTGGAGTCGAGGACGCGACGTCGAGCAGCCGGTCCTTCCGCCGCAGGCGTACTGGGGCATGGATGCGTTCGAGGAGTGGAAGAGCCTTCGGCCGGGAGTCGGGAGTCGCAAGTCAGGAGTCGGGAGTGGGGAGTCGGGAGTGGGGAGTGGGGAGTCGGGAGTCGGGAGTGGGGAGTCGGGAGTGGGGAGTGGAGAGTCGGGAGTCGGGAACCGGAGAGTGGGCACCGGAGCATCACCAACCGAGGGAGCGCCGCAACTGGCGTGGGTGCCATTGCCGTCGGGACTGCCGCCCATCGAGTTGGAGTCGATCGAGGCACCGCCGATCCGGGTCGCGCCGCTTACACCGCTTGAAGAAATTGCCGTGGCCGAGATTCAGTTCGAGCCCATCGTCATTGCGCCCGTGAACGAACAGGAGAAGCCATGAAGACGCTGTCAGTCATCCTCGTGATCACCGTCCTCGCCACGCCGGCCCTCGCGCAGGACGCGCCGCGGGCGACCACCCCGGACATGGCGTACGCCACCGTGCCCGACACGCCGCAGGCCGCCCCGCCTGCACCGCCAGTCCCCCCGCGCGCACCGCAGCCGGCCCAGGCGCCACGGGCCGACCGCGAGATGCCGCCGCCTCCCCCGCCGGCTCCCCCGCCGCCTGGCGAGAAGCGTCCGCTGCCGACTCGCAACGTCAAGGTGGACGTGACCATCACCGAGCAGACGGGCAGCGCGACGCCCGTGACGAAGGTGGTGTCGCTGGTGGTCGCCGATGGACGGCAGAGCAACGTACGCAGTAACACGACCGCTCCGATTGCCAACGGCAACAGTCGAGACCTGCCGTTGAACGTTGACGCGTCGGTCAACCTGACCCCCGATCAGCGGGTGCTGCTTGAACTGCGGTTCGTCTACGCAAGCGCGGCGGTGATGGCGCCGCTCGCCGGAGACGGGCGCCCGGCACCCGTCACGCCGGAGGAGAAGATGGCGGCCTCATCCCGCCCGGGCTACAGCACCCTCCAGGACAGCCTGACGTTCCTCCTCACGCCTGGAACCCCCATCGTCGCGGCCCGTTCGGCCGACGCGGCCACCGACCGCACCGTGACCGTCGAGGTGAGGGCGGAGATCCTGAAGTAACGTGACGGCCGTGGTCAGGGCGGCGTCGCTGCCCGGCCTTTCGCCTTCGGTCCGGCAGCGGCAAGAACCATTGGGGCGAGGCGCATCACGGGCGTGGTGCGCGCGTCCTTCCCGCTGGGAGCGGTCTGGGCTACGCTTCCCGCATGACACGCGGGCGCCTCTGGGGCTACTTCGCGGGCACGGCCGTCGTCGCCGCGCTCGTCGGCTTCCTGTTCGGCTGGTACCAGGCGTACCCGGCGCAGCACAGTCGCGACAGGGCGATGCTGCGGCTCCGCCTGTCGGAGGCGAGGGCGCGCACGCAGGATGCGCGCATCGCGCTCATCCAGGCCAACTACGGCAACGCGCGCACGCACGTCGAAGAAGCCATTCGCTTACTCGATGCGTTCCGTGCGGCCAATGCGCGTGATTCGCCGCCCACCGAAGCCAGCAAGGTGGACCAGGCGCAGGCCCTGCTGAAGGAAGCACTGTCCATGGAGCCCACCGTCGACGCGACCGGGGCGCGGCCCGGATTGCAGGCCGACGCCAGGGCGCAACAGGCAGCGAACCTGCTCGGCGAGGTCTATCGCGCGACACCGGAGCCGTAGGGCAGGACAATGAAGGACGGTCCACTGTAATGAGGGACGGTTCCGTGAAATGAAGAGCCGTCCGTTCGGAGAGAAGTCCTGCATTGCAGTGAAGAGTCCTGCATTTCGGTGAAGAGTCCTGCATTCCGAAATGAAGAATCCTTCATTCCGTCAGTAGACCAGCGTGACCTGCAGGTCGCCGACATTCGTGTCGGTTGGCCCCGTGCGTGTCAGGGTGCCTAGACGGCGATGCAGTTCGTAGGCGTTGTTGTCGGTCAGGAACGCGTCGGTGGACACGGACTGGGCCGCCGCGACCGCGGCCGTGCCGTTGTCGGCCCACGCTCCTGCGGCATCGGTCGGACCGTCGATGCCGTCTGTCCCCACGCTCGTGAGGAGCATCGGGCGCCCCGCCCGGCCGAGCGCGTCGATGGCGCCGGCCACGAACTCCTGATTGCGACCGCCACGCCCCTTCCCCGTCACCGTCACCGTGGTCTCGCCGCTGCTCACGACACACACGGGGCCCCTGCGCCCCTCGACGGCGGCGCGCACGGTCTCGACGTGGGTCGCGCCGGCCTCACGCGCCTCACCGAGGACGGGCGGCGTGATGACGACGATTCCGTAGCCGCGCCGGCGCGCCTCCTCGACCGCGCCCGACATGGCGACATGACGTGTGCCGATCAACTCGTAGCGGCTGCGTCTCATCGACGCATCGCCGGGCTTGGGCGACTCGGGCACCTCCCCCGCGACGCCGCGACGCAGCCAGGACTCGACGGAGGACGGGACGGCATCTCTCGCCACGATGCCTGACACGATCCCCCACGCGTCGGCGAAGGTCGACGGGTCCGCTACCGTGGGCCCCGAGCCGATGACGCTCGGGTCGTCCTCGACCGGTGCGACGACGTCGGAGATCGCGAGTGTCAGGGTCTCCCCCTGGCAGGCCGCGGCCAGCCGGCCACCCTTGATGCGCGACAGATGCTTGCGGACGCAGTTCAGTTCGTCGATGGCGCGCCCGTCGTGCATCAACGCCCGCGTGATCTGCTGCTTCTCCTCGAGCGACACGCCCTCGACGGGCGCGCACAGCAGCGCGGACGCGCCTCCGGACAGGAGCACGATCAGGCGACCGTCGGCAAGCACGCCGCGCGCCGCGGCCAACGCGGCATCGGCTGCCGCGACGCTTTCGGCGGTCGGCGTCGGATGTCCGCCCGTGTACCACTCCACATCGTCGGGGACGCGATGGCGGTCGTGGGTCCCCACGCCGATGGCGCGCGTGGGCAGCTCGGGCACGACGGCGTACCACCGCTCCAGCATGGCCGCCGAAGCCTTGCCCGCGGCGACGAGCACGTAGGGCTCGCGGAGATCGACAGGACTCGAGCCCGCCTGGAGCCACCGGCGCAACAGCGTCGATGCCGACACGGCGGCCAGCGCGGCCCCCGTGATGGCGGCCAGGTCATCGCCCGCGCGCGAGGGAAACGTCAATGGAGGCAGCGACCGTCCACCCACATCTGCCTGGCGGCCACGTGACTGAACTGATCGAGGATGCCGCGGACCACCTGGTCCGCGCGCCCCTGCCGGCAGAGCAACTCGAGCTGGGCCATCGCGCGATCGAGCGCGAGCTCGACACAGGCGACGGTGTGGCGGGAGTAGCAGTCACGCTGGCTGTCCAGCTGATGATGACAGCGCTGGAGTTCCTCGCGATAGAACTCGGCGAGCAGGGACACACGAAGCAGGGAATCCACGTCGGATTTGGCGTGCCGGACTGACACGTTCCACTCTACCCCTCCGCGCCGGCCGATGTCGAGCGCGGCACCCGCGCGCGAGTACCTGCCGGCCCACCATGGGCGGCTCCCTCCGCCCGACGCCATGCGGGGACCGCGTGGTCCCCGCCCTGGTCATTCCCTGCCGATCTCGCGCGACCCCACCCAACCCGCGGCCGCGCCAGCCAGCAGCGCGGCCATCAGGAGCGTAAGCAGATGCTGCCACGACAGCTGCGGGACCTCGGCGAGATCGAGCGCGCGGGCCCAGGCCGCCGCGGGACCGCGCCACGCGGCCCACACGGCCACGCGCAACAGGACCACGGCGAGCACGCTGCCCGCGAAGGCCTGCAGCAACCCCTCGGCGACGAAGGGCCCCGAGATCGCACGCGGCGGCGCTCCCAGGAGCCCCAGGACCTCGATCTCGTCACGGCGCGCGTAGTAGCCGAGCCGCAGCACGGCGGCGACGGCAGCGAAGGCCGCCAGGGCCAGCAGCACGGCCAGCGCCGTGACCACCCGCCGCACCGTCGTGACGGTCAGCAGCACGCGACGCAGCACTTCACGGTCGTACCCCACATCGTCGACGCCAGGGACGGCGCGCAGGCGAGCGACGAGCGCCTCGACCTGGCCCTCGGTGGCCGAGGCCGACAGCCGCGCCTCGATCACGGCGCCGAATGGACGTTCGGGCAATGCCGTGATGACCTCGGCGAGATCGGGAAAGTCAGCCGTCACGCGCGCCGTGGCCTCGTCGGCGTCGAGCACGTCGGCCGAGGCGACGGCGGGATTGGCGCGGGTGATCTGCGCGGCGGCATCGCGGTCGGCCGCCGACGCCTCGCGCGCCATGTACACCGAGAGCTCCGCGGCCTCGGTCATCCGCGTCGTCACCGTACGCAGCGCGGCCGACGCGACCATGACCGCGCCGGTCACGAACACGGCGGACGCCAGCAGGGCCGTGGACAGGAGCGCCACGCGCCAGCGGCGCCGCAGAGAGGTCGAGGCCTCGTCGAGACAGTAGCGGACGAACCCGACCGCGTGGGTGTCCTCGTGCCGACGCGTGCTCATGCCGGCCTCCGATCGCCGACGACCTGTCCGTGCTGCAACTGCACGACACGGCGATGCACGTACCCGATGAGGTCCTGATCGTGTGTGGCCATCACGACGGTCGTGCCCGAGGCGTTGATGGCGCGGAAGATGTCCATCACCTCCAGCGACAGCGCGCGATCGAGATTGCCCGTGGGCTCGTCGGCCAGCAGGATCGCCGGCTCGTTCATGAGGGCCCGGGCGATCGCGACGCGCTGCTGCTCGCCTCCGGAGAGCTGGCGTGGGAACGACTCCATGCGCTGCTGCAGGCCGACCTGCTGGAGCAGCATCGAGGCACGCCGCCACTGGTGAGCTCGCGGCACGCCCATCACGCGGGACACCGTGGCCACGTTCTCGAAGACGGTCCGGTCGGCCAGCAACCGGAAGTCCTGGAAGACGAATCCGACGGTGCGCCTGTAGGCCTGCCGCGCCTCGCGGCCGAGCGTGGCGATGTCGACGCCGCCGACAAGCACCTGCCCGGACGAGGCGACGTCCTCGCGCAGCAGCAGGCGCAGCAGGGTGGACTTGCCGGCTCCGCTCGGGCCCGCAAGGCACACGAACTCGCCCTTGTCGATGGACAGCGTCACGTCCCGCAAGGCGACGGCGCCCTCGCCGTATGACCGGCTGACGCCAGACAGCGTAATCACGTTCGTGGTCCTCCCGGGAGTGACTCGACGAGTTCGACGCGGACGCGGCCGAATCCCGCGGCCACGTCGATGCGCAGGGGCACACGCCGGTCGTCGGCGCTGAGCCAGAGGTCGATGGCGGGCGGCGCGCGGCGCTGGACGCGCTGCACGAGGGCCGGCCGCATCCGCAACGCCGGCACCCGCTTCCCCTGCCAGTCGATCGTCTCGGCCAGCAGCGGCCCGGACTGCAGGGTCAGGTTGCGGCCCATGTCGTTGACGGGGACGGCGAGTTCGATGCCCGGCGCCAGGGCAAGGGTCCTCACGAGCAGGAAGGCCGTGAGGGGATCGCGATGGTCCTGCGGCGCGCGAAAGCCCGGCCCTGCGTCGACAGTAGCCGCGTCGGGCGGCACGACACGCACGACGCCGTTGGGGCCATCGTGGAAGGCGGCCTGGTCGACCCGGCGCCGCCCCTCGCGGATCTCGCGGAGGTGGACGATCGGCAGGAAGTCGGCATCGGCGAACGTCCGGAAGACATCACGCGCCTCGAAGAAGCGCTCGACCCACGGCGCGGTCTGGAGCGACACGCGTGCTTCATAGCGGATGCGGTCGCGTGCCGGCGCATCGAGCCACGGCGGCAGTCGCGGGTCGGCGCCCGAAGCCGCAAGGACCGCGATCTCGACGGTGCCGGCTGGCACCGACGTGCCGGCGCCGTCCCAGTAGACCTCGTAACGGCTGCGTTCCCCCGGCGCGAAGCCCGGTGTGCCGGGCGTTGGCGCGGTCACCGTCGCCGGCGCCCCAACGGCGGCGAGCAGGGCGGCCTCGTCCGCCAGTTCGTAGATGACCGCGTCGTCACCGCCCGCCTCGGGCAGGCGTGCGCGCCGCGCCAACGGCCACCTCGCCTCCAGACCGTCCTCTGGCGTGACGACGAACCGGACACCCAGGTCGTGCAGCACCCAGATGGCGTCTGCCGACGGGAAGGTCGCCAGCGCGCCGGCGACGGCTCCCGCCACGGCCGGACGCTGGCCACTGTAGCCATTCACGATGGGGCGCCCGTGCACGAGCGTGCCGAGCATGAGTGGCGTGGCGGCCCGGTCGTCTGGCTGGGGGACGTACGCGACGGGCCCGGCACCCTCGGCCGCCTTCAGCCACGTGGTGACCGGCGTCGCAAGAACGGGGGCAGCGACGTACGGCACGCGCCAGGCGAGGGACTCGACTCCGACGACGGCCGACAGGGCGAGCACGAGTGGACGGACGGCGGGGCGAGCCTCCCGGCGCCACCAGGTCACGGCAAACCCCGCCGCCGCCGCCACGCCGAAGGTCAGCAGGACTCCGAAGCGCGCCGGCGCGCGGACCGCCTGGAACCCGAAGACCCATCGATGCGCCAGCGCATACACGGTCCGGAAGCCATCCGGGCCCAGGGCGAAGACGACACCGGCGACCGCGACGGCACCCCAGGTCCAGAGCAGCGGCTGGCGCCGCGAGCGTGCCAGCGCCCCCAGGGACAGCAGCGCCAGCGCGAGGGCGCCCCATCCTGGCAGCAGGCCGTCCTCCTCGGTCCGCCCGATTGGCGCGAAGGCGACAGGACGCCACGGCGGCTCGCTCACGAAGCTGATGGCCGTCGCCGCGTGCCGGCTCGCCTCGTCCATCGTCCGCACGAATCCCTCGCGCTGCCCCGCCTGCATGTAGGGCACGAGCACGGGCCCGACGAGCAGCCCCGACACGAGGGCGCCCGCTGCCAGCGGCGCAGTCAGCCGGCCGAGCGAGACCCGCCCGGCTCCAGCCACCAGCGCGATTCCACCAAGGCCGAGCGCGACCAGGCCAATCACCGCGTAGTAGACCGAGCTCACCGCCGTCAGTCCGTACCACAGCCCGAGCCAGACCCCGTCGTGCCAACGGCGACGGGCCACGACGCGGTGCAGCGCACCGAAGGCCAGCGGCAGGAAGTACAACGCCTGCAGTTGCAGGTGCATGACGTGGGAGAAGCGATAGGCGCAGAAGCCCCAGATCAGGCCGCCGATGACGGGGCCGATCTGGTCGTCGAGCAGTTGCCGCAGATACCACCACATCGCCCAGGCGCTGGCCGCGAGCGACGCCACGAACACGACGTTGTAGCAAAGCACGGGGTCGCGCCAGACCGCGTACACGGGCGACACGAGCGCGGCCTGCAGCAACAGGTGATCGGAGAACGTGAGCGCCTGTCGCGCGGGGTGGAAGATCGGCGCATCGAACACCGCGCCGTTCAGCCACGACGCCGGCGCGTGGAACAGCTGCTGCAGGTCCCAGCCGAGCGTGAACAGGTTGAGGTAGGCATCGCCGGGCCCCTGCGTGGCGCCGAGCAGCGTGCGCGGGTGCCAGGCCAGCGGCCACGTCGCCACGATGGCGACGAGAGCGAACAGCGCGAGCGCGGCGACGCGCTCACCCAAGCCGGCGCGGCCGCCCTCAGGCGTCGAGCTGACGCTGGATGAGGGCATGGACCACTTTCGGATTGGCCGACCCGCGCGTGAGCTTCATCACCTGCCCCACGAGCGCGCCGATCGCCTGGACGCGACCGGCCCTGTAGCTGGCGACGGCATCGGGATTGGCTGCGATCACAGACGTGACGTGCGCCAGGAGCGCGGCCTCGTCACCGACCTGCGTCAGGCCTTCGCGCTCGACGATGACAGCCGCGGCGTCTCCCGTCGTCCACATCGTCTCGAACACCCGCCTGGCGGCCGCCGTGGAGATGGTGCCGGCTTCGACGAGTTGCAGCAAGCTGGCCAGTCCGGCTGGCGGCACGGGCGCGTCGCCAACGCGGATGTCCTCTTCCTTGACCTTGCGCAGAATCTCCCCCATCACCCAGTTCGACGCGAGCTTGGCGGGCGCCGACGCCGCGAGCGCTTCGAAGTACGCCGCGACCTCGACGTCCTGCGTGAGGACGCCTGCGTCGTAGGCTGGAAGTCCGTACTGCGAGACGAAGCGGGCGCGCCGTGCCTCCGGCAACTCCGGGAGCGACTCCCGCACGCGGGCGACCTGCCCGGGCTCGAGCACGAGCATCGGGAGATCGGGCTCGGGGAAGTAGCGGTAGTCATGCGACTCCTCCTTCGTGCGCATCGCGAAGGTGCGGCCCGTCGCCGTGTCGAACAGGCGCGTCTCCTGGACGATCGCGCCGCCCTCGGCGACCACCCCGGACTGTCGCGCGATCTCGTACTCGATGGCCTTCTGGAGGAACCGGAACGAATTGACGTTCTTGACCTCGACCTTCGTGCCAAGCGCCTGCTGCCCGACCGGGCGGACCGACACGTTGGCATCGCACCGGAGGCTGCCCTCCTCGAGGTTGCCGTCGTTGACGCCCATGGCCACGAGCACGTCGCGGATGTACGTGAAGTACGCAGCCGCCGCGGCGGCGCTGCGCAGGTCGGGCTCGGAGACGATCTCGATGAGGGGCGTCCCCGCACGATTGAGGTCGATGCCCGTGAGGTTCGGATCGCCCGTTCCCTCGTGCAGCGACTTGCCGGCGTCTTCCTCCATGTGGATGCGCGTGATGCCGACGCGCACCGTCGTCCCGTCCACCTCGAGCTCGACGTGTCCTCCCGTGGCCAGCGGCCTGTCGAACTGCGAGATCTGGTAGCCCTTCGGCAGGTCCGGGTAGAAGTAGTTCTTGCGCGCGAACTCGGACACGTCGTGCACGGTGCAGTCGAGCGCGAGGGCGGCGGCGATGGCCTTGTCCACGGCGGCCGCGTTGAGGACCGGAAGGGCACCGGGCATGCCGAGACACACCGGACACGTGTGCGTGTTGGGCGCATCGCCGAAGGAAGGAGTGCACCCGCAGAAGATCTTCGTGCGGGTCTGGAGCTGGGCGTGCACCTCGAGGCCTATCACCGCCTCGTACTGCACGGACACGGAGGTCGCAGACACCGCGGCATTGTACTGCCGCGGCCTGCGCGGCGGCCGTCGCCTCGCGGGGTCAGCGCCCCAGGCCCGGTAACCGCGCGAAGGCCCGGACCACGTCGGGGTCGAACTGGGTCCCGCTGCCCCGCACGAGTTCGCCGACGGCCTGCTCGTGGGTCAGCGCGTCACGGAAGGGCCGTGGCGACCGCATGGCGTCGTAGGAGTCGGCCACGGCGAGCACGCGGCTGGCCATGGGCACCTGGTCGCCCGCCAGTTGCCGCGGGTACCCCCCGCCGGCGTACTCCTCGAACCGGGACCGGATGATGCCCGCGGCGGGATGCAGCGCGGGCAGCGCCTCGAGAATGGACGCCCCGAGGTCCGGCACGCGCCGCCAGAGCGCTCGTTCCTCGGACGTCAGGTCGCCGGTCTTGCCGAGCAGCCCATCCGGCAGGACGAGCCGGCCCAGTTCGTGAAGTAACGCGGCCTGACCGAGCACCTCGACCTGACGGTCCGGGAGTCGCACGGTCGTGGCCAGGGCCACGGCGAGCTGACGCACGCGACGGCTGTGATCGCGCCAGACGTCATGGCGGAAGGCCACCAGGTCGAGCACCGCCTCGACGTGGGCCGTCGTGTCGACCTGCAGTCGCGAGAGGGCCTCGATGAGCCGGGCGTGGCGCGCCTCGAGTTCCGAGGCCCGCTGCGTGCGAAGCAGACGATCCGCCCGGCGCAGGCGATGCTGCCGCATGCCGTACTCGAGCGCACGTGACAGGCTCCGCGAGTCGAACGGCTTCAGGAGATAGTCGACCACTCCCTGCTGCAAACCGCGAAGGGCCCAATCGACGTCGTGCACGCCGGTGACGAGGACGACGGCGACATCGGGATGCTGCTCCTGCACGCGATCGAGGAACCAGAACCCGTCGTGCCCTGGCATCTGCACGTCACACAACGCCACGGCCACAGGCTGGGCGCCGGCGGCCGCGAGGGCCGCCTCCGGGCCGTCGACCGGCACGGGCTGGTACCCCTCGGCCTCGACCCAGGCGGCCATGACGTCACGGACGTCCTGGTCGTCGTCGATGACGAGAACGCGGGTGGGCTGGTCGAGCGCCTCGCGCGCGGGCCCATCGAGCCCTGCGCCTGTCCCAAGGGGCGCGCTCATGCCGCTCCCCTCCCGCGGCGCGCGATGGTGGCGCCGAGGTCGAGACGTTCCAGCTTCCGGTACAGTGCGCGGCGGCTCACGCCAAGCAGTGTCGCCGCCTGCTTCTTGTTGCCGCCGGAGCGCTGGAGGGCGCGCATGATGTGCTCCCGCTCGATGTCCGACAGCGGTTCGAGATCTTCGTCGAAGGTGGGCACGCGGGCGGCCGGCACCTTTGCGCGCAGCGCGTCGGTGCGAATCCGATGGACCGTCGAAGACGACCGCGGCACCGGCAGGCTCCCGCGAACGTCGAGTTCTCCGACCAGCCGGCCTTCCGCCATGAGGCACGTCCGCTCGATCACGTTGCGCAGTTCGCGAACGTTGCCGGGCCAGTCGGCCTCGCGCAGCAGGCGCTCCGCGCCGGAGGTCAGTCCCGTCAGCGGCTTGGCAAGCCTGGCCGCCGTCGCACGCATGAACGCATTGGCCAGGTACACGATGTCGTCTCGCCGGTCCCTCAGCGGAGGCACATGCACGTCCACGACGTTGAGGCGGTAGAACAGGTCGCGGCGGAAGCGTCCCTCGTCGCACTCGAGCTCGAGGTCACGGTTGGTCGCGGCAACGATCTGCACGTCGACCTTGCGCGGCTCGAGGGAGCCGACGCGGTGCACCTCGCCGAACTCGATGGCACGCAGCAGCTTGGCCTGCACGCCCGGTGGCAGTTCGCCCACTTCATCGAGGAAGAGGGTGCCGCCATCGGCCAGCTCGAACAGGCCGGGCTTCGAGTCGGTGGCGCCCGTGAACGCCCCGCGCACGTGGCCGAACAGTTCACTCTCGAAGAGCGACTCCACGACCGCCGAGCAGTTGATGACGACGAAACGCCTGCTGGCCCGGGGCCCGAGCTGGTGCAGCGCGCGCGCCACGAGTTCCTTGCCCGTCCCCGTCTCGCCGCTGACCAGCGCGTTGCGGACGTGCGGCGCAACCGTCCGGAGCAGACGGAACAACCGCTGCATCGGCACCGAACGGCCGATCATGCCGTGGAAGGACACACCCGTCGATCGTTCGGCCGGGAACAGCCGGACGCGACGGCGCAGCGCATCGTCGAACCGCCCGGCCAGGAGTCGCCGCAGCGCATCGACGTCGAGGGGATCCCGCAGGTAGTCGTGGACGCCGAGGCGGATGGCTGCGACGGCCGATTCCACCGACGCGCGCGCCGTCACGAGGATCACGGACAGGTCGGGCGCCTCCTCCCGGATGCCGGCGAGCAGGCCCAGCCCCTCCATGTCCTCGAGGTCCAGCGAGGCGACCAGCACGTCGGGCGGACGTTGCCGGAAGACCTGGAGCCCGTCGGCACCTGTGTCGCAGACGTGCACCGTGAAGCCCACATCCGCGGCCGCGTCGAGCAGCAGATCCCGCATGGGACCTGGCGGTTGGATGACAAGCAGGGCGGGTGTGCTCATGGCGGAGTTCTGCTCCTTCAATCGACGCACGCCCTCATGCCTTGAACCAATGCGACACACGGCGCACAGCCGGCCGTCCCGGTACCGATGCGAACATGGTGGCGTGCGACGTCCTGAAGTCCTCCGACGCCGGGTCATCGGCCAGGTGGCGGCAACGGTGGCCACCGTCGTGTGGCTGCAGTCGTGCGCCACAAGGCCACCCGCGCCAGGCCCCGCGCCCGGGACCGGGCCGACGCGCGCCCCCACTGCCCGGCCGCCGGCCCCCGAGTCGCCGCGCGGGGCGAGGCGTGCACAACCGGCACC
>CAVQRQ010000007.1:0-420129 GCA_963715265.1 uncultured Acidobacteriota bacterium
GACGAGTTGAGCAATACAAGAATGAATGAAATAGCAAGAACAAACAAGTGCAAAAACGAGTGGATCACCAACCGCAATGAGCCGGGGCCGGAGCTGCAGAGCCAAGACTTCTTGAAGATCGTGAAGACAGGCGCTGGCGGCTGAGGGCCTGAAGTACAAGGTCGCCGGGATCAGCCAGAACGCGACGATCGGGCCGTTCCCGTACGTCGATCCGGCGGCGTCCTGCGGCGCCCCGTCGGGCATTCTTCCCTCCGGCTGGCCCTGCAGCATCCAGTTGAAGGACCGTGACGTCATTCTCGTCAACACCAAGACGAAGAAGCTGTCGTACAAGAAGAAGTCGGTGAAGTCGGGGCTGTACTCCGCGCAGCAGACGTTCGTCATCGCCGGTCAGACGATCTCGTTCGGCCGCGGCTGGGTGTACGCCGACATGACCTACAAGGGTGCGGATTTCCGGTTCGCCAACACGCACCTGGAGGTCGGTGACGTTCAGCGCCCATCCAGGAGAAGCAGGCCAAGCAGTTCGTCAAGGTGACCAAGAAGGGCGCCGGCACGGTGATCGCGACTGGTGACTTCAACAGTGACGCGTACGGTCAGTACTCGCCGAAGAGCTACAAGATCCTGACCCGGTCCTACTTCAGGGACATGTGGAAGCCGAAGAGGGACGGGCGTGGCCTGACATGCTGCCAGAGCGCCGACCTGTCCAACCCGGTCAGCGAGAACGAGACCCGCATCGACCTGGTGCTCGGCCACGGCAAGGTCAGGGCCCAGCAGGGTGTCAACACCAACGTGACCCCATTCCGTGACACACCTGCACCGTCGTGGGAGTCGGACCACGGCGGCGTGGTGTCCACCCTCAGGGTGTCCTGAAGCACGAGTCCACCGCGGGCCCGTTCGAGCCCGTGGCACACCTAGTCATGGCGAGGCTGCGCGGCCGGTAGAACAGGTACCCGCGCAGCCTCGTCACGATGTCGCCGGTCCTTGCTGGAAAGCCGTCATGTTTGTCGGGCCGTCTCAGGGTCCTCCGATTGGTGGTGCCCGGTTGGTGGTGGTGGTGTATCGGCCGGTGGGGGTTTGGGTGATGGCCAGTGTCCCGTGGTGGACTTTGCGGTGGTGGTAGTGGCAGATCAGCACGAGGTTGGTCAGGTCGGTCGGGCCGCGGTCGTCCCAGTGCACGATGTGGTGGGCGATGCAGCGGTGCGCCGGGACGGTGCAGCCGGGGTAGACGCATCCGTTGCCGTCGCGTACCGCGAGGGCGGCGCGTTGGGCTTTGGTGGCGTACCGTTGCGCGAATCCGACGGCTAGCGGTTGCCAGTGGATGGTGTCGGTGGGGATCCCGACGACGTAGGTGACCTTCGCGGAGCAGGCGGCGGTGTGCACGTCGGTGCGGGAGGCCAGCAGCCCGGACGGCCACCGCACGCCGAGTCCGGTGGCCAGTTGGTCGGGGGTGAGGGTGATGGTGAGGTGGCCCAGCCCCGACGGGCGGTCGACCACGTCCAGGGCGCGGTGGGCGATTTCGGCCAGGGCGTCGGCGGTGCGGTTGCCGGCGGTGCGGTCATCATCGGGGCTGGTCTTATCGGCGTAGACGTCCAGGGCTGCGGCCAGGGCGGCGCCGGTGGCGGGGTCCAGGAACCCGGTCAGGTGCCACCAGCCGTCCAGGCTGGACGACAGCCGGGCATGACGGCGGGTGCGGGCGGCCTCAGTATCGCGGTCGTGGTCCTCGGGGCGGTAGTTCTGGATCAGCACGTCGAGGAACCCGCGCAGGTCTTTGGCACTGTGACCACGGGCGAACACCACCACGGTGTCCTCGCAGGTGATCAGCGCCTCGCCCAGGGTGCGATGCGCGCCGCGGATCGCCCGGACATGCTCAAGGGTGATCGCCCCGTCGGCCAACGCGGCCGCGGTCTCGGGTAGATGGTCGCGCAGGGCGCGGGCGGTGTGCACCCACCAGCCGGCATGCCCGGACGGGGTGCGGGTGGATTTGGCCAGCCAGTCCCCGGTCGTGCGGTGCCCGGCCAACTGCGCCCCGCCGCGAGCATCGAACGAGGCCAAGGCCCGGGCTTGGACCGCGGCCAGCTGCTGGGACGACGGTGTGCACATCCAGGATCGTGCGTTCCAACTCGGCGAGGGACCATTCCGCCGGGTCCGCGGCCAGCAGCCGATCGACCTGGGAACGCAGCCCGTCCAACGCCGCATCCGGATCTGTCGTCGTGATGGTCATGACCGCCTCCCCTCACCTCGAACACTAGTGCGAGGGTGTGACACGTTTTCGTCCACGAACACATCTGTGGACAAGCGACGGCGGGCGGTCAGAGCTGTGCGTGTGCATCAAGCGACGGTGGGGCACCAGAGGGCCGAACCCACCTCCGCATGCGTCCAACAGATCACGCCTATTCCGGTGCGTCTCTTTGCTGAACACCACCCGGGAGGCTGCTCCTCAATTAAGAAGTGCCTTCTGTTGACGCAGCAACCCTTAAGCGCCGGCGGTCAAGTCATGATCGCCCTGGCGCCTCGGCCTCCGTGTCCCAGCGCACACCGTAGATGCTGCACGTCAAGCGCAGACTGGCGAAGTACGTCGCGGTGCAGGCAAAGCAGCACTCACAGCGGGTATCCGGATGTTACAGAGTGCACCGTGACGCGCCGGTGCCTCTACTGCCTCGTTAGCAGCTCTGCGAGAAGGGCTTGGCCCGGGTCCCATCTGCCCTCATGGGAGCTACGGTTGAGAGCCGGTCCGGTTCCACGTCATCTACAAGATGCGAGACAACGGACCATGTGCGGTGCAGGAAGTTGCGTGCCCGATTCGACCTCGTGTGGCCAGTCATTGTTTTCACCCCTTCTGTCTTATACCTATTCTATCGGCACGGATTTCGTAGTATCTAGCCCCCCAGGTGAGTGATTCCTCACTTCTAGGGGGCCAATACGACTGAATCCGTCCCGTTTGCGTACACGTGTGCGGATCAACCGCGAAGGGACCGGCGATTGCCTCACCCCAGACCGTTGATACCCGGGTGAAGCTCAAAGTTCCTGCCCAGGCGAACTCGCAGGCTGCAGCGCGATATCAGCAAATGCCCCTCGCCTTGGCGGGTTGCCCGGCTGGCTTGTCGCATGCGCGCCAGATCCCTGCGGGCCGTCACCCGCGTCGCAGACGCCCGCCGCATCGTCGACGGTTCGTGTGTTCGCGACGTGGGGCATCCGTCACGGACGGCACGCCCAGGCGCTCCAGGTACCGGGAGCAACATCGCGGCAATCAGCCGTTGTTGCGCCGGCCGCCGGTCGGGGAGGTCTTCGGCGGCATGTTCGGCTGTGTTCCCGGGGTGGTGGCATCCGCGTCGAAACCGACTCCGCCGTGTGCGCGCACCATGTCGAAGTACGTGTTGGCGCCGGCGTCCTCCACCGCGGATAGACCCTTCAGCGGGATCAGCCCGAGGAAGGTGGTTAAGCCCACGCCGTTCTCACAGGTACGCAGGTACGGGGCCATCCGCTTGGGTGTGCTCAACTCCCGACGGCACAGCATCCGGATGTCACCGCGGAACTTCTTGTCGATCTTCAACCGACTCCACGTGCGGAAATCCACGTACCTCTTGTCCAGAGCGTCGTAGATGGTGACGCCCGCGTAGGCCGCGTCATGGATGTTGCACGCGTTACGCAAACGCACTTTGGTGCGATCCTCGGCGTACCCGTACTCCCGCACGTCCCCGAAGTAGTTCTGCAGCCACTCCGCGGTCGGACCGTATCCGGCCGTGCCGCAACCGTTGACGTTCGCCCTCGAGATCGGCACTGCGATCGACAGCCACTTGCATTTGATGGGACTGTAGTTACCCGCCCGGTCCTTGGCCTGCGCGCACCAGAAGAAGGGTCCGGATCCCTTCGGGGTCTTGGTCAGGCGCAGGCTGTACCGGCCGTTCTTCACGAACCGTTTCGTGCTGGCGCCGCCCACGACTGTGCCACCCGAGAACAGTCGCATCGTGCCGAGCGCCTTGCCCGAGTTGTCGCTCATCCGGAAGGTGAGTTTGAGCGGGTAGTCGGCGATGTTCCGATGCTGCTTCAGCGCCTTCTTTCCGACGTCCACGTAGATCTTCGAGCTCTTCTTCAAGGAGATGGTCGGCTTCTTCGTGTCCGATGATCCCGCCACGACCGCCAGCGACAGCCGCACGCTCGGGCCTCCGCACACCCCGTAGTCGTTGCAGTTGCGCGACGACACCGACGCGGAGAGGTAGCCGATGACCTCGCCGGTCTTGTCGGCGTCGGTCGCCTTGGGCGCCTTGGTGGACAGGCTGTACGGCAGCGTGTACGTACCGCCGCCCACCCGCTGCGAAAATGACGCGCCCGGGGTACCGCTGAGGTCCGCACTCTGCGACAGGTTGGTGACGTAGCCCTCGCTGATCGTGTAAAACGCCGAGCCGCTGAAGGTCACCGTGCTCCCGGCTCGGATCACTCCGTCATAGGAGTCGGCCAGTTCCGCCGGCGGGGCCGACGCCCCGGACAGCGCCCAGGTGAGGGTGTGGCCGTCTGCTTCCTGCGTGCCGGACAGGGGTGTGCCGGACAAGGTGGCAGAAGCTGATCTCGCGTCCGGATCGTGGGTGAGCGCGGCAGCGGGTGAGGTGCTGAGAGTGAGGACCACGGCGGCGGCGATCGCCAGTCGGAGGGTCATCGGGCCAGTCATGGGACGCCCCCTTCCCCATGTGTCAAGGATACGCCCGTGGAGTTCGGCTGCGGGCGCGGTTCCGCGGCTACAGGACGGGACTCTGCGGAAGATCCGCCTTCTTGGCCTGTTTCTCGGCTCGTGCAATCGCGGCCTGCCATGTGTCGTAGGCCTCTGCCGTACCGGGCGGTGATCCGGTCGGACTCGTCCTGGAACTGCTGCCACTGGGCGTTGAACTCGAAGTAGCACTCGCCATCGAAGCACTCCTTGTCCTCGAGTGCAGCGACGGCGGAATCGATGGCATCGGCACCATCCCCGATCACCGACACGATGCGGGAATGGACCGCACGCAGTTCCGTGGGAGGTCGCAGAGCGGCCATCTGATTGCCGATTTCCCTGCGGTCGGTAGCGGCCTGGCGAAGTAGTCCTCATCTCGTACATGTACATCTGCTGGGTGCGCATCTGTTCGGTGAACGCACCGGTGTCGTTGCGCAGCGCCGTGTACTGGTCGATCAGCGACTCCATCTGTGCGTGGTAGCTGGCCACGTCGCCACGTTGAGCCTTCGCCGCGGCCTTGGCTTGCTTCAGCTGTCTTGCGGTACTTGGCCATCGCCTTGTCCACCCGGCGGGTCAGATCGTCCAGTGTGCGGGCGGCGTCCTCACCCTCGCTGGCTGCGGGCTCGGTGACGCCGCCGTAGTCGGTCAGCGTGTCCAGGCTGTTCGCTAGGTCCCGGACGGTTGTCGGTCCACACCTCGGTGTTGTGCCTGCTCGTAGGCCTGCAGCGCGGCGAGCGCGGCGAAGGCATCGCGAAGGGTGGTCAGCCGGTCAGCGCCCTTGGCGCCGGGGTTCTCGTCCAGGGTGCGGTGATCGTGGTCAGTTCGGATTGCGCACCACCGGCGACTCGCGCACCATCTCGGTCGACTGCACCGCCGACATGTCGTCCAGCGACGCCATCAGCACCGGGCCGGACGCTTGTACTGGTCCTTCGCCGCGCTGTTCTGGGTCAGGCCCCACCACGCGGCGCCCGCGAGGATCAGGCCGATCGCTGCGACGCCGGCGATGACGAGGGTGCGGCGACTGCGGCGCGGAGGTGGTGCGGTCGGTTCTTCGGCACGGGTCTCGCCCGGATCGTCGAGGATCTCGACCACCTCGACCACCTCGACCTTGTGCCCGCACTCGGGGCAGAACTTGTCGGTCTTATGCATCGGTTGCCCGCACTGAATGCAGACACCTGCGTCGTCCCCCATGTCGGACCTCCCGTATGGACGCCATTCCAGGGTAGGGCGCGCAATCGGCTGAAGGTCGGTCAGAGAGTCCGCGGGAGCGCGAGATCACTCGATGGAGGGACGGGCGGCGGGCGTGATGCCGCGGCGGCTCCTACTTCCGCAACTTCACCTTGGTCATGGCCTTGACCTTGCCCTGGACGCTCAGCCGCGGGTGCGCTGACCGGCCTTGAGGCGCTTTGGCAACTCCCGCTCCAACGTGTTGGTCCCGGCATTCGCCGAAACGTTCCTGGTGGCGGTCTTCTTGCCCTTCGTCGTCAATGCCTAGGGTGCTGCGTTCGTCACGCCGTGCTTCACCGTCAACTCCTTGCCGACCTTCGCCGACAGCGTGCCGGGCGGGAACACCGCCGCGAGCACCACCACGCCGTTCTGCCCGTTCGTCCCGTTGGTGCCGGGCGGGCCGGTCACCTGCGGCACCACCGGATCGGGTTGTTCACGGGTCATCGTAGCCAGCACCGCGGTCGGCGCACCCTGCGACGAACATGTCACCGCACTGCCCACATCCGCGGCCCGTCGGTGTGCAGACACCCCGATTCCCCGGGATGGTCGCCCCGACGCGCTGTCAGCTGACGTCGCCGGCAGTCCGAAGCCGCACACATCCGCCGCGCACACCAGCGGCAGACCATCCTGACCGGATTCCGACAACACCGGCCGACGATCCGCCAGCGACATCCCTGCCGTGATCCGACCGATCTTGTTGACGCCGAACTCAGTGAACCAGAGGTTCACGTCCGGCCCCGCCGCGATCCCCCGTGGAGCACTGCTGGCCGTCGGCACTGGGAATTCCGTGATCACCCCCGGGATCCTCGCCGCCACCACACCCGCAGCCACAAACGCCGCCGCCCGCGCCAACCTGATCATGAGCACTCCCGTAGATGGCAGGGGTGTAGACCGTCGACAAACAGAGGACCACGGGTACGAGATGGCCGCACCGGGTCGACCGGGCCCGATTGGACGCCGGAGGTCCCGGGTTTGTGACCTTCGAAATGGACGGGATCAGGTGGACCACCGAGTCGCTGTCATCGTCGGGAGGCGTTGCTTCCCTCGAGGTGGGCGACCCGTCACAGGTGCCGGACTTGAACTGTGATCCATTCACGGCGCCACCAACGGCCAGCCGTGACAGTCTCGGGTATCACCGGGGCCCAAGCCATCGCCGCGGGCGCGGATCAGACGTGTGCGATCGTGAACGGCGGTCGCGTCTCCTGCTGGGGCGCGAAGCGCACCACACCGGTACTAGTGCGGAGACTGACGAAGGTCACGCGGATCGCCACCCGCTACCGCCACACATGTGCGCTTCGCCAGAACGGCAAGGTCAACTGCTGGGGCGGGAACCGCCAGGGACAACTCGGCGACGGCACCCAGGGTCAGTCGCACCACGTCGGTACAAGTCACCAGACTGCCCAAGGTCACCGCCATCGCTGCAGGCGCCGATCACACATGCGCCGTGCGTCGCAACGGTAAGGCCACCTGTGGGGCGCCAACCGCTACGGACAACTCGGCGACGGCACCAAGACCAGGCGCACCACGCCGGTACCGGTCGTGGGACTTACGAAGGCCACCGGGGTCTCCGCCGGCTTCGGCCACACGTGCGCTCTGCGCCGCACCGGCACCGCCAAGTGCTGGGGCCGCAACTTCCACAGGCAGCTCGGCGACGGCACCCAGAAGGACCGCACGCGCGACCAGTTCCGGTGACGAGACTGTCCAGGGCCACCGCAGTCATCGCCGGGCCCCTCCACACCTGCGCGGTGCTCGCCAACGGCACCGTGCAGTGCTGGGGTCGCAACTATGAAGGGCAGCTCGGTGACGGTCCGCGATGGGACCCCAGCGCCAAGCCGGTCACGGTCGGGGGCATCAGCGCGGCGAGCGCCGCTGCCGCCGGCTGCTACCACAGTTGTGCGATGCGCAGCGGCGCCACGGTGCTCTGCTGGGTGGGAACCGGTTCGGTCAGTTGGGCGACGGGACGAACGACGAAGAGCTCCACCCCGGTGCGGGTGCTGGGCATCGAACCGGCGCTGTCCGCGAACGCCTAGCTGACATCAGTACGGCCAGCCCTGCTCGAACCGGCTACGCCGACCCTGCCGCCACCACCGTGCGACTCCTCTGCTCTGCGGTAGGCGTCTCGTCAGGTTGATCCCAGACTGCCCCGGCGCCCTCCTGCTTGCGTCGCCTCACCTTCGTCGTGGGCGTGCTGGCGACACTGTCGGGAGCGACCTGTGACGATGTGCTGTCCTGCGATACCCGCAGCCATCCGGAGTCGGCTATTGCGTGACAGATTCGGTTGCAGCACTGTCCACGGCCGACGAAGTGCTACCCGTTCTGATCGGAGCGTCTGGGCTGAAGGCCTGTCCATAGGATCGAAGCGTGCCCCAACCCACTGAAGAACTCGCTTTCGTCCACGGCCCGACCTGGAAGAACCGCATCGCCTTGGCGCCTTTGACCAACAGGCAGAGCCAGGACGATGGCTGTCTGTCCCAGGACGAAGTGGCGTGGCTGACCGCCCGAGCGGCTGGCGGATTCGGGCTGGTGATGACGGCGGCGGCCTTCGTGGCCCCCGCAGGTCAGGTCTGGCGCGGGCAGTTGGGCGTGGCGGGCACTGAGCATCTTCCGGGCTTGCGTCGTCTGGCGGACAGCCTGCGCGCGGCCGGTGCGCGAAGTTCTGTGCAACTGCACCACGGAGGACGGCGTGCCGAACGGAGCCTCACCGGCGTGGCGGCACAGTGCCCGTGGGACGACCCTGCGCACGATGCGGTGGCGATGACATCCGACGACATTTCCGCGGCGGTGGGCGACTTCCTTGCCGCAGCTGTGCGCGCCGAGCATGCGGGCTTCGATGGGGTCGAGGTGCACGGCGCCCACGGTTACCTGCTCGGGCAGTTCCTCGACACTTCCCGCAACGATCGAACCGACGGCTACGGAGGATCCCCGGACGGACGTTTCCGCATCGTCCTCGAGGTACTAGAAGGTATTCGGGCGGCCACCGGGCCCGGATTTCAACTCGGGTTGCGGCTGTCTCCGGAGGGCTTCGGCACCACTGTTCAGGACGGCCGGGAGTATGCACGGCGGGCACTGGAATCGGGATTCCTGGACTACCTCGATCTGTCTCTGTGGGATGTCTTCATGCGCCCGCGAAAGGGCGGCGATGGGCTACTCATCGACCACTTCGTGGATCTGCCGCGCGGTGGTGCCCGGCTGGGCGTCACGGGAAACATGCGATCGACCGCGGACCTGCAGTGGAGTCTGGACAAGGGGGCGGATTTCGTGTCGGTTGGACACGGGGCCATCGTGCACCATGATTTCGCCGCTCGGGCGTTGGCTGATCCGCAGTTCGTGGCCCGTCCCATGCCCGTGTCGATCGACGTGCTTCGCGAGGAGAAGGTGGGGCCGGCATTCGTGGAGTACCTTGCCGAGGCGTTCCCTGATGTCGTAGAGGTGTCGGGGTCGCGGGAGAAGGGACAGGCCGAGTGGCGTCCCCGCGTGTGACCGTGCTGGTGAAATGCGACCTCAGTCCAGGAGGAAGAACAGTCTTTCCGGCGTGAACACCGAATCAGGGTCGACGGCACCGCACTGATAAAGGGCTCGGCCGCGCGGCTTCGCAGCCCCCCGGGCTAAGTGTGCGTGAGGTCAGTGCCCGAGGGTCGTCCAAGCGTCTCAGTTCCACGTACCCCATGGATCGCGCTGCGCCCAGGGGTCCTGCATCCTGATCAGTTCCATCGTGACGATGTTCTCCGTGACGAGCGGCGAGACCGACGACGTCGCCGGGCTCTGGAGCGAGTACCAACTGTCGATGGTGTTGTCAACCGGACTGATGTCGTACCCCACCCAGTCGAACAGACGGTCCGCATTGCTGTCGTAGTAGGCCAGGTCCCACCAACCGTCGGACGCTGGGTCCAAGTAGATGTACTCGTAGTAGGTGTCCCGGTTGGAGTCGATCGCTCCCGCAGTACCCCGAGGGCCGCTGGTGTAGAACACCTCGTAATAGCCGTCCTGGTCCCCGTCGTAGAACACACTCTCGAAGACGCCGTCACCGTCGGTGTCGAAGGCGACTTCCAGCGTTCCGTTGCCGTCCACGTCGAGGATTCGGTGGCTCGACTGGACGGGAACGCGCTTGCTCCGACGCTTGCACTTCTTCTTGGCCTTCCCGCGCTTCTTGGCGCAACGCTTCTTCTTGACCCCGGTGAGGGCATGACCGGCATCGGGGAACACGGAAATGCTCAGTGGTTCCGGCTTGCTGACGGCTGTGGCAGGAACCGTCGTCATGGCCAACGCCAAGGCGACCATCGCCGATGCGACAGCGGTCATCAGCGAACGGCCGATCGGTTGACGGAGCGGGTTGGCGATCTGTTGCATGCGTTGCCGCCCTTGCTTGGAATGTGAGTTCGTGAAGGATAGCACCGTGTCCGTCACCGCCCTGCTCGGGAGGTTCGAGGTGGTGTCGCTCCTGGAGGGCACACATGGACGCATGCGCAGCGCCCTTTCGCGAGCCGCTTGATGGTGCGGACCCGTTGCCCCTTCCCAGTCGAGCCTTGTCGGGCGCCCGATCCGCCCAGAGCCCCTTCGCCCTTCGCTGGACCTCGATGAGAACCGGTTGGCCCTTCAGCCCGGCGGCGGGTGACACCTGGCCCACCAGTCTCACGGACCGACGCTGAACGCACTGCTTCCTCGCGGACGAGCCGCACACGCGTGCCAACCAACGGACCGTTGCCTGCCGCAGGTCCGCTGCGGTTCGTCGCGGTGCCACCCAGTTGCCGGCGTTCTGCCCCACCGGGACCAGCACGTCGACCCATGCGACCCGGTTCTCACCGTTTGCGATGTTCACCGGCCTCGCATTGCGCGGGACCGAGGTAGCTGACTGGCACACTGTCCCCATGTTCAGACGCAAAGACTCCCCGCAGGGTGCTCGATTCCAGCTCAAAGAGAAGATCTTCTCGATCGGCGACGACAGCTGGATCCTGGACGGTGAGGGAGACAGGATCTTCAAGGTCAACGGCAAAGCGTTGCGGGTCCGCCGCACTCTGGTCATCGAGCCGCGCGGCGGCGGCGAGCTCTACAAGATCCAGGAGCGCAAGCTGCACATCAAGGACACCATGGTCATCGAGACGCCCGAGGGCGCGACGGCGGCGACGGTCAAGAAGAAGCTGATCTCTCCGATCCGGCACCGCCTCGTGGCCGAGCTTGCCGACGGCTCCGAGCTGGAGGTCACCGGCAACATCCTGGATCACGAGTACGAGATCAAGGCCGGCAAGCAGCTGGTCGCCGAGGTGAGCAAGAAGTGGATCCGCGTGCGCGACACCTATGGAATCGAGGTCATGCCGGGTCGCGATCAGGCCCTCATCCTGGCGATTGCGGTCTGCCTGGACAGCATGGTCGGCGACGACTGACTTCGGTGCCGCCGTCGACCCTCCTGGTCATCGGCACCCTGTCTGGTCTGGTGGAGGCCACATGCGCAACGGGTGAAGCGAGCCGCCGGTCAGGCCGTCGAGGGTGGGAGAGGTGTGACAGACACGATGAGATAGTCGGCGGTGGCAGTACTGCAGGGGTCTGACTCTGGGTACGGCTGACTCCGAGGGCATTTCTTGGAATTGATCCGTCGACTGCGATCTCTGCTGCCACCACGCGACGCGAGCCCCGCTGGCATCCGTGACCTCATGAGAGCCTTGCCAATCACCATGTCTGTCCTGTCCGGTGCCCCGACCGGTTGGCGCCCACTCACCTCCCGATGAAGGGCAGGACCGGAATGGAACGCAACAACGAATCGTGTATGGCCGCGTCGACACTCACCAAGACCCTGCGGTGATCACTCCACGGCCTGCCCGCCCGCAGGGAACGACCCGGGAACATCGGCTCCAACACCGCCCATCGCTCATCGGTTGACATTTCTCGTTCAGACGCCAAGCCCGCACTGCCGCGCGCACCGATCAGAGATAGTCAGACACGCCCTAGAGCCGGCTGTCACAGAGTGCAGTAGGGTCCGCAGCCGCGGCTCGGGGGATGTACCGGGCAGGAGCAGGGAGGGTGTTTGAGCATCCGAGACGTACCAATTGGTGTCCCACGGGTCGAACTGCCGCAACTGCTGCAGGGTCACGATGTGCTGGACCATCCTGTCGTTGGCCTCTCGCATCTGGTCGGTGGAGAGCCCGGGCGGGGTGTAGGAACTCGCACTTCTGGCGTTGATCCAGGTGTCAGCGACGCCATCGGAGCCCACGAGATCGACTGCCATCAGGTCGGCCACACCGTCCTCGTTCTCGTCGAGGAGGATCCAGTTGGAGGCCGCCGTCCTTCTCGCTGTCGACGCCCAGATACTCGATCTGACCGTTCTCGTTGCGGTCCCCAAAGATGAGTTGAACCGTCTTCCCCTCGATGACGACGTCTCGAAGACCCCGTTGCCGTTCGTGTCGAGTACCGCCATTTCGAAATGACCGTCCGCGTTCGCATCGAACCAGTAGTCGACAGTTCCATTGCCGTCGATATCGGCTTGCGTGAGTTGCGACCTGGTCTTGACCGACACAACCCTGCCGCTGCGGAACTTGACGATCACGGTCTTCTGGCTCTGGCAGGCGGGATAACCCCTGACCACCGTGCGGCCCGTGCTGCGCAGTGTGTTGCCCCGGGCGCCGACGATCCTGCGGACCTTGCGTTTCGTGGCGCCCTTGTAGATGCGCTTCTTCTCGGCCTTGGACGCGCAACTGGTTCGGGTCAAGGAGTGGGTGGGCGCCGCAGCGGCGGGGACGGAAGCGCTAGCGGCGGTGCCCGCGATGACGAACGTCGTCGTCCACATCAGGGCCAGCGGCCGCCGCATAGGAACCATACTCATGCGATCCCTCCAGTTCGCCAGGTCACGGCGAACGGTACCCGCGCACCAAAGAATTGGCAACAGTGCCGCCTCAGTCATCTCGCACGGCGCGCACGTATCGCCAAGGACTTACCGCCATGAGCGTGCGACTGTCGCGGGGATCTGCAGGCGCAGGCGCCAGATCCCGACAGCAGTCAGGTCTTCTTCACACGCAGGAGGTGGGCAGGGCCGATGCGCTTGGTGACTTTCCACTTGAGGATCCATCGTTTGCCGGCCTTGCGCTCTATCCGTGCCACTGCGCATGCGCCCGCCAGGCCGAGGCCGCGCTTGAGCACTCCTCGCAAGCGAAGCACCCGCTTCCGAGAACGCATCGCTCGCGAGCAGAAGTGCCCCATGCCTGGGCTTCCAGTTCGCGCGTGCCAGTCGTAATAGGCGGTGGGCCGCTTCTTGTTGGTCGTAGTTGTTCGGCTCGGACATCGGCGCGACGTCTACGACCAGTAGCGGCGCGCCTCAAAGTCAGCGATGGCTCTGCTGGCTGATTTGCTCCGCTGAGAGTTCACCGTTCTCAGTTGGGTCACTTGGTGAGCCTCGTGGAAGAGCGGTTGGTTGCGGTGGCGGAGGCCGCCAGAGATCAGGGAATGTCCAGGAGCACGCGACCGAAGGGGCCGTTCTCCTGAAGCTCGTGGGCCGAGACGGATGTCGTCAAGCGGGAACCGGGTGATGGGTGGAAGGGTGAGCACGCCGTCGTCGAGCGCTCGCTCCACCTCGCCCGCAGCCCGCTCGAGCTCCTCGCGGCCGAAGTTGTAGAGCAGGATGAAGCGGAAGGACATGCTCTTGAACAGGGGCGGCCGCACCGGCAGGATCGCCTCACCGCCGTCCGTCGCGAAGACGACCACGACCGCGCCGAGCCCACATACCTCCGCGTCGGTGCGCGCGTTGGCCGCGAGGGAGACCTCAAGCACACGGTGGATCCCCGGGGAGAAGGCGCGAATGGCCGCTGCTACGTCTTCTCGCCCGTAGTCGACAACCAGCTCTGCGCCGGAGGCGCGCGCGACCTCGGCCTTGGCCTCGCTGCTGACCGTCGTGACGACCCGCGCACCGGACCAACGGCCGAGTTCGATCCCGCAATGCCCCACCGCGCCCGGCTCCTCCGTGCACCAGCACGTCGCGACCACTCACCGATCCGTCGGCGACGAGGCAGTGGGCGGCCGTGACCGCCGGCACGCCGAGGGTCGCACCGAGGAGGTAGTCGCTCCTCGTCCGGCAGCCGGCGGGCCTTGAACGCGGCACGACGCACCACTGCGCCGCCGTGCCCCAGCGGTTCGTGTGCGCTGCCATGGTCAACCAAACCCGCTCACCGAGCCTCGTCTCATCGACGCCAGGTCCGACCGCATCAATGGTGCCGGCCCCGTCATGGTGCGGCACTTGGAAGGCGTCGATCGGCCACGTCACGATCCCTGAGCGATTCTTGACGTCGGTCGGGTTCACCCCGGACACGGCGACCCGGACGCGAACCTCACCGGGGCCGGGATCCGGCCGCGCGATCTTGACGATCTCGAGCACTTCCGCGGCGGACCCCGTACTCCGGTAGAGCGCCGCGAGCATCATCTTTCGGGCCATGGCTCCTCGTTCTCTGTTCGGGTGCTCGCGCCGGAGGGCCATAGCGCCAACACGCACTCGGTTCTGTCGCTGCCCGCCCCCGCGCAACTGGCCCGTCTGGACGCTGGGATTCCCGAAGCGTCCAGACAGGCCAGCTGCGCTCTGCGAGCGTTTCTCTCGGGACTAGACGTTGATCTCCTTGCGCACAATGGCAGCACCATCCGCGAGTGCCCTGAGCTTGCCGAAGGCGACCATCCGAGGCAGGTTGATCAGGCCACAGTCCGTGCTGAGGCCGAGCCGTTCGGCGGGCACGTACTTCAGAACCATCCGGATGCGTTCGGCAACCTCATCGGCCGTCTCCGTGATGGTGCTCTTCACATCGATGACGCCTGCGACGAAGTCCTTCTCCCAGTTGTTGTCGACAAGCGGCTTCAGGTCATCCTCGTCGCCGGTGCGACCCACCTCGTAATTGAGTGCCGTCATGTTGGCGTCCTTCACGTCGGGGAAGATCGCCAGCGCCCGCTCGGGTGAGGGAGCGTCCTCGGGTCGCTTGTCCAGCACCCAGGCGCCGAACTCCGTCTCCTCGTCGTCGGGGAAGTAGCCGGGCGTCCCGGAGTAGTTCCCCCAGCATGTGTGGGTCCAGATCTGGCACCCCACGCCCTCGACCGCAGCGTTGAAGACCTCGATCTCCCAATCGCCCATTCCATACGGCCACACGAACTCGTCGATCTGAATGATGTCGCAGCCGTTGTCGGCGAGCTCCTTGAAATCCTCGTTGAAGGCCTTCGCGATCGCCATCGCGAGGTCGCGCGCTTCTGGGTAGTACTGGTTCGTGCTGCTGGCCGCCAGCACCTGCATGCCCGTGTACGAAACCTTGATCGGTTTCTTGGTGGCCTTCTTCATCGCACGGACTGCGGCTCCGTGGAAGGGGTGCTCGCGACGAATCTCCCCGACCGCGGTCGGGCTGTAGAGAGTGGAGTAGATGGGCAGGCCGATAGGCGGTCCCGACATCTTGTAGCCAGACATGCGCTCGAAGTAGTGGTAGAGGATTTGGCCGTACGGCGAGTCGCCGCCATAGATCTTGCCGTCGCTGATCACGTCGAGCCCTGCCGACTCCTGATCGTGGACGATGGCGCCGATGGCATCCTCGTATGCCTCGCGGCTGATGGCGTCATAGACGAACTCACCCTTGGGGTACGTGGCGAATGCGTGGCCGTCGTACCACCGTGGGTTCGGATAGTTCCCGACCATCGTGGTCGGTAGCAGGATGTCGTTCGATCCAACCTTCATTGAGACTCCTCAGGGATCCAGTCCGGAACGTGGTGCACGCAACGTACGCGCATTCCAGGTGTGGCGACCCCGGCCCCGAAGAGATGGCGCGGTCGTTCATCCACGAGCCGAACACCGCGCTCACGGCGCCATCGAGCTGCTTCCACGGGTCGGCGGGGAACGCCTTGCCGGTGCGCTCCTTCACGAGCTTCTTGAACCGGACGATGATCTCCTTGAGGTCATCGGCGCTGAGCTTGGTGTCCTCGAGGTGCCCGTTGCCGTGCACTTCGTGCTTGTAGGTCTCGAGCACGGTCTCGAACGGCTCGTGATCCTCGCCGGCGCGCTTCTGCACGCCGAGCACCACGTCACCGTACATCTGGATGAAGCGGCGATAGCAGTCCCACGCGAAGCGCGGGTTGTTGGTGGCGCGCTCGAGCGCGATCACGGTCTCGTCGTTGAGCCCGAGGTTCAGGATCGTGTCCATCATGCCCGGCATGGAGTCCCGGGCGCCCGACCGGACCGCGACGAGCAGCGGGAACCGCGAGGCGTCCCCGAACTTGTAGCCCATGATCCTTTCGATCTTGCGGATGCCCGCCTCGATCTGCGCCTGCAGGGCCTCGGGATAGGTCCGCTTGTTGGCGTAGTAGTGGGTGCAGACCTCCGTCGAGATCGTGAAGCCCGCGGGCACCGGCAGGCCGATGCGCGCCATCTCCGCGAGGTTGGCGCCCTTGCCGCCGAGCAGCGGCTTCATGGTGCCGTTGCCGTCGGCCTTGCCGGCGCCCCAGCTGTAGACGTATTTCGCGGCCTTGACGGCGGCGGGCGCGGCTGCGGCGCGGGCGGGCGGTGCGCTCCTGCGCGCGGCCGGCTTTCGGGAGGCGGTCTTGCGGGCTGGGGTGGACTTCCGGGTGGCGGGACGCGCGGACTTGCCCGTGGGCTTGGCGGCGCGTGCGGCTTTCTTGGCCATGAACGTTATGACTCCTGTTGTGCGGTTGTGACGGCGGGGCGCATCAGGCCTGTGGCCCCGCAATGAAGGAAAGGTCGGCGATGGCGCGAACGGTGTCGCGCAGGTCGGCCAACACGGCCAGCCGGGCCTGCCGCAGGGCGGCGTCATCGACCATCACGAACACTTCCGTGAAGAACCGGTCCACTGCCGGTCGCAGGGCGGCGACGTCCTGCAAGGCCCGCGTGTAGTCGGCCTGACCCACGGCGGCCGCGATGCTGACCCGACGCGCCTGCAGCGCGTCCACGAGCGCCAGCTCCGCGGGTTCGACGAGCGCCGCCCTGATCGCCGCCAGGTCCCTGGTGCCAGGGTCTGCGGGCGGCACGTCCTTGACGATGTTGGTGGCTCGTTTGAAGAGCACGGCGAGCGGTTCGAAGTCGGCCGATGGGCGCACCGTCCGCACCGCGTCCAGGCGCTGCCGCGCCGACAGCGGCGACAGCCCCGCGAGGCCCTGCCCCTCGGGCAGCACCGCGGCGATTTCGTCGGCGCGATAGCCGCGCCGCTCGAACAGGAAACGAAGGCGGTCCACCAGGAACGCGCCCAGCGCGTCGGTTCTGGCATGCACGTCCGGCACACCACCCTGCTCACCGTAGGCGCGCTGGGCCTCGGCGACGATCGCGTCGAGCGCGACGTGGCGCGTCACGCCCCCGACCTCGGGCAGGTCCACGAGCACCTTCACCAGCCCCTGTGCGGCGCGACGGAGCGCGAAGGGGTCGCGCGTGCCGGTCGGCTGCTCTCCCGCCGCGAACAGCCCGACGAGGGTGTCCACCTTGTCGGCAACCGACAGCGCCGCCCAGACCAGGTCGCCGACGCCGAGTTGGGCGGCCGTCGGCGGCTGCTGCGCCTCCACGCCGACGGGCTGATACTGGTAATACACCGCTTTCCAGATGGGCTCGGCGAGGCCATCCTCCCGCGCGTAGATCCCGCCCATCACACCCTGCAGTTCGGTGAACTCCCGCACCATGTCGGTCGTGAGGTCGGCCTTGGCCAGGCGGCCCGCCGTGGACGCCTCATCGGCCTGCGCCGCGGTGCCGCCGAAGGCGTCGGTGACGATCCAGCGGGCCAGACGCTCCAGGCGCCGCGCCTTGGCCGCGTAGCTGCCGAGCGCCTTGTGGAACAGCAGCGTGTCGAGGCGCGCGAGCTTCGCGCCCAGCGGCGTGCGACGGTCGGCGTCCCAGAAGAACCGCGCGTCGCGCAACCGCGCCGTCAGCACGCGCTCGGCGTTGATGGCGATCTTCTGCGGCTGCTCGACCTCGATGTTGGTCACGGCGAGGAACGCCGGCAACAGCTTCTGGTGCTCGTCCAGCACCGGGAAGTAGTGCTGGTGATGAATCATCGTCGTCGTCAGCACCTCGTCGGGCAGCGAGAGGAACTCCGCCGGGAACACGCCGGCCACGACCGACGGGTACTCGACGAGGTCGGCGACCTCCTCGAGGAGAGCCGACTGCGAGGCGACGCGGCCGCCGAGCCGACGCGCGTGGACGTCGAGTTCCCGTACCAGGCGATCGTGTCGTTCCGAGTGCTCGAGCAGGACGAAGTGCTCGCCGAGACGCTGCTTGTAGTCCGCGACGCTGCGCACCTTCACGGATCGGCCCGGGCGGCCACTCATCGAGAGGAAGCGATGGCCGTAGGTCAGTGCACCCGAACGGACGTCCTGCACCAGGTTGGACTGCGCGGCGGGGCTGCGCCGGATCGCGAACGGGACGACACGGCCGCCGAACAGGAACAGCAGCCAGCGGATGGGCCGGCCGAACGTGAACTCGCCCTTGCCGTCCTCCAGCCACGCGTCCCAGCGCATCTGCTTCGGGAACGACAGATCACGGAGCGTGGCCGCCAGCACGTCGGGCAGCACATCGACGGCCGCGCGCCCGCGCTCGCGCCGGACGACCGACAGGTACTCGCCCTTCGGGGTCGTCACGCGCGACAGATCGGCGACGTCCACGCCGTGCTTGCGCGCGAACCCGACGGCCGCCGGCGTCGGCGTGCCATCGGCGGCGAAGGCCGCGGACACCGCCGGCCCGCTGACGTTCTCCTCGAGGTCGGTCTGCCGCTCGGCCAGGCGCGCGATGTGGGCCGTGAGGCGGCGCGGCGTGGCGCTGCTCTCGACGGGTTCGTCGGTGTCGAGACGGAAGTCCTTCAGCCGCTGCCCGAGCCGCTGGGCGAGGTGCTCGGTGAGGCCGGGCAGCCACGAGGCGGGAAGTTCCTCGCAGCCGATCTCGAGCAGAAGTTCGCGATCCATTCCTGTGGTCGATTCCTCTCCGGCTGCCTCAGGCGCCGGTCACGGCCGGGGCGAGGTCGGCCCCGGCGTAGGCACCCGCGATGGCCACGGCCAGTTGGCGGACGCGCAGGATGTACGCGGTCCGTTCGGTGACGCCGATCCCGCCGCTGGCATCGAGCGTATTGAACAGATGGGAGCACTTGAGGCACTGCTCGAGGGCCGGCAGCACCAGGCCGTCGGCAATCAGCGCTTCGGCCATCGCGTAGTGCCTGTCGAAGAGATCGCGATTGAAGGCGGCGAAGGCCTCGCCCCCCATGCCGACCTGGCCAAAGGCGTACCGGGACTGCTCGACCTCGTCGCGGTGCCGGACGTCACCGTACTTCACCCCGGGCGCCCACTCGAGGTCGTACACGTTGGTCGACCTTCTGGAGGACCATGGCGAGACGCTCGAGCCCGTAGGTGAGTTCGGCGGCAATGGGCGACAGCTCGATGCCCGCCGGCCTGCTGGAAGTAGGTGAACTGCGTGATCTCGAGCCCGTCGAACAGGACCTGCCAGCCGATGCCCCAGGCGCCGAGCGTCGGCGACTCCCAGTTGTCCTCCTCGAAACGCACGTCGTGCGCGCGCGGGTCGATGCCGCAGGCCTCGAGGCTCTGGAGGTACAGGTACTGGACCTCGTCGGGCGCGGGCTTGAGGATCACCTGGAACTGGTGGTGCTTGTAGAGGCGATTGGGGTTCTCGCCGAAGCGCCCGTCCGCGGGGCGCCGGGAGGGCTGCACGTAGGCGACGTTCCAGTGCCTGGGCCCGAGCACCCGCAGGAACGTCTCGGGATGCATCGTGCCGGCGCCGACCTCGAGGTCGAGCGGTTGCTGCAGCGAGGCAGCCCTGCGCGGCCCAGTACTGCGAGAGCTTGAAGATGAGGTCCTGAAAGGTCACGGATTGATCTGCTCGCAGCACGTCTCGAGCCGCTCTCGGCTCGCGATCGAGGCTGCCACACGAGCAGCAGCCGATGGGCCGCCGCGCAACTGGACGAGTGCCTCACTCGTCACCGCCACGGCGCCGAGCGCCCCGGGCCCGGCCCGCGCCGCACTCGCCGAGGAAGCGCAACGCCGCTCGCCGACACCGCGAGGCCCTGGGCGCGCGATCCACACCGCCGACACAGGAACCAGTGCGATCGGGTTCGAGCACCGCGCCCTCACCCAGCGAGCGCCCCGCACTGCGGGCACGTCTCGACCGACGGGTACACGCCCTGCAAGCCGCAGCAGCCAGTACTCGAAGTACCGCGCCAGCGGCTCGGCCGCCACCCCGGCGCACATCGCGTCGAGGACGGCCACGCCCAGGCGGTACAGCCGCTCTGTCGGGTCGTTCTCCGGCGCCCACTCGTCCAGCAGCTCCGCGAAGTAGCTCGCGTACGGTGCAGGCGGATCGCCGCCGGCCGTCAGGGGCGATGCCAGGACGTCGGCGTAGTCCAGCCGCACCAGGTCGCGCTGCTCCTTCTCGAGGTAGGCCACGCGCGACGTGCGTCAACGGCTCGAGCGCCCCGCCGAATCGCGATCGCGGCGCACGGGCCCGCGCCCCTGGCCACGCCCCGCTTCTTGCCGCGGTCGCGGGTCAAGAAGCACCACGATCCGGTCGGCTCTCGCCGAGCCGGTAGCGTCCGCAACACGAGCGCGTCGCGCTGTGCCGGAGCGGCATGCGGCCAGTCCGCGTATATTCTACCCCGCCCGCGCCGAGACGCCTGAGGAGCAGCGTGCGCCAGGCCCAGGAAGGCAGAAGAACCCGAACACGTCGGTCAGCGGTCGTGATGAAGACCGACGAGGCGAGCGCCGGGTCCACCTTCAGCGCGCGCAGGCCCAGCGGCATCAGCGTGCCGGCCGTCGCGGCCACGAACATGTTCATGACCATGGCCAGCGCCAGGATCAGCGCCGAGCCACGGGTTCCCCTGCACCAGCCACGCGCCACAGGCGGCCACGAGCCCGCAGGCCGAGCGCCGTTGCCGAGGCCGACGAGCACCTCCTTGCAGCAGCGCCTTGCGCGTGTTGCGCCAGGTCGAGCTCGCCGAGCGCGATGCCGCGGACGATGACGGTCAGGGTCTGCGTGCCCGCGTTGCCGCCCATGCCGGCGACGATCGGCATGAAGACGGCCAGGGCCGTGACCTGCGCGATCGTGCCCTCGAAGCAGCTTACGACCGACGGCCGCCGAGCGAACGCCGTCACCAGGTTCACGACCAGCCACGGCAGCCGCTTCCGCAGCGACGTCCGGCGCAGGCGTGAAGACACGCTCGTCGCTGGACACGCCGGCCAGCCGGTAGATGTCCTCGGTGGCCTCGTCCTTGATGACGTCGATCACGTCGTCGACCGTGATCACGCCGACCAGCTTGTTCTCGTCGTCGACGACCGGGATGGCCAGCAGGTTGTACGAGGCGACCTGGCGGGCCACTTCCTCCTGGTCGGTGTCGACGCGGACGCGCAGGATCACGTCGGCCGTCATGATCCGCTTGAGCGGCGTCTCGGGCGCGACCAGCAGCAGCCGACGCAGCGACATGACGCCCACCAGGTGGCGCCGCTCGTCGACGACGTAGAGGTAGAAGACCATCTCGACGTCGCGCGCCGCCTGCAGCTCCGTGATCGCCTCGCCCACCGTCATGTCCTCGGCGAGGGCGAAGACGTTCGGGTTCATGATGCGGCCGGCGGTCTGCTCCGCGTACTCGAGGAGGTTCGTCGACCTCCGTGTCCTTCTTGCCGCGCATCAGGTCGAGGACGCTGCGCGACAGCTCCTCGGGCAGGGCTTCGACGATGGCGGCCGCGTCGTCGGACGCGAGCTCCTGCACGAAGCGGGCGATGTCCTCGGCCGACCGCCCGTCCAGCAGGTGGGCGCCCGCCTCGGGCCCCAGCTCGCTCAGGGCCTCCATCGCGAGCCGGCGGTTGCGCTCGACGAGCACGTCGAAGCGACGTTTGCCGCTCGCGCTCCGGCAGCTCGCCGAGCACTGGACGCGAGATCGGCCGGATGCTGCTTCTGCAGCAGATTCAGCAGGTTGGCCGTCGCCCCGACGCGGATCAGCCGCTTGACCGAGTCCAGGACGACGTCGATTTTGCGCTGGGCCATGGCGGAGTCGCGCGGGCCGGGCGACGTCACCGCGACGTCACGCGACACACAGATCGGGTCAAAGTATCACGTGGACCCACCGTAGCGGCCGGACTTTGTCCGGCAGTCGCCGTGACCGTCGGACAAAGTCCGACGGCTACGCGTTCAACGTCGGTGTTTCGGCAACCCGAGGTCGTCCAGCGTCCGGTCGTGCTCGCGCCAGTCCTCCCGGACCTTGACGTGCAGGTCGAGAAAGACCCGACGCTCGAAGAACGCCTCGATCTGCTTGCGCGCCGCCGTGCCGATCGCGCTTGATCATCTCGCCGCCACGACCGATCGAGGATCGGCTTCTGCGACGGCTGCTCGACGAGGATCGAGCAGTAGATGGCGCAGAGGCCCTGCCTCGTCGTCCTCGGGCTCCTCGAATCGGTCGACGACGACGGCGGTCGTGAACGGCAACTCCGCGCGGGTGTGCGCCAGCACCTGCTCGCGCACCATCTCCGCCGCGCAGCGCGCGCGCCGACTGGTCGGTCAGGTAGTCGTCGGGGTAGAGCGGCGGCGCCTTCGGGCAGATGCGACAGGAGCACCCGCTCGAGGACGTCCACGTTGTCGCCGGTGAGCGGCCGACACGGGGACGATATCGGCAAACGCGTGGCGGGCGCGGAACCATTCGATGAGCGGCAGCAGCGCGGGCTTCCGGACCAGGTCGATCTTGTTCAGGACCAGCACCACCGGTGCGACAGCTGCGGCAGCAGGCCGATCAGGAACTCGGTCCCGCGACCCACGGCCTCGGAGGCGTCGACCACGAGCGCCACCACGTCCACTTCGCGCGCGGCGGCGATCGCCGCATCGACCATCCTGACGTTCATCCGGTGCATCGGCCGGTGCATGCCCGGCGTGTCGAGATAGACGAATCTGCCCGTCCGGGCGGCGTCTTCGCCGCCGAGGATTCGCGTGCGCGTGGTCTGCGGCTTGTCCGAGACGATGGCCAGCTTGGTGCCGACGAGCCGGTTGAGCAGCGTCGACTTGCCGGCGTTGGGCCGCCCGACCAGCGAGACGAAGCCCGATCTCATGCCCTACTCCTCTCCCTCGACGGGCTGCCGGCGCACCCGCACCTTGAGCACGCGGCGCCGCTCGGCCTCGAGCACCTCGACGTCGAGCCCATCGTCGACGAACCGCTCCCCGACGGCCGGCACGCGGCCGAGGCGACGTCAGGAGGTAGCCGCCGATCGTCTCGAATCCCTCACGCTCGATGGCCACGCCCAGTCGGTCGGTCAGCTCGTCGACGTCCACCTTGGCGCTGAACACCCAGGTGTCGTCCGGCTCCTCGACGATGGGCTCGGCCTCGACGTCGTACTCGTCCCGGATCTCGCCGACCAGTCTCCTCGAGCAGGTCCTCGACGGTGACCAGCCCCGCCGTGCCCGCCGTACTCGTCGACGACGATGCGCCGTCTGCGTCCGGCGTGCGCTGGAACTCCTTCAGGAGTTCCGGCGACGCGCTTGGTTTCGGGCACGACGTACGCCGGCCGCATGAGCGCCTCGAACGACTCGTCGTCGGCACGGCCGGCCTGCCCTTGAGGAACACGTCCTTCATGTGTACGAAGCCCGACCACGTTGTCCAGGCTCTCCCTGTAGACGAGCAGGCGCGAGTACTCCTGCTCGCGCAGGCGGCCCGCAGGTCGCCCAGCGACGCATCGGCGCGAATCGCGACGATGTCGGGGCGCGGCGTCATGACCTCGCGCACCAGACGCTCCTGGAACTCGACGAGCGACCGGAACAGCTCGCGCGCTTCGTCCTCGTCCTCGTCGGCGTCGGCCTCGACTTCGCTCTGCGCAGCGACTGGTGCTTGCTCGTCCTCCGGGTCGTCGTCGCCCCGCCTGTCGCCGCCGCTGTTCACGCCCGCCATCAGGTGCGTGAACGGCGCGAACGTGCGCGCGATGACGGCAAAGGACGGCAGCAGCAGCGCCAGGACCTGCTGCGGATGTCGCCGCACGATGAGCTGCGGCAGCAGCAGGAAGCAGACGAAGACGAACACCAGCATGGACGCCAGAAACACCCACAGCCCGTGCTCGGTGCGCCCCACGCCCTCGACGTGTGCCAGCAGGACGGCCACGACCACGGTGTCGACGCCAAGCAGCACGCGGGCCGGGAAGAACAGCGCGGGCGGGTCCTCGAGGAACGTGCCCAGCAGGTCGCTCGGGCCGGCGCTGCTTTCGGCCAGCATGCGGAGCGAGAGCCGCATCAGCGCGCTGAACGCCGCCAGGATCGTGCCGAGGTAGACGGCGAGACACGCCAGCAGGAAGACGACGAGCGGGATCACGGCCGCGACTCCCGTTCGATCAGACCGGAGGCCAGCCCGCCCTTGCGGCGCAGGCGCGCACTCGACGCGGCCATCCGGCCGTCGTCGCTTTCGTGGTCGTAGCCCAGCAGGTGCAGCAGACCGTGCAGGGCGAGCACCTCGCAGTTCGGTCGCATAGCGCATGACCGGCCGCCACGGCCTGCCGCGCGTGCCACGCCCGTGGCGATGACGATGTCCCCCAGATGCCGCGCCCGTCCCCGACCCGCGGCCCCTCGTCCTCGGCCGGGAACGACAGGACGTCGGTGACACGGTCCACACCCCGCCACTCGCGATTGAGCCGCCGCATGGCGGCATCGCCCGTCAGCACGACGGTCACGGTCCCGCGCGCGCGCGCCGGAGCGGTCGCCGCCAGCCACCGGGCAAGACCCGGCGCACGCACCGGACGCCCGGCGCGGCTGCACGATGGAGACGGACAGAGTCGCGGGGTCGGCGTCCATGGCGGCTTCAGCGCTGCGCGCCGCTGCGGTCACGCCCAGTGGTGTCTGAGGCCCCGGGGACCGGCGCGCCAGCCTCGTGAGCCGCATAGGCCTGCACGATCAGCTGCACGAGCTTGTGTCGCACCACGTCCCTGTCGGTCGAAGTGCACGAACGCGATGCCCTCGACCTTGTCGAGCACGACGCGCAGCGCCTCGATCAGGCCAGACGGCCGTCCGTACGGCAGATCGATCTGCGTGATGTCGCCCGTGACGACGGCCTTGCGAGCCGAATCCGAGACGCGTCAGGAACATCTTCATCTGCTCGGACGTCGTGTTCTGCGCCTCGTCGAGGATCACGAACGCGTCGTTCAGCGTGCGCCCCCGCATGAACGCCAGCGGCGCCACCTCGATCGTGCCCCGCTCGAGCAGGCGTTCGACCCGGTCGGCCTCGAGCATGTCGTAGAGCGCATCGTAGAGGGGCCGCAGGTACGGGTTGACCTTCTCCTGCAGGTCACCGGGCAGGAACCCGAGCTTCTCGCCCGCCTCGACGGCCGGGCGCGTCAGGATGATGCGGCTGACCTTCTTGGCGAGCAGGCTGGCCACGGCCTGCGCCATGGCCAGGTACGTCTTGCCCGTCCCGGCCGGACCGACGCCGAACACGATGTCGTGCTTGTCGATGGCCTCGAGGTACTGCCGCTGGTCGGCGTCTTCGGCACGACCTGCCGCTTGGCCGACGCGCGCACGCTGCCCTTGAGGAAATGGTCGCGGAGGTCGAGGTCCGGGTGCTCGGCGGCCAGCCGCATGGCGTCCTTCACTTCGCCCCGGGCGAAGCGGTAGCCATCACGCGAGCAGCGCCCCGAACTGGCCGACGAACGCCTCGACGCGATCGAGACGCACGCCCTCCCCCTCCACGACGAGTTCGTGCCCGCTGGTGCGGACGCGGACGCCGAAGAGGTCTTCGAGCAGGCGCAGGTTGTCGTCGTAGGCTCCGAACAGGACGTCGACGCCCTGTTCGGGGACCGGGATGGAACGCGGGGCCGAGGCAGCGATACCGAGGATCTCCTTCGTCGTGGCCGACTGGACAGTCGGCCTGCAAGGCCGACGCCGACCCACCCCGCCTGTCGCCTGCGGGTGTGGGCTGACGCTAGCATGCCGCCCGCGGTCAGGCAAGCGGCCTGAGGTGCAGTTCCTGCAGCTGCCGCGCGTCGACCGCCGAGGGCGCGTCGGACATCAGATCCACGGCCGCGGCCGTCTTGGGGAACGCGATGACGTCGCGAATCGACGGCTCGCCCGCGAGCATCGCGACGATCCGGTCGAGCCCGAGCGCGATGCCGCCGTGCGGCGGCGTGCCGTACTCGAGCGCGTCGAGGAAGAACCCGAAGCGCAGCCGCGCCTCCTCGTCGCGAGATGCCGAGCAGGCGGAACACGCTGGCGCTGCACCTCCGGATCGTGGATACGGATGCTGCCGCCGCCGATCTCGCTGCCGTTCAGCACCAGGTCGTAGGCCTTGGCGCGGACCTCGCCCGGGTCGCCTCGAGTCATGCGCGCAGGTCCTCGTCGGACGGCGAGGTGAACGGGTGGTGCATCGCCACGCAGCCGCTTGTCGTCCTCGTCCCACTCGAACAGCGGGAAGTCGACGACCCAGGTGAACGCGAACCGGCCGGCGTCCAGCAGGTCGAACCGGCGCGCCGAGCGACAGCCGCAAGCTGCCCCGAGCAGCTTGGAGACGCTGCGCCTCGGACCCGGCCGTCATGAGCAGCAGTCCGTCGGTGCCGGCCGCGCCGACGTCTCGAGCGCGCGCGTCAGCGCCTCCTCGCCGAGCGCCTTGGCCGAGGTCTGCCAGCCCCTTCTCGGTGTGCCGCGCCCACAGCGAGCCCGCCGGCGCCCATCTGATGCGCCTCGGTCGACGATCTCGTCGACCTCCGCGCGCGCGATGCGCGGCCCCGCCCGGCACGACGAGTCCGCGCACGCACGCCACCGGTCTCGAGCGCCTCGCGCACGGGCCCGAACGGCGGTGCCCGCGAAGCACGGACCCGAGATCCTGCGATCTCCATGCCGAACCGCAGGTCGGGCTTGTCCGACCCGTACCGCGCCATCGCCTCCGCGATACGGCATGCTGGCGGAACGGCGCCGTGACGGTCGATGCCGGCCTCCGCGAAGATCGCGACGATGAGCGGCTCGATCAGCGAAAACACGAGCGCCTGCGTCCGCGAACGAGATCTCGACGTCCACCTGGGTGAACTCGGGCTGCCGGTCGGCGCGCAGGTCCTCGTCGCGGAAGCACCGGACGATCTGGAAGTACCGGTCGAGGCCGCCGATCATCAGGATCTGCTTGAAGATCTGCGGCGACTGCGGCAGCGCGAAGAACTCGCCCGGGTGGACGCGGCTCGGCACGAGATAGTCGCGCGCGCCCTCGGGCGTGCTCTTGGTGAGGATCGGCGTCTCGATTTCCAGGAACCCGTGTTCGTCGAAGTACCGCCTGATCGCCATCGTCAGGCGATGGCGCAGCATCAGGTTCTTCTGCATCCGCTGGCGGCGCAGGTCGAGGTAGCGGTAGCGCAGCCGCGTCTCCTCGGCGACGAACGACTCGTCGGCGATGGCGAACGGCGGACGGCGGGCGTCGTTGAGCACGCGCAGATCTCGCCGATGCGCACCTCGACGTGCCCGGTGTCGAGCTTGTCGTTGATCGTCTCGGGCGACCGCGGGGCCACCTGCCCCGAGGATCGCGACGACCATCTCGGTCTTGAGCTTCTTGGCCTGGGCCAGCACGGGGTCGGCCTCGGTGACCACCTGGGTGACACCGTGTCGGTCACGGATGTCGAGGAAGATGACCGCGCCCATGTCGCGCACGCGGTGCACCCAGCCGAGCAGCACGACCTCGCTGACCGACGTGCGTCGGGTCGCGAAGCTGCGCCGCAGGTGTGGGTTCGATAGAGGTCGCCGAGCAGGTCCATGGTCAAAGGGGGAAGGGAAAGGTCAAAGGGGAAAGGGGAAAGGGGAAAAGGGCGACAAGGGCCGAGCAACAGGACGAAGGAGAGTCGGCGACGAAGGACAAACCGCGGGGTCAGAGGAGCGGCCGTCAGCCGGGCGGCGGCCTCGCCGCGGGTGATGTCGCTGCTGCTCTCCGGTTCCCAGGTCCTTGACCGTCACCTCTCCGACCGCGCGTTCGTCGTCGCCCTCGATGACGACGAGGGGGACGCCCGTGGACGCGGCGTACTTGAACTGTTTGCCCAGTTTGTCGGCGTCGGGATAGACCTCGACACGCAGGCCGCCCGATCGCAGCTCGCGCGCGAGCGTCAGGGCGTCGGCCGCCGCGGCGGCCGACCACTGGGCCACGAGCACGTCGGCCGGCGGTGGCGGCCGCGCTCGCAGGGAACATGCCCCGCTCGCCCATGACGACGAGAATGCGCTCGAGGCCCAGCGAGAAGCCGGCACGCGGGCACGGGCTGGCCGAGGAACATCCCGACCAGGTTGTCGTAGCGGCCACCGCCGCCGAGGCTGCCCGCCAGGTCCGGCACGGTCATCTCCATGATGCTCCCGTGTAGTACGACAGCCCCCGCGCCAGACTGGGGTCCACCCGCAGATGCGGCGCGCCGCCGGTGTCCGGTCTGCCAGCGCCAGCACCTCGCGCATCGTCGCGATGCCCGCCACGCCGCGTCGTGTCCCGTCGACGAACGCCGCAGACCCGCTCGAGCGCGACGGCGTTGTCGTCGGCCACGGCAGTCGACGACCGCCACGGAACCCAGGATCCCGAGCACGGTCTCGGCGACCTCGGGCGCGAGCCCGCGGGCGACGTACTCGGCCTTCACGCCGTCCAGACCGATCTTGTCCAGCTTGTCGAGTGCGACGAGCGCGTCGCCGTGCTGGCCCGTCGGCCACACCCGCCACGTCGAGCACGCCCGTCAGGAGGCCCGGTGGTTGAGCCGCAGCACGAAATCGGCGAACCCGAGGCGCCTGCATCGCCTCGCAGACCGCCGCGCACAGCTCCGCCTCGACGACCAGCGACGTCGAGCCCAGTGGCGTCCACGTCGCACTGGTAGAACTCGCGGAAGCGGCCGCGTGCCGGGCCGATCGGCGCGCCAGACCGGCTGGATCTGATAGCGCTTGAAGAACTTCGGCAGCCTGGCCTGGTACTCGGCCACGACGCGCGCAGCGGCACCGTGAGGTCGTAGCGCAGCGCGAGATCCGCCTGGCCCGACGCCTCGTGCTCGCCGCGCTTCAGGATCTTGAAGATGAGCTGGTTGCCCTCCTCGCCGTACTTGCCGAGCAGCGTGTCGATGTTCTCGACCGCCGGCGTCTCGAGCGGCTCGAAGCCGTAGCGCTCGTAGACGTCGCGGATCACGCCGATGACGTAGGTCGCGTCGGCGGACATCGGCCGGGCAGGAAGTCCCGCATGCCGCGGGCAGGTGCAGTGGAAGCCATGGTGTGGCGCGACGCGTTCAGCCGCGGACCTCGCGGGCCTGCGCCGATGCCGTCGGGAGCGCCTCACCCATGTAGTCGAGCCGATACCCGACGTACCGATCGGCGTAGTCGAGGATGGACGCCACCTCGGCGTCAGTCAGCGTCCGCCGGACCTTGCCCGGGCTGCCCATCACGAGCGAGCGCGGCGGAACTGCCATGTCCTCGGTCACGAGCGCCCCGGCCGCCACGATCGTGTCGGCGCCGATGGTCGCGCCGTTGAGCACGATGGCACCCATGCCCACCAGAACTCGATCGGCGATCGTGCAGCCGTGCACGATCGCGCCGTGGCCGATGGTGACGTCGTCGCCGATGGTGGTCGGGTGGGTGCCGCGCATCACGTGGACGACGGTGCCATCCTGGAGGTTGGACCGGGCCCCGATCCGAATCCTGTGCACGTCACCGCGCACCACGCAGTTCATCCAGATGCTGGACTCCGCGCCGATCGCCACGTCGCCGATGACTTGCGCGCTCGGGTCGACGAAGGCGGACGCGTCGAGTTGTGGCCACTGGCCGCGGTACGGACGAAGCATGAACCTCGAATTATACGAGGTCCGGGTTCCCGGGGCCGGGCACACTCCCCGACGTTGGTCGGGCCGGTCTTCCGATTGGCAGGGCCGACTCTCCGATTGGCAGGGCCGGCTCTCCGATTGGCAGGGCCGGCTCTCCGATTGGTAGGGCCGGCTCTCCGAGCCCGGCCACAGAATCGCGCAGGGAGGCCGTCAGATCGCTACCCACCACCACCCACCGTGACCCGCCGCTGGCTCGATGCGATCCGCTCATGCAATAAATCCTGCGCATGATTGCCTAACGAAGATAACTTTGACTTTCACCCAGCCGCCCTGCACGATGGTCAGGCATGGTGGTGGCGTACCAGGGGGAACCGGGAGCCTACAGTGAGGCGGCGGCGCAGCGGTATGCGCCGGACGCGACGCTGCGCCCCTGCCCGAGCTTCGACGACGTGTTCCGTGCCGTGGAGAGTGGCGAGGCCACGCTGGGGGTGCTGCCCATCGAGAATTCGATCGGGGGCACCATCCACCGCAACTACGACCTGCTCCTCGAGCACGCCCTGCGGATCGTGGGCGACCTCGAGTTGAAGGTGGTGCACAGCCTGATTGCCCTGCCGGGCACCCGCATCGACCAGATCTCGCAGATTTACTCGCATCCCCAGGCGCTTGCGCAGTGCGACCGGTACCTCCGGAGCCTGCCCGGCGTCGAAGTCGTGGCGACCTACGACACGGCCGGGAGCGCCAAGATCATCAAGGACAAGCAGTTGGCCGGGGTCGCGGCGATCGCCTCCGAGCGGGCCGCGGCGGTGTTCGGACTGCAGGTGCTGGAGTCGGGGATCCAGGACTTCGCCGACAACATCACGCGCTTCCTGGTGGTGGCCCCGGAGTCGGCCGACGGGAGCGACCAGGCGACCAACAAGACGACCGTCGTCTTCACCCTGGCCAACGAGGCCGGTGCGCTGTTCAAGGCGCTGAGCGTGTTCGCCCTGCGCGGGATCGACCTGACCAAACTGGAATCGCGTCCCATCCCCGGCCGGCCCTGGGAGTACCTGTTCTACGCCGACCTCGCCGTTGGCGCCACGGACCCGCGCTGCGGCCGCGCCCTGGCCCATCTGGCCGAGTTCGCGCCGATGTTCCGCAACCTCGGGTCGTATGCGTCGACGTTGCTGCCCCGCGCTGCCGCGGCGGCGCCGCCCGAAGTGGCGGCAGGAGACCCCGCGTGACCGACCTGAACAAGCACAAGAGCGCCGCGCTCACCGACGGCCCCAGCCGCGCCGCCGCGCGCGCCATGCTCAAGGCGTGCGCCTTCACCGACGAGGACCTGCGCCAGGCCGCTCGTCGGCATCGCCAACACCTGGATCGAGATCGGTCCCTGCAACTTCCACCTGCGCCGGCTGGCGGAGCACGTGAAGGATGGCGTCCGGGCGGCAGGCGGCACGCCGATGGAGTTCAACACGATTGCCGTCTCCGACGGCATCACGATGGGCACCGAGGGCATGCGGGCCTCGCTCGTCAGCCGCGAGGTGATCGCCGACTCGATCGAACTGGTCACGTTGCGGCCACCAGCTCGACGCCGTCGTGGTGCTGTGCGGCTGCGACAAGACGATTCCCGGTGACGATCATGGCGCTGGCGCGGCTGAACGTCCCGGGCGTGATCCTCTACGGCGGTTCGATCGAGCCGGGCCACTGGCACGGCAAGCGACGTCACGATCCAGGACGTGTTCGAGGCGGTCGGCGCCCACGCGGCCGGGCGCATCAGCCTCGTGGAACTCAAGGATCTCGAGGACAAGGCCTGCCCGGGTGCCGGCGCGTGTGGCGGACAGTTCACGGCCAACACGATGGCGATGGTGTGCGAGTTCCTCGGCATCGCCGCGATGGGCAGCGTGAGCATCCCCGCCACGGACCCGGCCAAGGAGGCAGCCGCCGAGCAGGCCGGCCGGCTGGCGATGGACCTGCTCCACCGCGGTGTCCGTCCGCGCGACCTCATCACGCGGCCGGCGCTCGAGAACGCCATCGCGGGCGTGGTCGCCACCGGCGGGTCGACCAACGCCGTGCTGCACCTGCTCGCCATTGCCGCGCGAGGCCGGTGTGCCGCTCGGGATCGACGACTTCAACGCGATCAACGACCGCACGCCGCTGCTGGCCGACCTCAAGCCCGGCGGCCGCTACGTCGCCACCGACCTGCACCGCGCGGGCGGCACCGGGGTGGTCGTGCCAGCGGCTGGTCGCAGGCGGGACTGATCGACGGCAGCGCGACGACCGTCACGGGGCGGACCCTCGGCGAGGAGGCCGCGGCGGTCGTCGAGACGCCCGGCCAGGACGTGGTGCGGCCGTTCGACGACCCGCATCAAGCCGACCGGCGGCCTGCTCGATCCTGCACGGCAACCTCGCGCCCGACGGCTGCGTCGTGAAGGTCGCCGGTGCGTCGACGGCGGGGCACCAGCGGGCCGGCCGGGTGTTCGAGCGCGAGGAGGACGCCTTTGCCGCCGTTCAGGCCGGCGCCATCCAGCGCGGGCGACGTCGTCGTCATCCGCTACGAGGGCCCCAAGGGCGGCCCCGGCATGCGCGAGATGCTGGCCGTCACGGCCGCGATCATGGGCGCTGGACTTGGCGAGTCGGTCGCGCTGCTCACCGACGGCCGCTTCTCGGGCGCGACCCGCGGCCTGATGGCGGGCCACGTCGCACCGGAAGCCGTGGCCGGCGGACCGATCGCCGCCGTGCGCGACGGCGACGTGATCACCTTCGACTGAAGCCAGCGCCGTCTCGACATGGCGGTGAGCGACGACGAGATCGCGCGCCGACTCGCGTCGTACGACCGCTCCGGCGCCGCGGTACACGCACGGGCGTCATGGCCAAGTACGCCAGCCTCGTGTCCTCGGCCTCGGAGGGCGCCGTCACGCGACCGGCCGCCACGCTGGCCAACACGATTCCGACGCGCGAGCACACCCGAACGTAGGCTGCGGGCATCAGCCCGCAGGCTGTCTGGACGAGAACACGAAGACGGGCGCGTTCCACGAGCGCGCCATGAGAGATACCCATGAAGAAGACCGGTGCCCAGATTCTGTGGGAGTGCCTCGTGCGCGAAGGCGTCACCTGCGTGTTCGGCTACCCCGGCGGCGCCATCCTGCCGGCCTACGACGCGATGCTCGACTACCCGATCCGCCACGTGCTGGTGCGCCACGAGCAGGGCGCCACGCACATGGCCGACGGCTACGCGCGCGCCACCGGCAAGGTCGGCGTGGCCATCGCCACGTCGCGGGCCCGGCGCGACCAACATGGTCACCGGCATCGCCACCGCGATGATGGACTCGTCGCCCATCGTCTGCATCACCGGCCAGGTCGGCAGCAAGCTGATCGGCTCCGACGCGTTCCAGGAGACCGACATCACCGGCATCACGCTGCCGATCACCAAGCACAACTACCTGGTGACGCGCGCCGAGGAGGTCGCCCGGCACGGTGCGCGAGGCGTTCTACATCGCGCGGTCCGGCCGCCCGGGCCCGGTGCTGATCGACATCACCAAGGACGCGCAGCAGTCGTCGTGCGAGTTCGACGTGGCCCGAGGCGCCGCAGCTGCCCGGGCTACCGCCCGATCTGCGCACGCCGCGCTCGACGCGAGGTCGAGCAGGCGCTCGAGCTGATCCACGCGGCCAAGCGCCCGGTCATCCTGGCCGGCCACGGCATCATGCTGTCCGGCGCACGCGACGCGGTGCTGGCGTTCGCCGAGCGGACCGACATCCCGGTCGCGATGACGCTGCTCGGCATCGGCGGCGTTCCCGGCGTCGCCATCCGCTCAACCTCGGGCATGATGGGCATGCACGGCGAGGCCTGGGTCAACACGGCGATCCAGGAAGCCGACCTGCTGCTCGCCCTCGGCATGCGCTTCGACGACCGCGTCACGGGCAACGTCAAGACCTACGCGCCGAACGCCAAGAAGATCCACGTCGACATCGACCCGGCCGAGATCAACAAGAACGTCACGGTCGACGTCGGCCTCGTCGGCGACCTGCGCGAGATCGCTGCGAGGCGCTGCTGCCGCAGCGTCGAGCCGCAGCGACCGCAGCGACGTGGCTCGCGCACATCGACGACGCTCAAGGGCGACTCGGCCGTCCGCGACATCCAGAACCTGCCCGACAACGGCCACCTGTACGCCGCGCACGTCATCCACGACCTCTGGCGCGAGACCGGACGGCAAGGCGATCGTCGTCACCGACGTCGGCCAGCACCAGATGTGGGAGGCGCAGTACTACCACCACGAGCAGCCGCGCTCGCTCATCACCTCGGGCGGCCTGGGCACGATGGGCTTCGCGCTGCCGGCGGCGATCGGCGCCAAGGTCGCGCGGCCCGACGCCGAGGTGTGGGTGGTCGTCGGCGACGGCGGCTTCCAGATGACGATGTGCGAGCTGGCGACGATCGCCCAGGAGGGCATCAACATCAACATCGCCATCATCAACAACGGCTACCTCGGCATGGTCCGCCAGTGGCAGGAGTTCTTCTACGAGCGCCGCTACGCCGCCACGCCGCTGCGTCAGCCCGGACTTCGTGAAGCTGGCCGAGGCCTACGGCCTCACGGCCATGCGCGTCGACGCACGCGAGCCGACGTCGTGCCGGCCGTTCGCAGACCGCGCGGCAGCACCAGGGCACGGTCGCTCATCGACTTCCGGGTCGAGCAGGAGGACTCGGTCTACCCGATGGTGCCGGCCGGCGCCGACCTGCACAACATGATCCGGCGGCCCGAGCGCCATCGTCGAGACGGGAGCGGACGCATGAATCACCTTCGTCGGTGCTACGTCGAGGACAAGCCCGGCGTGCTGACCCGCGTCGCGTCGCTGTTCCGGCGCCGCGCGCTTCAACATCGAGTCGCTGACGGTCGGCCACACCGAGACCGCCGGCGTCTCGCGCATGACGATCGTCGTCGACGCCGACGAGTGCGGCGCCGCGCCGCATCGAGGCGAACCTCTACAAGCTCGTCGAACGTGCTGCGCGTCGACAACGTCACGCGCGCAGCCGTCGGTCTTCCGCGAGCTGGCGATGATCAAGGTCGACGACGACGGCCGGAGACGCGCGCGCAGATCATGCAGCTCGCCGAGGTCTTCCGCGCGCGCGTCGTCGACGTCTCGCCCGAGTCGCTGGTCATCGAGATCACGGGCACCGAGGACAAGATCGACGGCCTGCTCGAGGTGCTCGAACCGTACGGCATCTCGAACTGGCGCGCACCGGCCGCCTCGCGATGCTGCGCGGCACCGGCACGGCCAGCGAGCCGCCGGCCGCCGACCAGGACTCCCCGCCGAACAGGCGGACGAGGACCTCATTTCGCACTCCGTGTAGATCGCACTCCGTGCAAGAGGTCCGCGAACGACCCGTAGCCGTCGACCTTCAGGTCGACGGTCAGATGACGCCCCGACGGCCGGCTGGGACAGCCGGCCCTACCTCACGCAGGCCGCCGGCCACAAGCCGTAGGCCGTTCCTTCCATTCCACACAGACATGGCGCACAGATCTATCTACGACAAGGACGCCGACCTCGCCCTCATCCAGGGCAAGAAGGTCGCCGATCATCGGCTACGGCTCGCAGGGGCACGCCCACGCGCTGAACCTCAAGGACAGCGGCGTGGACGTGCGCGTCGGGCTGCGCGCCGGCAGCACGTCGGCGGCCAAGGCGCAGGCCGCCGGCCTGCGCGTCGTGAGCGTCGCCGACGCGGCTCGCAGAGGCCGACGTCATCATGATGCTCGCGCCCGACACCGTGCAGCCGGCGCTCTACGCGAAGGACATCGCTCCGCAACCTGACGCGCGGGCAAGATGCTGATGTTCGCCCACGGCTTCAACATCCGCTTCGGCGACGATCGCCCCGCCCGCCGACGTCGACGTCACGATGGTGGCGCCGAAGTCGCCCGGCCACCGCGTCCGCGAAGTGTTCGAGGAGGGCGGCGGCACGCCGGCGCTCGTCGCCGTCCACCAGGACGCGACGGGGCAGGCGCGCGCGCTGACGCTGTCGTACGCCAAGGGCATCGGCGTGACCCGCGCCGGCGTCATCGAGACGACCTTCACCGAAGAGACCGAGACGGACCTGTTCGGCGAGCAGGCCGTGCTCTGCGGCGGCATGAGCGCGCTGGTCAAGGCCGGGTTCGAGACGCTGGTCGAGGCCGGCTACCAGCCGGAGATCGCCTACTTCGAGTGCCTGCACGAGCTGAAGCTCATCGTCGACCTGATGTACCGGGGCGGCCTGAACTACATGCGCTACTCGGTCAGCGACACGGCCGAGCACGGCGACTACACGGCGGGCCCGCGGATCGTCACCGACGAGACGCGCGCCGAGCCATGAAGCAGATGCTCGCCGAGATCCAGGACGGCACGTACGCCCGGAAGTGGATCGAGGAGAACGAGCAGGGCCGGCCCTGGTTCAACAAGGTGCGGGCCGAGGAGCAGACACAGACCCTCGAGAAGGTCGGCGCGAAGCTGCGCGCGATGATGCCGTTCCTCAACCCCGTCACGCACAAGCCCGAGGAACAGAACGCGCCCGTTCAGGGCTGACGAGAGGGCCCGTTGTCCCCAACGCGGCCCGCGACGGTAGGGCCCGTTGTCCCCAACGCGGCCCGCGACGGTAGGGCCCGTTGTCCCAACGCGGCCCGCGACGGTAGGGCCCGTTGTCCCAACGCGGCCCGCGACGGTAGGGCCCGTTGTCCCAACGCGGCCCGCGCAGAACGGTCGATGGGTACAATGCGTCTCCTCCTGGAGATGCCCATGCCCACCGACCGTGTCGTCGCTTCCGCCCCCTCCCTCACGACGCTCCGCGCTCGCCGCGGCGGCCGGACCCGTCCGGCCGCGACAGGGAGCCCGCGCCGGGCGGCCTCCATTGCCGCGGCCCTCGCCCTCGCCGCGCTGCTGCCGGCAGCCGTCGCCGCACAGGCGCCCGCCGCGCCGCGCGTCCCGACCGTGGACGAACTCGTCGAGATCGGTTCGCTCGCCTCGCCGGCGCTGTCACCCGACGGTCGCTGGGTTGCCTACACGGAGTCGTTCACCGACTGGGACCAGGACGCGTTCGTCACCCAGGTCATGGCGGTCGACACCCGCAGCGGTGCTGTCGTCCAGTTGACGCGCGGGAAGACGTCGGTCGGTGACATCGAATGGTCACCCGACAGTCGCTGGATCACCTTCCTCCGCGACGTGGACGGCAAGTCCCAGGTGCACGCCATCCGGCCGGACGGGGGGGAGGCGATGGTGCTGTCGGCCCACACCGCTTCCATCGGCAACCACGAGTGGATCGCGGACGGCCACACGATCGTGTTCGCCGCGCCGGAAGGCGACGACGCACGGGAGAAGGCCCGGAAGGAGGCCTACGGCGACTTTGCCGTGGTGCGCCGAGACTACAAGTACACGCAGTTGTGGACGCTGTCCGTCGAGGAGGCCCGGCGCGCGCCCGCGAAGGGACGGCAGCGGACGCGCGGCACCGACCGCCATGTCCAGGCCTTCGACGTGTCGCCCGACGCCACGCGGATCGCCTTTGCCGCGACCCGCACGCCCGACCTCGTGGACGGCGCGTCCTCGGACATCCACCTCCTCGACCTGGCGACCGACACGGTGCGGCCGCTCGTGGCGCAGCCGGGACCCGACGGCGGACCCCGCTGGTCCCCGGACGGCATGTTCGTCGCATTCCAGTCGGCCATGCGCGAGCCGCGCTTCTACCACGCCAACGGCCGCGTCGCGGTGGTGCCGGCCGGCGGTGGCTCGCCCCGGTCGCTGACCGACGCCTTCGACGAAGATGCGCAACTCGTGGCCTGGACGCCCGACGGGGCTGTACGTCGGCGCCCTGCAGAAGACGGCGGCACACCTGTTCCGCGTCGATCCAGCCTCGGGCGCCGTCACGCGCGTCTCGGCGCCGGACGACCTCATCCTGCAGGCGGGCTCGTTCGCGCCGACGGTCGTACGCTCGCCTTCATCGCCTCGTCCGCGACGACGCTGCCGGAGATCCACGTCACCGACGTGGCGACGTTTGCGCCGAGGGTGCTCACGTCGCGATCATCCCGGCTGGCCAACTGGACCCTCGCCACTCGCGAGGTGATCAGCTGGAAGAGCCGGGACGGCGCGACGATCGAGGGTGTGCTCGCCAAGCCGGCCGACTTCGATCCGTCCAGGAAGTACCCGTTGCTCTGCGTCATCCATGGCGGGCCCACCGGCGTCGACCGGCCCGAGGCCATCGATGGCCGCTACTACCCGACTCGGACTCTGGGACGGCCCGCGGCGCGCTCGTGCTCAAGGTGAACTATCGGGGCAGCGCCGGCTACGGTCAGCGGTTCCGGCAACTGAACGTGCGCAATCTCGGCGTCGGCGACGCCTGGGACGTGCTGTCCGGCGTCGACAGCCTCATCGCGAAGGGACAGGTGGATCCGAACCGCGTCGGCTGCATGGGATGGAGCCAGGGCGGCTACATCTCGGCGTTCCTGACGACGTCGACGACGCGCTTCAAGGCCATCTCGGTCGGCGCCGGCATCTCGAACTGGGCGACGTACTACTACAACACCGACATCACGCCGTTCACCATCCAGTACCTCGACGCCGATCCCGCCGCCGACCCGGAGATCTACAGGAAGACGTCGCCGATGACCTACGTCATGGAGGCGAAGACGCCGACGCTGATTCAGCACGGAGAGTTCGACCGGCGGGTGCCGATCGCCAACGCGTACGAGCTGCGCCAGGGCCTCGAGGATCGCGGCGTGCCCGTCGAGATGATCGTCTACAAGGGGTTCGGCCACGGACTGACCAAGCCGAAGTCCATGCGCGCCGTGATGCAGCACAACCTGCGGTGGTTCAATCACCACATCTTCGGCGACGCGGCCCCGGACTTCACGGCCGCCCCGGACAAGCCCGTCACGACGCCCTCGCCGTCCCAGCCGTAGCCGGCGGCGCGGCGACACCCGGCCATCACGGCCCGGTCGGACACCCGGGCCCTACCGGCGCAGCTTCGCGTTCACATCGGGAGTTGATCGAGAAGCCGTCGGGCGGCCTCCGACGCCGGGCCACCGATGGCGATCGCCTCGTCGGCCATGGCGCGCGCCCTGGACGCCTGGCCCGCGTTGGCGTACGCCACGCCGCCGTTGCAGCGCGCCCACGCCATCTGGTGGCGATGCTCGCGAATTGCCTGCTCGCGTCGGCTCACGAGGGCAGCCCGCGCGTCATCGTCGAGCCGCGCCTCGCGCGCGTCGACGATGCGCTGCTCGAGTACGGGCAGACGGCCGTCGAGGCACTCGAAGGCCTCGTCGAAGCCCGATGCGGCCGCTGGCCACTCCTTGCGGGTCAGACGGAGCGCCGCACGATCGAAATGCGCCTCGCAGTGGCGGCCCTCGAGGTCGATGGCCGTGTCGAAGTCGCGCAGCGCATCGTCGCCTCGTTGCTGCCGGAAGGCGATGACGCCACCGAGGTACGAAACGTCGGCGTTGACCATCAGCGGCCGCGCCGCATCGACCGAGCGTCGGGCCGCATCGATCTGCCCGAGCGAGAACTCGTTCCAGGCCTTCCAGTACTGCGCTTCGCCGATGTACCACGTGCCGAGCGCGATCATCCGATCCGCGGCCGCGATGGCATCCTGGTGACGGCTCACGAATCCGAGGCTCTTCAATCGCCCGAGCAGGGCTTCGCGGTGCTCGGGCAGTCGAGCGAGGAGCGCGTCGTACATCGTCAGCGCCGTGGGGTAGTCCTCCATCCGCTGACGGAGGTCCCCGCGTAGCGCGAGGGCTGGCACGAGCGACGGAAACGGGACGAGCGCCCTGCCGAGCGCCTCGTCGGCCGACACGAGCCGCCCTCGGGTCAACTCCGCTTCCCCGATGAGCGCGTCGACCTCCTCGAACGACTGTCGCGCAGCCCTGAACGCCACGAGATCGTCCATCGAGCCCTGCAGCAACGTCAGTCGCGTGAAGGACAACGACGGGTCATCCGGGTGACGCCCCCACCACGTGTCGCGATCGAGCCACGGCCACGGCCCGCGCGTCGGAGGCTGCCCTTCAGCCACGGCCACGCTCGGATTGGTGGCCACCATCGCCAGGAGCAGCGTTGCCGCCCACGCATCGCGGTCGGCGACGGCCTCGAGGGCGACGCGTCGTGCCCGCCAGCGGGCGAGATCGGCGGCAGGCGACGGCAGGCTCACCCCGACGCCCAGCGTGCCGCGGCGCCAGGCAATCGCCGGCAGCGCGTCCTCGGCCGTCACGACGTCGTCGGGGTGGCCGTGGGCCGCCAGACGTGCGGGCGCCGTCTGGTAGTCGCCCGGGTACAGACCCAGCAGGCGCTCACGCACGGCGAGGTGGACGGCGGTCCGGTACGCGCGTTTCCCGGCCTCGTCCTTCCCGCGCGCGAGGCCAGCCTCGTAGGTCGCCAGAGCGCGAGACAGGCACAGGTAACATCCTGCGCTCGCCTCCTCGTCGGCCGAGGCCAGCAGCGACGGCCATCGGTCCGATGTGCCGAGTCGGACGGGCCTGGACGCGCAGCCGGCCAGCAGCGCCGCTCCGCACGCCAGCAGGGCCAGCCAGCGCCTGGCGGTCGCACGGTCGCGGGGTGGTAGCGGGCTCTTCACGGTGACCGATCCTCGGACAGTTCGGTGAGGGCCCTCGGCCCGAACGTCTTGCCCACTCGCGGGCTCACGCCGGCTCGAGTTCGACGGCGATCCACTCGCGGAGGCTGTTGACGAGCCACAGCCGCGAGCAGCGACCGAGATCCTCCACGCGCACGATCCCTTCCACGATGTCGCCACGCGTCAGCAATTCCTGACGAAATACACCTGGCAGCAGACCACAGGCAACGGGCGGCGTCATCAGGGCGCCTTCGAGTTCCACGACGACATTCCCGAACGTGCCCTCGGTGACCTGCCCACGCGCATTCCACAGGATGACATCGTCGAGGTCCGGTCGCGCCCGACGCGCCGCGTCGTAGGGCTCACGGCGTGTGGTCTTGTTGAACAGCAGCGGGCTGCGAGTGTCAACCGGGTCAGACGCCAGGGCGACACGCCAGGGGCGCTCATCGGGTGTGAAGGGCACGGCCTCGGCGCGCACGGTCCCATCGCGATCGAGGAACACGCGCGCGCGCCAGACGCCCTCCGGGTGGCCGGCGGCGAGTGCCGCCAGCGCGTCCTGCACACGTGCCGGGTCGGCCCGCCACCCGAACAGCGTGGCCGAGTCGCACAGCCGGCGCACGTGTGCATCACGTCGCACCAGGTCGCCCTGCGCCAGTCGCAGCGTCTCGAAGAGCGACGCATCGTCGGGGATGGCCGGCGGCCGCACGACGCGGGCCTTCGCGAGGCACTCGGCCCACTCCTCGGCCGCGTCTGAATCGGCCGTGATGCCCGCGCCCACGGGGAATACCGCGTGCCCCGATCGCCTGTCGAGCGTCGCCGTCCGTATCGGCACGCTGGCCACGAGGTCGCCGCCCGGGCGCAGCAGGCAGATGGCGCCCGTGTAGATCCCTCGCGGCGCCTGCTCTGTTGCCGCGATGATCTCCATCGTCCTGACCTTCGGCGCGCCCGTGACCGAGCCACACGGAAACGTGGCCTGCAGGAGCGCGAACAGATCGATGCCGGGCCGCACGGTGGCCTCGACCGTCGACGTCAGTTGCCACACCGTCGGATAGCGCTCGAGGGCGCACAGGTCGCGCACCCGCACCGATCCGGTCGCCGCCACGCGGCCGAGGTCGTTGCGCAGCAGGTCGACGATCATGACGTTCTCCGCGCGGGCCTTGCCGCTGTGGACCAGCGCGTCGGCCATCCGGACGTCCTCGGCCAGCCACCGCCCGCGGCGGCTCGTGCCCTTCATGGGCCTGGTCCTGACCCGGCGGCCTCGACGCTCGAGGAACAACTCCGGCGAGACGCTCATGACCACGCCGTCGCCGACATCCACATAGCTGGCGTACGGCACGTCGGCCTGGCGCGCGCACGCGAGGAACCACTGCCACGGGTCGACGCCGAAATCGGTGCGCAGGGGGAACGTGTAGTTGACCTGGTACGTGTCACCCGCGGCGATGTGTCGAAGCACCCGGGCGATGTCGGTCGAGAACCGCGCCTCATCGATGGCCGGTGTCCAGGCTGGCACCAGGGGTGGCTCGGGCGACAGGGAATCGACGGGCCCCTCGGTAGCCTGTGCGAGGTCATAGGCGGCCGCCCAGGCGAGCGGGACCGGCCCGGACGGCCGCCGCGTGACCAACGCCGAGTCGAAGGCCGGTGCGGCCTCGTACGCGAGGAGCAGCACGGCCCATCGTCGGGACAGGGCCTGCGCCTCGGCCCATCGGACGACTCTGACACCTGGGACACGAGGTTGGCCCGGCGGACCTGCCACGGTTGCCGGAGATCGACGTGCCAGGCCTCGTCCGCCGTCCCGACGCCGAAACGCGCCCGCCCCTCCGTTCCCATGGCCGCTGTCGACGATAGCGCAGCTGACCCGGTGCCGCGGTGTCGGCGAGGCGACGCGTGTTGCCGGCGCCTCAGACAGTGGCCGGATCGAGTGTCTCCAGCTGCGAGACACGCACGAAGACTGCAGCACTGAATTCATAGAGGCACTATTTTTCACAAAGCGTAACGACGAACATTGACTGAGCGAGTTTCAGGCCGTACGCTCTTCGTCGGCCGCACCAGCAACAGGATGCGTCCCCGGAGGTTGTCGTGACAGTCCGTACCCTGCCCTTTCTCGTCCTCGCTGCCATTGCCCTGACGGCCCTCGTGCCCCGCACCGCGCCCGCCATCCCCACCGGGGGGCCGCTGGTGGCTGGCGACGTCGCCTGGATGCTCACGGCCACGGGACTCGTCCTCCTCATGACACCGGGCCTGTCGTTCTTCTACGGCGGCATGGTTCGCTTCAAGAACGTCGTGTCCACGATGCTGCAGAGCTTCGTGGCGCTCGGCGTCATCAGCCTTCTCTGGGTCGTGGTCGGCTTCAGCCTGGCCTTCGGCGACAGCCTCGGGGGGGTGGTGGGCAACCCGCTCACGTTCTTCATGCTCGATGGCGTCGGGGGCGCGACCCATCCCGATCTCTCCACCGTGCCGCTGCTCCTGTTCGCGCTCTTCCAGTTGAAGTTCGCGATCATCACGCCGGCGCTCATCACGGGCGCGTTCGCCGAGCGCGTACGGTTCTCCAGCTACCTGCTGTTCATGATCCTGTTCAGCATCGTCATCTACTCGCCCCTGGCGCACATGACGTGGCACCCACAGGGCTTGCTGCGGCAGATGGGCGTGCTGGACTTCGCCGGCGGTACGGTCGTGCACATGTCGGCAGGTCTCGCCGCCCTTGCGGGCGCCCTGGTGCTCGGCCGTCGCCAGAGCCATATGGCCAACGAGCCACACGAGCCGGCGAACATCCCGTACGTCCTGCTCGGGACCGGCATGCTCTGGTTCGGGTGGTTCGGCTTCAACGCCGGCTCGGCACTGGCCGCCAACGACACCGCCGTGCTGGCCTTCGCCACGACCAACACGGCCTCGGCGGCCGCCATGCTGGGCTGGGTCTTCTTCGACATGGTGCGTGGCCGGAAGCCGTCGGCCATGGGCGCCTGCATCGGCGCCGTTGTCGGACTGGTCGCCATCACGCCGGCGGCGGGCTTCGTCTCCGTCCGGCACAGCATCGCCATCGGCCTGCTCGCCAGCGTCGTCAGCAACCTGGCCGTGTACTGGAAGTCGAAGAGCACGCTGGACGACACGCTCGACGTCTTCCCGTGCCACGGCGTCGGGGGCATGGTCGGGATGATCTGCACGGGCATCTTCGCCAAGGACGTCGGCCTCATCTCGGGCCAGTGGCAGACGTTCGGCGTGCACATGTTCGCCCTCGTTGTCGTCAGCGCCTTCGCCTTCGTGGGTTCCTGGCTCCTCTACCGCATCGTCGACACCCTGTGGCCGATGCGCGTCTCGCCGGACAAGGAGATCGACGGCCTCGACCTCAGCCAGCATGGCGAGGTGGCGGCCTGCTTCGACGCCCCGACCAGTCCGACGGTGCTCGAGCAGGTGGCCTGACCTACGGGTCCTTCGACCGGCACCCTTCCGCTTCCGGCGTCGCACGCCGAAGCTTGACGCCTCCGACCCGTGGGCACCGGGTCGGGGGCATTTTTCCAGACTTCAGGAATTGCAGAAGTCGGGAACTCGGAATCTCCGGGACCACTCGATTGCGCTTCGACCGGCTGACGGTGCCCCATGGCCTGCTGACATTCTGAAATTCTGTAACATCTCCCCGTGCTCCTCGATCGGTGGCAGCGCCCGCTCGGCCACCTCCGCATCTCCGTCACCGACCGCTGCAACCTCCGGTGTGCCTACTGCATGCCCGAGCAGGACTACGTGTGGCTGCCCAAGTCCACGCTGCTGACCTTCGCCGAACTGACCCGGGTGACGGGTATCTTCACCAGCCTGGGCGTGCGGCACGTCCGCCTGACCGGCGGAGAGCCGCTGCTGCGATCGCAGGTGGTGGACCTGACCGCGCAGCTTGCCGCCCTTGGCAGCCTCGACGACATCGCGATGACGACAAACGGCGTCCTGCTGGCGCCGCAGGCGGCGCGGCTGCGCGAAGCCGGACTCCGCCGCATCACGGTCAGCCTCGACACGCTGAAGCGGGATCGCTTCGAAGCGCTGGCCCGTCGCGATCACCTGTCCGAGGTGCTCGCCGGCATCGACGCCGCGGCCGCCGCCTTCGGCACCCTCAAGATCGACACGGTGCTGATGGGTGGCGTCAACGACGACGAACTGGAAGCGCTCCTGGCGTTCGCGGGCGAACGCCAGGCCGAGATCCGCTTCATCGAGTACATGGACGTGCCCGGCGCCACGCAGTGGGCGGCCGCGCAGGTGGTGACCCGCGAGACGATCCTCCGCCGGGTGGAAACAGCCTTCGGCGCCGTGGACGCCCTTCCCGCCGACGGACCAGCGCCGGCCTCGCGTTATCGGCTCCCGTCCGGGCAGGTGTTCGGCATCATCGCATCCACGACCACCCCGTTCTGCGGCACGTGCGATCGCATCCGCCTCACCGCCGACGGGCACCTGTTCACCTGCCTGTACGCCACGCGCGGCACCGACATCCGCATACCGCTGCGCGAGGGCGCGAGCGACGCGGACCTGGCGGCCCTCATCACCCGGATCTGGGAACAGCGGGGCGACCGCGGCGCGGAAGCGCGGCTTGCGGCGCCCGATCGCTCCGCCTTCATCGGCGTCGACGACCTGCGCCGCACGCCGCACCTGGAGATGCACACCCGCGGCGGGTGATCGCAGGGGTAGGGCGCGGTCTCCGACCGCGCCGTGGATTGCGGCCCCGTGAGAACCGGCCCTATCTCCTTCATTTCGAGAGCGGTGCTACCTCGCCGCGACGACGTGCTCGCTGATGAGCGTGCCATCCAGCGTGAACATCCGCGCGACGAGACGACGCGTGTCGGCCTCGGCGCGGATGAGCGTGGCTTCCTGAGGCCGGGGCCCCCCGCCCGTCAACTGGCCGAACGGCCGGGTGCCATCTGGGGCCATCCAGGCGTGCCTGTGGGTGTGCCCGGTGATCAGCAGGTCCACCCCGCCCTGGGCGAGGTGGGCATGCCACTTGGCTCGGGCGTCGGCGCCGCCGTGCGGCTGCGTGTCGCGCGTCGTATACAGCGGGATGTGGGCGATCACGACGCGGAAGGGCGCCGAACGCACGTGATCCCGACGCAGTTCCCTCGCCAACCAGTCGGCCTGCTGCGACCTGTAGGCGTCGAACGAGCCGAGGCCCGCGTAGACGGGCGCGTCGTCGGCCTTGTCCTCTCCCGTGTCGAGCACGATGAACGCAACAGGGCCCTGCCGGATCGAGTAGTAGAACTGCCCTCCCGGCGCGTCCAGGAATCGACCGAGCGCGCGTGCCTCCGGACCACGGACATCGTGGTTGCCGCGGGCGAACCACACGGCCCGACGTGACGCGTACGCCATGCCGGCCGGGGTCAGCAACTGCTCCGCCATCTGCTGCTCGCTGGCGATGTCGTTGAACATGTCGCCGTTCCAGAACAGCAGGTCACCCTGTCTGGCCGCGAGTTGCGTGAACAGGCCCTGCAGCGTCTCCCGTTGCTCGTGCGTGTCGTTGATCACGGCGAACTCGACGCGGCCGCCCGCGCCATCGTCCGGCGTCGTGAAGCTGGAGACGCTGCTCTCGAACGGCCGACCGCGGCGAATGTCGTACGCGCCCAGGAAGGCGATGGGCACGCTGACCGTCCGGTAGAAGTACCGCGTACCCGGCGTGAGCCCCTCCAGGCGTACGCGATGGACCACGGCATCCAGCGGACGCAACCCGTGGCCGTCTGGTGCGGCGAGCCGGCCCAGCGCTTCGGTCTCGCCGTACTCGACCCACCCCGTGCTCGTGTCGTTGACGCCCCACGCGACGGACGCGGCGGTGGCCGACACCCCCTGCACGACAGGCGCCCCGACGAGCCGAAATGGCAACGGTGGGCGGACGACAGACGACGGCTGCGCCTCGGACGATCTCGCCCATCCGAGCGCCAGCGCCACTGGACCAGATTGCAGCCATCGCCGACGCGACCAGGGGTTCATGAACGCTCCAGGAGGGTGATGGCGCGGATGTCGCTCGTGGTGCGCCAGCTCGCGATGCCCATCGGACGGCACGGCAGCATCTCGATGCGGACGTCCACTTCGCGGCCCGCCAGCGCGGCGTCGGCCACGACGACGCCGTCGATCAGCCCCTGCAGGCGCCCAGGCGCGACGTCGACGCCCACGCGATACCAGCGGCCATCCTCGAGCGGCACCGGACGGCTCGTCTCGTTCTCGGATGCGTCCAGGCCGTCCAGGCTCGAGAAGCCCACGACGGTGCCTCCCCACCCCCCGACAACGAACGTGCAGTGGCGGTCCGCGACCGGCACGGTGACCGCGCAGAAGAAATCGGTACCGTCGAGACGCCGGGCCTCCATCTGCAACAGAAAGCGCGGGCCGGGCACCTTCCCCGTCCAGACGACCCCGGTCAGGTCGTTGCCCCGTTCGAGACGGATGGCGCCATCGACGATGGAGACCTCTCCCTCCCCGCCGAAGGCCACGGGCTTCCACTTCCCGAGCGACCTGCCGTCGAACAGTTCCACCGGCGCGGGCGTATGCTCTGCGGGCGCCGGGATCTGGCCAAGGAGCGGACCAATGCCCAGCAGGGCGAGCAGGCCCCGACGCGACACAGGACCATGGGCGGTGTTCAGCCCGTCCCCGCCACTCGTTGAGAGGGATGGATGAGGCACAATGGCCTCAAGCGTACAGGGAGAGCATCGCGTGAAGAAACTCGTCATCGGGTGTGGACTGGCTCTGCTGCTGTTCGGCGTGGCCGCAAGCGTCGGCTTCTACTACTTCGTCTACAGGCCGGCGCGCGCCTTCGTGGCGTCGATGAGCCAGATCGGGGAACTTGCCGAGCTCGACGCGAAGGTCACCAACACCCGGGCCTTCACAGCCCCTGCCGACGACACGCTGACCGAGGTCCAGGTGCGGCGATTCGCGGCGGTCCAGGAAGCCCTGCACGCCAGGATGGGCGCGCGGGCCACCGAGTTGCAGGCCAAGTACAAGACCCTCGATGCCCAGAAGGACGTCGCGCTTGGCGACCTCGTTGGCGTGTACCAGGACCTGTTCGGAATCATCGGGGAGGCCAAGCGCTCGCAGGTCGAGGCCCTCAACGCGCAGGCGTTCTCGCTCGATGAGTACAGCTGGGTGAAGTCCCGCTTCTACGAGGCGGCCGGCGTTGCCGTCACCGGCGTCGACTTCCGCGAGATGGTGGGCAAGATGCAGAGCGGCGACCTCGAGGGGCTCAAGGAGATCGTCAACTCCGCCGCGACGGCGGCGGGCGCCACGAAGGGCGAGTCATCGGCGCCCGTGCAGACCGACACTCCCGGCGTCGGTATCCCCGACGCGAACAAGACCCTGGTGGCGCCCTTCAAGGACAAGGCGTCCACATGGATGATCTACGGCGCGTTCGGGTTGTAGCCGCGAGGGCCCGCATTCGCGCCATCGACGCTAGGACGGCAGGTCCAGCCCGAGGCGGGCGACGAACTGCTCGACCTCGAACCGCAGGAACGCAAACGACGGCACCACGAACAGGACCGACTGCATCCGCGACGGGTCGTAGTCGGTCGTGATGACCTCCTCGGTCCTCCACCGGCGACGCTCCACATCGTCGGACAGCGAGAAGGGGATCTCGCCCGTCGACGACAGGATGCCCGCGCCAAACACCCTGGTCTGGCCCTCTTCCTGGATGAGGCCGAATTCGATGCTGAACCAGCTGATGCGCTTGAGGGCCAGGACCTGCTCTCCGGTCGTCGCGGCCATCGCCGCTTGCCCGATGCGCGTCAGGAGCGCCGCGTAGTCCTCGTTCATCAGCGGCGGCACGTGCCCGAGGCAGTCGTGCACCATGTCAGGCTCCGGCGTGAACTCCGGATGCGAGCCGTGCCGCAGGAACTGGGTCACGGGGAATCCACGGTCGGCGATGTAGCCGTAGAACGTGCGATACGGGATTGGCCCCTCGGCTGGCACGAGGCGCATCCCGGTCTCCGCGGTGACCGTCGCGCTCAGGTCGCGCAATTGAGGAATGGATTCGTGACTGATGCCGAGCGCCTGCTTCGCGTCGAGGTAGATGCGGCTCGCGTGCGCCCGATGAAGGGGGTGGAGTTGCTGGCTGACGTCGCGCCAGATGCTCGTTTCCGCCTCCGTGTACTCGATGCGGGGCGGATCCAGGCCCTCCAGCCTGTGGCGCCGGCACTCGTCGAACAGTGCGTGTCGGCGAGCGACGTATCCCGCGTCGCCAATCCCCGGATGATCCGGCTCGAGTTCGAGGTGTTCCGCGTCGGGGGGCGCGACCATGACATCGGCCGCGATCTCGACGCCGTACTCGACGAGTGTGTTCTTCTGCATGGCGGGCACCGAATGAGATTGAACATTAGCATCGCTAATGTTTTCAAAAGTACACGTGCCAGCATAACGTGCGCGGCTGTCGCAGGCAATGATGGAAAGACAGGCGGGAGGAACGGGCCATGGACGAGCTGATGGGATGGGTCGAGCAATCGCGCGAGGAGTTCACGAAGCTGCGGCGCCAGGCCGAGGGGGCACTCGCGCAGGTGGACGAGGGGCCGTTCTTCGCCGTGCCGAGTCCGGAGGCCAACAGCCTCGCGCTGATCGTCAAGCACGTGGGCGGGAACCTGCGTTCACGCTGGACCGACCCCTTCACCACCGACGGCGAAAAGCCCGACCGCGACCGCGATGGCGAGTTCGAGATCCGGCCCGGGGACTCGCGCGCGTCTCTGATGGCGGGATGGGAGGCGGGCTTTGCGACAGCAGACGGCGCGCTGGCCGGCCTGACGGCGGCAGACCTGTCGCGCCCGATGGTGATTCGGGGTCAGGCGATGTCGGTGCGCGCCGCGGTGCTGCGTTCGCTGACGCACACGGCGGCGCACGTCGGACAGATCGTGTGGCTGGCCAAGCACCTCGCGGGTGCACAGTGGCAGACGCTGAGCATCCCCCGCGGCCAGTCCGCCCAGTTCACGCCTGGCCCCCTGTCCCCTCCCGCTTCTCCCAGCCCTCGGCAAACAGGTTGAAGTGCGTGGCGCCGACCGGATGCGCGGCGCAGACCGCCTCGTCGAGTTCGACGCCGAGTCCCGGCGCCGTCGGCAGCGCGAAGTAGCCGTCCACCACGGGCGGGCATCCGGGCGCGGTGTCCTTCACCCAGGGATCGGCGAAGTCGTTGAAGTACTCCTGCACGCGGAAGTTGGTCGTGCAGGCCGCCAGGTGCAGGTTCGCCGCCGTGGAGATCTGGCCGCCCACGTTGTGCGGCGCGACGGTCACGTAGTGCACGTCGGCCTGCGCCGCCAGCTTCTTGCTCTCGAGCAGCCCGCCGATGTGCGTGACGTCGAACTGCACGACGTCGGCGGCACGCAACTCGAAGAGCTCGCGGAACTCGTGGCGCGCGTGGATGCGCTCGCCCGTCGCGATCGTCACGCCCGGCACCTGCTCGCGGACGCTGCGCAGTGCGGCCAGGTTCTCCGGGGGCACCGGCTCCTCGATCCAGCCGAGGCCGTACGGCTCGAGCAGCTTCACGATCTGCACCGCCTGCACTGGCGAGAACCGGCCGTGCATCTCGAGCAGGATCTCGACGTCGGGCCCGATGGCGTCGCGCACGGCCTCCACGAGCGCCACCACGCGCCGTCGCTCGGCCGCGTCGATCTCGTAATAGCCCGGCCCGAACGGATCGAACTTCAGCGCCGTATATCCCTTCGCCACCACGGCCTTCGCGGCGGCATGGAACTGGTCGGGCGTGCGCTCCACCCGATACCACCCGTTGGCGTAGGCCCGGATGCGATCGCGGACCTGCCCGCCGAGGAGCCTGTACACCGGCTGCCCCAGCGCCTTGCCGACGATGTCCCAGCACGCCATCTCGAACAGGGCGATACCGGAGCTCATGATCTCGCCGGGCCGCGAGTAGTCGTCGCGGCGCATGCGCATCACGAGCGACTCGATGTCGAACGGATCCCGCCCGACGATGTGGCGCGACGCCGCGCGGGCGTACGCCTCGAGGGCGTGCGGGTGGTTCGGGATCCTCGACTCACCGAGACCGGTCAGACCAGCGTCGGTGTGCACGCGGCAGATGGTGAAGTTGCGCCATTCCGTGCCGACGAGGAACGTCTCGATGTGTGTGACGCGCATGGGTCAGCGGACCTTTACGGGAATACCGGGGGCATCGGGCGCGCCCACGGTGGACATGAGGTAGGGCGCGGTCTCCCCCTCGACTTCGCTCGGGGCAAGCGACCGCGCCGCTGTGCCCTGACCGCCGGGTGGGACCGCATCGCGGTCATGGCCGGCTGGGACAGCCGGCCCTACCGTGTCGATGTGGCGATGCAGGAGGGCCAGGCCGAGTTCCGCGCGGCGGACGCGCTCGCGCGCCATCAGCACCGCCACGTTCTCGAGGTGCAGCCCCGACGGATAGATGTCTGGCGCATTGCGTAAGCCGAACTTGACGTACACCGGGGCCACGGCATGGATGAGCGCGGGGATCTCGTAGTGCCTGACGAAGCCGCCGAAGCCGTCCGGCACCTCGACGTACACGTCGAGCGGCACGTCGCAGTGCTGCCGGATGGCGGCGAGTTGCGCAAGCGACAGATCGGTGGGCACGTTGATCGTCGTCGCCCCCTCGTCGGCCAGCACGGCCACGGCGAGCGGATTGGCCGCCGCGAGCTGCACGCTGATCTTGATGATCAGTTCCTTCGGCAGGTGTCCGGCCTGCTTCGCGAGATCGAGAATCCGCAAGAGCCCGACGTCGGCGATGAGCACGCTGCGAACGCCGAGTTCGACGGCTCGCACGACGTCGTCGAGCGCGTACCGCACCTGGTCCTGGCCGCGCAGTTGCGCCCCCAGCGTGCGGCCGGCTGGCGAGACCACCGCTGCGCCGGTGTCCCACGCCGCACGCGGGCCGACGAACAGCGACAGTTCCATCCGCTCGTCCCGGCACATGTCGCACATCTCGCCGATCTCGCCGTCGGTGAGCAGCATGATGCCCGACCCCTGCGAGACGCGGTGAACGGGCACGTCGCGCGTCTTCGCCTCCGCAATCACGGCGGCGAGCACGCGCGGGCCCTCGACGCTCGGGATCTCGACGCGATAGTGCGCGCCGTCGGGAAAGCGATGGGGCGACGACGGCAGGTCGTGCGCGTCGCCGGTGGGCAGGCCCAGCGCCTCGAGCAGGCGCGCGGCGGGTGAGGGTGGCAGGGTCATGGCGTCAGGCCCGGGGATCGAGAAGCACCTTGATGGCCGGCTCGCGTCGCGATTGGAGCAGCGCGAGTGCCGCTGGTGCCTGCGACAAGGGAAAACGGTGCGTGATGAGCGGCGACGGGTCGATGACGCGACTGTCGATCAGCTGCACGGCGCGCCCGAACACATCCGAAGGGTACGCGAACACGGCCTCCACGTGCGCGTCTCGAAACACCAGGGGATCGAAGTTGAAGGGGGCCGTCCTGTCGTGGCCCGCGATGCCGAGAACGGTCAGACGTCCACCGCGAGCCAGCAGGTCGGCAGCGGCAACCTGGGCCAGCGGATGGCCTGCCGCCTCGATGACCACGTCCGCCCCGCCGCCGAGCGCGTCTCGAGCGGCGCCGGCCAGCGCCGCCGGGTCGGCGCAGATCGTGTCCGTGGCGCCCAGCAGGCGAGCGACGGCCAGCGTCTCGTCGCGCACGTCGGCGACAAGGAGCCGCGCCGGGCGGCACGCCGCGGCACACGCGACGACGAGCAGCCCGATTGGCCCCGCCCCCAGGACGGCGACGGTATCGGTGGACGTGATGTGGCTGCGCTCGACGGCATGCAGCGCACACGCTGTCGGCTCGGACAGCGCCGCCACCGCGGTGTCGACGTTGGACAGCGGGTGGCACAGGTCGGCGCGCGCCGCGACGTACTCCCTGTAGCCGCCGTCGCGCGTGAAGCCGTACTCGTCGTAGTTCGTACAGAGGTGGGTGCGCCCGCGCCGGCACGGCGCGCAGGTGCCGCAGAAGTGATGCCCCTCGACGACGACACGCGTGCCGGCGGCCAGGTGAGCGAATGCCCCGGACGTCTCGGCGACAACGCCGGCCCATTCGTGACCGGGCACGACCGGATAGTGCGTGAAGGCGGCGTCGCGCGTGCCCTTCACCAGTTCGAGGTCCGACCCGCAGATGCCGACGGCCTCGACGCGCACGAGTACCTCGCCCTCCCCCGCGACGGGAATGGGCTCATCGACGAGGCCGGCCTGCCCGGGCCGTTCGACACGATAGGCGCGCATCGGGCGGCATTATGGCAGCCCTTGACCGAATCTTGACCGTCCGGGCGCGTGCCGCGTGCTATAGCTACGCGACACCTCATGTTCGACGGTCTCATGCGCCGCGGTCGTCGCCCGAGCGGCCGCGATCTGCAGGTGCTGTTCGCCCTCACCATCGTCCTGCCCGGCGTCCTGCTCGCCGTCGTCGGCGTGCGAGCCTGGATGCAGGAGCGCCGCTTTGCCGTCCAGCAACTCCGTGAACGTGTCGACCGGGCGGCTGACCTGGCGCTGCGCGCCTTCGAGCAGGACATACGGATCTGGCAGGCCCTGCTCGTGCAGGCTGGCCGAGGCGCACCTCCCCCGCTCGAGTCCATCGACGAATCGGTGCGTCGTGCGCTCGCCGAACCCGGGGCCGGCGCGGTCGTCTTCCTCGGCCCGATTCCGGTCCTCTGGCCTGAGCATCAGGCGCCGTACGCGCTGGACCAACCGAATCTCCACGCGACGGCCGAGCCCCTGTCGGCAGCGCTCGCTGCGGCGGAACTCGCCGAAGTCCGGGCCCGCGACAACGAGCGCGCCATTGCGCTCTACAGGGTGGCGATCGGCACGCTCCCTGCCGACGCGCGCGCACCGGGGCTGCTGCGACTCGCCCGGACGCTACGCAAGGCCGGGCGCGAGCCCGAGGCCATCGCCATCTATCGCAGCCTGAAGGCGTCCACAGAGCGGATGGGCGTGCTCCCTGTCGATCTGGTGGCTCGACACGAACTGTGTGTGCTGGTCACCGCCGGGCGATCGAGCAGCCGCAGTGACTGTCAGGCGCCCGACCTGTATCGCGACCTCGTCGACGGGCGGTGGCGTCTCACGCAGGCGAGGTACCTGTTCTACAGCGGGAGCGTCCAGGGCATGCTGACCGCGGCCGAGGCGGAGACCGCATCGGCATCGCGCACGCTCGAGGCGAGGAAGCTCGCGCTCGCGCAGGCCGCCGCATCCGCGCGGGCCGCGGCGTCGTTGCCCCCTCAGGCCGGCGACGCGGAGCTGGAGACGGCCGGCCCGATCGTCATCGTCCGCAACCCGGCCGCTCCCGGAGCTGCCCTGCTGCTGTCGCGATCCTGGCTCGCAAACTCGCGCTGGCCGGAGGCATTCGGTGCGGTCGTCGCCGATGGGTATCGCGTGGACGTCCACGCGCCGGGCGGCGAGGCGTGGTTCGACTCGGCGCCCGCGCATTCGGCGGGCGACGTGGTGGCCCTTCGGCGGCCGGAACTGCAAGGCACGTCGTGGCGTGTGCGCGTCATGCCCCTCGACCCTGCGTCGCTGATGGCAGACGTGACCAGGCGGAGAACGCTGACCCTCGTCATGCTCCTGCTCCTGGTGGGGCTCCTGGCGTCAGGCACGTACCTCACGACCCGCGTCGTGCGCCGGGAGATGGAGGTTGCCCGCCTGCAATCGGACTTCGTCTCGGCCGTGTCGCACGAATTCCGGTCGCCGCTGACGGGCATCCGCCAGCTCGGCGAGATGCTCCTGCGTGGCCGCGTGCCCGACGAGGGCCGCCGGCAGGAGTACTACGAACGCATCACCCGCGAGAGCGATCGCCTGTCGCGTCTGGTGGAGAACCTGCTCGACCTCGCGCAGATCGACGCGGGACGCCGCCAATACCGTTTCGAGCCTCTGGACACCAGCGCATGGCTGCGCAGCGTCGTCGACGAGGCGCGGACGAACCCCTCGCACAGGCAGACGACGATCGAGGCACGCATCCCCGACGCGCTGCCGCCGCTGAGGGGCGACCGCGAGGCCCTCAGCACGGCGCTCCACAACCTGCTCGACAACGCGGTCAAGTACTCCCCTGGCGCCGATGCCGTGTGGTGCGAGGCGGACGCGTGCGCCGGCGGGATCACCATACGCGTGCGCGACAAGGGCGTCGGCATGAGCGACGACGATCGACGCGTGGCCTTCGAGCGATTCAGGCGCGGAGACGGGCCGATCAACGAGCAGGTCAAGGGGACGGGACTCGGCCTGAGTCTCGTCGATCACATCGTGCGCGCGCACGGCGGCCGGGTCGACTGCGACAGTCGGCTCGGCGAGGGCACGACCTTTTCCATTCATCTGTCCGCCTCGCCCGCGGACCAGGGAGCCTGACGTGGCACGCATCCTTGTCGTCGAAGACGAGCCGACGATTGCCCTCGGCCTGCAGGACGATCTCACGCTCGAGGGCCACACCGTGGACGTCGTGACCGATGGCGTCACTGCCGAACGGCACGCCCTCGAGCGACGGCACGACCTGATCCTGCTCGACGTCATGCTGCCCGGACGCGACGGCTTCAGCATCTGCCGCTCCGTGCGCGCTGCCGGCGTGTCGACGCCGATCATCGTGCTCACGGCCCGCGGCCAGGAACTGGACAAGGTGCGCGGGCTGCAACTGGGCGCCGACGACTACGTCACCAAGCCGTTCTCGCCGCTCGAGCTCCTGGCTCGCGTCCAGTCGGTGCTCCGCCGCACGGCGGCCGCGACTGCGGTGGCGCCGGGCTTGCCCGACGTCTATCGCGCGGGCGACCTCACGCTCGACTTCGTTCGGCACGAGGCGTCGCGCAACGGCACGCGGATCGACCTGACGGCCACCGAGTTCAAGCTGGTGCGGACGTTCGTGAGGCACCGGGGCGAGGCGCTCAGCATCGACCGGTTGCTCGACGAGGTCTGGCCGGGCGTGTTCCTGACCGATCGCGTCATCTACACGCACGTCAGCAACCTGCGCCAGAAGATCGAGGAGGAGCCGTCGCGGCCGACCCTGATCGTCGGTGTCCGCGGCGTGGGCTACCGCTTCGATGGGTGATTGTCCGAACACTCTTGACGCGATCGTGACGCGCGGCGTCCGCGCGATCGCTACCGTGGTCTGCAGGTCAGGAGGGACCATGACACGTACACGACTGTTGATGCTGCCGACCGCCCTGCTGGTGCTCGCCCTCGCCGGTTCGGCCACCGTCCTCGGACAGCGGCAGGCCACGACACCCGAGGCGCTGATGGGCGCGGCGCAACACCAGGAGGACGTCGAAGGCAACATCGACGCCGCCATCGCGACGTACCGCAAAGTCGCCGACAACCCGAAGGCGCCCCGCGCGCTTGCCGCGTCTGCACTGCTGCAGATCGGGCGCCTGCACGAGAAGCGTGGCAGTCGCGAGGCGACGCGCGCCTACGAGCGCATCGCGAAGGAGTTTGCCGATCAGCCGACGATCGTGGCCCAGGCTCGCAGCCGCCTGTCGGCACTGGGGACCGCACCCGCGGCAGCCGCGGGCGAGCAGGTCGTGGCGCGGCAGGTTTGGGCTGGTCGAGACGCCGATGCGTTTGGCAGCATCAGCAGCGACGGGCGCCTCTATGCGTTCGTCGACTGGACCTCGACGCCGACCGGGAACCTGGCTGTGCGCGACCTGGTCACCGGCGAGGTCAGGCGGCTCACCAACGCCACGAAAATCGCGGATGGCTACGCCGAGTCGCCGGCGTGGTCGGCTGACGGGAAACGCCTCGCCTACGTGTGGGGCCAGAAGGTCTTGACCGTCGCCAGCGACGGCTCTGGCTCGCGTGAGGTGTTCACGCGCCAGGACACCTATCCCTACACACTGCGATGGTCCCCGGATGGCCGCACGCTCGCCATGGGGCTGTCGACATTCGGTGCCCAGGTGACGGAGGAACTGGTGCTGGTATCGGTCGAGACAGGCCAGGTCACGCGGTCACGGCCGGCCGGTGGGCTCACTCTCGGGGGCTTCTCTCCTGATGGTCGCCACGTCGTGTTCGGACTGGGGTCCCAGCAGGCCGCCGACGACGGGGGCATTCATGTGCTTGCAGTCGAGTCCGGCCAGGACACACGGCTCATCGGTGGACCGGGTCGGTACGGCCGTCCGGCGTGGTCTCCCGATGGGCAGACGATCGTGTTCCTCAGTGACCGTTCCGGTGCGATGGGGATGTGGGCCGTCACCGTCGCCAACGGCATGGCGACGGAACAGCCGCGCGTGCTACGGGCAAACACTGGCGACCTCACGAACCTCGCCTTCAGCCGCAACGGCACGCTGTGGTACGGCGTCTGGACCGCGATGTCCGACGTCTATGTCTGCGATGTCGACCCGGTGACGCTCGCCCCGCTCACGTCGCCGGCCAGGCTCAGCGAACGCTTCGTCGGCGCCAACTCGGGCCCGTCGTGGTCACCTGATGGTGGCCACATCGCCTACTTGCGCGGCACCGATCGCCGGAAGCGCACCGTGGTTGTCCGCAATACTCAGACTGGCGCCGAGCGGGAACTGGCGGCGCCGTTCACCGACACCGTACACGCCTCGAACTGGGGTCCGACGTGGCTGCCGGACGGCCGGTCCCTGCTGGTGCCGGACGTGAACTTCGCGACCAGCCGGTTCACGGTGCATCAACTGGAGCTCGACGCCACACAGCCGCGCGTGGCATTGGACGGCGATTTCCACAAGGCGTGGCCGCTGGTGCGCGTGTCGCCGGACGGCGGCACGTTCTACTTCACTCGCCGCGACCCGACGCCGTCCCTCGATCGCGGCACGCTGATCCTGGTACGCCGTGATCGCGTCAGCGGCGACGAAACCGAGCTGTATCGCGCGCCATCGCTCGGAGCCGTTGGCTTCTTCGGCCTGGCCGTGTCACCCGACGGCAAGTCTCTCGCGTTCAGCCAGAATGTCGGCAACGACGAGCGGCACCTGTTCCTCCTGCCGAGCGGTGGCGGCGCTGCTCGCGTGCTGTATCGCGGGAAGTACTCGATGCCGCAGCCGGGAACCGGCGGGTTCACGCCGGATGGGCGTCACGTGCTGGTGACCGGGAGCGACGAATCGGTCCGAAGTCCGGCTAACGGCACGCTCAACAAGCTGTGGGCCATCCCGGTAGACGGCGGACCGCCTCGGGCTGTGGGTCTCGAGCGCCGCGGCGGTCTCGGCGCCCTGAGTGTTTCGCCGGATGGCAAGCGACTCGCCTTCACCGGCGTCGATCGCTCGAGCGAGCTGTGGTCGTTGACGAACCTGCTCGGGACGGGATCGGGACGGTAGGGACGGCTCTCCGAGCCGTCCGTTGGTGGGGAACGGCCGGGTCGGAGACCCGGCCCTACCTTCCGCCGTCGTAGAGCTTCTCGCCCGCGCGGATCGCCACCTTCAGGATGTTCTGCTTCGGCGGCGTCGGGCAGGTGGTGTGCGGGTTGTAGGCGCACGGCGGGTTGTACGACTTGTTGAAGTCGAGCACGTAGCGCCCGTCACCCGTCGGATCGGCGTAGATGTAACGGGTGCCGTACGTCTCGCGCCCGAGGCCCGCGTCGCGGTAGATGACGTGCAGCCGGCCCATCGTGGCCGTGAACGCCAGCACACGCAGCTTGCGCCCCTCCCAGGTGAACTCGAGCTGCCCCGGCGACTGGTACGGCTCGTCGTCGCCGAGGATGTTGGGGACGTCCACGACCTTCGGCTCCTCGAAGGGCTTGAACGTCGCAATCACCCGCGCCTGGTCCGACACCGGATACCACTTCGGCCCTTCGAAGCCGAGCCGAATCGGCGAGTCGGGGTCGCGCACCCGCAGTCCGAGACGCTCGCCGCTCTTGTGCAGGTGGAACTCGATGCGGCCGACGCGCACGCGATCGGCCTGCGTGCTCGGCTGGCCGGGCTCGGCTGGACGCAGGCCCTGCAACACCGTCTCCGCGGAAGCCGGCTCACCGTTCACGAGTGCCTCCACTCCCGGGGCCAGCCGAAGCGTCGTGGACTCCGGCGTGACCACCAGCGTGCCCACGCGCAGCGGCGTGCGCCCGGCCGGAAGCACGACGCCCGAGTCGGGCGCGCTGCCGACCGTGTGCTCGCCAGGGGCGAGGAACACGAGCCCGGCCACGCTGAGCCAGCCGTACTCCTCGCGGAGTTCCTTCTCGTACGCCGCGCGCCACGCCTCCGGGGGCCCGGAGAACGACGACGCCGCCATCTGGGCCTCCGCCGGCGTCGCTGTCAGCCCGAGCAGGGCGAATCCGGCGACGACGACACAACGCCGTGCGATCGCGCACGCGTCGGCCAGACACGCGGTGAACGCGACACGAGGAACGCCGACCGCGGCGTCAGGATCCAGCGGCACCGAGACCATGATGGCCTCGACGGTACCGCGCCGGTGAAGGCCCGACAAGGGCTATGACGCAGGCCAACCGACGTTCCCAGCGACAATGAGATGTGCCTGCCTCGCTCGGCGACCTGCTTCCCGGTCACGCAAACCCATCGACCGACACGCTGCTGGACCGGTTCCTGGACTACGTGGCCAGCCGCAGGCTGACACTCTACCCCGCGCAGGAGGAGGCCATGCTGGAGCTGCTCGACGGCAAGAACGTCATCCTCAACACGCCGACCGGCTCGGGGAAGTCGCTCGTCGCGTCGGCCATGCACTTCGAGGCGCTCGCCCGGGCCGAGCGCTCCGTCTACACCTGCCCGATCAAGGCGCTGGTCAACGAGAAGTGGATGGACCTGTGCCGCGAGTTCGGACCCGAGAACGTCGGGCCTCTCGCACCGGCGACGCCACGGTCAACCGCGACGCGCCGATCCTGTGCTGCACCGCCGAGGTCCTGGCCAACATCGCGCTGCGCGAGGGGGCCGACGCCGACGTGCGAGCGACGTGGTGCATGGACGAGTTCCACTACTACGCGGACCGCGACCGCGGCGTGGCGTGGCAGGTGCCGCTGCTCACGCTTCCGCAGGCGCGGTTCCTGCTGATGTCCGCCACGCTCGGCGACACGACGCTCGTTCGAAGCCGCAATCACCGGCCTCAACGGCCGGCCGACCGTCACGGTGAAGTCGGTCGATCAGGCCCGTCCCGCTCGAGTTCAGCTACGCCGAAGTGCCCCTGCCGCACACGATCGAGCAACTGGTCACCGAGCGGAAGACGCCCGCCTATGTCGTGCACTTCACGCAGGCCGACGCGGCCGGCAGCGCGCAGGACTTCACGAGCCTGAAGATCTGCACGCGCGAGCAGAAGGCCGAAATTGCCGACAGGATCGCCGGGTTCGACTTCACGAGCCCGTACGGCGGCGCGATCCGCAAGTGGCTCCGGCACGGCATCGGGCTGCACCACGCCGGACTGCTGCCCAAGTACCGGGTGCTCGTCGAGCAGCTCGCGCAGCTCGGCCTGCTCAAGGTGATCTGCGGCACCGACACCCTGGGCGTCGGGCATCAACGTGCCGATCCGCACCGTCCTGTTCACCCGCCTCTGCAAGTTCGACGGCCAGAAGACCGCGCACCTGACCGCGCGCGACTTCCACCAGATCGCCGGACGCGCCGGCCGCAAGGGCTTCGACGACCTGGGCTTCGTCGTCGTGCAGGCGCCCGAGCACGTCGTCGAGAACATCCGCCTGAGCGAGAAGGCGGCGCGCGACGGACAAGAAGCGTGGTCAAGCGGAAGCCGCCCGAGCACAACTTCGTGCACTGGGACAAGAACACGTTCGACGCGGCTCGATCGGGGCGTCTCCCGAAGCGGCTGGTGTCGCGCTTCCAGGTGTCGCACGGGATGCTGCTCAACGTGCTGAGCCGGCGCGGCGACGGCGGCCGCGCCATGCGCCGGCATCATTCGCGACAGCCACGAGCCGGCCGCGGCCAAGCGCCGGGCACCGTACGCGCGCCTGGCAGTTGTTCCGCGTCGCTGGTGCGGCGAGGCATCGTCGAGATCGTGCCGCGCGACGCCGGAGGGCAGCCGCGTCAGGGTCAACGTCGATCTGCAGGACGACTTCTCGATGAACCAGACGCTGTCGCTCTACCTGATCGAGACCCTCCCGCTCCTCGATCCCGAGTCGCCGACGTACGCGCTCGACGTGCTGACGCTCGTGGAGTCGATCCTGGAGAATCCCGAGCTGATCCTCCGGCGACAGCTCGACCGCATCAAGGACCGCGCGATCGCGCAGATGAAGGCCGACGGCATCGAGTACGAGCAGCGCATGGAGGAACTCGAGAAGCTCGAGTATCCGAAGCCGCTGCGCGACTTCGTCTACGACACGTTCAACGCGTTCGCGGATCGCCACCCGTGGGTGGGCGAGGAGAACATCCGTCCCAAGTCGATCGCGCGCGAGATGTACGAGCAGGGCCGCTCGTTCGCCGAGTACGTCCTCGAGTACGACCTCGAGCGGTCCGAGGGCCTGCTGCTCCGCCACCTCGCGAGCGTCTACAAGGTGCTCAGCCAGACCGTGCCCGACGGCCTGAAGACCGACGATGTCCTGGACATCGAGTGGCACGTCCGGACACTGGTGCAGGGCGTCGACGCCAGCCTGGCCGACGAGTGGGCGCGGATGCGGGACCCCGGCTACTCCCCACTGCCCGGGAGCGGGCGCGCGGCGCTCGATGCACGACCGTCACGGGCCAGCACGTACGACCTCACCGCCGACACCCGCGCGTTCACGGCCGCGATTCGTGCGCGCATCTTCACCGTGCTGAAGGCGTGGTCGCGCGGTGACGGCGAGGCCGTTCTCGCGGCACTGGACGGGCGAGGGCCCCAGGATGATGCCGAGCCGTGGACGCCGGAGCGTCTGCGCGCGGCGTTCGAAGAGTACCTGGCCGGACACCAGGCCCTGCGGTTCGACCCGGAGGCGCGCAACGCGAAGCACACCCACCTCGAGGCGCCCGCGGGCGCGCCGTCATGGCGCGTGCAGCAGATGCTCGTCGATTCGGAGGAGGCCAACGACTGGGTCGCCGAGTTCGCCGTGGACCTGAGCGCCTCGCGCGAGGCGCAACAGCCCGTGATGAGCCTCGTGCGCATCGGCTCACTGGCCTGAACGCCGGTCAGCCGGGCGAGCCTGGCGCCACGGACCTGACGCCAGCGACGGCGTCGAAGTGCCGGACGTTCCACGTGAGGATTTCATCGACCCGTGCCTTCCGCGCGCACGCGGCGATGTGAGCGTCGTAGACCCTCCCCCCAGTGACGCCAGCGGCCGCTTGCCGCCGCAGCACCTGCCACGATTCGGGTCCGGTCAGAGCCACGGTCTCTGTCTGGGCCCAGTTGCGCTCCAGGACGGTGAATGCGTCGCCTGACGCGAGGCGATGCGGCGGAGGCAGACGTGTCAACACGGCGTAGGCTTCGAGGAAGCTGTGCGCCGCGAGGACGAAGTCCTGGTCCGCCGCCCGTCGCCGGCCCAACTCCCCAACCGTGGCCGCGTGATGCTCGTGCTGAGTCAGCGCCGCGGCGACGAGACAGCTGGTGTCCAGCAACACCCGCATTACTTGCGTCCGCCGGCGCCATCATCGGGCACGCGGATCGCATCTACGGCGGCGTCCACCCGGTCTTGCGTCAGCGGCGGGACCGGCTGAACGGGCGACGCCACCCACAACTCGCCGTGCCTTTCGATCGTGACCGGCGTGCATGCCGGCTCGAGTTCGACCCGGCCATCGACCACCCGCACCTCGAGGGGAACTCCGGGCGCTAGCCGGGCGCGATCCCGAATGGCTTTCGGCAGAACCAGCCGGCCGGCCGCGTCCATGGTGGTAATCATGGTAGAGAATTTACCATTGCTTGCCCCATCGACGGCCAGGGAGCCCTTGGCGCCGGGACGACCGGGCTGGGACAGCCGGCCCTACCTGACCTGGTAGACGCGGACGTAGTCGACGAGCATGCGGTACGGCAGCGCCGATTCGTCGATGCCCTTCTGTCCACCCCAATTTCCACCCACCGCGACGTTGAGTACCAGGTGGAACGGCCCGTCGAACGGCCACACCTCCTGCCCGCCCGGTTCCTTCGCGAAGGCGAAGTACTCACGGCCGTCGACGAACATCCTGATCCGGAGGCATCCCACTCGACCGCGTACACGTGAAACGCGTCCGCGGCGTCGGGCACCGGCACCGTCGCCGTCTTCTGTGTCCCGATCGAATGGTGATACGCCTTCGTGTGCACGGACGCGTGGACGACGCCGTGGTCGTAGCCCACGTGCTCCATGATGTCGATCTCGCCGTCGTCTGGCCACTTCATGCGCTGCGTCGTCGTCGGCAACATCCAGATCGCGGGCCAGGACCCACGTCCCCGTGGCAGCCTGGCACGCACCTCGATGCGGCCGTAGGTCCAGTCGCCCTTGCCCTTCGTGACGAGGCGGGCCGAGGTGTAGGGCGCACCCTCCCAGGCTTCCTTCCGGGCTTCGATGACCAGGTGCCCCTGCTCGACGCGCGTGTTCTCCGCGCGTCGTTCGGTGTAGAACTGCGGCTCGCGGTTGCCCCACCCGTGCCCGCCGACGTTCCAGGTCCACTTCGACGAGTCGGGCAGGCCATCACGGTCGAATTCGTCGTGCCAGACGAGGGTGTGCCCGTCGGGCGCGATGCCTGGGGCGGCTGCTGCGCCAGGCGCCTGGCACGCTCAGGATCACCGTCCGATGAACAGAGTGCTCGTGCGGATCATGACGGTCTCTCCGAGCACACAGGGTACATCTGCTACGGGCACACCAGGGCCAGCGCACGGGTCACTGTCGCGCCATCCATCGTGAAGTGGCGGGCTACGTCGGACGCGGCGGCCTCGACGTCAGCCGGCAGTGCGCACGTCTCCCGGGCGCCGGCGCGGAAGCGCTCGAGCACCCACGGACGCTCGCTGCTGGCAAACCGCCAGACATCGCCGTCGACGATCTTCTTCACGACCACGCGGTCGAGGAACAAGCCTGCCGGCCCGAATCGCCCCGCATCGCGTCGGCATAGGCGTCGGGCGACACCGCTCGATCGACGAGTTCGAAAGCGATCGGTTTCGGATGTGGATGCTGTCCGATGAGGAATCGCCCAGGGCGGGACGACACCTGGACTGCCGAGAACGCGCCCCACGCCGACAGGGCTTCCGTGGATTCGCCGGCCCGCGGCAAGGGGACAGCCGCGTAGAGAGGGAATCCCGCGTCCACGACGCACACCGTTCGCCCTCGACATCCACGACGAGCGCCGTGTGACACGCGGCCTGTGGGGGCATGTCGTTGATCGTCAGCGCGCAGGGGATCCCGACTGCGGCCAGCAGCGCCGCGAGTGCGGCGTTGCTCTCGAAGCACGTTCCGCCCAGGCCGAGCGCCATGGCGGTGTCCCAGAACGCGCGGGGCCACGCGACCGCCTCGTCGGGAGTCGAGGCGGACGCCCTGCGCACGATGCGAGACGCGAGCTTCACCACGGCACGCGCAGACGTACGCCGCCAGTACTTGCGTCGAGCCACACCCGCCTCGCGGACACGGCGGCACGGCCAGCCACGCCAGAATCCGGGAGGCCCGGCCGAGGACATGGCCTCACGCAGGTCAGGGACGGCCGTCCCGGGCCGTCTCGCCCGGCCGGCGTCTCTGACGCTGACTGTCCCGGGCTGTGGCACGTACCGCAGGTAGGGCTTCTCGGCACGCCAGCCATTCGGGTAGAGGGTCTTCGCCTCGTCGTCCGAGACGGACGTGACGATGATGACCTCCTGCCCCGGCTTCCAGTCCGCGGGCGTGGCGACGCGATACGCGGCCGTGAGCTGAAGCGAGTCGATGACGCGCAGGATCTCGTCGAAGTTGCGTCCGGCAGTCATCGGATAGCACAGCAGCAGCTTGACCTTCTTGTCGGGCCCGATGATGTAGACGTTGCGGACCGTCTGGTTGTCCACGGCCGTGCGCCCGTCGCAACTGTCGCCGGCGTCGGCCGGAAGCATGCCATAGAGCTTGGAGACCTTCAGGTCCGGGTCGCCGATCATGGGAAAGTTCGGCGCGAGGCCCTGCGTCTCGGCGATGTCCTTCGCCCACGCGTCGTGCCGGTCCACCGGATCGACGCTGAGGCCAATCACCTTTACGCCGCGCTTGTCGAATTCCGGCTTCAGCCTGGCGACTGTGCCCAATTCCGTCGTGCAGACGGGCGTGAAGTCCTTGGGGTGTGAAAAGAGCACGCCCCAGGAGTCGCCGAGCCACTCGTGGAACCGGATAGGACCGTCGGTGGTGACGGCATCGAAATCGGGGGCGAGGCTGCCGATGGCGAGCGGACCGGACATGGGATCTCCTCCTGCCGGCACATAACGTGGGCCGGATCGGTCGGATTGTCGGCCCGGACACCCGCATCGTCAACGGCGAGCCGTGACATGTGGGAACGGGGAGTCGGGAGTCGGGAGTCGGGAGTCGAGTCGAGTCGGGAGTCGGGAGTCGGGAGTCGGGGCCGCTCGCGCGGCCCCCGTCATCGCACGATGGGCGTCCCCACGGCCGTCGTGAAGCGGCGGAAGTCGTCGTACGTAGCCTCGCCCTCCACGAAACGGTCGCGCTCGGGGACGTCGGGGACCCAGTACCACTCCCACAGGCGAACCGGCACGCGGACCGGCAGTGTCGCCACCCGCGCGAAGACGACCTCGAGGTGCGATCGCATGTCGCCGGCCCTGGGCGTGATCGTGGCGCGGACCAGTTCGCCCGTCGCCTCGTCGATTGCCAGCACGCCCTGCAGTTCGACGTCGCGGGCCCTGGCCCCCCGGATCACGCGGGGCCGGCCCTTCTCGCGGAATGACACCAGGCGGACGTCGAGGCCGGCCTCCCTCACCCGGCCGCGGTCACCGAATCTGAAGCGACCGGCGTGGGTGGGGTGGACCACGATCAGGGGAAAGGTGGGGACGTTGATGTTTCGCAGCACGTGCCCCAGGTTGTGGCGGGCGCTGTCGTTGGTGATCTCGCGGAGCCGCTGAGCTGCGTCGCCGGGACTCCCGGCGAACAGGGCGGCCAGCCGGTCCTCGCGGTCAACCACGGGCACGTCGTCGACCTCCACGACGTCGCGGTGGAGTTGCCACGGTGTGGCCTGGTCGTGTACCAGCAGGAGTGACGAGAGGAGACGACGTGCCTCGATCGGTGGTCCCACCGACGGCGCCGTTGGCGATCTGCCGCTCCAGGCGCGTACGGTCTGGACGTACCGCTCGCGCGCGACCACGCCCTTCAGGTCCGAAGCGAACCGCTCGGCCGCCTCACCGGCGCGGCGGATGACCACGCGGACCGCGGGCGGCTCCTCCGCTCGGGGCACGCCCGCGGCACAGAGTGCCGCCAGGGCCATGAAAACACCACGGGCGCGAAGAGCCGAAGCTCGCCGCGCCCGCGGGGGATTGCCCAGTTTCACGATTTCAGCGTTTCACACTCTCACCGCCACCGCCAACCGTCGACCGTCCACTCGCCCTGAGCGCCTCGAGATCCTGGCGCAGCCAGGATCTCGAGAAGTCGAAGGGCTAGTTGACCGTCGGTTCCGGCTTCGGGGCCGCCTTCTTGAGACCCTGAATCTGCAGCCCGGAGGCGATCTCCGGAGCCGCCTCCTTCAGGACGTGCTGACGGTAGAGGGCGGCCATGCGATCGTGCTCGGCCTTCTTCTTGGCCTCGTCACGGGCGCGCAGCTTCTCCTCGCGCGCGTTCTTGGCCATGCCCGCCTCGTCGAGGTCGGTCTGGCGGGCCTTGGCGACGGCCTCGGCGTCGAGGACGAGCGTGTGCTCGCTCGACGAGAGATTGACAGCCTTGCCGCCGGCGAAGATCTCGTGACGGCCGTGCTCCTCGTACCACTTGGTGAGCGTGGCCGTCATGTGCATCTTCTCGATGATGTTGCGCCAGCCGATGCCCGTGTTGTAGGCGCAGAAGCTGATCTCGCCCTCCTGCGTCGCGTACGGGATGATGCAGCGCTCGGTGCGGCGGAAGTCGTAGTTGAACAGGTCCTGGAACCACATGCCCGCGATGAACAGGAAGTTCCAGCGATCCTGCCGGCGCTTCTCGATGTCCTCGAGCGTGCGCTGGCCGTCGACCTTGCCGTAGCTCTTGCCGCGTGGCGCCGAAGGTCTTGTCGAACTTCTTGATCAGGTCGACGAGCTTGAAGTGCCTCGGCGCCTTGAACGGGTCGTAGTTCTTGGCCAGCGCGAGCGCCAGGCCGTACATCGACAGTCGCTTGCCCCGCGCCGCGTCGTTGACGCGCTGCATGTCCTTGGCGAGCTGCTCGCCGTGCAGGAACGCCGTGACCGGAACGGCCTCCTTCGTTTCCTTGTCGATCATGACCGCCATGCCGACGCCGCAGTTCGGGTGGCAGCCGCAGGTGAGGTGGCCCCAGTCCTGCTGCGGGCCCGTGCACGAGGTCGGCCCAGTCGGTGAAGGTGCCCATGAACGAGATCGGGAACCAGTCGCGCGTCGGCTCGCCGATGTCCGATCTGGTTCTTCACGTCGTGCGCCAGGTGCGACAGCGTGTAGCGCTGCGCGGCGCGACGCTCGTCGGTGATCTCCTCGTCGCGGCCCGTGAACGACACCGGCTGGAACGAGAGGAACGAGATCTTGCGCGGATTGTCGAGGGCGAACTGGATGATCCGGCCGACCTGCTCGTTGTTGACGCCGTTGACGATCGTCGTCACCGGGACGATGTCGACGCCGGCGGCCCAGCAGGTTCTCGATGGCGCGCAGCTTGACGTCGAACAGGTTGCCGACCAGACGGTGCGAGTTCGCGGCGTTGCCGATGCCGTCGAACTGCAGGTAGACGTAGCGCAGGCCCGCCTCGGCGGCCGCGCGGGCGAACTCGGGGCTCTTGGCGAACTCGATGCCGTTGGTGGCGGCCTGCACCGAGTTGTAGCCGACCTTGCTGCGCGTAGCGGACGGCGTCGAGGAAGTACGGCGACAGCGTCGGCTCACCGCCCGAGAACTGCACCGACATCTGCCGGCGCGGCTTGATCGTGATCGCGTTGTCGAGCAGCGTCTTGATGTCTTCCCAGCTCAGCTCGTGGACGAAGCCGACCTGGTTGGCGTCCATGAAGCACGGGTCGCACATCATGTTGCAGCGGTTGGTCAGGTCGATCGTCAGCACCGCGCCGCGCCCGTACTTGATGGTGCTGCTGCCGTGGTTGTGCAGCGTCTCGTCGTTGTGCGCGCGGATGTCGCTGCCCGGGAAGGCGTCCTCGAGGTGCTTGAAGAAGGCCGGGTCCATCGCCATCACGTCCTCGAAGTGGCCGTGCATCGGGCAGTCCTTGACCATCAGGATCTTGCCGTCGCGCTCGATGATCGTCGCCTTGATCTCGCCGACCTTCTCGTTGAGGAGCACCGAGACGTCGCGCTTGCCGTCGAGGATCTCCTGGCGCGCCTCGCGGACGCACGTCGGGCACAGGGAGTCGGTCTCCCGCGGCCAGCCGAGGGGCGGCTTCACCTTCTCCCACGACTTCTGCAGCGGTTTGTCCGACCACTTCGGTACGAAGCCGGGATTGCGGCTGACGGAGTTCAACGCGTCGAACACCACCCACGCGCCCCTGGCGGCGTAGGTCAACCCCTTCTCGACGTACTTGATGGGCTTATGCGGCATCGTGATCCTCTGGTTCGTATCTGACAGGACGGCCACTCGGCCGGAATGCAACGAATTTCAGCGGTCGAAGTATGTCGGAGCCCGTGTCGAGATGCCCCGGGAATTCCCCCAACAGGCAGAATTCGGCGCCCAGTGGGCCGAGCGGGCACTGGACGGGCAGGCGGGCAGGCCGTCGCGGTTCCGGTGCAGGCGCCTCGATTGTTCCGCGCGGGCACCGCCAGTTACACTACCCGCGGGGCCGCGTCCCGCGCGCCGCACACGCCCATGCTCGAACCCATCTGGATCCTGTTGGCCCTGCTGCAGGGCCCGGCGGCCGTGTCGCCAGCGCCCCTGCCCTCGTCGGTGCCGCGCGACCTGCTGCCCCTGTCGGCCCTGGTGGCGCCTGTGGCGCAGCTGCCGGCCCCGGCGCCGCCCGTCGCCGCGCGGAAGCCCGGGCCGCCCACGCCGGATCGGGTCCGCGGCAAGGCGGAACTCTCGTACGTGTCGACGGGAGGGACGGCCAACACCCAGACAATCGGAACCGGCGGGGAACTCGTCGTCTCCTCGGGCGCGTGGCGGATCGAGACCCGCGGCTCGTACCTGCGGACACGCACCGACAACGTCGTCCGCGCCCGCCGGGCGACAGGCCAGGTCAAGTCCGCGCGCAAGGTCGGTGACAGGGCCGAGATCTTCGCCAGGGGCACCTACCTGCGCAACACGTTCGCCGGGATCGACAACAGCGTGGACGGCGCGGCCGGGATCACGGCGCTGCTGATGCAGTCCTCGCCGCAGCGGCTGTCACTGGACTCCGGCTTCGGGTACATCGGCGAAGACCGCACCCGCGGGCGCGGGCGCTACCTCGCCACCTTCGACCTCGGGCTGCGTCACCAATGGGAGTTCACCCGCCGCAACCGCCTGTCCAACGACGCCTCGCTGAAGACCGACATCGAGCGGACGAGCGACTGGCGCGTGTCGCACGTCGCCGCCCTGCAGGCGGCCCTGAACGCCATACTCGCCCTCAAGTTGTCGCACGAGGTGAACTACCGCAACGAGCCGGTGCCCGGCTTCACCCGCGCCGACACCGTCGCCGCAGCGGCCATCGTGGCCACGTTCTGACGCACGACTGCAGGGCTGGTTCCTTCCCGCCGATAGGATGGTCACGATGGTGGCTCCGGACCCCCGCTCCCCGTCTCCGGTCACGCGCGAGCGGCTGCTGCGACACGCCGACGGGCTCGAGCCCCTCCCCGCCACGGCCACCAACCTGGTCACGCTGCTCAGCCAGACAGAGTGGATGCTTCGCGACGTCGAGGCAGTGGTCCGGCTCGACCTCGGGCTGACGGCCCGGGTGCTCCGCTTCGCCAACTCCGCCTGGACGGCCCACCTGCCGTCGGTCGGCACCGTGCGCGATGCCCTGATGCGCATCGGCGTGGGAACGGCCCTGTCACTCGCAATCGCGGAAGGCGTTCGCCCGCGACTGCTCAAGCCGCTGCCCGCTTTCGATCTGCAGCCGGGGCGGCTGTGGCAGCACGCCGTCGCCAGTGCCCTGGCCACCGAGATCGTCACCCGGCGCGCCAGAACCCCCATCCCGCCTGAAACCGTCACCGCCTCCCTGCTGCACGACGTTGGCAAGGTGGTGCTCGACGAAACCATGGACGACGCGACGCTGGGGGCTCTCCGGACCGCGTGGTCGAGCGGCGGCCTGTCGCGCATCGACGCCGAGCGTCAGGTGCTCGGCATGGATCACGGGGAGCTCGGGGGCTACATCGCCAGGCATTGGGGACTACCCGAGCGGGTGGCGGCCGCCATCACGCACCACCACGCGCCCTCCGCCACCCAGAGCACGATCTGCGACGTCGTCCATCTGTCCAATGGCATCGCCAAGCTGGCGGGCTTCGGACCCCTCATCGCGGAGATCGACGGCCCCATCGAGGGCGACGTGCTCGCCCGCCTGTCCTTCTCCCCTGCCGACCTGCACACGTTCTGCGCCGAACTGACCGACCGCATGCGGACCGGGCAGGAGCGGTTTCACTGACGAACGCCTGACGTCGAACGCAGAAGGCAGAAGGCCCGGCCGGATGTCGTAGGCGCCGGACTCGTCCGGCGCTGCCCGCGGGACAAGTCCCGCGGCTACGTATGGACGGCGACCATCCCCCGCGCGGGACAAGTCCCGCGGCTACGTATGGACGGCGACCATCCCCCGCGCGGGACAAGTCCCGCGGCTACGTATGGACGGCGGCCACCCCCGCGCGGGACAAGTCCCGCGGCTACGTATGGACGGCGGCCACCCCCGCGCGGGACAAGTCCCGCGCCTACGTACGGACGGCGGCCACCACCCGCGGGGGACAAGTCCCGCGCCTACGGACCCAGGGTGAATGTCGCGGGCGCCGGACTCGTCCAGCGCCGCCCGAGGGGACGCGCTGATCTAGGATCGCCGCATGAGCGACGCACGGACTTCGCCCGTGATCATCGGCATCGCCGGAGGATCCGGCTCGGGCAAGACCACGGTGGTGAGGCGGCTGATGGCGTCGCTCGGCGACGAGCACGTCTCGGTGCTCGAGCACGATCGCTACTATCGCGACCGGAGCGACCTGCGGCTCGAGGAGCGGGCGGCCCTCAACTACGACCACCCGGACTCGCTCGAGACCGACCTGCTGGTCGAGCACGTTCGGCGCCTGCAGGCTGGCCAGGCCGTCCACGTCCCGCAGTACGACTTCGCGCGGCACAACCGCCTCGAGACGCACGATGTCGTGGCGCCTCGAACCGCCATCATCGTCGAGGGCATCCTGATCTTCGCCGACGCCCCGCTGCGGGCGCTGATGGACGTCAAGGTCTTCGTCGATGCCGACGACGACACCAGGTTCATCCGGCGCCTGCAGCGTGACGTATCGGAACGGGGACGGACGGTGCAGTCGGTCATCGACCAGTACCTCGGTTCGGTCAAGCCGATGCACCTCGAGTTCGTCGAGCCGAGCAAGCGCTACGCCGACATCATCGTGCCGCAGGGCGGGCACAACGACGTGGCTATCGAGATGCTGCTCACGCTGGCGCGGGGGCTGGTGTCCAGCCGGTAGGGCCGCATTTCGGCGTTCGTCTACGGCAGCCTGGTGGCGACCGCGTTGGTCCCCGCCGCCCACTGCTGGCCCCCGGCGTCGCTGTACATCGCCCGCTCGACCACGACCGGGACGCCGGTGCTCTCCACGAGCAGGCCCACGCGACGACCGCTGGCGTTCGGGAAGAAGCCGACATCCCCGAGCGCGATGTTGAAGCGGCTGTTGGCGCCGACCGTGTACGTCTGCGTCTCGGGCGCCTGGCTCTCGGAGAGCAGGGTCACGTTGATGGTCGCCGGGCTGCCAGACGGGTTGCTCACCAGCACGTACGTCTTCGTGTTGCGGGCGCCCCCGACCTCTCCCTCGGCCAGCACCCAGCGCGTGCCGGTAGCCGTCACCCCGCCGCTGTTGTGGGCCTCGGCCCACGTCGTCGAGTCCCCCGGCCACCACATGGAACGCTCGACGAGGATGCCCACGCCGTTGTCCACGACGACGTCGGTCGACACGGCCGCGTCGGCCAGCCGCGCGTAGTCGGGGTTGTCGGCGATGAGCCTCGCGTCGCGCCCCAGAGCGTCCACCCAGACGGTGCCGCGCGCCTGCGGAGGCACGGCCTCGCGATGTTCGATCACGGTGCCATCGCCCAGCAGGAACCGGAGGCGAACATCCGCAGTCTGGTTCGAGGGGTTGGCCAGCAGGATGAACAGGTCGAAATAGGGCCCTGTCGCACCCTCGGCCAGGAGCCACCGCTCGGCCGGGGCCGGTAGCGCGACGCTGTCGTGCCCCGCCGTGAAGAGTTGGCCGTTGCAATCGAGATACATCGCGCGCTCGGCGATGATCGGCGCCGTGGCGTCGATGCGTGCCGAGACCTCGGCGGCCTCGAGCGAGTCGCCGTCGCTCCAGCGCTCCATGTCCACCCAGACCGTGAGGCGAGCCCCGGCAGGCACCTGGTAGGCCTTGGTCCGCGGCGACCGGCCGGCACGCAGGTAGGTGACCGTGACGTCGGCTGGCGCCGTTCCGGGGTTGAGCAGCAGGTAGAAGGTGTTGAAGCCGCCCATCGTGGCGCCCTCGGCGAAGTACCACGTCGTCCGCGGCGCCTCGGTGGCCGATTCGGCATGGCTGCCATAGCCGGTCCCGTCCCAGGCCACCGTGCAATCGGCCACGACGAGCGTGTTCGCCTCGATGGTGGTCGCGAACGACCCGCTCACGCCCGCCACCGTACCCACGTCCACGGTGGCGCGCCTGCGCGGCGCCACTGTCACCCAGTGCTCCTGCGTCACGACGACACCCTCCCCGTCTGGCGGACCTGCGAAGCGCAGTTGCACGTAGGCGGTGGTGGTGGCGCTCGGATTCACGAGAGCCACGCGCGTGGCGAAGAAGTCGTTCTGCACGCCCTCGGCCAGATAGCGCTGGACCGTTCCGCGCGGGTGGAGGCCCCGCTGATACTCCTGCATGTTGGTCAGGCCGTCCCCGTCCGGATCGCCCGTCGCCCCGTTGAGGCCTGTGCCAACAGCCGGGTCGAGGCCGGCCGCCCGCTCCCAGGCGTCGGGAAGGCCGTCGTTGTCGGTGTCGGTCGGCGCCACGACAGGCGCCGCGGCCTGTGCCACCGTGAGGGCCTGCCCTGCCACCGTCACCGTGCCGGTTCGATCGGTTCCCGGATTGGCGGCGGCCGTGAGCGTGATCGTCCCGGATCCGGTACGTGTCGTCGGGCCCGTGAGCGTGAGCCATGGCGCCACCACGCCGACGGACCAGGTACACGCGCTGCCCGTCATCACGGTGAACGGTGCCACGGACCCGCCCCCGCTCGTGATGGACTGCGTCGTCGGCGTCACCACGTACGAGCACGTCCCGTTTCCGCCCCCGTCAATCGGGTACACGAACCGGAGTCCCTCGAGGTCGTCCGGCCCGAGGGCGGGCGGAACGGGCGTCGTGGACTGGCAGCACGACGGATACATGATGTTGCTCGTCGCCTCGGTCACGGTGCCGTCGATCTGGGTGTGGCCAAGACCGATGGCGTGGCCGACCTCGTGCTCGGTGACCCGCGCGAAGAAGAGCGACTGCCCGAGCGAGGGCATCTCGGCCCGCGTCGTCAGGATCACGAACCCGTAGGTGATCTTGTAGAACGTCGTGCCGTTCACGACACGCGTCACGCCGCTCGAGCACGCGCCGCCGAGGGCGATGACGCCGCTCGTCGTGATGTCGTCGTCCGGATCCTCATAGGTGATCAAGCCACCACCCTGGACCGGAGGGGTTCCGCAGTTGAGGATCGAGGACGCCGGTACGAGCTTCGGCCCGGCGTACGCCAGCGAGATCGAGGCGTCGACGGGATTGGTCCAGGCGCCGAGTGCCTGGGCGATCTCGGCGCTGCCGTCGCCCGCGTCCAGCGGAGAGGGCGTCAGCGTGTTGCGGTACCACGGGACGACCTGCCCGGTATCGGACTCGTGCCACCGCATGTTGCCGAGCAGCCTGTACGACTCGACGACAGGGACACCGGGCTGCACGTAGCCTGCCGACGGCACGTCGCCGGGTGCCGACAGGCGGATCGGGCCGCGCCCCCTCACAGCACGCACGTCCGCCGCGAAGCCGTCGAGGGAGCGGCGCCTGGCGCCGGCGGCCCCGGCGATGGGTTCGCCGGTGTCCTGGCGCACCAGGTCGACGCCGGCCACGCTCTGGCGCACGCCGTATACCGAACGGCTCATCGAGGAGGGGCGCCAACCGGCCCCCTTCCGCTCGACGAGCGCCACGATGTCGTCGCCGACGATGAAACGGGCGGCGCCAGGCACGTGGAGTGTCGTGTCGCCGAGCGTGCCGCCGAGTTCCCGGATCTCGATCACATTGTCGGTGCCGCCCGTGTAGTCGTCGACCACCCGCACCCGCGCGACGGTCTCGATCACGCCGCTGCCGGCGCGCCGCTCGGTACGGACCGACTCGACGCGCCCGCGGACGATGCGGTCGGCGGCCGCGATCTCCTGCGCGTCGGTCCTCGCGCGCAGGGTGGCAGCGCCGGCCGACGGCGCGGTGAGAGGCAGGCACAGGAGGACGGCCAGCCCAGTCAGGACGAGGGTCGAGTGTCGTGGCGTCCGGGGAAGCGGAGACATGCCGGGGGCGGGGATTGCAACTTGCTTGCCGAGTGCGGGCGCCCGGCAAGGCCTGCGCCGGCGCACGAATTCGTCCTCGGCGGCGTGCCATCGCGGGCCGCTCAGCCACAAGAATCGTCGGTGACCTGACGCAATCGTCAGCGGACTGACGGAATTGCCAGTTCAGCAGTTGTTTGCAGATATCCTGTGGTAATCGGATTTTCCTTCCGGATTCCCTATACTCGAAAGACTGCCGCGCCTCGCCGATGATCGGAGACGCTCGGTTCGGAGACTCCCTGCATGTTCCGGATCCGCGGAGCGGCCTTCGCCGCTCTTTCCCTCCTTGCCACAGCCGCTGGGGCGCATGCCCAAGGCGCCTCGACGTGGTTTCTCGCCGAAGGGGCCAACAACGGCACGTTCGCGCAGGAGATCCTCATCGGGAACCCGAGTGCCCAGGCCCTCAAGGTGACCGTGACCCTGCTGCCGCAGGCCGACGCCCAGGCGCCGACGACCACCCGGACGTTCGACCTCGGCGCCACATCACGCCTGACGGTCCGGCTCGGACCCGACTTCTCGCTGAACGGCAGCGCCTCGGCTCGCGTCTCGGCGGTGCTCGCCAGCGACAACGTGACACCGGCCGACATCGCCGTCGAGCGGACCATGTACTTCGCCGGCGCGTCGCAACCCGGGTCGCACAACGCGAGCGGTGTCACCGAGTCGGGTCTCTCTCCGACGTGGACGCTGGCCGAGGGCTCCGGCGGCGTGTTCGAGACCTTCGTCCTCGTGGCCAACCCGAACACCACGCCGACAACGGTGCGCGCGACGTACCTCACCGGCACAGGTCAGGCGTTTGTCACCACGCAGGTAGCGCCGGCGGGTTCGCGGCTGACCTTCTATCCCCGTGGCGAACACGCGGCGCTGGGCACGGCCGACTTCTCCACCCAGATCGAATCGCTCACCTCGGGTAACGCGGTCATCGCCGAGCGGGCGATGTACTTCGATGCCTTCCGCAGCGGGCACGACGCGCTCGGGGTGACGGCGCCGAGCACCACCTGGCTGTTCGCCGAGGGCTTCACCGGCGGCAATCCGTCCACGGCCTTCGAGACGTACCTCCTGCTTGCCAACACGAACGCCACCGACACGGTGGCAACGGTGGAGTACCTGCTGGACAGCGGGGCGATCGTGAGTCGCAGCTACACGCTCGGGCCCCGCCAGCGCTTCACCGTCTGGGTGGATCAGGAGGGCCGATCGTTCGACGCCCGCCTTGCCGCGGCGGCGTTCGGGATCCGCGTGACGTCGACACAGCCCATCGTCGCGGAGCGCGCCATGTACTGGGGGACCCCGTCCGCGAGCGATCCGTTCTCGCCCGTGTTCCCGTGGACCGAGGGCCATGCGACGGCAGGCGTCACGTCCGGGCAGGCCCGCTGGGGGTTCGCCGAGGGTCAGCAGGGTACGTTCGGCACCGGAGCCATCCGGTACGACACGTTCTTCCTGCTCGCCAACCCGAACAACGTGCCTGTGCAGGTGCAGGCCACCTTCGTGCGCGAGGACGGCAAGGGCATCGTGCGCACGATCTGCGTCGCGCCCAACTCCCGCACCAACATCTGGGCCCAGAGTTACCCGGAACTGTCGGGTGTGCGGTTTGCCACGTTCCTCGAAGCGGTCGGCAGCGCAGACGCCAGCTGCCCCGCCACGGCCGGCACCGCGTTTGTCGCCGAGCGCGCCGTGTATTCGGGCCAGGGGTTCCTCGCCGGACACGTCAACGGCGGCACGCCGTGGACGGGCACCATCGCCACGCCGCCGGTCGCGCCGGCGTTCTCCATCGCGACCGTGTCGCCGTCGAGCGGCCGCATCGGCGGCAGCCAGACGATCACCATCAGCGGTGCGGGCTTCCAGCCGGGCGCGAAGGTCTACTTCGACAACGTGGCGTGGACATCGGACCGCAACGCCAACACCAAGCTGGCCGACGTCGATCAGGCGACCTCGGTGGTGGTGTCGCCCGACGGCACGACCATCACCGCCAGGACGCCTGCCCGGGACTTCTACAACGGCTACCAGCTGGCCGGGCCGGCCACGGTACGCGTCGTCAACCCCGACAACTCCGAGACAACGCTCACCAACGGGTTCACCTTCAAGCTCAACGTGCTGGCCTTCGGCGACGACTACGTGTTCGGCTCGCTGTCCGGCGGCCGGGCGTCGCCCCCGTGGCCGACTCGCCTCCAGACGCTGCTGCAGTCCTATCAGAAGGATCTGCTGAACCCCGCGACCGGCGTGCCGACGGGGACGAAGGTGCTGCAGTTCGGTCAGTACGTGACGGTGACCAACGGCGGCATCGCCGGGGAGTGCGCGTCGGCCACCGGCGGGCTGTGTGGCGCCACGGCGGGCGTCGCCCGATTCCCGTCGCTCGCGGACGCGACGGCGAACACGAGCAGCGCGGAGGCCTTCGATGCGGTCGTGTTCGTGGAGGGCGTCAACGACATCCGCGCGGGCGTGGCGCCGGGCAGCGTGGCATTCGTGTATCGCGACATGGTCGCGCGCGCACGCGACAGGAAGATCGTCATCGTGATGACCAAGTTCGAGAACGTGCTCGTCGGCGGTCTCGACGCGGGTCAGATCAAGGCGCTCGGCGACGCCCTGTGGAGCGTCACCGAGGACACATCCCTCGGCGTCGAGATCTACAGGCAGTCGCTCTTCGACGTGCAGACGTCGGGCAACTACCCGACGCAGTCCGGCTACGACCGCATGGCCCAGCTGATCTTCGACAAGGTCGCGCGCGAGTTCCCGCTGCAGCCGTGTGACGCGCGGGCAGACAAGCCGGCCAAGGGCTGTCCCCGGAACCCGTGACGACAAGGGAGCCGTTCGTGCGCCACGCGCACCTCGCGTCCATCGTCCTGGGCATCCTGCTCGCGGCCGGCGCCGCGCGGGCGCAGGACGCGTCCCGCTGGTTCCTCGCCGAAGGGGCCAGCAACGCCGTCCTCGAGCAGGAGATCCTCGTCGCCAATCCGGGCGCATCCAACCTGGCGGTGACGATCACGCTCCTGCCGGATCCCGGCGCGCAGATCGCTCCCGGCGCGCTGTTGACCCGGACGTTTCCCCTCGGGGCAACGAGCCGACTGACCGTCCGCGTGGCCCAGGAGTTCCCCGGCCTCAACGGCGCGGCGTCGGCCGAAGTCTCCGCCGTGATTGCCGGATCGACGACGCCGGCCGACATCGTCGTCGAGCGGTCCATGTACTTCCCTGACGGCACCCGCGTGGGTGCGCACAACGCCAGCGGCGTGACAGACGCCGCGCCGCGCTGGATCCTCGCCGAGGGCGCAAGTGGCGCGTTCAGCACGTTCATCCTGGTGGCCAACCCGAACGCGTCGGCCACGACCGTCCGCGTCCAGTACCTGAAGAGCACGGGGCAGGTCCTCACGTTCGAGGACACGCTGCCCGCACAGAGCCGGCGCACCTACTGGCCGCAGAACGATTACCCGGCGGCCCTCGGGTCGGCCGAGTTCTCGACGGTGGTCGAGAGCCTCGAGGCCGGGAAGGCGATCGTCGCCGAGCGGGCGATGTACTTCGACCCGTCGTCCACGGGAAGTCGCTTCGCGCGCAGCGGCCACGACGCCCTGGGCGTGCCCGAGGCCAGCGACACCTGGTACTTCGCCGAAGGCTTCACGGGCGGCAGCACCCAGACCGCCTTCGAGACGTTCCTGCTCCTGGCCAACACCAACGCCAACGAGACGACGGCCACTGTCACCTACCAGCTCGACTCGGGACAGACAGTCACGCGCGACTACGTGCTGGCGCCGAACCAGCGGCTGACCGTGTGGGTGGATCAAGAGGGGCGTACGGCCGACAGCCGCCTCACCGCCGCGTCGTTCGGCATGACGGTCAGGTCGACGAGACCCATCGTCGCGGAGCGCGCGATGTACTGGGGCACCCCCTCCGTCGCCGACCCCACGACGCCGACGTTCCCCTGGCGTGAGGGCCACGCGACGGCGGGGTCACCCGTGCTGTCGGCGCGCTGGGCATTTGCCGAGGGACGCGAGGGCGTGGATGCCTCGTCACGGCCGTACAACACCTTCTTCCTGCTCTCGAACCCCGGCGCCGCACCCGTCACAGTGAAGGCGACCTTCATGACCGAGGACGGCGGCGGCATCACGACTACCGCCACGATTCCGGCACGCGGGCGCACGAACATCTGGCCCACCGCTGGCCTGCCGGCCTTCGGCGCGCTCGCCAACCGCCGCTTCGCGACGTTCCTCGAGAGCACCGGGGGCGAGACCTTCGTGGCCGAACGGGCCATGTACCTGTTCGACGACTTCAGCAGCGGCCACGTGAACATGGGCATGCCGTGGACGGGCACCATCGCCACGCCGACGCACCCGCCCGCCTCGGTGGTCGTGAGCGGATTCACACCCACCCAGATGCGGCTCAGCGGCGGAGAAGCGATCACGATTACGGGCAGCGGCTTCGTCGGCAGCCCCGAGGTCACAGTGGACGGACTGGCGGCCACGATCACGGCGGCCAGCAGCACGTCGATCACCGCCGTCGCCCCGCTGCGTACCGCTGCCACAGGCTTCGGTGCCGTCGCGCCGAGCCGGATCCGGCTCACCACGGCGGGCACGACCGTCGTCGTCGGCGACATCGGCCGCGTGTTCAGGGTGCTCTCGATGGGCGACAGCATGACCTGGGGCACCATCGTCAAGTTCATTCCCCCGGTGCCGCCGGCAACGATGCCCACGCGCGAGGAGTTCCAGGCGTCGCCGCCCTATCCCGAAGGACTGGAGTTCCTGCTGCGCGATGACACGCGGTACGGATCGACGGCCGACGTGGACAACGAGGGCATCCCGGGCGAATGCGTCACGACGACGCAGTGTTCGAGCAACCCGACGCGCGGCGTGGATCGGATTGTCGGTCTCGTGGCGAAAAAGAAGTACGACGTCGTGATGATCCTCGAGGGCTTCAACGACCAGAACGCCACGGTCTTCACCGGCACCACCATCGCCAACGGGCTGCGGTCCATGGGCCGGGCGGCCCGCGACTCCGGTGCCACGGTGGTCGTGGGACGCATCCACGTCATGCGATCCGACCTCTGGGATGCCATCAGGACGATGGCCTTCGAGGAGAAGTTCTACCGCGTCGACTTCGACTCGCGTGTCGAGATCGGTGACGACAAGGTGCACCCGACGCAGGACGGGTACGACGTCATGGCCGGCCTGGTCTACGGGGCGATCAAGACCGTCATTCCCTAGGGATTGGGACCTGGAACCTGGGAACCGGGTATCGGGTATCGGGTATCGGGTATCGGGTACCGGGTATCGGGTATCGGGTATCGGGTATCGGGTATCGGAACTCGGAGATCCGTACCGGGCGCCGGCGGGCCGTTCCCCCGGTCCCGATACCCGCGTCCCGGTTCTGACTCCCGACTCCCGACTCCCGAGTGGTGAGCCGTCCAGTTGCCGCCGGGCTGGACGCGGGCTACGCTCTATGTTTGACCTGTCGCGCGATCACGCGTCCATGACATGACCGCCCCGGTGAACTGGCTCCAACTCGTGATCGCGCTGCTGCTGTGCGGCACGGCGGTGACGCCTGCGCTCGCGCAGGGATCCAGCACGTGGTTCCTCGCCGAGGGCGCGAGCAACGGCACCTTCGACGAGGACATCCTGGTCGGCAACCCGTCGGCCTCGGCGCTGACGGTCACCGTGAAGCTGCTGCCGGCGCCAGACGCGCTGATTACCCCGCCTGGCACCGTACTCGAGCGTTCGTTCACGCTGCCCGCGACAGGACGGCTCACGGTCAATCTCAAGCGTGAGTTCCCTGCCCTCAACGGCGCGGCATCGGCGCAGGTGTCGGCTGTCGTCAAGGACACGTCGACGCCCGCCGACATCGTCGTCGAACGGTCGATGTTCTTCCCGCTGACGGGCACGCCCTACGCGGGCGGCACGGGCGCCAGCGGCGTCGTCGCACCGGCCACGCGATGGATCCTCGCCGAAGGGGCCGCCGGCGCCTTCGAGACGTTCATCCTCGTCGTCAACCCGGGCACCACGGCTGCGAACGTGAACGTCCGCTACCTCCGCGGTGACGGGACGGTGGCGACGACCACGCGCGTGATCGATCCCGGGCGGCGGGAAACACTGTGGCCGAGTCAGCAGGAACCGACGCTTGCCAACCAGGGGTTCTCGACTGTCGTCGAGAGCAACGTGCCTGTCGTCGCCGAGCGGGCGATGTACTTCGACGGCTTCCGCAGCGGCCACGACGCACTCGGCGTCACGGCCGGCCGCACCTCCTGGTACTTTGCCGAGGGCTTCACCGGCGGCAACGCGACGATCGCGTTCGAGACGTTCCTGCTCCTCGGCAACGACAACGCGCAGCCGGCGACCGTGACCGCCACCTACTTCCGTGACGCGGGGGACCCGGTCACCCGTACGTACACGCTGCTGCCGCGCAGCCGGTTCAACGTCTGGACCGATCAGGAGCGCGACAGCGCCGGGAACCTGCTGCTGCCGAACACGGCGTTCTCGGTCCGCCTCCAGAGCGACATCCCGATCGTCGCGGAGCGCGCGATGTACTGGGGCACGCCGTCAGCCGCCGACCCCACGACGCCGACCTTTCCGTGGAAGGAAGGGCACGTGGTGGCCGGCATCCCTCAGCCTGAGTCACGCTGGGCGTTTGCCGAGGGCCGCCAGGGCGACGACCCGGCTGGCGTGTCGTTCGACAGCTTCTTCCTGCTCGTCAACCCGAATGCCGTCGACATCCAGGTGCGCGCCACCTTCGACACAGAGGACGGCACGGGCGTGACCACGACGACGACGGTGCCGGCCAACACGCGGAGGAACATCTGGCCGGCCGTGGTGGGCGACCCGGTGAAGGATCCGCTCTACGCGCTGCTCCAGGGTCGACGATTCGCCGTTTTCCTGGAGAGCGTCGGCGGGCAGGCGTTCGTCGCGGAACGCGCGATGTACTGGAGTGCGTTCGTCGGAGGCCACGCCAATGCCGGGACGCCATGGACAGCCACCATCGCGACGCCCGTGCAGGCACCGGTCAACTCCCGGATCACCGCGATGTCGCCGACCTCGGGGAGGCTGTCCGGGGGGACGGTCGTGACCATCACCGGCGAGAACCTCGGCCCCACCGCCACCGTCTCGTTCGGTGGCATCCCTGTCACCCCCACGAGCGTCGGGCCGACGACAATCGTGTTCACGGTACCCACGCGGAATTTCCAGACGGGATTCGGGACCGCCGGGCCGTCGCCCGTGTCCGTCACGACGCAGAACCGTTTCATCAAGGCGCCCAACTTCACGCGGTACTTCAGCGTGCTGACGTTCGGCGACAGCATCACCTGGGGTACGGCGACGTACTACGTGGGCGGCCAGAAGGTCTCGGTGCAGACGTCGCGGCCGTACCCGCGCGGACTCAAGAGCGCGCTCGCGTCGACGCCGCAGTTCGGCTCGTACGCCCTGGTGACCAATGCCGGCTGGCCGGGAGAGTGGGTGACCGCACCGGGGTTCAACGGGAGTCCGGGAGGCATCGCCCGGTCCGCCCGCTGCACCGCGGGCCAGGCCAACTGCTTCTACCCGCAATCGCCAAATCCGAGCGACTACTTCACACCGCACGACGTCGAAGTGATGCTCGAGGGGATCAACGACCTCAACAACGCCGTGCCCCCCACGACCGTGCGCAACGGCATGCGGGCCATGGTCGTGGACGCCAAGGCCAAGGCCCTGCAGGCGCTGCTCGTGCTCTTCGGTCCCTACGGGGTCGACGAACTCACGGGCCTGCCAGCGACCTTTCCAGACAAGGTGAAGGAGTACAACAACCTGCTCAACGCGCTCGCGGCCGAGCAGGGGGTCAGCCGCGAGTACGTATCCGCCGAGATGGGGCCAGACGGACTGCATCCGAACCAGACCGGCTACGACGAGATGGCGGACATCCTCTACGACAAGCTGCTGTCGATGTTCCCCCGTTGCCCTGGTGGGCAGTCGACCTGCCCCTGACCCGGGGCTCGTCAGCGTGAAAACAGGATGAGGGGGCCGGGTGTCACCTGAACCAGTAGTACGCGCGGACACCCATCAGCGCGGCCAGGACGGCGCCATAGGCCGCAGGCTCGCGGAGATCGTCACCCTTGACGATCCAGAGCAGGTGCACGACCCCGCAGAGCGCGGCGACGTACACGAGCCGATGCAGTGCCTGCCATCGCCGGCCCAGCCGCCTGATCCATCCCTGCGTCGACGTGATGGCCAGCGGCAGCAGCAGCAGGAACCCGGTGACGCCCACGGTGATGTAGCGACGCTTGGCCACGTCGGCCAGGATGGCGTCCAGGGCGAAGAACTGGTCGAGCACCACGTAGGTCGCCAGGTGCAGGCACACGTAGAAGAACGCGAAAAGCCCGAGCAGGCGACGCCACTGGATGATGCCGTTCCAGCCCGTCACCCGACGGACGGGCGTCACCGCGAGGCTCACGAGCAGCAGGCGCAGCGCCCACTGCCCTGTCTCGTCGGTGATGTCGTCGATGGGATTCGGACTCAGCCCGCCGAACAGCGCGCGATAGACGAGCCACGCGAGCGGAGCGAGACACAGCGCCCAGATGACTGGCTTGGCCTGCCGTGGAGTCATGAAGCCCGGGTCAGGGCCGCGTATCCCACGCGGCCGTCAACGGCGTTCGTCAGAAGTTCTTCGCCAGGTCCATGCCCTTGTACAGCCCCGCCACCTGGTCGGCATAGCCGTTGAACGGCAGGGTCTGCCGTCGCAGGAACTCGCCGATCCGGCGTTCGCGCGCCTGGCTCCACCGGGGGTGATCCACCTCGGGGTTCACGTTGGAGTAGAAGCCGTACTCCTGCGGGGCCGACATGTTCCACGACGTCCGCGGCTGTCCCGTCGTGAGGCGGATGCGCACGATCGACTTGATGCTCTTGAAGCCGTACTTCCACGGCACCACCAGGCGCATCGGCGCGCCGTTCTGGTTCAGCAGGGTCTTGCCGTAGAGGCCGACGGCCATCAACGTGAGCGGATGCTGCGCCTCGTCCAGGCGCAGGCCCTCGCGGTACGGCCACTCGAGGACGGGGTACCGCAGGCCCGGCATTTCGGCCGGACGCTGCACGGTGACGAACTCGACGAACCGGGCCTTGCCCGTGGGCTCGACGGTCTTGAGCAGATCCGCGAGCGGGAAACCGACCCACGGAATGACCATCGACCAGGCTTCGACGCACCGCAGACGATAGACACGTTCCTCGAGCGGGAACCGCTTCAGCAGATCCTCCAGCGTGTAGTCCCCGGGCTTGCCGACCTCCCCATCGATCTTCACGGTCCAGGGGGTGGGCTTGAAGCGGCCGCTGTTGGCCTTCGGGTCGCTCTTGTCGGTCCCGAACTCGTAGAAATTGTTGTAGCTCGTGATGTCCTCGAACGAGTTGAGCTTCTCCCCCGTCGTGGTCAGACTGCCCTTCCGGATGTTGGCAATCGCCTCCTGCGCCCGCGCCTCGTCGACCGGAAGGAGCGCCCCGGCGACACCGCCGGCCGCCGCGCCGATCGAGGCGCGCATGAAGGCACGGCGATCGAGGTACAGCCGCTCATCGGTGATCTCGCGGGAGGGAATCGTCGGGGTCTTTCGAATCAGCATCACGTGGTCCTGTCTGGAGGATAGGCCGAGGCGAGCCGCTCAGGCGGCACGCCCACCAGGTACCGTGTCAGCAGCCACAGGTTGCGCGCCGTGCGCCACCACCAGCCGTCGCGTTCCCATCGCCTGGCCGACGTCACGGCCGGCAGTGGCGACCGGAACGGTGGGCCGAGCCGCGCGAACCGCCGCGCGAGCATCACATCTTCCATCAGGGGCACCTGCGGCACCCCGACTTCGGCAAGCGTCGACCGCCGAAAGCACATCGCCTGGTCGCCGTATGGCAGCCAGAGGCACCGCACCCGCAGCCGGACACCGGTCTCGATGAGCCGAGCCTGCCACGCCCGCGAGTCCAGCCGCAACCTGAAGCACCCCCAGTGATAGGACGCTTCCTGCGCCATGCGGGTCACCTCCTCCCGCCAGCCCGGCGGTAATCGTGTGTCGGCGTGCAGGACGATGACCCAGTCCCCCACGGCCCTGGCCACGCCCGCAGCCAGTTGCGTCCCGCGGCCCGGCGGGCTGTCGAGCCAGATCACGTCGGGATGCGCCGTGCGGAGCTGAGCGATCGCGCGGTCTGCGGTGTCCCCGTTCACCACGATCCACTGGTCCTGGGCAACCCTCGGCGTCGTGAGCGTCGCCGCGAGCGCCTCGGCGTCCCGCAGCACGGGGACGACAACCGACAGCGACACGGGAGGAGCGGGACGCCCGGACATGCGCGACCGCATCGTGGCACACTGGCGGCCCTGTCGTGTCCCCGCCTCCCGTCACGCTCGTGTTCGTCGCCTGGAACGCCCGCGCCCACCTCGCCCGCGGGCTCGACGCTGCCCTGGCGACAGAGTGCCCCATCGTCGTGGTGGACAACGCCTCCACCGATGGCACGGCCGATGACGTCCGGCAACGGGCACCCGCCGCGCGGCTGATCGCATCGGACGTCAACCTCGGCTTCGCGGGCGGTGTCAACGCGGGAGTCCGCGCCTCCACCACGCCCTGGGCCCTCGTGCTCAACCCCGACATCGTCCTGACGCGAAACGCCGTCGAGTCCATGGTCGCGGCCGGAGAGGCCAGTCGCGACGTCGGCGCCGTCGGCGCGCAGCTCGTCGACGAAGACGGTCGACCGCAACCGTCGTACAGCGTGCGCCGCTTCCCCACGCTCGGGGTCTGGGCCGCCGACCTGCTACTGGTCGACCACGTGTGGCCCCGCAATCCCGCGTTGAACCGGTACCTGGCGACGGACCTCGACCGCGACAGGGACCAGGACGTCGACCAGCCGGCCGCGGCCTGCCTGCTGGTCCGGAGGACGGCGTTCGATGCCGTCGGCGGCTTCGATCCCGGCTTCCATCCGGCCTGGTTCGAAGACGTCGACTTCTGCCGTCGTCTCCACGCGGCGGGGTGGCGGATCCGCTACGTGGCGGGCGCCCGCGTCACGCACGAAGGAGGCGGAGCGATGAGGACGCTGGGGCTCGGGTCGTTCTCGGTCGCCTGGTACCGCAACCTGCTGCGGTACGTCTCCCTCCACGGCTCGCTCGCCGCCAGAATCCTCATCCGTCCCCTCATCGTCGTGGGCATGCTGCTGCGCGCCGTGCTGAGTCTGATCCGCGGCCGCACCAGCGACGCCGCGGCGTATCTGCGGGTGATCCCCATCGCCCTCGGGATGTAGGGCGAACCATCCACCTCCGCGCCGCGTTCGGAGAACGGGCCCTCCCACCGACTCCCGATATAGACTCGGGTGGGACCGGATGCATCTTGCCGCGCTGCTGACCGCCCTGCTGCTTCTGACGCCTGCACCGCAGCGTCGCCCTGCGCTCGACGCCCAGGACCGGGCGGCATTTTTCGCGTGGTTCACGCTCCTGGCCGACGCCCAGTTCTACAGACCCACGCCGGATGTCACCGATTGCGCGGCGCTCATCCGGCACGCCGCGCGCGAGGCGCTGCGCGAGCACACGCCCGAGTGGCAGCGGCGCATGGCCATCCCGGGCGGGCACACACGACCCGAACTCCGGGTCCGCCTGGAGGCCACCGACGAGGGCATGCCCGTCTTCCGCGTGTCGGATGCCGAGCCGCGCGCCTATGCCGAGTTCGCCGACGCCAGGACCATCCTCCGGCTGAATGCCACGCTCGTCAGCCGCGAGCCGGCGGCGGCGCGCCCCGGGGACCTCCTCGCGTTCCGGCAGTCCGGTCAGCGGCTGCCGGACCACCTGATGATCGTCATCGGACGATCGGCGTACGAGCCCGACGGGGCCGACTGGGTCGTCTATCACACAGGTCCCGACACGGCGGCGGGCACGCCCGGCGAGATGCGCAAGGCATCGCTTGCCGATCTCAGGCGGCACCCCGCGCCACGCTGGCGGCCTGCCGCCGACAACCCCGCGTTCCTCGGGGTCTATCGACTGAGGGTTCCATGACCAGCAGCAGCGCACGGACGGCAGTCTTCCTCGTGGCGCTCGCTCTCGTCCTGCCGCGAGTCGGACTCGCGCAGGACCAGCCCCCCACGCCCCCGGACGATCGTCCCGCATTCTCGCTGTCGAGCAGCGAGGTCTTCCGGAGCGGGAGCACGCCGCACGTCACGCTGACGTTCGAGCGCCTGGGCTCGCTCGACTTCCGGATCTACCGCGTCGCCGACCCCGTCGCCTTCTTCGCGGGCCTGGACGACGCACACTCGCTCGGCAGCGAGGAGTATGCGACGCCCACCGAACGGACCTGGCTCGAGCGCCTGTCGTCCTGGAAGGCCGGCCTCCGCGCCGATGTGCAGTCCTTCCTCCGGCGCCAGACGAGCCGCACCTACCGCGCGCAGAGGCGGGCGGGCGTCGACAGGGCCGCGGTGCAGCGGCGCGTGCAACTCGGACTCACCTCGTACGCCCAGGTACCCCTGCTCAACGACAAGCAGGTCGTCGCCTCGTGGCGGGAGATCCTGCCCCGCCTGGCTGACGCGGACGTGCGCCGCATCCCGATCGAGGTCACGCAACCCGGGGTCTACCTCGTGGAGGCCGTCAACGGAACGCAGCTGGCTTACACGATTCTCATGGTCGCCGACGTGGCGCTCGTGACCAAGGTCGCGCCGGGGACGATGCTGGCGTACCTCGTCGATCGGATGACGGGCCAGCCTGTCGAGGCGTGTGCCGTGACGGCCATCGCCGACAAGGCCTCGGTCGGCACGGCCACCACCGACGCCCGCGGTCTGACCGCGATCCCCATCGGCAGCCTCACGTCCGACGACCTGATCACGGTGGCCACGTGCGGAGGGCAGGTGGTCGCGAGCACACCGCCCACCTACGGGCTCCAGACGCCAGTACGTGAGCTGGTCGCGCACGTCTTCACCGATCGCCCCGTGTACCGCCCCGGACACGTCGTCAGGGCCAAGGCCGTCCTGCGCTGGCGGAGCGGCACGGCCATCGAGCCCTTCGACCAGCCTGCTGTGGAGGTCTCGATTTCGGATCGCACCGGTCGCGTCATCCACCGCGTGCGGCGCGAGGTGGACGCGTTCGGCACGGTGGACACCGAGGTCACGCTCCCGGCGGGCGCCGCGCTCGGCCTGTACGCCGTGGAGGTGACTTCCGGCGAGCAGAAGGCCAGCGGCGCATTCGAAGTGCAGGAGTACAGGAAGCCCGAGTACGAGGTGAACGTCACGCCGGGTGTGAAGCTGGCGCGGCAGGGCCAGTCGGTCGAAGTGACCGTCAACGCGCGCTACTACTTCGGCCAGCCGGTCGGTAACGCCGAGGTCAGCCTCGTCGTCCAGTCGGGCCCCTATTACTCGCCACTCCGTTGGGTGGACAGCGACAGCGAGGAGGCAGGCGGTGCAAGCGCCTACTTCTACGGCGGAGACGAACTGGAGACGCTGACGGCACGACTCGACGATCAGGGCCAGGCCAGGCTCACGGTGACGCTGCCGGAGAGCGGGACGAAGAGCGACCTCCAGGTGCGATTCGAGGCGCGCGTGCGGGATGCCAGCGATCTCGAGGTCAGCGGCAGTGCAATCGTCGTGGCGACCTGGGGCGACTTCCTGATCGCCGCGCAGGCCTCCCCGACGGTCGCCAGGCCCGGCACGCCGATCGCGTCGCGCGTGCGCGCCGTGGACTACAGGGGCGGAGGGGTCGCCGCCGTCCCCGTCACTCTCGAACTCGTGCGCACCGAGTGGGACCCTGACGCGCAGGAACAGCGGCGAGAGGTGATGGCGACGGGGCGCGTCACGACCGGGGCGGACGGCCGCGCGGCCTGGGAGACGAAGGCGCCGGCGTCTCCTGGCAGCTACCTGATCGTGGCCCGCGCCATGTCGGGCGACCGGGAGGTGACAGACGACGCCTACGTGTGGGTGCCCGGGGCGGCCGAAGACACCGAGGAGGTCGACAGCGAGTCGGTGGAACTGGTCACCGACAAGGGCACCTACGCGCCTGGCGACACCGCGCGCGTCGCCGTGCGCGGCGCCGCGCCCGTCACGCCCGTGCTCGTCACGAAGGAGGCCCGCACGCTGACGTGGTTCGACCTGCGGCAGCCAGCCGGGGACGGCGTCTACGACGTGCCCGTCACGGCCACCGACGTCGGGGACACATGGGTCAACCTGCTCTACGTGAAGGACGACCGCGTCTACTACGCGGAGAAGAAGTTGCGCGTGCCCGCCACCACGCGAGCGGTGACGGTCGAGGTGACGCCGGACAGGGCCGTCTACAGGCCGGGCCAGCCGGGGACGTTCACGCTCCGAACGCTGGACGCGACGGGCGCGGCCGTGCAGGCGCAAGTGGCGCTCGGCGTCGTGGACGAGGCCGTGTACGGCGTCCGGAGCGACACCACGCCCGATCCCCTGCGGGTCTTCTACCGCACGGAATACAGCCGCGTCGCCACCGACTACTCGCGCCAGTACTACTTCACGGGCTATTCCGGTACACGCCGGCTCCAGCTCGCCCAGCGCCGCCGTCCGCTCTCGCTGGCCGACTTCAAGGGCGACACCCCCGAACGGCCGCAGGTCCGCAAGCGCTTCCCTGATGCCATCTACTGGAGTCCGTCGGTCGTCACGGGGCAAGACGGCACCGCGACGGTGACGGTCACGTATCCGGACTCGCTCACGACGTGGCGCCTGACGGCGCGCGCCGTCACTCGTGACACGCAGGTCGGGATGGCGGTGGCGCACACCATCACGACGCGCGATCTCCTGCTCCGTATCGTGCCGCCACGATTCCTCACCGAGCGCGACGAGGTTCGCGTCCCCGCGATCGTGCACAACTACCAGGAGGGTGGGGCCATCCCGGTGACGGTCTCGATGGCCGCGACCGGCCTCACGGCCCGCGCAGCCGGCGCGCAGGTGGTCTCGGTCCCCACCGGTGGCCAGGCCCGCACCGAGTGGGCGTTCAGCGCCGGCGCACCCGGGTCGGCAACGTTGACGGGGACGGCGACGGCGGCGACCGGGAGCGACGCGATGGAACTCTCCCTGCCGGTCCTTCCCTTCGGCGCGAAGCGCGAGGTGGGCGTCTCCGGGTCGACGGCAGCCGGCGCGTCCCGCACGGTGGACCTCACCATTCCGGACACGTCCAACCCCAGCGCCCGCGCCGTCGTGGTCAGCCTCATGCCCTCGATGGCCGGCTCGCTGCTCGGCGCGCTCGACGACCTGATCGGCTACCCGTACGGCTGCACGGAGCAGACCGTCTCGAGCTTCGTCCCGAACCTGCTGGTGCTCCGAGCCCTCGACCAGCTCTCGCTCGCGCCGACCGAGCGGATGTCGATGCTGGATCGCGTGTCGCGGACCGGCCTCGACAGGCTGACGCGCCTGCAGCACGAGAACGGCGCCTGGGGCTGGTGGCGAACCGACGACGATCATCCGTTCATGACGGCTTACGCACTCTACGGGCTGCTCGAGGCGCGGGCGGCCGAGATGCCGGTCGCCTACGACGCCCTGCAGCGGGGTGCGACCGCGCTGGCTCGCCAGGTGCTCGAGACGCCGGCGATGGTGCCTGAACTGAAGGCCTACGCCGCCTACGTGCTGGCTCGGACGACCAAGGCGGACATCCCGCCGAACCAGGACGGCTTCGACCTGAACGTCCTCATCGGCGAGTTGTGGGGCCGTCGCAGCGACATCACGCCGTATGGCCAGGCGTGGCTGCTGCTGGCGCTGCACACGCTGCAGGACGCGAGAACCGGGGAACTTGCCGGCGTGCTGGCCACCCGCGCGCAGACCAGGGGCGACCTGGCCTGGTGGCAGGCCGAGGGCGACCCGCTGCTGGGCGACTGGGGCGATGCCTCTGCGGATGCGACGGCCGCCGTCGTGCAGGCGCTCGCAGCCGTCCGCCCCGGGGATGCGCTGATCGAGCCCGCCGTCCGATGGCTGCTGGCCAACAGGCAGCAGGGACTCACCTGGGCCAGCACCAAGCAGACGGCGATGGTGCTCTACGGCCTGCTCGGGGCCATGAAGGGACGCCAGGAACGACCCTCGGCGGTCACGGTCACCGTGTCCAGCGGCGGGCAGCAGCAGCGCGTCGCGTTCACGCCTGACGACTGGACGCGGCCCCTCCCGGCGATCGTGACGCTTCCGGCGCCATCCGGGCAGTCCGCCGTCACCATCACGACGAGCGGAGGGCCCGTGTACTGGACGGCCAGCAGCCGGTACTACGACACGTCCGCAGGCCTCGAACGCAGTGGCTCGCGGAAGCTCGCCGTCAGCCGAAAGTACTTCACGCTGACGCCGGTGCGCCGCAGCGGCCGCGTGGTCTACGACGAGCGGCCGTTCACCGGCACCGCGCGCCCCGGTGACGTCCTCCTCGTGCGCCTCGTGGTCGCCGGTTCGAACGACTGGCGCTATCTGATGGTCGAGGATCCCATCCCGGCCGGCACCGAGGCCATCACGCGCCCCGACCGGCTCGACCTCGCGAAGCCGCCCGACTGGGTGTTCGGATCGCATCGCGAATACCGCGACGATCGCGTGGCCCTCTTCCTGGATCGGTTCGAGGGACGCGCGGAGTTCGCCTACCTGCTGCGGGTGACGACCCCGGGCCGGTTCACCGCGATGCCAGCCCAGGTGTCCCCGATGTACGTCCCCGGCGTGCACGCGTCGAGCGCGGTGCTGACATTGGACGTGCCCAGCCAGGAGGAGACGCCCCGATGATCGCCGCCGTGCTCAGGACCGCTCTGTGGGTCGGCCTCGTCGATGCTCTGGCCGGTGCGGCGTTCCTGGGGTTCCTGTACACCCCGGAATCGAACGTGCTGATGCTCGTCGCGTCGGCTCTGCTCGTCGTCGTGGCCGGCGTGCTGCTCGTGCTTTCGTCGGGATCGGCTTCCTATGGCCTCGTGCACGGCCGTCCGCCGTGGGCCGCCATCGGCCCGGCCGCACGACGCCTGCCGGTGCTGGTGCTCGCCGTCGTCGTCATCGGCGCGCTCTGCGCCGCCGCCGGCTGGTTCGAGACGTGGTGGATGGCACGATCCGGTGAGGTCGATGCCGCCGCCATCGCCGCCGGGGACATCACGAAGACGGGGTGGGTCCACGGCGCTGTGCGCTGGGCCGTCGTGCTGGTCCAGTGGGTGCTGGTGCCGGCATGGACGGCCACGGCGCTGGCCTGGGCCGCGGGCTACGAGACGCGAGACGTCGTCTCGCTCAAGTGGCTGACCTCGGGGCTCCACTGGCGGCTCCTCGTCGTCACGGCGATCGGGGTGGCGCTGCTCGTCTGGGTGCCCTGGCGGTACGCGTACTGGCGGCCGGCCCGACTTCCCGCCTCGTCGCTGGAAGTCGTCTTCGTCGGCGCGAAACTCGTGGTGCTCTACGCGCTGTCGCAGGTGGCGTGGGCCGCGTCGCTCTGGACTGCCGCGCGCCTCGTCCCCGCGCCGGCGGTTCCGACGACCGACACGGCGCCGGCGCCACCCAACCCGACGCCCGCGCCTCCTGTCGAGCCCGTGTGACAGCCATGGCCCCGAACGCAATTGCCGTGATCGCAGCAGCGACCGTGTTCGTGGCGGGCGAGGCACCCGCAGCCGCGCAAGCGCCGGCATCAGCTGTCTGCCGCAGCGTGGGACTCGAGCCGGAACGCACGTGGCTGTTCGACAAGCCCGGCGCGCAGTGGCAGGTGACCCACTGGCGTGGGGCCACGCGCAACGGCGCCGTGCGCCTGACGCTGCCCTCGCAGGCTGATGTGCGACTCGCGTCGGACGCGGTGGCGATCTCGGCACGCACGAGCAACGGCGGCATCGACGTCAGTCTCACGGGATCGCCCGGCAAGGCCAGGCTCGACATCTACGTGAGCTACGAACTCGAGGTCAACGTCGACTCGTCGCTGACACCGGCCATCGACGACCTCAACACGGACGGCCCCATCGGTGTGCGATGCGAGATCCGACCGGCCGGCTAGGGACGCCGCACCACGACACACACATCAGGAGATGGCGATGATCGGCAGACGTGAATTGATTGGCTCGGTGGCCGCCAGCGCTGCGGCGGCTGTGACGGCTCGGGCGCAGGGCGGACAACAGGCGACGGGCACCGGACTGCGACTTGCCCAGGGCGCCCGCTGGGTGGCCATCGGTGACTCCATCACCGACGCGGGCCGCGCCAGGCCGATTGGCGAGGGCCCGAACGGGCTGGGCACCGGCTACGTGCTGACCATGGACGCGCTGCTGCAGGCCTGGTATCCGGCCAGTCGCATCCGCATCTTCAACGTGGGCACCAGCGGCAACACCGTGCGTGACCTGAAGGCCCGCTGGCAGACCGACGTCACCGACCTGAAGCCCGACTGGCTCTCGATCATGGTGGGCGCCAACGACGTCTGGCGGCAGTTCGACCGCGTCACCCAACCCGAACGCGCCGTCCTGCCCGAGGAATACGAACGGACGTACGACGAGTTGCTCACGCAGACCGTGCCCACGCTGACGGGCGGACTCGTGCTGATCACGCCGTTCTTTCTCGAACTGCGGACCAACGACCCCATGCGCGCCCGCATGGACGAGTACGGCGCCATCGTCAGGCGCCTCGCCACACGGCACAAGGCGGTCCTCGTGGACAGCCAGGCTGCGTTCGACGCGGTGTTGAAGGACCTGCCCTCGGCGATGATCAACTGGGACCGCGTCCACCTGAATCACATCGGCGCGGCCGTGCTGGCCCGCGCCGTGCTCACGGCGGTCGGCTTCACGTGGGTGTAACCGCCCTACTTCGGCTGCGGCCTGGGCGCAGCCTTGGGGGCCGTTTCGCCCATCTTGAGGTCGGGAACCCCGAACTTGCCCTGCAGCGTCCGCAGTTGCTCGAGGTCGATCGTCCCGATGATGTTGACCAGCGTGATCTCGCGCGGCCCGGACGAGAGCACGGCAAGGCCGCCCGGCTTGTCGCCGCTGCGCCACAGATAGATGGCCGTGTCGCTGCCTTCGGCGGCCGACTTCGCGGCCAGGAGGCGCGACCACTGCCCGCCAGACAGCTGGCGCCGGACGCCATCGAGGATGGCGGGGTCGTACGCGCCGTCCTTGCCGTACGTGAAGCTCTTCACGTAGATGCCCTTGAGCGACGAGAGCAGTGACTTGATCTCCGCGTCGTCGGTGCCGCCCGACATGAACGAGGCAGCCAGGCCAAGCAACGCCTGGTCCACCGACACATCCACGACGTCGGTGGCCCCCACCGTCAGCGTCGACAGGTCCGGCAACTGAAGCTGCTGCGCCCGCGCGGGCGCCACGCCGATGGCCAACGCCGCCACCACGCTCGATATCACGATCCACTGACGCATCACGGGCGTCCTTCCTTCCTCGAAGCGTCGGAGTCGGTCGGCGCCGACGCGGGACCCACGGGGCGCACCACCTTGCGGTGCGCGGAATTCAGTTCACGGCTGGCGATCTGCAGGGCCAGGAGCACCTGCGCCCGGGCGGCGAGGGCCTCACGCCGGGCTTCGTACTCCTTCCAGGCCAGCGGGCCAGCCAGCACGGCGACCAGCGCCGCGGCAACGGCGAACCACCGAGCGGCGCGGCCGCCCCGCGTGGTTCGGGACGCGGCGGCTTCACCTGCCACACGGGCGCGGACGCGCTGCGCAAAGCCCTCCGGCGGATCGACGGGCGCGAGGGCCCGCCGCAGACGGGCGTCAGGGTTCATCGACTCACCTCCCGTTGCAGGCGCGCCCGCAGCACGCGCAGGCTGCGGCGCAGGTGGCTCTTCACGGTGTTCAGCGACATGTCCAGCGTGTCGGCAATCTCCGTGGGCGCCAGGTCGTCCATGTACCGCAACATCACGATCAGCTTGGCGCGCGGCGCCAGCCGCGCGAGGGCCCCGTGTACCAGGCGATCGGCCAGTGGGTCGCGATTCCCGGCCGACACGCGCGGCTCTGGTACGTCCTCGAGTGGCCGCGGGGTCCGTCGGCACCGCAGCGCGTCGATGACGCGATGTGACGTCGTGCGCCGCAGCCAGGCGCCGAGGTGCGCCGCCGACTCGATGCGCGGCAGTGCGCCGTGCAGTTGCATGAAGACGTCCTGCGCGATCTCCTCGGCCAGCATCGCGTCCCGTACGCCGTGCCAGGCCAGGCTGTACACCTTGCGCTGGTGGCGGCGGACCAGGGCCTCGAACGCGTCGAGGTCACCCTGGCGCGCGGCGTCCAGCAGTCGCGTGTCGCGGTCGGCCAGCGCGGGCGGTGAGAGGAAGGTCGCGGGGGCGTTCATGCGCACTCACCTGCCATATACGAGCGAAGCCCGCGCCCGGGGTGCAGAAAATCTGCGGCCCGGCCTCTGGGCATCGGACGTGGTCAGCGGGCGGCGAGGCGTCGCCAGGCGGCCGCACCGCCCGGAAGTGCCGCGGCAACGCAGTGCCCGGCCCGCGCGTACGCCTCCCGCATCGCCTCCAGGCTGCCCGGCCGTACGACCTGCTCGTCGGATGGACATGTCCCTGAAGGGCCGCCCGGCGGCCGAGCGCCCGGGTCCGCGACAACGGCGGCCAGCCCTTCCGCGGCCCAGGCGGGGGCGTCGGCCAGCACCGGGGCGGTCAGAACGTGGACGAATTCGTGCCGCACGGTGCTGAACAGGTCGTGGCTGCGGGTCCGGAGGGCCTCGCCATCGAAGGCGGGACTCCCGGCAACCGCCGCAGCCGGTGGCGCCAGGTCGAGGCGGTAGCGATGTGGCCCGAGCCGTCGCGTGCTCGCCGCGGTCCACCACGCGCGACCAGTGGCCCGCTGGTAGGCGGCGCGAGTCGGGTGGACCACGATCTCGACATCCCTCCTCACGGCAACGCCCAGGACCCGCCGGAGTTCGGCAAGCGTGGCCAGGAGGCGGTCGCGGACGGCCGGCATGTCCGCGGTGAGGGTCGATGGGCCCCGCACCGTGACAGTGTCATGGACCGATCGCAGTGACGCGCCTGGCGCGTAGGCCGCGAGCACGCAATCCAGCGGCCAGCCGCGACCCGCCAGCGTCGACGCCCCGGCGAGGCACAGGCCCACACCGTGCCCCTTGCCGCGGCCGCTGAAGTGATAGCCGCGCCCCGTCCGCTCGACGGTCCATGTGTGGCTCTTCAGCACGTCCCAGCCCAGCCGGCGGCCGACGATGTGCCGGAACGTCGTCGCGTCGATCTCCGCCGGTGCCAGTCCCGGGAGCGCGACCCGCACGGGCACGCCATCGGGGCTCCCGGTCATGACGCGAACATCCCGCAGCACGTCGCCCCGGTACCCGGCCTGCCGCAGCGCACCGGCAAGGTCATCGGCCGGCACATCGGCCCGCCATGTCGGCACCGTGTGTTGGCCGATGTCAGGCCCGACGCGGGTCAGCACCCGGTTCCGTCCGGTCCAGATCGAGCGGGGCGACACCAGCACGCCACTGCAGGCCGCCGAGTACGGCACGGCGAGCACGCGCTGCCCCTGGCCGAGGACCAGGCCACGCGTGCGGGCGGCCGCGGCTCGACTCCAGTCGGTCGGTCTCCGGAAGACCTGGCAGTGCGTCGTGTCGCACATGTCGTACCCGTCGCGCGCGTGGCGTCCGTCCGGCGCGAGCCCGTAACTGCGCGCCGCCACGGCCAGCGCTTCCAGTGCCACGGTCGGCATCTCCGCCGTGCCCTCAGCCCCGACGACACCTGCCACGTAGTCCTCGACAGGCACGACATCAACCGTCGCCAGGCCGTCTGGCACGCCGCCCGCCCCGAGGCGACCGACGCGGATGCCGCCGTGCTCAGGCTCCCCGGCCGCGTCCCAGACCGCTCGGGCCAGGCGCGCCGCGTCGCGCCCCGGCACGCCCATCGCACGCACGACGACGACTTCCTCGATCTCGGGTCGCCACGCCACCACGTGGCCTTCCTGATGGGCTCCCTCGGGCATCGTCGTACCCGTCTTGGCCAGCGTCAGCGTGCCCGGGTCTGCCAACGCTGCCGCCGAACCACTGGAAGTGGCTCCGATGGCGCCGCGACGCACGAGCGCCGACCCTGCGGGATCGGCGGCGTCGTACGCCATGGCGGCCACCGCCACGCGGCCCCAGGTCCGCATGCCGGCGCGCGGTCCCTCGAGACCGAGCACGACGAGCGGCAGTGGCGCAGCGTCGGTCAGGGTGACAGCGCCGTTCGACAGTCGGCGCAGCGTGCGGGCCAGCACGTCGCGTTCGAGTCGCTCGCCAAGACGCGCGAAGAAGTGATTGCAGGACTGCGCGATCGCGTCGTCGAGCGCCAGTGGGCGGCCGAGGTCCGGGTGGACGCAATCGGCGCGCCTCCCGCCCACCTCGACGCGGCGGGGACACACGACACGGGTCTCGCTCGTCACCAGTCCCTGCGCCAGGGCGGCGCGGGCGGCGACGAGCTTGAAGATGGATCCCGCGTGGACCGGCTCGTCGAGTCGCTGCGGCAGGCTTGCGTCGAGCACTTCGTCGCCGGGCCAGCGGAGGCGAACCCACGACGCGCGATGCAGCCCCTCGCGCGCCGCCTCGTCGCGCACCCCGTCGTCGAGGACGGGAGCCGTTGGCGGGGCCTCCGCCCTCGTGGGGCCTTCGGGGGCAACAGTCGCTGCGGACGGCGGCGGCGGCGCCTGCCCGCACGCGGAGGCCAGGTGGCAGGCCACCAGGACCAGGATGCGGGCCGTCCGCGTCAGCAGCCGAGGAAGGTGCGGATCTCCTGCCACATCTCGTCGAGGTGCGCCGTCAACTGGTGGCCATCCTGGAGCAATCGCAGGGAGACGTTCGGTCGCCCGTCGAAGAAATCAATCACGCCCTGCGGTTTCACGACGTCGTCCTGGAGTCCCTGGAAGACGAGAACTGGCACCTGCGTGTGGGCACCCGCCGCGGGATACGTCATCGCGTCGCGGTAGAACTCGTAATGGAGGAGGCGTGGGGCGTTCTCGCCGTAATGGAAGAACTCGCGGGTACCGGCGCGTTCCCATTCATCCACGACACCCGGCTCGAAGTCCTCGTCGCGGTCCCGGCCGAACGTGACGGCCGGCGCGAGCAGCACCAGCTTCACGACGGGATGCTCGGGCAGGATCGGTCCAAGGCGCGCCGCCGCGTGCCACGCGACGAACCCTCCCATGCTCGATCCCATGAGCACGACAGGTCCCGGCGTCCTCTGCGCGACGACGGCACCGACCGCGTCGAGCATGCGCGTGACCGTCAGCGTGCCGAAGTCCGGCGCGTTCAGGTCGGGCGCCACGAACTCGATTCCGAGATCCGCGAAACGCGCCGCGAAGTAGCGGGCCTTGGTCGACTGCACCGACGAGGCGAAGCCGTGCAGGTAGACGACGTTCAGATCTGCCCCTTGCACCCGGGCCGGCACCGACAGCCGATCTCGGCCGTGCCGCCGGTGTAGTAGTGGTACGTCAGTTCCTCACCGGCCTCGATCGTCCGGCCGGCGCGGATCCAGATGATGCCATCGATGATGTGGCTGTAGCAGTTCGGCTTGCAGGCGTGGTTGATGAAGCGGGCGACGTTGCCGCCGTACATGGCGTCGACGGCCCAGCGCGTGCTCAGCTCGAAGCACCAGATGCATCCCTTCTCGAGATAGGCCACCTCGCGGTCGTGGCTCTCTTTGGCCGGGACCAGCTGGCCCGCGTAGTAGATGATCCGCTTGTTCTTCGGGATCCGCTCGAGCGCGAACACGCCCCAGCCGTGCACGCCGCTCTTGCGGCGCTCGATCTGCGGCAGCGGCAGATCGCCGGGAAGCCGGACGAGTTGCCCGGCCACGCGCGAACGCAACTTGATGCGTGAGCCGTCGATGACGAGTGGAGCGACGTCGAAACGAGGAGCCTTGCCGTTGGTGCTTCCCCTGCGGGGCGTGACGCGGTGTGCCAACCAGTTGCCTCCGTACGGACAGCGCGATTGTAGCAGGCTCAGATCACGCCGCGCGCCTGCAGGTCGGCGCGGACCTCGGGCGGCAGGCCCAGCATGTCGCCATAGATCTCGTCGTTGTGTGCGCCGAGCGGCGGCCCTGCCCATGTCGTGCGTCCCGGCGTCTCGGACAACTGCGGTGCGATGGCGGGGATGACGACGTCTTCGCCGGTATCCACCGTGACGTGCTCGATGAGTCCCCGTGCGAGGAAATGCGGGTCGTGCAACTGGTCAGCCACGGAGTAGATGGGCCCGCACGGCACGTCGGCGGCATCGAGCACATCGAACGCGGCCTGATAGGCACGCCCGGACGTCCAGGCGGCGATGGCCTCGTCGATCAGCGCGGCGTGCGGCACGCGGCCGTCGTTGGTGGCGAGGCGCGGGTCGTCGGCGAGATCAGGCCGGTCGATCGCGCGCATCAGCCGGCGGAAGATGCTGTCGGCGTTACCGCCGATGATGATGTAGTGCCCATCGGCGCACGGATAGACGTTGGTCGGCACGATTCCACTCACGGTGGACCCGTGGCGCTCGCGTACCACGCCCGCCGTCGCGTACTCGGGCAGCGAGGACTCCATCAGGTTGAAGATGGATTCGTACAGCGCCACGTCGACCACCTGTCCCTCGCCCGTGCCCTTCCCGTCGCGATGGTGGAGGGCCAGGAGGAGACCCAGCACGGCGTGCAGACCGCCAATCGTGTCGCCCAGACTGAGGTTGGCGCGAGCCGGCGGCCTGTCTGGGAACCCGTTGACGTAGCGCAGGCCGCCGACGCCTTCCGCGACGGCGGCGAAACCCGGTCGCCGGGCGTACGGGCCCGTCTGCCCGAAGCCGGAAATCCGCACCATGATGAGGCGCGGGTTGATGGCCTTCAGCGCCTCGTACCCCAGGCCCCACGCCTCCAGGCGTCCCGGACGGAAGTTCTCCACGACGACGTCGCAGTGCTCCACCAGGCGACGGATCAGCGCGCGCGCCTCTTCCTGGCGCAGGTCCGCCGTGATGCACCGCTTGTTCCGCCCCATGGCGTACCACCAGAGAGCGGTGCCGTTGTGGACGTACCGCCAGGTCCGCAGGGGATCGCCGCCGTCAGGGGGCTCGACCTTGATGACGTCGGCACCGAAGTACGCCAGCAGCATCGTGGAGAACGGGCCGGCGATCAGCTGGCCGAGTTCCAGGACGCGCAGGCCCTCGAGAGGAGCGCTCACGCCGTCATTCTAGCGGTACTATTCTGCTGTCATGGCTGCGAGCGCGAGTTTCGACATCACCTCCACGGTGGACCTGCAGGAAGTGGACAACGCCGTCAACCAGGCCCAGAAGGAGATCGGTCAGCGCTACGATTTCAAGGGCGCGCACATCGAGATCGACTTCGACAAGGTCAAGAGCACCATCACCCTCCTCGCCGACGACGACTACAAGCTGTCGTCGGTCTGGGAAGTGCTCCAGGGCAAGATGTTCAAGCGCGGTGTGCCGATCAAGAACCTCAAGCTCGGGGACAAGGAGATGGCGGCCGGCAGCGCCATCAGGCGGGTCGTGTCACTGCAGCAGGGCATCCCCACCGAGGCGGCCAAGGCCATCGTCAAGTTCCTCAAGGACGAGGGCCTGAAGAAGGTACAGGCCACGATCCAGGCCGACCAGGTGCGTGTGACGTCGGGCTCGAAGGACGAACTGCAGGAGGCGATGAAGCGCCTGCGCGGGCACGACTTCGGCATCGAGTTGATGTTTGGCAACTACCGCAGCTAGAGCCGTCTGACGACCATCAACGTGATGTCGTCGAACTGGGGCGCCCCTTCCACGAAGGCGTCGATGCTCGCCATGATCGCGTCGATGATCTCGGAGGCGGGCCGGTCGCGCTGGCGCTCGACGATGTCGGCGAGCCGATCGGGCCCGAACTCGTCGAACGTGGCCGTCTGCGCCTCGCTGACCCCGTCCGAATAGAGCACGAGCACGTCGCCCGGCTCCAGGAGGAAGGAGAGTTCCTCCCAGTGCATGCCGGGGAACAAGCCGAGCGGGACGCCCGTCGCGCCCATCCAGACACGCTGGCCGCTCGCGCGCAGCAGGAGCGTCTCGGTGTGACCGGCGCTGACGTACCGGCACTCGCCCGTTCCCGGGTAGGCGAGCACGAGCGCTGCCGTCGCGTACTTGCTGCCGGGCGTGGTGGCGAAAAGCAACTCGTTGGCACGGTTGGCCAGTTCGGCCAGCGAGGCCTCGCGCCCCAGTAACGCGCGGAGCGTCGCCTGAATGGTGCTCATGAGCAGCGACGCGGCCAGGCCCTTCCCCGACACGTCGGCCACGCAGAACAGGCACGCGTCGCCGCCGACGTCGGTGAGGGTGAGCACGTCGTAGTAGTCGCCGCCGACCTGCTGGGCCGGACGATTGGTCGCGGCGACGTCGAAGCCGGCCAGCGGGGGGAGGCCCGCCGGGAACAGCCCCTGCTGGATGCTGGCGGCGACGGCCAGTTCCTTTTCGTACTGCTTCTTCTCCAGCATCTCGCCGAGGTGCCAGCAGTTGTCGAAGGCCACCACGGCCTGCGCCGCCATGCCGGCACCCAGTTCGAGGTCGGCCGGCAGATAGGTCCGGGCACCTGGCCGCGTGCCGAGCGCCGCGAAACCGCAGACCTGCTCGCCACTGCGCAGGGAGAACACGACCTCGAGCCTGTGGGACTGGAAGAGCGTGCGCAGGCTCGCCTCCTCGAGATCCTCGACGAGCGAGGCGTCCGGAAGGTGGTGCAGGGCGTCCTTGTAGGTCGACAGCGGCGGCAGCTTCACCCCCTGCTGCCGCGAGACGGTGCCGAACGTGTCGCGGCACACGGCAATCGCGTAGCGGGTGACCATCCACTGGCCGGCCAGGGTGAGGCCGAAGATCCGCGCCACCTCCTCGACCTCGCTGACGCGCGAGAACGCGCGACCCAACTCCATGAGCGTGCGCAACTCCTGGATCTTGCGGTCCAGGTCGCGATTCAGCCGCGTGGCCTGCGTGTGGGCGTTGGCGTTGCTGATGCCGGTGGCAGCAATGCCCAGCAGCGCCTCGAGGAAGGCCCGCTCCTCCTCGTCGACGGCCGGACGTGTCGGCACGGCCGTGGCCAGCAGCCCGACGGCGGGCGCCGTCCCGATCGGCATGTGCTCAGGCAGGCCGAGGGCCCTGGCTCGATCTGCGTCGAACGGCGTCCCGGCAGGCGCGTCGCTCACGCCACGTGCCATGGCCACACGCAGCCCGTCACCGGCGTCGACGGCGATCACGGCACGCGTCACGAGCAGGCGGCCCATGACGGTCCGCAGCAGGTGCTTGAGGAGGTCGTCGAGATCCAGCGACGCATGCAGCAGCTGCGCCGATTCCAGGAGGGACTCGAGCCGGCTGACGGAAACGTGCGCCACGCGGGTTACTTCTGGATACGCTTGAGGAGACGGAGGCGGTTGCGCTCGCCGGGGACGATCTCGTACGAGACCTCGTCCATCAGCGATTTCATCACGCGCAGCCCGAGGCCCCCGGTCCGCCTGTCGTGCACCATCTGTTCGACAGGTGTGGTGGGCACCACCGTGGGATCGAAACCCTCGCCCTCATCGACGACTTCGATGCGGAGCGTGGCCGTGTCGAAGGTGGCGCGAATGGTGACCTCCTTGTCGCTGTCGTGGCCGTGGGCGTGCTCGATGACGTTCGCGCACGCTTCATCGACCGCCAGCTCGAGCTTGGCCACATCGTCATCGCCCAGACCTGCCTGCGAGCCGACGTTGGCGACGAACTCCCGGATCAGCGCGAGATGCTCGGTGGCCGAGGGCACTGTCAGGGTCAACGTCCGCTCGAGGGAGGCCATGTCGATTCATGCCTCCCGGGTGGGAGTGGTGGCAAAGCGCTGAACGGCGTCCGGCACGGTCTCGACCATGTCGTAGATCGCCTGGAAACCCAGAATCTCGAAGATCTGGCGCACCTTGGGGCTGAGGCCACAGATCTTCAGGTCGCCGCCCGTCTCCCGGATCTGTTCGATGAAGCCCATGAACACACCGAGACCGGCCGACGAGATGTAGGTGAGCTTTTCGCCATCCACGACCAGGCGCGTCCGGCTGGCATCGAGCTCGGCCTGGATGGCCTGCTCGAAGGCCGGCGCCGTGTGGGCGTCGAGGAAGCCCTCGAGATGCAGCACCGAGATGTCGCCTTCAGCGCTCCGGTGCACCTTGAACGGGTGGGGCATCAGTTGTCCTCGTCAGAATGGCCGCTAGTGTAGACGCGAAGTTCGAAACCGGCCACTCTTCCACCGCATATCATACGGCCGCACATGTCCGTGATCTCGCTGCTGTCAGGCCCGGCGCTCGTCATGGCGCCGATGACCAAGGGGGGCAACCTCCCCTATCGACGCCTGTGCCAGGCCTTCGGTGCCACGGTCACGATGAGCGAGATGGCCGTCGTCCGCAGCCTCCAGCAGCGGCGCCGCGCCGAATTCGCCCTGATCCAACGCGCCCACGACGAGCGCTGTTTCGGCGTCCAGCTCGCCGGCCGCTCGCCCGACGAGCTCCGATGGGGTGCGGCGCTCGTTGCCGAGCGCGGCGCCGATTTCGTGGACCTCAACCTCGGCTGCCCCATCGACGAGTTCACGCGCCGCGGCCTCGGGTCGGCCCTCCTCCGCCAGCCCCGTCGCATCGAGCGGCTGGTCGCCGCGATGAAGGAGGGAGCAGGCACCCTGCCGGTCACCGTCAAGATTCGGCTCGGTTGGAATGAAGACGAGCGAAACGCCGTGGATGTTGCACGTGCCGCCGAGGCGGGTGGGGCCGACGCCCTCGCCGTCCACGGCCGGACGCGCAGCGCACGCTACCGGAATGCCGCCGACTGGGTGGCCATCGGCGAGGTCGCGCAGGCCGTGCGCATCCCTGTCGTGGGCAACGGAGACATCCTCTTTCCGGAGGACATCGAGCGCGGCCGGGCCCTCTCGGGCGTGCAGGCCGTGATGATCGCGCGCGGGGCGCTCATCAAGCCGTGGATCTTCGCCGAGGCGCTCGGCCACGAGGTGGACGACTCACCTGAGGGCCGCGTGGCTATCTATCGTCAGTACGTTCGCCTCGCCAAGGAGCACTTCGGTGACGACGAGCGGGGCCACACGCGGTTGCGGCCGTTCCTCGTGTGGCATCTGGCACTGTGGTGCCGCCACATCCCGCGCCAGGCCGACGGGTCCTACGTGCCCATGCAGGAGCGTGCGGTCTTCGCATCACCGGGATCCCCGCTCGAGGCACTGCTCGCCCGCGCGGAGCCGGAGGTCCACGGCTGGATCGCGGACAGGCTCATGGCCGGCGACGAGATCCTGCCAGACGAGTTCCCCGAGGACATCGTGCCCGACGTCCCTGAGGATGCGCGGGATCGCCGCCGCGTGGAGACGCCGGCGGCGGGATGATCAGCAGGAAGGCAGGGGAGGGGTTGGGAGTGGGGAGTCGGGAGTGGGGAGTCGGGAGTCGGAGGGGATGAGCCAAATGAGCGTGACCGCGGTGTCGGCACCGACACGCATCGCCGATCTCGGTGGGTGGACCGACACCTGGTTTGCCCGCCATGGGGTGGTGTGTCACCTTGCCGTGTGGCCTGGGGTCGACGTGACGCTCGCCGCCTGGGACGGGCCCGCCGGTGTCGAAGTGCGGCTCCGCAACTTCGACCGCGAGTGGCATTGGTCGCCCGGGACGCCGCCGCAGGTGTGCCCTGACCCGCTGATCGGCGCGTGCCTGGACGAATCGGAAGTGCCAGCCGGCGCCTGGACGCTGGAGGTGGCCTCGGCGGTACCGCCAGGTGCCTCGATGGGCACCTCGGCCAGCGTGTGCGTCGCGGTGATCGCCGCACTCGATCGTCTGCGCGGCCAGATGCGGGACGCCGCCTCGGTGGTCCGCCGGGCGCATGCCGTCGAGACGAAGCGCCTGCGACAGCAGAGCGGCATCCAGGATCAGTGGGCCGCGGCCGCGGGCGGCATCAACCTGATCGACATGCAGGCGTACCCCGTCGGCCGCCGCATTGCGCTCCCCGTCACCGACCAGACCCGGGCCGCGCTGGATCGCCAGTTGCTGGTCGTCCTCCTCGGGCAGGGCCACGACTCCTCCGCCGTCCATGCGGAGGTGGTGCGGGCGCTGGCCGACGCCGGTCCTGACGACCCGCGACTCGACGCACTGCGCACCTGCGCGCGCACGGGCGCGGCGGCGCTGGTCGCCGGCGACCTGATCGCGTACGGCGCGACGCTGGTCCGGAACAACGAGTGGCAGGCTCGCCTGCACGCGTCACTCGTCAGCGACGAGGCGCTCGCCGTCGTGGACGCGGCGCGCGGCGACGATGTCCTGGGCTGGAAGGTCAACGGCGCGGGGGGCGCGGGAGGGTCGCTGACCGTGCTGACCGCAAGTGCCGAGGCCAGGGAGCGCGTCGCGGCACGCATCGCGACCGCCTGTCCGTCGACCCGAGCGATCGATGTTCGGCTCGCCAGCAGCGGCGCCATACGAGCTGACAGGCCCTAGACGCACCATGGGCCAGGCCCGCGACACGCTTGGCGGCGGACGGCCCTGACGCACGCTCCTGCGGGTGTCGCTGGCTCGGGGCCTCCGCGGCCCGGGCCCATCCGTGCCTGGTTGAGCCCCCTATCGCCCCCGAGCACCGAGACACGCGACGGCGTGACTCAGTGCCGTCGCGTCACCAAACCCGCCAGCCTTGGTCACGATGGGGAGATCCGGGTGACCGCCGCCAATCAGCGTCCCGGTGGCCATGCCGGGCTGAAGTTCGCCAGTCAGCCACAGGCTGTCGGATCCGAGGGCATGGCACACAGCCGACGCCGTGTCGCCTCCGGTGAGCACGAGTCCGCCGACGCGGACGCGGTCGCACACGACGGCCACGATCGACGCAAGCCGGGCGGCGACGGTGACCCGATCGGCAGACACCTCCGGCAATCCGCTGGTCGACAGGACCACTGCTGTCCCCGTCGCCATGATGTCGGCCACGCGCGCCGCCGTTCGCGCCGCGCCTGCGGGATCTCGCCCCCGAGATACGGGACCTCCGGGCGCACGACGACCACGCCATGTCGCAGCAGCGCGTCCACCTGCGCGGCCGTGGCCACATGCCGGCTGCCGGCCACCACCAATACTGACCCTCGGCCTTCGTCATCCGGCCGTCGGCCGTCGGACACGGTTCGGATGCCAGGGCTCGATGCGGGTGCACGGCTGCGCGCCGTCGCCCAGCCCCGAGCGCCCAGCCCCTGAGGGCGAGCGCCAGCGATGGCGCGTGCGAGGCCGGCCGAACCGCACAACACGCGCAGGGGCGACGCGAGAGCCGCGGCGGCGAGGATGGCGAGGTCGGCGTCGTCCTCGGCATCGGCAATCCACAGGCGGATCCCGGCGCTCCCGCACCAGGCGACCGGCAAGGTGCTCGGCGCCTCGCTGCAGGTCGCCACGCGACAGCACCGCCACGGCGCCGCCCGGAGGCCGCGCGAAGAGGGCGCCGAGGTCGGAGGTGGTCCCGTCCTGCCCGAACGCCGTGCGCTCGATCGGCACACCGTTCACGCATTGCCGACCACCCACGGTGGTACGGCCCTGCGCGGGAAATGCCGGCGCGACCAGCGCAGCCCGCTCGCCGAGAGTGTCCATCAGGACCTCGAGTTCGGTCGCCGGATGCCCTCGCAACGTCGAGTCGATCTTCTTGTAAACGCGCACCGAGGTGTCACCCTCGCACCACGCGGCGATGCGCATCGCCGCGCGCCGCGTGGCCGCCGCGGCCTCGTGGGGCGTCAGGGCCCGGGATTCGCTGGTGAGGACGAGCACGTCGGCAGATGGCGGAGCCGGAGCGCCCGGGGACAGGAGCACCACGGTACGCCGGCCCGCGGCCGCGAACGCGGCGCCGGTATCGGCCGCGCCGGTGAGGTCGTCGGCCAGGATCGCGAGCGGCGCGGTCACGATCCTGCGGACGTCGCCGCGCGCGTCCGCACCATCTGCAGCGCGACGTCGATCGCCGCGACCAGGCTCTCGTCGCGCGCACATCCGGTACCGGCGATGTCGAACGCGGTCCCGTGGTCGACCGACGTGCGGATGATCGGCAGGCCGAGGCTGACGTTGACGCCCTCATCGAACGCCAGGAGCTTCATCGGGATGTGTCCCTGATCGTGATACATGGCCACGACGATGTCGTAGGCGCCACGAACGGCACGCAGGAACACGGTATCGGGCGGCTGGGGATCGGACACGTCCAGGCCACGCGCGCGGGCGTCCGCGATGGCCGGCACGATCTCGCGCGCCTCCTGTGTACCGAACAACCCGCCCTCGCCGGCGTGCGGATTCAAGCCGGCCACGGCAATGCGCGGCGTGTCGATGCCCAGCGCGCGGCAGGCCTCGGCGGCCAGGTCGATGACCTCCGTCACACGCTGCCGCGTCACGCGGCCGATCGCGTCCTCGAGGGCCACGTGCGTGCTGACGTGCACCACGCGCAGCTTCGGGCCCACGAGCAGCATGCTGACCTTCGCGGCCTTCGTGCGATCCGCCAGCAGTTCCGTGTGCCCGGCGTAGGCGTGGCCGCCCAGGTTCATCGCGGCCTTGTTGATCGGCGACGTCACCATGGCGTCGACCTCGTGCTGCAGCGCGAGATCGCACGCCGCGAACACGTACTCGACCGACGCCCGACCGCTCGCGGCGCTCACCCGCCCGATTGGACAGTCGGCGGGAGGCGCGTTGGCGAGATCGAGCACGGTGAGAGGTAGGGCGCGGTGTCCTACCGCGCCGCTGTGAATGAAGTCGTCGTCGAACTGCGCGTCGCCGAGCCGGCGCACGATCTCGAATCGCGGCGCCAGTCCGGACGGCGACACGATGTCCGCCGCGCGCTGCAGGATTCTCGCGTCACCAATCACGAGGGCCCGGCACCGCTCGTGGACTGCCGGGCGCGCGAGGGCCTTGAGGACAATCTCGGGGCCCACCCCGGCAGGGTCGCCCATGGTGATCGCCAGCAGCGGTCGTGAACGACGCATGGCCGATTGTCCTACACCACCGGGACCGGAGCCGCGTCCACACTCGTGCGCTGGGGCACGCAAGGCGCAGGCCCATCCTTCCCAGCCTACCGAGCCACCGCCCGTCACCGGAAGTCGTGCGACGGCGTGCGCGGCTGGTCGCTGGCGAACGCCATCACGCGCTCGGCACGCACCGACGTCACGCCCTCCTGTTGCTGCAGCACGCCCTCGACGACGAGGAACGGCGCCCGCATGACGAGCGCGCGCTGCCGATCGAACACGTCGGGCCTGATGATCACGTTGGCGAGGCCGGCCTCGTCCTCGAGCGTCAGGAACACCATCCCCTTCGCGGTGCCCGGGCGTTGCCGCGTGATCACCGCCCCGGCCACGCGTACGCGACGTCCGCCCCGCGTGCGTACCAGTTCGTCGGACCGCATCACGCCGCGCAGGCGCAGGTCCGCTCGCCGCAGCGCCATCGGATGCGGCCCGATCGTCACGCCGCTGCCCCGGTAGTCGGCCACGATGCGCTCCATGGGCGTCATGGGGGCGAGCGGGCTGTCGCCCGCGATATCGGCCTTGGGCATTGGGCCTTCGGCCTTCGATCTCTTCTCAGATAGGTAGGGCCGGGTGCCTGGCCCGCCGAAGCCCTGCGGAGGCGGGTCCCAGCCGGCCGTCTCCGCGACCTCGACTCTCCAATTCTGAGAGGATGACGCGGAGGATGCAGATGGACCGCTCGGAGAGCGGTCCCTACCAACGACGTCGGCCCTGCCCACGCTCACCGGACCCGCCTCCTCGTCGAGCATCGCGAACAGGTCACCCGTGGGGCGCACGACGCGCTCGGCCTCCCAGAGCGCGCCCCGGCGATCGGTACCGAAGGCGTTGAGTGCGCCGAGGCTCGCGAGCGTGTTCAACTCGTCGCGCCTGATGCCCGTCGCCGCCACCAGCGCATCGAGCGAGGAGAAACGCGGCGTGCCGACGCCGTGCTGCGCGCTGCGCTCGAACGGCCGGCTGGGACCCGCCTCCGCATCGCTTCGGCGGGCCAGGCACCCGGCCCTGCCTTCCCGAGCTGTCGAAGTGTCGAGCGTTTCCGATTCCCGTCTGCCAGCTCCCGATACCCGATACCCGTGACCCGTGCCCCGGCTGTCTTCCGTCCAGTCGTGCGCGCACACGCCGCAGTAGACGTGTCGTCCCTCGGTGCGTGCGTCGATCTCGAACATCGACGGGTCGTCGGCGCCGCATTTGGGGCACACCAGCGCTCGGGACTCGGGAATCGGAAGTCCGCCTTCGCCTGACGGCTTCCACCTGCGCCCTCCGGGCTCCGGCGGACAAGTCGGCGGGACAAGTCGGGAGTCGGGGGCGTCGTGAGATGTAGCCGCCGGACTTGTCCGGCGGCCTGAGCGCGGGACAAGTCCCGCGCCTACACCTCCGGGGCTGCCTCGTTCCAGTTTCCGTCCGACCTCTTCGCGCAGGCCCTGGACCATGCAGAAGCCGAGGCGCACGGCGCCCTCTGACGTGATGTGGCACGCCCACGTGGAGTGTTGTACGTCCACGGGCAGGAAGCGCACGCCGTGTCGCTGCGCGTCCTTGATGAGCGTGGCGGGATGATAGAAGCCGAGCGGCTGGTTGTTGAGCAGCGCGGTGGAGAACGCGGCCGGGTAGTACGCCTTCAGGTACGCGCTCGCATACACGATGAGCGCGAAACTCGCCGCGTGCGACTCGGGGAACCCGTAGAGCGCAAACGACGCGATCGACTTGAGGATTGTCTCGGCCGTCTCGCCCGTAATGCCGCGCTCGGCCATGCCGCTCCGCAGCCGGCCCTCGATCTGGCGCATGCGTGCCTCTGATCGCTTGAACCCCATCGCGCGCCGCAGTTCTTCCGCTTCCCCACCGGAGAACCCCGCCACGACCATCGCCATGCGCAGCAACTGCTCCTGGAACAGCGGCACGCCCAGCGTGCGCTTCAGGATCGGCTCGAGTGCCGGGTGCGCATAGACCACGGGCTCGGCACCGCGGCGCCGCGCGAGGTACGGGTGCACCATCTGCCCGACGATGGGCCCCGGTCTGATGATCGCGACCTCCACCACGAGGTCGTAGAAACACGTGGGCTTGAGTCGCGGCAGCGTCGCCATCTGCGCGCGTGACTCCACCTGGAACAGGCCCACCGTGTCGGCCTCCTGCAGCATCTGGTACACGACGGGGTCGTCCGGCGGCAGGTGCGCGAGATCGATCGCCGGCGGCGGATCAGACTCGAGGTCACCAGCCCGGCCGGCTCGGAGAGCCGGCCCTACCCATTGCTCGGCGGCGGCCGTGTTGACGATCGTGATCGCCTCCTGCAGCACGGCCAGCATGCCGAGCCCCAGCAGGTCCACCTTCACGATGCCCATGTCGGCGCAGTCCTCCTTGTCCCACTGCACCACCACGCGCCCCGGCATGCTCGCCGGCTCCAGCGGCACCACATCGTCGAGGCGCCCCTGGCACAGGACCATGCCGCCCGAATGCTGGCCGAGATGCCGCGGGATGTCCTGCATCCGCATCCACAGATCGCCGAACTGCTGGATCTGCGGCACGTCGGGATCCACGCCCAGCTCGCGCAGGTGCCGCGCGAGCGTGTCCTTCGGGTCCTGCCACTCGAACGGGCTCATCACCTTCGCGAGCGTGTCGATCAGCTCCGTCGGACACCCGAGGACCTTCCCCACCTCGCGCGCCGCACTGCGGCCGCGATACGTGATGACGTTGGCCGTCATCGCCGCGCCGCGATCGCCGTAGCGCGTGTAGAGGTACTGAATCGCCTGCTCGCGTCGATCGCCGCTCGGCAAATCGAGATCGATGTCGGGCCACTCGCCACGTTCCTCCGACAGGAAGCGCTCGAACAGCAGGTCCATCCCCACCGGATCCACCGCCGTGATGCCGAGGCTGTAACAGACCGCGCTGTTGGCCGCCGACCCACGGCCCTGCGCGAGGATGTCCTGCTGCCGGCAGAAGTTCACGAGATCCCAGACGATGAGGAAGTAGCCGGCGAGATCCAGTTTCTCGATGAGATCGAGTTCACGTGCGATCTGCCGCTGCGCCTTCTCCGTGAGCGGCCGGTACCGCCAGTGCGCGCCCGCCTCGGTGATGCGCCGCAGGAAGGAGATCTGCGTCTCGCCGTCGGGCACCGGGTAATCCGGGAACCGGTAGCCCAGGTTGGCGAGCGTGAAATCGAGCCGATCGGCAAGCACGCGCGTGGCGGCGAGCGCGTCGGGCCGATCGCTGAAGAGCGCCTGCATCTGCCTGGGCGTCTTGAGATAGCGCTCGGCGTTGGCCGCGAGCCGGCGGCCCGCATGCTCCAGCGTGGTGCCGTGCCGGATGCATGTGAGCACGTCGTAGAGCGGCCTGGCATCAGGAGTGGCGAACCGGACACCATTGGTGGCGATCACAGGCACGCGATAGGCCTCGGCCGCCGACACGAGGATGCGGTTGTCCATCTCCTCGTCGCGCGCGAGGTGCCGCTGGATCTCCACATACACCTGGCCGCGCCCGAACACGCCCACGATCTGGTCGAGCAAGCCAGCCACGCCGTGGCGATCGGCCGCGAGCATCGGACGCCCGACCACCGCCACGAGGCCCTCGACCTGTCCGTCGAGATCCCGAACCGCGAGCGCGCCCTGGCCTTTCGAGGCAGCCAGCTTCATCCGCGTGACGAGCCGGCACAGCGACCGATACCCCTGCGCGGACTCGACGAGCACCGGCAGGCGCCAGAGGAGCGGCGCATGCAGCGGCACGTGCATCGACGATGATGCCGCGCCGCCGCTACCGGTCTGCATCGTCAACTCGGCACCGACGAGCGCCCGCAGACCCGCCTTGCGCGCCGCCTGGTAGAAGCGCGGTGCGCCATACACGCCATCGCGATCGAGCAGGGCCAGCGTGTCGTACCCGAGCGCCGTCGCCTGATCGACGAGCGCTTCGGGCAACGACGCGCCATCGAGGAACGAGAAGGCCGAGGACGCGTGCAGTTCGACGTACATCTCACCACCTGGGTCGGGTACCGGGTACCGGGTATCGGGTATCGGGTATCGGGTATCGGGTATCGGGTATCGGGTATCGGGTATCGGGTATCGGGTATCGGCACACGACGGTAGGGCCCGCTGTCCCAGCGGGCCGTTCGGGCACGGGCGCTACCTTCCGCGCAGCTTCGGGCCGGCTCGCTGAGCCGGCCTTCACCGGAGGCAAATAAAAAGCGAAACACCAGCGACAGAAAAAGGCCCCAAGCACGGGGCCGATGTCGTGACGATAGCGCAGCGAAGAAAAAGCGTAAAGAGGCGAATTTACATGGAACTCGCCGCGCTTATGGCTTCGATGAAAGCAGGCCCCACATCTTCGGCCTTGCGCTGGCCGACCCCATAGATGTCGCGGAGGGCGGCCTGAGTCGTCGGCCGGCTCCGGGCCATTTCACGCAGCGTCGTGTCGTGGAAGATCACGTACGGCGGCACACCCCTCCCCCGCGCCAGTGCCAGCCGCACCTCGCGCAGCCGCTCGAACAGCTCGCGGTCCACGCCCTCCCACGAGTCGGTCTCCACCCGCGACCGCCGCGGCGCGGCGTCCTTGGCGCGCCGCTTCTGCCTGAACAGCGACACGCCCTGCGCGCTCGAGCCATCACGCATCAGGGCGCGTCCCTCGGGGGTGATCACCAGCACCGGGTAGTCGCCGGGCGTCTGCCGCAGGAACCCCAGGGCCGTGAGCTGCTCGATGTACCCCCGCACCTCGGTGAGGGGGACCCCGCTGAACAGCCCGAAGGTGCTCAACTGCTCGTGTCCGCGCGCCGTGACGGCCTCCGACACCTTCCCGACGAGCACCGTGGCCACGTGCGCCGCGCCAAAGCGCTGTTCGACGCGCGCGACGCACGAAATCACCTTGCGGGCGATGGTCACGGCATCGCCCACGAGTTCCAGTTCGCCGAGGCACACGTCGCAGGCGCCGCAGTCCTCCCGATCGTAGGCCTCGCCGAAATACTGCACGAGATGCCGATGCCGGCAGCGGGTGCTGGCCGTGTAGCGCTCGATGTCGCGCAACAACCCCTGCGCCGACTCGGTGAACTCCCCGTTCTTGTCGAGCATCACCCGCCACTTGAGGAAGTCGGCGCCCGACGTGATCAGCACGCACTCGGCCTCGAGGCCGTCGCGTCCGGCGCGCCCCGACTCCTGCTGGTAGTGCTCCAGCGACTGCGGCGCGCCCGTATGCACCACGACGCGGACGTCCGGCCTGTGGATGCCCATGCCGAACGCGACGGTCGCGACGACGATGTCGGCGCGCTCGGCGAGGAAGTCGTCCTGGTTCCGCGCCCGTTCGTCCGGCGTGAGTCCGGCGTGGTACGGCACCACGCGCCAACCTTCGTCCCGCAGCCACGCCGACAGCGCATCGACCTCCTTGCGCGACGGACAGTAGACGATGCCGGCCTCGCCGCGGTGGCGCCCCAGCACCTCGAGCAGCTGCCTCTTCAGTTGATCGCGCAGCAACACGCGATAGACGAGGTTGGGCCGGTCGAACGAGCCCACCTCCTCGAGCGGATCACGCAAGCCCAGCTGCGCCACGATGTCGCGACGCACGCGGCTGGTGGCGGTCGCCGTGAAGGCGTGCAGGCTGACGGCCGGCAATGCGACGCGAATCTGCCCGAGCCGCCGGTACTCCGGCCGGAAGTCGTGCCCCCACTGGCTGATGCAGTGCGCCTCGTCCACGGCCACGAAGCTGACGCCGACCTGCGCGAGCCATCGCACGAAACGGTCTCCGCCGTCACCGACGAGCCGCTCCGGCGCCACGTACAACAGGCGTGTCCGCCCCTCGCGTACGCCGTTCATCACCGCGCGCTTCTGCCCCTCGTCGAGGGCGCTGTTGTAACACGCGGCCGGCACGCCGTTGGCCGTGAGGCTGTCCACCTGATCCTTCATCAGCGAGATCAGCGGCGAGACGACAACGGCCAGCCCGGGGCGCAGCAGGGCGGGCGCCTGGAAGCACAGGGACTTGCCGCCGCCCGTGGGCATGATGAGCAGCGAATCGCGGCTCCCGAGGATCGCCTCCATCACCTCGCGCTGGTGCGGGCGGAACCTGGCGTAGCCCCAGTACCGGGCCAGCACGTCCTCGAGGGTTTGGGGGGGAGCCACAGTCGAATGCACGTGAGGGGATCGTATCAGGAGGAGTCAGGAGCCAGGAGCCAGGAGTCGGGAGTTGGGAGTGGGGAGTCGGGAGTGTACGGTCGCAGACATGGGTAACACATTCGTCTCGCGACATGGGTGACAGTTACTCGGCCCGCAGGGCGCGGAAGCAGCGCTCGCGCTCGAGCCAGCGGGCCAGGCTGACCGTCCCCAAGTGTACGGTCCACAGCCCCTCGTCGACTTCCTCAAACGCCACGGTCTCGCCGTAGAGCGCTTCACTGAGGAATTCACGCTGCCCATGCCAGGAGACACAGCCGTCGTGCCCGACACGGCGCGGCTCCCAATCTCCCGGGTACTCAAGCGCCGGGAGGCGACGCGGCAGAGCGCGCCGCGAGGGCGTGTAGCGACTGGCGGGCACGTCACCGGCCAGGGCGGCGTGGGGCCGCACCTCGTTGTACTCGCGGCAGAAGCGCCCAAACCGCCGCTGTTGGCCCCGCCACGTCGACGCGGGCGGCCGGGCCGTAGCGGCCTTCAGGTCGCGGTGGAAGCGCTCGTGCGAGCCGTTGGCCTGCGGACACGCGCGCGGAATCCGCTCGACCGCGATGCCCAACCGCATCCACCACACCGCGAGGCGCGAGAGGCCGGCCAGGCCGGTGCTGGCAAACGGCGTCCCGTTATCGCTGCGGATGACCCGCGGCAGTCCCTGCCGCGCCAACAGCCGCTGGAGCCGCTCACGCACCGGTTGGGTCGCCTCCTCGTGGAGCGCCGCACAGGCCAGGACGTACCGACTCGCCAGGTCCCGCACCGTCAGCGGGTGGCACCGCTCGCCGGTGCCCAGGCGAAACGAGCCCTTGAAGTCGATCGTCCAGACATCGTTGGCGACGCGCGCTTCCGTGCGCGTATGCAACGGCCAGGGCGTCCCCCGCGGGGCGCGGCGCCGACGCCGCACGAGCCCGGCCTGCTGCCAGACGCGATGCATGGTGGCCCGCGAGGGCCACGCCACGCTCGGCTGCGTCCGCACCAGCCACAGCCGCACTTTGGTCACGCCCCAGTGCGGAAACCGCTGCCGCGCCGCCACCAGCGCGGCGCGGACCGGTGGCGCGACCGCCTGCGGACTCGCGTGCGGCCGCCGCGACCGGTCGGCCAACGCCGCCCGGCCCCCCGCCGCGGCCCGCGCCAGCCATTTGTAGCCGGTCTTGCGACTGATCCCGTACGTCGCGCACAGCTCCGTCATGCTCAGCCCGGGACGGCGCGCCTCTTCCACAAACGTGTGACGACTCTCCATTGATGACATCTCTGGCCACGGCATCGTGGCGCGAAGTGTCACCCATGTCCTGAGACGCTTCTGTCACCTATGTCCTGCTACCGTACCGAGTCGGGAGTCGGGAGTCGGGTTCGCGCAGCACGACAGCTGCCGCAGCGATGCGACGGCGACTGTGTTCGGGCGTGTCAGACGCGCGGCGCGACAGGCGTCGCGTAGACTGCCGCCACCGACAACGCAGGCGGGAGGAGTCGAGATGCAGATCAATCCATACGTGATTTTCGATGGGCAGTGCCGGGATGCGTTCACCTTCTACGAGAAGTGTCTCGGCGGGACGCTGCAGCTCTCGCCCTACGGCGACATGCCGCAGCCAGACGGCCAGGGCCCGCAGCAGCCACCCGATCGCATCATGCACGCGCAGCTCGAGGCGCAGGGCGCCGTGCTGATGGGCTCGGACGGGCCGGGAGGCGACGGTGCCAAGGACGCGGTCTGGGTCTCGATCAGCGTGGATGCCGCCGACGAGGCCGATCGCATCTTCACGGACCTGTCCGACGGTGGGCTCGTCGTGATGCCGATTGGCGAGACGTTCTGGGCACTGCGCTTCGGCATGCTCAAGGATCGCTTCGGCGTGTCGTGGATGGTCAACTGCCCCCGCCCGCAGTAGGCGGCGTCGCCCAGGACTCCGTGTTACGCTCCGCGGCGTGCAGGAGCGGCCGTGCGCATCGTGATTGCGGGGGGTGGCCAGATCGGCCACGGACTCGCCAAGGCACTGGCGGCCGATCACGAGGTCATCGTGATCGACCACGACCCCTCGGTGGCCGACGTCTTCCAGACCCTGGACGTCGATTTCATCGTGGGGAGCGGCACGAGTGAGGACGTCCTCACGCGGGCCGACCTGGCGCACGCCGACTACTTCGTGGCGGCCACCGGGCTCGACGAGGTGAACATCGTCGCCTGCGCCATCGCCAACAGGCTGGGGCATCCCCAGACCATCTGCCTGGTGTCGCGCGCCGACTTCCTCGATGCCGATGGGGGCCCTGGTGGCCTCGGGGCCTTCGGCGTGAGCCGGGTGGTCTGGCCGGAGGCCCAACTCGCGGCCGACATCGAGCGGACGGTCACCGCCCCTGGGGCCATCGACGCCGAGGTCTTCGCCGGGGGCGTGGTGCGCCTGCTCGAGTACCGGCTGGGCGAGGACTCGCCGCTGACGGCGCGTCCCGTCTCGCAGTTGCGCCTGCCCCGCGGCTCGCTGATCGTGGCCATGAAGCGCGGCACGCGCATCTCGGTCCCGCGCGGACACACCCAGCTGGCCCGTGACGACAAGATCATCATCATGGGCACGCCCGAGGCGATGGGCGAGGTCGAAGCCCTGCTCAACCCGGGTCGCACCGGCGGACGGCTCGAGGTCACGATCATCGGAGGCGGAGACGTCGGGGTTCAGCTGGCCCGGCGCCTCGACGCGATGCCGTCGTGCGAACTGCGTATCCTCGAACGCGACCCCGCCCGCGCCGAGATGCTGGCCGCAACGCTCCGCCGCACGCTGGTGCTCAACGGCGACGGCACCGACCTGGAGTTCCTGGAAGCCGAGGACGTGGGCGGCAGCGACGTGCTGGTGTGCGTGATCGACAACGACGAGCGGAACCTGCTGGCCTCGCTCCTGGGTCGCCAGCTGGGCGTGCCGAAGATCATCACGCGCGTGAGCCGGCCGGCGAACCTTCGTCTCTTCGAGCGCGTCGGCATCGACGTCGCCATCTCGGCCCGCGGAGCGGCCGTCGCGTCCATCCTCCACCAGATCACGGGAGGGACCACCAGCCTGCTCGCCGTGCTCGAACAGGGCGAGGCGCGCGTGTTCGAACTCACGCTGGGACCGTCGTTCGCTCCCCGGCAGCTGAAGGACATCGGCACGTCCGAGGACGCGATCGTGGCCGCGATCCTGCGCGGCACTGATGCCGTCGTGCCACGCGGCGAGGACCACATCGGCCCTGGTGATCGCATCCTGGTCTTCTGCACGCGCGAAGCCTCAGGGCGGGTGCGCGAGTACTTCGGTCACGGCTAGCCCGGACGACACCATCCGTATCCATGCGCCTGTCCCTGGTGGTCCACGTCTGTGGCGTGATCGTACGGTTCTTCGGGGTGATGTTCCTGCCGCCGTTCCTGGTGGCCGCGCTGTATCGCGAGTGGAACGACGCGCTGGGCTTCGTGGTGGCCGCGGGGGTGACGCTGATCACCGGACACCTGATGCGGCGCGCGGGTGGCCGCGACGCCGAGGCCGCGACCGAGTCGATGCGCCGCGTGGAGGGACTGGCCGTGGTGTCGGGGGCGTGGCTGCTCATCGCGCACGCCGCGGCGATTCCGTACGTGTGGGCCGGCGTGGGCCCCATCGACGCCTTCTTCGAGTCGATGTCGGGCCTCACCACGACGGGCGCCACGATCCTGCGTGACTTCTCGCTCTATGGGCGCGGGCTGATGTTCTGGCGCGCCCTCACCCAGTGGCTGGGCGGCATGGGCGTGATCGCCCTGTTCGTGGCCGTGCTGCCGCGCCTGGCCATCGGCGGACGCGAGTTGTTCTTCGCCGAAGCCCCTGGCCCGAGCGACGAGAAGGTGAGCCCGCAGATCCGCAAGACCGCCGTCGTGCTGTGGCAGGTCTACGCGGGCCTCACGGCCCTGCAGGTGGTCGCGCTGTGGAGCGTGGGGTTCTCACTGTTCGACGCCGTGTGCCACGCGTTCACCACGCTGGCGGCAGGAGGCTTCTCCCCCCACCCCCTGTCGATCGCCGGCTACCAGAATCCCGCCGCCGAGTGGGTGATCATCGTATTCATGTTCCTGGCGGGCGCGAACTTCGCGCTGCAGTACCGGGCCCTGGCACGCGGACGGCTCGGCGTGCTGACGCGCGACGAGGAACTGCGCGCCTACACCGGCGTGGTCGTCATCGCGTCGACCCTGCTCGTGCTCGCACTCGGCATCGGCGCGGGATCGATGGCCACCGTGCGCACGGCCCTGTTCCAGGTCCTGTCGATCCTCACGACCACGGGATATGCCAGCGTGGACTTCCAGCTCTGGAACGAGCAGGCCAAGATGGTGCTGCTCGTGCTGATGTTCATCGGCGGCTGCGCCGGGTCGGCTGGCGGTGGTCCCAAGGTCGTGCGGCACCTGCTGCTGGCCCGCTACACGCTGAGGGAACTGCGGCGTGCGCTGCATCCCCGAGCGGTGTTGCCGGTCAAGCTCGATGGCCGTGTGGTACCGGAGACCGTGCTGGCCAGCGTGGTGGTGTTCTTCCTCTTCTACCTGCTGACGTTCTCCATCTGCGCGGGCATCGTCGTCGGGCTCGGCGCCGACATCGTCACGGGCCTCACGGCCACGATCGCCACGCTGGGCAACATCGGTCCCGGCTTCGAACAGGTCGGGCCGATGGCCAACTTCGCGGACCTCCATCCCGTGAGCCGCGTGACGCTGACGCTCGCGATGTGGATCGGCCGTCTCGAGGTGCTGACCGTGCTGGTCATCCTGCGCCCCGAAGTCTGGCGATCAGGCAAGTGGTCCGCCCGCCCACGCCACGCGCGCGGCTGACGCGACATTCGTCATTGGTCATCCGTCATCAAGCATCAATCAATCTCCCCCTCCACCCACCACTGCCCCGTCGCTCGATCCTGGAAGATCCGGTAGGCCGCGCCACCATCGAGCGCGACGTCCCATTCGTCGCGATCCCACGCTCCGTCGGAAGCCGTGGATGGGTGCCACCAGGCCCCCGACGACCGCCACGGGCCAGCCGCCTGCACGATCGGGCCGTCGCGGAACGCCGTGTCGCGCGACCGGATGCCGAAGCGGAGGCCCTTGGGCAGCCGGCCCGGGCCGAGCACCACTTCGACCGGCCAGGGTTGCCGCAGCCGGCGCACGTGATACCCCGCCGTGTCGATCCACCCCTCGCGCGCCGACTCGCGTGCGTCCGCGCGAGCGCGGCCGGCATCGCGGGTCGCCGTGAGCCCGAGCGCGGCGAGCAGGGCGGCAGCCCCCGTGTCTGTCCCTTCCGCCCCCGATGGAACGAAAGGCGCCAGCGCCACCGCACCCGGTCTGTGTGAATCGACGAGAGCCGGCGCGCCGCACCGTCCCTGCCCCATCACGGCCGTGAGCCGTGCCTGCAGGGTCGCCAGCTGATCGTCCGAGGGCAGTGCCTTGCGCAGCAGCGAGAACTGGACGATCCGCCCGGGAACCGGATCCACGCTCACGGTGAGGCGATCGATCGCCGCATGCGGAGGGTGGGCCTCGAGGTCGAGCAGCAGGAGCGTGCGCAGCACGCGCGCCTCCCGGACAGGCGCGGGCAGCGCGATCTCGCGCGTATGCGACTGGCGATCGGTCAGTTGCAACGACATCCGGACGACGGCCGCCGCGCGGTCGTGCGCCTCGAGGTGCGCGCACAACGGATCGAGCACGCGCCCGATCACGAACGACAACGGCTCCAATCCGTCGATCGGCCACTCGAGATCCAGCGATTCCGAGAAGACCTCGTCCGGTGGCTGGATGCGCATCGGCCGCGGATCGAGCCCCGCCGCCAGCCGCTGCACCCACAGGCCACGTTCGCCGAGGCGGGCCTGCAGGTCGGCGGCCGGCAGTCGGGCCAGCGCCCCGCAGGTGGTGATCCCCCATCGGTGCAGCGTACCGAGCACGTCGGGCCAGGGACGCCCTGGCGGCACGCGAATGGGTGCGTCATCCACGAGGGTGCCGGCATCCGGCTCGGGCGCCACGACGTCGGTCGCGCCGCTCTGCGCAGCACCCACGAGCCCGAGTCCTGCCGACAGCCGGTAGTTGCGCGCGCCACCCAGCCGCCGCGCGCGCACCGCTCCAGCGAGCACGAGATCGACGCCCGGCACCGCGCCGAGCACCTCGACCGGCAGGGGCGCGAGCGCCATCGGCGCATCGCCCCGCGCGACGACGGCGTTCACGCCGGCCGACGCCAGCACGAGCGCCGCCAGCCAGGTCGGGGCGATGGCGACGTGCACCTCGAGATCCCGGTCCTGCGCGAGCGTCCGGGCCGCGATCGCGATGTCCTCGGGCCCACCCAGGATGCGCTGCAGCCCCGACACGTCGAGCACGAGGGCGCGTGCCGTGAGGCGCTCCCACCGCGGCGTCATGTCGGCCGCCACGGCCGACAGACGCGTCAGTATCTCTTCACGCGTCAGGTCCGCGGGACACGAGTGGAGGTGAAGGGCGGCAAACATGGGCAGGACAATTTCACAATTTCAGAATTGCAGAATTGCACTACCAGGGTCAGGAGCTCGACGCATGGCGGAGGTCGTGAAATTCCTGCAATTCTGAACTTTCCGACTATCCCGCCAGCGCGACCTGGACCTCGCGGGTCGTGCCCGCCGCGGCGCGGCTGCTGACGACGCGCAGGGCGCAGTCCATGCCGGCGAGGCGGCACGACCGGACGGTCTCGCCGTCCCAGCGGGGGCGCCCCTGGACCCGCACGGACACGCCGCCAGCGCTCCGCGTGATCGGCTCGGCCCCGAGCACCACCATCGTCGTCTCGCGTCCCTCGAGGGCCCGGTGCAGGCGCAGCCAGGTGGAGGCGGGGATCTGCCGCAGTACGAACGACGGGATGTCGCACAAGTCGAGGGCAATCATGCCGAACCCGCCGGCCTGGGCCACCAGGTGCGCGGCCGTGATCGCCCGCTGGACGACGGTGTGCGTGAGGTCGGGCTCCCCCCGGCGGGGCCGCAGCGCGAGGACGCCTGGCGAGAGCGGCATCCCGCGGACCCAGAGCACGTGCGACAACCGGACGCCCGCCGCGGCGGCCCCGGCCGGATCGCCACGGTCGACCGTGTCGATCCAGGCCGCGACGTCGCCGCGCGTGGTGGCCGCCGCCAGCGTGGACACGAGCACACGCGTGCGACCCGACGAGGCGGGCCCGACGATCTCCGACACGTGGCCACGCGGCCAGCCGCCGCCGAGCGTGGTGTCGAGCTCGGGCAAACCGGTGGAGAGCAGGCCCGTGGCGGGAATCCGCCCGGCGAGTGTGCCGCCGAGCCGACGAGCCTGCAGCAACGCTTCGAGATGTGCACGCGAGCGAGGGAGAGACATTCGTTTTTTGTTCGCCTCACCAGGAGCGTACCACCTCGAGGGGCCGTCGGCAATGTCTGTTGCGTGCATGCCCCCGGGACGCCCTCAGCCGCAGCGATCTGACAAACGACACGCGGACGAGCCGGGCGCGTTCGGGGAACGCGCCCTACCGTCGTGGCTCATCTCGACCCCGGGCGCGCCGAGGCCCTGGCGACGGCGGAGGCGTCCCTACCCGGGGGCTGACGCCCAACAGCATGGCGGAGGGTACGATGGGACAGAAGCACCTCGCGCCCCGGACGGTCCGGATGCGCTTTGAAAGGAAGTCAGATGCGACGCCAGATTGGCATCACCGTCGGGGCCGCGACCCTGCTCGCCCTCGGCCTCGTGGGCGCGGCACAGGCCCCGAAGATGCTCCACGTCAACCTGCAGGACGGCAAGGGGCAGTCGGTCGGCATGGCGATGATCTCGCCGGCCGGGGAGGGCGTCTCGATCGCGCTCTCACTCTCGAACCTGCCCCCAGGCGACCACGCCATCCACGTGCACGCCGTGGCCAAATGCGAGGGCCCGGCCTTCACGTCGGCGGGACCGCACTTCAATCCGGCCGCGAAGCAGCATGGCCTCGACAACCCGGCAGGGCATCATGCCGGCGACATGCCCAACATCGTCGTGGGCGCCGACGGCACGCTCCAGAAGACGATCACCAACACCGCGGTGACACTGGGACCCGGTCCGAACTCGCTCTTCACGAATGGCGGGACCGCCCTCGTCATCCACGCCAGGGCCGACGACCTGAAGTCGGACCCGGCCGGCAACGCGGGCGACCGCATCGCCTGCGGCGTCATCACCGCGGCCGCCGCACACTAGGAATGCTGCGATGCCGAAATGCCGCGATGCCGAATGCATTGCGGCATTCCCGGCATTCCCGGCATTTCAGAATGCCGCGTCCTCTGCCCACAGCAACTGGGCGGCATACCCCCGGTGAGGACGCCAGGTCTCGGCCCTCGCCAGCAGCGCTGCCGGTGAGGGCCGCTCCCCCATCTCACGCGCCGCCCCGCGCAGCAGGCCGATGTCGCTGGCCGGAAACGCGTCGGGGTGCCTCATCGCCCGCAGCGCGATGTAGTGCGCCGTCCAGTCGCCGACCCCCTTCACGGCCCGCAATCGGGCCACGCTCGCTTCGAGGGACGTCGATGCCTCGAAGAGCCCGGGATCTCCGGCCGACGCGTCCGCAAGGGCCTTCAGCGTCGCGCGCCGGCTCCCGGGCATGCGCAACGGAGCGAGGTCGGCCGTCGCCACACGTGCCGCGGTCGGGAAAGTCCAGCCGAGTGCCCCGTCCACGAGCGGTCGCGGCAGCGCCTCGCCGCAGATCCGCGTCAGGTGCGAGACCAGCGCCCGCCCCGCCGTGACCGTGACCTGCTGGCCGAGCACCGCACGCACCGCGAGTTCGAATGGATCCCACCCGCCAGGCACCCGCAGTCCGGCGTGCCTCACCAGCAAGCCTGCCAGCCAGGGATCGTGCCTGAGGCACCCCCCCGTGGCCGCGAGATCGCGATCGAGATCGAGCACGCGCACCAGACGCGCGGCGATCTCCGCACGCGCGACCGGGGCCATCGTCGCAAGACGCACGACGAAGCCTGCCCGATCGGGGACGTGCGTGACGTCCACGACGCCGGGCGATCCGTCGATGCACAGCGTCCGTGCGTAGCCGTCCTCCCGAACGGACTCGACGCCGTCGATGGACCGCCCCGCGAGCCACGCCCGCATCGCCGGCCAGTCGTACGGCCCCTCGTAGCCCACGAACGCGTCGGTGCGTATCACGGCATCCATCCCCATCATCACAGCCTGGCGACCGGGTACGGCCCGCGCACTCCGGTTTCGCCGCTGACGTTGGGCACACACGCACGCCCGATGCGATACGCGGCAGCCTGGCTGCGGTGGGTGGCGTACGCCAGGACGCAGCCGCCGCGGGATGTACACCCCGCCAGGTCAGAGACCGAGCGACGAGACCGCGCCGAGTGTACGATGGCGGGCAGCCCCATGACCTGTGTCTCCATCTTCAACGACGTCATCGGTCCGGTGATGCGCGGGCCGTCGAGTTCGCACTGCGCCGCGGCGCTCCGGATCGGCCGGCTGGCGCGCGACCTGATGGAGGGCGAGATCACCGACGTGCTCGTCGAGTTCGATCGCGCCGGATCGCTGCCCACGACGCACGAGAGCCAGGGCAGCGACATGGGCCTGTTCGGCGGGTTGCTCGGCTGGGAGGCGGACGACGAGCGGCTGCCCGACGCGGCCACGGCGCTCGCCGACGCCGGGATCACGCTGCGCATCGAGACCATCGACGATCGGCGATCCGCACCCGAACACGTATCGGCTCACGCTGCGGAATGCGCGCGACACCCACTCGCTCATCGCCATCTCGACCGGCGGCGGCATGATGGAGGTCCTCAGCATCGACGGCGTGCCCGGTGACGATGGACGGCGATTACCACGAGACGCTGATCTGGAGGAACAGACGGCGGCGCCCTTCCCGGTGGGCGACCTGCAGGCGGTCGACGTCGCTGTTCACGACGCAGGTGATGCGGCAGATCGGTGCAGGTCAAGGCGGCGAGCTTCGTCTCGACTGAAGCGCGTGGATGCCGATCGCCGTCAGGACGCTCTCGCCGGTGCTGCCGGTGCCATCGCGGAAGAACATGCGGGTGCCCTTCACCAGTTGCGCCGAGATGCTGCGGCACGATGGCGATCGGCACACGGCCGCTGTGGCAGCTCGCCGTCGAGTACGAGATGGCGCGCGGCCAGTTCACCGAGCGTGAGGTCATCGCGAAGATGATCGCGATCGTGCGCATCCTGCGGCGCTCCATCGCCAGCGGCATCGCGGGCACGAGCTACGAGGATCGCATGCTGGGCCATCAGAGCGGACGCTTCCAGGAGCTGATGCACGCGGGGCGCCTGCTCGACGGCGGCGCCCTGAATCGCATCGTGCTCTACGTGACGGCGCTGATGGAGGTGAAGAGCTCGATGGGCGTCATCGTCGCGGCGCCGACGGCCGGCGCCTGCGCGGCGCTGCCGGGCGCCGTGATCGGCATGGCCGAGGCGATGGACCGCAGCGAAGAGGAGATGGCGAAGGCGATGCTGGCGGCCGGCGTGATCGGCGTCTTCATCGCCACGCGCTGGACGTTCGCCGCAGAGGTGGGCGGGTGCCAGGCCGAGGGCGGCGCCGCAGCCAGCATGGCGGCAGCCGCGCTCGTCACGCTCGCCGGCGGGACGCGCGATCAGGCCATCGCCGCCGCGTCCATGGCCTTTCAGAGCATGCTCGGCCTGATCTGCGATCCCGTCGCCAACCGCGTCGAGGCGCCGTGCCTCGGCAAGAACGTCATGGCCGCCAGCAACGCGCTGTCGTGCGCGAACATGGCGCTCGCCGACTTCGACCCACTCATCCCCCTCGATGAGGTGATCGACGCAGCGAAGGACGTCGCGAACCGCATGCCGCGCGAACATCGCTGCACCGCGCTCGGCGGTCTGGCGATGACCCCGACCTCACTGGCGATCGAGCGGAGACTCGCCGCACTGAAAGGTCCGGGCTGCGGCAGTTGCGGCTGTCACTGACCGGACAGCGGCAGGTCGGCCTCCCTGCGCGCGGGCGATCGCGCGGCGGCGCCGAGCATCGACACGGCCGTATACAGCACGACAGCCACGACCAGCCACCTGACCGTCGCCAGGTCGAGTGATCGCACGATGAAGGCGGCAAGCAGCACGCCTGGAATGCCTCCCATCGTCAGGCCGAGCGCGGGCAACAGACTGTACCGCCCCTTCCGGACGAAGCGCATGCTGGCCACGGGCATCAGGAAGGCGCAGGCCCCCATCATGATCGGGAAGGCGGCCGTCGGGTTCATGCCGAGCAGGCTGATGAGGATCATGCACGGCGCATAGAAGCCCACGCCGAGCGTCATCAGCGCTCCCGCGACGGCCGACCCGCCGACGCCAATCGCCAGCCTGCCGCCGGTGAGCCCGAGGGTGTCGCCGCCGGCAGGAAACCAGCCGAACTGCGTCATGACCATGAGGGACGCCGCCGCGAGCAGGGCGAGCCCCATGCCGATCTGGATGCGCCGGCGCGACAGGCCTGCGACGACGCCAGCACCGAGCCACGCGCCAGCAACGGCGGCAGCGATGAGCAGCACCAGCGTCCACGGGGCGACGGCGATGATCACGATGTAGATGAGCGCCTGGACCGCGACGGGTACGGCATGCCCGACGTTGAGCGTTCCAGGAATCAGGTCGTCGGGCACCAGCCGTCGGAGCCTGAAGATCGACGTCGTCGGCGCGAAGCTCCCGATGCCGAGCGTGTCGAAGAAGTTGGTCACGAAGCCGATGACGTGGTGCTCGACCGTCGGCCAGCCCGCTCCGGGCTCCGGACGCGCCGCGCCGCGCGTGCGCTGGTCGCGCACGGAACTGACCCATACGGCGACGAAGGCCAGCGACAGCGCCGACAGCAGGATCAACAGCAACGCGAGCATCGGGCCTCCAGTGCCTTCACAACGACACCTGACGGCCCAGATCCTCGGCGATCGCGCGCTCGAGGACGATGTGGGCGACGGCGACGTCCTCGACCGCGAGGCCAAGCGACTTGAACACGACGATGTCGGCGGCGGTCTGGCGCACGTTGGCGCCGGATCGGACCAGGGCGCCCAACTCCGCGCGGATGTGGTCGGCCCCGAAGCGACCCTCGGCCATGCCCTGCACGACGTCACCCGACTCGACGAGCGCGGCATCGCGCGAATCGACGACCAGGCGGGCGGCCGAGACGAGATCGGGGTCCATCTCGCGATGGTCGGGCCGGCACGCACCGACCGATACGACGAGAGCGCCGTCACTCACCCACTGCCGATCGAGAACCGGCGTGGTCGACGAGGTCACAAGGACGTGGAGGTCCGCGCCGCGGGCGGCGGCCTCGGCCTGCTCCGACACGACGACGGTGACGGGCAGTTCGGCGGACAGTTCCCTCACGAATGCCGACCGGTCGGCGTGCGGGCTCCAGACCCTCACCTCCTGCAGCGACGGGCACTCGGCGGCGATGGCCCGCAGATGACTCCGGGCCTGGGCGCCGCTGCCGAACAGCGCCATGCGATGCACGGGCGCACCCGCAAGGTGACGCACGGCCACGGCCGACACGGCCGCGGTGCGCACCTCGGTGATGTGCGACCCGTCCATCACCGCCCGGAGCATGCCGGTCTTGTCGTCCAGCAGCACGACGGTCGCGAAGTGGCTCGGCAAGCCCTGTGCGCGGTTGCTGTTGAAGACGGTCACCAGCTTCAGACCCAGCGCCGCATGCGAGGCGATGTGTGCGGGCATCAGGCCGAGGTAGGCGCGGTCGGGTCCTACGAACATCGAGCTTCTGAGGGGCTGGACGACGTCGCCGGCCGAGAAGGCCCCGAGCGCGGCTTCCATGAGGCGCACCAGGTCCACGCCGACGAGCGCTCGACGCACATCCTGCCCGCTCAACATCCTGACGAGTGACGACATGGTGGGCTCCGTGACGCGCCGATCCTACGCGATCGGCCTCGCACCCCGACGGCAGGCAGTGCTCGCGCAGGACCCGACGCCGCCCGCATCCCCGGCTCCGCCTGCCGGCGGGGTGACACATAACTGTTGTTCTCAGAGTATGCTTTTGTGCATGCGCACGACGATCGACATCAACGACGTGCTGTTCCGGGCGGCCAAGCGCAAGGCCGCCGAGCAGGGGACCAGCCTGCGCAACCTGATCGAGACCGCCCTTCGACAGCACCTCGGCAGGACGAAGGCCGCGCCGCGCTACGCCCTGCGGTGGCAGCCGGAGTCGGGCCGCCTGCAACCAGGCGTCGACCTCACGGATCGCGCCTCGCTCTTCGACATCATGGACGGGCGGCGATGATCGCGCTCGATACGAACGTGCTCGTCTACGCACGCCGGACGGAAAGTCCTCATCACGCCGAGGCCATGGCGCTGCTGACCCGACTCGCGCAGGGGTCGGAACCGTGGGCGCTGCCCTGGCCGGTCGTCTACGAGTTCGTCCGCGTCGTGACGCACCCGCGCGTGTTCGATCCGCCCTCGCCGCTGCAGGACATCGTCAGCGACCTGCAGTCGTTGCTGGCGTCGCCGTCGCTCACGCTGATCGGAGAAGGACCCGACCACGTCAGACAGATGACAGTGCACCTGCTCGGAGGGGCGGCATCCGGCAACCTCGCGCACGACGCACACATCGCAGCACTCGTGGTCGAGCACGGCGTGACCGAACTGCTCACGGCCGACCGCGACTTCGCCCGATTTCCTGGCGTCCGGACCCGGAACCCGTTCGCCGCATGACTGCGGGCTCGCGGGCCCCGCGGCCGCGACGCAGCAATCCCGCGCAGCCATCAGACCGCGGCACGTGACCTGGCCCGCCAGGGACGGGTGCCTGTACCCTTGCTCTGGAACGTCGACGCACAGCGGAGGATGCATGCCGGGAATGAGATTGGGGGCGACAGCCCTCGTGTTCGTGATGGGAACGACCGGGGCGGCCCTGGCGCAGGGACCGGCCTTCGACTGCAGCAAGGCCCAGGGAGAGGTCGAGACCCTGATCTGCAAGGATCCGGGCCTGGCGGCGCTGGATCGGAAACTGGACGGCGTCTACAAGGCCGCCATGAAGAAAGCGCGAGACGGGATGCCGGCGACCCTCCGGACCGAGCAGCGCGGGTTCATCTCGGGACGCAACGAGTGCTGGAAGGCGCGCAGCGACGGCACGTTCCTCACGGCGAGCTGGCGTGCGACGACGGTGCGCGAGTGTGTCGAAGGCAACTACAAGCTGCGCATCTCCGAGTTGCAGGCCCAGTGGCAACTCGTTCCGGCGAGGGCACCGGTGTTCTACGTGTGCGGGGCCAGTCCCGCCAACGAGATCATCGCCACGTTCTTCGAGACCGATCCGCCGACGGCGCGCCTCGAGCGTGGTGACAGGACCACCACGGTCTGGCTGGTCCCGGCAGGGAGCGGCGCGAAGTACGAGGGCCAGAACGTGGAGTTCTGGACCAAGGGCAACGAAGCCATGGTCACCTGGCTCAGCGAGTCACTGCAGTGCCGCGTCCGCTGACCGGGACGCTGGGCCCGCCGCGCCGTGACCTCTGACGGCAGGGCCGCGCGGGCCGGCACCGGCAACGCGCAGGGCCTCGCGCTCGGCTTCGCGTCGCATCTGCTGGCCGGCCTCTCGCCCTTCATCGTGGCGGAAGTCATCGCGCGCACCGACCTGCTGCCGGCGACGGCGCTCGTCTACGGCATCGGCGCGGTGGCGCTGGCCATGGCGCTGACCGTGCCGCGCTGGCGGCGGCGCCTGCGCGAGGAGACCCGCCAGCTGGCGGCGCGCCCCTTGCGGGGACCATTTCTGACGAGTCTGACGGGCTTTCTCGTCGCGGGCGTGGCCTACTACGTCGGCCTCGCCGGCAGCGCGCGCGTGGCCGAGTACGTCTTCCTCACCCGCCTCGACTGGGTGGCGCAGGCCCCAGTCGCCATCCTCGTACTCCGTGAACCCTGGACGCGCGCGGGCCTCGGCGGCGCCGCACTCGCGCTGGCCGGCGGGCTCGTCATCGCCTGGACGGGGGTCGTCGGCAGCAGCGGTCTGGTGGCCGCGGCGTGTTACGTGGGCGCGTCGCTGGTCGCCTATCTCGGCGCGACCCGCGTCGTGCGGGCACGCGGGCTCGAAGGCGCCGTCTCGCTCACCATCTGGCGGCACTGGGTGAATACGGCGGGGTTCGTCGCGCTGGCGGTCCTGCTGACGCCCGCGTTGGCGCAGCGTCCCGACAACGGCACGTTGCTGCTGGCACTGGCTGGCGCCGCGGTCCTGCTGGGCCTGTTCCTCTGCCGGTTCGCCGCGCTGACACGGCTGCCTCTGTGGGTGCTGTCGGCGCAGGCCCCCGTGCAGGCGGTCGTGGCGCTTGCGGCCTCACGGGTCACCGAGGGCCGGGCTCCCACCACGACGCTCGTCGCGGTGGCGCTGATCGTGGCTGGCGAGTACCTCGTTGCGACCAGCCAACGGCGGCCCCGACGGGCTGACGCGTGACAGGCAGGCGCCCCTCACCACCCGCGTGGGGCGAACGTCAGACCGAGTGTCCTGCGTCGCATGGACGGAACGCGGCGGCGACCACGACCGGGAACAGCAGGCGCGCCGGCGGCGAGGGCCATACAGGGGCGCCCAGGCGCCACCGCTCAGGACATGACCGACACCTTCGCCACGCTGCGCGAAATGGGCGGCGAAGCGGCGACGCACTGGTACGTCGTGGGCCCCTTCACCCAGCACTTCGCCGTCGCCAAGGCTCAGTGGCATTCAGTGAAGGACATGCACAAGACCTTCCGTAAGGAGTTGAAGAACGACTCTGCGGTCCACTGGGTGCTCGACGCCACCGCGGAGCGCAACACCCAGCGGATGTACCCGGGGATCACCGTGCCGATGTCGTTCTCCTCCATCGACGTCCGCGCCGAGCACCGCCACTGGCAGGGCCAGATCTGGTTCGCCTACAAGGAGACCAGCAGGACAGTGACGGACTGGAACCGCTTCGCCAGCGAGAAGTTCATGCGGTTCTGAAAGCGACGCATACGCCAGCCGCGGAGTCGGGCCCGCGTTCACACTGCCCCGTGGGCGAACAGGCATCAGGCATTGAGCATGACCGTCCTCCCCGTCCTGGCCGCCTCGTAGATCGCCATCATCGCGCGGAGGTCCTTGAGCCCCTCTTCACCCGGCGTGCGGGGCTCGGTGTTGCCCTTGACGCACTCGGCCATGTGGTCCATTTCGAGCGCGAACTGGTTGCGCTCGGGGAGCGATCGGAGTTCGAGCGTCCCACCGCGAATCACTTGCATCCGGAGGTCGCTGTAACTGAGGGCCGGCTCGAGCTGGAAGGCGGCCTTCTCGGCATGGACGCGGAAGCGGTTGAGGCCCACGCCGTAGCTCGACACGCAGTTGGCGAGGATGCCGCTCGGGAACCGCAACTGGAAGTTGATGGTCTCTTCGACACCGTCGGCAAATCGCGGATCACCAGGGGTGGTGTACTCGAACGCGTTGATGGCGACGGGCTCCTCGCCCGTCAGGTACCGCGCCGCGTTGAGCGCGTAGATGCCGATGTCCATGAGCGAACCGCCCCCCGCCAGCGCCTTCTTCAGCCGCCACTGGTTCGGGTTGCCGATGCTGAAGCCAGCCTCGCACAGGATGACCTTGGGCTTGCCGAACTCCTGCTCGCGCGCCATCCGGATCATCGCCATGTTGTACGGCTCGTACCGCAGGCGGTAGCCGATCATCAGCTTCTTCCCGGCCGCCCTGGCCGCCGCGATCATGGTCTCGCACTCCTGCGGCGTGTTGGCCATCGGCTTCTCGCAGAGCACGTGCTTGCCGGCCTTGTGCGCGCGCACCGTGTACTCGGGATGCATGCTGTTGGGCAGCACCACGTACACGACGTCGATGTCCGGGTTGTCCTTCATCCGGTCATACGTGTCGTAGCTGTAGAGTCCGGACTCCGGCACGCCGTACGCGGTGGCCAGCGTCTTCGCCTTGGCCGCGTCGCCGCTGACCAGCGCCGTCACCTGCGCATGCCGGCAGTGCGCGAACGCCGGCAGGATCTGGTTGATCGAGAGGCTGCCGAGTCCGACGATCGCGTAGCCGAGCTTCTTCTCGGGAGGTCCTGGCAGGCGCGGCTGAGCCGCGGTGCGGACGCCCGCGAGCGACGCGGCCGCCAGGGAGAGGCCGGTGGCCTCGAGGAACTGCCGACGGGATGCCTGGCTCGTGCTCATGTCGGATGTCTCCTTCTGTCGTGTTCAACGCAGACGGCGCCGGGTGACGCGGCCCGCGGCCCAGGACTGCCGCCCCCCACGTAGGCGCGGGACCTGTCCCGCGGTCCAGGACTGCCGCCCCCCACGTAGGCGCGGGACTTGTCCCGCGGTCCAGGACTGCCGCCCCCCACGTAGGCGCGGGACTTGTCCCGCGGCCCAGGACTGCCGCCCCCCACGTAGGCGCGGGACTTGTCCCGCGGTCCAGGACTGCCGCCCCCCACGTAGGCGCGGGACTTGTCCCGCGCCCTGCCTGCCGGACAAGTCCGGCAGCTACGTATCGGCGACTGTCTGCCGGACAAGTCCGGCAGCTACGGATAGGCGACAAGTCCGGCAGGTACGTATCGGCGGCGGCCGGCCGCAGAACTCGTATCGGCGGCAGGCCACGGACGGCACGTCGCCCCTCGCGCAGCCTACACGAGTCTGCTCACGATGCTCTCCACGTCGTAGACGCAGCCACCCCACGTGCCGCCACTTGCGGCCTGCAGCGCCGCCCAGAGCCGGGTTGCGGCCGGCAACTTCGGATGCGGCGCCAGTGCCGGATGCGGCGTGCGGCCAGCCAACGTCTCGGGATCAGGCACGAGTTCGCCGGTGACGGGATGCTCGCGTACGAGATCGGCGCGACCCTCGAGCGCCCGCGTGTCGATCACCACGCACAGGAGGTCGCCATCGCGAAGGCGGCCGAGCGGTCCGCCAGCCAGCGCCTCGGGGCCGATGTGTCCGACGCACGGCCCCGTCGACACCCCCGAGAACCGCGCGTCGGTCAGCAGCGGCGTCCCACGCAGCGCCGGCAGGTGCTTCAGCGCGGAGGTCACCTGGTAGACCTCCTCCATCCCGGTGCCCATCGGCCCGATGCCCGCGACGACGACCACCTCTCCGGGCTGGAGCGCCGTGTCGTCGTGCCCCTTGATCGCTCGAATGGCGTCGGCCTCGCTCGTGAACACGCGCGCCGGGCCGACGTGGCGGTACACGCCATCGGCGTCGAGGAGGTCGCGTGCGATCGCCGTGCTCTTGACGATGGCGCCTTCGGGAGCGAGGTTACCGCGCATGAAGCAGACGGTACTGGAGAGTCCAGCCGCTGCCGCGGCGGCGGGTGGCAGGATCACCGCATCCGGGTCCACGCGATCGCGCTCACGCAGTGTCTGCCGACACCGGACGCGGCGCTCGCTCTGCGCCCACCAGTCGAGCACCTGGTCCAGCGTGAGGCCGGTACACGTCGGGACGCGGGTCTCGAGCAGCCCCAGGCCACGCAGGTGCAGGAGCACTTCGGGCACTCCGCCGGCCAGGTGCACGCGCACGGTGGGATGCGGGCCGGCAGGCAGCGCGTCCACGAGTCGGGGCACCGCCCGATTCACGGCCATCCAGTCGTCGATGGTTGGCCGCGCCAGCCCCGCGGCGTGCGCGATGGCCGGCACGTGCAGGAGCAGGTTGGTGGATCCGCCGAACGCGGCGTGCGTGACCATCGCGTTCCTGATGGCCGCGTCGGTCACCAGGGATCGGGCCGACAGGCCGAGGGCCCGCTGCGCCTGCAGGGCATGGACGGCACGTGCAGCGCCATCGAGCCAGATCGGCTGGCCGGACGGGGCGAGCGCACTGTGGGGCACCGCCAGCCCCAGGGCCTCGGCGACGACCTGGGCGGAGGCGGCAGTCCCGAGGAACTGGCATCCTCCTCCCGGCGACGCGCACGCGCGGCAGCCGAGCGCGGCCGCCTCCTCGAGCGAGATCACGCCGTGCGAGAAGCGTGCCCCGATCGTCTGGACGGTCCCGGCATCCTCGCCGTCGGTGGCCGGCAGCGTGACGCCGCCGGGGACGATGGCGCACCGGCAGGTCACCTGCGCCGGCCACGGCCATCATCATCGCCGGCAGGCCCTTGTCGCACGTGGCCACACCAAGCACCGCCGCGCGTGTCGGCAGCGATCGAATCAGCCTGCCCGAGCACGGTGGCCGCATCGTTGCGATACGGCAGGCTGTCGAACATGCCGGGCGTGCCCTGGGAGCGACCGTCGCACGGGTCCGTGCAGTACCCCGCGAACGGCGTCCAGCCGGTGGCGCGACACGTCAGCGCGGCCTCACGCATGAGGAGCCCGACTTCCCAGTGTCCGGTGTGGTAGCCGAGGGCAAGCGGGGTGCCGTCGGGTTCGCGCATGCCGCCGAGCGTGCTCAGCAGCAGCATCTGAGGCTGTCGCACCGCATCCGGTGCCCACCCCATGCCCACGTCGAGCGACAACCCGAAGAGGTCGCCGCTCGGCTTCTCGCGTAGGTCCTGCGGGGTCAGCGGCAGCTGCCCCGGTGGACCAGGGGCAGCCGTCGTGATGTCGAAGATCGCGGGGTCACCGCGATCGAGGGAGAGGGGGACTGAAAGGGGTATGGACACCGACGACCTCAGGGGTAGGGCGGGGTGTCCCACCCCGCCGTCATCCGTGTCGCTCAATGAACGGCGCGGTCGGCCACCTTCGCGCCATGCGCTTCGGTGCCCAGGGTGACCGCGCCCTACCTTACTGGGCGGCCGCAGCCGCCGTGCCCGTGGCCGGGGCCGGCACGATCCGGGCGATGCGGTCGGGCTGGTTGAACGCGATGTAGATCGCGCCGTCGGGCCCCATGACCACGTCGCGCAGCCGGCCGACGTTCTTGAACAGCACTTCCTGCTTCACGCCGGTCGGCGTGAGTTCGAGCCGGCGCAGTTCCTGGGCCGCGAGCGACCCGAGGAACAGGTGGCCCTTCCACGCCGGGAACTTCGTGCCAGTGTAGAAACCAATCGACGACACGGCGATGGACGGCACCCAGTACGTGATGGGCTGCTCCATCCCCGGGGCGGCCGTCTTGTCGGTCATCGGCGTGCCGTTGTAGTTCATGCCGTAGGTGATCACCGGCCAGCCGTAGTTCTTGCCCTTCTCGACGAGATTGAGCTCGTCGCCGCCACGCGGGCCGTGCTCCACGTCGTACAGCGCGCCCGTCGTCGGGTGCTGCGCGAGGCCCTGCGGGTTGCGGTGGCCGTAGCTCCAGATGCTCTTGATGGCGTCGGCGCGATCGACGAACGGGTTGTCCTTCGGGATGGAACCGTCCTCGTTGATGCGGTGCACCTTGCCGTTGGGCCGCGTCACGTCCTGCGCGTCGAGCTGCTGGCCGCGCTCGCCGATCGAGAAGAACACGTGGCCCTTGCCGTCGAACACGAAGCGCGTGCCGAAGTGCACGTTGCCCGTGCGGTAGGTGGCCGCGGGGGCCTTGAACAGCTGCTGCACGTCGACCAGCGCGTTGCCCTTCAGCTTCGCGCGGATGACGGCGGTCATGGCCGAGTCGTTCTCACCCGGGTCGCTGTAGGAGATGTAGATCCAGCCGTTCTTCGCGTAGTCGGGATGGACGGCCACGTCGAGCAGGCCACCCTGGCCCTTCGACCACACCGCGGGAACGCCTGACACGGGCTCGGGCGCGAGCGCCCCCATCGCGTCGGCGATGCGCAGCGCGCCCCCCTTCTCCGTGATGAGCATCCGGCCGTCGGGCAGGAAATCCACGCCCCAGGGCGCGGTGACGCCCTCGACGACGGTCTCCAGCTTGAAGGTGTGCTTCTCGCTCTGAACGACGGTGTTGGCGGCGGGCGTCGCGAACGTGGTGCCGGCCGTCCGGGCCTTGCCCGCGGTCTCGCGGATGTAGACCACCATCGCCCGGATGTCCTCGTCACTCAGCAGCGAGCCGAAGGCAGGCATGCCGGTGGCGACGCGGCCGTTCTTGATGCTGGCCGCCAGGGAGGCGTCGTCGCCGTTGCCGGAGACCCAGGTGTCGTCGAGCATGCTGGGCGCCTGGGCCCCCTGCATGTTGGCGCCATGGCAACTGGCGCAGACCTCGGTCCAGACCTTGGAGACGTCTTTCTTGGGGGCTGGCGCCTGCGCAAGCAGCAGCGGGCCGGCCGCGAGCGCGCCGAGGCCAGCAAGGGTAGCGGAGAGACGAAGCAGCATCCCCCTAGGGTACCATCCCGCATGCCTCCCCTGGTCGTGCTGGTGCTCTCGATGGCCCTGGTGATCGCGCTCATCGTGGCCGGGCGCATCCATGCGTTCCTCGCCCTCCTTGCAGGTGCGCTGCTCGTCGGACTGTGTGCCCCGGCCGTGCCGTGGACCGAGTCGGCGACCATTGTCGCGACGGAGTTCGGCACCGTGACGGGCCGCATCGGCATCGTCATCGCGCTGGCGTCCATCATCGGGCTCGCGCTGCACCGGAGCGGCGGCGCGGCGCGGATCAGCGAAGCCTTCCTGGGGGTGACCGGGCGAGCCACGCGCCCACCTGTCGCTCTGGGCCAGCGGGCTCGTGCTGTCGATCCCGGTCTTCTTCGACACGGTGTTCTACCTGCTGGCGCCCATCGCTCGCGCCATGTACAGCCGGACCGGCAAGCGATACGGCCTGTACGTCAGCGCCACTGTCGCTGGCGCAGCCGCGACCCACGTCTTCGTGCCGCCGACACCGGGACCGCTGGCCGTCGGGGCCACGCTGGGCGTGGATCTCGGCCTGCTCATCGGGATGAGTCTTGTCGTCGCCGTTCCGGCGTCCATGGTCGGCGTGGCCTATGGCCTGTGGGCCAGCCGTAGCCTGACCCGCGATGTCGCCCCCGTCGTCGGCCCGGACATCCTGCACGAGACGGAAGACGACGCACCGGCGCACGTCCCTCCCCTGGCGATGGCCCTGCTGCCCATCGTGCTGCCGGTGGTGCTGATCGCGACGAAGACCGCCTTCACCGCCCTGAAGGTGACCGGCCCGATCATGGGTCCCGTCATGTTGCTGGGCGACCCGAACATCGCGCTGCTGATTTCCGCCGCCGTGGCGTTGGTGATGGTCAAGCGCGCCTGCGGATGGTCCCTGCGCGAACTCGGGACCTTCAGCGAGGGTGCGCTCGCCGGGGGCGGCTCCATCATCCTGATCACCGCCGCAGGCGGCGCCTACGGCGGATTGCTGACGCGCGCGGGCGTCGGCACTGCGCTGGCCGCAGCGGCGAGCGCGATGAACCTGCCGGTGATGGCCCTGGCCTATGGCGTGGCGTCGCTGCTGAAGATCGCCCAGGGATCCAGCACCGTGGCGATGATCACCACGGCATCGATCCTTCAGGGCCTGTATGCCAACGGGGCGCCAGGCCTGCCGCACCCCGTGTACGCGACGCTGGCCATCGCGGGCGGCTCGCTCGTCGGGTCGTGGATGAACGACAGCGGCTTCTGGGTGATCGCCAGGATGGGCCGGATGACGGAAGGCGACACGTTCAAGACCTGGACGGCGACGGCCGCGATTGTCGGCACCACCGGCGCGCTGATCGCCACGCTGCTCAGCATCGTCATGCCCCTGCGCTAGAGGAGCGGGCGACGCCCCTGCCGCCATCGATCACGCGGCCGACCACAGGGCCACGTGCGCAGCCGCGGGAATTGTCCCGCGGGCAGCGCTCGTCCCGCGGGGGCGCCGGACAAGTCCGGCGCCTACGAGATTCGCAAGAGTCCAGCGCCTACGAGATTCGCAAGAGTCCAGCGCCTACGAGATTCGCGAGAGTCCGGCGCCTGCGAGATTCATGAGAGTCCGGTGGCTACACCGACTCCTTGTACCAGGTCATCAACGGCTCGTAGCTGACGCCGAGGTGGTCGAGCGCTTCCTTCGGGGCGCCGGTCCACTTGGCCACGAAGGTGTTGCCCTTGTAGTCGAGATCGGCGATGCCGATCTTGCTCGTGAAGAAGCCCGTCGCCGTGAGGTCGCGCACGGCGCTGAAGAAGCGCACGCCGTGCGAGTGCTCGGGCCGGGCCTTGTCGGGGAAGGCCAGCGCGTCGCACATCTCGGTCTGCTGGGCGGCCGTGCACTTGACGAACGGCTGGGCGTATCGCTTGCGGCACTCGCTGTCGAGCCACCTGACGCCACCGCGCATGAGGAGTTGCCGATCGGGCTGATCCACCATCATGAAGTCGATGAACTCGGGCACGCCGGCATCGCTGGCGTTCCCTGATCGATCGTCCGCCGGGATGATCAGATTGGCCAGCGCGGTGACGGTGGCCATCTCGTGCGCGGTGAAGTACTTCGGCTTGTACGGCGCCGCCTTCGCGCCTGCCGCCTTCGCGCCTGCGGCGCTTTGGCGGGCCTGCTGCGCGTGCTGATGCGCCTGTTGGGCCTCGGCCTCGGTCCACGCGATTCCCGCCATCGCGGGCGCGGCGCCGAGCACCTTGAGCATCTTGCGTCGATTCACGTTGTCCATGTGCGTGTCTCGTGTTTCGTGACGGCCGGGCTGGGACCCGCCTTCGCCTCCCGGCTTCGGCGAGCCAGGCAGCCGGCCCTACCTGATGGGACAGCCGGCTCGGCCTAGATCGAGAGGGCCTGGCGCTGTTGGGCGATGTAGTCGCACGTCCGCCAGGCGAGCGCCATGATCGTCCACGTGAGGTTCTTGTCGGCCTGCGAGACGAACGGTCCGGCGTCGGCGACGAACAGGTTCTTGACCTCGTGGGCCTGGCAGTGCTTGTTGAGCGCCGACGTGTTCGGATCGTCGCCCATGCGCACGACGCCCGCCTCGTGGATGATGCGCCCGCCCGCAGCCAGTCCATAGTCCTGTTCGGGACCGGGAATGCGGCCGAGCACGGTGCCCCCCATCTCCTCGATGAGCGCCTTGAACGTCTCCATCATGTGCCTGGCCTGGAGGCGCTCGGCATCGCCGAACTTCCAGTGGAAGCGCGGCACCGGGATCCCCCACTTGTCGACGATGTTCGGGTCGATGTCCATGTAGGTATCCTTGTTGGCCACCATCTCGCCGCGGCCGGCGAACCCGATCGTCGCGCCCCAGAGGCGCCGGTACTCGTCCTTCAGTGACTTGCCGTAGCCACCGCCCGTGCTGCCGGGATGCCGCTCGATGCCGCCACCGAAGCCGAAGCCCGGCATGCGGCGCCCGCCACCCGGCTCGATGTGGTAGCCGCGCGGGAACGGCAGCTTGTCCTTGACGTTGTTGAGCCACCACGGCATGTACAGGTGCATGCCGCCGGTCCCATCCTCGTTGTGGTTCGGCATGCCGACCAGCTTCGGGATGAAGCCCGTCAGGCCGGCGCCCGTGGAGTCGGTGAGGTACTTCCCCACCACACCGCTGCCATTGGCGAGGCCGTTCGGGAAGCGCGCCGACTTCGAGTTCAGGAGCAGACGAGCGCTCTCGCAGGCACTGGCGGCCAGTACCACGATGCGGCCCTGCACCGTCCTCTCGTCGCCTGACGCGGTGTCCACGTAGGAGACGCCCGTGGCCCTCCCCTCGGCGTTGCTCAGCACCTCGCGCGCCATCGCGCCTGTCACGATCGTCAACTTGCCGGTCTTCATCGCTGGTGGCAGCAGCACCGTCGGCGACTGGAAGTTGGAGTGCGTGGTGCAGCCGCGGCCGCACTGCGCGCAGTAGTGGCACGCGGCGCGGCCGTTCAGAGGCTTGGTGAGGATCGAGAGGCGCGACGGGACACAGGCGATCTTCAGCCTGTCGGCGGCCTGCTTGAAGTACAGCTCGTAGGCGCGCGGCAATGGCGGCGGCTGGAACTTGCCGTCGGGCTCGTTGTGCAGCCCGCTCTCGGCCGCGTGGTTGGTCCCGAAGATGCCGACGAACTCGTCGAGCTTGTCGTAGTACGGCTTGATGTCGTCGTAGGTGAACGGCCAGTCGTCGCCGAGGCCGTCGATGCTCTTGCGACGGAAGTCGTCGGGCCCCCAGCGCAGCGAGATGCGTCCCCAGTGGTTGGTGCGACCACCGAGCATGCGGGCGCGGAACCAGTCGAACTGCGAGCCGGGCGCCGAGGTGTACGGCTCCCCCTCCAGTTCCCATCCACCCCACGCGGCGTCGAACTCGCCGAACGGGCGCTCGGTGGAGGCGCCACGCCGCGGCGACTCGTAGGGCCACCCCAGCATCTTGCCGTCGCGGGCCTGGTCCCATACGGGGCCAGCCTCGAGCATGCACACTTCGGCGCCGGCCTCGGTCAGCACCTTGGCGGCAATGCCGCCGCCGGCGCCTGACCCGACGACCACCACGTCATACACCTTCGAAGAACGGATGACCTGCATCGTGAACAATTCCTCGCTGAATCACGGAAAGAGACGAGTCTCGGCAGTGTACATCGGGCCACGACGGCAGGGCGCGGTCTCCGACCGCGCCGTTGACGAGCGCGCGTTGACGGCCGTGCAGCTGCACAGGTAGGGCCCGGCGTCCCACCGGGCCGCTATCGATTGCGGCGCGGTCGGAGACCGCGCCCTACCTTGATGCGGGTTGCTGCTGGGTCACGCAGTGGATCGAACCCATCCCCCAGACAAGGGGCTCGCACTGGATGGGCACCACGCGGTGCGCCGGGAAGAGATCCTGGAGGATGGCCGTCGCGATTGCGTCGTTGGCGTGCTGGTACATCGGCGCGAGCACGACGCGATTGGCCACGTAGAAGTTCGCGTAGCTGGCCGGGAGGCGCTCTCCGTCGGCCATCACGGGGCCGGGCATCGGCAGTTCGACGATGCGCCACGGGTCGCCGTTGGGCTGCCGGGACGCCTGCAGACGGACGAGGTTGTCGAGCAGCGGCCGGTGGTTGGGATCGCTCGGGTCGGGTTCCATGGCGGTGACAATGGTGTCCACGCTGACGAAGCGCGTGATGTCGTCCACGTGGCCGTCGGTGTCGTCGCCCTCGATGCCGTCGCCCAGCCAGACGACCTGCTCGACGCCGAGATACAGCCGCAGGTACGCCTCGAGATCCGCGCGTGAGAGCGACGGATTGCGATTCGGGTGCAGCAGGCACTGCTCCGTCGTCAGCACGGTGCCCGCGCCGTTGACGTCGATTGACCCACCCTCCAGGATGATGCCCGGTGCAAACCTCGTGACGTCGCGAAGTGCGTCCAGTCGCGCCGGCACCGACGCATCGCGCATCAGGCTCTCGTACTTGCCACCCCACGCGTTGAAACCCCAATGGTTGTACGCGAGTTCTCCGCCTGGCCCCAGCAGGAAGTTCGGACCGTAATCCCGGATCCAGGAGTCGACCGTTTCGATCTCGACGAGGTGCAGGTTCGTCGGCTCGAAGGCGCGGCCGGCACACCGACGGCGGACATCGGCAGCCATCTCCGCGTCGTCCACGAGGAGGCAGACGCGCTCGTGCGGCGTCAGCGCGTCGATGAACTGCAGGAAGATCTCCTGCACCTCCGGCACGCGGTCGGGCCAGGTGACGGGATCCTTGGGCCATGTCAGCCAGGTCGCGGCATGCGGGTGCCACTCTGCCGGCATGCGGTAGCCCAGTGCGGCTGGCGTCTGGAGGATCGTCACGGCTCGATCAGGCGCTGGGTGATCGGCGCGTAGGCGTCGATCCGGCGGTCGCGCAGGAACGGCCAGTTCTGGCGCGTCTGCTCGATGAGCGACAGGTCGCACTCCACGGTCAGGATCTCCTCGCGGTCCGATGACGCGCGGGCGAGCACGCGGCCGAACGGATCGGCCACGAACGACTGCCCCCAGAACTGGAGTTGTCCCTCGAGCCCGACACGGTTGACGGCCACGACGAAAACGCCGTTCGCGATGGCATGCGCGCGCTGGGTCGTCTCCCAGGCCTGATGCTGCGCTTCGTTCATCGCGGCCTGCTCACCCGGGAGCCAGCCGATCGCCGTCGGGTAGAAGAGGAACTGCGCGCCCTGCAGGGCCGTGATGCGCGCGGCCTCCGGATACCACTGGTCCCAGCAGACGAGCACGCCGCAGTCGCCCTGCGAGGTGCGGTGCACCTTGAAGCCGAGGTCGCCCGGCGTGAAGTAGAACTTCTCGTAGTACAGGGGGTCGTCCGGGATGTGCATCTTCCGATACTTCCCGAGCAACCGACCCGTCGCGATCGAAGACGACCGCCGTGTTGTGGTAGACGCCAGCGGCGCGCCGTTCGAACAGCGACGAGACGAGGACGACCTTGTTCCGACGGGCCGCCTTCGCGAGCGCCTCGGTCGTGGCACCCGGGATCGGCTCCGCGAGCGCGAACAGCGCCGTGTCTTCCGACTGGCAGAAGTACTGCGACCGGAACAGCTCCTGCAGGCAGACGATCGTCGCGCCCTGCTTCGCGGCGTCGCCGATGCGACTGAGGGCCTTCTTCAGGTTCTTCGCCGGGTCGGGCGAGCAGGTCATCTGCACCAGGCCGACGACAGGATTCTGCGTGGATTTCTTCTTGGCCATGCGATTTCGACTCACGACGCGGATCACCCCGCGCCCAGCGGCCGGGTCGGACACCCGGCCCTACCTTCCGTAATATTGCGCGCGCTTCTGCTTCAGGAACTCGGCCGACCGAATAAGCTCGTCCAGCCCGTTCATGCCGTCCTCGATCGAGATCCAGCCGTCGTACCCCGCGCCGGCGAGGATGCGGAAGATGGCGTCGTAGTCGTTGAGGCCCTTGCCCGTCTCTCCGTGCTTGAGCGCCGAACTGTATCCCGTGCTGCCATCGGCCTGCTTCAGGTCGTCCAGCGTCGCGCCCTCCTCCAGGTAACGATCCGACGCGTGCATGCTGACGACGCGATGCTTGACCTTCTCGAGGAAGGCGATCGGGTCGTAGCCGCCGACGATCGCGTTGGACGGGTCGTACTGCACCCCGAAGTACGGGTGGTCGATCTGCTCGACGATCTCCAGGAACACGTCCTCGGCCTGCGCGAACTCGGGGTACGTCCAGTTGCCGTCCTTGTAGTGGTTCTCCATGCACAGCACCACGTCGCGCTCGGCGGCGTACTCGAGCGACGCCCGGATGCCCTCGACGGTCCGCTGCACCCCTTCGGCGCGTGTCATGCCGGGAAGACGCTGCCCGCTCAACGTGCGGCAGAAGCGCACGCCCAGGGCGACCGACATATCGATGGCGGCCTTCTGCCGTGCGACCTGTCGTGTCCGCTCCCCGGCGTCCGGATGCGTGAAGTCGGGCGAGAAGCAGAGCAGCGACGACACCTGCCCGGTCTCGTCGAGCACGTCACGCACGCGTCGCGCGGCATCGGGCCCGAGCGGCGCGAGGAAGCCATCGTAGTGTTCGATCCCCTCACCGCCGAGGCCACGGGCATCGCGCAGCCACTGCAGGTAGTCCATGCGCCCGGCGCACAGTTCGTCGAAGTAGCACTTGGGAAAGACGGAAACCTTTGGTGGCATGGTGTAAGGAGGCAGGGGGAGCCGGGAGTCGGGAGTCGGGAGTCGGGAGTGGGGAGTCGGGAGTCGGGAGTTCCTTCCTAATTCCTGACTCCGGTGCTCCTGCCTCCTGTGTTCCTGTGGACTACCAGGCCGGGGGCGCACCAACAGGGTACTGCTCCAGGTCCATCACCGAGCCCGTGACGCACGCGCTCGCGTCGGAGACGTAGTAGGCGACGGCATAGGCGATGTCGGCCGGCTCGAGCAGCCGGCCGAAGGGACGCGTCTGAACGGCCTCGGCCAGCCACTCGCTGCCCTTGCCCTCCTGCTCCCGCTTCACTCGCTCCTCGCCCTCGGTCAGGGTCCAGCCCACGTTGATCTGGTTCACGCGAATGCGCACCGCGTTGAGCTGGGCCGCGGCGTTCTTCGTGAGCGTCATCAACCCGCCCTTGGCCGACGAGTACGCGGTGAGCTTCGGCTCCCCGATGTACGCGTTGACCGACCCCACGTTGAGGACCACGCCGCCGCCGAGGCGCTCGAAGTGCGCAACGGCCCCCTGCATGAGCACGAACGGCGCACGCAGGTTGATGGCGTGAATCCGATCCCACTCCTCGACCGTCGTCGTCCGCACGTTGCCGCGGGAGGTGTCGGCCGCGTTGTTCACGAGCACGTCCAGGCGACCGAAGCGGGCGGCCGCGCGATCCACGAGCGTGCGGCACTGCGCGGCGTCGGTCAGGTCGGCAGGCTCGAACGCCGCACGCCCCCCAGCTGACGCGATGGCGTCCACGACAGCGGCGCCGCGCGCGTCCGAGCGCCCGTGCACCACGACGGCGGCCCCCAGCGCAGCCAACTGCAGCGCGATGCCCTTACCGATCCCGGACGTGGAGCCGGTCACGAGTGCGACGCGTCCGGCCAGGTCGAAGGCCATCCGCAGATTGGGAAGCGAGGTATCCAAAAGCCCTCCAGGCAGGCCGCGACTCGCGTCGCGGCAGGTCAGTCGACCGGGTCGTACACGCGACGGCTCGGCTTGCGCCGTCCCACGCCACCGCTCACTTCGACTTCGATCACCAGCCCCCTCGGCGACACGAGTGTGAACGTCTCCTCGATTGTCAGGCCGTCGTCGAGGCTGGTCTCGCGCACGAGTTTGCCCTTCTTCCAGCGGGTCTCGGTCTCGACCACGCCGTTGACGGCCTGATGCTTCTCGGTCTTGCCATTGGTGCGGTAGCGCACGGTGCGGCCGTCATCGTACGTGAAGGCGACGGCGGCGCCGTCCTGCGTGATGGTGAGCCGGCGCACGGGCTCGAGCAGTTCACGGAGCAGTTCGGCCCGCTGCTTACGGGATTCGGGGTCCATGCCCGCACCGCCAGGCGCGGCCATGCCCCCGGGCGTACCGAACCCGCCCATGGGCTGTCGGCCCGGCATGCCGAACCCGCCGAGCGGCGCCGCTGGCGTGCCGCCGTCATCACCCCCCGCCCCGCCGACATCGCTGGCATCCGCGTTGTAGCGCCAGGAGCCCGACAGGTCGGGTGCAACCTGCGCCGTCGGCGCGACGGCCAGCAGTAACGTCAGGCACGGAGCCACGAGGAGTCGGACGTTCATCATCATCGGTTGTTCTGGCAGGCCACCGGAGCGACCGTGCCGCTGCGCCTGCCTAGCGTCTGGGCCCGTCGGGCCCGTGGGGCAGGAGGACGGACTTGATCACCTGGCCGCTGTGCATGCCCTCGAACGCCTCGTGCCAGTGCTCGAGATCGGTGCGCAGGCCGATGACCTTGTCCGCGCCCGTGCGTCCTGCGGCCAGCAGGCTGATGACCCGCTCCCACACCGGATAGTTGTGGCTGAACGAATCCGTGCAGCTTGACTGCCTTCTGCACGAGGGGATTGAGGTTGATGGGGACGAGGTCGGGCGACCAGCCGACCTTGACGACCGTGCCGTCGGGCTTGCACATCTGGAGCGCCGCGTCGAGCGGGCGACTCGCGCCAGACGCGTCGCACACCACGTCGGCACCGAGCGGGTCGAGGGCCCGCACCACCTCCTCGAGCGACTGGTTGTCCACGTCCACCACGTGCGTGGCGCCGAGTTCGCGCGCCACCTCGAGCCGCGCGTGATCGGCCGCTCGGCCGGCCACGACAAGCGGGTAGGCGCCACTGAGCGCGGCCATCCGCGCACACAGCAGCCCGATCGGGCCCGGGCCGAGCACCACCACCACGTCACCCGGCTTGATGCTGGCGTTGACGCACATGGACTGGTACGCCACGCTGTGGGGCTCGGTCAGGCAGGCCAGGTCGAACGGCAGGCTGTCGGGGATGTGATGGAGGCACCGCGCCGGTACGCGAACGTACTGGGCCATCGCGCCGTCGATCCCGTATCCGAAGCCCTTGCGCGAGGGGCAGAGGTTGTAGCGCCCCGTCCGGCACAGCAGGCATTCGCCGCAGATGTACGCCGCGGTCTCCGAGACGACGCGATCGCCCTCCTTGACGCCCTTCACATCCTGGCCCACCTGCGCGACCACGCCGCCGAACTCGTGCCCCAGCGTGACGGGCGCATTGACCGGCCACGAGTGCGTCAGGTACGCCTGGTGCACGTCCGATCCGCATACAGACGCGGCGCCCACGGCCAGGAGCACGTCGGTCGGGCCAATCTCCGGGACCGGAACCTCCCGCAAGGCGACCTGAAGCGGCTGGTCGAGACCGAACTGCACGATTGCGGGTTGCATCGCGCCCATCTACATGCCCTCCTGCGGGAGCCGCGTGCCGTCTGTCGACCAGCGCTTGAGCGGCGTCTTGCGAATCTCCGTGCTGATCTCGCGCAGCACCGTGTGCAGGTCGTTGCTCGAGGTCTTGAACTCGTTGGCGTCGATCACGAGGGGGGCGCCGAGCACCACGAGCGGTGCGCCATGTGCCGGACACTCGATCGCCTGTGGAATGGTGAGGCCGCCGACGGCCTGGACGGGCACGTTGACGGCATCCACGACGGCGTCGAGTTCGTCCATCGGGCTGAGGCCCTTCACGAGCCCGCGCTCGTCGAACCCGATGTGGTGGATGATGTAATCGCAGCCCAGCAACTCGAGCCACTGGGCGTTCTTCACGCGGTCCTCGGCGACCATGTTGTCGCCCATCACCTTGATGCCGTACGTCCTGGCCGCGTCGACGACGCGACGGACGGTCGCCTCATGGGCGCGACCCATCACCACGACCAGGTCCGCGCCGGCCTTCGCCATCATCTCGGCTTCGAGATAGCCACCATCCATCGTCTTGAGGTCGGCCACGATCGGATGGTCCGGAAAGCGGGCGCGCAGCTTCTCGACGGCATGGAGGCCCTCGGCAAGCAGCAGCGGCGTGCCGGCCTCGAGCCAGTCCACACCCGCATCGACAGCGATGGCCGCAGTCTCCAGCGCTTCGTCGATGTTCGTGAGGTCGAGGGAAATCTGGACGATCGGAAAGGTCAGCGAGGAGAGGCGGGACACGCGGAATTGTATCCAAGATCCCGCGCCGCGGGGGCCGGGAACGGGGACCGGCGACGGGAACCGGAAACCGGGAATCGGCAACCGGCGAATGGGGACTGGACTGGGAACCGGGCGGTCCGCCAGGACCGCCCGCCATCACATCGCACATCGCCATCGGCATCAGGTATTACGAGATTCTGCTCCGCCCTGTACCCGCCCTTGCCCTTGTCGACCATGTAGATCGCTCCGAAGATGACGACAAGGAGGAGCGGGAGTGCCGACCAGATGGGCAGGACCTGCGCCGTGCCGTACTGTTCGCTGAGCCAGCCCATGATCGGCCCCGAAATCGCCGTGGCGAAGCTGCCCGTGGCGCCGATCACCGCCAGGCCCAGGGCGCCCGAACGCGGGAACCGCTCCGACGTGATACCCAGCATCGTCGGCCACCAGAACGCGATGCCCACCGCGAAGACACCGGCCCAGAGGAAGGCGGAGGTCACCGTGGCGGCATGACTGAACATGTACAGGCCACCCGCCGCGATGAGCGCGGAGATCGCGATGAGGCCGGTGGGCGCGATCTTGTGCGAGACGTTGTGCCCGAACTGACGCATCAGGTACATCACCGTGTTGATCCACACGACCTGCAGGATGCCCGCCTGGGTGGCGCTCTGCGTCACGCGGTTGAAGATCGTCGGAATCCAGCTCCCGGCGCCGAGCTCGGTCGCGGCCGTGAGGATCATGCAGAACCAGATGAGCAGGAACAGCGGTCGGGCGAGTTCCTTGAACATGTCGCCGAACGGCACGCCAGCGGCCGCGCGCTCGGTGGCCGGGAAGCGCTGCCCCATGTACATCACGAAGTAGATCACGGATGGCACCAGCAGCGTCAGGACCTTGGCCTTCCATCCGAAGCCGACCTGGGTCATCAGGAACGCGAGCACGCCGCCGATGACGATCCCGCCCGGGAACCAGGCGTGCAGCGTCGTCAGCTTGGCCGTCTTGTTCTGCGCGTAGATGGTGGCAATCAGCGGATTGATCGCGGCCTCGACCAGGCCGTTGGCGATACCCACCACCACCGTCGACAGGAAGAACACCGTGAAGTTGGTCGAGACGATCGTGAGCAGGGCGCCGATGATGTGGCCGGCCGCCGCCAGGCGCATGATGGTGCCCATCCCCAGCAGGTCGCACAGCGGCCCCCCGAACAGGATGGACAGGCCGAAGCCCCAGAACGCGGCGCCGAGAATCCACCCGACCTGGACGTCCGTGAGACTCAGTTCCTGCTGGACCTGGCCCATGATGTCGCCGCGAATGGCGAACGACATCGCCGTGGCGATGAGGGCGACACAACTGGCGATGAAGAGACGACGTTGATTCATGGCGATGCGCGAGACCCCGTACGGCTGAGCGGCTCTTGATGGCCGCGCGCGTCACGGGCGGATGACGCACCCCGTGTTTGTCGATTTCGGGGCAAAGCATACATCGGATCACGGATGGAGAGCGGGACCCGGGGACGCTCCAGGGCAGCGGCGGAGAGTCGAGCGGGGAGTGTCGCATCACGACGTCCTCCGACGTGGTCTGGCCCATCCCGACTGCCACTCCCGCTCCGCCCGGACTCCGAGTCCGGTGGTGTTCTACACTCCTCCCATGTCCTGGATCGACGACTACGTGAAGTCCGGCAAGGCCCTCGACGTGACCGTCACCCTGAGCCCGCGGCTGGCGCCGTGGCCCGGGCAGGAGGTGTGGGAGTTCACGCCCCTGCTGAGGATGGACAAGGGCGACGTGTGCAACGTGTCGATGTATCGCGTGTCGTGCCACGCCGGGACGCACGTCGACGCCCCGTGGCATTTCGGCATGAGCCCGCAGACCATCGAGTCGATCCCGCTCGACCAGATGATCATCCCGGCCCGCGTGGTCGACCTGACGCATGTGACGTCGGCCATCACGAAGGCGGACCTGGTCGGCAGGATCGAGGGCGCCCGCGCCGTCCTGTGCAAGACGACCAACTCGGGCACGCTCGAGAGCGGCGCGCCGTTCAACACCGAGTTCGTCTACCTCGCCGAGGACGCCGCGAAGTACCTCGTCGAGTGCGGCGTACGTACCGTCGGCGTCGACTACCTGTCGGTGGAGGGCTTCCACGCGCCCGAGCCGGTGACCCACTGGGCCCTGCTCGGTAATGACGTCTTCATCGTCGAGGGGCTCGACCTGTCGACGGCCGCGCCCGGCGACTATCTGCTCGTGGTGCTGCCGCTGAAGATCGAGGGCGCCGACGGCACGCCCGCGAGAGCGGTGTTGTTGTCCTAGGTAGGGCGGCGTGTCCGACGCCGCCGCTGTGGACTGCGGCGCTAGGTAGGGCGGCGTGTCCGACGTCGCCGCTGTGGATTGCGGCGCTAGGTAGGGCGGCGTGTCCCACGCCGCCGCTGTGGCTTGCGGCGCGGTCGGAGACCGCGCCCTACCTCGGAGAGCGTTCCCGCGGATACAGGACGATCGCCACCAGGTAGCAGGCCGCGATGGCCACCAGCAGCAACCGGTAGCCGGTCACCAGGGCGAGGTACTCGCCCACGCCGCCCGCCATGGCACCGAGCAGGTTGGCCCCGTACGCGAACGCGACGTTGTCGGCCTGCTTCAGGCTGCCGCTGAACAGCAGTCCCGCGAGCAGGATCGGGCTGAACGTCAGCACCGAGTAGAACGCCGTCTCCGCGGCGAGCGAGCCGAACCCGATGGTGCCGATCGGCAGCAGGTACGCCGCGACGAGCAGGCCGAGCAGCGGGAGCCCGACGACCCAGGGGTGGATGCGCGACACGCGACTGGCCAGCCACGCGCCCAGCGCCGCCATCACGAGCACCGACGCGATCGTGGCCGACGCGACGACCCAGGTCGACCCCCAGATGAGCGCGAACTGGGTGATGGCCTTGGTCTCGAGGATCATGAACCCCGCGCCCAGCACGAAGAACGGCACCAGGGGCGCCACGCGCACGCCGCGCCCCACGCTCGCTCCGACGGCGCGCATCGTGCCCGCGACGGCCACCACCGACACGACGAGCACGCCGAGCAGCGCCCACGCGTAGTGGGTCGGCAGGTGCGGTTCCCGCATGTAGAGGAACGGCCAGTCGTCGGTGGCCGGCTGAATCGACGCGTCGCGGTCGAGCGGAAGCCCGGGGCTCACGACGTCGGGGTGGTTGTACGCGGCCACCTTCTCCGGCGGCGTCGGCCAGTCGGTGACCGTGCGGACGCCCGGACCGGCAATCATCACGCCCAGGTACCCGTGCTCCTTGTGGATGTGGACGCGCGGTTCCTCGCCGAACACGTTGTGCGCCGAGTTGGCCAGCCGATCGACGAGCCACTTCTCACGGAAGTAGTTGTAGACGACAAGGACGCCGTCCGGCTTGAGCCGTGCCCTGGCCGCCCGGAACGCCTCCTCCGTGAACATGAAGCTCTCGAGCCGCACGGCGGAGAACGACGACTGCAGCGTCAGCGAGTCGATGAGCGCGAAGACGACCAGGTCGTACTGGCGATCCGTCGTGCGCAGATAGTGTCGCGCATCGTCGGTGACGAGGGACACGCGGCTGTCCGTGAACGGCCCGTCGGGATGGTAGCGGCGGCCGAGCCCGATGATGACCGGGTCGATCTCCACGGCGTCCACGTGCCGCGCCCCGTGCTGTAACGCCGCGGCCACGTCGGTGCCCGAGCCCGCGCCGAGGATCAGCACGTCGGCGAACCGGTCGCCGAACACCTGGTACGGCCACTGGTAGAAGTACTCCTTCTCACGCACCGGCGCCATCGACTGGTGGAAGATGTTGTTCACCTCCACCACGGTCTCCTTGCCCTGCGTGTGCGCCGTGATCTTGTAATACGGCGACCAGAGCGTGTCGCCCGACAGGCGATGGGTGACGCCGAGCGCGACGGCCAGTGCCACAAGGCCACCAGCCGCCCAGGCCCGCGGCTGCTCCAGGACGAAGGGCAGCGCCGCCACGAACGCGAGGCCGAACCAGGTCACGGGCGGCAACTGCAGGGCCGAGAGCGCGCCGAACGCGATTACGCCGGCCAGGCTGCCGGCCAGGTTCACCATGTAGGCCTGCAACGGCGCGTGGGCGTTCATCTCGCGACCGAGACGCTGCGACAGGGTCACGAACAGCACGGACACGGCGATGCAGAGCAGGGGCAGGAACCAGGTGCTCTCGACGGGGACCACGACGTCGGTCGTGCCGCTCGAGAAGTAGATGCTCTCCGACGTCTGCGGCACCGCGATGTCGATACGACCCGCGGCGACGGCGATGACGAGCACGGCCTGCACCAGCGGGAACCAGCGGAACAAGTGGGTCCGTATCGGCGCCAGCAGGCACCCCACCCCGATGCCCAGGAAGCTCGCCAGGAGGATGAAGTTCGAGAAGTACGCGAGCAGGCGGATGTACGCCGGCATCCACCTGATCAGCGCAACCTCGAGGAACAGGATGAGGAACGAGATGAGAAACAGGGGCCAGCGGGCCCCGCGCGCGAGCGTCACCATCCCAGGATGCGGGCGAACATGAGGGGCGCGACGATCGTGGCGTCCGACTCGATGATGAACTTGGGCGTGTCGATGCCGAGCTTGCCCCACGTGATCTTCTCGTTCGGCACCGCGCCGGAGTACGACCCGTAGCTCGTCGTCGAGTCGCTGATCTGGCAGAAGTAGCCCCAGAGCGGGACCTCGGGGCGCTGCAGGTCCTGGTGCAGCATCGGCACGACGCAGATCGGGAAGTCGCCGGCGATGCCACCGCCGATCTGGAAGAAGCCGATCGACGAGGTCGGCGCGACGGCCTGGTACCACTCGGCGAGCGCCATCATGTACTCGATGCCCGTCCGCACCGTGTGGACGTTCTTGACATCGCCAACGATGCAGTGCCCTGCGTACATGTTGCCGAGCGTCGAGTCCTCCCAGCCCGGCACGATCATCGGCAGGTTCCGCTCCGCCGCCGCCATCATCCAGGAGTCCTTCGGATCGATCTGGTAGCTCTTCTCCAGGACACCGCTGAGGAGGATCTCGTACATGAACTCGTGCGGGAACCGCCGCGTCGCCGGCCGTGTCGTGCCGGACCCAGCGGTCCAGCACGGCCGTCTCGATGCGGCGCATCGCCTCGTGCTCGGGGATGCACGTGTCGGTCACGCGATTCAGGTGGCGATCGAGCAGCGCCTGTTCGTCGGCCGGCGTGAGGTCGCGGTAGTTGGGCAGCCGCACGTAGTGATCGTGCGCCACGAGGTTGAAGACGTCCTCCTCGAGGTTCGCGCCGGTGCAGCAGATGGCCGTCACCTTGCCCTGTCGGATCATCTCGGCGAGCGAACAGCCCGAGTTCGGCGGTGCTCATCGCCCCCGCCAGCGTGACGAGCATCGACCCGCCCGACGACAGATGGGCGCTGTACGCATCAGCCGCGTCCTTGAGGGCCGCGGCGTTGAAGTGTCGGTAGTGGCGATCGATGAATTGCGAGATTGGTCCGGACATAACCCTCGTGACGGCGCTGCGGTGACGGCCGGCTGGGACAGCCGGCCCTACCAACAGATGCGTGACGACACGTTCGGTGAACGCGGCCTGCCTACGTAAGCTTCTCGGACTTCTGGTCGAAGCCGACGACCTTGCCCTTCCGGTACGCCGTGACGCCGGCGCCGATCGCGGCCATCGCCCGGTAGCCGAGGTCGGCGTCGAGATTGGGCTTCTGCCGCGTACGGACGCACTCCAGGAAGTTGTCCATGTGCGGGTGCTCGCCGCGCACGAACGGCTTCACGGGGATGCGCAGTTCCTCGGCGCCGGTCTTCTTGGCGAAGTCGTCCTTGTAGTCCCGGTCCGGGATCACGACCATCTCGGTGTTCTGGAAGGCCTCGCTGTCCTCGGCCACCATGATGGTGCCTTCGGACCCGTGGAACACGAGGGGGGCCCCCTTGCCGCTGGTCACCGAGCACGCCAGCTGCATCGTCCAGGCGGCGTAGTCCACGTTCATGAAGAACGTGTCGGGCACCTCGCGGTCCTTCTGCACGTAAATGCCCCCGTTGGCGGTGACGCGCAACGGGAACTCGGGCCCGACAGCCATCAGGATCGGCGACACCGTGTGGTAGAAGAGGTCGGTCGCGATCCCGCCCGAGTAATCCCAGTACTTGCGCCACCGGAAGTAGCGCGCCGGGTCCCAGTCCCGCTTCGGCGCCGAGCCGAGGAACGCCTTCCAATCCAGGTTGGACGGGTTGGCGTCGGGGTCGATCTTGTAGTTCCACTCGTTGCCGCGCTTGGTGCTGTTGCGCCCGAACCCACCCGAGGCCCACACGACCTCGCCGATGAGCCCGTCCTCGATGGCCTTCTTCGCCTTGTGGAAGTGGTCGAGCGAGGTGTACTGACTGCCGACCTGCAGGATGCGCCCGTTGGCCTTGACGAACTCGGCGATCTTGCGGGCCTCGTCCACCGTGTAGGTCATCGGCTTCTCGAGGTAGACGTCCTTGCCGGCCTCCAGGGCAGCCATGGCGTGGGCGAAGTGCCAATGGTCCGGCGACGAGATGACCACCACGTCGATGTCGGGACGCACGACCAGCTCACGGTAGTCGTGATGGACCGCTGCGGCCTCGACGCCCGTCTTCTCCTGGGCCAGCCGCTTGCGCGTCTCCCAGATGTCGTTGACGGCGACGGCCTGCACGTCACCCATCGCCTTGTGGCGGTTCATCACGCGCGTGATGTGGGTGTTCATGCGCCCGCCGCATCCCACGAACCCGACGTTGATGCGGTCGTTGGCGCCGATCACGCGGCTCCGGGCGGGCGCCGGGACGGTGCGGGCGGCCGCGGTGGCTGGGCTCGCGATGGTGCCGGCGGCGGCCGCCGCGCCAGCGCCCACGGTGCGGATGAAGTCGCGTCGGGTGGTCGATAGGGTCACGTCGGGAAATCCTCTCTCGTGCGCGGTAGCCCTGGCCGCACGTGTGCGCCGTAGCCGTGGCAAAGGCGCATTGTATCCTCTTCGGGATTGTCGACGCCCACGTCCGCCCCCCTCCCGGAACGCCCGCCCGGACTGCCGGTTACCGAGGCGTCGAGTCCGTGGCGCAGACTCGGCGCGGCCCTGTTGTCGCGCGACTTCCGGACCCTCTGGCTGGGAGCCTTCACGTCCACGATCGGCACGTGGATGCAGAAGATCGCGCAGAGCTGGCTGGTGCTCTCGCTCACGGGGTCTGCCTGGTACCTGGGCCTGGACTCGTTCCTCGGTGAACTGCCGATCCTGCTGCTGACGCTGGTGGGCGGCGTGATTGCCGACCGGCACGACAGGCGACTGCTGCTCATCAGTTCACAGGTCATCCAGCTCACGGCGGCGGCGCTGCTGGCCGTGCTCGTGTGGACCGACGTCGTCCGGATCTGGCACGTCCTCCTGCTCTCGTGCGCGACAGGCTTTGCCCAGGCCTTCGGCGGGCCGGCCTATCAGTCGCTGATTCCCTCGCTCGTACCGAAGAAAGACCTGCCGAACGCCATCGCGCTCAACTCGATTCAGTTCAACCTCTCGCGCGCCATCGGCCCGGTGCTCGCCGGCCTCGCCCTGGCGACCGTCGGCGTCGCGGCATGCTTCGGACTGAACGCGTTGTCGTTCCTTGCGGTGATCGCGGCATTGCTCGCTGCTGCGCGTCCCCCACACGCGCCCGGCCACGAGCAGTCCGATGCTGGCCGAGATGCGGGGGGACTCCGGTACGTGCGCGGCGAGGGGACCCTCGTGTCACTCATCGTCGTCGCGATGGCCTCGACGTTGCTCGGACTGCCCTTGCAGACGTTCCTGCCGGTGCTCGCCCAGCAGGTGCTCGGTCAGGGCGTGGATGCCTACAGCCGCATGATGACGTTCTCGGGAGCCGGCGCGGTCATGGGTGCGCTGCTGGTCGCCTGGCTCGGCCGCTTCGACGGCATGGGGCCGGTGCTGCTGCGGCTGCAGGCCGTCTTCGGCCTGCTCGTGATCGCCATCGCGTGGTCGCGCGCGATGCCACTCACCTACCTGCTCCTGTTCGCGGCCGGCGTGGCGACGGTGATCACGACGTCACTGGTCACCTCCCTCGTCCAGTTCGTCGCGCCCGACGAGATGCGCGGGCGCGTGATGAGTATCTACATGGTGGCGTTCCGCGGCGGCATGCCGCTCGGCAGCCTCGTGAGCGGGGCGCTCATCGCGCGAGTAGGCCTGCCCGTGGTCCTGACGGTCAACGGCGCCCTGCTCTGCGTCGCCGCCGTGTACTTCCTGACGAGAAAGAACGGGGTGGTCCGTGTCTGACCGTGCACGACTGGTTCGACTGGGCGCCATCGCGATGGCGTTTGGCGTCATTCTGGGGGCATTCGGCGCGCACGCGCTGAAGACCCGCCTCGCGCCCGATCTGCTGGCCGGTCTACGAGACCGGCTGTCCGCTACCACCTGGTGCACGGACTCGCGCTGTTCGTGGCCGCGTGGCTGGCCGGCGAGGAACACGCACGTGCCGCGCGCATCGCCGGTGTCCTCTTCGCTGCGGGCATCCTGCTCTTCTCCGGCAGCCTCTATCTGCTGGCGCTGACCGGTGTGCGCACATTCGGCGCGATCACGCCCGTCGGCGGCGTGGCGTGGATCGCCGCATGGGCGATCATCGCGACGCGCGTCCGGCTGCGCTGACCGGGGCCGGTCGACGGCTCGCCGCTCGACCGGCGACGAGCAGAGCGCAGCGGCCGGGTAGACGAGTTCGCCGCCTCGGATGACAGTTCCGTCGGCGACCTCCCCTGAAGCCCCATCGAAGCGCGGCGCCGTCCCGCCTCTGGCCGTCATCTCCGCTCGGCCCGCCGTTTGCACGGCTCCATGTGGCCGCCCAGCCGAGGTGCTCCCCTGGTCGCGGCCCAACGGGAGACGACATGCCGAGATTCGTGACGAAGGGGATGGCGGGTATCTGCGCCGCACTCACCCTGCTGGCACCCGCGGCCGCCCGAGCGGAACGGGACTTCAAGACGTGGCTGTTCGCGGAAGGGTCGACCAACGCGACATTCGGGTTCGAGCAGGAGATCCTGATCGGCAACCCCAACACACAGCCGGCGACGGTGACCTTCGAGGTGTTCACACAGGACGGCGACGTGCTTCCGTCCGTGGAGCGCATCGTGGAGCCGCTGTCGCGCTACAGCGAGCGGGTGCGCGACCTTGCCGGCGATCAGGCCGGCGTGGCGATCCGCCTGACGTCCTCGCTGCCGATCGTGGCGGAACGCACCATGTACTGGGGCGGCGGCCTGTTCCGCCCCAGGGTCAAGCACCACAAGGGCCGCGTGACCGACATGCGCGGCGGCCACAGCGAACACGGCGCCGAGTCCGGCGCGAAGACGTGGTACTTCGCCGAGGGCGAGGGCAAGTTCTTCAACACCTTCATTTCTGTCGGCAACCCGGGCTCGACCGACGCAGCGGTCGTCGTCTCCTACAGGGACGACATGGGCGTCGAGGTGAAGCAGTCCGACACCGTCCCCGCGCACGGGCGCCGGACGTTCTGGCCCACGGCCGTCCTGAACACGCGGCTTCCGGCGGGACGCGCCGGCTTTGCCACGATTGTCACCGCCGACCAGGACGTGGTCGCCGAGCGGCAGATGTACTGGGGTCCCGGGGCGCCGGCAAGCATCCGCGGCGGGCACGTGGCGCTCGGCGTCACCACGCCCGACACCCAATGGCTGTTTGCCGAGGGCATCCAGGGCAGCCTGGCCGGCGACGACAGCCCGTCGTTCGACACGTTTCTCCTGCTCCTGAACCCGAATGACGACGACATCAGCGTGACGGTCGAGTTCTTCGGGCAGGCGGGCCTCCAACTGGCGAAGGTGACCCGGTCCATCAAGGCTGGGGCTCGCGACGGCCTCTGGGCCAAGGCCCTCACGGCGCTGCACAACCAGGCCTTCGCGATTCGCGCCTCATCCACCGAGCCGTTCGTGGCCGAGCGGGCCGTCTACTGGCGCGGCATGACCGAAGGCACCGCCACGGCCGGCGCCACCGCGCCCGCGCGCACCTGGGGCTTCGCCGAGGGCCTGCAGGGCGGATTCCTCGAGTTCCAGGACGACCACGACGACGACAAGCGGCGGTTCAACACCTTCTTCCCGATCTACAACCCTGGAACCGCACCGGCGACCGTCACGATTCACTTCTACACGGAGGGCGGCAACACCGGCGTGACCAGGTCGCTCGTCGTGCCGGCACAGTCGCGCGAGACGGTCTGGACCTTGTCGTACGACGAGCTGGCCAACGCGAAGTTCGCCACCTTCTTCGCCTCGGACCAGCCCATCGTGGTCGAGCGCGTGGTGTACTGGGGACAGAGCAACAAGGCCGGCCACGCCTCACTCGGCACCGCGCTCCCCGACGACTTCCCGCTGACACCGGCGCCGAAGGCCCCGACGCCACCGACGGTCGTCGCCCTGGAGATCGAGCCGGCACGGGGCCCGACCGCTGGCGGCACCACGGTCGAAATCGAGGGTGAAGGGTTCGGCCTGTCGGAAGTCGGGACGCAGGTCCTGTTCGGCGGCGTGCCGGCGGCCAGTTTCGAGGTGGACCACGAAGGTGAAATCAAGGCGGTCACGCCTCCCGGCGCCGCTGGGCGCGTGGACGTGACCGTGATCACCCGCGGCCAGACGATCGTGCTGCCCAGGGCGTTCGAGTACGTCGCCGCATCGACGACCGAGCCGCACACCGCAAGCGCCGTTCAGCGCTGACGAGGCCAGCCAGGCCCGCCGACTGCCCAACCGGAGTCCCGGCCGACCATTCCGGCGGCCGGGACGTCCAAACGCTCCGGGCGGGAGACCGACAGTGTCGGTCGGTAATTCGTTCCGTCTGCTTCCAGGACACTCCGCCTGACCGGACGGCGTTGTGTCTCGTTCCCGGGCGATTTCGCCGGCCTGCTTCCCCAGGCTCGGCAGGGCGCCGGCCAGGCTCAGCTTTTGCATGGCGAGCCGGGCAACTGGGGATGACACCTCGGTCGCGCCAGGTGCGCGACCGGCCCGCGCCCGAAGTCCGGACCAAATCCCGGATGCCGTTCGCCGTGGAAGCCCGTATAGTAGAGGCCATCCGTGTCTGTCGGTGCTCCCGGCCACCGAATGGCGTGATGCGGCAATAACCATTGAGGTCGTACATGTTCCGAGCCGTCAAACTGGCGACGATGGCGTTGTGTGCCACCGTCGCCCTCGTCGTTCCCTCCAGCCGCGCCCAAGCGGCCGATGACTTCACCACCTGGCTGTTCGCCGAAGGATCCACGAGCGGCCTCCTCGGGTTCGAGAAGGAACTGCTGCTCGCCAACCCGAATGCGAGCGAGGTGGTCGTGACGATCGCCGCGTTCACGCAGGACGGCGAGGCGATCGCACCGGTCACGCTCAACATCGCGCCGCTCAGCCGCACGGGCGTCAACGTGCGATCCCTCCCCGGCGTCGGCGATCGGGCCGGCATCGCGCTGCGCGTGACTGCAACGGCTCCGATCATTGCCGAGCGCACCATGTACTGGGGCGGCGGCCTGTTCCGCGGCGGCAAGATCTGGGCGTCGGCCGTCAACGACATGCGCGGCGGTCACAACGAGAAGGGTGTCTCGCAGGGCTCGTACACCTGGTTCTTCGCCGAAGGCGAGGGCAAGTTCTTCAACACCTTCATCTCGGTGGCCAACCCGAACGCCTCGCCGACGAAGGTCCGGGCACGCTACCTCGACGATCGCGGCGTCGAGGTGGTGCAGGAAGATGTCGTGCCGGCCAACGCCCGCCGCACCTTCTGGCCCACGGCGGTCCTGAGCCCGCGTTTCCAGCCCGGCCAGGCCGGTTTCGCGACGGTCATCGAGTCCGTCGACGACGCGGAGGTCGGCCCGAAGCAGCCCGTCGTCGCCGAGCGGCAGATGTACTGGGGCCCCGGCGCGCCGTTTGGCATCCGCGGCGGTCACGCCGCCATGGGCATCACCAACCCGGCCAGCCAGTGGCTGTTCGCGGAGGGTGTGCAGGGCAGCAGCCTGAACTTCGACACCTACGTGCTGCTGTTCAACCAGAACAGCACGGCGGCGACGGTGACCGTGAAGTTCTTCGGTGACAGCGGCAACCTGCTGGCCGAAGTCGTGCGAACGGTCCCCGCGCTGGCGCGCGACAACGTGCCGACCTCGACGGTCCCGGCGCTTGCCAACCAGGCCTTCGCCATCCAGGTCGACTCCAGCCAGCCGATCATCGCCGAGCGCGCGGTCTACTGGCGCGGCCTGCTCGAGGGGCACGCCACGGCGGGTGCCACCTCCGCGGCACGCAAGTGGGGGTTTGCCGAGGGCAAGCAGGGCGGATTCCTGATGTACCAGGACGCCAGCCAGGAAGACAAGCGTCGCTTCAACACGTTCTTCCCGCTCTACAACCCCGGAGACACGGACGCGGTCGTCACCGTGTACTTCTACACGGAAGGCGCCAACACCGGCACCGTCAAGACGCTGACCGTCCCGGCGCGGTCGCGCGCCACGGTCTGGCCGCTGCTGTATCCCGAACTGGCCAACGAGAAGTTCGCGACGTTCTTTGCCGCCACCGAGCCGATTGTCGCCGAGCGGGTCGTCTACTGGGGCAAGGGCTTCACCGGCGGGCATGCGTCGCTGGGCACACCGCTGCCCGATGGCTTCCCGCTTCTCGCGGCCGCGCTGCCGCCGGCCACCCCGGGCACCACTCTGACGGTCACCCCCAACCGTGGCGTACCCGGCGGCGGCACAGTCGTGGAGATCGAAGGCTCGGGCTTCGGCCACCACGACGTCGGCACGGCGGTGCGCTTCGGCGCGACGCCGGCTGCATCGTTCGAGGTCGAGAACGACAGCCTGATTCGAGCCGTCACGCCCCCGGGCGTACCGGGCAAGGTCGACGTGACTGTCGACACCAACGGGCACACGGTGACGGCGCCCCAGGCCTTCCAGTACTTCGACCCGAACGCCGCGGGCCCGGCCCTGAGTTTCGGGAACCTGATCGGCGTGGTGGAAGCTATTGCACTGGCCCGTTCCGGCGACCTGTTCAACTCCTGCACCGAGCACGCCGGCGGGACCAACACCTTCATGTTCGAGGTGGTGGCCGATCTCCGGCGCCGGTTCCAGAGCACTCGCTGGGGCCTGAACTGGAAGCGCGGCAACGTCGGCGACCTGTCGCAGGACATCGTCAACTACTACAGCGGCCCCGAGGGTGCGAACATGCGCAACAGCTCGCAGGTGCGCATCTACGACATGATCGGCGGTCACTGTGGCCCGCGCCCGTCTCCGAACTGGCAGGACCAGACCGAGGCCACGCGAAACGCAGGCGCCATCGGCCGGTGGACCACGGATCCGATGTGCCGGATCTCGCGCTACCGCGACGCCAAGTTCGACAACGGGGAGTGGATGTTCCCCGAGTGCCGGTAGGAGCGACTGGTGTGTCGAATACAGGATTCTTCAGTGCAATGAAGGACTCTTCAGTGGAATGAAGGATTCTGCGGGAAAATGCAGGACATCTTCACCGGCAAATGAAGGGCCCGTCATGGCGGTGAAGAACAGCTGGGAGTGACACCGCCGAACGCGGCGTCCCTGTGAAGGGGCGCCGCGTTCGTCGTTGTGGCCGATCACGCCGGCAGCGCCAGGCCCGGTGAACGGGTCCTTCATTGCGGCAGGCAATCCTGCATTGCGGCTGACCGTCCTGCATTTTGGTGAAATGGTCCTGCATTTGTGCGACCACCCTGCATTTCTGGTTTACTCTCCTGCCGTGATTGTCCGCCCCGACGGCCAGGACTGGCTCCTCATCCGCCAGCCAGACCATGCAGCCATGGCAGCCGACGTCCTGTCGCACTGGCAGGCCGACGGCCTTCCGGAGCGACCGACTCGCGACGTCCTGCTCCGGGCGACCCGCGAGCACGATTGCGGGTGGGCCGACGAGGACGACGCCCCGACGGTGAATCCGGACACGGGCGAACCGTGGGACTTCATCCGGCTCCCCCTCGAGCGCCGCCAGGCCCTCTGGGGACGCGCACTGCGCCTGCTCGATGGGACGCCGCACGTCGCGGCGCTCGTCGCCCAGCACGCGCTGACGGCCTACGGGCGCTACGACGGCGATCCCGCATGGCGCGACTTCTTCCGGACGATGACGAGCGAACGCGATCGCCGGGTTGCCGCACTGGCCGATCGCGGGGCAGGCACGATATTCGACTCCTTCCTGCGCGACTACGCCCTGCTGCGGGCGGTCGACCTGATTTCTCTGGCTCTGTGCCACGGGTGGCGCGACACGTTCGAACTCGACCACTACAGGGCCGTCTCGGACGGCAACACGATGACGCTGACACCCGATCCGTTCGGAGGCGCCGTCGTCACGTGGCGAGTCGAGGCACGACGCATCGCCAAGCGGCGCTACGCGTCAGACGACGATCTGCGTGATGCCTGCGCGGCCGCGCCGGTCGAGTGGCTGCAGGGCCGCATCGACGGTCGGCCGGAGCCGCTGCCGTCATGAGCCGCCTGCTCGTCGTCGAGGACGACCCCGACATCGCCGCACTGCTCAGGCACTACCTCGAGCGTGCCGGCCACCAGGTCGACGTGCTCACCCATGGGCAGGATGCCCTGCCCCACACCCGCGAGCGCCGCCCCGACCTCGTCATCCTGGACCGGATGCTGCCTGGCGTCGACGGCCTCGAGATCTGCCGGTTGCTGAGGAGCCAGCCCGCGACGGCCGACCTGCCTGTGATGATGGTGACGGCCCGCGCCGAAGAGAGCGACCGCATAGTCGGCCTCGAACTCGGCGCCGACGACTACATCACCAAGCCCTTCAGCGCCAAGGAGGTCGTCGCGCGTGTGAATGCCTTGCTGCGCCGGTCGACCCGGGCGGCAGCGAGTGCCACGCCGGCGCACGCGCCCCCAGTCCTCGAGTACGGCGACCTGCGCATCGACCTCGAGCAGCACGTCGTGTCGCTGGCGGGACAGGAGGTACGGCTGACGGCCAAGGAGTTCCTGCTGCTGCAGTACTTCCTCGAACACCGCGGCCGCGTGCTCTCGCGGGATCTGATGCTGACCGACGTGTGGGGCTACCAGTACACGGGCGGGTCGCGAACGGTGGACGTGCACGTGCGCCGCCTGCGCGAGAAGATCCCGATGCTCGTCGACGCGATCGAAACCGTCAAACAGTTCGGATACAAGTTGCGATAGATCGGGCTCTCCGTCACCCCGCTGTCGCACCAGGGCCCTAACATCGGCCGGACGTGCCAGCGTTACCCGATCCGGTCGCACCCTCGATACACTCGCCTCATGCGCCCGTTACACCTGTGACGAGCGCCCGCGTGTCGCGAGGTCCCTTGCGCATCCCCACCTTCATCATCCTGACCGCGCTCCAGACGGCCCTGTTCACGCCCGTATTCCTGCTCGGCGTCGCGTGGGTCACCGGAGCGCCGCTCGACCTGTCAGCCGTCTTCCTGCTCCGCGTGGGCCTGGTGGCCCTCGTCGCGGCCGCCGTGTCCTCGGTGATCGCCGGCTGGATGGCATCCACCGTTGTCGATGACCGCATCGGCGACGTCGTCACGGCCGTCCGGGCGCTGGGCACCGGAGAGGCACGCGCCGCACTGCCCGAGACCCGCGGCGACGCGCTCGGCCGTGTGGCCCGCGCGGTGAACGCCGCCGGCAACGCCCTCGACGTGAGGTTGGGCGATCTGACGCGCGACCGGGCGCGCCTCGAGGCGGTCCTGTCCGGGATGGTCGAAGGCGTCATCGTCGTGAACGAGCAGGGCCAGGTGCAGATCGCCAACGAGGCCGCGCGGCGGCTGCTCCGGCTTGACGCCTCGCCGATCGGGCGCAGGTACGTCGAGCTGATCCGCCACCCCGACATCGCACTGCAGATCACGCAGGCGCTGCAGGGGCAGCGCCCGGGTGGGCTCGAACTCGCCATGGGCCGCGAACCCGGACAGACCTTCATCGCGCGCTGCTCGCCCGCGATTACGCCCGGCAGCCGGGGTGCCGTGCTCGTCCTGCACGACATCACCGACCTGAGGCGGGCCGATCAGATTCGCCGTGACTTCGTGGCCAACGTGTCACACGAACTGCGTACGCCCCTGACAGCCATCCGCGGGTACGTGGAGGCGCTTCTGGACGATGCCGCCCACGGAACGGAGACGAGACGTTTCCTGGACATCATCGCCAGGCACTCTGCGCGCATGGAGCAGTTGGTCAAGGATCTCCTTCGCCTGGCACGCCTCGATGCCGGGCAGGAGACGCTGGAACTCGGGGAGGTGTCCGTCGAGGGCCTGTTCAACTCCGTCGCCGGCGATCTGCAGCCGATGACCGATGCCCGCCACCAGGAAGTCGCCATCGCCGTGACACCTCAGACGCTGGCGATTCGATGCGACTCGGCCAAGATGCACGACGTCCTGCGGAACCTCGTCGAGAACGCATCCGCCTATACACCCGAGCACAGTCGTATCGAACTCGGAGCCCGGGCCGACGCCACGCACGTACGCCTGACCGTGTCCGACACGGGGCACGGCATCCCGGACGCACAGTTGCCGCGCATCTTCGAGCGCTTCTACCGCGTCGACAAGGCGCGGTCGCGCGACTCGGGCGGCACGGGCCTCGGCCTGTCCATCGTGCGCAACCTGGTGGAACTGCACGGGGGCTCCGTGAGCGCGACCAACGGACCCGAGGGCGGTGCGGTCTTCACGATCACGCTCCCGCGGACCTGAGGGCGCCCCGCCAACGGGTTCGGCCGCACACCGGACGCCGTGTCTCTACAGGCTCGTCCGCCGTGTGACGAGGTCGGCGAGGAGGCCGAGCAAGGCGATCTGGAGGGCCGCCAGGATGAGGATGGCCGACGCGGTCCCGAACGCGCCGGTCCGACTGAAGTCCAGGCCGGCCTTGATCAGACCGAGCAGCAGGAGGACGCCCGCCGTCGGCAGGAACACGTTCAGGGGCCGGAAGGTCACCACCATCCTGACGATCAGCAGGAAGAAGTTGAACGTGTCGCGCACGGGACGGATGGACGAGCTGCCCGTGCGCCGGTAGTAGTCGATCGGCACGTACTCGACGCGGTAGCCGTTGATGTGCGACGCCAGCGTGATCGTGGACGTGAACGAGAAGCCGTCCGGATACAGCCCCGAGAACCGCGTGGCGAGGTCCCGTCTGAACACCCGCATGCCGGAATTGAGATCAGGAATGCGGTGGCCGCTCAAGACGTTGGCGGCGCGCGTCAGCAGCCACTTCACGGGACGCCGCAGCGCCGGCACGTGGACGGTGCCGCCGGTCCTGGCGCCGACGACCATGTCCGCCTCGTCGGCGTGAGCCAGCAATTCCGGCAATCGGGCGATCGGGTAGGTACCGTCGGCATCCAGGATGGCGACGAGGGGCCGGGTCGTGGCACCGATGCCGGTCTTGAGCGCCGCGCCGTAGCCGCGGTTCGCCCGGTGGCGGACGACACGCGCGCCGCAGCCGGCCAGCACCTGGGCCGTGCCGTCGGTGGATCCGTCGTCGACGACGAGCACCTCGTAGTCACGTCCTGTCGGGCGCATCGCGTCCTCGATGGCACCCAGCGTTGCGGCAATGGCGCCCTCTTCGTTGTAGACCGGGACGATGATCGAGACGGGTTCGGACATGCGGTCGACGCCCCTCAGTGTCGCCAGGCGTGGGCCCAGCGCACGAGCGTGACGAGGCCCCAGAGTTTGAAGGCGTGATTGGCGCGGCCGGCCACGTGCGCGTCGACCATGGCCTGCACGGGAACTGGCTCCAACTCCGGAAGCACACGGAGAGAATCCGCCGAGAGTGTGTCGCGCAGGAGTGGCTGCAACGGCCCGCGGAACCATGCGGCCAGCGGGGCGTGGAAGCCGGCCTTCGTCCGGCGCACGATCGGATCGGGTACGAGCCCTCGCATCGCATCCTTGAAGATCACTTTCGTGTCGCCCCCTCGAAGCTTCCAGCGCCAGGGAAGACGCGCGCCCAGTTCCACGAGCCGGAAGTCGAGCCAGGGCGTTCGCGCCTCGAGCCCGAACGCCATCGTCGTCCGATCGACTTTCGGCAGGATCGAATCGGCAAGAAACGTCTTCAGGTCGACGTAGAACAGCCGATCCATCACCTCCGTTGCGCCGGAGGCGAGGTACGCGGCCAGGAACGGCGCCTCCGGTGCGTGCTCGCGAGCCGCGGCCTGCCGGACGTCCTCGCGCAGCAAACGGGCCCGCTCGGCGGGCGCACAGATGGTACGCCAGTTGTAGTGGGCCTTCTCGGGCGCGTCACCGGCGCCGGCCACGAACTGCCGCAGCGCGTAGTCGATGCTCATCTTGCCTGTCGATGCCGGCAGGGCGTCCACGACCGGCCGCACCAGGCGCTCCCGAAACCACAGGGGCAGCCGGCGCCAGACGCGGGCCGCGCGATCCGCGTGATAGAGGGCATACCCGCCGAAGACCTCGTCGCCGCCGTCCCCGGACAAGACGACCGTGACGTGCTGTCGCGTGGCCTCGGCCAGCCGGTACATCGGGACCATCGAGATGTCCGCCACCGGCGCATCGGCGTGCCACACGAGGCGGTCGAGGCACGCCGTGACGTCGGCAGCGCGACACACGACTTCATGGTGCGTCAGGTCGTACGTCCTGGCGACGAGAGCCGCGAAAGGCCCCTCGTCGAACGACGCCTCCTCGAAGCGGACGCTGAAGGTGTGCAGCGGGCCGGTGTGCCGGGGGCGCATGAAGTGCACGACGGCCGACGAGTCGAGCCCGCCGCTCAGGAACGCACCGAGCGGGACGTCCGACACGAGTCGCAGGCGTACGGCGTCGTCGCACAGCGCCCGAATCTCCTCGATGGCCTGCCGCCGGTCAGTGGCCGCGTCACGTCCGAACCGTACGTCCCAGTAGGGCTCGACAGCGTGGCCCTCGGCCGATGCGGTCAGCATGAATCCCGGGGGCAGTTGCTGGACTTCCTGCCAGATGGTGCGGGGACCGGGCACGTAGTTGAGGGCGAGGAAGGCTTCGAGGGCGGCGGGATCGAGGGTCCGCGTCAGCCCGGGCACGGCGAACAGGGCCTTCAACTCGGAGCCGAACACCAGGCGGCTGCCCTGCCACGTGTAGTAGAGGGGCTTGACGCCGAGCCTGTCGCGCACCAGCCACAGGCGCCGCTGCGCCCGGTGCCAGACCGCGAACGCGAACATGCCGTTGAAGCGCGCGATGGCCGCCGGGCCCCACTCTTCCCACGCGTGGGCGATCACCTCCGAATCCGTCTGCGACGAGAAGCGGTGGCCACGAGCCAGCAGGTCGCGCCGGATCTCGTCGAAGTTGTAGATCTCCCCGTTGAAGCAGACCTGGACGGTGCCGTCCTCGGACCCGATCGGCTGCCGGCCCGCGTCGGAGACGTCGATGACGCTCAGGCGCCGATGGGCGAGCCCCACTCCCGCATCGGTCCAGATGCCCTCCGCGTCAGGGCCGCGGTGACACAGCGTCGCCGCCATGGCGGACAGCCACGCCCTGTCGACGGTGTCACCACCACGATTGAAGATGCCCGCGATCCCGCACACGCCTGCGTCCCGGCCTCCTGCGTGGCGCCTTCGTCGACAGCGCGACAGGCCCCCGTCTTCACCGGGTCCGCGCGCGGCGGATCGGTCTCTCAGGCGGGGATGGTACCAGACGTCCCGTAACGCACACGGAACGGGCGCCGGCTCCCTGTTCGAGTACTACCGCGACGACGCGCTGGACGCCGCCAACAGGTACGACAACCTCAAGCAGCCGTTGAGCCTGCACCAGTACGGCGGATCGCTCGGCGGGCCCATCCTCAACAACCGGGTGTTCTTCTTCGGCAGCTACGAGGGCCTGCAGCAGGAGACCGGACTCAACTTCGTCGAGTCCGTCCCGAGCGATCTCGCGCGCGCGCCGATCCTGGCGGGCATTCCGACGACGGCAGGTGGCGGTCGCAACCCGGCGCGCACCCGCGCCATCACGCCGCTGCTGGCGGGGTTCCCGACCGAGACCAGCAGTTCCTCGAACCCGCCGGTGGGCCGGACGCAGCAGGCCGCGATCGCGAACCAGCGCGAGGACGCGTTCACCGGCCGGGTGGACTGGCGCTTCTCGAACGCGCACAGCGTGTACGTGCGGTACCTCTACAGCCATGGCGAGATCGACACGCCAGACCAGACCGTCACGCCCCGGCGCGTACTCGCGACGCGGCGGCCGCAGAGCCTCGTCGCCAACTGGCAGTCCATCCTGCGCGGCAACGTCGTCAACGAGCTCAAGGTCGGCGTCAACCGACCGGAGACGTCGGCGCTCGCGTTCGGGCCGACAGGCTATCCGGCCGACCAGGGTCAGCCTCCAGCGGGAACTGCCGTGGGCGACGAACCTGAGCGTCGGCTACACGGGCAGCCAGCTGTACCAGTTGTTCCAGCGGGGCATCTCCAACCTCATCGCCCCCGTGTCGCTTCGTCGTGCGCGGCCGGAGGTCGGCCAGGTCGACGTCAAGACGTCCGGTGGACGAAGCCAGTTCGACGCGTTACAGCTGGGCCTGAACGTTCGGGAACCTCCCGCGCAACTACCTGCGGGGCCCCAGCTTCTGGCAGCTCGACCTCATGGCGAGCAAGGACTTCCGCTTCGGTGGCCAGCCGGCCGCGGCCCTGCCCAACGGCGCGGCGGGCGTCCCCTTCACTGACGCGACGGCAGGGGCCACGTTCGGCTACGTTCTCGGCCCACTCAATCGGACGATCGGTCTTGGCACGCAGCGTCAGACGCAGCTGTCGGTCCGCTACACCTTCTGACCCTCGATGCGACGGCGTCGTGACGACGCCATGACAACGGCGTGACGTTCTCTCCGCCCCGCCCGGCCGCCGCCGGGTGGGGCGTTGGTTTTAACGTCCTCGAAACGGCTGTGTGCTGTTCGTGTCACATGGGAGTCCTACGGTGAAACGTCGGCTGGGCGCACGGCGCGCCCGGGCCTCTCATTGACCCCCGAGGACCCCATGACGTTCCCTTCACTGACCCGTGCGGCGTGGCTCACCTGCGTGACGCTCGCGGTCTTCAGCCCGGACGTGCTGCACACGCGGGCACTGGCGCAAGAACGCGCGGCCAGCGCCACATCCGGCGCTGTCGCTGCGACCCGCGTTCGCATCACCGGCCGCGTACTCGATCAGTCGAACGCCATCCCGCTGCCGGGCGTCCCCGTCGAAGTCGTCGGCACCGGGACTGTGGTCTACACGGACGTGGACGGCCGGTACGTCGTCGAGGTTCCGCCTGGCCAGGCGGCGCTGAAGGTCACGATGGACGGCTACCAGGAGCGGACGGTCAACGTCGTCGCCGAGCGCGGGGCGCCCGTCACGGCTGATGTCAGCCTGCAGATGTCGGGCTTTGCCGAAGAGGTCACCGTCCAGGCCGATGTGACCGACGCCTCCTCGTCGACGGCGGAGGCGCAGTTGATCGAGCGCAGGCGCTCGGCGGTGGTGTCCGACAACATCGGCGCCCAGGAGATGAAGGCCAACAACGACAACAATGCGGCGTCGGGCCTGTCGCGCGTCACCGGCCTCTCTGTCGTCGGCGATGGGTACGTGTTCGTCCGCGGTCTCGGCGAGCGCTACAGCAGCACGACGCTCGGCGGCGTGCAGTTGCCCACCACCGAGCCCGAGCGGCGAGTCGTCTCGCTCGACCTGTTCCCCTCGGGACTGGTCGACAACGTGAAGGTCGCCAAGACGTACTCAGCCGACCAGAGTGCCGAGTTCGCCGGCGGCCTGGTGCAGATCGAACCGCTCCGGTTCCCGTCGCGGCCTGTGTTCGACGTCGGTTTCGGGCTGGGCTACAACTCGCAGACCACCGGCGAGAACACCTTCAGCTACCGGACGAGCGGAAACGACTACTTCGGGTTCGGCAAGGCCGAGCGTGCGTTGCCCGGCATCATCCCGAACTCGCGCGTGATCCGCGGCGCCGGCCGCTTCACGCCGGATGTCGGCTTCACCCAGTCACAGCTCGAGACGTTCGGCGAGTCGTTCGAAAACAACTGGTCGGTCCTTCCGTCCACCGGCGATCCGAACCAGAGCTTCGACATGGTGTTCGGCAACCGGTTCGGCAGGCTGGGCGTCGTGGCGAGCCTGTCGCAGAACTACAAGGAGCTCTACTACCAGGACAAGCAGGTCACGTACGTGATCGGGCAGGACAACCAGCTCGAGAACTTCGTCGACTACGACTTCGACTACTCCACGACGCGCGCCACCCTCGGCGCCGTGGCGAATCTCACCTACCAGTTCACACCGACGCAGCGCCTCTCGCTCGACAACTTCCTCTCCAACACCGGCGAGGACGAGGCCCGTCGCTACAGCGGCTTCAACGGCGAGGCCGGACGGTACCAGCAGGCGCAGCGCCTCTTCTGGGTCGAGGAGCGCATCAGCAGCAGCAACCTGTCGGGCGACCACTTCTTCTCGTCGCTGGGCAACAGCCGCATCGACTGGCGGGTGGGGTACGGCCGAGGCGACAGGAACGAGCCCGACCTGCGGGAGACGATTTACCAGGCGATCAATCCGGCAGACCCTTACGAGTTCGCCGACCTCTCGCAGAGCGGCTTCCGGATGTTCAACACGCTCGACGACGAGACCATCGACGGCCAGATCAACTGGTCCACGTTGCGCTCGGTCGGCGGCAAGCCCCTGCAGTTCAAGGTGGGTGCGGCGTTCATCGACCGTACGCGCGACTTCCAGTCGCGCCGGTTCCGCCTCGTACCGCTGAGTCTGACCGGGCTGAACCTGACGGCCGCGCCGGAGACGTTGTTCACGCCCGAGAACATCAGCCCGCGCCGCTTCGAGTTGAAGGAGGAGACGCGCACGACCGACTACTACGACGCGTCACAGCAGGTGGCCGCGGGGTACGGGCTCGTGGACGTCGCGATGACGTCGCGGTCCCGCCTCATCGCCGGCCTGCGCGTCGAGGACTTCCAGCAGGAGGTCAACACGCGCGACCTCTTCAGCCTGTCCTTCGACCCGCAGGTCATCACGGCGCGCCTCGACGAGACCAACCTCTTCCCGTCGCTCAACTTCGTATATTCCGCCACGCCGTCGGCCAACCTCCGCGTCGCCTTCAGCCAGACGGCCAACCGTCCGGAATTCCGTGAGCTGGCGCCCTTCGAGTTCACCGACGTGGTGGGCGGTCGCGCGAGCGTGGGGAACCCGAACCTGCGGCAGGCCATCATCCAGAACTACGACGTGCGCTACGAGATCTTCCCGCGCGCCGAGGAGGTGCTGGCCGTCAGCTTCTTCTTCAAGCGCTTCGACGATCCGATCGAGCGCGTGCTCGAGCCGACTGCCAACATCCGCACGTCGTACACCAACGCCGACAGCGCGCGCAACGTGGGCATCGAACTGGAGGCCCGCAAGCGCGTGGCCGACTGGTTCTTCGTCGGCGCCAACTACTCCTACATCGACTCGAGCGTGACGCTCACGCCGCAGGCGGCGCAGGTGCAGACGTCACTCGAGCGTTCACTCGCCGGTCAGTCCAACAACCTCTTCAACGTGATGGCCGAGGGTCGCTTCGGCGCATCGTCCTCCATCCGCCTGCTCTGGAACTTCGTGGGCGCCCGCATCACGGACGTCGGCGCCTCCGGTCTCCCCGACATCATCCAGGAAGGCCGCAATCAGGTGGACCTCGTCTACTCCCAGCGCCTGTTCAACAGGCTGACGCTGCGCCTCAGCGGCGACAACCTGGCCAACGACGCGTACGAGTTCTCGCAGGGCGACCTGCGGCAGCGCTACTACGAACTCGGGCGCACCTTCTCGGTGAACTTCAGCTTCTCGGCCTTCTAGACCATGACTCGCATGCGTACGCTCACTCGCGGATTCCGCACTCTCGGGCTCCTGGCTGGCATCGCCGGTCTCGCCCTCACGCAACACGCGTCCCTCCAGGGGCAGACCGTCATCGGCCCGCCGTATACGGTCCCCGGCATCGACAAGCCGATCCGCATCATCCACGGTCGCTTGACGACGGCGCTGAACCTGACCAACGACCACTACTACGTGCTGCGCGGCGCGGTGTTCGTCGGTGAAGGCGGCGTCCTGAACGTCCAGGCCGGCACGACGGTGGCCGGAGAACTCGCCACGCTCGGCACGCTCGTCATCGAGCGGGTGGGCGCCTCAACGCGCTGGGTACGGCCAGCCAGCCGGTGGTCTTCACCTCGGATCAGGCCGTCGGCAACCGCAACCGCGGCGACTGGGGCGGCCTCATCATCAACGGACGCGCGCCTCTGAACGTGCCCGGCGGCATCGGCATCGGCGAGGGCGACACCGGCGAGTACGGGGGGGATAACCCCGACGACAGCAGCGGCGTGCTCAGGTACGTCCGCGTGGAGTTCGCCGGCATCGAGTTCAGCCCGGACAACGAGTTGAACGGGATCGCCTTCCAGGGCGTCGGCCGCGGCACGGAGGTCGACTACGTGCAGGTGAAGATGAACCGCGACGACGGCGTGGAGTTCTTCGGCGGGACCGTGGACGTCAAGCACGTGGTGCTCAACGCGATTCGCGACGACAGCCTCGACTGGACGTTCGGCTGGTCGGGCCGTGTGCAGTACCTCGTCGCCCAGCAGCGGGGCGACGACGCGGACATGGGGATCGAGGCCGACAACAACGACATCAACAACAACCTGCTGCCGCGGTCCAACCCGACCATCTACAACATGACCCTCGTGGGTGATCCGACAACGACGTTCGGCAACGAGAGCAACATCGGAATGCTGCTGCGGCGCGGGACGGCGGCCACGATCCGGAACGCCGTCGTGGTCGGCTTCAAGAGCTGGGGCGTCGACATCAACGGCTCGGCGGCGGCGGCGCAGGCCCAGGCCGGCGCGCTGACCGTGCGGCATGCCATCTTCGCCGACAACGGGGTGAACCGCGCCGGCGCGCAGTTCAGCCCGGCGTCGATCACCTTCATGAACGACCCGACCGTGCGGATCGGCGATCCGGGCCTGATCGATCCGTTCAACCAGTCGACCCCGAACTTCCGGCCGACGCTCGGGTCGCTGGCCGGTGGTCAGTTGGCGCCCGCGACGCCGCCCAACGACGGGTTCTTCGAGGTCACGACGTTCATCGGCGCGTTCAGCCCGGATCCCGAGCAGGACTGGACCCGCGGCTGGACCGACTTCGCGCTACGCTAGCGTCGTGCACGTCCGTCATCGGCAGGGCCGCTCGCGACGAGCGGCCCTGCGCCTGTGCGCCGTCCTGCTGGGCACCCTGGTCGGATGCGCCCGGCCAGCCCCTCCCCTGACCAGGACCTTCGAGTCGCCCGAGGCGCTCGCACGAGAAGTCCTCGCCCGCCTGCACGCCAATGACAGGACCGGGCTGCAGGCGCTTGCCCTGACGCACGACGAGTTCGAGGCGCACGTCTATCCGAGGCTGCCAGCCAGCCGTCCAGAGCGGAACACGTCGCTCGCGTTCGTGTGGGGACGATTGAAGCAGCAGAGCGACCTGTCGCTGTCGAGGGCGCTGTCGCGCCACGGCGGGCGCGGGTACACGTTTCGCCAGATCGTGTTCGAGGGCGAGACGTCCGATTACGGGACCTTCACGGTGCAGCGCGAGTCCGTCCTCGTGGTACAGACCCCCGAGGGCGCCATCGAGCGACTCAAGGTCTTCGGCTCGATGCTCGTCCAGGACGGCCGGTGCAAGGTGTTCAGCTACGTGACGGACTGACGTACATCCACGACCGACCGACAAAAAAAGGACCCCGTTCTGCCGGGGCCCTTGCTCTATCGTCCAACGTCGCCCCGGCGATGTCCCGGGCGCAACGCACTGCCAGTGTCGCCGCCGGTCGTGTCGAACCTGCGACGGCGCTGGCAACTCTTCGCGACGGCGATCAGGCCGGCTTGCGGGCGCGCACGAAGCCGCTGAAGAAGCGCCCGTCCGCAGCCGTGAGATCGCCGCAGGTCTGTCCCGCGTCGCGGAAGTACGCCTCGGCGTCCGCCGCGGCGTACTCACGCCACGGCTCGATGTCGATGGCCTCGAACCCGGCGTCTGCGAGGCCCGCGCGATACGCGTCCTCGCCCAGCGCACCGGCGATGCACCCCACCCACAGTTCCATGTTGCGGCGAACGTCCGCGGGCACCTCGCCGCGCACGACGACGTCGGACACGGCGAACGTGCCCCCCGGCTTCAGGACGCGGAAGGCCTCACGCAGCACCTGCGGCTTGTCGGCCGACAGGTTGATCACGCAGTTCGAGATGATCACGTCGACGCTGCCGTCGGGCAGCGGGATCTGTTCGATGGTGCCCTTCAGGAACTCCACGTTCTCGACGCCGGCGCGCGCCTGGTTGGCCCGCGCCAGCGCGAGCATCTCGTCGGTCATGTCGAGGCCGTAGGCCTTGCCTGTCGGTCCCACGCGGCGCGCCGACAGGAGGACGTCGATCCCGCCGCCTGACCCGAGGTCGAGGACGACCTGGCCGGGCCGCAGGTCGACGAGTGCCGTCGGATTGCCGCACCCGAGCGACGCCTGAACGGCCTCGGTCGGCAATGCCCCGACCTCCTCAGGGCTGTAGAGGGCGCTGGTGATCGGGTCGTCGCACCCGCCGCTGCCGCAACACGACGTCCGCCCCGCACCGGTCGCGACAGACGACGCGAAGGTGCCGTACTTCTCCTGCACTGCGATTCGAATCTCACTCATCACACCCTCCGGCCCACTCCTGCACGCACGCGAATTCGATGGACAACAATATTGGCATTGCCGTATATATGTCAACGTGAATATAGATGACCATGCGCGAGTGCGCGTCAGGTCGCCTGGGGTTGCCGAGGTTGCCGCGCTGTGTGCCGCGCTGGCCGATCCGACCCGCCTCCGCATCCTTTCCCTGCTCGGGGACGGCGAAGTGTGCGTGTGCCACATCCACGGCAGCCTGGAGATTCCCCAGCCGACCGCCTCTCGCCACCTGGCGTCCCTGAGGCGCGCGGGCCTCGTCCAGACGCGACGCGAGGGCCTGTGGGTGCACTACCGCCTGGCCGACTCGCTGGTGCCGCACCTGCGCCAGGTGCTGGAGGCGGTGCGGCACGCTGTCGGCCACTGCCGGGAATCGGCGTCGGACGAGGCCCACCTGGCTCGAACAACGGGTCGGGCGCGGCGGCTGCCTCCGGTGGCGGTCGCGGGCTGCTGCACCACGCGCTGACGGCGACGCGGCGAGCCGCGCCCCGCCAGCAGCGCAATCACTGGCGGGGCATGCCGAGGTCGTGGCCCTGGACCAGCGCGGGTTCCGGCGAGGTATCGAGCCGCGGAGGGACGCCCCCGGCATGCTCCAACGGGGGAAGGTCGTCCGTGAACGCGAGGCCGAACAGTTCCCACGCCGTCTGGAAGAGCGCCGCGATGATGGGCCCGATGATGAACCCGATCACGCCGAACGCGAAGATCCCGCCGAGCGTCGAGAACAGGATCATCAGGTCGTGCATTTCCGTGTCGCGCCCCACCAGACGCGGCCGCAACAGGTTGTCCACCGAACCCACGACGAGCCCGCAGAACGCGGCCAGCGACAGTGCTTTCACCCAGTGGCCCGTCAACGCCAGCACGATGCACGCCGGCACCCACACGACCGCGCCGCCGAGCATCGGGATGACCGACAGCACGACCATGATCGCGGCCCAGAACACCGCGTGATCGATACCAGCCACCCAGAAGGCCACGCCGGCCATGGTGCCCTGGACCAGGCCGATGACCAGCGTGCCCTTGAGGGTCGCACGCGTCACGGACACGAACTTGCCCAGCAGAAGGTCACGTTCCGGCTCCCGCAGCGGGAGGAAGCGGCGCAGGCCCCGCAGGATGACGGGGCCATCGATCAGGAAGAAGAACGTCGTGTAGGCCAGGATGAACAGGTTGAACACCAGGTTCAGGCCGCCCAGCGTCGTGTCCGACAGCGACGACACGATGACGCCGCCCAGTCCGCTCAGCAACTCGCCGGCCTTGTCGAGCATCTGGTCGCGATAGGGCGCCAACTGCGCCGCGAACGGGATGCGGTCGAGCAGCGGCGCCAGCGCGGTGGGCTGTGACGCGAACTTCGTGATCCAGGGGCGAACGTTCTCGCTGAGCCGGATGGCTTCGATCGTGACCAGGTAGATCACCAGCGCGACCGGGACGACCAGGACGAACGCGCCGAACAGGAGTGTGACCAGGGCCGCCAGCGGACGCCTGCCCTTGAGCGCGGTGACCATCCGGATGAACAGCGGCTGCCCCAGACCCGCGAGGATCGCGGCGAGCAGGATGGTCATGAGGAAGCTGCGGATCATGCTCAGGAAGAGCGCGGAGATCCCCAGCACCAGCAGAACCAGAAAGACGCGGCGAAAGCGGTTCTCGCGCGCGGGCAGGGCCTGTCCCAGGCTGTCGGAAGCGGTCGGTCACGATGCGTTCATGATAGCCGCGACGTCGCGTCCTCAGCGCAGGTCCTTCACGGAGGGCCATCCGTCGAGACCGGTGGCCTGTTCGACACCGCGGCGAATCGCCTCGGCGGCGGCCTCAGCTGCGACCGCGCCGATGGCTGTGAGCGACACGCCAGGCGTGATCTGTCCCGTCGACACGGTGAGCACCTGGTCGCCGTCGCCGTTGGTGTGATACGGGTTGATGGCCCTGGCCGCGCCGGTGTTGGTCATCATGGCGAGCTTGGACAGGCTCGTCTTGTCCAGGGCGACGTTGGTGGCGATGACGGTGAGCGTGGTGGCCCGGAACGGCTGGTCGTCGAGCCTCCGATCGGCACGCGGTACGCGCGTGTCGAGGTCCCTGCGCAGTTGCGCCGCGCTGTCGAGGAACGTGCGTCCGTCCTGTCGGCGCGCCCCGGCGACGATGCGCCCCGACCGCCAGTCGAGGATGTCGCCAGCCGCGTTGACCACGCTGAGGGCGGCGACGACGACGTCGCCCGCGCGAATCGAGACCGAGCCGATGCCCCCCTTCATGCCGCCCATCCCACGCGAGCGGAACATCTTCCCCACCGTCGCCCCGGCGCCAGCGCCGACGCTGCCCTCGGCCACGGGCCCCGCGCTGGCCGCCTCGCAAGCGCGGAGCGCCAACGCCGCATCAGGCCTGATGCGGGCATCGCCGAGCGACAGGTCGTCGATGACGGCGCCGACGACGATCGGGACGCGGACGTTCGGGATCCCCCAGTCGTAGCCCACCTGCCGGCTCTCGAGGTAACGCACGGCGCCTGCCACCGCCTCGAGCCCCATCGGGCCGCCGCCGGTGAGGAGGATTCCGTGGATGCGCTCGAGCGGGCTGACGGGCTGAAGCATCACGCCCAGCATCTCGCCGGGCGCGGACCCATCGTAGTCGGCGCCCGCCGTCACCGGCGCGTCGAACAGGACGGCCGTACACCCCGTGGGCCGCCTCGGGTCGACGGCGTGTCCCACCCGGATGCCGGGGACATCGGTCAGCGACCCGACGGGCTGCGCCGTGGTCTGGGCCCGCAGCCACGAGACCGGTGCCGTCGCGGCACCCGCGGTGGCGACGAGTTGACGGGCGAAGTGTCGGCGGGTCGATGGCGTCGGCATGGCGAGCCCGATGATAGCCCCGCACCGACAGAGACGATGTCCTCGATCTCGACGGCCCCCTCGTCGGCGGTGCCGGCTGGCGTGTTCGACGCGCCCAGGCCCCCGTACTCGCGCACGTCCCCGTCGTTGGCCGTCATCAGGGACGTCTCGCCACGGACCCGGAACGACGCGATGCCATCAGGCTGGTCAAGGTCCTGGGCACGTCTCCCGGCCTCGCGGCTCGAGAAGGCTCAGGTGTATCAGCGCGGTGTGACCGTGTCGTGACGGGACACCCGGTTTCATGTAACCCAGATTTAACGCATGTGACACGACCGGGAAACGACGACAGCGTAGCGTCTCAGTGACGGCTGCCCCTCATGGCAGCGTCGCTGACCGCCCGAATCAAGGGAGAACTGCGTGACGCTGGCTCATTCGCACGGCACCGCCCCCGCACCCCGGCCCCTCCAGGCCGCGACGCCCACCACCACCCGGATCCTCGTCGTCGAGGACGAGCAGGACATCGCCGGCCTGATCAAGCACACGCTCGAGCGCGAGCCCGACACCCGGGTCGACATGGTGAACAGCGGCGATGCCGCCCTCAAGGCCGTGGCCGAGCAGGCGCCGCACCTGATCATCCTGGACCTGAACCTGCCCGTGCTGTCTGGGTTCGAAGTCTGCCGGATCCTGCGATCGCGCCCCGCGACCAAGCACGTGCCCATCATCATGCTGACGGCACGAACCACGGAGGTGGACCGCGTCTCCGGACTCGACCTCGGCGCCGACGACTACGTGACCAAGCCGTTCAGCCTGCGGGAACTCGCCGCACGCGTCCGTGCGGTGCTCCGCCGACCGCACACGGTACCCACGAAGGACGCCGGTCCCAGCGTGTACCGCGGCAAGCACCTCACGGCCGACTTCGAGGCCGTGGCCATCAGCGTCGACGACGTGCCGGTGCGCCTCACCCGTCGCGAGTTCGAGCTGCTCCACTGCCTCGTGGAGAATCGCAACCGCGTGCTGTCACGGGATCGCCTGCTCGAGCGCGTGTGGGGCTACGACCGCCTGATTGAAACGCGGTCGGTGGACGTCCACGTCGGCCGTTTGCGGTCGAAGCTGGGCGCCGCCGGCGACCAGATCGAGACGGTCGTGGGTCTCGGCTACCGATTCGTGGAGTGACGCGGTGCCGCCAGGGTAGGGGCCGCGCCCTGCCGTCCTGAGGTCAATCGGCGCCGAGCAGCGCGAGCAGCCAGTAGGTGGAGGCGCCGACGAATCCGGCCGCGGGAATGGTGAGGATCCAGGCCCACACGATGCGCCCGGCCACACCCCAGCGGACGGCCGACAGCCGGCGCGTGGCCCCGACGCCGACGATGGATCCGGTGATCGTGTGCGTGGTGCTGATGCCGACACCCATCAGCGTCGCGATGAGGATGGCGACCGCGGCACCGGTCTCCGCCGCGAACCCTCCGACAGGGGCGAGCTTGGTGATCTTGGTCCCCATCGTCTTGACGATGCGCCACCCGCCCGAGAGCGTGCCCAGGCCAATGGCCAGGTGCGCGGCCAGGACCACCCAGAAGGGCACCTCGAAGGTCTGCAGGTACCCGCCGGTCACGAGCACGCCGGTGATGATGCCCATGGTCTTCTGGGCATCGTTGGCGCCGTGCATGAGGCTGAACAGCGCCGCCGACAGCAGTTGCAGCCGACGAAACAGGTTGTCGACACGTGCCGGGGCTGTCTTCCTGAACAGCCAGAATGTGGCCGTCATCGTGGTGAGGCCCACCGCCAGGCCGATGACCGGGGCCACGACGATGAACACGAGCGTCTTGGTCCAGCCAGACCAGATGATCGCGGGCAGGCCGGCTTTCGCGACCGCCGCACCGGCGTATCCGCCGAACAGCGCATGCGACGAGCTGGTGGGCAGGCCGTAGTACCAGGTAATCAGGTTCCAGACGATCGCCCCCGTGAGCCCCGCGCCTATCACCGCGAAGGTGACGTAGGAGAGTTCCACCATGCCCGCGCCGACCGTCTTCGCGACGGCCGTACCGAAGGCGAAGGCGGCGACGAAGTTGAAGAACGCGGCCCAGACGACGGCCTGCCCCGGCGTCAGCACGCGGGTCGACACGACGGTCGCGATGGAGTTGGCCGCGTCGTGGAAGCCGTTGATGTAGTCGAACGCCAGCGCGAGCAGAACGAGCGCGATGACGATCAGCAGGGCTGCATCCATGGATTCGGGTCCGCCCTACGTGTACTTGACCACGAGACCCTCGATCTCGTTGGCCACGTCCTCGCACTCGTCGGTCGCCTTCTCGAGCAGGTCGAGGATCTCCTTCCACTTGATCACCTCGATGGCGTTCTGCTCCTCGGCGAACAAGCGGCCGATGGCCTCGCGATGGATCTGATCGGCCTCGTTCTCGAGACGGTTGATCTCGACGATGTGTTCCTCGAGCCCGACCCGGCGTTCGAGTTTCTGCGTGGCGAGCAGGATCTGCTCGGCCGACCGGAGGATGACGGAGGCCAGTTCACGGGCGCCGTAGCGGACGTACTGCACCCGGTACAGGCGGATGCAGCCCCCCGCCGCGTCCATCATGTCCATCACGTTGTCCAGGTAGAGGACCAGCGTGTGGATGTCCTCGCGGTCCAGCGGCGTCACGAACGTCTTGTTCAGGCGATGCAGCGCGTCGTGCGCCACCTGGTCGCACTGGTGTTCCAGCGCCTTCAATTCGTCGGCGGCCTCCCAGCGCGGCGCGTCGCCGCTCACCATGTCGGCCAGGATGACCGCCCCCTTGCGGATTTCCTGGGCGAGCAGGATGAAGTCGTCGAAGAAGCGACCATCTTTCGGGATCAGGCTGAATCGGGCCACGCAAGTCTCCTGGGCGGGCACGCGGTCGTCATCCACGGCCCATGGGGCCGGCGCAAGCGGACTGGTCGAGGGGGACAACGCATTGGACGGGAGTCGTCGTGCAGGCCTCCACCGGATGAAGGCGGCACCATGATATCCCTGAGGTTGGGGACGGCCTGTAAATTCGGCGTTAACAATTGCCTCGACCCGCCACGCGAGGCTGCGGCCCCGGCAGTCGACTTGCCATCGGCACGGCGCCGGAACTAAGGTGAGGGCATCATGCAATCGGTGCTGACCCTCATCCTGGGCGGCGGCCGCGGCAATCGGCTGTTTCCGCTCACGTGGACACGCTCGAAGCCCGCCGTCCCCATCGGCGGCAAATACCGCTTGATCGACGTGCCGGTCAGCAACTGCCTGCACGCGAACCTGCGGCGCATCTTCGTCCTCACGCAGTTCAACTCCGCCTCGCTGAACCGCCACGTGGCGATGAGCTATCGCCTGGACCACTTCTCCCAGGGGTTCGTCGACATCCTGGCCGCCGAGCAGACGCCGGACAGCACGTCGTGGTTCCAGGGGACTGCCGACGCGGTGCGGCAGGCGTGGCGGCACTTCCACTCGATGCAGGCCGACTACATCCTCATCCTGGCAGGCGATCACCTGTACAGGATGAACCTCGCCGAACTCGTCGCCAGCCACATCGAGCACGGCGCCGACGTGACCATCGCCGCGCAGCCCTGCGATCCCGAGACGTCCACCCAGATGGGCATCTTCCTCTTCGATACCGCCGGACAGATCTCGGGCTTCGAGGAGAAGCCGAATCTGGAGCGCCTTGGCCAGATCGGCCAGAGCGTGCCCGCCGACAGCACCGTCGCGGATTGGATCTCGCCCCAGCGACCGTTCATCGCCTCGATGGGGATCTATGTGTTCACCAAACAGGTCCTGCTCGACGCGCTCGAGCGGTATGCGGACGCCGTCGACTTCGGCAAGGAGATCATCCCGGCCGTCATCAGCACGCACCGGGTGCGGGCCTTCCGCTACAGCGGGTACTGGGAAGACGTCGGCACCATCGGGTCGTTCTTCGAGGCCAATCTCAAGCTCACCGCCCCTGCGGCGCCCTTCACTTTTCACGAACAGGGCGCGCCCGTCTACACGCGTCCACGCTTCCTGGCCGGATCGGCGATCCAGAACTGCCGCATCAACAGCGCCGTCGTGGCCGAGGGGTGTGCGCTCGACAGCTGCGCGATCGACCGTGCTGTCGTCGGGATCCGCACGCAGGTGCGGCCCGGGGCGACCATCACCAATGCAGTCCTGCTCGGGGCGGATTACTACAGCCGTGAGGCCGATGATACGGGCGTGCCGCTGGGGATCGGACGGGACGTGGTGCTCGACCGCGTGATCGTCGACAAGAACGCCCGCGTGGGCGACGGCGCGCGCCTGGTCAACAGCGCCGGTGTCCAGCACGCCGATGGCGACGGGTACTTCATCCGCGAAGGCATCATCGTGGTGCCGAAGGGTGCCACCGTCGCACCAGGCACCATCGTCTGAAATCGCGACGGCCTCGTGCCCGTGAGGGACGAGGCCGTCGACAGCGGCGGCGCGCGGAAGGCGGCCGCGAGGCCGGCACGCGTCAGGCCGGCACGCGGACGACAGGCTCGAGGGCCTGCGCCTTCTCCGTGGCGTCGGCGAAGTGCCCGGCCTCCGGATCCCACACGGTGACCTTGGCCCGCTTGAGGTCGAAGTACCAACCGTACACGTGCAACTGGCCGGCCGCCACGGCCCGCTGGACCGACGGATAGGTCTGCAGCCGACCCATCTGCTCCACCACGTTGGTCCTGGCCAGTGCGTTGTGGGGCGTGGTCCCGGAGGGGTGCGTCGGCGCCTTGGCGTGGCGGGTGAGCGACGACGTCCCCTGCGACAACCAGCGGCTCAGCGAGCCGCCCAGCCCTTCGTGGCCAGCGAGCAGCGCCTTCATGGCGCCGCATTCGGAGTGACCGCACACCACGATGCTGTGCACCTTGAGGACATCGACGGCGAACTCGATCGCGGCGCCGACCGACTGGTCGTCGCCCGTCGCGCCCGTCCACGTCGGGATGATGTTGCCGATGTTCCGGAGCACGAAGATGTCACCCGGGTCCGCATTGACCAGGTCGGCCGGCACGATCCGCGAATCCGAACACGTGATGAACAGCGCCTGAGGCGTCTGCCCGACATCGGCCAGATGGCTGAGGAGCGGCTTCACGTCGTGAGACGTCGTGGCGTTGAACGCGGCCGCGCCCTCGAGCATCGACTCGCGTGTCGTCGACCGGTTCAGCGGCGTCTCGTGACGCATGCGCCGCCGGAGAGCGCCGAGCAGCCCGTCGATCCGGGACTTGGCGAAGTGGGGCGTGCCCTTTGCGGCGTTGGCGTACCAGGCCTCGTGGAGTTCGTCGATGTCCACCGTGCCGCCAAGCCGCTCGTGGCCCAGGCGCCAGTCGTGCAGCGCCTCGAAGGCCGCGTGATCCATGAAGTCGACCATGAGGTCGACGTCCACGCGGGTTCCCGCCGGCACGCGCTGCAGCGCCGCGGTGAGGCCGGGAATGCCCACGAACGTCATCGACCCGCCGATACGCACGTGATACCGGCCGTCACTGCTCTCCTCGACCTGTACCTGCGACGACGACAGCCGCCGAAGCAGCAGCACGACGGCCAGGGCCAGACCGATCCCGATCCCGGGCAGCAGCCCGACCACGACCACGCCGGTGACGGTCACGAGATAGACGAAGGCCTCGCCAAACGTCACCAGCTTGCGGATGTGGTGCGCGTCGACAAGTCGGATGCCCACGTGCACGAGCAGGCCCGCCAGGACCGCCAGCGGGATCATCTCGATCCCCCAACCCAGGAACAGAACGAAGAGGAGGATCCAGATACTGTGCAGGATGGCGGACAGCTGCGTCTTCGCGCCGGCGTTGATGTTGGCCGACGAACGCACGATGACGCCTGTCACCGGGAGGCCCCCAAGCAGGCCGGACAGCGTGTTGGCCAGCCCCTGGCCCATCAGCTCCCTGTCGAGATTGGCCCGCGGCCCCGTGTGCAGCTTGTCGGTCGCGACGGCGCAGAGCAGCGACTCGACGCTGGCGACGGCGGCGATGGTGATCCCGCCGATCAGTACGGCCTTCCAGTGCTCGGCGCTGGGCCAGGCCACCAGTTGCAGCCCGCTGGCGAAGCCGCCCTGCAGATTGATACGCTCGACGTCGAGGCCCAGCAGCACCGAGGCGGCGGTCGCCGTCATCACGGCCACCAGCGAGGCCGGCACCGCCGACAGCGGTCGGGGCACCCACTGCCACGCGAGCAGGAGAGCGATGGTCGCCAGCCCGAGGAAGGCGGCCGGGGCGTGCAGGTCCATCAACTGCGCCGGCAGTTCGGTCAGGTTCCTGAGCGCCGCGCTCTCGGGTGCGCCGCCGAGCACGACATGCAGCTGCGCGACAGCGATTGTGATACCGATCCCTGCCAGCATGCCATGGACGACCGCCGGCGAGACCGCCAGGCACAGACGCGCGATGCGAGCGGCACCGAGCGCCAACTGGACGACACCGCCAAGCACGACGGCGGCCGCGACCAGTTGCCAGTCGCCGAAGTCCTCGACGAGGCCGAACACGATGGCGGTGAGGCCCGCCGCCGGGCCTGTCACCTGGAGCGGGGCGCCGGCCACCAGTCCCGTGACGATGCCCCCGACGATGCCGGCGATCAGCCCGGCCATAATGGGGGCACCTGACGCAAGGGCGATGCCGAGCGACAGCGGGATGGCGATCAGGAAGACCACCAGGGACGCCAGGACGTCCTGCTGGGGAGCCGCGAACAAGCCAGGGCGCGCCGCAGACGAGGCGGCCGGAGACGTTGAGGGCATGGATTTCAAGAAGTCTCACTATGACGCCTCCGCAAGCCCGCAGCGTGACGGAAGTGATCGGATCAGCGTGATGTTTCGATGATGACGACGGAAGTCCTTTCCTATCAGTTCGATGACGTGAGCATCGACCTTCGGGCCGGGCGGGTGCTCAAGGCCGGATCCCCTGTGTCACTGGAACCCAAGGGCTACGACCTGCTCGTGCTGCTGGCGTCCCGGAGCGGCGAACTCGTCAGCAAACAGGAAGTCCTCGAGCGTATCTGGTCGGGCGTGTACGTGACCGACAACGCTGTGGCCCGCGTCGTCGCGCAGGTGCGCCGTGGGCTCGGCGACACCGCGCGGGGCGCGCGGTACATCGAGACGGTGCCGACGCGGGGCTACCGCTTCATCGTGCCCGTCACACGCGTCATGGGGTCGGTGCCCGTCAGCCCAGCGACCGGCGCCGCAGGCATCGCCGATGTCGTGCCGCCGGCGGGGCCTCTGCCATCGCCCCCAGGCGGACCCGGCACTGGGAGCCCAACTGCGGACCCGCATCAGTCGGCCCACCCGGTGTGGGCCGCTCTGCTGGCCGTGGTCGCGCTGGTCGCGATCGTACTGGCCTGGCGGTCGCAGGGCCCCGGCCCCGGACGACCGACCGTTCAACCTGCCGGCACGCCGACCCAGGTGACGTCGTCGGCCGCCCTCGATGCGTTCCCGGCATGGGCGCCCGACGGCCACTCCCTCGCGTACGCCAGCGACCGCGGCGGTCGGTTCGAGATCTTCATCCGCGACCTCGTTGCCGGCGGCGAGCGCGTGGCGCTGACCGACGACGGACAGCACAACGTACAGCCGGCGTGGTCGCCGGACGGGACGCGCATCGCGTACCACTCGTCGGGACGAGGGGGTATCTGGGTCGTCGCGCGTTCCGGTGGCGCACCGACACAACTGAGCCCGTTCGGGTCGCGCCCGGTGTGGTCCGCTGACGGGACCCGTCTGGCGTTCCAGAGCGCGCCGTACACGGAACCCGGGGCTGCCGCCTTCGAGACGTTCGGCCCGTCGAGTCTCTGGGTCATCGACGCCGCCGGCGGTGTTCCACGACGGGTCACCGAAGGCTGGCGCCCTGAAGGCAGCCACGTGCGCCCCACCTTCTTTCCGGACGGCCGGCGTCTCTTCTTCGCCAGCCAGCGGCTCGACACCACGAGCTTCTGGACCGTGGACCTCGAGTCTGGTGCCCTCACCAAGGTGCTGGAGGCCGGAGCCCGGGCGATGGACGCCACGCTCACGCCCGACGGACGGTCCGTGTTCTACGTCCGCATGGATCGGCATTTCGACTTGTGGAAGCTGCCGCTGACCAGTACCGGCACGGTCGCCCGGCCGCCGGAGCTCGTCCTGCCTCCCGGTGAACTCGACCTGCGACACGTGGCCGTGCATCCGCAGGGCCTGCGGCTCGCCTACGTGGCCATGGCCACCGTCAGCGGCCTGCGCAGCCTGCCTCTCCACAGGGACGGTGTCCCCTCGGGACCGTCGGTACGGATCGCCGAGGACGCCGTCCGCACGGCCAGGCGGCCGTCGTTCAGCCCCGACGGACGGGCACTCGTGTTCGAGCGCCAGAGCGCCGGAGCGCATCCGCAGCTCTGGCTGCTCGACCTCACGCAGAACGCCGTACGGGCCCTGACGTCGGGGATGCGGGACGCGCGCGACCCTGTCTGGGACGACAGCGGCGAGCGGGTCTTCTTCGAGACCGGCCAGAACGACACCAGGGCGCTGCAGGCCGTCCACGTCGCCGATGGTCGAGAGGAGACGATCGCCCCCCTCGCCGATGGCGGTCAGCCGCTGCTGAGGCCCCGCGTCTCGCCCGACGGCACACGTCTCGCCTTCACCAGATCCACGGAAGGACAACTCGAGGTGTGGGTTCGGCCCCTCGCCGGTGGCCCGGATGTGCGAGTGGCCCGGCTGGGCGACGGCGTGGCGTTCCCCGTCTGGGCGCCCGATGGGAAGTCCCTCGCGCTGGACGTCTGGCGCGACGGGCACGCCCAGGTCCACGTCGTGGACCTGGGCACCGGTGCCATGACGCAGGTCTCGCGTGATGTCGACCAGGCGTGGGTGCGCAGCTGGTCACCGGATGGCGGCCGCCTGGCCTATGCGGGCGCCGTGGACGGTCGGTGGAACGTCTGGTCAGTGGGCAGCGACGGAGCTGCGCCGCGTCAACTCACGACGTACCGTGACGAACACCACTACGTCCGCAACCCGGAGTGGTCGCCGATGGGCGACCGGCTCGTGTACGAGTTCGCCAGCTTCTCCGGCAACGTCTGGATGGTGGACCTGCGGTGAGTGCGGCGGAATCGGCCGCGTCAGGCGCCACCCGTCACGGCCCGCAGCACCCGAGGCGTGAGGAACCACTCGAGGCGCGCGGGCCCCCGCGTGCCGAGTCCCTGCATCGCCATGGCCATCGCCGCGCCCTTGCGAAACTCGAGCGGCCCCTCGAGGTGCAGGAGCGCCGCGGCCAGCTCCGACAACGAGGGCTCGTGCCCCACCAGCACCACCGTCCCACCACGAGGTGCCGTGGTTCGCAGCGCCGCGATCGTGGCGGAGGGACGCGTGCCCGGCCGCAGGCCCTCGAACAGGTGCAACTTCGGCGAGGGAGACGCCGCCCGGGCGAGGGTCTCGGCAGTCTGGACCGCCCGGACGAGCGGACTCGTGAGCAGCAGATCGATCGGTGGCAGCACGGAGGCCAGCCCCCGGGCCGCGCGCTTCCACTTGCGCGCCCCATCGCGGCTCAGCGGACGCTCGTCGTCGTCGGGCCAGTCGGCACCGCGCTCTTCGGCGATGGCATGGCGCACGAGGACGAGTTGCAGTTCAGTCGCCATCGCGAGCCCCCTCCCCGTGCGTCCGTCCCCCGACGGCAGGCACGACCGCGTCGAGCGTGAACTCGGCTACGCGGACCAGTGACCGACGTGCGCGAAGGTACCGCGCGTGCAGCGAGCGCGACTGGCGCTCGAGAATACCCATCACTTCAGCGGCCGCATGCTGGAGGTCCTCGCCGGGGGCCACCCCGGGCACGTCGTGCAACTGCGTGAACAGGACATCCAGGTCGTGCAGGTGACCGAGCGACTCCTGGGCGGCCTTCAGCGTCCGGAGCGGCCGCGCCACGCGTGCCAGACCCGCCTCCGCCGTGATCTCCATGACATACCGCAGCTTCTTGGTCGCGATTCGGACGTCGTGGAGGGGTCCCGGACGATACAGGCTGCCGGTCCGCGCCACGTGATCCCGCAGGCCACGTGCGCGCTCGGACAGGCGGCGCGCGAGCGAATCCCGCCATGAGGCATCGGACGACGCGGCGCGCGCCGTCGCGAACGCTCCCAGTTCCCGATCCAGCGTCCGCCACCGCCGGGATGTCAACGCGCGGCGGAGGGCACGGACGGGATCCCGCCTGCGCCTCGTCAGTTGCTCCAGCCAGACCGCGCGCAGTTGCTGGGCATCGTCGTGCGCCAGCGTCAGGTCGCCAATCATGCCGGCCGCGACATCGAGTTCGCGGACGGGACCGAGGGCGCGCGTCAGTGCACGGAGGTCCTTGCGCAGGGGCCCCACGGCGACCGTCTCCAGACCTTCGCCGAGTACGGGCACCACCTCGCGCAGGCGCCGCGACGCCACGCGCGCCTGGTGGACGCCGTCCACCTTGCCCGCACGCGCCGGCCCCACGTGCTCCCGGAGCGCCTCGTGGCGGCGCGTGATGAGCGCAGCCACTCTCGGCACGGACCGGGAGCGCGGGGCGCGCCTCTCTGACATGACGGCCCCACTGTAGCCGAATTGATGGTCACGAAACAGCCGCGAAACGCGTCACGGGTAAGCTCGTCGGATGCGCGTGTCCCTCGTGAGCTGCGCCTGCGTGGGCGCCGCCCTCTCGGCGGCGCTGATGGCCGCCTGCGCGCGTACCGCGCCGACCGCGCATGCCGTCATCACGGTGGATGGGTCGAGCACCGTGTATCCACTGACCGAGGCGGTCGCCGAGGACTTCCAGCACGAGTTCCCCGGGATGCGCGTCACCATCGGCGTCGCCGGCACGGGCGGCGGCTTGCGCCGCCTGTGTCGGGGCAGCCTCGACATCGCCAACGCCTCTCGACCGATATCGGGGATCGAGGCCGCGGCGTGCGCCAGTGCGGGCATCGCATTCGTCGAACTGCCGGTCGCCTACGACGGCATCGTCGTGGCCGTCCACCCGGACAACACCTGGGTCATGAGCGTGACGGTCGAGGACCTCCGCCGGCTCTGGCGACATGAGGCCGAAGGACGGCTGCTGCGCTGGAAGCAGTGGCGCGCCGAGTACCCGGACCGGGAACTGCACCTGTTCGGGGCTGGCGTGGACTCCGGCACGTTCGACTACTTCACGAGCGCGATTACCGGAGCGCCTCGAGACAGTCGCGGTGACTACACCGCCAGCGAGGACGACAACACCCTCGTCCAGGGCGTGGCCACCGACCCCGACGCGCTGGGCTACTTCGGGTTCCCGTACTACGAGGCCCACCAGGAGTACCTGCGTGCCGTGCCGGTGCGCACGCACGCCGATGCCCCTGCCGTGGCGCCCACGCCAGACACGATCCGGTCGGGCGCCTATCAGCCGCTCGCGCGCCCGATCTTCGTGTATGCCAGCGTCAGGTCACTCGAGCGACGTCCCGACGTGCGCGCCTTCCTCGAGTACTACGTGCGGCACGTCGCCGACATCGCCTCCGACGTCGGCTACGTGCCGCTGGACGAGCCTGTCTTGGCCGCCATCCGCGCGCGGTTCGAGGCCAGGCGCACCGGGTCCATCTTCGGCGTGGAGCCGAGGGCGCCTCTGACGCTGGCGGCCAGACTGGGGCTGGAGCCGTGAGCCGGCGAGGTCAGCGACTCGCGGAGTCGTTCATGGAGCGGGTCCTCTGGGCGTGTGCCGCACTGTCGGTCCTGACCACCGTCGGGATCGTCGTCGTGCTCGTCTCGGAGGCCGCTCAGTTCTTCCGTGAGGTCTCGCCAGTCGCGTTCCTGACCGGGCGCACGTGGACCCCGCTGTTCTACAACCAGCAGTTCGGCGTGCTGCCGCTCGTGGCCGGCACGCTGCTGGTCTCGACCATCGCCACGCTCGTGGCAGTCCCGGCCGGTCTCGTGAGCGCCCTGTACCTCAGTGAGTACGCACCGATCCGCGTCCGGCGCGTCGCCAAGCCCGCGCTCGAGGTCCTGGCCGGCCTGCCGACCGTGGTCTACGGCTACGTGGCCCTGCTGCTCGTCACGCCGTGGCTCCGGACGTGGGTTCCCGGGCTCGCGGGCTACAACGCGCTGGCGCCGGGTCTGGTCATGGGCCTGATGATCCTGCCGCTCGTGTCGTCGCTCTGCGAGGACGCGTTCTCGTCCGTGCCGCAGGGCATCAGGGACGCCGCATTCGCGCTTGGCGCCACGCGACTGCAGGCGGCTGTCGGCGTCGTGCTCCCGGCGGCGATCCCCGGCGTCGCGGCCGCCGTCATCCTCGCCGTGTCGCGCGCCATTGGCGAGACGATGATCGTGACCATCGCGGCGGGGCAGCAGCCGCGCCTGACCGCGAGCCCGCTGGTCCCCATCGAGACGATGACCGCATTCATCGTGCAGGTGAGCCTCGGCGACGTGCCGTCGGGCACCCGCGAGTATCGGACAATCTTCGCTGTGGGCGCGCTGCTGTTCGCGGGCACGCTGGTGCTCAATCTGTGCAGCGACTGGCTTCGCCGTCGCCTGCCGCGAGGGAACCGATGATCGGCCGACGCGTGGCAGACCGCGCGTTCGAGGCGCTCGGTCTCGCCGTACTCGTCGGGGCACTTGGCGCCCTGGTTCTGCTGCTGTGGGGCGTGGCGCAGGAAGGCATGGGCCGGTTGACGTGGGACTTCCTGACGGGCTTTCCGTCCCGCCGTGCCTCCAACGCTGGACTGCTGCCCGCTCTGGCCGGCAGTGCCTGGCTCATCACGCTGGCGGCCGCGATGGCCGTCCCCATCGGCGTCGGCGCGGCCATCGCCCTCGAGGAGTACGGGGGCCGTGGGCGCTGGGCGCGACTCATCGAAATCAACATCGCCAACCTGGCCGGCGTCCCATCGGTCATCTACGGCCTGCTGGGCCTCGGTCTGTTCGTGCATGCCATGGGCCTCGACCGTTCCGTGGTCGCCGGTTCGGCCACGCTGGCCCTGTTGATGCTCCCCGTCGTGATCCTGACCGCGCGCGAGGCGCTGCGCGCGGTGCCCGTCACGATCCGGGAGGCGTCGCTCGCGCTGGGGGCCACCAAGTGGCAGACGACCTGGTACCAGGTGCTGCCCATCGCGCTGCCGGGCCTGGCCACCGGCCTGATCCTCGCGGTCTCACGCGCGCTCGGGGAAACGGCACCGCTCGTCGTGATCGGCGCCCTCACCTACGTCTCGTTCGTGCCCGATGGCCCGTCGTCGCCGTTCACGGCACTGCCCATCCAGATCTTCGCGTGGGTGTCGCGGCCCGGGACCGCGTTCCGGCCGAACGCGGCCGCGGCGATCCTCGTGCTGCTCGGCGTGCTCATCGTCGTCAACGGTCTCGCCATCTGGGTGCGCGACCGTGCCTCGCGCCAGAGGGTGCCCTGATGGGATCGACGCACCCGACCGGATCTTCGGCACTCGGCGGGGCGCCGCCTGCCGCGCCCAGGTTGCACGTCCACGACCTCAGCGTGTTCTACGGCGGGGTCGCGGCGCTGTCGCACGTGACGCTGCCGATCGAGGCCAACAGCGTGACGGCGTTGATCGGTCCCTCCGGCTGCGGCAAGAGCACGCTCCTCCGCTCGCTGAACCGGATGAACGACATCATCGCGGGGGCCCGCGTGGAGGGCGACGTCCTGCTCGACGGCCGATCGATCGACGCGCCGGGCACGGATGTGGCCGGGCTGCGCCGACGCGTGGGCCTCGTCTTCCAGAAGTCCAACCCGTTCCCGAAGTCGGTGTTCGAGAACGTGGCCTACGGCCTGCGCATCAACGGCGTCCGCGACAAGCGCGAAATCGAGGAACGCGTCGAGGAGAGCCTCAGGGCGGCGGCGATCTGGGCGAAGTGTCCGACCGCCTCCACGCGCCGGCGCTCACCTTGTCGGGGGGCCAACAGCAACGGCTCTGCATCGCGCGTGCCCTCGCCATCCGTCCGGACGTGCTGCTGATGGACGAACCGGCGTCGGCACTCGACCCGATCGCCACCCAGCGCATCGAGGAGTTGATTCACGCGCTGAAGAAGGCGTACACAATCGTGATCGTGACGCACAACATGCAGCAGGCCGCCCGGGTCTCCGACGTCACGGCGTTTCTCTGGATGGGGCAACTGGTCGAGTACGGCCGGACCGAGGACGTGTTCACCGCCCCACGGGAGCGCCTGACGGAGGCCTACGTCACGGGCCGCTTCGGGTAGGTGCGGCAGATGTCGATGGAACCCATCACGCGCGTCGTCCCCCAGGTGCAGGAGCACCTCGACGGCCTCAAGGAACGGCTCCTGGTCATGGGCGGCCTGGCCGAGGAGCAGGTCCGGCTGGTGACCGCCGCGCTGGTGGAGCGCGACAGCGCGCTCGCCGCGCGCGTGCAGGGCAGCGACCAGCCGCTCAACGACCTGCACGTCGAGATCGACCAGCGCTGCGTGAAGCTGCTCGCGCTGCACCAACCCGTGGCCGTCGACCTGCGCGCCGTTCTGGCCGCCGTCAAGATCAACACCGACCTCGAGCGCGTCGGCGATCTGGCGGTCAACGTCGGCGAAGCCGTCCAGCGGTACCTGCTCCACCCACCCGTGGGGACGCTGGACCCGATCCCCCGGATGGCGGATCTGGCGCAGCGGATGCTGCGCGATGCCCTGGACGCCTACGTCGGTCACGACGTGCCCCTTGCCGAACACGTGCTGAACACCGACGACGTGGTCGACCAGTTGAAGGGGCAGGTCTCGTCGGACCTGATCCCGATGATGCAGGCCGCGCCCGCTGCCATCGAGCCGGCCCTGGACCTGATTCTGATCGCGCGGCATCTGGAACGGATCGCCGACCATGCGACCAACATCGCCGAGGACGTGATCTTCATGGTCTCGGCGCGCGATGTGCGGCACCACGGGGCCGGCCTGTCACGCGAGTGATGCCAGCCCGGGAACGAGCGATGTCCAGCCCCCTCCTCTGTGTATACTGTCGTCTACAGCCAGTGGACCCGCGCTGGCGGCCGTTCTGTAGTGAACGCTGCCAGTTGCTCGACCTCGCCCACTGGCTCGACGGCGACTACCGCGTCGAGGGTCCAGCGGACGACGCGCCGCCAGACATGGATCCGGAAGACCCCGAGACGACCGGGTAGCCGGCGCCTCACTCCAGAAGCGACGCGATGGCTGACACGCTCACGATCACCGACAACCGCACCGGCCGGCAGTACGAAGTGCCGATCACCGACGGCACCATCAAGGCCATCGACCTCAGGAAGATCAAGGTCGACGACGACGACTTCGGCCTGATGACGTACGACCCGGCGTTCACCAACACCGCGTCGTGCCGCAGCGCCATCACCTACATCGACGGCGACAAGGGGATACTCGAGTATCGCGGCTACCCCATCGAACAACTCGCCGAGCACAGCACCTATCTCGAGGTCGCCTACCTGCTCATGTTCGGGGAACTGCCGACCACCGCGCAGCTCCAGCACTGGGAGGAGGGCATCACCGAGCACACCCTCCTGCACGAGAACATCAAGCACCTGATGCGCGGCTTCCGGTACGACGCGCACCCGATGGGCGTGTTCCTCAGCACGGTCGGCACCCTGTCGACGTTCTACCCGGACGCCAAGCACGTCAACGACCCCGAGGAACGCCAGGCCCACTGCAAGCGCCTCATCGCGAAGACGCCCACCATCGCGGCCTACGCCTATCGCCACAGCAAGGGGCTGTTCTACGTCTATCCCGACAACAACCTCAGTTTCGCCGGCAACTTCCTGAACATGCTGTTCAAGATGACCGAGGCGAAGTTCGAGGTGAACCCCGCGCTCGAGCGCGCGCTCGACATCCTGTTCATCCTCCACGCCGATCACGAACAGAACTGCGGCACCAACGCGATGCGTGCGATCGGCAGCTCCGAGGTCGATCCGTATTCGGCCATGGCCGGTGCGGCCGCGGCCCTCTACGGCCCGCTGCACGGTGGCGCCAACGAAGCCGTCCTGCAGATGCTGACGCAGATCGGCACGAAGGACCACGTCCCCGAGTTCATCACGAAGGTCAAGAACGGCGAGGGGCGCCTCATGGGGTTCGGGCACCGCGTGTACAAGTCGTACGACCCGCGGGCGCGCATCATCAAGAAAGCCGCGTACGACGTGTTCGAGGTCACCGGGACCAACCCGCTCCTCGATCTGGCGCTGGAACTCGAGCGGATCGCGCTCGAGGACGAGTACTTCGTCAAGCGCAAGCTGTACCCGAACGTGGACTTCTACTCGGGGCTCATCTACCAGGCCCTCGGCTTCTCGCCCGAGATGTTCACGGTGCTGTTCGCCATCCCGCGTACCGCGGGCTGGGTGGCGCAGTGGGACGAACTGCACCGCGACGCCGACCAGAAGATCGCGCGGCCGCGCCAGATCTACACGGGCTACCGCACGCGCGACTACGTTCCGATCGACGCCCGGTAGTTGCACTTGCCGCAGGGTAGGGCCGGTTCTCCGAACCCGGCCTCGAGGGCGCCCCGAGTGGCGCCCTCGGCAATTCAGTCGTCGGCCCGCCGCCCCGCCATCCACACGGCCGCGCCGCTCACGAACAACACCACGACGGCCCAGCGTGTCGCCTGCCCGACGCCGTCGCGAATGGTGCCTTCCATCCGCGCGGGCAGCGAAGCCTCCGGGCCCAGTCCGAGTTCATGACGGGCCTGGTCGAGCAGGTACTGCTTCTCGCCGCGACTCACGAGCAGACCGAAGATGCCGTTCCAGACCAGGACGGCCGTCAGCAGGCACAGCCCGTATGCCACGAGCCGGGACCGGGTCGACGTCATCGGCGGGGTCCCGACGCGCTCCGTCGCCTCCGGAGCAGCAGGCGGTACGCCAGCACGATCGCGGCGAGCGCGATCAGCGTATAGCGGACCCATTCGGGCACCGTGTTCGTCTGGACCTGCCCGAGGAACAGGGCGGACAGGATGAGGACGACCATCGCGACGACGAGCATCAACTGGCGACCACGGGCCGGCGGCGGAGCCGGTGCACGTTTGGCCACGAAGGTGGCCTCGCCACAGCGGTAGCAGATCAGGGCCTTGTCGGCGATCTCGGTGCCACAGTTCGAGCAGATCATGTCGGGAAGGGTTCCGGTCGGGAAATACGTCGGCTGGAAGGCCAGCATACCCTGCCGCCGCGGCGCGGGACGTGTGCCGATCACCCGAGTCTACAATGAGTGGGCGATGCCAATCCGCGACGTGATTCCGTCCCGGACCACCCCGTACGTGACGATCGCCCTGATCCTCGCCAACGCGCTCGTGTTCCTGGCGATGCCGTCATCGAGCACGGCCGGGTTCGACGCGTTCATCCGCACGTGGGGCCTCACGCCAGCCGACGTCTCCGCCGTGACCCTCGCGACCGCGCCGCTCGTGCACGCCGGCACGTGGCACCTGGCCAGCACCATGCTGTTCCTCTGGATCTTCGGCCAGACCATCGAAGATCGCATGGGCCATGGCCGCTATCTCGTCTTCTACCTGTTGTGCGGGCTCGCGGCGATGCTGGTACAGGTGCAGGTCGCCCATGGCTCTCCAGCGGCGACGGTCGGCGCCAGCGGGTCCGTCTCAGGCCTCCTCGGCGCCTACCTGGTGCTGTTCCCCCAGTCACGCGTGCTCACGCTCGCCGTGGTCACGCTCGTGGAGGTGCCAGCGGTGCTGCTCGTCGGCATCTGGTTCACGGTCCAGCTGCTGGGCGGCCTCGGCGCACTGGCCGTTCTCGATCCGGCAGACACCGGGAACCTGGCCTTCCTGGCCCATGCCGCCGCATGCGCCGCCGGAGCCTCGCTCGTCGTGGCCTTCCGACGCCCGGAACGCATGCAGGTCGACTGGTGGGATACGGCCAGCCTCCGCTGAAACGCCCGGTGGCCGTGTGTCGACACGGCGCCAGCACGCCTGGCCGCGGTACCGAGGGACCGCTCCGTACTAGCGGGCCGCCAGCGTCTTCTGGAGGCGGCCGACGTAGTCCCGCTCGCGTGCTGGACCGTCGGTCGGCTGCGGGAGCGCCATGACAGCCGCGCGGATCGGATCGGCGATCTCGCCGAGCGCGACGATCGCGTCGAGCGCGAGCATCGCGGCATGATTGCCGTCACGTCTGTAGTCGGCCGTCCTGGCGAGGGCGTCGAGGGCCCCGGCACGTTGCGGCCCTTCGCCGTACCTGGCAAGCGCGTCCGCGGCGGCCACGCGAGGCGCCGGTTCCCGGTCGGCGAGCAGCGCCGACAGCGGCCCCCCAGCGACGCGAACCGCATCGGCACCCAGCAGGCGCAGCCCCAGCGCACTCCAATAGCGCACGGCCGGGTCCGCGTCACCGAGCCCCTCCCGCAGTCGCCCTGCCGCGTCCGGCTCCCGACGGGTCGCCCGGTCCGCAACGTCGAGGATGCGTTCGACTGGAAAGGCCTGGGAATCGGCCGAGAGTTCGTACGGCGACCGCGCGCCGCGCCGCCGATGCATGTCGCTCTCCGGCAGCAGACCCAGGTCGCGCGTGCGCAGCAGGTGAGCGCGCAAGGCGTCGCGGCAGCGGGTCAGTGTCGCCGCGAGCGGCGCCTCCCCCACCAGGTTTCGCACCGCATCGGGATCAGTGGTGAGGTCATAGAGCTCCTCTGGCGGCTTCTCGCGCCAGAAGGCATCCTGGGTGGGCGTCAGGCTCCCCGCGTCGTGTCGCGCCTTCCACACCTGCGTGGTCGGCGTCTCGAACATGTACGCGAGGTACTCGCCCTGCGCACGCTCCGGATGGAAGTTGCGGATGTACAGGTAGCGACCGTCGCTGATGGCGCGCGACATGTCCACCCGTTCGTCCATGCGGTCCCGTCCGGCCTCCAGCCACTGACGCGGTGACGCGGCGTGTGGTCCCATGAAGGCCCGACCCTGCATCCAGTCCGGCGGCCGCAGGCCCGCCACGCTCAGCATTGTCGGCGCCAGGTCCAGCAGGCTCACAAGCCGATCGCTGGCTACGCCCGGACCATACCCGGCAGGTGCAAGGGCGCGGAACTTCTCAGGCACGTACACGATGAGCGGCACGTCGAGTCCGGCAGGATAGAGCCACCGCTTGCCGCGCGGCAGACCGACACCATGGTCGCCCCAGTAGACGACGATCGTGGAGGACGCCAACCCGTCGTCTTCGAGTTCGCGAAGACGACGGGCGACCTCCGCGTCCATCTCCGAGAGCTTGTCGTAGTACTGCGCCCAGTCCTGCCGCACCTCCGGCGTGTCGGGATGGTACGGCGGCACACGGACTGTCGCGGGGTCGTGGACGGCCAAGTGCGGACGCGCCCGAACCTGACTCTCGTGCGTGGTGACGAAGTTGAACACGGCAAAAAACGGCTGGCCGGCTCGCCGGGACCGCCAATGTGCGGTCCGTGAGGACTCGTCCCAGACGCCGGGAGGGGTCGGGTGGTTGTAGTCCTCCTTGACGTTGTTCGTCGTGTGGTAACCGGCCTCGCGCAGCAGCGCCGGAAACATGCGCACGGGCGCGCCGAGCGGCACCGCGCTGCGCATGTGCATGCCGCCGGTCGTCTGCGGCAGCACGCCCGTGATGATCGCCGTCCGCGACGGGGCGCACACAGGTGCAGTCGCCCACGCCCTGGTGAAGCGGAGCCCTCTGGCGGCCAGAGCGTCGAGCGCGGGCGTCGTGCTGTAGCGGTCGCCGTATGCACCAAGCTGCGGACCGTTGTCCTCGCTCGAGAGCCACAGGATGTTCGGACGCTCCTGCGCCTGAACGGCATCCGGCGGGGTCACGGCCAGCGCCAGCGCGGCGCCGGCCACTCGCAGCAGGCGGGCGAGCGATCTCATGTTGCAGGAGCCTACTACAGCTGTCAGCTCTTGATGCGACGGCGGATGTCGCGCGAGACGCGGGCGATGTCGACGATGACACGCTCGAGTTCGCGGGCGTAGTCGGCCTCGGGCATGAAGCCCTTCTTGCGTCGCAGTTCGTCGAGTTCGGTCTCGAGCGTGTTGCGTCGGCCGATGAGCAGGGTCACGGTGGGGTCGCCTGACGCCGTGGCGGGATCGGGATCGAGAAACAGTCGGCTCGCGAGCAGGCCGTCCTCGCCCTGCTTCGCGAGGTCCCGCCCAACGCCATCACCCGAGTCGTCCAGCAGCGCACGCTCGACCGACAATTGCCCGCGCTGCTGGTAGTAGCGTTTGGACGCGTCGGCCGCGTACGCGAAGGCTTCCCACATGGAGATGCGACCGTCCTTGTCGAGGTCGGCCTCGCCGGCCTCGGGCGTGAAGGCCGCCACGAAGTGTTCGCCGAATACCGTGTCGTACTTCTGCTGCGGCGAATCGGTCGCCGTCATCACCACGCGATTGGGCGCGGCCATCGCCGCCAGGAAGGGAAAGCTCGCGCTCGCCGTCTGGACGAACACGAGCCGGCCCGGCATGCCCGCCAGCGCGTCGCGCCATTCGTGCGCCGTGAGGTCCGGGCCGACCAGGTTGAACTTGGCATCCACGCCGTCGAACGTGCCATGGCCGAAGAGGACGACGAGCAGCGTGTCGGCGGGTGCCTGCGACCCGCGAATCGTCGAGATGGCCTGGCGCAGGTTCGCCGCCGTGGCGGCCTGGTAGCCGTCGCCCGCCTGCTCGGCCAGCACCACGAGGCGGGAGGCCGGCACGCCGAGCCTCGCCGTCAACTGTGTCGCCAGCGTCTCGCGCCATTTCTTCTGGCGCGCTGCGTACTCGTCGCTGCCCGCGGCACCCGAGACGATGAGCACGCGGGTCTGCGGTATCGCCGGGACGTCGGCGGCCGGCTGGGCGCGCAGGGACCCTGCGCCGAGCACGACCCCCAGCGCCACAGTTCCCGCATTCCAGACCCGTGCGTTCATCGCAGTCCCCACCGTCGGCGCAGCGCCCACTCGAGGCCGAGCACGACGCAGATGATCACGAAGCTCCACCCATTGTGCCAGAGGTCTCGTTCGACCAGGCGGGACGTCGGCGAGGCCGCGGCCTCACGAATGCGGGCGGCTAACCCGTCGAGCGCGTCAGCTTCCAGCAGCGCGCCGCCCGTCGACTCGCCGAGACGGCGCAGCACGGCATCGTTGCGGCGCGGATCGACGAACTCGGGATCGCTGCCGCCGGCCAGGACCTGCACCGCCGTGCGGCCCAGGGACTCGCCGGCGCGCGTCGCCTCCACGTCGAGGCGGTGCACGCCAGGCGCGAGCGTCAGCAGACTGGCGCGGTAGAGGCCAGGCTCGGTCGCGTCGAGCGACGCGGTGAGCGTCCGGGCGGCCCCGCCGGGTTCTTCGACGCGCACCTGCACGCTCGCGTCACTCACGGGCTCCCAGGCTTGGGTGACCACGCGCACCGAGATGGGGACGGGAGCGCCGATCGGTGGCGGCTCGACCTCCACGGCAACGGGGGCCGGCGCCTGCACGGCGACCCAGCGCAGTGCCTGGCGCCAGAACGTCTCGTAGGCGAGATTGCCCGAGGCCAGGCCCATCCGCCATCGCCACGCGCCCTCGCCCGTGAACACCATCGTGCGCCCCCGTCCGGCCCGTTGGACCGCCACGAGGGGCTGCGGCTCGCCCGCCGGCCCGGACACCATCGCCAGCACCTCGGCCCCGGCACGGGTGCGCCCGACGGCCGCGGCGGCGGCCAGGGAGGGCAGCGTGCTCCACGGGGACGCCTGCCCGTCGCCCACCGGCGCCAATTGCATCACCGGGTGCTGCTGGCCGGCTGGCGTCAGGTCGATGCGGGTGCCCTGCCGGGAACTCGCCGCGGCAGCGGCGTTGATGGCCCCAGCCCCGCGGGCCTCGACGGCCAGCACACGTCCCAGTTCCGTCCCGATGACGCCGCGCTCGCCGAAGGACCGCGCGCCGATGATGGCCAGGCCGCCGCCACGCTGCTCCACGAAGGCCAGCAGCATCGCGATCTGGTCGCGGGACAGGAAGTCCGCTTCGATGTTGCCGAGCACGACGGCGGCATACCTGAACAGTTCCTCGCGGGTCCGCGGGAAGCCATTCACCAACGCGGACGTCCGGGAGGCGGCGCCCTGCACGTAGAAGGTCGGCTCCCCGCGCTCGCTCCGTCCCTTGCGGACGATCACGTCCACGTCGAGCCCCGTGTCGTTCTTGAGCGTGCGGGTGAGGAAGCTGTGCTCGAAGCCGGGCGCGCCTTCGAGGATCAGGACCGGGTGTGGAGGACCTGGTGCCGGTACGAAGACGGTGCCCTTGTTGTTGGCGACCGTCAGCTCGCCTGCCCCCTCGGCCACGTCGACGGTGTAGACCGTCGACGCCGTCCGGGACGGCGCGACACGGAACCGCTCGCGCACGGGCTGGCTGTTGCCCGGCAGGCGCACCTGCCGGACGTCGATCGGCCGCCCGTTCTCCAGCAACCGGACGTCCACTGTTTCCCGGGCACCGTGCGAGACGAGATTGGCCGTGACCTCGGCCAACGAGTCCACGACCGAGACGTCGCTGACGGTGACATCGCGGACCTCGCGGTCCACGACCCCGCCCGCGGCGCCGACCGGGACGGCAAAGACAGGCAGGGCGCCCGGCCGTGGGGGCAACGGCGAGGAGGCGGCGCCGTCGCTCACCAGCACCATGCCCACGAATTCGCCGGCCGCCGCGCGTTCGGCCATCGCCGTGACGGCCGCGCCCACGTCCGAACTGCGCCCATTGCCCGTCAGGGCGTCCTCGGACGGCACTTCCCTCAGGGCGTCGGAGAAGGCGAAGACGCGGATGTCGAAGTCGCCCTGGAGCAGGGGTCGCAATCGACCGGCGACCAGCTGCCGTGCCCGCTGGAGTCTGGTCTCGATCCCCTGGGCGTCGGGCAGTTGCATGCTCCGCGAGTCGTCCACGACGATCGCGACGGCCCGGCCCGTCGCGGCTGGCGCCGGCTCGAGGCGCACCGGACGCAGCAGGATCAGCGCCACGGCGGCCAGCGCCAGGGTGCGCAGCATCACGAGCAGCGCCCAGCGCGGCGTCGACAATTGCCCGCGCGCGTGCCGATATGTGGCAAGCGCGAGCAACAGGACGCCTGCACCGCCCAGCACCCAGGCCCAGGCAGGCAGCGCGTACGCGAACCGGATGGCCAATGTCAGCGAGACTCCGGTCGGCGGCTCAGGGACTGGTAGTACCGCACGACGGATTCGGCGTAGCGGTCGGGGACCTTGTCACGCAGGGGCGCCTGCACGCGCTCGGCGGCCTCACGCTCGGCCAGCCGCTGCGCCAGCGCGGCTTCGTGCCGATCCATGGCCGTGGCAATCCCCTTGCGGAGTGCCTCCCATCGGGCAAAGTCCTGCTTGAAGGCTTCGGTGCCCGGCGCGGACCTGCTGAACTCGTGCCCCTCGGGCGTCGCCATCCGGCCGCCCCTGTCCGCGCCGCCGGCGTTGCGGCCCTGCACCATCTGCGCGGCGTCCTGCAACTCGCGGGCGTACTCCTGCTGCAGTTGGCGCAGTTGGTCGAGCGTGTCGCGTCGGCCCTCGCCCTCGCCCTGGCCCTGTGCCGAGCCGCGGCTGCCGGGCTGCCCCGACTGCCGGTCTCCTCCCTGGCCTTGCTGTGCCGACGACGATGCGTCGCGTGCGCCCCCCTGGCCGTCAGCCTTGCCCTGCTGGCCGTCCTGGCTGCCCGCGGCACGTGCCTCACGTTCGGCCTGCTGCGCCAGCGCGGCGATGCGGTCCTCGAGAGCCTTGAGGCGGTCGCGCAGGTCGCGCGTGTCGGCGAGCCGCTCGGACAGGACCTGCGTCTCTCCCGTCGCACGCCCGCTCGCCTGTCCGGCCAGCGCCGACACACGGTCGAGCACGCGCGCCGCGTCCCGCTGCTGACGCGCGAGGTCGGTGCCACGCGGCGTGCCACCCTCCCGGAGTTCGCGGGCCGCCTCCTGCAACTGGGCGGCGGTCTTGCCGCGCTGGAGTTCGCGCGCCGCCTGGCCCAGCGGGTCACGTACCGGATCGGCGCCGCGGGCCAGCTCACGCACCTGGCGCTCGAGCGACGCGACGCGCTCGGCCAGACGCCCCTGCTCTCCGGCCATCTGGCGCCGACGTTCGTTGGCCGCCGCGCCGCTCTGTGGGTCCCCGAGTTCGCTCGCCTGCGTGGCCAGCTGGCGCTGGGCCTCGGCCAGCTGACGGGCCTCGAGCTGGACGTCACCCGCGGCACGCTGCCGCTCGCCGGGCGTCCCGGCCTGCAGCGCGCGCTCCGCATCGCGCAGGGCCTGCGCCGAGCGAGACCCGCGCGCCGCCGCCTGCTCCGGAGACTCCTGCTGCAACTGCGATGTCGCCTCACCCATCTGCTGGGCGGCTTCGCGGACGCGATCGCGAGAGGCTGACGATGCACTTCCCTGCGACTGCCCGCCGCCACCCGATGCCTGCTGCCCCTGCTGCCCCTGCTGGCCCTGCTGACCGGACTGCTGGCCCTGGGCCTGCTGTCCCTGGTTCGACTGCTGGCCCTGGCGCCCCTGCTGCTGGCCGTTCTGCATCTGCTGCGCGAGTTGCTGCGCCTCCTGCTGCAGCCGCTGCTGCTCGCGCGTGAGCCGCTCGAGGCGGCGCTTGGCCTCCTCGGCTGACAGTTGCGACCGCTCCCGGGCCAGCTGCTGCTGTTCGCGGGCCAGATCGTCCTGTCGGCGTGCCAGCTCGCGGATCTTGTCCAGTGCGGAGTCACCCTTGGTGGATTCCTGGCGCGACTCCACGCTGCTCTGCTGTTCGTAGTTGGTCTGCTGACGCATCAACTCCTGATCGAACAGGGCCGAGAGATCCTCGTTGCCGCTCCGCCCGCGCCCTCCGCCCTGTCCGCCTTGCTGGCGCGCGAGCTGCCGGCGCCGGATCTCGGCCTCGGCCTTGAGCAACTCGTTCAACGCGTCCATTTCGTGCGTGATGGCGCTGCGCGTGTCGAGCTTCTCCAGTTGCGTGACCGCGCGCTGCATGGCCTCGCCAGCCGCCTGCAACGGCGCCGGCGGTGCCTCGGCCTCGGCCGGCTCGACGCCCCTGCGTCGGCGTGGCGGTGGCGCGGCCGCGCTCGTGGCGAGCTGCTGCTGCACCTTGTCGCGCACCTCGGCCTGCGCCCGGGCCACAGCCCGGATGTCGGTCGCCGACCGGCCTCCAGACGATCGCCGTTCGAGCTTCCACGTCGCTGACACGACGTCCTTCTGGGCGGCGACCAGGTCGTCCATCTCCCCGCCGCCACCGCCACCGCCCATGGCGCTGCTCTGGGCGGCCGTGAACTCCTGGGCGGTCGGCTTGATCTCGAGAAAGAAGATGTCGCTGCGCGCCTCCGTCGATCGCTTGCCCCGGCCGATATCGCGGGCGCGGGCGTAATAGCTGACGAAGTCTCCCGGCTTGACGTCGAGGTCTTCCAGATAGATCGTGTGCCGACCGCTGACGGCTGTCGTCTCGCCGGTGCCGCCAAGCGGCACGACCTTCTCGGTGCCGCCGCGCACGGCGTACACGAGTTCGAGGGACCGGACGCCGTAGTCGTCCTCGGCCCGCGCCTCCAGCGTGACTTCCTCGAGCCGCGTCGCACCGCGGTCGCCGGCAGGCCGGATGATGCGAACGTCCGGCGGGCGGTCGTCCATCACGCGGACGAAGTACTCCGTGTCCTCACCGTTGTCGACGGCGTCGGTGTCGACGAGCGCGATGCGGTAGGCGCCGTCGCGGGCCACCGTGAACGTCACCTCGCCCGCACGCTCGCTCACGACATCGAGCGGCACCTCCCGTGCCCCCTCGCCATCGATGGCGCGAAGTTCGGCCGATTTCAGGGGCTTGGACGTCCTGACCGTGACGGTGACGCTCGTGCCGGCCGGCGCGTAGATGTCGCCCGTGTCGGTCTCGGTCCTCGGCGCGAGCCCGGAGAACGACGGATACACGTAGGCGAGGTCGATCCCCTCGATTCGCGGGCGGTCGAGCGCCTCGACCGTGTAGGCCGACGAGCGGAGGTCGCCGGCGTGCACGCGATAGGAGAAGCTGCGATCGACAGAGGGAATGCGCACCTCGTACGTTCCGTTGGCCGCGCGCGTGAACGCCCCCACCGCGCGCGCACCATCCCCTTCGACGACCAGCCGCGGCGCCGGCACGTCCAGGCCGGCCGGTGCGCCCTCGATGACGGCGGTGATGGCCAGCGCTGTGCCCTTCACCACGCGCCGATCACCTGGTGTCACGCGCAACGCGAGCGACGGTGGCGCCACCACGAACTTCGCCGTGCGCGCAGCCCGCACGGCAGTCGGCGCCGCGATGCCTGCGGCGACGAGCACGGCCGCCAGAGCCCCGCCGGCCCAGAGCATGGCGCGGCGACGGTCGTCGGGGTCGACGATCCTGGCATCGTCCAGCGTGGCGAGCGCATCGGCCGCGTCGGCCTGCACGACGGCGCCGAAGGGACTGAACTCCACCTCCGGATCGAGCGCGCTCCGCAGCGTGGCGTCGAGCTCGGGACACTGCTCTTCTACCAACCGCGCCATCCTGTCGGCGGAGGGATGCGCGCGCGCGCGCCGATGCACCCACCACGCCGCAGCGGCGACGACCATGGCCACCGCGATCCCCGACAGCAACAGCGGCCACCGGCCCAGCGGGCGCAGTCTGTCCACCAGCCCCCACGCCAGGAGCACGCCGGCCACGCCCGCCGCCGTCCGCGCCAGCACGCGGGTCCAACGGACTCGCCACCACGCCCGAGACAGGATCTCGAGCGACTGCCGGACGGGATCTGGAACAGGACTCACGACTCCACCTCCGCGGGGCGCGGCCGCCGCGCCAGAAAGCTCTCCGCTATCAAGGTCAAACCCAGGAACGCGATGCCGTACCGCCACCACCCCTGATCCTGCTCGAGTCGCGCCGCCTCGACCTGCGCGACCCGGGCCTCGTCGGCCGGCGGACGGGCGATCGCCTGCTGGAACTCCTCGACGGTGATCCGGGCCTGATCCGACTCTGACACATCGACGTTGACGGCGGCATCCTGGCCGCGCGGCCCGACGGGCCAGACGCCCGGGCGCTGGTACCGCACGTCCTCGACGCTGGCCAGTGCGACCTGCGTGCCCGCTCCCTCTCCAAGCATGTGACGCGCGAGTTCGCCCATGAGGGGCACGAACGCGGCCTGCACGGGCAGGTTGTTCCACTGGCGCCCCAGATCGCTGGCGAGGACCAGCAGGTGTCCGTCGCCCACGCGCGCCTCCGCCATGGCGGCGCGCCCGTCGGCGAACCGGCTGATCGTCGTCGCTCCGCCGCTCACAGACAGGTCGCAGGCCTCGGACACCGTCGTACGCGCCAGGTCTGTTCGCGCCTCGCCGAGCGCGGCGAACAGCGGATGCCGGGGGTCCTGGACCACCAGGCCGCCTGGCGGCCGAGCCGAGGGGTCGCCCCCCCCGAGCGCCACGCCGAACGGACGCGTGACGACATCGGCGACCCGGGGATCGAGGGCGGGGCCGCAGGCCACCACGAGTCGCCCGCCATCCCGCACGTACTGCTCGAGCGTGACGACGGCCCGACGGTCGATACCGGTGGCCGACAGCCAGAACACCAACTCGCCGCGACGAAGCGACTCGGGAGCCAGCGCGTCAGGACCAGCCTCGACACGCACGGCGTACGACGAGCCCGGCTCCGTACCGAGCGCACCGAACGCGCGCTCCACGAACAGCGCGCGCGGCCGTTCGACCTGGTCACCGACGAGCACGAGCACTGTCGTCGCCGCCTCGTCGCGCAGGACCGCGTGTCGCTCGTTGTCGGCGGCGAACCCCCGATCCGGCGCCACGGATGCCACATAGGCGCCGCTGGCATGCGGACCGGCGAAGGTCAGTTCCCGGCTCACGCCAGAGTCGAGCGCCACGGCCTGCGTGGACGACGCGCCTTCCCGGCGGGCGAAGGTCACGGTCACCGAGGCGGGCGCCTGGCCGGCGTTGCTCACGACGACGCGCCCCTCGTCCCGGGTCACCGCGAGGTCGCGCAACAGCACGTTGTCCACGCGCGCGCCGACGCCGACCACCTCGAGTTGCACGTTGTCGGGCAGGCTTGTCGTCCCCCTGGCCCACCCGCGTGACTGCAGGTCGGTGATCACCACGACTCGACCCGGCCGGCCCTCCAGCAGTCCGCGCCCGGCCTCGAGCGGGCCGGCGTACCGCGTGGCGCCGTGGCCGGCCTGCAGCCCCCCCAGTTGCGCCTGCACGGCGCCGTGGTCGGTCGTGGGCTCGGCGATGACCGTGGCGCGGTCGGCGAATCCGATCAGGCCCACAGGCGTGGAGGGCGTCGCGGCACGCAGGGCGGCGGTGGCCGCGGCTCGCGCCGCGTCGAGGCGTCCCGGCGCGCCCATGCTGTACGAGAGATCGACGGCCAGCACGAGCGACGGCTGCGTGGACGACTCGGCCCGCAGGTAGGGCCGCGCGAAGGCCAACGCCAGCAGCGCGAGGGCGGCGACCCGCAGGAGCAGCAGCCACGGATCCTGGATGCGCCGGCGCTCCTGCCGCTCGATGGTTCGCTTCTGGAGGAAGCGCACGGCGGTGAAGGGCACCTGGGGCGCAATTTCCCGACGGAACAGGTGCAGCACGATGGGCACCGCCACGGCGGCGAGGCCCGCGAGGAAGATCGGCGCGAGGAAGCCCATGGCTAGAGCGTCCTCCCGCGCGCGCCGAGCCAGCCGAGCAACGACAGGTCGAGCGGCGCGCTCGTGCGCGCGAGCTGGTAGTCGATACCCGCGCCACGGAGTTCGGACACGTAGCCGTCGCGCCAGGCCCCGACGGCCTCGAGATACGCCTGGCGCGCCGAGGCGCCATGCGTCAGCACTTCCTGACCGGTCTCCACGTCTCTGAACGTGCCGGCCTGCTCGAACGGGAACGTGAGTTCCGCCTCGTCGAGCACATGGAAGACCACGACCTCCATGCCGCGCGCGCGCAGCAGCCGCAACCCATCGACCACGCGTGGCTGGTCGTCCAGCAGATCCGAGCACACGACGATCAACCCGCGGCGTCGGAGGCGGTCCGCGACCTGCTTGAGTGCCGCGGCCGTGTCGGACGCCTCGCCAGGCACGGCGTGATCGAGCGCGACCAGGATGCGCGTGAGCTGCCCGGCCTTCACCGCCGACGGCACGTAGTCGCGCAGGCGGTCGTCGTACAACCCGAGACCGACGGCATCCCGCTGCCCGGTCAGCAGGTACGCGAGGGCCGCCGTGAGGCACTGCGCGTACTGCAGCTTGGTCATGCCCGTACCACTGCGGTAGGCCATCGACGCGCTCGTGTCGACCAGGAGCTGCACCTCCACGTTCGTGTCGTGCTCGAACTTCTTCACGTAGTGGCGGTCGCTGCGCGCGAAGACCTTCCAGTCCACCGTGCTCGGGTCGTCGCCCGGCATGTACTGCCGGTACTCGGCGAATTCGACGCTCGAATCCCCGGAAGGGGCTGCGATGCAATCCGAGGAGCAACCCCTCGACGATGGTGCGCGCCTTGAGTTCGAGCGTGCCGAGCCCAGCCACCACCTCCGGCGACAGGAATCTCGACGAACCTGGCGCGGGCGTGCGCATCGTCAGGCCAGCCCGCTGGCGGGTGGCGTCACATGGTCGACCAGCCTGGCCACGATGTCGTCAGTGGTGAGGCCTTCCGATTCGGCCTGGAAGTTGATGAGCACGCGGTGACGGAAGACCGGCGGCGCGAGGGTGCGGATGTCCTCGGGCGTCACGAAGGCCCGGCCGAGCGTCAGCGCGCGGGCCTTCGAGCCGAGCACCAGCGCCTGCGAGGCGCGCAGGCCAGCGCCCCACTTGACGTACCGCTTCACGAAATCGGGCACGTCCGGCTGAGTGGGCCGCGTCGCGGCCGACAGCCGCACGGCGTACCGCGCGACATCCTCTGCAATCACGACGTGCCGCACCAGTTGCTGGATCTGCAGGATGTCCTCGCGTGAGAGGACGCGATCCGGCGTCTCGCGGCGGACGCCCGTGGTCTGCGTCACCACCTTGACCTCGTCGTCTTCCGGGAGGTAGGTCATGACGATGTTGAAGAGGAACCGATCGAGCTGGGCCTCGGGGAGCGGGTAGGTGCCTTCCAGTTCGATCGGGTTCTGCGTGGCCAGCACGAAGAAGGGGGGTTCGAGGGCGTAGCTCCGGCCCGCGGCCGTCACGTGGCCCTCCTGCATGGCCTCGAGCAGGGCGGCCTGTGTCTTGGGCGGCGTCCTGTTGATCTCGTCGGCCAGCAGCAGTTGCGTGAACACCGGCCCGCGCACGAACCGGAGCGCCCGAATGCCGTCGGTTTCGTCGAGCACTTCCGTCCCGGTGATGTCGGACGGCATCAGGTCGGGCGTGAACTGGATGCGGCGAAAGCCCAGGTCCAGGATCTGCGCCAGCGTGCGAACGAGCAGCGTCTTGGCGAGCCCGGGGACGCCCGTCAACAGGCAATGGCCTCCGGAGAACAGCGCCGCGAGGACCAGGTCCACCGAGGCGTCCTGCCCCACGACCACCTTCCGCAATTCGGTGAGGACGCGATTCCGGCTCTCGGCGACACGGGCCACCAGGGCGCGGGCCTCGTCGGCGGACAGGGGCTGCGGCTTCTGCTGCGCGATCTCGTTCACTCGATCCTCGTGTCGGCCGCGTCCTCTGGCCGTCGGCCTTCGCTCCCACAGGCAGCCGGGTGGCGTCGGGGCGATGGGGCGATGGGCGTGCCTAGTGGGTCAGCGTGTAGATGACCTCGTTGATCATCATGCGGTACGCCTGCGCCGTGTGTTGTATGTACCCGGGGTACTGCTCCGCATTGGACCACTCCCAGCCGTCGCCCATGTCGGTGTTCCAGTTCATCAGCACCATCGCGCGGCCGTTGTCGTCCTCGATTGCGCGCAGTTCCGGCGTGATGCCTCCCTTCTCCCACGTGCGCCCCGAGAAAAACGACCCGAGGCCCGGCACCTGCGGATACCCGTCGATCTGGTAGAAGCACGAGAAGATCGGGTGCGTCGGCGGCAGCGTGATCACAGGCCGATCGGGGAAGACCCGCTTCATCTCGGTGAGGACGCTGTCCATCTCGATGTCGCCGTGGAAGTCGTCCATCACCGCCGTGCCGCCGCGCAGGAGGAACTCACGGAGGATGGGCACTTCGGCGTCTCTCAGGCGCAGCGTGCCGGGTTCCACGAAATAGACCCAGGGGTGATTGAACAGCTCGGGATCTTCGATGCGCACGACCGTCGGCTCGCCGACATCGATGGCCGTCACCGACCGAAGCCGGCGCGACAGGTTCTGCTCGGCCGCGGGCCCGTCGATCGCCCACGAGTCGCTCCAGTACCGTGCGCGGAACGACGCCGCGTTGTGCGCGTCGTAGCGGATGCGCGTGAACTGCCAGCGCAATCCGGCGAAGCGGGGATCGGTCTCGTCTCCGAGTTGCGCCCAGACGTGGGGAATCGCCGCAGATGCCACCAGGCACAGCGCGAGCGCTGCCACGCCCACGCCGACCCGCAGGCCTGCCGTCCGTGTGTGCCTCGTCATCTGCGATCGCCCCCGGTGTTCCCGCCGTCGATGATCTGGAGCAGCAACTCCTGTGCGCGTTCGTGTCGCGGTGTACTCTCCAGCGCCTTGATCAGATGCCGCTTCGCGTCATCGCGCTGCCCCGTCCGCAGCGTCGCCTCCGCCAGAGACGTCAGGGCCTCGGCTGGATTGGGCGGACCGGCATCCACCGCCGCCTGCAGTTCACGGAGCGCCACGGGCACGTCGCCGCGCGCCAGGGCCAGGTCGCCGAGCGCCGAATGCGCCGCCGCGTCGAACGGATCGACCTCGATGAGTCGCTCGGCTGCCCGCTGCCGCAGCGCCGTGTCCTCCGGGCCCCTCGCCTGCGCGACGAGTTGACGCAGCGCCTGCACCGCCGTGTGATCGTGTTCCAGGATCTCTTCCAGGAACCGCCGTGCGTCCGCCGGTCGATCCTGCTTGAGGGCCGTCGTCGCCAGGAGCCGCCACGGACTGGCGTCGCCCGTGGCAAAGGGCACCAGCGCGGCGGCCCGTTCGAGCACCGTCCGGGCGGCGGCGAGGTCACCGAGGCGCAGCAGCGGCGACGCGGCCACCATCTGCACGCGGAAGTTGCCCGCATGTCCGTCGGCAAAGGCGACCCAGTCGGCCGCGGTGGCCGTCCGGCCTGGCGGGGTGGCGTCGACCTCGGTCAGTGCCGGCACCACCGCGTCGTACTTCCGCTTCACGTAGGCGTCGAACTCGGGTTGCAGCGTGGCCCACGTCTGACCGTACGCGCGCGTCAGCGCGGTCTCGTCGTCGATGCCCTCACCGAAGCTGCGGACGAAGGCGCGGAGCGTCGCGTCGCCGCGCGTCTCGACCAGGTACGCCACCAGGACCGACGCCTGCTGGTAGGCGAGGTTGATCGTCTCGACCTTGGCGAACCCGCTGTTGAGGTCGGAGAGTGGCAGCAGGCGCCCGGAGGCGTGCGCCTGGGCGAACAACAGCTCCGATTCGCGGCCCCACCCGGACCTGGCACGCGTCTCCTCGAAGGTGGAGATCCCCTCACTGAGCCAACGCGGCAGCCGGTTGCCGGACATCTGCAGCGTGATCACGTGCGCCAGTTCGTGCCACAGCGTCGCCGCCCAGTTGAACGTGCCCGGAGGGCGCGCCTTGGGCGAATCCATCGTGACCACGCGCCCGAAACACGCGCCAAGCGCGCCCAGCATCCCGGGCAACCCCATCGTGCGCACGGCGAAGTCGTCGTGGCGCGGGAAGACCTCCACGAGAATCGGGCCCTGCGGCGTGAACTCGTAGCGCCTGGCGAGGTCTGCGAGCGCCTCCTCGGCCAGCGGCACGAGATAAGGCTGCAGCACAGGAGCGTCCTGCTCATGCAGACGGACCGTGAGATTGCGCCCCTGTACCGTGACGAACCGATCGAGCGTGTCGAGGAGGCTGAGGAGGTTGTAGGTGACGGTGTCGAAGGCATCGCGGGCGAAGGCCGCGTCGAGCGCCTTGCGCGCCTCCGCCTCGTCGCCCGTCCGCAGCAGGTGCAGACCCAGCGAGGCCTGCGCGCGCGCGTTCTCGGGATCGAGTGCCACGGCCTGCCGCAGGAATCTGACGGCCTCGTCGAACCGATACTGACGCGCCACGCGCTCGCCGATCACGCGCCATACGTCGGCATTGCGTGGATGAACGGAGAGCGCACGCGCCGTGAGCGTGGCGACATCGTCGCCGCGATCCTCGATCTGCGCGAGCGCGGCCGACAGCGCCAGCGCCTCCACATGCCTGGGATTGGCCGCAAGCACCCTGCCGAGCGTCTCGCGCGCATCGCCGCGCTTGCTGGCATCCATCGCCTCCGCCGCGAGGACCAGCAAGGCGTCGGGCTGGTCCGGGTCGACGGTCAACGCCTGCCTGGCCGCGGCCTCGGCCGCGCTGGGATTGCTGTCGGCCAGGGCCCGCGCCATACCCACGAGCGCCGGCACGTACTGGGCGTCGGCCTTGAGGGCCGTCTCGTAGGACGACCGGGCCTCGGCGTCGTTGAACTTCTCGAGGAACAGGTCACCCCAGCGCGTGTGCAGCTGTGGATCGTCCGGTGACAGGTTGGCAGCGGTCTGGAAGTACGAGTTGGACAGACGGACCTGCCCCAGGGCCTGCGCCGCCCGCGCCGCCCGACCGAGCGACGCACCCGACCGCTGTGCTTGCCCCGAGCGCAGCACCACCTGCCAGAGCGCGTTGGCCTCGTCGCGACGACCGGTGCGCGTGAGCAGGTCGGCCAGCGCGATGGCCGGCTCGCCAGCAGGCTGGTCGGTCACCGCGACGCGATACTCCCGCTCGGCCTCCTCGTAGTCGCCGCGGCGCTCGGCCGCGTGGCCACGAATCAACGCCTGCGCCCACGCGGAGTCCTCGGCCAGGGCCAGTGCCGCGTCGAACTTGCCGGCTGTCAGCGGCCCGCGCCACGGGGGCACCACTTCGGCCGGCGGCTCGGCCGGCTGGGCGCGCAGCGAGGGCGCGGGGGTGACAATGCGGGGAACAACGAAGGGAGGGGCCTGTGCCCATCCCTCGGCCGCGAGCAGGCACACCCCCACGACGAGGGATCCGATGCGGCCCATGGACCACACCGCGTGGCGGGCTGAGGATGCGCCCGTGGCGCTACACCGCGACATCTGCGCCTGTGCTCGCATTATATCCACACGCCTTCTCCTGCCGTGGCGGACGACACGCGCGCACTCCGCACGGCAGGCATGCATGCTTTGACGAAGCGAAGCGCCAATCGGATGGCGCGGTGTCTCGCGAGTTCGTCGCGGGTGATGGCGATGTGGCTCGCGCCGACCTGACTGGCAGCCGCCGAGCAGGCAGGGTCAGGGACGCGGCGGCAGGCCCAGGGCACGTTCCTCGATGCGTATACGCCACACGAGGATGAGGCCGAACGTCACGACGAAGAGGGCACCCGCCACGGGCGCCTGCATCCAGAGACCGATGCCCAGCACCTCGCCGGCCACGCCGAGATAGTTCGGGTGCCGCACCACTCGATAGATGCCACGGGAGACGAGGGGCTCGTCCGGCACCACCAGCACCCGGAAACTCCAGCGGGAGCCCAGCGTGGCGATGGCCGCGTACTTGACCAGCTTGCCTGCCGCGAAGATGACTACGCCCGTCGCGACCCACCCGTTCCACGACACGCCGCGCCACCAGCCTTCGAGGCACGTCGCGAGGAATCCGGCCGGATACGCCAGCCTCATCCAGCTGAAGCTCGGGTCGCTGACCAGGCGAGCGCCGCGCGCCAGCAGCGCCCGCTCGTTGGCAGCCGAGCGCAGAGCCTCGAGGCCCATCGTGCCGAACACCACAGCCAGCGCCAGTGCAGGCCAGGCGCCCGCCGGGACATTCATGCGACAGCCCGGACGTCGGTTCCAGGGAGGTCGCCAGCCGTGGCGATGACCTGCCGGAGGATGGCGGGCGCGAGCGAGGCGCCCCATGCGCCGAGCCTGACGCCGAACGGCCATGCGACGAGCTCGCGCAGCACACGGTTGAACCGCAGCTTCGATCGGAACGCCTCCCGCCTTGCCTCGGCCAGACGCTGGATGACGAGCGCGTCGTCGCCAGCCGATTCCAGCAGGACGGCGGCGGCCAGCTGCGCTCCCCGCAGGGCGATGTGCAGGCCGTCACCTGTCATCGGGTCCACGAAACCGGCCGCATCACCAGCCAGCAGCAAGCCCGGCGCGCCGACGGCGCGCGCATCCACCGCCAGCGGACCGAGGGTCACGACCGGGGCCACCTGGCGGGCACGCGCGCAGCGCTCCCCGAGCAGCGGATCCCGCTGGATGGCCTGCCAGAGGCGCACGCCCGGCTGGTCCAGGCCCTGACGACTCGCAGTGACCAGACACAGATTGGACGCGCCGTCGTTGGACGGGGCGACGCCGATGTAGTGGCCGTCTCGCACGTGCATCTCGCCGAAGGCTTCGACGCCGTCGACGCCGTCGGCGTAGGTACCGATGGCCCACCGGCGCGGACGACGAGGATGGCCGATGAGTCCCAGGGCCAGCGCCAGCGGGGACCGACGGCCGTCGGCGGCAATCGTCCAGCGCGCCTTCACGACGTCGTCGCGGCCACCGGGCAAGCGGAGGCGGATGCCCTCGACCCTGCCCTGTGCGTTCACGAGAGGCGCCAGCACGCGCACGCCCAATCGCACATCCGCACCGGCCCGCGCGGCCGCCTCGATGAGAGACAGGTCGAAGTCACGCCGGGCCCAGGCGCGGCCGACCGCTCCCCCGGCGTAGCGTCCCCGTATCGACACACCGGCGCCCGTGACGACCATGCCGTGGAGCGCCAGTCCGTGCGTCTCGATGGGCCCTGACACGCCCAGGGCGCGCAGGAGTGCCACGCCGCCGGGGTTCAGGGTGTCGCCGCACAACTTGTGGCGCGGGAACGTCGCCCGATCCAGCACTACCACGCGTGCGCCGCCGCGCGCCAGCAACAGGGCGGCCAGGGCCCCGGCGGGGCCGCCGCCCGACACGACCACGTCAGGATCCCGCATGCGCCAACTCCGACCGATGTTGGTCCACGCTCACGACCGGGCCCTGCCCACGACGACAGCGCTGTTCTTGGATCCGAAGCCGAGGCAGTTGCACAAGGCCGCTTCGACCTCGACCGCACGGCCCTGGTTGGGCAGGACGTCGAGGTCACAAGCCGGGTCGAGATCGGTGACGTTGATCGTGGGCGGCAGGAAGCCGCGGTCCAGGGCCAGTGCCGTCGTCACGATGCCGCACGCGCCGCTGGCGCCCTGCGGGTGACCCACCATGGACTTGGTCGAGGATCCGCACAGGCGATCGGCGTGGTCGTCGAATACGTCGCGCACGCAGCGGACCTCGATCGCGTCGTTGAGCTGCGTGGACGTGCCATGGAAATTGACGTAGCCGATCGACTCGGGTGCGCGGCCCGCCCGATCGAGTGCCATCCGCATCGCGCGCACGATCTGCACGCCCTCCGGGTCCATCTGCACGCGATGATAGGCGTCGCAGGTCGATCCATACCCGTCGATGCTCGCGTAGACGTGAGCGCCGCGGGCTCTGGCACGGTCCTCGCGCTCGAGGACGTACATCCAGGCCCCTTCGCCGAGCACGAACCCGTCACGGCACCTGTCGAATGGCCGCGAGGCGGATGCCGGCGCATCGTTGAACATCGTCGATACGACGCGCATGCGCGAGAATCCGTAGATCATGCCCGGGGTCACGCAGGCATCGACGCCGCCGCACAGCAGCGCCTCGGCCTCGCCCGCACGCAGCAGCGCCAGGGCGTAGCCCGTCGCGTCGGTCGAACTCGTGCACCCCGTGGAGAGCACGTGGCTGATGCCGTGCAGGCGGAGCGCGATCGAGATCTCGCTCGACACCATCCCGCAGATGGACACGGGGATCGCATACGGGGTGACGCGCTTGAGCCCGTCGGTGAAGAACTCGCGGTACTGCCGCTCGCCGAGTTCGATCCCGCCGCCACCCGTGCCGATGATGACTCCGGCGCCCGGCTCGCCCATGCGCAGGCCGGCATCACTCCAGGCCTCGCGCGCGGCAATCACGCCGGCCAGCGAGGCGCGGGAGTACCGCTTCGCCTCCGCTCGCTCGCGCAGAATCTGGTCGACCGTGTCGTCGGTCGGTCCCCAGGCGTCGAGGCGGGGCGCCTGCTCGATTGACAGTGTGGGCAGCGGCGCGGCGACCTGGCAGGCGAAGGGCGCGGGATCGAACTCGGTGATCCGTCGCGTGGCGCTGTGGCCCTCCCTCACGTGCTGCCAGAAGCACTCGCGACCCGCGCCGAACGGTGACGCAACGCCGATGCCCGAGATCACGATCCGGGAGGGCGGCCGCATGGTCGGCACTATACTATGGGCTCCGTGAGCGGAACGGCGGGCGCGCCCCGCGGTGGGTGGACTCTCGTGCGGGCCCTGCAGGTCGTGGGCGCGCTCCTCTTCGCCGTGTCTCTCGCAATCGGCGGCAAGGCGTACTTCCAGGCCTTCGATGCCGTCGCGCCTGCCGGCACCCCGCTCTGGAGGCCACTGGCCATCGACGTCGCGCTCTTCTCGGCGTTTGCCCTGCATCACAGCGTGCTGGCGCGGACGCGACTGAAGCGCTGGATCCATGGATACATGGGTCCCGACGCCGAGCGTGCGCTGTACGTCATCCTCGCCAGCACGCTCTTCCTCGCGTGCATGCGACTGTGGCAACCGCTGCCAGGCACGTGGTACGCGCTCACGGGCTGGGGGTGGTGGGTGGGTGCGGGCGTGCAGGCTGCCGGGGTGCTGGTCACCCTGCTCGCGGCGCGCACGTTGAGCCTGAAGGAGTTGGCGGGTCTGGATCCATCGCGCACGGCGTCGCCACGCGACGATGCGCCACCCCTGGAAACACGCGGGCTGTACCGCTTCGTGCGTCACCCCATCTACTTCGGCTGGGTGCTGTTTGTCGCCGGCGCGCCGCGCATGACGTCCACGCGGCTGCTCTTCGCCGCGATCAGCGTCGCGTACCTCGTGATCGCCATTCCGCTCGAGGAGCGCAGCCTGGTCGAACAGTTCGGTGACAGCTACAGCGCTTACCGACGCCGCGTCCGCTGGCGACTGCTGCCAGGTATCTACTGACGCCGTCTCCGACAGGCGGCGTCGGCACCTTCTGGTTCAGCGTTCGACTTCCGCGCTCGACGTTCTGCGTTCGACGTTCCGCGTTCCGCGTTGCCCTACTCGCCCCTGAGCGAGTCGAGATGATGCTGGGCGTGCCCCGGGATCACCCAGGCCAGCGCGCGCACCGTCATCGCCACGCCATTGGCCACTCCGCGTCGATCCGCGACGGCGTCGGGCAGCGCGGCCACCAGCAGCAGCGTGGCGCGGCGTACCGCCTCGAACTCGTCGAGCAGACCGGACACCGTCGGCCGCTGCCCGCTCGCGGCGCGCACCCACGCATCCTGATCGAAACCCGGCAGGCCCGAGGACTCGGCCCGCGCGAACCACAGCAGGCGAAACGCGAACACGCGTTCGGTATCCGTCACATGCCCGAGGACGTCGAGGAGGGACCACTTGCCCGCGGCCAACGGCTGGGCCGCCGTCGCGTCGTCCATGCCGCCGAGTAACTCGCGGTACTCCGACGGCTGCCCTTCCAGGCGGGCCCGCCAGGCGCCGTCCGGGATGCGTGCCACGTAGGCCGCGTAGAACGGCCCGTACTCGTCGGTTTCCGGACGTCGTGCCAGCATGTAACGTGGGTTCCTTACCTGAAATCCTGCATTCGCACCCTTCACCAATGCAGTACGGAGGTCAGCTCGGCTTTCTGGCCGTCGGCCCAGGCACGGGCCCGGACCGATGATAGCGCGCGGCTCCCTCGCCGACTGGTAGACTGACCCTGAAGCGGAGGCTGGCCTCCGACGTCGCCCGGGACCAGCTCTTCGACACGTGCCCCGGGCGAACGGCCGGGCCGCGCAGGACTGGAATCCTGGTCCGCGCGTCCTACCCTCGAGGGACACTGGCGTCCGCGCCGGTGCACCGCATTCTGGAGACGACGATTCGTGGCCGACGCCGACGTTCAGGACCCACAGCTGCCCTCACGCCTGCCCGTCCTCCCGTTGCGGAGCACGGTCGTGTTCCCGCTCACCGTGCAGCCCCTCGCTGTCAACAGGGCAGTGTCGGTCGACGCGGTGAACAGGGCGCTGGCGGCTGACCGCCTGCTCGTCCTCGTGATGCAGGTCGGCGACGCCGAGGACCCGCAGCCCACGCAGTTGCGCAAGGTCGGCACCGTGGCCGTGATCCGCCAGATGGCCAAGGGCGCGATGGGGCTGCAGGTGCTCGTGGAGGGCGTCGCCCGGGTGCGCCTCGACGAGGTCACGCGGGACGGCAACGTGATGGATGCCGCCATCACCGCCGCGCCGGAACCGGACACGACGGGCATCGAGATCGACGCCTACCTGCGCACCCTTCGCGACCTGGTCGAGAAGGCGTTCTCGCTGGCCACTGGCCTGTCGCCGGACCTGCGTTCCATCGTGTCGGGCATCGACGAGCCGCTTCGCCTTGTCTATCTGCTCGCCACGCTGATCGACATGAAGCCCGAGGACAAGCAGCTCCTCCTCGAGCAGGACGACCTGCGCGTCAAGCTGAGCGCCATCACGTCGGCCCTGAAACGGGAAGTCGAGTTGCTGGAGCTCAAGGGCAAGATCGAGTCACAGGCGCAGCAGGAGATGAGCGACGCACAGCGCCAGTACTACCTGCGCCAGCAACTCAAGGCCATCCAGTCGGAACTCGGCGAGGAAGAGGGTCAGGAGATCGCCGAGTTGCGAAAGCGCATCGCCGAGGCGGCGCTGCCCGAGGCCGTGCTGAAGCAGGCCACGCGCGAGGTGGACCGCCTCGAGCGCATGTCGCAGGCCTCGCCCGAGTACCAGATGCTCCGGACGTATCTCGACTGGGTCCTCGAGGTGCCCTGGAGCGTGATCACCACGGATCGACTCGACCTGCGCGCGGCACGCGGCGTCCTCGACGAGGACCACTACGACCTCGACAAGATCAAGGACCGCATCGTCGAGTACCTGGCGGTGCGCAAGCTGAAGAACGACATGAAGGGGCCGATCCTGTGCTTCGCGGGCCCCCCGGGCGTGGGCAAGACGTCGCTGGGACAGTCGATCGCACGCGCCATGAACCGCCGGTTCGTGCGCATCTCGCTCGGCGGCGTGCGCGACGAGGCCGAGATCAGGGGCCACCGGCGCACCTACATCGGCTCGATGCCGGGCCGCCTCGTGCAGGCGCTCAAGCAGGCCGGCTCGATGAACCCGGTGTTCATGCTGGACGAGATCGACAAGCTGCAGGCCGGCGGCTTCTCGGGCGATCCGGCGTCGGCCATGCTCGAGGTGCTGGACCCGGCGCAGAATCATGCGTTCCGGGATCACTACCTCGAGGTGCCGATCGACCTCTCCAAGGTCCTGTTCATCGCCACCGCCAACAACCTCGGCACCGTGCACCCGGCGCTGCTCGACCGCATGGAGATCATCCCGCTGAGCGGCTACACCGAGGAGGACAAGGTCCATATCGCCAGGAAGTACCTCATCCCGAGGCAACTGAAGGAGCACGGCCTGCCCGCGGACGGGCTCGACCTCACCGACGCGGCCCTGAGTCGCGTCATTCGCGAATACACGCGCGAGGCTGGAGTCCGAAGCCTCGAACGGCAGGTCGGCACGATCGCCCGCAAGCTGGCCGCGCGCGTCGCGGGCGTGGATACGATGCTCCGGGACCGGGAGCCGGCACCCACGGCCCTGGCCACGGTCGACATGCCGATTCCCGGCCAGCCCGGGGAGGGCCCATCGATGCCGCCACCGCCCGGGCCCGATCCCGACGAGATCCCCATCGAGGATCCCGACCCGCGCGGGACGCCTGGCGTCCCACACCCGGACGAGGCGCCGGAAGGCGATCCACCGCCACCGATCGACCCCGATCGCGACGCTCCCGAGGCGCCGGTTGGCGACCCGGCCCCGCGACCGACGACACCCGTGATGGCGGCCATCACGCTCGACGCGCCGTTCAAGGTCGATGCCCGTGACGTACCCGAATACCTTGGGCCGCCACGGATCAAGAACGACGCGCCCTTTCGGCTGTCGCGCCCGGGTGTGGTCACGGGCCTGGCCTGGACGGAAGCGGGCGGCGACGTCCTCTACGTCGAGGCCACGCTCCTGCCGGGCGGGAAGGGTCAACTGGTGCTGACGGGACAACTGGGCAGCGTCATGCAGGAATCGGCACGCGCGGCGCTGAGCCACGTCCGCTCGCAGTCGGCCGCGCTCGGCATCGCTCCCGACACGTTTGCCTCACACGACCTCCACCTGCACGTGCCGGCCGGGGCCATCCCGAAGGATGGACCGTCGGCGGGCGTGACGATGGCGACGGCCATCGTCTCGGCCGCGCGCCAGGCGCCCGTGACGCCCGACGTCGCCATGACAGGCGAGATCACCCTGAGCGGCCTCGTCCTGCCGGTCGGCGGCATCAAGGAGAAGGCGCTGGCGGCGCGACGCCAGGGCGTGACGACCATGATTCTGCCCGCGCAGAACGAGGACGATCTGGACGAACTGTCACCCGAGGCGCGCCGGGAGATGACGTTCAGGCCGGTGTCCACGTTCGATCAGGTGATCGAGATCGCCCTCGGCGCGGCCCACCCGGCGCCGACGCCCGAGGCGTCCCCGGAATCGGATCCGGTCTCGCCGGCCGAGCCCGCGGTCGCGGGCTGACGGGTGGCCGTCGCCTTCTGCATTTCGGGGCACGGGTTCGGTCACGCCAGCCGGCAGGTCGAGGTCATCAACGCCTTCGGCGCGGTGCGTCCAGATCAGCCCGTCCACGTCTTCACGGCGGCTTCGCCGTGGCTCCTGGAGCGCACCCTGCGCGTGCCCGCCACCCTCGTCGAGCAACCGGTGGACTCCGGCGCGATCCAGCGTGACAGCCTCGTGCTCGACATCCCCGCGACACTCGAAGCCGCGGCGCTGTTCGAGTCAGCGGCCGATGCGGCGGCCGCCACGCTGGCGCGCGAGTTCGAGGCACGTGGGGTCGGGGCCGTCGTGTGCGACGCGCCCGCCATGCCGTGCACGGCGGCGGCGCTGGCCGGCATTCCGGCGATCCTGCTCGCCAACTTCACGTGGGACTGGATCCTGGAGGACTTCACCGGGGATGCACCGGCCTACGCGGAACTGCCCGCACGGCTGGGTGCACGGTACGCCCAGGCGGCCGCCGGTTGGCGGTTGCCGATGCCTGGGGGATTTGCCACGTGCCGCACGGTCGTCGACCTGCCGTGGGTGGCGCGGCGCGCGAGTCACGACCCGGCCCACGTGCGCCGGTTGATGGGTGCCGACGACGACCGCCCGCTCGTGCTGATCTCGTTCGGCGGCTACGGCGTGGCAGACATGACGCTGGCGCACCACGCCGCCGCGTCCTACAGGCTCGTGCTGTCGGCCGGCGCGGCGCACGTGCCCACGGACGCCCCTGCCGACGCGCTGCGTCTCGATCGCGACTGGCTCGACGCCCGCGGCCTCCGATACGAGGACCTCGTCGCCGCGTGTGACGTCGTGGTCTCGAAGCCTGGCTACGGCATCGTGTCGGAATGCGCGGCCAACGGCACGGCCCTGCTCTACACCGACCGCGGACGGTTCCGGGAGTATCCCGTCATGGTCGAACAGATGCCGGACGTGCTGCGTTGCCGGCACATCTCGAACGAGGCGTTGGCCAGCAACCGGTGGGACGCCGACATCGAGGCGCTGTTGGCGCAGTCTGCCCCAGTGGAGCGCCCACTCGTCAACGGCGCCGACGTCGCTGCCGGGATGCTCAGCGCGATGCTGTAGGACTGCCTACTCCTTGACGCAGGTCACCAGCGACCAGATGCGCGGGATGTTGACCTTCTCGATGGAGATGGGCTGCAGGTTCGCCTGGGCGAGGAACGCCGGCAGGTCGAGGTCGGACTTGAACCCGATGTGCACGACCATCGGCGAGATCATGCGCTCGGCCTTGGACAGCAGCTTGTTCGGGCTGAGGAAGTGGTTGAGGAAGATGATGCGGCCGCCAGGCTTGCACACCCGCCGCATCTCGCGCGCGACCTTGACCGGGTCGGGAACGACACTGATCAGGTATGGCGCGTACACGATGTCGAACGTGTTGTCGTCGAACTTGAGATCCTGCGCGTCCATCTGCAGCAGGCGCACGTTCTTGACGCTCTTCCGGGCGACGCGTTCGCGTGCCTTCTCCAGCATGCCGGCCGAGAAGTCGATGCCGGTGATCTCGGTGTGGCTCGGGTACATCGCGCAGTTGATACCCGTGCCGACTCCCACCTCGAGGATCTTGTCGCCCGGGTGGATCTGCATGCGCTGCAGCGCCTGAACGCGTCCCGGATGCAGGGTCGGCCCGAACGTCAGGTCGTACACCTTGGCCAGACGCTCGTAGACCTTCTCGACGAAGTCGTTCTCGACCGCAGTGACCGACAGCGCACGCGTGGCCGCGTCGCCCTGCAGAAGCTCGTCTTCGGTAGCCGACCGATCTTCCCGGAACAATGCCATCAACAGGCTCCCATGCGGCTAGAGTTGCGAAAGTCTACCATGTCAAGTGCGGGCCACTCCGACCGGCCCCACCGGCGCCGACGCCGCACCGCGGTCGCCCCCGGACGCTGTCAACAGGCCGAGGATGTCGAGCGCGGGCTCCACCTCGCCCCCGACGCCCGCCACGATGATGCCTGCGACGAGCGGCCTGATCGCCGCGGCGAGTTCGCGCGCGATCGTGCGCGCCTCGGCCGCCACGCGGTCCAGACGTTCGGCCTCGGCCATCCGCCGCACCAATGCCTCCGGTACGCTGACGCCTGGCTCTTCGTTCGCCAGTTGCTCGGCCTGGCGAGCGCTCTCGAACGCCCTCACGATCGCCACGACCGGCACGCGTCTGTCGCCCGTCTCGTCGAGGAACTGCCGCAACGCCTCCACGTCGTAGATGGGGCCCATGACGACGAACTCCGCGCCGGCCTCCACCTTGTAGCGATACCGGGACAGCTCCCGCTCCGGCATCATCGCCGTCGGGTTGGCCGCCACGCCGATGTGGAACGCCGTCGGCTCGCCAATCGGCTGTCCCCCGACGTCCTCGCCGCGATTGAAGCGTGAGGCCACGTTGGTGAGCCCGATCGAATCGACGTCGAACACGGCAGTCGCATCGGGGTACTCCGAGTGCCGCAGTGGACGCCCCGTGACGAGCAACAGGTTGCGCAGGCCGAGGGCGTGCGCCCCGAGCAGGTCTGCCTGCATCGCGTGGAGGCTGTGATCCCGACAGCAGTACTGCAGGATGGCCTCGACGCCGGCGTGCTGCTCGACGGTCACCGCCGAAGCGAGGGCGCTCATGCGGGCCCGGCCACCCGACCCGTCGCTGACCAGGACGACGTCCAGTCCATTGATCCGCGCTTCACGGGCCTGCGCGACGATCCGGTCGTGCCCGAAGCCGGCGGGCGGGACCAACTCCATACCCGCGACGAAGCGCCCGCGGCGCAGGGCGTTGGCCAGCCGCGACCTGTGCTCCACAGGCAGCGGCGTCACGGCCACGCGGGCATCCGGCGCCGCCTCCGGCACTGCGACGACGGCACGAACCGGCGCCGCGAGCGCGTGCACGGCGTGGGCGATCTGCTTGACGTGCTCCGGGGTCGTCCCGCAGCATCCGCCGATCAGGCGCACGCCAGCGCCGACGAAGCGGCGCGCATACGACGCCATGTAGTCCGGCGAACACAGGTACAGGTTGCGGCCGTCCACGTCGCGCGGCTTGCCGGCGTTGGGCATCGCCGCGAGCAGCGCCCCGGGCACCGCCTTCGCGAGGCGCTCGACGGTCTCGAGCATGGCGGCCGGGCCGACACTGCAGTTGACGCCGAGCACGTCGGCCCCGAACTCCACCAGTTGCGGACCGAACTGCTCCACCGGCGTCCCGTCCAGGGTGTTGCCGTCTTCCGCCGTCGTCAGCATCGCGACGATGGGCCGGTGGCTCACGCTGCGAATCGCGCGAATCGCGGCGCCAATCTCGTTGACGTCCCGGAACGTCTCGAGCACGAACAGGTCCACGCCGCCCTCCGCGAGACCCGCCGCCTGCTCGGCGAAGAAGGCCTGGGCCTCGTCGAGCCCCGTCTTGCCCCACGGTTCGACGCGCACGCCCAACGGCCCCATCGAGCCGGCCACCCACGCGCCGTCACGCGCCGCGTGCCGTGCGATCCGCGCGCCGGCGACGTTGATGGCCCGCACCTTCTCCGCCAGGCCGAAGCTGGCCAGCTTGAGACGGTTGGCCCCGAACGTGTTCGTCTCGATGATCTCCGCACCCGCACGGAGGTAGGCCTGGTGGACGCCGACGACCAGGTCGGCCTGCGTCAGGTTGAGTTCTTCGAACGCGCGATTCAGGAAGACGCCACGGGCATAGAGTTGCGTGCCCATGGCGCCGTCGCAGATGAGCACCCGCTCGCGCAGGGCGTCGAGGAAAGATTGGTCCACGGGCGGCCCTACTTGCGAGCAGCCCCCTGGACCTGCCCGGGCCTCGGGACGAGCAGATCGTCCTTGTCCCACACGAAGTCGTCCTTGCTGAACACGGCCAGCTCGTAATCCTTGCCCATGAAGATCGCGGACACGGGACAGGCCTCCTCGCAATACCCACAGAAGATGCAGCGGGTCTTGTGGATCTGGTACGTCCGGGCATAGCGGGGCCCGGCCATGACACTGCCGTCGTTCTCGGCAGGTTCGAGGTAGATCGCGTCTGCGGGGCACGCCACCGCGCACAACCCGCACGCCACGCACTTCTCGAGCCCGTTCTCGTCGCGCATCAAGACCTGCTTGCCGCGCCACTTCGGGAACATCGGAACCTTCTCGTCGGGGTAGTTGACGGTGATGGGCTTCTTGAACATGTGCCCGAACGTGGTCTTGAACCCGACGATCCAGGGACGAATCATCTGTATGAGCCTCCGGTGGTCCCCTGTCGCCTGCTGCCGGCTTGGGGCCACCCCGTAGTGTAGCAACAAGGACGAGATGCCGGGAGCCGGGCCCACGCGAGACGTAGCGGCCGGACTCTCATGAATCTCGCAGGCGGCCGGACGTGTCCGGCGCCCTGCCCGCGGGACAAGTCCCGCGGCTACGACCTGCCTGCTGGCGGCTACGACGTGCCTGCTGGTGGCTGCGACGTGCCTGCTGGGGCGCCGGCGCCATGGTGCACGATGCGTAGCGGCCGGACTTGTCCGGCCGCCCGGGGGTCCGGAACGCGTCCCGCACCAACACAAGCCCTGCCCGCGGGACAAGTCCCGCGGCTACTACGACTGCCTGCTGGCGGCTGCGACGTGCCTGCTGGTGGCGCCGGCGCCATGGTGCACGATGCGTAGCGGCCGGACTTGTCCGGCCGCCCGGGGGTCCGGAACGCGTCCCGCACCAACACAAGCGGGGCGTTCGGCGTGGTTCGGCGTTCGGCGTTAGACTCGCCGTTGTGCTCCGCGAGCCACAGTTCCTGTCGGCCGAGCAGTTCCTGCTGGTGACGCTGGTCGTCCAGTTGGCCGGAATCGCGGCGCTGTCGACGATGCTGGTGCGGTTCCGACGATTCCGGACCCTCCTCCTCACCGAGCGGCGCGACTGGCCGGAACGTCTGAAGTTCATGGGCGCGCTGGGCGTGCCGCTCGCTGCCGGCGTCGCGAGCCGGGTGCTCCTCGGATACGACGCCGCCGACGTCTCGCTGGGCGGGGCCTACCTCGCCGGCCTCGTCGCGGGCCCCTACGCCGGGGCGATCGTGGGAGCGATGGTGGGGCTCACAGCCCTGGCGAGCGGAGAATGGATCGCCCTGCCCCTGTTCGTCGGGTGCGGCTTTGCCGGGGGCGGTCTCCGTGAAATCTGCCCCAAGGACGCCATCTGGCACTTCTCCCCCTTCGTGCTCACGGGCTTCCCGCGGTACCTCTGGAAGCTCGTCCGCCGCTTCGAGGTGGACTGGCAGATGCTCCTGATTGCCGCGCCCATTGCGCTCGAATTGCTCCGGCAGGTCCTCGGGCATCGCTACACGGCCGATCGGTTGTTCTTCTTCCCCGCCTCGTCGCCAGGCATGCTCGTGCTGACCCTTCTCGCCACGACGCTGACGGTGGCCATCCCCATCAAGATCTGGAACTCCGCGCGGATCGAGCACAAACTGCAGGAGCAGGAAGCCCTGCTGCTCGAAGCACGGATCGATGCGCTCACGAGCCAGATCAACCCGCACTTCCTGTTCAACACGCTGACGTCCATCTCATCGCTGATCCGGACGCGGCCCGACACCGCCCGCATGCTGATCAACAGGCTGTCGGGTTTGTTGAGACGACGCCTCAAGGCCCACGACCACTTCGTCACGCTGCGCGACGAACTCTCGGCCGTCGACGAATATCTCGACATCGAATGCGTCCGGTTCGGGCCCTCGCTCCGTGTGGACAAGGACCTCGAGCCGGCGACGCTGGACCTGATGGTACCCAGCATGATCCTGCAGCCGCTCGTGGAGAACTGCATCAAGCACGGACTGTCCGACAAGCTCGGCGATCGCCTCATCACGCTCCGGTCTCGGCGCGAAGGCGACATCACCGTGCTGGAGGTGGCCGACAACGGCGTCGGCATGGCGCCCGACGCCCGGGACCGATCCACCGGGGGAGGCATCGGCCTGGCGAACGTTTCCGAGCGGCTGCGCGTCATCTACGGAGCACAGGGTCGACTCGCGATCACGAGCACCACCGACCACGGAACCCGGGTGCGGCTCGAGATCCCGGATCTCCTGCTTCCCGAGCGTCGGACGGCGTAAAATGCGCATCAGTGCCCTGGTCGTCGACGACGAGCAACCCGCGCGGGAGGAGTTGTGCTACCTCCTGTCGCGCACCCAGGACGTCCAGGTCATCGGCCAGGCCGACAACGGCGTGGCGGCCCTCGACCTGCTGGACGAACTCGAGCCCGACATCGTGTTCCTCGACGTACAGATGCCAGGCCTGACCGGGTTCGAGGTGGCGCGCCAGGCGGCGACCCGGCCAGCGCCGCCGGACATCGTGTTCGTGACGGCCTTCGACCAGTACGCCCTGGATGCCTTCCAGGTCAACGCCGTCGATTACCTGGTCAAGCCCGTCGAACCGGCCAGGCTCGATCAGGCGCTCGCGCGCGCCCGTCGGCGACTCCAGTCCGCACGCAGCGGGGCGGTGTCGTCCGAAGCGCTCGCCCAAATCGTGGAGGCGGTGGCCGCGCGCCAGCACCGGCGGTCGCCCGTTGTCGTCAAGGTGGACGAACGGATCCTGCTGATGCAGGCCGATGACCTCATCTATGCGACAGTGAACGAGGATGAGGTCGTCGTCGTAGCCAGTCAGGTGACGGGATCGTCCGAACCATCGGACGCTCGACGACCTGCACGCCCAACTCGACCAGGCGGTCTTCTGGCGCGTGCATCGGTCGTACCTCGTCAACATCAACAAAATCAAGGAGATAGTCCCCTGGTTCAGCCGGAATTTCATCCTGAGGATGCGCGACGCGAAGTCGACGGAGATCCCGGTCAGCCGCGCGCAGACGAAGCGCCTCCGGGACTACCTGCAGCTGTGAGGCTCGACACCGGAGCGCCGGACGTGTCGCCGCTGCTCGGCGCCAACCCGACCTCGGGCCTCACGCCTGTCGTCGCTCCCGTGACGGCGCAGGCCGCCGACGAAGCGCTGCGAGCCGCGACAGCCGACGTGCGCCGACCGCCGATCTGGGTGCGGGCCGCCGAGGAACTGTTCACCTGGTTCAAGACGCTGGCCTCGGCCGCCGTCTATGCCACGCTCATCGTCACGTTCGGCTTCCAGGTCGCGCGGGTCGAAGGCCAGAGCATGGCGCCGACCCTGTCGGACCAGGACCGCCTCATCGTGAACAAGGCCATCTACAAGATCGGGGAACCCCACAGGGGCGACATCGTGATGCTCTGGTATCCGGTCGATCCCGACAAGTCGTTCGTCAAGCGCGTCATCGCCGAAGAAGGCGACCGTGTCCGCATCGTCGACGGTCGCGTGTTCGTCAACGACGTCCAGCTCGAGGACACCTACGTGCCCAGCGAATATCGCGGCCACGACGACTGGGGTCCCCAGGAGATCCCGGAAGGCTACTACTTCGTGATGGGCGACCATCGGAACAACAGCTCCGACAGCCGCCACTGGGGCTCGGTGCCGAAGAAGTACATCATCGGCAAGGTGCAGCTGCGCTGGTGGCCCCTGCCCAAGGCGCAGGTGTTCGAGTAACACGGTGAGGGCCGGCCGGGACAGCCGGCCCGGCCTCAACCGCCCGCGGCGGGCGCGCCCTCAGCCCCACCGGCGCCGGCCCGCGCACCGAGTTCGCGGTCGATTTCCAGCAGCGCCCGCGCATCCATGCCGGCCATCTCCAGCCGGGCAATGATGTCGCGCGCGGACTTCTCCTCCTCGACCTGCTCGGTCACGAACCACTGCATCTCGACGACGGCCGCGAAGTCCTTCTCGCGCATCGCCAGGTCGTAGAGGGCATTGATCTGCGCGGTGACGCGCTCCTCCTGGGCCAGCGACGCCCGGAACACGTCGAGCAGCGAGGCGGCTGCCACGGCTTCGAAGGGAAGGGCCCCCAGGGTGACTCCGTGATTGCGGGCGTGAACGAAGTCGAACATGCGCAGCGCGTGGCCCCGCTCCTCCTCACTCTGCACGCGGAACCAGTGCGCGGCGCCCGGGAAGTTCAGCTCCTCACAGATGCCCGACAGCGCGAGATAGCTGTGGGACGCCGCCAGTTCGTTGTTCACCTGTTCGTTGATCGCCTCGTAGACCTTGCTCATCGTCATCGTCTCCTGCCGGCCGCGCCCGAGAGGACGCCTCGCCGGTGTGGGTGGTGGTGGGACGCGCGCGCTCCGCGGCGCCCCTGTGTGTGTCAGTGCGGAGCCTCGTACAACCTGTCGACGACAGCCTGCCAGCGCTCGAGCACGACCCGACGCCGAAGCTTGAGGGTCGGCGTGAGTTCGCCCGTGGCAATGCTGAATTCCGTCGGCAGCAACGCCACCTTCTTCAGCCGCTCGAACTGCGCCAGGTCGCGATTGAGCGGCTCGACGACCTCGTTGAACAGCGACACCACGTCGTCTCTGACGACGAGTTCCTCGCGCGTCCCGACTGGGCGTCCCAGGACCTTCAGGCGCTGGTTCAAGGCCGTGAAGTTGGGCACGATCAGGACCGCCGGAAACTTCCGCCCCTCACCCACCACCATGGCCTCGGCCACGAGCGGGTGCCGCTTCAGCAGGGCCTCGATCGGGCTGGGCGCGATCTTCTTGCCTCCCGACGTCACGAGCAGTTCCTTCTTCCGATCCGTAATCGTCAGGTAACCATCGTCACTCAGTGTGCCGATGTCACCCGTCTGGAACCAGCCATCCGCCTGGACCACGGCAGCGGTCTCGTCGGGGCGATTCCAGTAGCCCTTCATCACGTTGGGGCCGCGCGTCAGGATTTCGCCATCCTCGGCGATCGCGACTTCGACGCCGTCGATCGGACAACCGACGCTGCCGAACCGCGCACGATCCAGGGGATTGACCGTGATGACCGGGGAGGTCTCGGTGAGACCGTATCCCTCGATGAGCGGGACGCCCACGGCGTGGAAGAAGCGACCGATGTGAGCCGGAAGCGCGGCGCTGCCAGACACCGCAAGCCGCAGCCGCCCGCCGACCCTCGCACGGATCTTCGAGGCGACGAGCCCGTCGGCCACCGCCTCCTGCATCCTGAGCACCGGTGATGGCGACCGGCCCGCGCGACGGGCCTCCGAGCACGCGGCGCCCACCCGCACCGCCCACGCGAACAGGCGCTGCCGGAAGGCGGGACCCGCGGCGACCGCCTCGTGGATGCGGTCGTGCAGCTTCTCGTACACACGTGGCACGCCCGTCATGACGGTGGGCCTGGCCATGGCCATGTCGCGCGCGAGCGTGTCGAGCGATTCGGCGTGGCAGAGCGAGAGGCCCTCGTAGAGGAACAGGTACGTGACCATGCGCTCGAAGATGTGACTGAGCGGCAGGTAGCTGAGCGCGACGTCCTGCGGCGTGAGCCCCAGCACCGGGACGACGGCCCTGAGATTGGACAGCACGTTGTCGTGCGTCAACATCACGCCCTTCGGTTCCCCTGTCGTGCCGGAGGTGTAGATGATGGTCAGCAGGTCGTCGGGTTCGACAGCCGCCGCGCCCGCGTCGTAGCGCGCGAGGGCTACCGGGTCGGCGGCCAGCAGCCGGCCCCGGTCGATCAGGCCATCCAGGCGCAGGACGGTGTGACTCCCCCGGACCGCAGCCGGCGGCACCTCGTCGGTGAACACGGCGATGAACTCGAGCGCCGGCAGCAGGTGCCGGACTTCCAGCATCTTTTCGGCCTGTGACGCGTCGGACACGAACACGCCGCGCGCCCCGGAGTCCTGCAGGATGAAGCGTGCCTGGTGCGCCGAAATCGTCGGGTAGATCGGCACCGTCACCATCCGCGACGTGACGATGCCCAGGTCGGCGACGAGCCATTCCTGCCGTGTCTCGGACATGATGGCCACGCGGTCGCCCGGCGCGAGTCCCATGTCGGCCAGGGCGAGCCCCGTCGCGCGGACGCGCTCGACGAAATCTGCCGTGGAGCAGGGTCGCAGCCCCTCGGCCGTGCACCGTTGCAGCAGGTCGGGCCGCGGGTGGTGCGCCACAAGGTCGGCGGGCAGTTGCGCCAGCGTGCGAATGCGTGACGGCACCGATGGGGGAAACCGGAACGGACGTGAGGGCGCGGCGACGGCGACGGCCATGGAACTTCCTCGCAAGATGGGCATCGGGCGCTCCACGCCCGGCGCTGGCGGCTTCTGGCATGCCGGTCGGGCTCCCGCAGGTGAGCGCCCGGCACGCGTGTCTGACTCCTGGACCGGGTCTATCCTCCCGCGATCCGACGCCGCTTCCTGACGCCGGTGGCGACGCCGCGCACGACGTCACCGCTCTGGCCCCCGCGCTTTTCGACCAGTGTCACCCACTCGATGACCATGGACCTGTCGACCGCCTTGAGCATGTCGTAGACGGTCAGGCCCGCGACGGCGACGGCAGTCAGCGCCTCCATCTCGACGCCCGTCGGCCCCGTCGTCTTCACGGTGGCCTCGATGGCGATTCCACCCCGGGCCAGTTCGACGCCGACCTGCACCGCACTCAGCGGGAGCGGGTGACAGAGCGGGATCAGGGACGCCGTGCGCTTGGCCGCCATGATGCCAGCCACGCGCGCGGCCTGCAGCGGGTCGCCCTTGGCCACGGCGCCATCGCGCACGCGCCGGCGGGCGGCAGCCGACACCCGCACGAAGCCACGGGCCACGGCCACCCGCGCCGTGGCGGGCTTGGCCGAGACGTCGACCATGCGCACGCGCCCCTGGGCATCGGCGTGCGTGAGGCCGCCCGGCGGCTCCGCCTCGCGTCCCGACGGGTGACGATCCCCCCTAGGCATCGAGATGCCCGTTGGCGAGGAAGAAAGAGAGGCTCTCGAACGTCACGGTGAGGTCCATGTTCTTCAACTTCACGTGCCCGGGCACGCGAAGGTTACCTGGCGAAAAGTTCAGGATGGCGCGGATGCCCGAGGCGACAACGGCGTCGACGGTCTCCTGGGCCGCCTCGGCGGGTACGGTGATCACGGCGATGTCGATGCGCTCACGCTCCACGAGACGCTCGAGTTCGCGCACGTGGCGGGTGGGAACGCCGCTGCGCGAGTACTGCCCCACCTTCTCACGGGCCGTGTCGAGCAGGGCCACGACGTCGAAACCCTCCTGGCGGAACCCGGCGTAGTCGGCCAGCGCGAGCCCGAGGTTGCCCGCGCCGATGATCACCACCTTGATGCTGCGGTCGAGGCCCAGAATCTGGCGGAGGTGGCGCTTGAGATCCTTCACGTAGTACCCGACGCCGCGGATGCCGAACTCGCCGAAGTGCGCCAGGTCCTTGCGAATCTGTGCGGCATTGAGCTGGAACTGGGCCGCGAGCCCTTGCGACGAGACCGTGTTGACGCCAGTGGCGTCCAGCGCCTCGAGGCAGCGGAGATAGACCGACAGTCTGGCGGTCGTGAGCTCCGAGACGTGGTCACCGCCAGTCCGGGTGCGCTCGATGTCGGACACGGCGTCATGATACGGCACGCCTCCGGCGGGCACCGAACGTGGCACTTCGACTTCCCATCTCGATCTGCTATACCGTCGGCCATGCCTCAGCCGCCGTTTGCCCCGTACGTGCCCGCGGACCAGTCGCCACCCGAGTTCACGGCCAAGGCCGTCCTGCTCGGCGCTCTCTTCGGGCTGCTCTTCGGGGCCTCCACCGTGTATCTGGGGCTGCGCGCCGGCCTCACGGTGAGTGCGTCGATTCCCATCGCCGTGCTCGCCATCTCCGTACTCAAGCGGTTCGGCGGGTCGACCATCCTCGAGAACAACATCGTCCAGACCATCGGGTCGGCCGGCGAGTCGGTGGCGGCCGGCGTGGTCTTCACCATCCCGGCGTTGATCTTCCTGACGCCCCATGGACCCGCTTACTTCAACTACTTCCAGATCACCGTCCTGGCCCTCGCCGGCGGCATCCTCGGGGTGCTGCTGATGGTGCCGCTCAGACGGGCGCTGATCGTGAAGGAGCATGGCGTCCTGCCCTACCCCGAGGGCACCGCCTGTGCCGACGTCCTGGTGGCGGGTGAACGCGGCGGGCAACTCGCCTCACTGGTGTTCAAGGGTCTGGGGATCGGCGCCCTGTTCAAGGCACTGCCGTGGATCTTCCAGTTGGTCCGCACCGAGGTCGGATACACGACCCCGAAGTCCAGCGCGTTCCCCAATGCGACGGTCAACGTGGACATCTCACCCGAGTACATGGGTGTGGGCTACGTCATCGGTCCACGGATCGCCGGCGAGATGGTCGCGGGAGGCGTGCTGTCGTGGATGGTGCTGCTCCCGCTGCTCACGATCGCGGGCGCCTACATGCCGATGCCATTTCCGCCCGCTCCGCCGGACGGCTTGCGGATCGTGGACATGGCGCCGGGCCAGATCTGGAGCCAGTACATCCGCTACATCGGCGCCGGGGCGGTGCTCGCCGCTGGCCTGATCACACTGGCACGCACCATTCCGACCATCGTCGGCTCGTTCCGTGACAGCGTGAAGGACTTCCGCGCCGAGCGGGCGGGTCAGGGACAGGTACGCACCGACCGCGATCTTCCTGTGGGCCTCGTCCTGGGCGGCACGCTCCTGCTCGCCGTCGTCCTCGCCGTCTCGCCCGGCATGCCGACGCAGGGCAACCCGCTGGCGGCCCTGCTCGTTGTCGTGTTCGGATTTTTCTTCGTGACGGTAGCCTCCAGGATCGTGGGCCTGATCGGGAGTTCGTCCAGCCCGGTCTCCGGCATGACGATCGCGACGCTCATCCTCACGTGCACGATCTTCGTGAGTATCGGGTGGACTGGAGACGCGTACGCGCCGATCGCCCTGACGGTGGGCGCCGTGGTCTGCATCGCGGCGGCCAATGCCGGCGCGACGTCCCAGGACCTCAAGACCGGCTTCCTGGTGGGCGCCACACCACGCGCCCAGCAGATCGGCCTCGTGATCGGCGTGGTCGTCTCGGCCTTCATCATCGGGGTCACCACCCTCTACCTGCACAAGGTCATGGTCATCGGGTCCAACGCCCTGCCGGCGCCCCAGGCCACGCTGATGTCCACCATCATCCGCGGACTTCTGAGCCAGAACCTGCCGTGGGGACTCGTCCTCACGGGCGTGTTCATCGCCGTGACGATGGAGCTCTGCGGGGTGCGCTCGCTCTCGTTCGCCGTCGGGGCGTACCTGCCCATCGCGACCACGGCGCCCATCTTCGTGGGCGGTGTCGTCCGGTGGCTGGTGGAGCGTGCCACCGGTCGACACGAGGAGTCGGAGGTCAGCGCGGGCACGTTGTTCAGTTCGGGGCTGATCGCCGGTGGGTCGATTGCCGGCATCGTCTACGCCGTGCTGTACGGCTCGCGTGAATACATGCCAACGGTCCTTCGCGTCGAGGACGCCCAGGAGAGCCTCGGCCGGGTGCCGGTGCTGCACGAGGGCGTTCTCGGGCATCTCGTAGGCGCCGGGCTCTTCCTGGTTCTCGCCGTGATTCTGGCGCGGGTCGGGCGGCGGCGGGTCAACTGAGTCGGTCGACGCGTCGTTAGACTGTTATGACCGTCCGCGCGCTGCTGGTTCTTCTGCTCGTTGTCCTGGTCGGCGTGCCCCGGGCGGGGGCGCAGGTCCGGGCCGAGGCGCCCTCGGGGCGCAAGGCCACGACGCTGGACGCCCTGGCGGCCTACCCAGGGTTCTTCCACATGCAGGCCGTTCGCGTGCGCGCGCGGCTGGTCACCGACCAGGTCGGCACGGCGCTGCTCAGCGGGCAGACGCGTCTGCTCGCGATCGGCGAGGCAGCCGAGGCTCAGGGGGCAGGTGACGTCGAGGTGACCGGGACCTTCATCGACGTCGGTCGCTTGACACAGGACGACCAGCGCGTCGGCACGTACGGCCTGGTCGCCCTCTCGCAGAAGGTCCTGCAGCGCGACTGGCCGAACCAGGGAGAACTCCCCGTCCTCATCGTCAACGGACTCACGGCGGCTGAACCGTTGGCCGCGCCGTCGGTGCGCGCCCTCGCGCTCGACCCGTCCCGTTTCGACGGGCAGACGGTGACCATCAGCGGCCGGTTTCGGGGACGTAACCTCTTCGGCGACCAGCCCGCCGCGCCGGCGCGCAGCAAGTTCGACTTCGTGATGCAGCTTGCCGACTCGAGCGTCTGGGTGGCAGGACTGCGGCCAAAGGGGCCAGGCTTTGACCTCAGCGTCGAGGCGCGAGTGGATACCGGGCGCTGGCTGGAGGTGCGGGGCGACGTGCGCACCGGCAAGGGCCTCGTCTGGATCGAAGCCCAGTCGATTCGTTCGACGCGCCCAGTGTCGGAGGCGGCACCGACGGAGACGATCACCGAGGCTGCCGTACCCCAACCGCCACCGAAGGTCGTCTTCACGACGCCGACGGCAGGCGAGGTCGACGTACCAGCCGACGTCCGCGTCCGGACTCCAGTTCTCGCGCGACATGACGCCGCAGTCGTTCAAGGGCAACGTCCAGGCCGGGTATGACGCCCAGGAGGCCACGGAGCGAGGCATCCCGGCCACGGCCGCGCCGCCATTCGTCGCCAACTACGACCAGGGACGCCGCGTGCTCGAACTCCGGTTCTCGAGTCCGTTCGACAGGTTCCGCACCGTCGTGATCCGTCTGTCGCCAGGCATCACGGCCTTCGACAATCAGCCGCTCCTCCCGTACGAACTCCGCTTCACGATTGGCGGCTGACCCTCACGGGTCCACGCTGCGGGCCTCTGGCAGGGAGGCAGCCAGTCGATTGGGTGGGCCGGTGTGGCTCGGGTGTGTGAGGCCCGACGGGCGTGCCAGCAGCAACCAGGGGTCGGCATGTGCTACCGAGGCGCACCGGACGCGCGATCGGCGCTCGCGGCCTCGGCCAGCAGTCTGGCCACCTCGCCACGCACCCGCTCACACAGCGCGTCGCGGTCGGCCAGTTCCAGCCCGGTCGTCTCGATCGGCGCCCCGAAGTGCACACGGACGGTGGTGGGCCAGATCAACGGGCTGCCCGGTCGCATGGCCCGGGCAGCCCCGAAGATGGCCGTCGGCACCACGGGGGCCTGCGCCTTGATGGCGAGGACGAACGCGCCCTTCTTGAACGGCAGCAACTCGCCGGTCCGGCTGCGTGTGCCCTCGGGAAACATCAGCAGGGAGTTGCCCGCCTGCATGCTCGCCGCCGCACGATCGATGGCCTGCGCCGCGCGCTCACGGTTCTCACGCTCGATCGGCACGAACCCCACGGCGTCGAAGCCGCGGCCCAGGATGGGGATCTTGTGCAGCACGGCCTTGTACACGACCTTGAGTCGTGGGGTCAGGTCGCGAAGCACCGCGAACAGGATGGGGGGCTCGACGTTGCTCGCATGGTTGACGGTGTAGAGCGCGGCCCTGTGGTGCTGGATGGACTCGGCCCCCGTGATCAGCGTCCTGATGCCGAGCAGACTCATCGACATGCGCACACAGGCAATGCCGAGCACGATCAGGTGCCTGTGGGTGTTGGTGGCGATGCCGACCACCAACGCCGGGGCCCCGATGATCACCAGGTAGGCAACCACGAACAGATAGGCGGCGAAACTCCGGATCGCGGTGATGAGTGTCAGCACGGGCGGCGCGGCCCCGACATCCCGGGTCCGTGAGGGACTATACGCGAAGGAGCCCGGCGACCTCACGGTCACCGGGCTCCTTCGCGGATTCATCGGGCCGTGCGTTGATCGCTCAGTTGCCGTTCAGTGCGCGGCGGGCGGTGGCCCGCGTGGCCGTCGCGACCTTCGGCGCGGGTACCTTGGCGGCGATGGCAGCCGCCGGACGACGGGCAGGGGCGCTCTCGTCCTTGGCCTTGAAGCACTTGCACAACGCTTCGTCCACCATGACCTCGACACCCGCCATGGTCTGGTGCGTAACTTCAGAGATTTCGGAGATGACGAGGAAGCGGGCCCGGTCGAGCATGCGCTTCTCGCGGAAGGACAGGTTCTTGCTCTTGCTCAGGTAGCAGAGGCTCTTGAGGACTTCGACGACGTCGTAGATGGAGCCGGTACGCATCCGGTCCGAATTGTCCTTGAAACGGCCCTTCCAGTTCTGGTGACTGTCGATGTTGCCATCGGACAGCAAGCCGTACAGCCGCTGGATTTCGTCGTCACACACCGCGCGGCGGAGGCCTACGCTGTCCACATTGTTGACGGGCACGAGCACCGTCGTCTCATTTGCCACCATGCGTAATTGGTAAAAATCACACACGGTTCCCAGAATCGTCTTGGTCTCGATCCGATCGACAACACCGAGGCCATGATTCGGGTAGATGACCTTGTCACCGACCTGAAATGTCACGGGCACCCCTCTCTCCGGATGTTTGCACAGGTAGCGCGTGCAGTGATGTGGTCCGAGAAACCCTGTCAGTATAGCGCATTCGAGCCGGGGCCTGGTTCTCTGGCAAACTGCGGCAGGCCGACGGTCGTCGAAAGGGCGCCCGGGGTGGCCCCCGTAAACTGCCCTGCCGAGGAGGAGTTCGTGCCGATGACGAGTGCAATCTGGCGGTGGCTGGGCTGTGCGACGGCCGTGGTGGGAGCGTTGGTCCTGGTCGCCGGCGGGCATCCCTCGCGCCTGACAGCCGCCACGACAGGCCAGCAGAGCCTGGCCCCGTTCGTGCCCACGCCGCAGGACGTCGTCGAACGGATGCTCACGCTGGCCAAGGTCACCAGGGACGATGTGGTCGTCGATCTGGGGTCGGGTGACGGTCGGCTGGTGATCACGGCAGCCAGGCGCTTTGGCGCCCGTGGCATAGGGATCGACATCGACCCGGCCCGGGTGGCCGAAGGTCGTGCCAACGCGGCCAGCGCCGGTGTCGAGTCTCTGGTCGAGTTCCGCCAGCAGGACGCCCTGGAGGCCGACGTCTCGGGGGCCACGGTGGTGACGCTCTATCTCCTGTCTTCGTCCAACGTCAAGCTTCGCCCGCGTCTGTTGAGCCAGCTCAAACCGGGCGCGCGGATCGTGTCGCACCAGTTCGGCATGGGCGACTGGCCACCAGACACGGTGGATACCTTCACGGATGCCAACGGGACTGCCCGCACCCTTTACCTCTGGACAGTCGGCGCCAATTCACCGAAACCCTGACGGACCTGCCGGGGACGCCGGCGGATTTGGTAGACTGCCCCTCCACGCCCGCTTGGCGAAATGGCAGACGCAGGGGACTCAAAATCCCCCGCCCGCAAGGGCATCTCGGTTCGAGTCCGAGAGCGGGCACCACACGTCCTCGATTCTCGCGGGTCGCGCTGACCCGCCAGAGCCGGCACCCCACAATGACCCGCGTTCTCGGAACGCCGGAACCTGGCCACCCCATCCGCACGCTGCGGGGTCTGGCCAGGTATGCCTGCGGGCACAGCGGCAGCTGCTGCCGCACCGGCTGGCCCATCCCCATCGAGTCGGCCCCGTTGGCCGTGCTGGAAGCGGCCGACGCCCGTGGGATCCTGAACGAGCTCTCACCGGCGCCGTGGCAACGCGACGGAATTTTAGGTCATACGGAAGATTTAGACTGTGTCTTTCATGATTCCACAGAGGAGTCCGGTGGATGCCGGCTGGAGTCGAGACTCGGGAGCGACGCACTGCCGGTCAGTTGCCGGCAGTTCCCTCGACTCCTGCTCCGGGATGCCGCCGGATGGCACATGTCACTGTCTGCGTGGTGCGTCACGGCCGCCGGTCTGATGGTCAGCGGACAACCAGGTACCAAGGATGGGCCATCAGGGAGAGCATGATTTTCTATCAATTGACCATATAGATGCGGACCCACGCGTCCACGCCGAGTCCCTCGACGCCAGCGAGGCCTGGCCCCCCCTGCTCCGGCCCGGCATCTTGATGGGGCACGATGCGTACGGACGCTGGGAAACCAGAATCTTGTCGGAATCCCTGGCGTCCGTCGAACGGACGGTCGACGAGAACGGAACCTGTCTGGCGAGTCTGTTGGCATGGACTGACAGACTCCGCGCATGGCAGCCCTCCGAGGGTTCCCTGTTCGTGCGGATCGGCAAGCCCTGGGTGCCCCGGGGGCGCTCGTGGCTCGCTCAGTGGGAGGTCCCACCAGTGGAGGCCGAACGCATTCTCCTGAACGACCTAATTAAGCGCATCCCCGGGCAGTGGCGCCCTCACGATTGGCCTGCCGGACTCACCGATGCCGCCTATGGCGGCCTGCCCTGCCGTCGCGACGTCGCCGAGGCGGCTCTCGCCCGATACCTCGGAACCCGACTCATCGGTTCATGGGTGGCCTATCAGGGCGAGGGGCTACGCAGCGTCCTCGCCTCGCTGGTCTCGGCCTTCGCGCTGGCGACCAGCGCTCTTGCACGGACCGGCACCGGTGTCGTCACGACCGGCCGACTCGCCTCGGCGATCCGCGCGGCTGACTGGATACTCCTGCACCTGCTCGACCGCGAGCAGTGGGCGGCGTGGTGCAGTCAGTGGGAACGGGATGAGGACTCACGGCAACTGGTGGGCCTGGTGGCAACCGCCACCCGGATGCTGGACGACGCGACCTGGGCCTGACCGGGATGATGACCGCCCCTCAAGGCTCCCGCTCATCGCCGGGCGCGCCGGAGCGCGCGAGGCGGGCCGACCGACGGCGGCGAGGGCGGTGACGAAGGCGGCTGCCGAAGAGCCTCCAGGTGGGTCAGCGCGTCGGAGAGTGCCGTCTCCAGCCGCTGGAGTTCCTTCGCAGCGGCTTCGCGGCTGGCCTCGGCCCGGTGGACCGCATCGCGAGCCTCGGCGGCGGACTTGGCCGCCTCGGCGGCGGCCTGTTCTGCCGCGGTGGCCACCTCCCGGGCAGACGCCATGGTCCGCAGCAGTTCGTCGAGTCGTTCAGCAGCGGCACCGCGACGACGGCTGAACACCTCGACCTGCGCTTCGGCCTCGAGCACACGCGGGTCAACGGGAGGAACCTCAGGCTCGGACGGCTCGGCGGGCGGTCGCCGCGCGACCACCTCGAACCGCCGCACCGGCTCGGGCGTCTGTTGGGCGGCCGGCAGCACCAGGCCCGCGAAGGCGGCGAGGCCCGGAAGCGCGACGTCCACCGTCAGGTGGCCGTGAGCGAGGCGTCCCTCGAGCCCGTGGGCAGCGAGGGCCTCGAACGACGCCCGCACCTGTGCGGCGACCATGTCGCTGACGCCTGCCGACTGACCGTCCGCCGAGGCGATGGCCACAGCGACCGCCGCGCGGATGGCTGCATCGCGTGCCCCAAGGACCGCCTGCAGATCTGTGGCCGCATCGCCGAGGAGGCGAGCCTGCTGGGCAGCGCGGGCCGCCGTGCCGGCGTCGAGCACCGCGTCGTATGTATCCCGCGCCGTCCAGTACACCTGGTTGACCAGGTACGCCGATCGCGACGGCTTGGCTGCCGACGCGATCCGGGCGGCGACTTCCTTGTGCCCGCTTCGCTTCAGCTGAGCACTCACGGACTTCCGCCTGGCGATGAACTCGTGCAGGGGCGCCTGGTAGAGGGACGCCAGGGCGGCCGTGCTGTCGACGAACGGGGGCTCCTCGGGAGGTCGGGATGGCATCAGCAGAGTGCCAGGCCTTCTGCCTGCAGCCAGGCGCGCGCTCGAACATAGTCGGGACACACCTTGGCCACCTCGGCCCAGAAGCGGGGCGAGTGATTCGGCTGCCGGAGGTGCATCAGTTCGTGCAGCAGGACGTAATCGCAGACGCCGTCCGGCATCTGCAACAACCGCCAGTTGAGTGCGATGTTGCCGCCGCGGGAGCACGACCCCCAGCGTGACCGCTGGTTGCGCACGGTCACGCGCGCAACCGCGAGGCCGTGCAGCGCGGCGAGGGCGTGGACACGTGGCGGCAGCTCATCTCGGGCCCGTGCGCGCATGAGCGGCTCCAGCGCCGGCCGGTAGTCGTCGCGGAGCGGGCTCGTGACACTGAGGTCCCCGCAGTGCACGACGACGTGACTGTCCGCACCCGCCGCGACCTCGATGAGGCACGACGCTCCGCGCCACCAGATGCGCTGTCCGGCGCGCCATCGGGTGGCGCGCCAGCGTGACTCGATCTCGAGGCGGCGCTCGGCGATCCATCGTGTGCGCGTGCGCGCGAAGGCCTCGGCCTCGCGACGCGAGCCGTGCCGTGGAATGGTGACGCGGACCGAGGCATCCGGCAGCACGCGGAGAATGTAGCGGCGCGCGCGGCCGTTGCGGACGAACGTGAGCACGGGCGGGGTCGACGTGTAGACGGGCGGCGCGCTCGGCTCTCCCGTTCGCTCGCCACACTCGCGCCAGGGCAACGGCAACTGCGCTGGCGCGCTCACTCGGGTGGAGCGTCCCTTCGACTGGGGCATCGGCTGATCACACTCGTCCGGACGAGCCGCGGTGGCGGAGCGTCCCGAGCGGTTGTGTATCATCGCCGCGTGTTCGCGATCAACGCCATCCACACGTTGGCCTTCGCCGGCGTTGCGCTCTTTGCCGGATATGCGATTCGCCGACGCATCGGATGGCTGGCGCGACTGAACATCCCGGCGCCGGTCGTCGGCGGCCTGATCGTCTCGCTCGTGATGACGATCGGCCACGTGCGCGGAGCGGAGCCATTCGCCTTCGACACGACCTTGCGTGACCCCTTGATGATCGCGTTCTTCACGAGTGTCGGCTTCGGCGCGAGCCTTGGGCTGCTCCGGCGCGGCGGTCCGCTCGTCGTGTGGTTCCTGTTGGCCTCGTCGCTGTTCACGGTCCTGCAGAACGCACTCGGCGTCATCGTCGCACGCCTGCTCGGCCAGCCACCGCTGTTCGGCGTCCTGGCCGGCTCCGTGACGCTGGCCGGGGGCCCTGCCACGGGCCTCGCGTTCGCACCGCTCTTCGAGCAGGCCGGCGTGGCGGGGGCCGAGACCGTGGCCGTCGCCGCCGCGATGGCCGGCATCGTGTCGGGCGGACTGATCGGCGGCCCCGTCGGCACCTGGCTCATCGAACGACGATTGAGACGCGAGCCATCGCCGGCCGACGATCAGCGCGGCCCCGCCGTGGCACAGCACGTCGTGGAGTCGGAACTGCAAGGAACGGCCAGTGCACCGGGGGGCGAAGACCGCGAAGCGTACGCACTCATGAAGGCCACCGCGCTGTTGCTGTTCGCGATGTGGATCGGCGCGGGGATCAGTGACTGGCTGACTGCGCAGGGCATGCTGCTGCCGCGCTACATCGGTGCGATGCTGGCGGCCATCGCGCTTCGCAACGTCGACGAGGCGACCGGTTGGCTGGGCATCTCTCAGGCCATCATCGACGACCTCGGGACCGTCGCCCTGGCCTTCTTCCTCGTGATCGCCCTGATGACCCTGAAGCTGTGGCAACTGGCCGGGCTCGCGGCCCCTCTGGCGGCCCTCGTGGTCGTGCAGGTGGTGTTCGTGGCGGTCCTCGCCCCGCCGCTGATCTTCCGCCTGATGGGCCGTGACTACGACGCGGCGGTGATGTCGAGCGGCTTCATCGGGTTCATGCTGGGTACGACCGCCAACGCGATGGCCAACATGGAAGCGCTGGTGGAACGCTACGGGCCGGCCCCGCGTGCCTTTCTCGTCGTGCCGATGGTCGGGGCGTTCTTCATCGACGTGGTGAACAACGTCGTCATCACGACGTTCCTGAACATCTACCGCTGACCGCAACGACGGCCGCAGCGCGACACGTGTCCCTGGGGCCCCCTCACCGGGGCACCCTCACCGAGGCCCCGTGCCTCCGGTCGCGTTCTGGTTCAGGGCATCGACCGGGCCGGGGGCAGCAGCGCGAGCCGCTGCTTCAGGCGCGCGAACTCCCGGCTGTCGCGCCGGCCGTCGGTCGACGCCACCAGCGCCGAGAGGTCTCGCACGCGGTCGCGCGGCGCAGGATGGGTCGAGAAGAAGCGTGCGACGGCGTTGGGCGAGCGGCGCTGCTCGGTATCGAGCATCTGCATGAACTCGAGCAGGCCCCGGGGGTCGTACCCCGCCTCGGACAGAATCTTCACGCCCTCGCGATCGGCCGCCTTCTCGTCGTTCCGCGAGAACTTCATCATCACGCTGCCGGCCGCGACCGCTGCCCCGAGGTTGATCGCCTGCGCCCGCCAGTCGTCCGACTCGCCTGCGACAGCGCCGACCACGTAGAGCAGGCCCGTCGTCCAGAGACTCTTGGAGACCTGTTTGGCCGAGTGACGCCCCGACACGTGGGCGATCTCGTGGGCCAGCACGCCCGCCACCTGGGCCTCGTTCTGGGCGGCGTCGAGCACGCCCCTGTTGATCCAGATCGGACCGCCAGGGATCGCGAAGGCATTCAGGTCGCTGTAGTCGGCCGTCGAGAAACTGTACGGGTAGTCCGCTCCCGGCGCGTATCCGGCCAGTTCGCTCCCGAGGGATGCCACGTAGTCGCGAACAGCCGCATCACGCACCTGGGGCAGTTCGCGGACGAGTTCGGCCTGCACGTCGCGACCGATCCGGATCTCGTCCTGCACGGACAGCAGTTGGAACGACGCGACGCTCCCGGATCCCACGGCCACCGCCAGGGTGAGAGCCGTGCCGGGCGTCGCCAGGCGAGCGAGCAGCGTAGGCATGCCCGACGCGTGTGCAAGCGCGCTGCCACGTCCGAATTCCCGGGCCGTCAACGGAAGCGGACATTTCGCCCGGCCGTTGCTCGATCGCCGGCTCCTTTGGTTGACGCTGCGTAGTGCGTAGGATACAACCCGAGCGTGACTGAACCAGAACGCTCGGCGAGCGGGCCTCCGGGTACTCCCCTGCCCTCGGAGATCAGCGCTCGCCTCGAGGCGCTCCTCAAACGAACCCACACGCTCCGTGCCGAACGGGAAAGCAAGGCCGAGACCGGCATGACGTGGCCACCTCCGGACCGCGAACTCGAACACTACGACGTGGTGGATGTGCGCACGAAGGACGAGGCCCCCGGACGCACGCCTGACGACGTGAGTGACGGCGCGGACGCGCCCGCCTCTACCATGCCCCCCACGCCGCCGGATGCGGCGAAGCCGACCGAATTCTCACGGCCGGACTGGAGCGAGTTGCGCCTCCGCACGTCGGGCGACGACCAGCAGGCCCGATCGGCCTGGCTCCCTGTTGTCGCGATTCTCCTGGCCCTCACCTGTGCCGGCGAGGCCGCGTACATCTGGCACCTGCACGCCACGCGACGCGTACCGGGCAACGGGCGGCTGCGGGTCGATGGCCCCGACGGGGCGGAAGTCCGCGTCAGCGGCCAGGCCATCGGGATCGCCCCCGTCGAGCAGGAGTTCGAGCCCGGCGCCTACGACGTGGAGATCGTCGGACGCAACGGGCAGGCGCGAGCCGATCGCGTCCTCGTCAGCATCGGACGCACCGTGGTGGTGATCGCCCTCCAGCCGGCGGCAGCGCCTGCCGCCCCCGCGCCGTCGGCCGCACCACCCGCGGCCGCGCCGCCTGTTACTGTGGGAGCGGCGTCCGGAGCCCCTTCAGCAGCCGCAGTGCCGCCCCCGTCTGCCACGACCGGCACGGTCGTCATCGAGAGCACACCCGCCGGCCAGCCCGTGACCATGGGCGGACGGCCACGTGGCGTGACGCCACTCACGCTTGGAGAGATCCGGCCAGGCCGACATGACGTGCTCGTCGGCGGCCGGATGCGCCAGGTCGACGTGACGGCGGGTCAGGTCACGACGCTGCGTGTGCCCTGACGTCGGCGCACGACCGGGCGGACCCACCGCGGCAACCCGGGCCTCCGCGGTTTCGGCGCCGACGCCGCGGAGCCGGGCCTCAGACCGGCGCAGCGCCAGTTCCGAGGCCTGTCGGTTCGACGTGCACGAGGACGTCGCTCACCTCCTCGACGTCGCCGCGGACGCGATCGCGCACGAGCGTCGCGATGGCATGTCCTTCATCCACGGAGATCCAGCCGTCGACCTCGAGATGGAGGTCCACGTGGTACTGGAGCCCGGTCTTTCGGCCGAACAGCTTCTCCACCCCGCGGACACCCTCGACGGCACACGCGGCGCGCCTGACACGCTCGAGCAGCGGCTCGGGCGGCATGGTGTCGATGAGAATCGAGCGATGTCGACCGCACCACGCCGAGGCCCGCGACGATGACGAAGATGCCGACGAGCATGCCGCCGACGTGGTCGGCAGCACGAAAGGTCACGGGTTCGTAGAGCGTGAGCCCGAGGGCGACGATGGCGGCGGCCGACGACAGCACGTCCACGCTGTCGTTCCAGGCATCGGCCAGCAACGCCTGACTGCCTGTGCGGCGGCCCACGCGCATCTTCGACGCCATCAGCACGGACTTCACGGCGAGCGCCACGACCAGGGGCCACAGTGAGTAGGCCGCTGGCGGCGGATGGTAGTCGTCCAGGCCGCGGAGCGCGTGGACGGCAATCGCGCCCCCGATCAGGAACAGCGCGAGCCCGATGATCAGGCCCGTCAGCGTCTCGGCCCGTCCGTGGCCGTAGGGATGTCGTGAATCGGCAGGGCGCGAGGCGTACCAGAACCCGAAGAACACCGCCAGCGATGCCGCGACGTCGGCGGCGAACTCGATCCCCGAGGCCTGAACCGTCAGGGAGCCACCGCGCGCCCCCACGACGAGGTTGAGTGCGGCCAGGACCGCATTCACGCCGACGCTGATGGCGGCGACCTGTTGTCCCGTATGCAGACCGGCCATGGCTGCACCAGGTCGGACAGGGGTGACGCTCACGGGGCCGCGCTCAGTCAGAAGAACGCACGCGCATGCCAGGTGCGCGACGCCGGCGCCTCCCAGGCACCGGCCCGGAGGTCCCCTGCCGTCGCAACCGTGTTGTCGAATACCGTTGTCTCAGGCGTGACGGTTCCGCGGGCCGCGGCGTCGGCGAACTCGTCCCTCGACACGCGGCGGACGCGCGTCCCGTCCCTGTAGAAGACCGAGCCATGATCCAGGAGGTTGGCGCCGAGTTTTTGGCCGAGGTCCTTCATGGTCCGGACCAGGCTGTCGACGGAGCAACCCGACACGCCGGCCGCGTCCTGGTCCACGCCCACGAACAGGAACTGGTCATCACGCAGGTCGCGGGCGCAGTCGAGGGGCACGCCGTGCGCGTGCCACTGGTCCAGGAACGCATCGACGGCGCCCAGCAGGACGCCGCGCTCGTCCGGGTTCAGCGGGCGACTTGCAGCAAAGACCCAGAGACGGGCCGTATCGGGCAGGGCGGAAAAGGATTGTCGTGGCATGGAGAGAACAGGAAAGTCGGGCTGGCGACAGTCTAACGGTTGCGCGGCGTGGCGGAAGTATGCAATTCTGACCCGCCGCCCTTCCAGCCCGAGCACTGCATCGACTCTTTTCTCTCCCCCGTTCCGCCTAGTGCCGAGTTGTCCCATGGTGTGCCGCATCTTTGTATGCGGTGCGCACCTGTCCATCGCCAGACGGAGGCCTGGCACCCCGTGAGGACGTCGTGAGCGTTCGTTTATTCATCGGAAATCTGCCCTACAGCGCCACTGAGGCCGACCTGCGTTCGCTGTTCTCGGAAGTCGCCGAACCTCAACAGGTCGTGCTGCCTACCGACCGCGAGACCGGACGACCCCGAGGGTTTGCCTTCGTCGACTTCGCCGAGCGGGATCACGCGGAGCAGGTCATTCAGCGCTACAACGGCCAACCATTCAGCGGACGGCCGCTCGCTGTCAGCGAAGCACGTGCACGCGAAGACCGGCCGTCAGGTCCCCGCCCTGGCGGGTACGGCGGAGCACCGCGACCTGGAGGGTTCGGAGGTCCTCCCTCGGGCGGCGGTTTCGGCCCTCCTCGTCCCGGCGGGCCGCCGCGGCCGTTCACGCCGCGCGATCCGGGAGGGGCACCGCCCGCCGGCGAGTCCCGACGGGCGCGCGGGCCGGCCAAGGGTCCGGCGCGCAAGCAAACCTACGAGAAAGGTCCCCGAGGCCCAATCAAGGAGCGTCCGGTCACTCGGCTGTACGACGAGGACGAAGATCTCGAATCGACGGTCGAGTTCGATGATCCGGCGGCACGTCGCGCGGATGCGGGCGACACCCAGCCGGCCGACGACAACCTGGACGACGACGAGTGAACCCACGCCCTGAACGCGGCGCCCGGACCGGTCGAGGCCGGTCCGGACCACGCCGCCCACCGGTCCGCCCCCAGGCAACCGCCCGCAACGCCGCGCTGCTCGCGAGGTTCGAACCCCTTACCCCGGATATCGCGCCCCGAAAGTTCAGCGACCTCGTCACGGTTGCCGATCTCCTCATGGGGGTCGAGGACCGTCGCTACGAGCAGACCACGCCGATTCAGAGCGCGGTGTTCGACACCGTCGCTGCCGGCCACGACCTGGTGGCCTGCGCCGAAACCGGCACCGGCAAGACGGCAGCGTTCCTGCTGCCGCTGATGCAGCGGTTGCTGCTGTCCGGCGCAGCGCGCGAAGGCTCGGCGCGCATTCTCGTGCTGGCTCCCACGCGCGAACTCGCCGTCCAGATCGAAGACGACGTGCAGGGATTCGGTTATCACACGTCGATGCGATGTGCGGCCGTGTTCGGCGGCGTCGGCATGGACGGCCAGGAACAGGCCCTCAAGGCGGGCGTCGATATCGTGGTCGCCACGCCGGGACGGCTGATGGACCATCTGCGTGCCGGGATCGCGGCCTTCACGGGCCTCGACGTCCTGGTGCTGGACGAAGCCGACCGGATGCTCGACATGGGCTTCTGGCCCGACGTCAAGTTCATCGTGTCGCAATTGCCGACCGACCGCCCGCGCCAGACGCTGCTCTTCTCCGCGACGATGCCCGAAGAGGTGATGGGCTTCGCGCTCGAGATCATGCGGTCGCCCAAGCTGGTGCAGCTCGGGGCGCGCAACGCGCCGGCCACGACCATCACGCACAAGGCCGAGTTGCTCGGGCGCCACGAAAAGACCGCATGGTTGTCGCGCTTCCTGCGCCGTGCGCCAGGTCCGACGCTGGTCTTCTCGGCGACCAAGCGCGGCGCCGATCGGCTCGCCCGCGACCTGCAGTCGCAGGGCATCCGGGCGGCGGCGCTGCACGCAGACCGCACGCAGGCTGACCGCCTTCGCGCGGTCGAGGGGTTCAAGTCCGGGACCCACCGCGTCCTCGTGGCCACCGACATCGCGGCCCGTGGCCTCGACATCGACGCCATCGAGACCGTCGTCAACTTCGAGGTGCCGTTCAACCGCGAGGCATACGTGCACCGGGTCGGCCGCGCCGGACGGGCCGGCGCGACAGGCACCGCCATCACGCTCGTGTCGCCGGACGAGCGGCACGACATGGAAGAGATTGCCGACGCGTTCGGCCTCGTGCTGTTCGAGGATGCGCACGCCGAACTCGTCGAGGCTGGCGAGGTCACCGATGGCGTGGACGCCGGGTCTGCGTCCACGGCTCCCGCCGACAGCGCTGCCCCGGAGCGCAAACGGCGCGCGCGGTCGCGGGTCGCGCATCGGAGTACCGACGCGCCACAGACGCCCTCCCCGGAGACGCCTGCCGCCGAAGCGATGGAGACCGATGCCACGCGCGGTGAGGCCGAAGCCGCCACCGACGGTTCCGCGGGCGACGCAACGAAGAAGCGCCGGCGCCGGCGACGGCGGCGCGGCAGCCAGACAGGCGACACGATGCATCCCAGTCCGCCTCGGTCGACGAGGCCACGCCAGACGCGGCCGGCGGCAGCCAGGACGGCGACGTCTAGGCGATCGGCGGGCGCACTGTTCGAACTGGTCATGCGCGCCGCGCTCCCCGCCCTCGCGCTCCTGGCGATTGTCATGCCTCTGACAGGCGCCCAGAGGCCCGCCGCCTTCAGCGTCGCCCACCGCGGTGCCTCGGCGTACGCCCCCGAGCACACGCTGGAGGCGTACCGGCTCGCCCTCGAGCAGGGTGCCGACTACGTGGAGCAGGACCTGGGGCTCACGCGCGACGGCGTGCTCGTCTGCCTGCACGATCTCCGTTGGAGCGCACCACCAACGTGGAGGAGGTATTCCCCGATCGCGCCACCGTGGAACGCGATGGCGGCGCACTGCGGCGACGCTGGTACGTGGACGACTTCACGCTGGCCGAGATTCGTCGTCTGGACGCCGGCAGCTGGTTCGATTCCGGCGTTCGCGGGCGCCCGGGTCGCCACCTTCCAGGAGGCCATCGACCTCGTGAAGGGACGGGCGGGGCTCTTCCCGGAATTGAAGGGGCCCGCGCGTCTTCGCGCCAAGGGCCTGCATCTCGAGGACGCCGTGGTCCTCGCGCTGGAGCGCAACGGACTGACCGACGCCCGCGTCAACGGCAGGCCGGCCGTACTCCTGCAGTCGTTCGAGGAGCAGAGCCTCCGCACGTTGGCGCAGCGGTTGCCCTCCATTCCCCGGACGTTCCTGATCGGCGCGCCGGACACCGCCGCCCGCTGGCTGACACCCGCGGGCCTCGAAGAGATGCGGGCCTTCGCCTCGGGTGTGGGCCCGGCCCGGCAACTGGTCGACGCGCGTCCCGGACTCGTGGCCGATGCGCATGCGGCTGGACTCGCGGTCGTCCCGTGGACGTTTCGCGCTCGGCGCGGGTCTGCGGCGGAGGCCGCGACGGCCACCGCCGACATGCGGCGCTTCGTCGACACCTTGGAGGTGGACGGCCTGTTCACGGACAACCCGGACCTGTTCCCGCGAACGGCCGCGCGCTGACGCCGGAGCGGCGACCGGGTGCCGCTCAGCGTCGCGACGACCGTCGGCGTGGATTGGGCGGAAAGGTCGCGCGCAGCCAGAAGATCGCGCGACCGAGGGCCCACGACAGGATCATCAGCACGACGACCCCGATGACCAGCACCGCCAGCATCCGGCTCATGCGCGTGTGCGTCTCGACATGGCGCGCGATCCTCAGCCGGGGCGCCTGTCGAAGGGTAGAATGACGAGGTTGCCTGGCCGCGCGTGCGTGCGCCGGGCCCATCCGCAGCGAGGGCGTACTGCACGTGGAGTATCTGATTCGACACTACGGACTCGAGCAGGGCGCCCTCGAGATCGAGTACATCGAGGAGTTCTTCGGCGAGTTCGCCCGGCGAAAGACCGCGGCGGAGATCACCTCGCGGATCGCCGATCGCGAGCACCTGATCGTCATGGCGGTGGCTGCGCTGCCCGACGACCCCGGCTCGCTCGTCCCGGTCGCGTTCAAGGTATGCCACGAGCTGTTCCAGAACGAGTCGGACCCCCGTCTCGCCGATCTCGCCGCCCAGTTGGAAGACGTGGTGCGATTCGACAACCGGCGCGTGCTCTACAGCTGGATAGGTGGCACCCGCATCGACTGGCGGGGTCAGGGGCAGTTCCGCGCCCTGACCGAGGAGCAGGAAGCCTGGGCTGTCGCGACGGGCTTCGACGAGGTCGTCGTCAAGACCAAGAACCGCCACTACGAAATGCGCGGCACGCTGGCGAACCTGCACTTCAACGTCATCAAGTTCGCGCCGAACCCCATCGAGAACCTCGAATCGAAGGTGTTCCTGAGCAAGCGGCTCGGCCCGCACGTGCTCGACCTCCATCGAAGCGCACGCACGCGTCTCGAGGACGGGCGTCGTTAGGGGAGCTGCCGCATGCCACCGCGCGACCCGTGGACGCCGGACCGGCGGCGGGGCGATCGCCGACTGGTGCCGTTCGAGTTGTACGCGCAGGTGCGCGGGGTCGAACGCCCCGTTCCGGTCCGCGAACTCGCTCCCGGCGGCATGGTGATCGCGGCCAGGCAGCCGGTGAAGGCCGGTGAACGGTTGACCCTCACGATCGTCGGCGGGGAGCGGGTTGTGGGCCCGTTCGAGGGCCGCGTGGCTCACAGTCGACTCATGCTCGGCCACGGGAGCGGCGAACCGGCAGTCTACCTGGCCGGGATTGCCTTCGCGCCGCTGACGGCGGCGCAGGCCGCCTGCATCTCGACATGGCTGGCCGAAATCGACGCGCTCACATGACTGCCATGAACATCGCACGTCTACATCGCACCATCGGCGTCAAGGTCGGTCCTGTCCAGGTCGGCGGCGGGGCCCCGGTCGTGGTGCAGTCGATGACGAGCACCGACACGGCAGACGTCGGCCGCACGACCGAGCAGATCGCGGCGCTGGCCGCGGCCGGGTCCGAGATCGTCCGGGTCACGGTGAACGTCCCCGAGGCCGCCGCGGCCGTTCCCGAGATCAAGCGGCGCCTCGTCGATCGCGGCTGCACCGTCCCGATCGTCGGGGACTTCCACTACAACGGGCACCTGCTGCTGACGCGGTATCCGGAGTGCGCAGCCGCCCTCGACAAGTATCGAATCAACCCGGGCAACGTCGGCACCGGGGCGCGACGGGACGAGCAGTTCACCACGATCTGCGCCGTCGCGCGCGACCACGGCAAGCCTGTCAGGATTGGCGTCAATGGCGGGTCGCTCAACCAGGAACTGGTGATGCGACGGATGCAGGAGAACACCGACGGGAACCTCGGTCGATCCTCCGAAGCGATCATCAACGACTGCATGGTCGAGTCCGCCGTGACCTCGACCGAACTGGCGCTCGAGGCGGGGCTGCGCGAAGACCAGATCATCATCTCCTGCAAGGTCTCGCGCCCGCTCCACCTGATCGACGTGTACCGGCAGTTGGCGGGCGCCACGCGGCAGCCGTTGCACCTCGGCCTGACGGAGGCCGGCATGGGCATCAAGGGCCTGGTCTGGTCCTCGGCCGCCATGGGTGTCCTGCTGCACCAGGGCATCGGTGACACCATCCGGGTGTCGCTCACGCCGCGGCCGGGTGGTGATCGCTGCGACGAGGTGTATGCGGCGTGCGAACTGCTGCAGGCGCTCGGTCTTCGCGCGTTCAGCCCGAGCGTCACCGCCTGCCCGGGCTGCGGACGGACCACGAGCACGACGTTCCAGGAGTTGGCCGAGCGCATCCAGGGCTACATCCGCGACCGCATGCCCGCCTGGAAGCGTGAGTACGACGGCGTCGAGTCGATGACGCTGGCCGTCATGGGATGCGTCGTGAACGGCCCGGGCGAGTCGAAGGCCGCCAACATCGGCATTTCGCTGCCGGGCACCGGCGAGGCGCCGACCTGCCCCGTCTTCATCGACGGCCGGCACGCCATGACTCTCCGCGGGTCCTACGAGGAACTCGCGGTGCAGTTCCAGCAACTGGTGGAGGACTACGTCTCGTCGCACTACCCGAGGATCGCGGCCCTCACGTCGTAAGGTCCGACAGTCCGTCAACGTGCGCGGGCGCGCAGGGCATCCTGAACGAAGGCCCTGACGGCAAACGCGAGGTAGACCAGCAGGATGAGGGCCATGCTCGCCCGCGACACCTGCGACGGTCTCGTGCCGCCGCCCGATCCCGTCAGCGCCGCCATCTGGCCGACGGCACCGATGGTCGCGATGCACCCGACCGCCGCGATCAGAATGGCCACCCGCAGCGCGGTCGGACGGGCGGACGGACTTCGGCTGGCCAGCACGCCGCACAGCGCCAGCGCGAGGCCGAACAGCGAGGGGATGAGCGCCGTCAGGCTCACGCCACCGGTCATGACGTAGCCCGCGACGCCGAGCACCACCAGGATCACACCGACGCGGACGGTGAAGCTGGGCATGGCCGCTCATGCTAGCAGACGGCCTTCGGGGTCGCCTGTCAGGGCAGCGGCATCGCGAGACTGCTCGTCCCCGCCGCCCATGGCGTCGCCGGCGTGCTGGAGTAGGAGGCGCGCTCGACGACGAGGGCGGCCGACGGGGTCACGGCCTCGACAAGGATGCTCGTCCGCTGGCCCCTGGCCTCCGGGAACGTGCCCGCGATGTCCATCGAGTAGCGGCTGTTGGCCAGCACCGTATCCTGCACCGTGCGCACGGCGCCCGATTCCGAGAGCAGCGTGAAATTGACCTTGGTGCCGAAGGTGCCGGTGTTGGCCACGAGCACGTAGGTGCTCGCATCGCCGGGTCCACCCGACTCACCGTCGGCAACCAGCCACCGTGCCGCCGTCGTCGTCACCGCCCTGTTGTTGTGCGACTCGATCCAGTCGCCGCCCGGCGCGGCCCGCCACCACATCGACCGTTCCACGACGACGGGCGTCGGGGTCAGGCTCTCGACCACGATGGACACCTCGGCCGACGCCAGTTCAGGGGCTTCCTGGTCGACCCAGATGGTGAGACGGCTCTTCGGTGCGGCGACGTACTTCTTGACCACCGGCGACTTGCCGGCACGCAGGTAACTCACCCGCAGACTGGCCGCCTCCGCGTTCGGGTTGGCGATGAGCACGAACTCGTCGAAGGTGCCACCCGTGGCGCCCTCGGCCAGGAACCATCGCATCGCCGGGGCGTCCACAGCCGCGCTGTTGTGGCCCGCGCTGAACAACTCGCCGCCGTTGTTGCGGTACATCGAGCGTTCGACGACCACCGGCACGTCGTTGACCGAGGTGAGCGTCGCGGACATCTCCGCGGCCGCGAGCGCCGGGTCCTCCTTGTTGACCCAGATGTTGGTCCGGGAGAGCGGCCCCACCGTGTGGACCTTCTCGATCTGTTGCCCCGTCGACAGCAGGTACTGCACCTTGACGTCTGCGGACCAATCCGTCGGATTCTGCAGCAGGTAGAAGGTGTTGAATCCGCCGATGGTGGCACCTTCGGCCAGCACCCACGACGTGCGGGGCGCGGGCACGCCGTTCTCGCTGTGCGCGCCATAGGCCGGGCCACCGGCGGCCCACGTCATCGTGCGCTCCACGGCGATCGCCCTGGGCGCCTCGAACTTGGTCGCGAACGCCTCGCTCGCGAGCGTCGGTCGGTTCGACTCGTCGATCGTGGCGCGTGACCTCGCTGGCAGCGTCAGCGTCATCGTCGTCGGGATGCCCTGCGTGTCCGTGAACGTGGCCGTCACGGGCAGCGCGTCCTCGTGCGGATTGGCCAGAGCGAACCGCGTCTGGAAGAATCCACCCGACGCCCCCTCGGCGAAGTAGCGCTCGAAGGGCGCGTTCGGGTCGAGGTAGGTGTAGGCGAGCGGCACCGTCGTCGACAGGCCGTCGCTGTTGGTGACGAGGAGGTCGACCACGCCCGAGCCGCGGGACGGTGCCTTCACGGTCAGCATCTGCGACGTGCGGGACACGACCGAGCCGTTCACCCCGCCGAACGCCACGACGGAGTTGAGGAATCCCTGCCCAAGGATCGAGATCGTGTTGCCGCCAGCCATCGGACCCACACCGGGCAGGATCCGCGAGACGGCCGGCCCGCCACTCACATAGGTGTACGCGTTCGGCCTCGACACCGCCTGCCCGTCGGGATTGGTGACTGTCAGACCGAGGACCGCTGGCGAATGCGCCGGCAGGCGGGCGATGATGCGCGACGATGTGGCCGAGATGACGGTGGCGAGGCGGCTGCCGACCGCCACGGCCGCCCCGGCCTTGAAGTTCGCGCCGATGATCGTGACGTCGGTGTTGCCGCCCGCGGGGCCACGGGTTGGCGAGTTGCTCGAGATGGTCGGCGCCGGAGCACGATACGTGAACGCGGCCGGTACCTGCGTGCCGTAGCCGTCGCTGTTGATGACCGTCAACGGCACCACGCCCTCGGTCTGCGGCGGCGTCCACACGACGACCTGCGTGGACGCTACGCTGACCAGTCTCGCGTTGAAGGCACCGAAGCGCACAACCACCCCCAGCTTGAAGTTGGTGCCGGTGATCGTGACGGTCGTGCCACCGCCCACCAGGCCCTGCGTGGGAGCGAGGCCGGAGACCGTCGGTCCGGGCTCGGCCCTGGACGGCGCCACGTAGGTGAAGGCCCCCGCACGAGTGGCGGTACCCATGTCCGGGTTGACGACAGCCACGGCGACGCTGCCGGCCACTGCTGATGGGGTCAGGGCCCTCATCATGGTGGCCGACTCGCTCGTGACCGTGCCCTCCACGCCACCGAAGAGGACGGTCGCTCCGCTCTGGAACCCGCTACCGGTGACCGTCACTTCCGTGGCACCCTGCGTTGGTCCGCTCGCCGGTGACACCGCGGCAATCGTCGGCCTGGACACGGGGACGACCGGCGCCACGTACGTGAACGCCGATGCCATCTCCGTCGTGCCGCCGTCGCGGTTGGTCACCGTCAGGGACACGCGCCCCTCGTCGCCCGGCGGGGTGCGAACCGTGATCGACGTCCCGGTCTGCTTCGTGATGGTCGCCTCTTCGCCGCCGAACTCCACGACGAGGCCCGTGCGAAAGTCGTATCCCGTGATCGTGACGAGCGTGTCGCCGTCGGTCGAGCCGCTCACGGGTGTCAGGCTCGTGACAATCGGCTCGGATGCCGTGGGGCTCTGCGAGTCGGTTCCCACGACGACTCGTACCTCGTTGGAGTAGGCGCTCTGCGCCCCGGCCGTATCGAAGGCGCGAATGGCGAAGTAGTAGGTGCCGTCAGGAAGACCGGTGAACTCGTGGGTCCGGGCCGATGCCGGCAGGGTCACCGAAGCCGTGTACACGCGTGAGGCCGCACCTCTGACCAGGACGTAGCCGGCGAGATTTGACTCCGTGTTGCCATCCCACGACAGGCGAACCGTATCAGCCACGACCGGCCCGGCCTGCATCGTCAGCAGGACGGCAAGCGCGGTGAAAAGGCGGCGGGTCTGGCAGGCCAGGCCAGGGCTCGTCATGCCCGGAAGGAGGGCAACGGTCGTGCCTCTGCCATCCGAACGGCCGACCGGGGAAAATGGCCCGTTCTCTTTCGATACGCGGTGGGCGGAGGCGGCGCAGTTCCGGTGGCACTGACAGAACTGTCGTGCGGATTACGATTCGAGCAGAACGGACTCCGCACGCGATGGCGGCACCGGGCGTGGGCACGCCGACAACCCCGCCGGCGCGACTATGGCAGCGGGAGTGCCAGGCTGTTGGTACCGGCAGCCCACGGAATGCCCGGCGTGCTGGAGTAGGACGCGCGCTCGACAACGAGGGCCGCCGTCGAACTGGAGGCCTCGACCAGGACGCTGAACCGCCGGCCGCGTGCTTCCGGGAACGTGCCCGCGACGTCCATCGAGAAGCGGCCGTTGGCCGACACCGTGTCCTGCACGCTCCGCCCCTCACCGTCCTCGGTGAGCAGCGTGAAGGTCACAGGCATCGCGGAGGCACCGGCGTTGGCAACCAGGACGTAGGTCGTCGCCTCACCCGCACCGCCGGACTCGCCGTCGGCCACGAGCCACCGCGCGGCAGTCGTGGTCACCGCCCTGTTGTTGTGCGCCTCGGTCCAGTCCCCTTCCGGCGTCGCTCGCCACCACATCGACCGCTCCACCACGACCGGCGTGGGCGTGACACTCTCCACGACGACGGAGACCTCGGCCGACGCCAGTTCCGGAGCTTCCTGGTCCACCCAGATCGTCAGGCGGCTCTGGGGCGCGGCCGTGTAGGTCTTGACCAGGGGCGCCTTGCCCGCGCGCAGATAGCTCACGCGGAGCGTCGCAGCCGCGGCATTCGGATTGGCGACGAGTACGAACTCGTCGAACGTGCCGCCCGTGGCGCCCTCGGCCAGGAACCACCGCAACGCGGGGGCTTCCACAGCCGCGCTGTTGTGCCCCGCCGTGAACAGCTCGTTTCCGGTGTTGCGGTACATCGATCGCTCCACCACCACCGGCACGCCGTTGAGCGACGTGATCGTGGCCGACATCTCGGCAGCCGCAAGCGCGGGGTCGTCCTTGTTGACCCAGACGTTGGTGCGCGAGAGCGGAGCCACCGGATGGATCTTCTCGATCCGCTGCCCTGTCGACAGCAGGTATTGCACCTTGACCTGGGCGGCCTCGGTGGTCGGGTTCTGCAACAGATAGAACGTGTTGAACCCGCCGATGGTCGCACCTTCGGCCAGTACCCACGACGTGCGTGGCGCGGTGACGCCCGTTTCGCTGTGGGCGCCATACGTCGGCCCACCGGCCGCCCACGCCATCGTCCGCTCGACGCCGACGACCCTGGGCGCCTCGAACTTGGTCGCGAACGCGTCGCTGGCCAGCCCCGGCCGATTCGTCTCGTCGATCGTGGTGCGCGATCGGGCCGGCACCGTCACCGCCATCGTCGTGGGTGTGCCCTGCGTGTCTGTGAACGTGACGGTGACGGGTACCTCCTCGGCATGAGGGTTGGCCAGCGCGAACCGCGTCCGGAAGAAGCTTCCCGATGCTCCCTCGGCGAAATACCGGACGAACGGCGCGTTCGGATCGAGGTACGCATACGCGCCCGGGGCCGTGGTCTTCATACCGTCGCTGTTGGACACAACGACGTCGACGGTCCCCGCCGGGCGGGCTGGAACGCGTACGGTCAGCATCTCCGCCGTGCGCGACAGCACGGCGGCCCCCACACCGTCGAACGACACGACCGCATTCACGAATCCGCTCCCCAGGATGGTGACCGTGTTGCCTCCTGCCAGGGGACCGGAGTCAGGCAGGATCTGCGTCACCGCAGGACCGCCCTCGACGTACGTGTAGGCATTCGGTTTCTCGACCGACTGCGAATCGGGGTTGGTGACGGTGAGTCCGACCACGGCCGGCACATGAGCCGGCATCCGCACGACGAGGCGCGTCGAGGTCGTCGAGAGGACCGTGGCCACGCGATCGTCCACCGACACGCTCGCGCCCGTCTGGAAGTTCGCGCCGATGATCGTCACATCGGTGTTGCCGCCGGCCGGGCCGCGCGCCGGCGACACGCTGGAGATGGTCGGAGCGGCGGCGCGATAGGTGAAGGCCGCCGGCAGTTGTACGCCGGATCCGTCGCTGTTGATGACGGTGACCGACACTTCCCCTTCCGCCTGGGCTGGCGTCCTCACCACGAGCCGGGAAGCCGCCACGCTGACCAGCGTCGCGTTGAGTGTGCCGAAGCGCACCACGGCGCCGAGCTTGAAGTTCGACCCGGAGATGGTGACTTCGGTCCCGCCAGCCACGGGCCCAGTCGTCGGCGTCAGGCTGGTGACCGTCGGCGCCGGCGGCTGGTACGTGAAGCTGCTGGGGGCCGTCGCGCTCAGGCCTCCCGGGTTGGTCACCACCACACTGGCCGCGCCGGCCGCATGCGCCGGGGTCACCGCCGTGATCGTCGTGCCGGTCAGCGCCGTCACCGTCGCTGCCGTCCCGCCGACCGTCACCGTCGCCCCGGCCAGGAACCCCGTCCCGCTCAGCGTCACCGGCGTCCCCCCCGTCGTCGGCCCGGTCAGCGGCGTCAGGCTGGTGACCGTCGGGGCCGGCGGCTGGTACGTGAAGCTGCTGGGGGCCGTCGCGCTCAGGCCTCCCGGGTTGGTCACCACCACACTGGCCGCGCCGGCCGCGTGCGCCGGGGTCACCGCCGTGATCGTCGTGCCGGTCAGCGCCGTCACCGTCGCTGCCGTCCCGCCGACCGTCACCGTCGCCCCGGCCAGGAACCCCGTCCCGCTCAGCGTCACCGGCGTCCCCCCCGTCGTCGGCCCGGTCAGCGGCGTCAGGCTGGTGACCGTCGGGGCCGGCGGCTGGTACGTGAAGCTGCTGGGGGCCGTCGCGCTCAGGCCTCCCGGGTTGGTCACCACCACACTGGCCGCGCCGGCCGCGTGCGCCGGGGTCACCGCCGTGATCGTCGTGCCGGTCAGCGCCGTCACCGTCGCTGCCGTCCCGCCGACCGTCACCGTCGCCCCGGCCAGGAACCCCGTCCCGCTCAGCGTCACCGGCGTCCCCCCCGTCGTCGGCCCGGTCAGCGGCGTCAGGCTGGTGACCGTCGGCGCCGGCGGCTGGTACGTGAAGCTGCTGGGGGCCGTCGCGCTCAGGCCCCCCGGGTTGGTCACCACCACACTGGCCGCGCCGGCCGCGTGCGCCGGGGTCACCGCCGTGATCGTCGTGCCGGTCAGCGCCGTCACCGTCGCTGCCGTCCCGCCGACCGTCACCGTCGCCCCGGCCAGGAACCCCGTCCCGCTCAGCGTCACCGGCGTCCCCCCCGTCGTCGGCCCGGTCAGCGGCGTCAGGCTGGTGACCGTCGGGGCCGGCGGCTGGTACGTGAAGCTGCTGGGGGCCGTCGCGCTCAGGCCCCCCGGGTTGGTCACCACCACACTGGCCGCGCCGGCCGCATGCGCCGGGGTCACCGCCGTGATCGTCGTGCTGGTCAGCGCCGTCACCGTCGCTGCCGTCCCGCCGACCGTCACCGTCGCCCCGGCCAGGAACCCCGTCCCGCTCAGCGTCACCGGCGTCCCCCCCGTCGTCGGCCCGGTCAGCGGCGTCAGGCTGGTGACCGTCGGCGCCGGCGGCTGGTACGTGAAGCTGCTGGGGGCCGTCGCGCTCAGGCCCCCCGGGTTGGTCACCACCACACTGGCCGCGCCGGCCGCGTGCGCCGGGGTCACCGCCGTGATCGTCGTGCCGGTCAGCGCCGTCACCGTCGCTGCCGTCCCGCCGACCGTCACCGTCGCCCCGGCCAGGAACCCCGTCCCGCTCAGCGTCACCGGCGTCCCCCCCGTCGTCGGCCCGGTCAGCGGCGTCAGGCTGGTGACCGTCGGGGCCGGCGGCTGGTACGTGAAGCTGCTGGGGGCCGTCGCGCTCAGGCCCCCCGGGTTGGTCACCACCACACTGGCCGCGCCGGCCGCGTGCGCCGGGGTCACCGCCGTGATCGTCGTGCCGGTCAGCGCCGTCACCGTCGCTGCCGTCCCGCCGACCGTCACCGTCGCCCCGGCCAGGAACCCCGTCCCGCTCAGCGTCACCGGCGTCCCCCCCGTCGTCGGCCCGGTCAGCGGCGTCAGGCTGGTGACCGTCGGGGCCGGCGGCTGGTACGTGAAGCTGCTGGGGGCCGTCGCGCTCAGGCCTCCCGGGTTGGTCACCACCACACTGGCCGCGCCGGCCGCGTGCGCCGGGGTCACCGCCGTGATCGTCGTGCTGGTCAGCGCCGTCACCGTCGCTGCCGTCCCGCCGACCGTCACCGTCGCCCCGGCCAGGAACCCCGTCCCGCTCAGCGTCACCGGCGTCCCCCCCGTCGTCGGCCCGGTCAGCGGCGTCAGGCTGGTGACCGTCGGGGCCGGCGGCTGGTACGTGAAGCTGCTGGGGGCCGTCGCGCTCAGGCCTCCCGGGTTGGTCACCACCACACTGGCCGCGCCGGCCGCGTGCGCCGGGGTCACCGCCGTGATCGTCGTGCCGGTCAGCGCCGTCACCGTCGCTGCCGTCCCGCCGACCGTCACCGTCGCCCCGGCCAGGAACCCCGTCCCGCTCAGCGTCACCGGCGTCCCCCCCGTCGTCGGCCCGGTCAGCGGCGTCAGGCTGGTGACCGTCGGCGCCGGCGGCTGGTACGTGAAGCTGCTGGGGGCCGTCGCGCTCAGGCCCCCCGGGTTGGTCACCACCACACTGGCCGCGCCGGCCGCGTGCGCCGGGGTCACCGCCGTGATCGTCGTGCCGGTCAGCGCCGTCACCGTCGCTGCCGTCCCGCCGACCGTCACCGTCGCCCCGGCCAGGAACCCCGTCCCGCTCAGCGTCACCGGCGTCCCCCCCGTCGTCGGCCCGGTCAGCGGCGTCAGGCTGGTGACCGTCGGGGCCGGCGGCTGGTACGTGAAGCTGCTGGGGGCCGTCGCGCTCAGGCCCCCCGGGTTGGTCACCACCACACTGGCCGCGCCGGCCGCGTGCGCCGGGGTCACCGCCGTGATCGTCGTGCTGGTCAGCGCCGTCACCGTCGCTGCCGTCCCGCCGACCGTCACCGTCGCCCCGGCCAGGAACCCCGTCCCGCTCAGCGTCACCGGCGTCCCCCCCGTCGTCGGCCCGGTCAGCGGCGTCAGGCTGCTGACCGTCGGCGCCGGTACGACTCCGGTCACCGTGGCCGTGGCCTCATTCGAGTAGGGGCTGTGGAGGCCAGCCGTATTGAATGCGCGGATGGCAAAGAAGTAGGTCCCGGACGGCAGGTCTGCGACCTCGTGCGTCAGCACCCCCGGGCCGAGCGACACCGAGTTCGTGTAGACACCGCTGGCGGTCCCCCAGACCAGCACGTAGCCCGCGATGTCGGGCTCTGGGTTGGGGTTCCACTCGAGCCGAACGGAGCCGGCCTGGACGGCCGGCGTGCACGCCAGCAGCAGACAGAACGCCAGCAACACCCGACGGAGTCGGCTGGTGTCGTGTCGGCGGGGCATGCCTGCGCCTCAGCGCAAGGCGCGTGCCCCCATGCCATAGGGAAGACAGCGCGCCGTTCGGCTGAAAAACGGCGGACCATCGCGTCGGCCCCCCACTCAGGCTCCGAGGCAGTTACGTTAATGTAATCCGAACGACAAAAGGCGGCCTGGCTAGCGCCGGTCGAGCCCAACGCGAAGAATTGCGGGAACTGCCGGGCGCCACCGACGTACCGCTCTTCAGGAGTGAATTCATGAGACCACCCACGGCTGCCGCGCTCGCGAGTGCCCTGCTTCTGCCGATCGGCCTCCTGTCAGGGGGCTGCGAGATGATGATCGCCGGCCCCAGGGCACAGGCCGCCGACCAGTGGGAAAAGGTCTACGAGGTCTCGCCGGGGGCCACCCTCGAGATCCGCAACACCAACGGATCGATAGATGTCCGGGCGGACGACCAACCGACGATTCGCGTGACCGCGCATCGCCGGGCGCGCGCGGTGAGCGAACAAGGGGCCAAGGACCTTCTGGCGCGCACCAACCTCGAGGAAGTCGCCAGTGCCGATGCGGTTCGCCTGGTCACGCCGCGAAGCCAGGGCACACAGCACATCGACGTCCGCTACGAAGTGCTGGTACCCGCCAGCGTCGCGGTGACGCTCGCCACCGTGAACGGGAAGATCGCACTGAGCGGGGTGACCGGGGCCGTTGCGCTCGAGACGGTCAACGGCAGCATCGACGCACGCGGCATCACGGGCCTCCGCACCGCAGAGGCCGTCAACGGGAGCGTCTCCCTGCAGCTCACGGGACTCCCGACGCAGGGCGCCCGCGTCGAGACCGTGAACGGCGGAGTCACAGTGACGATGCCGTCGACGCTGGCCGTGGACGTGGCCGTCCGGACGGTCAACGGCGGAATCGGCGTGGATGGATTCGCCTCCGTGCAGAACGAGGAGCGTCGGCGGCGGCACTACGACGGCAAGCTCAACGGCGGCGGGCCGGACATCCGAGTCGAGACAGTCAACGGCGGCGTGTCAATCAAGGGCACCACTGACGCTGTCACCGCGCCGGCCACCGATGGAGGGTCCCGCTGACGGGGTCGGCCGCCCCGATGAGCACGCGCGCCACGGCGTCGTACCGGGCCACGCCCTCGGCGACGCGATTGGCCCGCAGGAACCGGTCGTAGGTCCGCCACGCAAAGGCCTGGACCCACGGCCGCTGTTCGGACAGGCGAGTGGCGATGGCCCGCAGGTCGTCCCGGGGCCCGGGACCCAGATCCTTGGCGATGGCTTGCTGCATCTCGCGTGGTAATCCGGCCAGCAGGTGGGGCAACACCGCCAGCGTGCTGCTGTAGCGCAGGTTTGGCGTTCCGCCCTGGCACGCCAGCCACGCCACGACACTGGCGTCGGCCTCATCGGCAAATCCGGCAAGGTGCGCGTACTCGTGGGCGACCAGTGCCGGGAGTTCGATCGGCAGCACCCTGGTGTTCAGCAGGATTTCGAGACCGAACGGGTTGGTCATGCCGTCGATACCACCGGCCCGGAAATACGCGTCGAGCACCGTCGCGCGCGGTGTCGGCAGGCGGGGCATCCACGTAGTGCCGAGTCGCGGCAGCACCGCGGCGAGCCGCGGCGCGAGCACGCCGGGCAATTCGGCGCGGCGCGGCCACGGCGTGGCGTGGGCCGCCTCGTGCAGCGCGTTGAGTTGCGCGACGGCGGTCCTGGCGAAGGCTTCGCCCCGGTCGCGCGACACGTCAGCCGGTGCCAGCGCCAACCGCGCCTCGATCGTGGGCGTCTGGTAGTGCCAGCCCCAGAGCATCAGGAAGAGCAGCCAGCTCGCCCCCACGATCAGGACCACCGCGAGCACCAGCGGCGCGAATCGCAGGTGCGCGCGCCGCGCCCACAGCATCCAGATGACACCGGCTCCGATGGCCACCAGGAGCACGTCCATGATCGCGACAGGGGCCGCGGCGGAGAGGCGCGTCACGACGGGCTGAAACCGGGCATACGCCTGGCGCCAGCCGTCGAGCAGCACGGGTGGCAGCGGCGCCGTCAGCGCCAGCGCGCAGATGGCGAGGATCCCGACGCCGATGGCGCGACGGGGTCGACGCCCGTGATCAGCCGTATGCCGCGTTGGTGGGTGATGTAGGCCCATGCCCATTGAATGAGAACGGCCAACCGGTTCCGGAACCCGGTCAGCTTGAGGACGTGCACGAAGAGCCACAGCCACCACGCCACGACACCGGAGAATCGCCATCGGCCGCCGAAGTCGGCGATGGCGGCGTGACGCCCGATGGTCGCGAGGTTGCCGAGGTCGTGGTAACGGAAATCACGGACGGGCTGGTTGCCGAATCTCCTCAGGATGTTCTCGACGGCGTGCGCCCCCTGCTGCATGGCCACCTGCGCCACGCCCGGCAGCGGCGTGCCGTCCTGCTCGAAATGAGCCAGGTCGCCGACCACGTACACATCGTCGCACCCGGGCACCGTGAGGTCGGGCCGCACCAGCACGCGGCCCGCACGGTCCACGCCGCTCCCGAGCGACCGTCCCAGCGGCGAGGCCGCGACGCCGGCCGCCCAGAGCACGGTCGCGGCTTCGATCCGCTCGCCGCCCTCCAGTGTGACGCCTGTGGCGTCGATGCCGACAACGGCTGCCCGCGTGCGCACGCGCACACCGAGCCGCCGCAGCGAGGCTTCCGCTCGTGCCCGCAGGTCTTCGGGGAACGCAGTGAGCACCGTCGGGCCCGCCTCGACCAGCACGATCCGCGCGCTGGCCGGATCGATGCTGCGGAAGTCACGGGGCAACGAGTAATTCGCCAGTTCGGCGAGGGCCCCGGCCAACTCGACACCCGTCGGACCGCCTCCGACGATGACGAAGGTGAGGTCGCGCGATTGCGCCGCCTCGTCGGCCGTCCGCTCGGCACGCTCGAAGGCCAGCAGGAGATGACGCCGAATGAGTCCGGCGTCTTCGAGCGTCTTGAGGCCCGGCGCATGGGCCTGCCACTCGTCGTGCCCGAAATACGCATGCGTCGCGCCCGTGGCGACGATCAGGGCGTCGTAGGACACCTCGCCGATGTCCAGCCGCAGCGTGCGCGTCGACGTATCCACGCCGAGCGCCTCGGCGAGCAGCACCTGGACGTTCTGCTGCCGTCGCAGGATCCAGCGGATCGGCGATGCGATGTCCCCGGGCGACAGGCCCGCCGTGGCGACCTGGTAGAGCAGCGGCTGGAAGACATGATGATTGCGACGGTCGACGAGCAGGACGTCGACATCTGCCCACCGCAGGGCACGAGCCGCGTGCAGTCCACCGAAGCCGCCCCCGACGATCACGACCCGTCGGCGACCCGGAGTGGTCCGGATCGCAACCTGGCCCCCGGCAACATCGACGTCGGCGTTCGCAGTCATCGTGTTCCCGACCCCTCGACCACGCCCGGACCGAGCAGCGGACGCCCCCCGCGCTGACCCGTCAGCAATCCACCTCGCACGGTGACCACCCCATTGACGATGACGGCGCGCACACCTTCAGAGTACTGCCGCGGCCTCTCGAAGGTGGCTCTGTCGCGAATCGTCGCGGGGTCGAAGACCACGAGGTCCGCGAACCAGCCCGGCCGGATCTGGCCTCGCTGGGCGATGCCCATCTGCTGCGCCGCCCCGCTCGTCATGCGTCTGACCATCTCGGGCAGCGGCACGAGTCGCTCGTCCCGCACGTACCGGCCGAGTACGCGCGGGAACGTCCCGAATCCCCGCGGATGCGGTCGGCCGACCGCGAGCGGTCCCTCGGCCGGCTGCGCCGACGAGTCGGTGCCGATCGTGACCCACGGCGTCCGCAGGACTTCCCGCACGTCGTCCTCGTGCATGAGCGCGTAGAGAGCCGACACGCGCGCCTCGTTCGCGATGAGCACGTCGAAGAAGACGTCCCACGCCGGTTGCTGCCGCCGCCTGGCGATCTCGGCGAGCGACAGCCCGACGATCGACGGGTCGGTGCCCTCCTTCACCGCCGAGATGGTGACGCCCTCGAAGCCGGCGCTGCGCAGGAAGTTCTCCCAGCCGTCGTGACCACCTTCGATCTCGCGGCGGATCCGCGCACGCGCGGTCGGCTCGTGCAGGCGACGGAGCAACGCCGCGTCGCCACCCTCGTGTACCCAGTCGGGCAGTGACGCGTCGAGGCTGGTGCCCGCGACCGTGTACGGGTAAGCTGTCGCCGACACGTCAAGTCCGCGCGCCCTGGCCTTCCCGATGCGTGCCACGACGGCGGGCATCGTTCCCCAGGCGGACCTCGAGGCGATCTTGAGGTGATAGATCACGACGGGGATGTCGGCGCTCCCGGCGATGGCGATGGCTTCGTCCAGTGCCGCCGCGAGCCTGTCGCCCTCCCCTCGGACGTGCGACACGTACCGTCCACCGTGACTGGCAGCCGTCCGGGCCAGCGCGACGATCTCCTCGGTGCTCGCGTACGACCCCGGTGGGTAGATGAGGGCGCTCGACAGACCGAACGCCCCCTCGCGCATCGCCGTGTCGAGGCGGCGGCGCATCTCCTCGAGTTCGTCGGGACTCGCGGCGCGCTGGGCCATGCCGATCACGTCCACGCGAAGCTGGTTCAGCGGTGCCAGCGTCCCCACGTTGACCGTGATGCCCCGGGCAGCCAGCCGGTCGAGGAATCCGCTCACGCCCGACCAGTCCATCCGCAGGCCGAGCCGCGTGAGCCACTCGACGTCTGCCGATTCCTTCACCCAGAGCGCGGGTGTGCTCGCCTCGCCGATGACCTCGGACGTGATGCCCTGCAGGATGTGGCTCGCGCCGGCGCCCTCCTCGAGCAGGGATCGGCCGGACTGGCCCTGCGTGTCGATGAAGCCCGGGGACACGACGAGGCCGGTGGCGTCGAGCGTCGCGCGGGCTGTCCGCCCCGCGAGGTCCCCGATGGACGCGATGCGATCGCCCCTGACGCCGACATCGGCGCGCATCCCGGGGGTGCCGGTGCCGTCGAGCACCAGGCCGCCCTGCACGATCACGTCGAACTCCGGTGGCCCCCTGCGGCAACTGCCGAGTGCCAGCACGACCCCCGCTACCGCGGCGCCGCTCGCCACCAGCGCCACCCACCGACAGGGCCGCAGGCCCGTCGGGATCGCGGCCATCTCCCCTCGCAAGCGCCATGACATCGTGTGCCAGAATACCGGCTGTGCCCGCCAATCCCGGTCGAAGAAGCGCCACGGTTGTGGAAACGGCCTGTCCCCTCGACTGCCCGGATGGGTGCAGCCTGACGGTCAGCGTCGAGCAGGGCCGGGTGGTGAAGGTCGACGCCGGCCCGTCCAGCAGCACGACGGGCATGTTCATCTGCGGCAAGGTTCGGCGCTTCACCGACCACCTGTACGGTCCCCATCGGCTGCTGTATCCAGAGATTCGCGATGGCGCGAAGGGCTCGGGCACGTTCCGGCGGGCGACGTGGGAGGAAGCGCTGTCGCTCGTGACCCGGCGCATCAGTGCAGCGCGGGACGAGTTCGGCGGTGAGTCCATCCTGCCCTACTCCTACGGCGGATCGAACGGGTTCGTCAGCCACCAGAGCACCGATGCGGATCTCTGGCGGGCGCTCGGCGCGTCACGCCTGGCGCGTACGGTGTGCGCGGCGCCCACGGGCCTGGCCGCGCAGGCGATGTACGGCAAGATGCCGGGCGTGGCGTACGAGGACTACGCCAATGCCGGGCTCATCCTCGTCTGGGGCGCCAACCCGTCGGCGTCAGGCATCCATCTGGTGCCCTTCCTGAAGCAGGCCCGCGCGAACGGCGCGACGCTGGTGGTCATCGACCCGAGGGCCACCCCGCTGGCGCGCCAGGCCGACCTGCACGTGCCCGTCCGACCAGGCACCGACCTGGTTCTGGCGCTCGGCGTGGCCCGGGCGCTGTTCGCGCGCGGCGCCGTCGACGAGGCGTTCCTGGCGGCGCATGTGTCCGGGGTCGAACGCTTCCGTGAGCGCGCCGACCCGTGGACCCTCGATCGCGTGGCCGCCACGACGGGCCTGCCGAGCGCCACGATCACGCGCCTCGTCGATCTCTACGCGACGGTTCGGCCGTCGGTCATCCGCTGTGGCTGGGGACTCGAGCGCAACCGCAACGGCACCGAGGCCGTGATGGCCGTGCTGGCGCTGCCCGCGCTGGTCAACGCGTTCGGCGTGCCCGGCGGCGGCTTCACGATGAGCAACAGCGCCGCGTGGGGCATCGACGGCGAACGGTGGCGCAGGTCACCGGAACCCGCGACGCGCACGGTGAACATGAACCGGCTTGGCGAGGCGCTCGAGCCGTCGATGACGCCCCCCATCAAGCTGCTGTTCGTCTACAACAGCAATGCCCTGGTCACGTCTCCAGACCAGAACCGGATTCTCCAGGGCCTCCGGCGCGAAGACCTGTTCACCGTCGTCTTCGACCAGGTCCGCACCGATACGTCACGATACGCCGACGTGATTCTGCCGGCCACGACGTTCCTCGAGCACTACGACATCGCCCGCGCCTACGGCAACTACGCCCTCCAGCTGGTCAAGCCCGTCATCGAGCCCGTCGGTGAAGCGCGGCCGAACGTCGAAGTGTTCGCCGATCTCGCGGCCAGGCTGGATGTCGGCGAAGCGGAAGAGGAAACCGACGCGCTGCTGCGCATCGCGGCAACGCTGCCCGAGCCCCTCGCCGAGCGGCTGATGGCCCAGCAGGCCGTGCCGCCTCCTTCAGGGGCCCGTCCCGTGCAGATGGTGGACGTGTTCCCGCGCACGCCCGACGGCCGGATCCATCTGTATCCCTCGTCGCTTGCCGACGGGGCGACGCTCTACAGCTTCGAGGCCGACCCGGCCTCGGCGACATTCCCACTCGCGCTCATCACGCCGGCCAGCGAAAAGACCGTGAGTTCCACGTTCGGCCAGCTCCGGCGCAACGTCGCGCGCCTGCAGATGCACCCGGACGACGCCGAGCCGCGCGGGATTTCGGACGGCGATGCGGTGCGGGTCTACAACGTCCTTGGCGACGTCCACTGCCTCGCCCAGGTGACGACCGACGTGATGCGCGGCGTCGTGAGCCTGCCGAAAGGGCTGTGGCGGCAGAGCACCATGAACGGGGAAACGGCCAATGCGCTGACGCCGGCCACCGTGGAGCGGCATTCCGGCGGCGCGTGCTTCAACGATGCCCGCGTCGACGTCGCGCGCATCATGGACGCAGCCTTCGGCGAGGCCCCGCTGAGCGTGTTCATCCCGGCCAGGCCGATCGAGCGGCACTGAGCGCCGCTACTCCACGAACTCGACGACGAACCTGCCCGTCGTCGGCCGGTAGCACACCGTCTCGTCGCAGGCTTGGTATCGCAGGGTCACCACGCCACTGAGCCTGCGACCAGCGGCGAGCGCCTTGCGCGCGTCGGCGCCCATCACGACGGACTGGGTCACCCTGAAGGGCTTCACGTAGACGCGAGAGGTCTCGCCCGTCGGTGGGAAGACGTAGGTTTCCGCGCGCGGGTAGGCACGCTTCCCGGAGACCACAGGTGGAGTCGCCTGGACGTCGATCGTGAACGGCACGTAGCCGTCGGCGTCCGCGGCGTACACGTGCATCCCGGCCTTGGGACTCACCACGACCGTCACCGTGGCGCGCCCGGCGCTGTCGACGCGGACGGGGCCTTCCGCCTGCGCCACCAGGTGCAGGGTGTCCAGTCGCGGGTCGAGGGGCCCATCGGCGAGGAACCCCGGCGATTTGGGTTGCGCCGAGAGCACCGCCCCGGTCAGGAGGAGCCCGCACGCGATGGCAGCACGCATCCTCTGATTACAGCATGGAGACGCCGTGAGGCGGAATCCCTACGACGCCACGAGCCAGGCCACTCCATACGGCGGAAGGGCGACGGACAAGGTGCCCTCGGAGGCCTGGTACCTCGCGTCCGACAGGACGTCCCGCCAGAGGGTGGCGCCACCGATCTCCGTAACCGGCAGGCGCAGGCGGACCTCGCCACTCGTCACGTTGGTGAGGGCCACGAGGCGCTGGACGCCGACGCGCTCGCGATAGACGGCGAACACCGACGGCGGCACGTCGAGGATCTGCTGCTCGGCGTTGGGATGGAACGCGGGTTGCTCGATGCGCTGCCGCACGAGGCGCCGCATGCCCCTGGCGACCTGCGACACCCAGTTCTCCGTGTCGCCCAGCATGCGCATGAGCGACGCCTCGTCGAACGTGCGCCTGTTGATGCTGCGCTTCTCGGCGCCCTTCAGCACGGCGTCGGTGTCGTTCTTGGCACCGAAGAGCGTCGGCAGGTAGATGCCGGGCACGCCGCGCAGCGCCAGCGCCGCGGCGCGCGCCGCCAGGAACCGTGCGACCTGGAGTGCCTGCGGCTCGCCGCAGCCCTCCCGGTTCAGGGCGCTGTACCAGGTGATGTTCAGTTCGTAGGGACTCTCCGTGCCATCGCCGTTGGCACGATACGACACGAAGCCGCCGTGCGCCACGGTCCGCTCGACGAGCGCGCCGACCTCCTCCTCGGTGAGGATGCCTCGTGCGCCGAGCAGGCCGACCCCGTCGTGCGACGAGAGGAAGTTGAAGTAGGTGGTCGTGTCCGACAGGCGCGTCAGGGTGCGCGCCCACGCGGCCAGCGTCGCGCACGATCCGGTGTGGAACGTGTGCAGGACCAGCGGCGGCAGCGCGAAGTTGTAGACCATCTGCGCCTCGTTGGCGCCGTCGCCGAAATAGCCGATGTTGTCCTCGTGCGGGACGTTGGTCTCCGTGATCAGCGCCACGCGGGGTGCGGCGACGTCGAGGATGGCGCGGAACAACTGCACGAGGGCATGCGTCTCGCGCAGGTGGGCGCAACTGGTCCCGAGCTCGCGCCAGATGTAGGTCACCGCGTCCAGCCTGAGCACGTCGGCTCCGCGACGCACGTAGGCCAGGAGGATCTCCACCACGCGCATCAGGACGCGTGGGTTCTTGAAGTTCAGGTCCACCTGGTCCGGGCTGAACGTCGTCCAGACGTAGCGCGTGCCGTTGATGGTGCGGAACGGCGTCAGCAGTTCCGACGTGCGGGGCCGGAGGATCAGCCGCAGGTAATCGGGCGACACGGCGTCATGCGTGGAGAAGGCGACGAAGAAGTCCTCGTAGCCGGGACGGCCGTTCAGGAAGCGCTGGAACCAGCGGCTCTTGCTCGACGCGTGGTTGAAGACGCCATCGAACATCAGACGGAACTCCGACGCCATCTCCGCGATGTCGTCCCACGAGCCCAGGCGGGGGTCGACTTCCTCGTAGTCGATGATCGAGAAGCCGCGATCGGACGAGTACGGGAAGAACGGCAGGATGTGGACGGTGTTGATGCTGCCCTTCATGAACCGCCGCAGGAAACTCGACAGCACGCGCAGTGGCGGGCGGCCCGGCGACGTCAGCAGATCGCCGTACGTGATGAGCACGATGTCGCGCTCGGAGAAGCGCTCGGCGGCCACGAACACCGCGTCGGCGTCGCGCAGCGATTGCGGCTTGTGCGCGTGGTGGACGCGCATGAGACGCTCGATTTCCGGGTAGTGCGCCGCGGCGACGTCGGGGCCGTACATCACCGACAGGATGCCGAGGAGGCGTTCCCGCTGGGCGTCGGTCACCTGCAGCAGAGGCTGCGAGTAGTCGGGTTCCTTGAGATGCCCGAGGAAGTCGGGCTCGACGACTGGTGCCATGATGAGCTCACCCTATCACGCCATCTCGCGATTACCATTTCGTCAGGCACGGGACGAAATCGTCACCGAAGAAGGAGGATCGCGAGAAAAACCGAGTTCCTCGACCTCATCAGGAAGGGCGCGCGAATTGCATGAGCGCCTGACGTGTCCGCCCCGGCGCGCGCAGTGCTGCCCGTCGTCCCAGACGTCCCCGAGGGGGCGGTGCGGGCGGCGTTCGGCCACGTCCGCCCGCTGTACATCCCCGTTCACCTCGATGGCCTGGTGGTGGACTCGGTGGTGGACTTCCACCTGCACCTGCAGACCTCGCCGGGTCACTTCATTCTCTTCCGGGGTCCCGACCTCGAGTTCACGACGGCTCATCACGGTCGGCTGCTGGCCAACAACGTCCAGACGCTCTGGCTGAAGGGCGACGAGCGGCGCCAGTACGAGCACTACGTCGAGCGCCACCTCGAGACCCTGCTCGCCAACCCGCAGGTCGCCACGTCGCGAAAGGCCCAACTCCTGCAGTCGGCTGCGCAGGCCACGCTGGAGTCGGTGATGGTCGATCCCCGCCACGCCGACGCCGTGCCCCGGACGCGTCGCGTCGCGCAGCAGACGGTGCAGCTCATCGTGCGGGAACCCGAAGCCACGGGGCACATGGCGGCCCTCATGGCCCGCGACTACGACACCGTGCGCCACTCGATGAACGTCAGCGTCTTCGCCACCGGACTGGCCCACGCCGCGGGCGTGCGCAACCCCAGCGACCTGCGCGATCTCGCCCTGGGCGGCCTGCTCCACGACATCGGCAAGAGCGAACTGCCTCGCGAGCTCATCGTCAAGCCAGGCGCCTACACCGACGAGGAAATGGCGTTGATGCGCACGCACGTCACGCGTGGGGAGCACATCCTGGAGCGCGATGGCCGAATGGGCGCGCTCGGGATGGTGGTCGTCTCCCAGCACCACGAGCGCTTGAACGGCCGCGGGTATCCACGGGCCCTGGAGTCGCAGCACATCCACCTCTTCGGCCGCATCGCCGCCATCGCCGACGTGTACGACGCGATGACCAGCGACCGCAGCTACCAGCGGGCCATGAGGCCTGTCGACGCGCTGCACCTGATGTCGACCCACCTGGCCCCGCACTTCGACCAGGACCTGCTCACCCAGTTCGTCCGGACCCTGCGCGCCCCCGCGGCCTGAGTCGTCACGATCCGAGGGCGTCGCCACCGGACTCTCATGAATCTCAGAGTCGCCGGACTCGTCCGGCGCTGCCCGCGGGACAAGTCCCGCGGCTACGACCCTCGGATGTTTGCCTGGCTGGTGGCGCCGGCGCCATGGAGCACCGGCCCGCAGTCCGAGTTCCTCGGCGGGATCGCCACTTGTCCGGCGGGCCGCCCGCGCCTGATACGAACATCGAGCATCACGGCGGCATCCGGCATCCGGCATCCGGCATCCGGCATCCGGCATCGAGCATCGAGCATCGAGCATCAGGCTGCAGCAGGCATTACAGTGAGCCATGCCCGAACGCTGCCCGTGGTGTGGAACGGATCCGCTGTACGTGGCCTATCACGACGAGGAATGGGGCGTGCCCGTCCGCGACGACAGACGGTTGTTCGAGTTGTTGATCCTCGAGGGCGCACAGGCGGGCCTCAGCTGGATCACCATCCTGCGCAAGCGCGAGGCGTACCGCAGGGCCTTCGCGGACTTCGACATCGCGCGGGTGGCCGCCTTCACCGAGACCGACCAGGCGCGCCTGCTGGGCGATGCGGGGATCGTCCGGAACCGGCTCAAGATCAAGGGAGCCATCGCAACGGCGCGGGCGGTGCTGGCCATCCAGGAGACCCACGGCTCGCTCACGACGTTCCTCTGGCGCTTCGTGGAGGGCGGCCCCAGGGTGAACCACTGGGCGACCATGGCAGACGTCCCGGCCGTGACCCCCGAGGCCGTGGCCATGAGCCGGGCGCTCGCCAGGGCCGGGGCCACCTTCGTGGGCCCCACCATCTGCTATGCGTTCATGCAAGCCGCCGGGCTCGTCGACGACCACCTCGTGACCTGCTGGAAGCGCGCGGCGCAGGCCAGCAGCCGACCGTAGCGGCCCGTCGCATCCCGCCGCGGGTCGCCACGCCCCCGGGAAACGGCGGGCAGAAGGAACTCCAGCGGACCCGGACACGTCTTCTCGGCCGTGTCCGCTGCCGTTGCCACGGGCCTCGACGCCCTTCGTGCCAATCCGCTCCGGACGCTGCTGTCGACCATCGGAGTCGTGATGGGCGCGGCCTCGCTCGCGGCCGTCCTGTCCCTCGGCGACGGCGCCGAGTCGTTCGCCCGCCAGCGCATCGCGTTCGAGGGCATGCAGCGAGTCACGCTCGAGGCGCGAACGTCGGACCTCATCGACGGTCATCGGGTGCCGCGGGCGCGGTACCCGATCTTCACGCCAGCCGATGCCGACGCGGTCGCCTCCGCCCTGCCCGACGCCGACGTGCGTCTGGAGGTCACAGGGACGGCGCTGACCGGCTGTCCGGACGCCGACCCGGGCTGCCTCGCGCCGGAGCCGACGCCCGACGGGGCGCTGCGCGCGGTACGGGTCCAGGGACTGTGGCTGCCGCGACGCGGCGCCCCTCCGGAGGTGCTGGCCGGCCGGTGGTTCACCGACGAGGAACTCCGCACCGGCGCCCGGGTGGCGGTGATCACGCCCAACACGGCGGACGCGATCGTCCACGATGCCGCGGCCAACCCGGTCGGACGGGTCGTGACGCTCGGCCGCGCGTCCTACCGCGTCATCGGAGTGGTGCCCGATCCGCCAGGCGGTCGCGAGTTGTCGGCCGTCGTGCCTCTCGACACGGCCGGAGATGCCCTCGTCGACGTAGCGCAGCCCCGGGCGCGTTCGTTGAGCGTGACCGTCGACACAGTGGAACAGGCTCCCGAAACTCGGCGTCGCCTGGAGCGGCTCGTCAACGTCCGCCACGACTGGCGCGACCAGGTCAGGGTTGTCGCCCATGGTCCGGAGCGGCTCGCCCAGGTAGCGCAGGCCATCCTCGTCATGAAGCTCCTGCTCGGCGCGTTCACGTCGATCTCGCTGCTCGTCGGCGGGATCGGCATCATGAACGTGCTGCTGGCGTCGGTTGCCGAGCGCACGCGTGAGGTGGGCATCCGCAAGGCCGTGGGTGCCAGACGCCGGGACATCCTCGCCCAATTCCTCACCGAGTCGGTGGCAATTTCCGCCACGGGCAGCCTGATCGGCGTGATTGTCGGCGTCGCCGCCGCCTTCGGCGTCACGGCGGTCATTCGCGCGCGCACGAGTGCGCTCGTGTACGCGGATCTCAGCGCAAGCACGCTGCTCATCAGCGCGGCGGCGGCACTGGTCGTCGGCCTCGTCTTCGGAACCTATCCCGCCGTTCGGGCGGCCCGACTCTCGCCCATCGACGCCATCGTCAGGGAATAGCGGGCGGCGGGCGCCGGCCCCGCCCGCCGTGACGGTCAGAACGAGAAGTAGAAGACCAGGTCCACGCCGTAGCGCTCGATCCGCTGCATGAGGGAACGATTGCCCGCCGAGAGGCCATCGCCCTCGGCGACGTTGCCCTGCAGGCGCAGGAAGCTCGCCAGCCGATACTCGAGCAGGAACTGCGAGACCTGCTGGTTGCCGAACTGCTGGCGAAAGCGCAGGAACAGATCCTGGGTCACCTGCTCGCCGATCACCACGGCGGGATTGACCCGCCCGCTCTGGTCGGTGGTTTCGACGTCGAACTGATCGAGATCCAGCGAGTTCCCCAGCGCCTCGGCCAGGGGCGACGCGACCAGACCCGCCGCGATGCCACCGGCGCGCTGCCCGAGGGACGTCTGCTGTCCCGTGCCGAGCTGGTTGAGCGGCTGGTTGAACACGATGAGGGCGAGGATGTCACCTTCGTCGAGCGGCGGTGTGGACGACAGGGATATCTGGGGCTCACGCGCCGTGCCCTGAATCCGCACCCGGGCCTCGACGCCCTGGATGACGCGCTGGGCCGAGATGTCGATCCGGGGATCGATCTCCTCGTTGCCACGAAACTGGATCTGCCCGTCGCGCACGATGTCGAAGCGGCGGCCCTGGTACGCGTACGTGCCGCGCACGGTGTTGACGACGCCGAGCAGCACGGCGGGCTTGCCGGCCGTCTTGGCCACGCGAAAGTCTCCACCGAGCGTGGCGTTGAGGTCGCCAACCGACGCGCGTGCCGCCTCGATGCTCTGGCCGCGGACCAACAGGTTGTCAGGAATCCGTACCTGGATGTTGAGCGCCGTCTCCTCGAAGACGCTCGGCAGCGGCTCACCCGCACTCGCCCCATCCTGGCCGTCCGTCCCTGCGCCGGCGTCAGCAGGGGGGCCAAGCGTGGTGTCCAGCGTGAAGGTGGTGACGCCGGGCGCGAGTGCCGGCGGGCTGTCGTCCGCGCCGAGGATGTCGGGCACGATGTGTCCGCGGAGCCGTTCGGTGGGAATCCCCTGGTACTCGGCCTTGGTCGCGTACGCCGTGTCGGCGATGGCCGGGAGGATCTCGTCGAGCTCGAGGCGCCCGTCGGAGAGACCGACGCTGCCCTCGACCACCGGTGCGATCACCGTGCCGCCGATCGTCAGGTCGGCGTCGAGATCCAGTTGCCCGAACTCGTTGTCCAGGACGCGGAAGTCCCGCCCCTTCAGCCGCAGGTTCACGGTCCTCGCCTGCTCGCGGCTGAGCCCGAGTTCGCCCTGGACCTCGAGGAGATCCCCGTCTTCGGTCTCGACGCCGAGCTCGGAGATGACCACGCGCTCCTCCTCGAAGGTGAGCGCGGCATCGAGCTTCCTGTACGTGACCCCGGCGAGCGGCACGTGGAAGGTGCCGTTCCTCACGAACACCGCGCCCTCGACGTGCGGATCGCGGCCGGATCCCGTGAGACGCACGTCGATCTGGGCCTGGCCGTCCAGGCGCGTCACGTAACTCGTGAGCCCTTCAGCCAGCGCGAGGTCGATCGGGGTGGAGAGGACGGCGAGGTCGAGGCGGTCCGCGACCGTCGGCTGGACGTGCCCGGCGTCAGCCGACTCGAACAGCGTGAGCGGCACCACCCCCCTGGCCGTGAGCCGCGCGTCGGCATCCTTGACCACTTCGAGATCCACGAGTGCCAGCGTCCCGTCGAACGTCACGCGCCCGCCGGCACGCTGGAGGTTCAACGTGCGCACGCGCCCCTCGGTGATCTCGATCTGGGCATCGGCCAGGGGCCGCTCACGCGTACCGCCCAGCGTGGCCGACAGGGTCAACGTTCCGTCGACGTCGACCTCCTGCGCCGCGAGCACCAGCAGGTCGCCGACGTCGACGCCTGTCGCGTCGACACGAAGCGAGGACGTCGCGTCCGCCTCGAGTCCGACTGTGCCCTCCACCGTGACACGCTCGTGTCCTCGTGCCAGTTGCAGCGCGCCGATCGTGGCCTGCCGTGGGGTGATGACGGCTCGCGCCGTGGTGTCGGGCGCGAGCCCCCAGCGCACGTCCCCGCGCGACACCTGGGCGTGGTCGAGGGTGAGCCGCTGGAGCGCATCCTCGAGGCGCAACGTCCCGCGCGCCTCCAGGTCTCGCGTCGCGTCCGTGCCGGTCACGTCGAATCGGACCAGCCTGTCGGTGTAGCCCACGGTGCCCGTGACCACCGGCAGGATCTGCCCGGCGACCTGCACCTGCTGCCCGTCGACGGACACCTGCGCATCCACGCGATCGGCGTCCCAGTCGGGCAGCCGCACCGCGTACTGCGCCGTGACGGTGCCTGCCGCGACGACGTCGTTCCAGGCCACCTGATCGCCCGCCACCGTGCCTTCGATGAGGATGTCGGCACGCGGCCCCGTGACGCGCCCTTCAGCGAGCGCCGCACCCGTGACGGGCAGGTCGGCGACCATGGCTGGTCGGACGAGGGAATCCGCGTCGAGCCGGTAGCGGAGGTCGGACACGCCCGCCTGACCAAGGGCGATGGCGCCGCTGGCCGTCAGGGCGAACCCCTCACCGCGCCCCTCCAGCCGGCGGATGGTCGCAAGCCCGTTCGCAACGGACACGTCAGCGGTGACTGTCGCAAATGGCACGTCCAGCAGCACAGGCGAGTCCAGCGTGACGGTGCCGTCGACACCAACGGTGTCCACGGACACGCTCCCCACGTCCGGGATGGTCACGCGGCCGTCGACGCGACCCGCGATGCGGCCCGTCGCGGCTGGCACGCCTGTGAGCGTCTCGAGTTCGAAGCCCTCGAGGCGGCCCCGCACGGCGACGTCCAGGCGGCTGTCGTCCAGCGTGAGGTCGAACGTCGCCTCGGGAAGGCGCCCGTCGTAGGTCGTCGTGTCGGTCAGGGCGCCCGTGGCCTCCACGCGCAGGCCCTCCTCACCTCGCTCCTCGCCCGACACCTCGAACGTGCCGTTGACGACGCCCGCCAGGTTGGGGTCCGTCATTGCGGCGAGATCCAGCGCTGCCCCCAGCCGCTGCGGCGCCAACTCTTCGACGGTGCCGCTGGCCGCGAACGTGTAGCCGCCCGGTGTGCGTGCGAATCGACCGGTGGTGCCGTCGGACAGGGTCGCCCCCTCGACCGTCGCGGCCGCGAGCGTGGCCTGCGCCTCCAGCACCGACAGGGGGCCCCTCACCGTGTACTGACCCGACAGGTCCGACTCCAGCGCGGGCACGCGGAGCCACTCCGGCAACCGACGCAGGTCCATGCCCGCGAACCGGCCCGAGAGATCGAGCGCCAGTTCGCGCTGTCCCCTGCCGGCGCGAGCAATCGTACCGGCGGTGCTGGCGGAGCCGCCGTACGCGTTGACCGACGCGTCCAGCCGTATGCGGCGACCGTCCAGCGCACCCTTCGCCCTGACGTTGGTGGCCTCGTACCCGTAGGCACTCGCGCGGGGGCCAGCGAACGTGAACACCCCGTCCACGGGAAAGCCCTCCGATGCGGATGGGAATCGAAGATCGAAGGTCGCCTTGCCGGTGATTCGGCCAGTCGCCACCGGGGTGTGAACAACGGGCGCCAGATCGACATCGGTCAGGTCGAGGCTCCCGCGCAGGCCGCGCCCTGGTCCCGTCGCGTCCAGGGTCATCTGGCCGGCGGCCCGGCCAGCTTCGGACCTGGTCACGTCCACCTCGAGTCCGAGCGCGTCCAGCGTCCCCGACATCCCGACGGTGAGGTTCGGGCGGATCTCGAACGACGCCGCAGGGAAGAAGCGTCCGATCTCCGGGAGCGAGATGGGTGTGCCTGCCACGTCCATGTCGAACGTCCACGGCTGGCTCGCTGCCGCGCGCGTGAGCGAGCCGTCGACGGTCACGTCGGATTCGCCGGTGCGAGCGGCGATCGACTGGAATCGCCAACCCGATGGTCCGTTGATGACACGTCCCGCCAGTGAGCGCAGATCGAGGTCAGGCTGGCCGGTCCGGAACGTGAGCCGGCGGACATCGATCCCCAGTTCATGCGGCCGGCTGGTCACCGCGCCCTCGAAGGTCAGGCCCTCCACTCGACGCGGAATCGAAGTCGTCGCGGACACGCCGTGTTCGCGCACGGTGAGCTGGCCGTTGGTGACCGTGATGTCCGGCAGCGTGAACGTCGCCCGCGGACTGTCGGGCGGGACCGGGGGTCGCGGCTTCAACAGGTGCGCGACGTTCCAGCCCTCGGGGGTGTGCACGGCGTCGATGACGGGGCGATCGACGACGATCCGCCGGACCACGCGACCGGCACCGAGCACGTCGCGCAAGGCGTAGTCGACCTGCACGCGCCCGACACGCACCACGGGCACGTCGTGCTGCGACAGCACCACGTCGCGCAGGACCACGCCGCCGAGCAGGTTGCCCTCGACGGCGCCGATGACGAGCGTGCCGTCGAGCGCCGCGTCGGCCTGTCGCATCGCGAGCCGACGCACCCGCTCCCGGAACCACGCGGTCTGGGAGACGACCAGCGCGCCGACCAGGAGTCCGACCAGCAGCAGGGTCAGGACCGCGAGGGCGCGCAGCGCCCGTCGTCCACGGGACATGGTCAGAACGCCTGCCCGATGCTGAAGTGGATGCGCCAGCGCCGCGGTTCGGGTTTGCCGTCCACGAGGAGGTCGGCCACGCGGGTCAACTGATATCCGAAATCGACTCGGACCGGCCCGATCGGCGTGTGGTAGCGCAGGCCGGGTCCGACGTCCACGAACAGGTCGTCGAGGTTGATGTCGTAGCTCTCGTACCAGACGTTGCCCGCGTCGACGAAGGCGACAAACGCCACCGGGCCGAATCCGGGCAGCCTCATCTCGGCCGACGATTCGAACATCGAATGTCCGCCAATCGGCGTGCCATCAAAGGTCAGGGGTGAGATCTGGAAGCGACCCCATCCCCGCAGACTGCCGGATCCGCCGAGGAAGTAGCGCTTGAAGAAGGGCACGTTGCGGGCCAACAGTCCGGGCGCATCGATCGTGGCGACGCGGGCACGACCGGCCAGGACGACAGGGCCGATGGTCTGGTACTTCCGCGCCTCTCCGGTGTACTCGACGTAGTTGTAGTCCCCGGGGAGCCACTGCCCCGCCTGCTCCGCGTGCAGTTGCAGCAGGTAGCCTGACCTGGCATCGATGAGATTGGGCGTCGTGTTCCGTTGCAGGTCGGCGGCCAGCGCAATCAGCTGCCCTTGTCCTCGCCCCGTGAGCGGGTTCAGTCCCATCGCGATCAGGTCGTCGTAGAACGACGGGTCGTTCAGGGCGGCTTCCGAGACCGTGTAGTCCTCCCATTCGTTGACGAACGTCACCGACAGCGTCGTGAGCGACTGCTTGCGCCGGACCGGATCGCTGCGCTCCCGCTGCCGGGCGAAGGTCACACGCCCGCCCTTGGTCGTCAGCTCGTACGCCGGCTCGTTGGCGTACCAGTACTGCGCGCCGACGCTCATGGAAATCCCCCGCCTGAAGAGCGACGGTTCCTCGAAGCTGGCGCGCAAACCCCGGTCGAGGGAGGACCAGCGCAGCACCGTCTGGGCCGTACGTGCGCCACCGAAGAAGTTCAGGTGGCGCAGCGCCACGGTGATCCGCGCTCGCTCCTCGCTGCCGAATCCCGGCGTGACCGAGAGGCGCCGAGCCTTGGCCGGCGTCAGCACGACGTCGACGGGCACCGGTGCTCCCACGACCGTGTTGGGCTCCGGGTGAACCGACACGAACTGGAAGATCTCCCTGTTGTAGAGGCGCCGCTGGCTGTCGATGACGCGACTGAGGCGAAACTGCTGCCCTTCCTTCATCGATATGAGCGACTTGACCCGGCCGTCGCTCACACCGTCGTTGCCACGCACGGTGATGCGGCCGAAGGTCGCCTGCGGACCCGGCTCCGCGATGACGAAGAGCGACACGTGCCCGGGCTCGAGCCCGTCGCCCTCGAGCACGTTGACAGCGGCGTAGGCGTAGCCGCGCTCCTGCAGCACGGCCAGCGTCGCGCTGCGGGTGGCCCGCACGTCCCCCTGGACACGCCGACGCCCGGCGGCTACGGTGACGCGCTCCCGCACCGCCTCCTGATCGCGCGCATCGAGCACATCGAAGCCGTACAACTCCACCTTGTCGATGACCACCGGCGGCCCCTGATCGACCTCCACGACGATGTCGACGGCGCGCGCCGCCTCGTCCTTGTCGATGGCCACAGAGGTCACGCGAGCCTTCGGCCAGCCCTGATCCGAGAGGAACGCGATGATGCGATAGAGATCGGCCTGCAGTTGCCGTGCGTTGAAGTAGCGGGTTCTCCCCATGAAGGGGAGCAGGCCCCCGCTCTCACGCGTCGAGATGGCGCTTGTCAGCTGCCGGGTGTCCAGTCCTGATACGCCCCGGATGTCGATGTGACGCACCTTCAAACGCGGCTGAGCTGCCGCGTCCGGCGCCTCCTGCGCCCTGACCAGGACCCCGGCCAGCGTCCAGAAGAGGCAGCCCACCAGCAGGCTCCTCCCGATTGCTCGTGCAGTCACCCTCCCATGTTGCCTGCGTTGCGCCCGCGGAACAACGTCGGCACAAGAAAAGGGGCGTCCGTGTGGACGCCCCCGTTGCCGACGATCCAACGTCGTGCGGGCCTGCTAAGCCGCTCCCCCTTCGGGCAGCCGGCCGCGTCCGCCACGGCTCGCGCGCCCGCCCTTCTGACCCGCCGCGCGGGCCTCGGCCGACGTCCACTCGTGCGCAGAGCCCTTGATGTGGGCAGCTCGGCCACCCTTGCTGGCAATCTCGCGCTGCTTCTCCGGGGACATCGACGCGAAGCCTCGACGTTCCTTCCGACGCGGCTCGACCTGCCCTGGGGTTGTCATGTCGTTGTTCATTTTTCGCCTCCCTCGACTGCTCTACCGTTACAACAACCGTGCCAGCCACGTGCCATTCGTCCCGCCAGAAGAACCCGTGAATCCAGCACACTAACCGAGGTTAGCTCTTGAATGCGCCGACCATGCTCATCAGTGTCTCGAAACCCAACAGTAATTCTTACACCGTCGTCCTCTTTCGCTCAGGCAGCCCATGCGGAACGAGCAGGGCCGAACCCAGCGCGAGGACGGAAACCACGGCGCCGAAGACAAAGGCGCGGTGCAACCCCGCGGCAAGAGCGGCGGGGGTGCCGCCAGAGAGGGGGACCGAGGCCGCGACCACGGCGCCCATGATCGCGACCCCCACCGCGCCACCGATGCTCCGGGTGAACTGCCCCAGGGACGTCGCCACGCCCAGTTGCTCGCGGGCAACGGCACCCTGGATGGCCAGCAGGAGCGAGAGCATGGTCATGCCCATGCCGATGCCCATGAGACCGAGATAGGCGCGCATCAGCCACAGGGTCGTGCCGGGTTGAAAGGACGCCAACCCGATGAAACCCAGGCTCACGCACGTCAGGCCCGCGAGGATGAACGGCCGGAATCCCACGCGGGGAAGCAGGCGACCCGTGACGATCGACATCCCGACCCACCCCAGCAGGAGCGGCGTGAGCACACTCCCCGCCTCCCGCGCGGTTCTCCCCATCGCGGCCTGGACGTAGAGGGGCACGAACGCCAGTGCGCCGAAGATGGCGATGCCGAGCAGGGTGCCGCTGACGGTAGCGGCCAGCACCATCCGGTTACGCAGGAGCGAGAGCGGCAGGACGGGATGGGGCGTCCGTCGCTCGAGCCACACGAACGCCAGCCCGAGTCCGACCGCCACGACGTACAGCGCCTGGACGACGACGAGCGGAAGCGCTGCGTCGGGGACGCCCGTCTGGGTCAGGGCCAGCAACAGTGAAGTCACCGACGTCACGAGCACGCCGGCCCCCAGATAGTCCACTCCACCGCGCCCATCGACGAGGACGTCGACGAGGAAGCGGCGGACCAGCAACGCGGGGATGAGCGCGAACGGCAGATTGATGAAGAAGATCCATCGCCACGACACGCTCTCGGTCAACACGGCACCGATGAGCGGGCCCGCAATCGAGGAAATCCCCCAGACGCCCGCGAACAGCGCCTGGGCACGCGCGCGCTCCTCGAGTGTGAACATGTCTCCGATGATCACCATGCCGATGGGGAGGAGTCCTCCGGCTCCCACGCCCTGCAGCGTGCGGAAGGCGATGAGTTGCGTCATCGACGTGGCAAGCCCGCACATCAGGGATCCGAGGACGAACAACCCGAGCGCCACGAGGTAGGGACGGCGGCGGCCATGGACGTCAGCCAGGCGGCCCCACACAGGCGTCGTGACGGTGGACGTCAGCATGTAGCCCGAGAACACCCAGCTGTAGCGGGCCAGTCCACCGAACTGTTCGACCACGGTGGGCATCGCCGTTGCGACGATGGTCGCTTCCATGGCCGCCAGGAAGCTGCCACCCAGCACGCCGAGGGTGACCAGCGCGCGGGGCGACGAGCGGAGACGCGTGAGGAAAGACATGCTGGCTCTGGTACGATCGGCGAATGCGGATGGTGCAGTGCGTGAAGCTGGGACAGGAACTTCCGGGACTGGACGAGGCGCCGTGGCCTGGGCCGCTGGGGCAGCGCATCTACGATAGCGTGTCCCAGGAGGCGTGGGCGCTGTGGGAGGAGCGGATGAAGATGATCCTCAACGAATACCGCCTCATGCCCTGGCAGAAGGACGCCCAGGACCTCGTCGCGAAGCACATGGAAGAGTTCTTCTTCGGCCAGGGCGCGGCCCTGCCGCCCGGCTACACGCCCACGCCGGCGAAATAGGCCTGCGCGCCTACGCCGGCGCAATGGGGACGGCGCGGTCCACAACGAGGCGCAGACGACCTGCCGCCTCGCGCAGTGCCCCGATCACATCGTCGGGTTGCCCACCCTCGGCGAAGACGAACCCCGGATAGCGTCCGCCTTCCGGCAAGGGCTCCAGCCGCGTGCCAGGTCTGGCCGTCACCACCACATCGGTGACGTACGGCAACGCCCGCACCTCCTCAACTCCCTCGACGACCCGCAGGTGCCCCGGCGCAGGCACCGGGATCATCAAGACGCCGCTCGCGATGCCCTGATGTCCGTAGCGATCGAGTGACTGCCCTCGCGCGTGCGCGAGCAGGACGTCCTCGAGGCCGCAACGCGTGCCATCGGGTGCGACAGCGGGAATGGCCCTGGCGCACAGCCCCCCGATCGGTCGCGGCGCGACCTCCAGGACGACGATGTCGTCGCCATCGACTCGACACTCGGCGTGTATGGGACCGTGGTGCAGACCCAGGGCCAGGGCGGCGCGTGCGATGTGGCCGGCAATGAGATGCTGGCGCGCCGGCGCGAGCCTGGCGGGCGTGACGTAGATGCCTTCCTCGAAGTACGGCCCATCGAGGGGATCCGGTTTCTCGAACAGCGCGAAGACCCGCAGGGCGCCCTGCTCGAGCACACCGTCGAGGGCGAACTCACGCCCGGGCACGAACCCCTCCACGATGAGCGTCTCGTCGGCGGTCGTGGCCCCCGCCTGCACGTCGGGTCGGGCCAGCAGCGCGGCCAGCCTGTCGCGGGCCGCCATCAGGTCCTCGAACGAGTCCACCCGGATCACGCCGCGACTCGCGGAGAGGCCGACGGGCTTGATCACGCAGGGGAACCTGACGCGCGCCAACCGATCGAGGTCGTCGGTACCGCGCGCCGGGACGCTGATGAACCAGGGGACCGGCAGGCCCGCGGCCAGCATGCGGCCGCGGGCGAGCAGCTTGTTCGTGGCAGCCGCGACGGCATCTGGCGGGTGCCACGGGAGGCCGTGCGCCCGGGCGATGTGCGCGGCCAGCCACGCGGGCCTGTCACCCACGGCCAGCACGCCCTCGACATGCGTCCCCTCCAGGGCGCCGAGCACCGGTGCGAGAAGCGCGGGATCCCGATCGAAGCGGGCCGGCACCGCGTCATCCCCCCAGGGGTCGTCCAGGTGGTCGCAGCGGTCGGACACGAGGCGGAGTGTGACGCCGGCCCGCCGGGCCGCTTCGTCGAAGGCGCGGGCCTGATATCCGAGGGTCGTGGTGCACAGCAGTACGGTGGACATCTACACGAGAGCTCCCGGCTCTCCCAGGGGCTCAGCTCAACAGTACCAGGGCTCATCAAGGTAGGGCACGGTAGCCCTCGCGGGGACGGCGTCTGGCGGGAACGCGGTGATCGTTACGCCCGCGGCCTCTTCCGCCTGCCGCCGCACCATGGCATGGGCCTCGCGCCGGGATGGAGGCCGGCCTGCGGCCGACAGCCACGCCATCAGCCCAGCCTGAAGGGCGTCCACGGCGGGATCGTCGTGCTGCCACGGATGCGCGAGGGCCTCGGGATCGAATGCGGATGCCACACGGCGCACGTCCGGGTTGGCCAGCAGCAGGGAGCCGGATGGCAGCAACAGCCGCAGCACGAGCTGGACGGGCGCCACGGCGTCGATCAGATCGAGGGCGCGAATCTGGTCGAGGAACGAGATGTACGTCGCAAGGGTCGTCCACGGCGTGAACGCCACGAAGGTGGGGACCAGGGTGAGGCCCCGCTGCCTGCAGTCCGCGATGGCGCGGCGGGCGTCGTCGCCCGTGTGCCCCTTGCCCAGGTGGATGAGGACGTCGTCGTCGAAGGCCTCGACGGCAGACGTCACGAACGCACAGCGCGTGGCGGCCAGGAGGTCCAGCAGGCCGGGGTGAGCCAGCAGGTGCTCGACCTTGATGGTGACGTCGTAGCTGACGTCAGGATGTCGGGCGGTGAGAGCATCGATCAGGCGTCGCGCGTGGGTCGGGGCGTTCAGGAAATCGGGGTCGCCGAACGTGATGTGGCGTGCGCCGGCAGCGACCTGCTGGTCCACGTCTGCGAGCACGACGTCGCGGGCAACCACACGGAGCGCCCCGCCGTAGATGGGCACGATCGGGCAGTGCGCGCACGTGTGCAGGCAGCCGCGGGTGGACTCGGTGTGGCCGGCGAGGCGACGCTCGCCCCCGATGTTCACCCGTGCGTAGGCCGAGAGGGGCGGTAGCGTGGACCGGTCGGGGACCGGAAACGGCAGGCGCGGCAAGTGATGGCCCAGCCGATGGGGCACGCCGCCATCGCGGCCACGGAACAGGTCGACGAGCGCGGGCTCGGCTTCCACGCCCAGGACGTGTGTCGCGCCGCGCGCGCGCAGCCAGGCGTCGTTCGGCAGAGCGTAGAGGCCGAACGCAACCCTCGCTGCATCCGGGCGCTGCTCGCGCAGCCTCGCGAGCACGGGCCCGGCCAGACGCGTTGCCGCGTGCATGGGCACGTGGACGGCAAATCCCTGAGCTGCCTCCACCACATCTGGCGTCAGCGGCTCGCGCGACAGGTCGACCGTGCGGACGTCGAGGCCGGCCCCGCGGCACCATGCCGCAGCCGAAGCGAGCCCGTACGGCGGCCGCCCCAACTCGTAGGTGGACAGGAGCACGACCATCGTGCCGAGTGTAGACCGACAAGGGCAGGGCCGGCTGTCCCACCCTCGGAGGTGGGGCCGGGTGTCCCCCCCTCGAAGGTCGGGCCGGGTGCCCCCCCTCGAAGGTAGGGCCGGGTGCCCCCCTCGAAGGTAGGGCCGGGTGTCCCACCCGGCCGCCAGGCATCACGCATCAGGCAGTACAATTGGTACGTTTGACTACCGACGCGACGGCGCTCCAAATCCCTGCCGACGCTCCACGCGTGCTCGTCACCGGGGGGGCCGGCTTCCTCGGCATCAATCTCCTGCGGTATCTCCACGCGCGAGGCTTTGCTCTCGCGTCGCTGGACATCGCCCCGTTCGTCTACCCCGACATGGCGCCGCACGTCCGCGTGGTGCAGGGCGACATCCGCGATCGTGCCGACGTGGACCGGGCGATGGCCGGGTGTCGGCATGTCGTGCACTGCGCGGCGGCGCTGCCGCTCTACCCGCCCGAGGACATCCACACAACGGATGTCGTCGGCACACGAATCCTGCTCGAGCAGGCGCGGTGGCATGGCGTCGAGCGGTTCGTCCACATCTCCTCGACGGCGGTCTACGGCATCCCCGACCACCACCCCCTGGAGGAGACGGACCGCCTGCATGGCGTCGGGCCGTACGGCAACGCCAAGGTCGAGGCCGAGGAGGTCGCCGAGGAGTTCCGCGCGGGCGACCTCGTCGTGCCGATCCTGCGTCCCAAGTCCTTCGTCGGACCCGAACGCCTGGGCGTGTTCGCGCTCCTCTACGACTGGGCGCTCGACAGGCGCAACTTCCCGATGATCGGCAACGGCAAGAACCGCTACCAGTTGCTCGACGTCGAGGATCTCTGCGAGGCCATCGTGCGGTGCCTGACGCTGCCGGCGGAGGCCGTCAACGACACGTTCAACATCGGCGCCAAGGAGTTCACTGACGATGCGCGAGGACTACCAGGCGGTGCTCGACCGTGCCGGCTACGGCAAAAGGATCGTCGGCTTCCCGGCCGCGCCGGCGATCTGGGGCCTGCGCGTCCTGGAAGCGCTCGGTGTCTCGCCGCTGTACAAGTGGGTGTACGAGACGGCGTCCAAGGACTCGTTCGTGTCCATCGAGAAGGCCGAGCGGGAGCTCGGGTTCACGCCGCGCTACTCCAACCAGGATGCCCTGCTGCGCAACTTCGAGTGGTACATCGCGCACAGGGACTCGTTCGAGGACGCGTCGGGCGTCTCGCACCGCGTGCCGTGGAAGCAGGGGGCGATTGGGGTGTTGAAGCGGCTGTTCTAACGCATGGCGCGTGGCGCATGACGCCTGACGTCCCTGCGCACGCCCACACTCCCGACTCCCAGCCGGGTGCCCATATCAGGAGATCGAACTGGGGCACCGCCCCAGTTTGACATCGCAGTCCCCACGGTCCGATTCCGCTCAGCGCATCGCGGGGGTTCCCTCGCTTCGCTCGGTCAGCGGCGGCCCCGACCGGCCTCAGGCAGATCACGGCGCCTGACAATCGCGGTAGACAGATGCCGTCCTCGACGGGCCGTTTGCCCCGGCGTCGGCGCCGGGGGAATCATCAGCTTCAAGAGAGTCTCTGCCGGTGGAGCCGCCACGCTGAGCCCGGATGCGACCGGACTCGCGATGGGTGCAGGGGCCTCGCTCTTCAGTTTCGACTCAATCTTCAGCTCGGACTTCGTCGCCAGACCTGGACCGGAGTTGGCGCTCCGGATCCTCCGGCGGCGGCGCGGCGCTGCGACGAGCCACGACTGGAGCGTGTAGTTGACGTCGCCCACAGGTCAGCCACAGGGTCGTGACCTTCGCTCCACCAAGTGGAGAGCCTGCGATCTCGATTCGTCCGTCGTGCCGTTGCACGATACGGTTGACGATGGCCAGCCCCAGGCCCACACCGCCCAGCGTGCGACCGCGGTCATCCTCGAGGCGAAAGAACGGGGCCATCACCCGCTCGCGCTGCTCGGGAGGAATACCGGGGCCGTCGTCGTGAACAGCGACCTGGACATGATCCTCTTCCTGGATGAGCTCGAGCCGCACCTGACCGCGCGCGCACTTCACGGCGTTCCTGAGGACGTTCTCGATCGCTCTCAGGAAGAGACGCTGATCGGCGAAGACCTCGGCTCCCTCCGGTATCTCGACGGTGACCTCGACCGCGCGCCCCTCCGGCGCCTCGAGCCGGGCCAGCTCGGCCAGATCGGCGAGGCCTTGGCGCGCATCAAAGGTCTGCTTGTCGACCCTGAGATCGTCGGACTGCACATAGCCCAGCAGCTCGGACACGAGCTCGTCGAGCGCGTCCAGTTCGCGACTCATCGCTTGCAGCCGATCCTGTCGCCGATCCACTGGCTGATCCGCCAGCAGCTCCATGTGGAAACGGAGCCGCGACAGCGGTGAACCGAGCTCATGCGAGACAGCCTGCAGGAGCTCTTCACGGCTTCGAACCAGCCGCTCGACACGCTCTGCCATGGCGTTGAAGCTCGCGGCCAGCTCGTCCGGTGCGCCGCGTAGACCGTCCACGCGGGCGCTGAGCTCTCCGACCGCGAGCGCCTGGTTGGCGCGCTCTACCTTGCTGAGGCCTCGCTCGACCCGGAGCACCACCACGGCCGCGACGACGGGCATGAACACGAGCATGAGGACCAGCCCGATCGGAAAGACGCCGGCCGGGATGGCGGGATTGACGGGGCCTGCCGCCAGCACACCCTGCCCGTCGTGGAACACGAGGAAGTACCACTCCTCGCGCACCAGGGGCTTGTAGGGGATCTGCTCGCCGGGGCGGATCTGACGGCCCAGCCGGCGCTCCACCTCGCGCCTGGACAGGAGCGTGAGGTCGACCGAAAAGTGCTCTTGGAGCTCACGCAGGCGCGCCGCGCGCATCGGCGCCGGCGTCTGGTCGAGCAGCTCGAGCGCCAGGAAGACACCGTCACGACGGGCGCGCTCGTCGACCCACGACTGGCCCAGCGCATACAGGATCAACACCGCGATGCCGAGCGCCCAGGCCAGCAGCACGCTGCTGATGACCAGATGAAGGTAGGAACGCCTCATCTGACGGCCAGGAGGTAGCCCATGGCGCGCACGGACTTGAGCCGGCCCGGATCGAAGCCGGCGTTCTCGAGCTTGCGGCGAATGCGGCTCACATGCACATCCATGCCGCGATCGATGCCGTCGTACTCGATACCGAGGACCTGGGTGTAGAGCGTCTCGCGCGAGACCACGGCGCCGGCCTCCCTCGCCAGCATCGCCAGCACGTCGAACTCCATGCTGGTCAGGGGGACATGTCGCTCACCGACCCTGGCCTCGCGCGTGGCTGTGTCCATGCGCAACGGTCCGACATCGAGGGCGCCCTGCTTCGCCTTCTGCCTCGAGCCCAGTTCCCCGTGGAGGCGACGCAGCTGCGTGCGGATGCGCGCCAGCAACACGCGCGGTTCGATCGGCTTGATCACGAAGTCGTCGGCGCCGAGCTCCAGGCCAGCCACGTGGTCTGCCTCGCTCTGGCTGGAGGTCAGCATCACGATCGCCCCCGAATATGCGCCGCGAACCCTCCGACAGACGTCCAGCCCGTTGATGCCAGGAAGCATGAGATCGAGCACCACCAGGTCGGGCTGCTCTTCGAGGATGCGCTCGGCACCGACCTCTCCCGAGGCCTCCCGCGAAGTCTCCAGGCCGTGCATGCCGAGGTACTCCAGCAGCAGCCCGGCCAACTGGTCATCGTCTTCGACGATGAGCAGACGCGCGCTGTCCATATTCTTCGTATCCACGTGACCGTCTGATCATATGTCGTCGCCGAAGCAGGCGGCTCCACACGCTTCGCTACAAAACGCTGCAATTCTCAGCTGGCGCCACTCACGGCCCGCAGGTTTGAATGGGTCTGTTCGTCGCAGGAGTGAGCAAGCCCGAGACACGACTGGGAGGCGCGACGCAGATGACACGCATGAGCCTGGCGTTGGCGTTGACGTTCACGGTCGCAGCAACGTCGGTCGAGGCGCAGGACACTCCGCCGAGTCAGGCTGCCTTCTTCAATGGAGTGTGGGTGCATGCAGGTGACCGCGAAGAAGAGGAGGAGCGCCGCAAGGCGATTGAGACGACGGTCAATCGACTGTCGGTATTCGTTCGAGGAACCGCTCGCCAGCGTCTGACAGAACGAACGACCCCTGCCCCGGAGCTGGAGCTCGGAGTTGAGGGAGAGCGTCTCCAGCTGTCCAGCGGCGAGGAAAGGGTCTCGCTTCGTCTCGGCGCCAGGCCAGTCACGATCGAGCGTGACCGACGACGCGGAGACATGTCGGCCCGGTTCGATGGACAACGGCTCATCGTCGTGAGCGAGCGTGAAGATGGCAAACGCGAGACCACGTACACGCTCTCCCCTGATCGCCAGCGGCTCACGCTCTCCGTTCGCCTGAGCGGGGAGCGCCTGCCAGGACCTCTCGGCTTCCAGGCGACCTACCGACGCAAGGGGACCGGTCCCGCTGACAAGGCCCCCCCGAAATAGCCCCTCGGGGGAGATAGAAGAGAGCAGCGCAGGATGACGAAAAGAGTGACCAAGAAGAAGGTAGCGACGATCGTCGGCGTCCTGGTCGTGGCCGGCATCGTGGTCGTCATCGGCTTCCCTTGGCTGCTGCAGGGCCTTGGCTTGCACCAGGACTACACCGGACAGCGCTACCTGCTCCCTGAGGGAAGAGCGCTGATCATCACCACCAGCCACGACCGGCTGGGCGATGGCGGAGACAAGACCGGGGTGGCGGCATCCGAGGTGACGATGCCCTATTACGAGTTCCGCGACGGTCGCATGAACGTGGACGTGGCCAGCATCAGGGGCGGCGAGATCCCGATCGATCCGATGACTCTCGGGCGCATGATCAGGGCGCCGTCGGACGACCGCTACCTCGCGGATCCGTTGCTCCAGAAGAAGGTCGCCAACTCACTGCGGATCGACGACCTCGACATCACGCAATACGACATCATCTTCCTGGCTGGTGGCTGGGGTGCCGCCTACGACCTCGGCCAGTCGCCGGTGCTGGGAAGGAAGATGAGCGAGGCCTGGGCAGCTGGCAAGGTCATCGGCGGTGTCTGTCACGGACCCCTCGGCATGCTGCAGGCCGTTGATGAGATCGGCCAGCCCCTCGTCAAGGGCCGGCGCCTCACGGCCGTGACGAACAAGCAGGTCGAGGAGCTCGGCATCTCCATCACCCCCATGCACCCCGAGCGTGAGCTGCGGGCCGCCGACGCAGTCTTCGAAAGCGCCACCGCGTTCAGGGACTTCTTCGCCAACCACGTGGTCGTGGACGGCCGCCTGGTGACTGGCCAGAATCAGAACGCCGGGGCCGAGGTGGCCAACCTGATGATGAAGGTGGCGGGAGGGACCCGCCGATGAACGCCGTCCTCGGAGTGCCTCGAGTGGAAGTTGCGCTGCGGTGGCTTGCGGGGGCAGTCGGCGTCTTCCTCGTGCTCATGGGTCTCGGCTTTCTGGTCATGCCCGAGCTCCTTGCCACGAGCATTCTTGCGGCCGAGCCCGCTCGCGCCGTGGGCATCAATTCCCTGCGGGGCGACTTCGGCGGGCTCTTCATCGGGATGGGTCTCTTCACACTGGTCGGCACGCTGACCCGCCACCGAACCCTGATGCTGGTGCCCATCGTCTTCCTGGCCCTCATCGTGCTGGGCAGGCTGACCAGCGTTGTCGTCGACGATCTGCCTGTGGTCACCACTGGCGCCCTGGTGGGCGAGCTGCTGTTCCTGTCCGTGCTGGCCCTGTCGATGCGCGCTTCGTCAATCCGACGGGATACTCATGACCGGCGAGCTGTCGACGCGGCCACGTTCCGGCGGCGCGTTGCCATCACGCTCGGGGTCGTCGCGGTCTTCGTGGTAGGGGCGTTTCAGGGCCAGCGGCAGATCGGGTTGCGTCTTCTCACCGCGGCGACGAACTCCCAACTGGGGATCAACGGGCTGAAGGGCCTGCCGGATGGCCTCCACCTCGGACTGGCAGGGACCGGCGCCCCTCTGCCGGAGCAGCGACGCCACGGTGGCAGCTCCTTCGTGTTGGCGGGAAAGCACCTCTTCATCGTCGACGCCGGGCCGGGAAGCACCAAGGCCCTCGAGCTGATGCGGCTTCCCCTCGGCGACATCCAGGCCGTGTTTCTCACCCACGTGCACTCGGACCACATCGGGGGGCTCGGCGAGTTGATGCTGAAGGCGTGGACGAGAGGCGCTCGCACGGCACCGTTGAAAGTGGTCGGTCCGGAGGGAGTCCAGAAGGTGGTAGAGGGCTTCAACCTGGCCTACGCCATCGACACCGGCTTCCGTATCGCTCATCACCCGCCCACCATCGCCGCGCCGGGAGGGGCTGGTGGCATTGCCGAAACCGTCACGTCGCTCGATGCCCACGGTGCCGCGGTGGTCTTCCAGGCACCGAGCCTCAAGGTGACGGCGTTCCTCGTCGACCACCGCCCCGTCGAGCCGGCGTTCGGGTATCGCTTCGACTACAAAGGCCGTTCGGTGGTCATCAGCGGGGACACCCTCCCGAGTGAATCCCTTCGTCGCCAGACCCAGGGAGCGGACCTCCTGCTGCATGAGGCACTGCAGCCGGAGATGCTGCAGATCATCCACGACGCTGGCCTGAGGAGCGGGCAGCCGAACGTGGCCCAACTATCCTCGGACATCCTCACCTACCACACGTTCCCGGAGGAGGTGGCCCGCATCGCACGCGACGCGCATGTGCGGCACGTGGTGTTTCATCACTTTCTTCCCCCGGTCCCGATGCGAATCCTCCACTCGGCCTTCCTGGGAGACTCGAGGGACATCTTCCCGGGGCCCATCACCATGGGGGTTGAAGGCATGGTGTTCAGCCTGCCGCCAGAGACGTCGGATATCCAGATGGGGTGGCTCCTGCGGTGATGGACCCCGGCCGTCGAGATGCTCTCATTCAGCCAGTCCTGCACCGCCTGGGCGAAGCATGAACACAGGACGAACCGCCCGCCTTCCCCTGGCGTGACCAGCGTCGCCGACGCGATGGCGGGGCCATAGGCCCGCCGAGGGCGAGCTCCGTGCCTCGGCCTGCTTGAGCCCTCGGGCGGCGATCGTTCTCTGCCATCCTGCTGCCTCGAATGCTCCAGGCCCCTGAACCGCTCGCGGCGGATCGTCAGGTCGGCCGCACTGGTCTTCTGCGTCTTGGAACCGACGTGCGCAGACGGCTGGGTGTCGATCGCGCCTACCGCAACCAGTTCTCGACCCTCAGTGAGGGTTCGCGCCTGAACTCGGCCACGTTGTCGGTGACGCACACGGCGTCGAGCGCTCGCGCGTGGGCGGCGATCAGCATGTCGTGAGCGCCAATCGGCGTCCCCTTCGATCGGCTCAGATCTGGCCGAGGCACGCGGCACCCAATCGAAAGCGGGCTTCGTCGCCAAGGTGTGAATCGCAATGCAGGAGTCGCGAGGCGCAGTCCTGGTTGCGCCTGAACGACGAGTCGCACCTGCTCAGCGACGTCGACCTCGCAGACTTGCAGGCCGAAGCCGCGACGGTCGGGCGCATCGTCTCCGCGACCGCGAGACGGGCCCGGGCCTCCGACCATCGAGACCGCGAGCCCTGATCCGGCGCCATGCGCCGTCCGTCATGCGCTGTGCGTCACCCACTCAGGCGGCGGCTGAATCGTCGCCTCCGGCGGCGGTCCGGCGTCGGCGCGGCCCGAGCCCTCGAGACGACTGATCGGCCGGACGGCCATGTCGTGATCGCAGGTGATCTGGCACGACAGGCGCACGCCCGTCAGCCCACGCTGTTCGAGCTTCTCCTTCTCGGCGCGGGTCATCGCGGCGGGCTCGCCCGTCACGAACTCCACGCGACACGTCGTGCACCGCGCATTGCCGCCGCACGCGTGCAGGATATCCACGCCCTGCTGCTCGATGGCGAGCACCAACCGCTGCCCCGCCGGCACCTCGTACGTCCCGTATCCCTCGATCGTCAGATTCGGCATCCACTCACTCCAGCCCGCACACTCCGCGAGCCCTGAAAAATCTCAAACCCTTCGTTAGACGCCGCCCGTCGGCCGTCGATTCCCGCCGGACAAGTCCGGCGGCTGCACCCGATACCCGCTACTCCCGGTACCCGCTACCCGGTACCCGCTACCCGATACCCGATACCCGTTGCGCTACCCGTTGCCCGCTACCCGTTGCCCGCTACCCGGGTCATGCGTCATGCGCAACGCGCCATGCGTCACTTGACCCCGTGCATCAGCTTGTTCAGCAGCGGCGATACGAGCAGCAGCAGACCGCCCGCGATCATCAACGCCCAGAAGCCGAACGTGTAACCACCCAGCGCTGACGCCGTGGTCATCCCGCTCTCGCCGCTGACGTAGCCCGCGAAGATGCCCGACAGGTTGTTGCCGATGCCCGTCGAGAGGAACCAGCCGCCCATGCCGAAGCCCACGAGGCGCACTGGCGCGAGCTTGGTGACCATGGACAAGCCGATCGGCGACAGGCACAACTCCCCCACCGACTGGATGACGTAGACCATCACGAGCGTCCAGAACGGGATCTTGCCCTCGACGTTCACGAGGCTGGACAGCGCGAACATCAGCAGCAGGAACGCGAAGCCGTTGAAGACCAGGCCCAGGCCGAACTTGCGCGGGATGGATGGATTCCACGAACCAAGGCGCACCCAGATCCAGGCGATGACCGGTGCAAACGCGATGATGGCCACCGAGTTGACCGACTGGAACCAGGCCACGGGGAACGTCCAGTCGCCGAACTGCCTGTTGACGATCTTGTCGGCCAGGAAGGTGAACGAACTGCCCGCCTGCTCGAAGAACATCCAGAACATCACGTTGAAGGCGAAGATGATCAGCATCGCGATCGCCTTGTCGCGCGCGATGGGGCCGCCGCGGACACCCTCGGCGAGCAGCAACGTGCACAGGCCGACGAACATCGCCGTGAGCACGTACTGCAGTGTCGTGGCACCCAGCTGCGCAAGCAGGAACCACGTGACCGGTATCGCCAGCAGGCAGCCGATGGCGACATAGACCACCGAGTGTCCGCTTTCGCGACCGGCAATCGGCGCGCCGATGCCCTGCAGTTGCGTCCGGCCGAACCAGAACCAGACGAGGCTGACGAGCATGCCGAGGCCCGACGCGATGAAGACGTACTTGTAGGCCGGCATCGCGGTCGTCCCGAACACCTGCTCGGCCAGCCAGCCGGTGAGGATCGGCGCCAGGAACGCGCCGGCGTTGATGCCCATGTAGAAGATCGTGAAGCCCGAGTCACGCCGCTGGTCGGCCTGCGTGTAGAGCTTGCCGACCATCGTCGAGATATTGGGCTTGAACAGCCCGTTGCCGACGATGATCGTGGCGAGGCCGAACTCGAAGATGCGTGCATCGGGCACGGCAATGGCAAAGAGCCCCGCGGCCATGATCACGGCGCCGAGCAGGATCGACCGCTGGTAGCCGAGGACCTTGTCGGCGACGTACCCGCCGAAGATGGCGGCGGCGTACACGAGCGCGAGATAGGCGCCATACGTCCGGCTGGCAGGCTCCTCTCCCGAGGCGCTGCCCGCATGGAACTGGGCGACGATGTAGAGGACCAGGGCCCACCGGATGCCGTAGAAGGCGAACCGCTCCCAGAACTCGGTCATGAAGAGCATCCACAACGGACGTGGATGCCCGAGGACCTCCCCGAACGCGGGAATCGACGACTCGGACGTACCCGACTGCGCGCTGCCGCTCATGCGGACTCCTTCGCCCCGGCTGGCGCGTGCCGTGAGATTCCCGTGCGCGTCCGTGACATGGGCGACAGAAATAGCACAGGTCAGCGGGTGTCGCGGCCTAGAATGAGCGCATGCCCGTGTCGCCCCCGCCTGCGCCCGACTCCCAGGGCCCCCTTCGACGCGATGTCCGCCTGCTCGGCGCGTTGCTGGGATACGTCATCAGGGAGCAGGAAGGCCAATCGCTCTTCGATGTCGAGGAGCGCGTCCGACAGACCTCACGGGGCGGCGACTTCCAGTCCGTCCGATCCATCGTCTCGGCGCTGCCTGTGGACGAGCAGGGCCGGCTGGTGCGTGCGTTCTCACTGTATTTCCAGCTCGCGAACCTCGCCGAACAGCACCACCGCATCAGGCGCCGGCGCCAGTACGCCGTCGAGCGGCGTGTGGCCGCGGAGTCACTGGACGCCGCATTCCGGACACTCGAGGCCGCGGGGGTGACCAGCGCCCAGTTGCGCGACGCGGCGCGGCGCATCTCGCTCGAACTCGTCCTCACGGCCCATCCCACCGAAGCCACGCGGCGGACCGTGCTGACGGCGCAGTTGCAGATCAGCGAGTTGCTCCATCGGCTCGACGACCCGCAGCTGTCCGATCCCGGCAAGCGCGACGTCGAGGACGCACTCGCCGAGCAGATCACGACCCTCTGGCAGACCGACGAGACGCGCACGAAGCGGCCCCGCGTGGTGGACGAAATCCGCCATGGGCTCTGGTTCTTCGAGCAGAGCCTGTTCGACGTGGCGCCCGCGCTCGTCGGCGACTATCGCCGCCGCATCCCCGGTGCGCCCCTGCCGCTGCGCTTCGGCAGCTGGATTGGCGGCGACCAGGACGGCAACCCCAACGCGGGCCCCGCCACGCTGCGCGCGGCGGCGCAGCGCGCGCGCGAACTCGTGCTGCGGCGCTACGCGGCCGAAGTGCACGACATGGCCCGCACCATGGGCGTATCGCGCGCCCTCGTCGACGTGAACGAAGCGCTGCTGACCTCGATCGACGCCGACGAGCAGCGGCTGGCGGGCCTCGGCGGGGGCGACATCAATGCCTCGGCCGACGACGAGCCGTACAGGCGCAAGTTGTGGCTGATGCACCGGCGGCTGCTGCGCACCGCCGAGGACCAGCCCGGCGGCTACGGGCACGTCCACGAGTTCGTGGCCGACCTGCAGGTGGTCGACGCCTCCCTGCGCGCCCATCGCGGCGAGCGGATCGCCAACGGCCGGCTCGCGTCGCTCCGGCGCCGCGTGGAGCTGTTCGGCTTCCATGTCGCGAAGCTGGACGTCCGCGTCCACGCCCGCGACCTGACCGCCCAGGCCGACCGCGTCCGCGAGACCCTGCAGGTCGTCGCCGACCTGCACCGGCAGCACGGACCGGCCGCCTGCGACACCCTCATCCTGTCTGGCACGACGGGACCCGAGCCCGTGATCGCCGCGGTCGGGATGGCACGCGACGCGGGATTGACGCTATCGGTGGTGCCGCTCTTCGAGTCGATCGAGGATCTGCAGCGCGCCGGTCCGATCGTCGAGGCCCTCGTGACGACGCCGGAGTTCTCCCGGGTCCTGGACGCCAGGCGCCGACGCATGGAAGTGATGGTCGGCTATTCGGATTCGGCCAAGGACGGCGGGTACCTGGCGGCGCAGTGGGAGATCTACAGGGCGCAGGAAGACCTCGCGGCGGTCGCGGCGCGGCATCGCATCGAACTCACGATCTTCCACGGCCGTGGAGGCAGCACCGGGCGCGGCGGAGGGCCGACGCACGCCGCGATCCTCGCGCAGCCTGGCGGCCACACGCGCGGCCGCCTCAAGCTGACCGAGCAGGGCGAGACGATCTCGTTCAAGTACGGCCTGCCCGGCCTCGCCTACCGCAACCTCGAGGCGGCGCTCTCCGCGACCCTGCTGTCGGTCTTCCCGAACGTCGTGGGCTCGAGCGCGCCTGCAGAGGGGCGCGAAGTGATGTCGCAGGCGGCACGGCTCTCCGAAGATGCGTTCCGTACCTTCGTGTGGCACAACCCGAAGTTCGTGCCGTTCTTCCGGTCGTTCACACCTGTCGATGAACTGACGCTGCTGGAGATCGGATCGCGGCCGGCGCGCCGCGCCTCGGCCGATGCCGAGTACCTGCAGTCGCTGCGCGCGATCCCGTGGGTGTTCTCCTGGACGCAGAACCGTTCGCTGCTGCCAGCGTGGTTCGGGTGCGGAAGCGGACTGGCGCCGCTCATCGAGACCGCCGACGGGCTCGCAGCGGTACGGCGCCTCTACCGCGACTGGCCGTTCTTCCGCTCCATCGTGGAGAACCTCGAGATGACGCTGGCCAAGTCGACGCTCGAGATCGCGCGCGCCTATCTCGAGCTCGTTCCGGACCACGCCGACCCCGACGGACACTTCGCCACGATCGCCGACGAGCACGCGCGCACCACCGACGTCGTCCTCCAGATCGTGGAAGCCGATCACCTGCTCGACAGGCATCCGGTGGTCCAGCGGACCATCCGCCTCCGCAATCCGTACGTGAATCCGATCCACGCGATGCAGGTGGAGTTGCTGCGCGCCCATCGCAACGGCGACGCCGAGGCGGCGCGCCCGCTCGTGCGCACCATAGCCGGCATCACGGCCGGGCTGCGAAATTCGGGATGATCGAATTGTGCAGGTAGGGCCGGGTGTCCCACCCGGCCGCTGCCCATAGCGGCGCGGTCGCTCGCCCTGAGCGAAGTCGAAGGGGCAACCGCGCCCTACCTGGCCTCGGATCGAACGGGATCGCCGTCCTTCAGCGTGCGCAGGACCTGGAACGGGCCCGACACGACGGGCGTGCCCGGTTCGACGCCAGCGACCTCGATCAGCAGGCCCCCGATGATGCCCGTGGTGACCGGAACGAAACGGGCGACGTTGTCGCGCACCACGTACACCCCCGTCTTGTCCTGGTCGCTGCCCGGGGCGGCGCGCAGCACCACGGCCTGCAGGGGCACGACGGTCGCATTGGGGCGCTCGTCGGTCAGGATCTCGGCATCGCATGTCAGGCCCGGCCGGAGCCCCGTGTCGGCGTCGGTGATCCGGACGACGACGCGAAACTCCCGGGCGGCGGCCGTCGCCGCGGCGCCAGCCGGGGGTGGCAACGCGCCCGTGCCGATCTCGATCACCTTGCCCGCGAACGTCCGGCCAGGCACCGCGTCCAGCGTGACGGTGGCGACCTGCCCCACGGCCAGCCGCATGACGTCGGCCTCGGCGACCTTGATCTCCGCGTTGACGTCGCGCAGGTCGGAAATCGTCATGAGCGTGGTGCCCGGCTGGTTCTGGATGCCAATCACGACCATCTCACCCTGACGCACCTGCAGGCGCGACACCACGCCGTCGATGGGCGACGTGATCTCGGTCTTGGCGAGCAGGTCGCCGGCCCCCGCAGCCTGGGCGCGCGCCTGCTGCTGCCGCCGCTCTGCCGAGCGGATGTTCTCGTCGGCCCGCGAGACGGCAGCCTGGGCCGCCTGCAGCTGCGCACGCGCGCCGTCGGCCGCGGCCACCGCCGCGTCGCGCTCGGCGGCGGAGACGAGACGTTCCGTGAACAGGGCGTCGACGCGACGCAGGTTGGCATCGGCCTCGGCCACTCTGGCCCGCGCCGCCTGGGCCTCGGCCTGGGCCACGCGTACCTGCTCGCGTGCGGCCACCTGCTCGGCCCCGAGGGCCTGCACCTGCGCGGAGGCCGCGTCGCGCTGACTGCGGGCCTGGACCGGGTCCAGGCGAGCGAGGACCTGCCCTGCCCGCACCTTGTCGCCCTCCTTCACGCGAAGTTCCTCGATCCGACCCATGACGCTCGACCCGATGTCGGCGAACCGGTCGGCGACGATTTCCCCGGAAGCGGTGACATACGCCTGCAACCGCTCGCGGCGGACGACCGCCGTCGTGTCCACTTCGACACCCGACGGACCTCGCCTGGCGACAACAACCGCCACCACCGCGAGACCGAGGAGCACCGCTCCGATTCCCACAACACGTCGACGCATCGCCGGTTTTTGACGCGCGGCGAGACGAGAGTGTCCCTGATCGCGCATTCTCCGCCATGATGATGCACCGGGATGCCCAGTCCGGGCGTCAGATCCGTCACGTGACCGCCACCCGTCCGCTCGCTCGCCTGCGCAGTGCGCTCTCGCAGGCCGCCTCCACCGCGCGAGGCCACGTGCTGCGGTCCTCGCTGGCTGCCCTGGCCGTTGCGGCAGCGGTGGCGACCATGCTGCTCGTGACGGCGGGGCTCGAAGGCGTGCAGGCGTACGCGCTCGCCGTGGGCGCGCGCACCGTTGGCAGCGACACGTTCGTCGTGGCGCAAGTCGTGGCGGGCCAACTGAGTCGGCAGGAACTCGCCGACAGGCTCCGACGCAATCCGGCCATCAGGCGCTCGGATGCCCGGTTCCTCGAGCGGGTGGCCGGCGACACGCTGTTGGTGGCGCCAACGACGCAGCGGAGTGCCGACGTGACCGCTGGCGGCCGGCGCTACGAGGGCGCCAACGTCAACGGGACCTCGTCGGACCTGTCCCGCATTCGCGATCTCGACATCGGCGAGGGCCGGTTCTTCGTGCCCGCCGAGGACCAGCAGGCGTCGCAGGTGGCGGTCATCGGCGCGGAAGTGGCTACCACGCTCTTCCCCGCGTCCGACCCGCTCGGCCAGACCATCCGGATGGGCGGAAGAGGCTTCCGCGTCATCGGGCTCGTGCGCGCCCAGGGGACGGGTGGCGGCGTCTCGCTGGACCGGTACGTCTACATCCCGCTCACGGCGTTCGAGCGCACGTTCGGCGCGCCCGCCACGGTGCAGATCTTCGCGACCGGCCGCGTCGTCTCGTTCGAGGAGGCCGAAGGCGCCGCGCGCGCCGGCATGCGGGCCCGACGCCAACTCGCGCCTGGCCGGCCGGATACCTTCGACATCCTGTCGCCCGAGGCCGCGCGTACGTTCGTCCTGCGCCTGTCCGATCGGATTGGGGCGGCAGCGCTGCCCATCGCGTTGATGGCCTTGCTGGCCGCCGTCGTCGTGGTCACCAACACGGTTCTCGTGTCGGTCGCGCAGCGCACCCGGGAGATCGGCATCCGCCGCGCTCTGGGTGCCACCCGACGAGAGGTCACGGCCGAAGTGATCGCCGAAGCCGCGCTGACGGCGATCATCGGCGGCGCGCTCGGCGTGCTGGCGGCCTGGGGGCTGTTGACGGTCGCCGGCCGTCTCTCCGGCTTCGACCTGCCCGTGCGGTGGACGACCGCGGCCTGGAGTCTGCTCGCCGCTGGTGGGGCCGGCGTCGTTGCCGGCTGGTATCCCGCGCGACTGGCAGCACGGATCGATCCCATCGAGGCCCTGCGACAGGAATGACCGGGCGGCACTCCATCGGCTGGCGCGGTCGGATGCGCGTCTGGCGAGAGGTCGTGGCCCTCGCGTTCGGATCGATCCGCATGAACCTGTCGCGATCCGTGCTCGCGAGCGTCGGCATCGTGATCGGTATCGTGACCGTGGTGCTCGTGGCCAGCGTCCTCGCCAACGTGCGCAACCAGGTCGCCCTGCTCTTCCGGGAACTGGGCACCGAGAACATCTTCGCGTTCCACCTGACCGGCGACCCGTATGCGGCTGCGTCGGAGCGCGAAGCACAGCGCAGGCCCCTCGAACCCGACTTCGCGCCGGTGATTGCGCGCCTCGGGACGTCCGTTCGCGAGGTGGCCGTCCAGATGATCGTGCCGACGGTCGTCGACGGGCGCCCGCTCGTGGCGAGGGCCGGCGGCGCCGAGGCGGATACCGTGCTCGTCGAGGGCGCGTCGCCGAACCTGTACGACGTGATCGGCGCGGAGTTCGCCGCCGGGCGGCCATTCACCGACCTGGAGGACCGGTCTGGTGCCCGCGTCTGCGTGATCGGCGCCAGCCTCTCGCGCGCGCTCTTCGGCGGCCGCACGGCCGTCGGCCGCACGCTGCTGCTCTCGGGCGACACCTACACCGTCGTCGGCGAGATCGCGCCGCGCAAGGGCGGGTTCTTCGGTGAGAACCGCCAGGATTCGGTGCTTGCCTTGCCGACCGGCACCGTCAAGCGACGTTATCCCGGTGCCGACCGCACCGTGCTGTACATCCGCGCCAGGCCGGGTCTGCGCGAGCAGGCGCGCGACGAGGCGGCCTTCATCCTGCGCCGCCTGCGCGGCCTGGGCCCGGCTGCCCCCGACGACTTCAACCTGTCATCGGCCGATCAGATCATCCGCACCTTCGACCAGGTCAGCGCGGCGATCGGGGCCGTGACCATCGCGCTGGCGGCGGTCAGCCTGCTGATCGGTGGCATCGGCATCGCCAACGTCATGGTGATCGCGGTGACGGAGCGAACACGCGAAATCGGCGTGCGGCTCGCACTCGGCGCACCACGGTCGGCGGTCTTGCAGCAGTTCCTCGTGGAAGCCGCGGTGCTGTCGGGGGTCGGTGGCATCGCGGGTGTACTGCTGGCCGTTGTCCTGGGGTTGATCGCCTCGCTGGTGGTCACTGGCTTCTCTGCCGTGCCTCCCGCGTGGGCTGTCGCTGCCGGCCTCGGTATGTCCCTGCTCACGGGCGTCCTGGCCGGCTATCTCCCTGCGCGTCGAGCCGCCCGACTGGATCCGGTCGAGGCGCTCAGGTATGAGTGATGCTTGAGGCTTGATGCCTGGTGATTGAGGCCTCAGGGTGCCGACGGGTTCATGAGGCGCGTGACGAACTGCCCGACGTCCCTTCCGGCGGCGGTACTCCACGCGTGTCCGCCCGGCACCTCCGAGGGCTCGACAGCCACGTAGCGCGCGGCCAGCATCTCGAGGTCGGCGTGGAACTGCTCCGCCGTGTACCGCGTGTCGTCCTTCCCGCGACCGAGGAGCACTGGCGGGCACTGCGTGAGGGGCCGGACGCCCAACTCCGGCGGCACGTCTCCTCCGAACACGGCAAGGCCGTCTGCACGGCGTGCGCCGAGAATGGCTGCGCGCCACGCCATCGCGACCCCCTGCGAGTATCCCTGGTACACGAGCGCCCTCGGCTCGCCATTCTGGTGAATGGCTTCGGTGACAACGCTGCGGACGTACCGCAGGTTGTCCTCGATCGCCTCCTCGCGATCTTGTGACGTCATCCAGTTGGCCACGACCTGCCCCCCCCGACCATAGAAGCGGTTGAGCCCCTGGATACTGACGAGCGCCCAGTCGGACAGTTCGGGAATGGCCTCGAGCCGCGCGAGATGCGTCTCGGCCGACTCGGCGTATCCGTGGAAGCCGACCACCATGGGCGCATTCCGGATGGGCCCGAGGGACGACTCCGGAATACGCACGAGGTAGCGTCCATGAACGGGCGTGACGATGCCGATAGCGCGAGGCTGGGTGGCCATGTGCACCAATCGTTACAATACAAGAGCCATGCCGATTGTCGTCGGGCTGATTTCCGATACGCATGGACTCCTGCGGGCATCGGCCGTCGACGCGCTTGAAGGTGTCGCGTTGATTTTGCACGCAGGCGACGTCGGGAGCCGGGACATCCTGATCGAGTTGGCCGCCGTGGCGCCGGTCCAGGCCGTCTACGGCAACGTGGACGACCCGTGGTCCCCGGACCTCGATGCCCACCGATGGCTGTCCGTGGAAGGATGGCGCATCCACGTGAGTCACGGGCACGAGGTGCGCCGACCGGAACCGGCCATCCTGCTGCACCGCTATCCGGACGCCGACATCGTGGTGTTCGGGCACACGCATCGCGCGCTCGTGCATCGTGCCGGCGGCAGGCTGGTCGTCAACCCCGGCGCCGCAGGGCCGAAGCGCTTCGACGTGGTGCCGAGCGTGGCACGCCTCACCCTCGCGCCAGGCACGGCCGACGTGGAGATCGTCACGCTCGCCTGACTCCGGTCCTCGCCAATCCGTAACCGCGGGCGGCCGGTGAGACGTAACCGCGGGGCGTTTGTCGATACGTCGCCGCGGCACTTGTCCCGCGGATGTCAGCAATCCGTAGCCGCGGGACTTGTCCCGCGGATGTCAGCGATCCGTAGCCGCGGGACTTGTCCCGCGGACCAGCCCGCCGATCCCGCCGCGACGGCCGGACAAGTCCGGCCGCTACGTACGGGTGCCGGTCGGCGATCCGTAACCGCGGCCGGTCGGCGACCCGTCGCCGCAGGCGGCCGGCGAGACGTAACCGCGGGGCGTTTGTCGATACGTCGCCGCGGGACTTATCCCGCGGATGTCAGCAATCCGTAGCCGCGGGACTTATCCCGCGGATGTCAGCAATCCGTAGCCGCGGGACTTGTCCCGCGGATGTCAGCGATCCGTAGCCGCGGGACTTGTCCCGCGGACCAGCCCGCCGATCCCGCCGCGACGGCCGGACAAGTCCGGCCGCTACGTACGGGTGCCGGTCGGCGATCCGTAACCGCGGCCGGTCGGCGACCCGTCGCCGCAGGTGGCCGGCGAGACGTAACCGCGGGGCGTTTGTCGATCCGTCGCCGCGGGACTTATCCCGCGGATGTCAGCAATCCGTAGCCGCGGGACTTGTCCCGCGGACCAGCCCGCAGATCCCGCCGCGACGGCCGGACAAGTCCGGCCGCTACGTATGGGTGCCGGTCGGCGATCCGTAACCGCGGGCGTTCGGCGATCCGTCGCCGCGGGCGTCGGGCGGCCCGTCACCGACTGCGTTGGTCGCGGGGCCGAAGAGGGCGGCGCGATCGACGAACCAGGCCACGTCACCAGGCAGGTCGTGCAGGAGCGTGGCGGGCGCGTCGGCTGGCGCTGGCGACTCGCAGAGGACCCGGCGCAGCGCGGCATGCTTGTCGACCCCGGCGACGATTGCAAACACCGCGCGTGCGGCGTGTATGGTCGCCGGCGTAATCGTCAGCCTCCACGTGTCCAGGGACGCGACGTACACGGCCGCGGCGAACGGGCCGACCTGAACCGCCCGCTCCTCGAGGTTCGCCACATTCGCGAGTGCCTGCGGCGTGAGCAGCGGACTCGATGAAAAGAGCGACGCTGTGTGCGCATCGCCCCCCATGCCGAGCAGCAGCACGTCGAACGTGGGCGCGGGTCGCTCCTGCCTGTCGGCCAGCGCGCGCAACGCCGCATCGTATGCCGCAGCCGCTGTCGCGGGTGGCAACTCGCCTTCCATGCGGTGCACGTGGCCGGGGGGGATCGGGACGGCGTCGAGCAGTGTCTCGCGGGCCATGCGGTAGTTGCTGTCGGCGTGATCCGGCGGCACGGCGCGTTCGTCGCCGAACCAGACGTGCACGTGCGACCAGCCGTCGAACGGCCGCGACGCCAGCGCGCGGTGCAGGTCCGCGGGCGTGCGCCCGCCCGCGACCGCCAGGTGGGCTTCCCCACGCCAGGCCATCGCGCTTTCCAGCAGGGCGAGCACCTCACTGGCGGCGGCCTCGGCCAGCGAGGCGGGCGTGGACGCGAGTCGAATCACGGCGCCGCGCGCCATCGCAGCGGCGGTCACGGTCGTCGCCAGGTGCGCCCGTCGCGCTCGATCAGTTCGTGTGCGTCTTCGGGGCCCCAGGAGCCCGCGTCATAGCACGCGGGCCGGCCCTGCGACGGAAGCGCCTCGAGGATGGGCATGACCGCCCGCCAACTCAGTTCGGTGCTGTCCGCGCGATGGAAGAGCGTCTGGTCACCGGTGAGCGCATCGTACAGGAGCGTTTCGTAGCCCGTGGACGGGGCCTGCGGAAAGGCCTCGTGGTACTTGAAATCCATCGCTACGGTCTGCAGATCCAGCACCTGCCCTGGCACCTTCGCGTCGACGTGCAGCGTGATGCCCTCCTCGGGCTGGACGCGGATCACCAGCACGTTGCAGTTCAGTGTTCGCACGGAGGTCTCGCGAAACATCATGAATGGCGGCTGCCGGAAGTGGACCGCGATCTCCGACACGCGACGCGCGAGCCGCTTGCCGGTCCGCAGGTAGAACGGGACACCGGCCCACCGCCAGTTCTCGACCTGCAGCCGCATGGCCAGGAAGGTCTCGGTCGTGGAGGACGCGCCGACCTTGTCCTCGTCCAGGTATCCGCGAACGTCCACGCCCTTCACCGCACCTGCCACGTACTGGCCCGCAACGACGTCCCGCTCCACCATCGCCTGTGTGAATGGCGTGATGGCCTGGAGCACCTTGAGACGTTCGTCGCGGACCGCGTCGGCGTCGAAAGAAATCGGCGGTTCCATCGCCGTGAGCGCGAGGAGCATGAACAGGTGGTTCTGCACCATGTCCCGCAGGGCGCCGGCCCTGTCGTAGTAACCGCCACGCGTGCCGATGCCGTCGGACTCGGCAACGGTGATCTGCACGTGGTCGACGTAGCGCCTGTTCCAGATCGGCTCGAGGATGGTGTTGGCGAACCTGAAGATCATCAGGTTCTGGACGGTCTCCTTGCCCAGGTAATGATCGATCCGGTAGATCTGTCGCTCGCTCATCACGGCCGCGAGGGCCTGGTTCAAGGCCCTCGCCGAGTCGAGATCCTGGCCGAACGGCTTCTCGACGATCGCGCGACGCCACCCGCCAGCCTCCTGCTCGTCCAGCAGGCCGGCGCGGCCGAGTCCCGCTGCGATTGGCGCGAACAACTGGGGCGGCGTCGCCAGATAGAACAGGGCATTGCCCCCGGTGCCGTACCGGGCCTGCAGGTCGGCCACGGCGGCGGCGATGTCGGCGTAGAGCGCGGGCTGCTCGACGTCGCCCACCACCACGCCCATGCGCCCGTGGAAAAACGCACGCTCTTCCTCGGTCATCGGCACGTCGAGATGCTCGTCGGCCGCTCGCAGGACGTCGTCGGCGAGCGTCGGGCCGACATCGGCCTGGCGGATGACGGCAACGAACGCGAACGCCGTCGGCAGCGCACCGGCCCGCCGCAGATTGATCAGCGCCGGGACGAGTTTGCGACGCGTGAGATCGCCCGAGGCCCCGAATCCGATGAACACGGCCGGATCGGCCGGCACGATCGCCGCACGCCCCGCCATGCCAAGCGCCGGCGCGATCACTGATACGCACCCTCGACGGCCCGGCGCAGCGCGCTCAGCCCCGCGGCGACGTCCGGGCCGAGGTGCACGCGCAGGGCGCGCCGGCCCCGCTCCTCGAGCACGCCGAGGTCGCCACGCGCCTGCGCGGCCTTCACGATGCCGAAGGTGAACGCACGGCCTGGCACCTGGAGGTCGTTGGCGTCGTCGCAGGTGATCTGCAGGAACACGCCGCTGTCGGGACCGCCCTTGTAGGCCTGCCCCGTCGAGTGGAGGAAGCGCGGCCCGAAGCCGAGGCAGGTCGCGGCGCCGGACTGGGCGCGGATGACGGCGCGGATCTCCTGGAGCGCCGCCACGTGGTCCGGGTGCATGTCGACATACGCCAGCAGCGCCACGTAATCCCCACCGCCGACCCGCCGCAGGTGCGCCGCGATGGCCTCGTCTGGCGTCGCGACGGCGCCCAGCGCGCGGACGTTGCCCTCGTCGGCAAAGATCGCGAGATCGGCGTCGAGCACCACCGGCGCTTCAGCCGGCAGCGCGCCATCCTGCTCGAAGGCGTCGGTCAGGGCGCGCGTCTTGATCTTGCTCGCCTCGACGTCGGGCTGATCGAACGGGTTGATGCCGAGGACGGCACCCGCGACGGCCGTGGCGATCTCCCAGCGGAAGAACTCCTGACCGAGCGCGTACGGGTCGCGGACGTCGATGCGCACGACAGGGTGCCCGGCACGGTTCAGGGCCTCCACGAACTCGTCGTGCGCCTCGTCCGGCGCCGACGCCAGCCGGAGATACACGAAGAGGCGGTCGTGGCCGTACGAGCTTGCCACCCCCTCAGGTTCGAGATCCACGGGAATCACGGCCGTGCCGTTCTTCCCCGTGGACTCCGCGACCAACTGCTCGAGCCACGCCCCGAGGGGTGCGATGCCGGGCGACGCGACGATCGTCAGCTTGTCGCGTCCCGCCCGCGCCGCCTCGCCGATCACGACGCCCAGCGCCACGCCGGGATTGGCCGCGGCATCGTCGATCCGGCACGCGTCGGCCATCTGGGCCGCTTCGTCCAGCAGGCGCCCGACGTCCACGCCTGTCAGCGCGGCAGGCACCGTGCCAAAGGCCGACAGCACCGAGAAGCGTCCGCCCACTGTGGGTTCGCCGAAGACGATCGCGCGGAAGCCGTCGCGCTCCGCCACTCGCTGCATCTGCGACCCGGGGTCCGTGATGGCCACGACGTGCTGCCCGGCGCGCTCCGGCCCGACGTCCTGCTGGAGGCGATCGAAGAAGTACGCGAGGAAGGCATTCGGTTCGAGCGTGCTGCCCGACTTGCTCGCCACCACGACGAGCGTAGTCCGCAGGTCCACGGCCTCGTCGATCCGCCGGACCTGCGCCGGGTCCGTGGAGTCGAGCACGTGCAATCGCGGCGCGCCTGGTGCGCCACCGATCACCAGGGCGACCACCTCGGGGCCCAGACTCGATCCGCCCATGCCGAGCAGCAGGACATCGGTGATCCCGTCGCGGGCAATGGCCTCGGCCAGGGCCCGGCGCGCACCCAGTTCCCCGCGCTGCGCCTCGATGATGTCGAGCCAGCCGAGCCACTTCTCCTCACCGCTGCTCGTCCAGAGCGAGGCGTCCTTCGACCAGAGCCGGGCCACGCGCCCCTCGGATGTCCACTGCGCGAGGGTGTCGGCGATTGCCTCGGCCAGCAGGCCGGGCCGTACGGAAATGGGTGAGGCAGTCACGGCGACAAGTGTAGCCTTGAGCCGTGCGACCCGACAGCCCCAGGAGTGCGTGATGGCCCTCGACGAATACCGACGCAAGCGGGACTTCACCAGGACGCCGGAGCCTGCTGGCGACCCGAAGGCGGCTGCGCGCTCCGGCCCGGCGCGTTTCTTCTGCGTGCAGAAGCACCTGGCGAGCGCGCTGCACTACGACCTCCGCCTCGAGCACGACGGCGTGCTGCTCTCCTGGGCCGTCCCCAAGGGGCCTTCACTGGACCCATCCGTCAAGCGTCTCGCGATGCACGTCGAGGATCACCCGATGGAGTACGGTGACTTCGAGGGGGTCATCCCCGAGGGGTACGGCGCGGGGGTGGTCATGCTATGGGATGTCGGCACGTGGGAGCCGGAGACCGGCGACGTCGACGCCGCGCTGCGCAAGGGCGACCTGAAGATGCGCCTGGACGGCTTCAAGCTGAAGGGGTCCTGGGTGCTCGTGCGCACGCGTGGCTGGGGCGGGCGCGCGGGCGCGAAGGACGACGGGCGATCCTGGCTGCTGATCAAGCACAGGGACGAGTGGTCCGGTGACCTCGACATCACCACGTTCGCGCCCAACAGCGTCAAGTCAGGCGGCGCCTTCCGGGACATCCTGGCCCAGGACGCACCCGACGTGTGGCTGAACAATCCGGGCGCGACGGGCGACGCCTCGCTGCAGACGCTGGCCGAAATCCTGAAGAAACTCGACACCGTGGAGCCGCAACGGTAGGGACCGTTGGCCAGGCAAGCCGCACCCCTACCCAGTTACCGGTCCACGATGGCGACCGACACGCCGACCTTCCGAGGTTCGACGAAGTGCGGAAACGCGGCCACCACCCGCCCCTGCGACGCGTCGATGCCGTTGTAGTCGCCGAAGGGCACGTCGGCGATCGTCTGGAATACGGGCTGCGGAACGGTTGGGTGCTGCCATGTCTGTCCGCCGTCCTCGCTCCGCGCGAGCCGGACACGTGTGTCCGTGCCACTCGCCGACAGACGCTCGTGGTACACGGCATGGAGGTGCCCCGTCGAGTCGTCCTGCGCCAGCCAGACGAAGAACTGCGCGTGGCCGTTGCCGCGGGCGTCGTCGTTCACGCGCACGGGCGTGCTCCATGTCACGCCGCGATCGGCCGACGAGGACACGAACACGTCGGGGTCGCCATGGCGGGCATCGATCCAGGCGATGGTCACGACGCCCCGACGAGGCCCCGTGGACCCGTCGACCACGGTCACCGGCATGCCGTTCGCGCGCGACAGACCCGCGACGTCGATGTCCCATCCGCCGGGGATTGCCGTGACGAGCCGATCCTCGCCGAAGGTCTGTCCCCCGTCGTCCGAGCGGTCGATCACCAGCCCTGCAGGCCCCGACCAGGCGACGTACACCTCGCCCCCGGGTCCCGCCGCCGGCACCGCCCCTTCGACCGTGTCGTCGTCGTCGAGACAGGTCCCCTGCCTGTCGGAGATGCGTAAGGGAACGGCAAACGTCCGACCACCGTCGATGGAGCGGGAGAAATGGATCTCACTCCGGCAGTCCGGACGACGGGCGCCGTATTCGTCGAAGCGCGTCCAGGCCACGTACAGGTTGCCGCGTGCGGGAGACCCGGCACCGCGATCGACGCCGGGCCACGGCTTGTCCTCGAACGGCGCGACGGTATTGCGGTGATCGACCACGGGCACCGGCGCGTCCCAGCCTCGGGTCGTCGGGTCACGGCGGCGGACGAAGATCCCGTTGCGCGCAAGCGGGGGGCGGGCCACCCGCAAGCCATCGAACGAGATGTAACTGTGGAACAGCGTGCCGTCGCCCCCGAAGACGACGGCGTCGTCGCCCTGCGTGCTCCGGCGCTCGGGATTGGCCGAGAGTTCCTCGGCCCAGGTCTGCCCTCCGTCGCGCGACACGAACAGCACGTTGCTGACACGCGTCCCGCCCGGTCGATTCAGCTGGTAGGCCGACACGACGATGTGGTCGCGGTTGGTGGGGTCGATCGCAACGGAGACCTCGGCGGTGTTGGGCGCGCCCGACGTGGTGAGCGGGATGACCCGCACCGCGGGTTCCTGCGTCAGGCCTCGTGGGGCGACAACGGCCGCGGCGACCGCGATGAGGGCGAGTCCTGGCAGGAGGCGCACGCCCGCAGGGTATCGCAGGGTGCGTGTACCGCGTCTGGACGGTCGACGGCCGTCCTGTCGGCGTTCGGCGTTCGGCGTTCGGCGTTCGGCGTTCGGCGTTCGGCGTTCGGCGTTCGGATATGCTCGAACCATGATGGGCCGGGGGCGGCGGCGAGGACGGTGGCTGGTGGGGCTCGGCGTCATCGGCATGGGCGTGCTGGCCTTCCTGTCGACGCCGGCGGGCCCGCGCGACCTCGCTGCGGCGCCGCGCCAACCCCGGCTCTGGCGGGGCGCCTACCACGTGCACACCACGTTGTCGGATGGCAGCGGCACGGCGGAGGCGGTGGCCGCCGCCGCGGCAGAGGCGGGGCTGGACTTCGTGATTCTCACCGACCACGGCGACGCGACGCGCCCGCCAGCCGCCCCGCGCGTCGTGGCCGGCGTGCTCCTCATCGACGGGGTCGAGATCAGTACCGAGGACGGCCACTACGTCGCGCTGGACATGCCCCAGTCGCCCTACCCCCTGGCAGGTGACGGCCGCGCCGTGGTCGAGGATGTCCGGCGCCTGGGTGGCTTCGGCATCCTCGCGCATCCCGATTCGCCGCGCGAGTCGCTCGCCTGGCGGGACGACGAGGCCGACGCCGACGGCTTCGAGTGGATCAACGCCGACACCGGATGGCGCCGTGCGAGCCCGTGGCCTGTCATCGCACGCATCCCGGGCTACCCGTTCAATCCGGCCGGAACACTGTCGCGACTCGCGCATTACTCCCCGGCGCTGTTCGCCACGCGCGACGTGCCGACCCGGAGGCCCCAGTTGGCGCTCGCGGCCGTCGATGCGCATGCTCGCATCGGATGGCGGCGCGACACGGACCCGCTCGACGGCGGATGGACGCTGGCGCGACTGCCCTCCTACCACACCAGTTTCGGGACGATGGGCCTCGTCGTGCCATGGCTGGACGGCGCCCCGTCTGGCGAGGCCGCGCGCGATGCGCTCGCCGTGCTCCACGCGATTCGGCATCGCATCGCCTACTCTGCCGTGTTCAGCATGGCCCGCACGCCGTGGCTGTCGCTCGAGCTGATCGAACCCGTCGCGACAGCGATGCCCGGACCCGATGCCCATGGCGAGGCCACCCTGACCGTACAGGGCAACACGCCACCGGACGGCAGCGTGAGACTCTTGCGCAACGGCGTGCCGTACCGTGACGCGGCACCCGGCGAGTGGCGCCTCCCGCTACCGGCGTCGGAGCCCGCGGCCATCTACCGCGCGGAGATGTGGCTGCCCGCGCGACGCGGATGGCCGGCGCTGCCAGTGGCCGTGAGCGCCGCGCGGGGACACAACCTCGCGATCGACGCGGCAACCGCAAGCCGGCAGTCGGGATCCAATCGCCGGGAGCCGGGACCCGGGAATGAGCGGCCGGAGGACGCCAATGACGTCGACGTCGATGTGCGTGGGTGGCATGCCGAGCACGACCCGGCGTCGGGCGTGACGATCGAGACAGGAGCCCTCACATCCGCAGGCGATGGCGCGCGTCGATCGGACGCGCTCGCCGTGCGGCCGGGCCACGGCGTCGCGCGCAGCTCCCCCGTCGATCCGCTCGTGAGCGCAACACTGCAACTGGCAGGTGGTTCGCGGGTGAGCCAGTTCGCAGCCCTCGTCGCGGACCTCGGGCCGATTCCGCCAGACGCAACGGGGCTGGTCCTGCACCTCGAGGCCTCGGCGCCGACGCGGCTGTCGATCCAGGTCCGCGAGCCCCGACCGGGCGAGGGCCTGCGCTGGCGACACTCCCTGTTCCTCGACGAGACGCCGCGCACGGTCGTACTGCCACTCGTCGAGTTCCGGCCGATCGCCCCCGCGTCGGGGCAGGCGCCGACCGATTGCCTCCACGCGCTGATGCTCGTGATGGACACCGTCAATGCCCGCCCGGGCGACACGCGACAGCTGACCGTGCATGCCGCTCGGTGGGCCAGTCGCGCGTCAGCGCCTCGGTGAAGGCGCGCAGTCCCGGGCCGCGAGTAGAATGTTCGGAGCGCCGTCGTCTGCGCGCAGGTCGCGTACTCCCATGGAAAAGATCATCGTCCACTCCCATTTCCACACGGGGCATCGGCAGCTCGGCTATCCAGGCAAGTGCAAGTGGGTGCACGGACACACGTGGCGCGGCACCGTCACGGTCGCCTGCGAGACCTTCCCGCGCGACGAGCTGGACATGGCGCTCGACTTCGGCGACCTCAAGGCCGTGATGCGCTTCCTCGATCACAAGATGCTCGTCACCGAGCAGGACGCCACGTTCCTCGATCCGGATCTGTTCGAGCCCGACGGCGTCGTGCTGCTGAAGGGCAAGGGACCGAGCGTGGAGAACGTCGCGCTCTACGTATGGGACAACGTCGTCCAGCACATCCGCGACAAGTTCCCGGGACACGGCGTGGCCTACACCGTCGAGGTCCTCATCCAGGAAACCGACAACAACATCTTCGTCGTCGAGAAGTCCGTCACGATCTGACCGGGCAGGACGCGGTGTCACTGGGCACCGCCGCGCATGGCGCGAAGGTGGCCGACCGCGCCGCCATGGATGGCGGCCTACCAGGTGAAGAAGCGAATCGCGAACTGGCAGAACACGGCGCCAGCGACGGTCATCGACAGGCCCCACACGAGCAGGCGCCGGAACAGGGGCGCCGCGTCGTGCCCCTCGGGTAGCGCCGCAACGCAGAGGGCCCCGATGGTCGACAGCGGCGACACGTCCACGAGGGCCGCGCCCACGTTGATGCTCAGCGCGATCTCGAGCGGATTGCCGCCGCCCAGCTTCTGCACCAGCGCCGGCACCGTCGGCAGGAACGTCGGGTAGACCACGCCCGACGTGGAACTGTAGGTCGAGATGGTGCCGGTGATCAGCGCGATCATGCCGTTCACGGTCGCGGGCGTGGCGATCGTTGCCAGCGCAGAGCTGAACAGGTCGAGCCCGCCCGTGCCTTCGAGCACGCCAATCAGCACGCTCACCCCGCACACCATCACGATCACGGCCCACGGCACCTGGCGGAGCATGGCTGCGTCGTCGCCTGCACGTCCGACCACCAGGATCGCCGCGGCGGCAAAGGCTGCCAGCCCGATGTTGACCTTCCACACCACGACGGCGGCGACCCACGCGGTACCGACAGCGAGGGTGACCCAGTGACTGCGGGACAACGGCGCCACGGTCCCGAGTTCCACGCGGGACCGTTCGCGCATCAAACCCGGCCCGCCGAACACCGCCCACGCGAGCAGCGCCGCCAGCGCGTGCGCCACGAAGTTCGCGGCCCAGACCTGCCAGTGGTAGCCGGTGAGTCCGGCCTTGGCCATGCCCGCCGCCACGATCACGCCGACGGCACTGAACGGCGACAGGTTGCCGGCGTTCGCACCGTTGCCCAGCATCAGCGCCGTGAGAAGCGCGGGGATCCCGGCGCGGGCGCCGGCGGCCATGCCGACGGGGGCGAGTAACGCGACGGCCGCAATGGCACCCGGCCCCATCGTGCTCAGCGTGCAGGCGAGGCCGAAGAACAGGGCGGGCAGCCAGCCGACCCGTGTTCCGCAGGCGTGCAGGGCGCGCTGCGTCAGCGCCCCCATCGTGCCGTTGGCCTGCATCACGCCGAACAACAGGGTGACGCCGAGCAGCGTCACGAAGAGCGAGGCCGGGAACACGGCCATCACGGCGTCTGGCTTCCACCCCGCGCCAAACACCGCCACGACCCACGCCAGCGCCACAGCCAGCACGCCCACGTTCAGCCGCGTGCCGAAGCTCGCAGCCATCACCAGCAGGAGCGCCAGGACGGACAGGGCGGCCGGGCTCATCGCGTCCAGGCCGGAAGCAGGTGTTTCTGCACCTTGCCGAGGGCCGTGCGAGGCAGCGCCTCGACCCGCACGAAACCGCGGGGCACCTTGAACGAGGCAATCTGCGTCCGCAGTGCCTCCTCCAGCGCGGTCAAGTCGACGTCCGCGTCGGCGACGAGGTAGGCCACGGGCACTTCGCCCCTGACGGGGTCGGGCACGCCCACGACGGCGGCCTCGCGGATGCCAGTCATGCCCGCCAGTACTTCCTCGATTTCACGCGGGTAGATGTTGAATCCGCCCGAGATGATCAGGTCGCTGCGGCGACCCTGCAACGTGATGTAGCCATCGGCGGCGCGAGTCCCGAGGTCGCCGGTGCGGAACCACCCGTCGACGAACGCCGCGGCCGTCGCGTCGGGACGCTGCCAGTATCCGTCGCAGACATTGGGCCCTTGCACCCACAACTCGCCGGTGGCCCCGTCGGGCACGGGCTGGCCAGCCTCATCCAGCAGGCGGACCGACGTCATCGGCATCGGCAGGCCCACCGTTCCGGCACGCCGCTCGCCGACGAGCGGATTGCTCACATTCATGAGCGTCTCCGTCATCCCGTACCGCTCGAGGATGACGTGGCCGAAGCGATCGGCGAAGGCGTCGAGCACCTGCGCTGGCAAGGGCGCCGATCCGGATACGAACAGGCGCATGGCCTGGCCAATCGCACGAGCACGGTCGGGTGGCGTCTCGAGCAGCCGCACGTACATCGTCGGCACGCCGAAGAAGAGCGTCGGCCTGTAGTCTTCCAACCAGGCCAGCGCCTTGTCGTGCTCGAAGCGCTCCACCAGTCGCATGTGGCACCCGCTGGCCAGCCAGCACTGCACGCCATTACCGAGCCCGTGCACGTGGAACAGCGGGAGCGCGGCCAGGTAGCGGTCCCTGCTCGTGATGCCCCATGCGGTGAGGAGCGCCAGCGCATTGGCGGCGAAGTTGCCGTGGGTCAGCACGGCGCCCTTGGCCGCGCCCGTCGTGCCCGACGTGTACACGAGGGCGAGAGGGGTCGAGGCCTCCGCCCGCCTGCCGGGACGATCGGACGGCGCCGCGTCGGCGTCGCGCAGGAGGACGTCCACATCCCACGCCGGCACCGCCTCGGAGAAATCGGCGAGGCGATCGGCGGTGGTCACCACGGCGCGGGGCCGTGCATCGGCGACGATGTGGCCGATCTCGCGCCCTCGATAGAGCACGTTGATCGGCACCACGATCGCGCAGAGCTTGACAGCGGCGAGCCAGAGATCGATGACGGCGAGCCGGTTCGGGAGACAGAAGGCCACGCGATCGCCCGCGACGACTCCGCGCGCAGCCAGGACGTGCGCCAGCCGATTGCTGCGTGTGTCGAGTTCACCGAACGTGAGCGAGCGAGTGCCCCCTGACCCGGCCCGCGGCGACGGCAGGGCCGGCTCGCCGAGCCCCGCCGTCCCCTCGTGATTCACGTCGAGGGCAGGCGAATCGCGGCGGCCGCGAAGCGACAGGTCGTACAGGTCGAGCAGCGACATCGGGAGCGCAACGATACCGCCCGGGGCCGCCTTCCGTCCACGCGCGGGGCACGTCGACAGGTCGCAGCCGGTGCGGCGTCGCTCCTTGACTTGTCAACACGGCTGGGTCAGCATGCCGACGCTCTCACGCACCGAATCCGCTCGAGCGCAGGCGGGAGCCTGGTTCGGGTCGTCGGCCAAACGGGAACCCCCATGTCCACTCGTGCCTTCGTCGATGGCCTGAACTCCAGGTACTTCGACGGCAAGCTGTCGCCAGCTGTCGTCGACCAGCTCTGCGCTCTCCCTGTCGACCGTGAGGACGCGCGGGCCTTCGTGGAGCGGATGTTTCGCTTCATGCAGGCAGGCCGCTACCCGGCCCACGACGTGTCGACGTTCCAGGCGGCCATGCTGGGGTCGCTCGTCGCCCGCCTGCTGCCTGGCCGTTGGGAGGGGCGAGTTCCCCCGATTACAGTCGCCGGACGCCATCGCAAGATCGACGCACTCATCGCACATCGCTTTCCCACGCCATCGCGCCTGATCGACGTCGCCTGTGGCTTTCCGCCGCTCACCACGCTCGACAGCGCGGCGGCGCTGCCGGGCTGGGACATCCTCGGCGTGGACCGTTCCCTGCCGGCGTTCCTCGTGCACGACGGCGAGGACAACTATTGCGTGTACGACGAGGCCGGCGAGGCGCAGTACTTTCAACCGCTCGTGCCGACGGCCGAATCGTGGAATGCCCTGCTCGAAGACTGGAACGGGTCGAAGGAGCGCTTCGAACGGCTGCTGCACGCATTGCGCCACGAGGATGACCGGAGCGGTCACCACGAGCACGCTGCGCTGACCGTCGATCCGGCGCTCGCCTACGAACGTCCGGGCCTGCGATTCGTGCGGGCCGACCTGGCCGAGTTCACCGGCGAGCCTGCGCACGTGGTCCGCTGCTTCAACATGCTCCTGTACTTCGACGCCGCGTTCCGGCGCGATGCCCTGGAGCGATTCGCGGCACTGCTGCTCGAGGGAGGCATGCTGGTCTGTGGGACGGACTGGACCGAGACGGTGGAGTGCCGCTACTTCACCTACGTGAAACGCGACGGCTCGCTGGTGCCCGACGAGTTCGCCTTCAGCCTCGACAACCTGTCAGCGCTGGGCGTCGTCTGCTGGTACACGCTGCACGACGATGACGCCGAGGTGGCCATGACCGCGAGACTCGGCGCCGTGCTGCGCAGGGACGTCGCGTTCGAGGCCAGGCTGCGTACTTGCGCCGACCAGTTACGCGAGGACAACGGGCTTGGCGCGCGCGGCCCCGACGGGTACTACGGCGCACCCGACGCGCCGATGTCCCCCGAGGAGATGTGGAGCCGTGCCGTCACCCTGTCGCACCGCCTCGACGAGATGTTCGCCGACGAGGCGGTACACGTATTGACGCGTGCCGGCTGGACGGCACGCGTCAACGAGGTCGGCCACGTAGCAGTGTCGCTCGCTCACGCGTAGCGGCACCAATCGGCTTCTTCGCCTCTTGGCCTTCCGCCTTCCGCCTTCCGCCTTAGTAGTGACCTTTCCCCTTTCCCCTTTCCCCTTCCTACTTGATCTTGAGCCCCGAGCCGAGCATCTTGACCCGCTCGGCCAATGCCGGGTCTGAGCCGCCGAGCGCGACCATCTCGTCGAAGTGCGCCTGCATCTTCTGCACGCGCTCCTGATCCTCGGGACCGCAGGGACAGCCCTTCTTGAAGCCGCCGAAGTAGGACCAGGCCGCGCCCCACCGGGGCATCCACCACTTGGGCGCGAGTTCGGCGGCCTTCTCGAGCGGCGGAATGGCGGCGGCGTAGTCCTTCTTGTCCTTGAGCGCGAGCCCGAGCACCGCCAGTCCCATCGGGTTCTTGTAGTCGGGCGTCGCCGTGGCCTTCTGCAGCGTCTCGATGGTGCGATCCACCTGCTTGCTCTCGTAGAGCGCCGCGCCGAGTTCGGTGAGGATGGCGGGATCGGCGGCCTCCAGGGCAGCCGCCTTCTCCATCGCGGCCAGCGCCGCCGGGATGTCCTTCTTCTGTTCGCGCAGGATGCGGCCCATGCCGTAGTGCGCGCCAGCGATGTTGGCATCCAGCTTCACGGCGTTGCCATACGCTGCCAGCGCCTGGTCGTACTGCTTGTCGTGTTCGAGGACGCGGCCGCTCAGGTACTGTGCCTGCGCGTTCTCGGGGAGCAGTGAGGCGGCCGTCGTCGCCGGCGTGCGGGCGTTCTCGAAGTCGTTGGTGCGGATCAGGATGTCGGCCAGGCCCAGCAGCGCCTCGGGCTGTTTCGGGTCGATGGCGACAACGGCCCGGTACTGCTGGGCCGCCGCGTCCAGGCGGCCCTGCTTGTGCTGGATCTTTCCAAGCGCGAGCAGGAGTTCCTTGTCCATCGGGTTGGCCGCCACCGCGGCGTACAGGTCTTCGAGGGCCTTGGCCTCATCGCCTGTCGCGAGGTAGGCCCGACCGCGCAGGGCATACAGTTCCTTGCGTCCGGGTTCGGCCGACAGCGCCTGGCTCGCCGCGGCGATGGTGCCGGCGTGGTCGCCCTTGGCGCTCAGCACGGTGGCCAGCTGCGCGCTCGTGGCCGGCTGCTTGGGGTCGAGTTCGAGGGCCCGCTTCAGCGGTGCTTCGGCGTCGGGTCCGCGCCCGGCGGCCAGCAGCGCCTCGCCGAGCGAGGCATGCGCCACCGCGCTGTCGGGCACGGCCTTGACGGCCGCCTCGCATGCGGCGACGGCCTCCGGGCTCTTCGTCTTGACCAGCGACTGGGCTCGAATCAGGTAGGCCTGCGTATGTGACTGGTCGAGCGCCAGCGCCGCGGCGGCATGCTCGGCGGCGTCGGTGTAGCGACCGGCCTGGAAGTGGCCCGCAGACAAGCCCATGTGCGCCTGCGCCTTCTCGGCGCCCGTCAGCGCCCCGAGCGCCAGTTGGTAGTTCATCAGCGCGCAATCCCAATCCTTCTGGGTCTCGCACACCTTGCCGAGCTTGAAGGCGGCCTGAGACTGCTTCGGGTCGAGTTCGATGATGGCCTTGAGGTAGGCCTCCGCCTTCGGCAGGTCATTGGCGGCGACGAACTTGTCCGCCTCCTCCATCAGCCGCGGGATGTCCTTCGGCTTGAGCTTGGATTTCTCCTGCGCCGCGGCGAGCGGGCAGGACAGCACAGTCGTCAGCAGGACCACGGCAGTCGCCGGGGCCCACGCGAGCACACGCATGGGAACCTCGCTTCGGGTGAAAGTTGCGGCCGATGGTACCAGAGCCGGGTGGCCCGAATCTCGGTTAGGTTGCGTCGCCGACTCAATGGGCGTACCCTCAAGCCCATCCATAATTCGACGCGGGTGCGACTCAGCCACCGGCGTTGCACGGCCTCTTGGAAGGGGACGGGAGTCGGCAATCCCGCTGCCTCCCGGGGATCGGGCCTGCTACATCGGCCTACCCGAAGGAGTTGCACATGATCAACCCATTCGTTCGCGCCGGCCTGCTTGCCGCAGCCGTCGCCAGCCTGCCACTCGATGCGCTCGCCCAGGCCCAGCCGGCGGCCGCCACCTCCACGCCCCGCGTGCTGGTCATCTACCGCGAGGAAGTGAAGCCCGGGCGAAGCGCGGCACATGCCGCAAACGAGACAGCCTGGGCGCAGGGCTTCGCCAAGGCCGGGGTGCCGCAGCACTGGCTCGGCATGACCTCGGTGGCGGGCCCGAACGAGGCATGGTTCTTCTCCGGGTTCGCCTCGCTGGAGGAGATGCAGAAGTCCGAGGACGCCGTCGAAGGGACGCCGGCGATGCAGGCCCTTTCCGACAAGTTCTCGTCGCAGGAAGGTGATCTGATCGACCGCGCGACGACGATCGTGGCCGGCTACAGGCCGGGCCTGAGCTACCAGCCCGAGGTCAGCCTGCCCGCAATGCGGTTCATGCAGGTCGACGTCGTGCGCGTCAAGTCAGGCTACAACCGCGAGTTCCAGGCCGCGTGGCGGATGCAGGTCGAGGCACACAAGAAGGCCAATATGGACGAGCACTGGGCCGTGTACCAGACCCGCGCCGGTGGCGACACCGACACGTACTACTTCTTCTACCCCATGAAGGATCTCGCGCAGGTCGACAAGTCAGGCCCGGCCCACGGCGCTGAGTTCGGCGCGGCCGTCGGCGAGGCCGGACGCGAGCAGATGCGGGAAGCCACTCGACAGGCGGTCGAGTCGGAGTCGACGTACATCTTCCGCCTGCGTCCGTCCATGAGCACGCTGCCGAAGGAGTGGATCGACGCCGATCCCGCGTTCTGGACGGTGAAGATGCCCGAGCCGCCGGCCGCCGCGAAGAAGAAGTAGCAGTTGCAGTAGACTCGGGGCCATGGTGGATGCCGAACTGCTCGAAATCCTCGTGTGCCCCGAGGACAAGACCCCAGTGACCCTCGCCACCGCCGACGTACTGGCGACGCTGAACGCCAGGATTGCGACTGGCGGAGTCAAGACGCGAGGTGGCGCGCCGGTCACCGAGTCTGTGACCGAGGGTCTCGTGCGCGCCGACGGCCGCTACCTCTACCCCGTTCGCGACGACATCCCCGTCATGCTGATCGACGAAGCCATCGCGCTCGGATGAACCGGCGGCATTTCATCCGCGCGACCGCTGGTGCGGGCAGCGCCGCGATGGCGGGCCAGGCACAGGGCCAGGCCTCTCAGGCTCGGGACGACGCGTCGACGCCCTCCGCCGACAGGGCCATCTGGATCGCCCGTGTGGACACGGTCTTCGGACCCGTGATCCGCGCGCTGGCCGAGGGACGGCTGCGAGCGGACATGCCCGTCGAGTCATCGGGTACGGGCCGTGCCGACGTCACGCACCTCGAAGCTGTCGGCCGCACGCTCATGGGACTTGCGCCGTGGTTGCAACTGCCCGCCTCGAACGATCCAGAGGGGCAGGTGCGAGCGGCGTTCGCGTCGCGCGTACGTGATGGCCTCGATCAGGCTGTGAGGCCGGGCGGTCCCGATCGGCTGAATTTCGACAAGGGCGGGCAGCCTCTTGTCGATGCCGCGTTCCTCGCTCAGGCCTTCCTGCGGGCGCCGACGCTCTGGCAGTCGCTGCCCGAGATGACGCGCACCCGGCTGGTCGACGCGTTCCGCTCCAGCCGCGTCATCCTTCCCGGCTTCAACAACTGGCTGCTGTTTGCCGCCACCGTGGAGGCGTTCCTCCGGCGTGCCGGCGATCCGACATGGGATCGCATGCGCGTCGACTACGCCCTGCGCCAGCACGACCAGTGGTACAAGGGCGACGGCGTCTACGGCGACGGCCCGCAGTTGCACTTCGACTACTACAACGCCTACGTCATCCAGCCGATGCTGGTGGACGTCCTCGACGCGTGCGCCGATGACCGCCCGGCGTGGCAGGCGATGCGTGAGCCTGTGCTGACACGTGCCCGGCGGTACGCCGCCATCCAGGAGCGGCTCGTCGGCCCGGACGGCTCGTTTCCGCCCGTGGGACGCTCACTGGCCTATCGGTGCGGGGCGTTCCAGGTGCTGGCGCAGGCGGCGCTGCGCAGCGATCTCCCGAAGGACGTCCCACCGGGCCAGGCGCGGGCGGCGCTCGGCGCCGTGATCGCGCGCACGCTCGACGCGCCGGGCACGTTCGATGCGCGCGGGTGGCTCACGCTGGGCTTGTGCGGCCATCAGCCCGGCGTCGCGGAGACGTACATCTCGACGGGGAGCCTGTACCTCTGCTCCGCCGCATTCCTGCCGCTCGGCCTGCCGCCGACCGATCCGTTCTGGACCGACGCCCCTCGGGACTGGACGGCCAGGCGCGCATGGAGCGGCCAGCCCATCCCCATCGACAAGGCCATCTGAGGCCCTCGGGATTCGTCACCCGCCGCGATCCGTGGCTGCCGGACTTGTCCGGCACTCGCCCTCGCAGATCCGTAGCTGCCGGACTTGTCCGGCACTCGCCCTCGCAGATCTGTAGCTGCCGCGGGACTGTCCGGCGACTCGCCCTGCGCGGATCCGTAGCTGCCGGACAAGTCCCGCGGCTACACCCTGGGGATTCGCTGCCCGCGGGACAAGTCCCGCGGCTACACCCTGGGGATTCGCTGCCCGCGGGACAAGTCCCGCGGCCACACCCTGGGGATTCGCTGCCCGCGGGACAAGTCCCGCGGCTACACATCCACGCCGCCCACCGCGATCCGCGGGACAAGTCCCGCGTCTACGGATCCGCGTCAGGGCCGTGCGGGCGTCGCGCCGAGGCTGACGAGATTGGCGACGATGCGGTACGCCCCCGGTACACCGTCCGGCAGCTCGCGGAACCAGGAATACGCCGAATAGACGTAGTGCCCTTTGCCCAGTTGCGCGTAGACCAGGCCGCCCTTCTGTTCCGTATCCCAGGGGTCGTGGCTTTCGAGCAGCGGCGTGTACCGCTGATCGAACGTCTGGAAGCCGTAGGCGTTTCGCTCCTGCCGCCAGTTCCTGAAGTCCTCCTGCGTGATCCGGTTGGGGGTCGTGAAGACAGGGTGCGTCGGCGCCAGGATCGTCACGGGCGCCTCCTCGTCGGTCACGCGCGATCCAATCGTGGCCGGGAACGGCGCCAGGTTCCGCTGCGTGTACACCTCATGCTGCTCCTGCACGATCATCGTCCCGCCGCTGCGCACGTAGTCGAGCAGGCGCTCGTGATTGGCCACGAAGTCAGGCCGCACCTCCGACGCGCGGACGCCCACCATGATCGTGTCGTACTTCGACAGCTCTCCCGAGGCCACGTCGTCGGGCGTCAGCAGGGTCACGGGGACGCCGAGGCGTCTGAGTCCGTCCGGCACCTCGTCACCAGTTCCCATGATGTAGCCCACGGTGACCGGTGCGACGGTCACGTCGACCACGCGCAGGTCCAGCCGCGCCGTCTCGTACATGCGCCGCGTCTGAATGTGCGGGTACGCGATGGTGCGGAGCCGCTGCTGATAGGCGCGGCCCGCCGCCGTGGCGCGCGCGGTGAACAGGTAAGTCCCCGGTGTCAGGCCTGTGGGCGGGGTGACGGCAAACGTCGTCGACGCACTCTGCCCGGCCTGGGCAATCGAGAACGGCGCGCGCGCGGGTGATGCCGTCCATCCGGCAGGCAGGTCGATCGACAACTCCCCGTTGATGGCTGCCGGCGCGAGGCTGTCCACACGCACGGTCACCTGCCGCGGCGCCGTCGCCGACGACAACGCGACGACGTCCAGGCCCGGCGAGACCTGCACCGCGAGGGCAGGCACGACGGCAAGCGGACGCCGCAGTTCGCCACGCACGGGATCGACGATGCGGAACTGCACCGGGACGGTCACGTCGATGGGCACGCCCGCGACGGTGACCTGCGTGCGGCCCGTCGCCACGGGCGGGCCGAACGGCATGTGCCGTGGCGCGTCGGTCTTCCACACGAAGACGTCTCCCCGGGGCGGCTCCTCGAGCCAGTACGGCTGCGAGAGCGTGGCCGCATCGCTCGCGGTCACCGTGAACGACGCCTGCCGTGTGGGCTGCTCGCGAAGGAATCGCGCCATGAAGCCGCGTCCCTGGAACTGGGGCGCTTCCGCGAGGGGCGCCTGGGTCCAGCCACGCGGGATGTCGAGGGTCAGGGGGCCGAGGCTGGCCTCCGTCCCCTCCGGCACGAAGGCCCGCACGCTGACGCTGACCTGTCCACCCGGCACCACGGTCTCACTGGTTGCCAGGGCCTCGACGTGCATGCCGGACGCATGCAGCATGGCCTGCTCGTACTGCTGGATCTCGTGGTCGAGCAGGAATGCGGCGTCCGCCCTGGCATCGTCTGGCGCCACGAGAGCCATGACGGCCGCGCGCGCCTGCCGTGCAGCCGTCAGGCCGCGCGCGAGGGTCGGCAGGATCGCCGTCGGCCGCCGGACGTCGACACGCTCCAGCGCGTCACGGGCCGCGGCGTCCATCGCAGCCAGCTGCGAGGCGAGGGCGCCATCGGGCAGGCCCGCCAGGCGTGCGAGGCCGGGAATCGAGACGTCCAGGCCGTCGAAGACCGATTGCTCGGTGTCCGACGTCGACACGACGCTCCGCACCAGGCGCAGCCCGGTGGACTGGGGGCCGTGGAGGAGCGCGCCTCCATCTCCTGCGTCTTGTGCTGAGACCGTCCCTCGGCCGCGATCTGCGCGTACGTCCGCCCCAGTACGGGGTCGAGCATGCCGGTGGCCAGCGTGAGCGTGGGCGGGTTCGGCTGGTTCGGGCCGAACCGCATGCCGACGTAGAGCTTCCTGACCTGCCAGGGGCGCAACCCTTCGGCCAGCTGATCCGGGAACTGCGCGGGGTCTGCGGCCGCCGCGACGGCGAGAGGCGTCAGGGCCCCGGCGAGTTGGTGGTTGCCGTGGCCGTCGGCAGGCGTGCCGCTGAAACGCGACGCCACGACGAGCGGACGATACAGGCGGATGACCCGCACCATGTCGGAGAGGGGCACGTCGCGGCCGCCCCACTTCCGCTCCGTCTCCGGCATGTTGATCGTGTAGCCGAAGTCCACGACCCGCGTGAAGAACTGCTCGCCGCCATCGAGGGCACGCGCCTGCAACAGTTCCTCGGTCCGGATCACGCCCAGGGCCTCGTAGAACTCCGCGCCCAGCACGTTCTGGCCGCCCTCGCCACGATTGAGTGACAGGTACGCGACCCGCGCGTGGTCGCCCCGCGCCAGGCGCGCGATGAGCGCGCTGTCCTCGTCGTCGGGGTGCGCGCCCGTGTGCATGGCGCTTGCCGTCGTCGTCAGGCGCTGCAGCTTCTGGATCAGGCCGGCGGCGCCCTCGCTGTACGGCGATCGCACCTGCGCAGAGACCGACACGAGTGACAGGGCGAGCGCGAGCCCGACCACGCCAGCAGGAATTCGCATGGCGGAAATCATAGCGGAACGACGTCAGGACCGCCTCGCCGGAGGCGCCATCGACGCCCAATGGGATGGCCGGCCCTACCTGGCGGACGCGCGGAACTCGCGCACCGCACGCAGGACGGTGTCCTGTTCGATCAGGAAGGCGTCGTGCCCGTGCGGCGAGGTCAGCCAGCAGAGCTCGCCGTTGGGCAATCCGTCAGCCAGCGCCCGCATTTCGTGCGGCGGGTAGAGGACGTCCGTGTCGATCCCGACGACGAGCGCCGGCTGGGTCAGGCTTGCGAGCGCCTCGACAACCCCGCCCCGCCCGCGACCCACGTCGTGTGAGTCGAGCACGTGCGTCAGGGCCACGTACGCGCGCGCGTCGAACCGATCGGACGAGCCGCTCGCCGTGGCGCCGCAGCCAACCCGTCACGTCGGGTTGCGTCGGGTCGTGACGTCCGGCGGCGAAACGCTCCTCGAACGCCTGCGCGCTCCTGTAGCTGATCATCCCCATCATGCGGGCCGCGGCGAGCCCACGGGCTGCGGGACCGTGCGGCCATTCGGCGTCGGCGAAGATCGCCTGGCGCTGGGCCTCCCCCAGGGCGACGGCCCAGGGCGCGTGCACAGCCGGCGCCGCGAGCACGGCAATCGAGTCCACCATGTCGGGATACAGCAGGGCCCACTCGAGCGCCTGCATGCCCCCCATCGAGCCGCCGATGACGAGGCGGAGTCGCCGGATGCCGAGCGCATCCAGCAGGCGTCGCTGCACGTGCACCACGTCGCGCACGGTGACGGCAGGCGCGTCCGGCCTGGCGCCGAACACCGCGTCCCACTCCGGCGAGCCGGGGCCCGTGCTGCCATAGCAGCTGCCCAGGACGTTGCTGCAGACGATGAAGTCGCTGCGCGGGGTCGAGCGCGCCCTCCGCGCTGATGAGCGCTCCCCACCAGTCCGACACGTCGGCCGATCCGGTCAGGGCGTGGCACACGAGCACCGCGTTGTCGCGTGTCGGGGCCAGCGCGCCCCATGTCTGGTACGCGACGGTCACGCGCGACAGCACCGCGCCGGACTCCACGGCGAAGGGCGCCGGCAGCACGTGCTGCAGGCGCCCGGTGGCAACAGGAACGCTCACGTCTCTACGCCGAGGCCTTCACCTGATCGAACGCCTGGTCGAGGTCGGCCGTGATGTCGTCGATGTGCTCGATGCCCACCGAGACGCGCACGAGGTCCGGCGTGACGCCGCTGGCAGCTTGCTCGGCCTCGGACAACTGCTGGTGCGTGGTCGTGGTCGGATGGATGACCAGCGTCTTGGCGTCGCCCACGTTGGCGAGGTGGCTTGCCAGCTTCGACGCAGTCGATGAACGTCCGCCCTGCCTCCCGACCGCCCTTGATGCCGAACGTCGAGCACGGCCCCGAAGCCGTTGCGTGAGGTACTGCCTGGCCAGGGCGTGGCTACGGATGGCTCGGCAGGCCCGGGGTAGCTCACCCACGACACCTGGTCGTGCTGCTCCAGCCACTGCGCCACGGCGAGCGCGTTGTCGCAGTGCCGCTGCACCCGCAGCGAGAGCGTCTCGAGGCCCTGCAGGAACAGGAACGCAGTTGAACGGGCTCAGCGCCGGGCCGATGTCGCGCAGTCCCTCGACGCGGGCACGGATGATGAACGCGATGTTGCCGAACGGGCCGTTCTGCCGAACGGCTCCCAGAAGACCAGCCCGTGGTAGCCCGGTGCGGGCTCGGTGAAGAGCGGGAACTTGCCGAGGCCCAGTCGAACTTGCCGGCGTCGACGATCACGCCACCGATGGACGTGCCGTGACCGCCGATCCACTTGGTCGCCGACGCGACGACGATGTCGGCGCCGTGGTCGATGGGCCGGCAGACGTAGCCGGCGCAGCCGAACGTGTTGTCCACGATCAGCGGAATGCCGTTGTCGTGGGCCAGCGTCGCGAGGGCGGCCAGGTCGGGCACGTTGAACTTCGGGTTGCCGATCGTCTCGACGTAGAGGGCCTTCGTCTTCTCGTCGATCAGCCGGGCGAAGCCCTCGGCGCTCGTCGCCGTCGACGAACTTCACGTCGATGCCGAGCCGCGGCAGCGACACCTTGAACAGGTTGTAGGTGCCGCCGTAGAGGTAGCGGTGGACACGATGTTGTCGCCGGCCTCGGCGATGGTGGAGATGGCCAGGAACTGCGCGGCCTGACCGCTGCGCCGTCGCCAGCGCCGGCGACGCCGCCTTCGAGCGCCGCGACGCGCTTCTCGAAGACGTCGGTCGTCGGGATTCATGATCCGCGTGTAGATGTTGCCGAACTCCTGCAGGGCGAAGAGACCGGGCGCCGTGGTCCGCGTCGTTGAACATGTAGGACGTCGTCTGGTAGATCGGCACGGCGCGCGCGTTGGTCCCGGGGCGGGTTGCTGTCCGGCGTGCACCTGCAGCGTCTCGAATCGGTACTGGCTCATGAAGTCGGTCCTCGGCGCTCGTGGGCGCGGACGGGTCGTCCGGTGCGGAAGGTCCGCACGGGACGACCGGGGCGAGTCACACTGAACAACGGCGGGCGCGTGCCTGCCGAACGTGATCCCTGCCCGAGACTGCGCGCCACGGCAGTGATGGCCGAAGCCACTGTGGGCTGGGTGCTTGCCACAGTATCCTGACCCCTTCGGTGGTCGGCAAGGCACCCCCGCGTCATATCAGGCAGCCGAGCCCCGCCGACGACAAGCGCCGCGCGTGGGTATCCGAGGTTGGTAGCCGCGGGACTTGTCCCGCGGGCCGAGCGCCGGACAACTGCCGGGCGCCGGACAAGTCCGGCGCCTACGAGATTCAAGGACTCCGGCAGCCACGTATTCTGTCCCGCGGGCGTGGGCCGGGGCGAATCCGGGCTCGGTGGCGCCAACGGAGACGCATTCATGAGTGAGCCGCGAACAGCCGAGCATCGACGCCTCGCCGAAGCCCGCCTCCCCAAGAGTCGCTGGCGTCGCTGGGGACCGTACGTCAGCGATCGTGCCTGGGGCACCGTGCGCGAGGACTACAGCCGCGACGGCGACGCCTGGGACTACTTCCCCCACGACCACGCCCGCTCGCCGGGCCTATCGCTGGAACGAGGACGGCATCGCCGGGCTCTGCGACCGGTACCAGGAGCATCTGCCTGGCGCTCGCCCTGTGGAACGAGCGCGACCCGATCCTGAAGGAGCGCTTCTTCGGCCTGACGCGGCACCGAGGGCAACCACGGCGAGGACGTCAAGGAGTACTACTTCTACCTGGACTGCACGCCGACGCACTCGCTACATGCAGATGCTCTACAAGTACCCGCAGCGCGCCGTTCCCGTACGCGCGACCTCGTCGACGAGACAGCGGCCCGCACGCGGCACGCGCGACCCGAGTTCGAGCTGATCGACACCGGTGTCTTCGACGGCAGCCGGTACTTCGACGTGATCGTCGAGTACGCGAAGGCGCACCGGAGACGACATGCTGATGCCGCATCACGGTCGTCAACCGTGGCCCGGACCCGGCGCCGATTGCACGTGCTGCCCACCTCTGGTTCCGCAACACGTGGTCGTGGGCACCACGGCGTCGAGGCCGGCCGCGGCGCTGGCCCGCGCGGCGACGGCCCTCGGGACTGCGCGATCGCAGTCGACGAACGCCGACCTCGGCCACCGGTTCTGCACGCTGCGACGGCGACGCCGCCGCTCCTGTTCACCGAGAACGACACCAACACAGCGCGCCTGTACGGCGGCCCAACGCGACGCCGCTACGTCAAGGATGGCATCGACGACTTCGTGGTCGATGGCGCTCACGACGCCGTACACCGCGGCGGTCGCGGAACCAAGGCCGCGGCGCACTACCGGGTGGACGTGCCGCCGCGGGCGAGACGTCGTGCGCGTGCGCTTGCGGCTGACCGACCCCGCCAGCGCGACGCCTTTCGCCGACTTCGACGCGGAGTTCGAGACGCGCAGGCACGAGGCCGACGAGTTCTACGCCGACGTCATCCCGGCACACCTGTCAGCCGACGAAGCCGCCGTCATGCGCCAGACGCTCGCGGGATTGCTGTGGAGCAAGCAGTTCTATCACTACGACGTGCGGACGTGGCTCGACGGCGATCCGGGGCAGCCGCCGCCACCGCGCCGGCGGCGCCCGCGAGGCCGCAACCGTGACTGGCGGCACCTCTACAACGACGACGTGATCTCGATGCCCGACAAGTGGGAGTACCCCTGGTACGCCGCGTGGGATCTCGCGTTCCACTGCGTGCCGCTCGCCCTGGTCGACTCCGACTTCGCCAAGCGCCAGCTCCTGCTCATGCTGCGCGAGTGGTACATGCACCCGAACGGGCAGCTACCCGCGTACGAATGGAACTTCAGCGACGTCAACCCGCCCGTCCACGCCTGGGCGGCGTGGCGTGTGTACGAGATGGAGCGCGCCCAGACGGGCGTCGCCGACACGGCTTTCTCGAGCGGGTCTTCCACAAGCTGCTGCTCAACTTCACCTGGTGGGTCAACCGCAAGGACGAGAGCGGCAACAACGTCTTCGAAGGTGGGTTCCTCGGGCCTCGACAACATCGGCGTGTTCGATCGGTCGCAGCCGCTGCCCGGCGGGATCTACCTCGAGCAATCCGACGGCACGAGCTGGATGGCGATGTACTCGTTGAACCTGCTCACCATCGCCCTCGAGCTGGCCAGGCACGACCCCGCGTACGAGGACGTCGCGAGCAAGTTCTGGGAGCACTTCCTCTTCATCAGCTTTGCCATGGCCCACGAGGAGCAGGGCGACGACGTCAACCTCTGGGACGAGGAGGACGGCTTCTTCTACGACATCCTGCGACTGGGCCACGGACGGCACGAGCGGGTGCGGATCCGCTCGGTCGTGGGGCTGATCCCCTTGTTCGCCGTCGCGACGGCCGAGGCGTCGCAACTGGACGGCCCCGAAGCCTTCATGCGGCGCGTCCGCTGGTTCCTCGAGCATCGGCCGGAATTCGCCGCGAGCATCGCGATGATGGGTACGCCCGGCCAGGACCAGCGCGTGATGCTGTCGCTCGTGTCGCCTGACCGCCTCGCACGCGTACTGGGCCGCATGCTCGATGAAGACGAGTTCCTCGGCCCGTTCGGCGTGCGCGCCCTGTCGCGGTACCACGAGGCGCACCCGCTCGTCGTCGAGGTGGGCGGCACGCGACACCGCGTGGACTACGAGCCGGGAGAATCGACGACGCCGATGTTCGGCGGCAACTCCAACTGGCGCGGCCCCGTCTGGCTCCCGATCAACTACCTGCTCATCGAGTCGCTGCGGACCCTGCACCACTACTTCGGCCCCGGGCACCGGGTGGAGTGCCCGACGCGCTCCGGCCAGTGGATGACGCTCGCCGAGGTTGCCGACGAGATCGCCCGGCGGCTATCCAGCCTGTTCCTGGCCGGCAGCGACGGCCGGCGCCCGGTGTTCGGCGGCGAGGACCGGTTCGACGGCGATCCCCGGTGGAGCGCGCACGTGCCGTTCCACGAGTACTTCCATGCCGACACCGGCAAGGGCCTTGGGGCCAGCCATCAGACCGGGTGGACGGCGCTCATCGCGGTGCTGCTGGCAGGCAACGAGGTGAGCCCCTTCAAGACAGGCGGCGACGCCTCGCAGGCACGGGCCGGCGCCCGTCGGCGGGTCCCCTGAGGCGTTCAGCCTGGCGACCAGGGCAGTCCCGGGATGGACGTTGGCGCGACGCCCGTCAGGCGTCCACGGTGATCTCGGCCGGCAAACGCACCGTGAAGACCGTGCGCCCGGGCTCGCTCGTCACCTGCACGTCCCCTCCGTGCCGCTCGACGATGGCGCGAACGATCGACAGCCCCAGCCCGCTTCCTTCCCCGCTCGCAACGCGCGAGGGGTCGGCCTTGTAGAAGCGGTCGAAGATGTGGTCCAGGTGCTCGGGCGCGATGCCAGGGCCCGTGTCGGTCACCGTGATGGCGACCCATGGGCCTGCGGACAGGGCCGCCACCGAGACGCGTCCGCCTCGCGGCGTGTAGCGAAGCGCGTTGGCCACGAGGTTGTCCACGGCCTGTTCCAGCCGGTGCGGATCGCCATACAACTGATCGACCTCGGGATCCACCTGCACGTCGAGGGTCACACCCGCGTCGGACGCCACGGGTTCGTTGCGCCGGACCACCTGGTCCAGCAGGCGGCGCGTCGCGAACACGCGCATCTCGAAGTCGGTGACGCCGTTCTCGAGCCGCGCCACGTCGAGCAGGTCGGCCACGATGCGGGCGAGCCGGCGGGTCTCGCGTTCGAGGGTGGCGAAGTACCGCGTGCGGCGCTCCTCGTCGGCGGCGATTTCGGGGATCTGCAGCGTCTCGATGAACCCGCGCATGGCCGTCAGCGGCGTCTTCAGCTCATGCGACACGTCGGCCAGCATCTGTCGTCGCAGCAGGTCGACGCGGCGTAGCGCGTTGTCGCGCTCGGCCAACTGCTCGCCCATACGATTGAAGGCCCCGGCGACACGCAGCAATCTCGTCGCCGCCCTCGTCAGGCGCCCGCGCCTGCAGGTCGCCCTCGCGCATCCGCTCGGCCGCGCCTTCGAGGGCGGACAGCCGTCGCCGGGCGGGCGTGAAAATCACCCACGACGCGAGGGCCGTGGCGACAGCGAGCAGTACGACAGCCGACAGGGAGACGAACCTCGACGCCTCCTGCAGCAGGGTGCGGGGCGGGAAGCGCAGGACGACGAGGCCCTGCAGTTGCCCGCCGTGCTGGATCGGCGCGGTCAGGAAGCGGGTCTCGACCCGGGGGACGACACGGTCGCCGGGAGGCTCGTCATGGAGCGCCTGTCGAGCATAGGCGACCAGTTCCTCGGGCAGGGGTGCACCGGACGCAGACGAGAATCCGGCCGTCGCGCATGACGATGTCCAGTAGCGGCCAGTCGGGATACCGAGTCGCGCTGGTACCGGGCGAGGTCGAACGTGCCTGAGCGCTCGATCGCCGCCGCAGCCGTCAGCGCGGTGTCCATGGCGATGGTATGGGGCCACAGACTGGGGTCCCGTCTGTCGCGCTGGAGCGTCGACGTGAAGAGGAGCCCCTCGATGACCGCCATGCCGACCACCAGCAGTACGAAGCTGACGCCGATGCGCAGGTAGAGACTGCGCCACCACGCCACACCGGCGGTGCGCCGCGGCGGGGGGCGGCGCGGCTCACCAGCCAGCGCGGCGGGACGCCCTGGCGTAAACGTTGGGGCACGCGGGGCCGTAGGGACCTGCGTGACGACAGTGGAAGCGCGACGAGTGCTCGTCGTGGAAGACGATGCGTCCATTCGTGACCTTCTCCAACTGCATCTCGGGCTCGCGGGCTTCGAGGTCGACGGGGAGGCCGACGGTCGGCGCGCGCTCGACCGGGCACGCCAGACGCGCTTCGACCTGCTCGTTCTCGACGTGATGCTGCCGGGCCTCGATGGCATCACCGTCTGTCGGGCGGTGCGTGCCTCGGGCCCGAATGCCGACACGCCCATCCTGATGCTCACGGCACGCGACAGCGAGGCCGACACCGTCATCGGACTCGAAAGCGGCGCCGACGACTATCTCACGAAGCCGTTCGGCATACGCGAGTTGCAGGCCCGCATCGTGGCCATCACGCGACGCCACGACCGCCTGCACCCCTCTACACCGCCACCGCCCCACGCGCTCGTGCTTGGCCCGGGCGTCACGATGGACGTGGCCCGGCGTGAGGTCGTCGCACACGGCGCGCCGGTTGAGTTGACGCGCCAGGAATTCGACCTGCTGCACTACCTCGTCGCCAACCGCGGCATCGTCCTCACACGCACCCGCCTGCTCGAGAAGGCCTGGGCCAGCGACACGTACACCGAGCGGACCGTCGACACGGTCGTCAGTCGTCTCCGCCGGAAGCTCGAACGCGACCCCAGGGAACCCGAACTCCTGCTGACGGCCTGGGGCGTGGGCTACAAGTTCGCCGAACGTCCCTAGCGTCGTCGGTCCGGACTGACGTCGCACGCCTGCGGTCCCCACAATCGACACAAGACTCGACTCCCACACACTTTCACAGCATTCTCGCCACAATTTGGCAACAGTTAAAGGGTACGAATAGGGACGAAGGCTGCGAGAGCGCACTCGGCAGGAGGAGCTCGACGCGCAAGGAGACGGACATTCCAACAGGGGTTGGGGTTAGCCGACAGCACCTTCTTGCTCGCTGGTCACCCGTGCCGAACGCTCCCGCAGTCTGCGTGTTCTATCACAGCCCGTCGCCCGGCGGGCTCGACGCGTCGCGGCAGTTCCCCCGGCCGCTGGCGCAGTTGGTGGTCTCCTCCCCAGGTTCTGTCGGCAGGCACGCGGCAGTTTTCTCGGCTCATGGGGAAATTCCCGGCTCAGAGGGACCGCTCGTTGTCCTGACGTCCGGCGAGAACAGCCGGCAGCGGTGGCACGGGTTGTGAACACCTGGATGTCATGTCGGTCCCTCCCGCGCGCGAAGGCCGAGGCTCTGGCCCGCGGGCGTTTCTTCGCACTCGTATTTCTTCCTGACTTCACCTGCACATTGAGCCTGGGCTCCCAGCCCTCCCCCGCCGCGCCGACCGCCATCGGCGCGCCGGGGCCAACCCCTCGTCATCGGGTCAGTTGGAGTGCGCCATCACCGGACCGGGCGATCCGGAGCGTGAACCGCGTGGGCCATGCCCCGCCACACGGCGAGGAGCGCGGCCGCGGACACGGCTGCGGTCACGAGCAGCACGGCACCCGTGATGGCGTGTCCGTAGAGGAACATGCCGATCCCGAAGAGTCCGGCGTAGACAGCGACGGTCGCCAGGAAGGTGCAGAGCAGGCCACGCGGGATGTTCGTGGCATCGTGCAGGGGCCGGATGGGAGCGCCGTCGCGGGTTGCCCTGTCGAGCACGGCCCGCCAGCCCGGCCCTCCCGGGTTGGTGCGGCGCACGAACTCGCGCAGCACGGCTTCATCCGATGGCGGGGTCAGCAGCGTGACGCCGACCCAGGCCAACGTCGTGATGGCCACGCCGACGACGATGCGCTGATATTCGGGCCACGCGGCAGCGAAACTCCCGAGTTGCAGGACCAGCGACACCACGAACGACACGACCATCGCCGCGAGTTCGCTCCAGGCGTTGATGCGCCACCAGAACCAGCGGAGGATGAACAGCAGGCCGGTGCCTGCGCCGATCTGCAGCATGATCTGGAAGGCCTGGAGCGCGTTGGTCAACTGCAGCGACAGCAGCGCGGCCAGCACCATCATCACGACCGTCGATGCACGACCGACGGCCACCAGCGTGCGCTCGCTGGCATGCGGATTCAGGAAGCGCTTGTAGACGTCGTTGACCACGTACGACGACCCCCAGTTCAGGTGCGTCGAGATGGTGGACATGTAGGCGGCCATCAGCGACGCGAGCATCAGCCCCAGGAGTCCGGGCGGCAGGAACGTCAGCATCGCCGGGTAGGCCAGGTCGTGTCCGATCTTGTCGGCGGGCAGGTGAGGAAACGCGCGCTGGATGGACGCCAGGTCGGGGAACACGACCAGCGAGCCAGCGCGACGAGGATCCAGGGCCAGGGCCGCAACGCGTAGTGCGCGACGTTGAAGAACAGCGTGGCCGCGACCGCTTCCTTCTCATTGCGGCCGCCAGCATCCGCTGCACGAGGTACCCGCCGCCGCCGGGCTCGGAGCCCGGATACCAGACGCTCCACCACTGCACCGCCAGCGGCACGATGAGGAAGCCGAACAGGAAGTCCCGGCTCTCGGGCGTGGACCAGTCGAGCGGTGGGATCATCCCGAGGCGCCCTGACACGTTCGGATGGGTCAGCAGCCCGTGCAGGCCGCCGACGGCGGGATGCCTGAGCGCGACCACGGCGGCGGCGATCGCGCCGACCATGGCGACGATGAACAGCAGGAAGTCCGTGATGATGACGCCGCGGAATCCGCCGAGCGTGCTGAAGAGCACCGTCACCACCATGGCCGCCGCGACCGACTGCACCGGGCTCAGCCCGAGCATGACGCCGCCGATCTTGATGGCCGCCAGCGTGACGCTGGCCATGATGACCACGTTGAAGAGCACGCCAAGGTAGACGGCCCGGAAGCCGCGCAGGAACGCGGCCGACCGACCGCTGTAGCGCATCTCGTAGAACTCGATGTCGGTGAGGATCTCCGAGCGGCGCCAGAGCCGGGCGTAGACGAACACCGTCAGCATGCCGGTGAGCAGGAACGCCCACCAGACCCAGTTGCCGGCGACGCCCGCGTGTCCGCACGATGTCGGTCACCAGGTTCGGCGTGTCGGTCGAGAACGTCGTCGCCACCATCGAGAAGCCGAGCAGCCACCACGGCATGTCGCGGCCCGACAGGAAGTACTCGCTGGAGTCCTTCCCCGCCCGCCGCGAGACCCAGAGGCCGACGGCCAGCGTGATGGCGAAAAATCCGAGAACAATCGCCCAGTCGAGCGTCGAGAGCGTCATGGGTATCCGATGTCGAGCGGCCGGCTGCCCCGGCCTGGCTGGAATGCTCCCGCGTTGTGGTGTACAACACGGAGGGATGTAGCGTGCTCCGGCGGATTATGCCTGATGATGCTTGATGATTGATGCGTGATGCCCGGGGCGCGGGCTCCAGGCGCCCGCCGGGGAAGAAGCCAGCCCTGGCCCCGGAGCGTGGGCCTGCACCCGGTACCCCGTCCGCGGTTGCCGGTTGCCGGTTGCCGGTTCACAACTCCTGATTCCTGTCTCCTGTCTCCTGGATTCCTTTGCATGACCCCAGCGCTCCTCGTCCTGGCTGCCGGCATGGGCAGCCGCTACGGCGGCCTCAAGCAACTCGATTCGATGGGCCCCCACGGCGAGACGATGATGGATTACGCCATCTTCGACGCGCTGCGCGCCGGGTTCGGGCGGGTGGTGTTCGTCATCAGGCGGGACTTCGAGGAGCCCTTCCGCGAACAGGTCCTCTCGCGTTACCGCGATCGCCTCGACGTCTCCTACTGCTTCCAGGACATGGACGCGCTCCCGGCCGGGTTCACGCGGCCGGCCGACCGCACCAAGCCCTGGGGCACCACGCACGCCATCCTCGCGGCCCGGGACGTGATCCGCGAGCCGTTCGCGGCCATCAACGCCGACGATTTCTACGGCCGGCACTCGTACCAACTGCTGCATGACTTCCTGGCCGCGCCCGCACGCCAGGACGACCCGCATACGTATGCCATGGTCGGCTTCACGCTGAGGTCGACCCTCTCGCCGCACGGGACCGTCGCCCGCGGTGTCTGCGTGACCGACGCCAGCGGCCGCCTGCAGTCGATTCGCGAGCTCACGAAGATCCTTCCCGTCGGGGACCACGTCGAGAACCAGGACGGCACCGTCCCGCCGGAGCGCCTGACCGGCGACGAACCGGTCTCGCTGAACATGTGGGGCTTCACGCCGGCGTTGTTCCCGCAGATCGAGCAGGTGTTTGTCGAGTACCTGGAGCGCGCCGGGCAGGACCCGACGTCGGAGTGCTACATCCCCGCGGCGGTCGACACGCTGATCACGCGCGGGCAGTGCACGGTGGACGTGCTGCCGACGACGAGCCGGTGGTTCGGCGTGACGTATCGGGACGACAAACCAGGCGTGGTGCAGGCGATGGCCGACCTGGCCGCGAGCGGGGCTTACCCCTCCCCCCTGTTCGGCTGACATGGCCGGCGGACCCGCCCGCGACTTGCGGACCATCGGCGCGCGCTTCCACGTGCTCGGCGCGCTCGTCGACGCCGTACCCCACGGCAGCGGCCACATCAACGAGACGTACGCGGCCACATACGACCAGGCCGGTACGCGGGTGCGGTACATCCATCAACGGGTGAACGGGCACGTCTTCCGCGACACCGCCCTGTTGATGGACAACGTGTCGCGCGTGCTCACGCACGCCGCGTCACGGCTGGCGGGGTCGCCCGATGCCTCGCGCCGTGTGCTGACGCTCGTGCCTGCGCGGGATGGACGACCCTTCGTCGTCGACGACGAGGGTGCGTGCTGGCGGACGTACCTCTTCATCGAAGGGGCGCGCACCTACGACATCGTCGAGACGCCCGCCCAGGCCGAAGCGGCCGCGCAGGCCTTCGGCAGGTTCCAGTCGCTGCTGGCCGACCTGCCGGGAGAGCGACTGCACGACACGATTCCGGACTTCCACCACACCCGCCGACGGTTCGACGCCTTCGTCGCGGCCGTCGCCGCAGACCCGTGCAATCGGGCGGCGGCGTGCGCCGATCTCATCGAGGTCGCACTGGCGCACGAGGCCGATGCCGATCGGCTCCTCGCCGCGTCTGCCGCCGGTGACGTGCCGGAGCGGGTGACGCACAACGACACGAAGGTCAACAACGTGATGATCGACGTCGCGACCGGCGAGGCCCTGTGTGTCGTGGACCTCGATACGACGATGCCCGGATTGGCGCCCGTGGACTTCGGCGACATGGTCCGGACCGCCACCAACGCGGCGGCCGAGGACGAACCGGACCCGTCGCGTGTCGTCTCACGCCCGGAGATGTTCGAAGCGCTCGTGCGCGGCTATCTGTCCGCCGCGGGCGACGTCCTGCGACCGACCGAGGTGGACTGGCTCGCCTTTGCCGGCCAGTTGCTGGCTTTCGAGCAGGCGATCCGGTTCCTCGGCGATCACCTGCTGGGTGACGCGTACTACCGGATCCACCATCCGGGCCACAACCTGGAGCGAGCCCGCGCGCAACTGGCCCTCATGGCCTCGATCGAACGGCAGCGCGACGCGTACGAGGCCATCGTGCGCAGGTATGCCGGGGGGCAGGTGTAGCGATCGGACGGGTGATCCCTGGCGCTAACGCCACCGGTCGCCGCGCATCCAAGATCCGTAGCATCCAAGATCCGTAGCCGCGGGACTTGTCCCGCGGGCAGCGCAGGTATGCGCGACGCTGATCGACGGCTACTCCACACGCGCACGCACGGGCATCGCGTAGGCCTGCCACATCGCGTCGAGGAGCGCCGCGTCGGGCGGCCCGTCCATCGCCACGAAGCGGTAGCGCAAGCGGAGCACCTCGCCCGGGCGAATGAGCATCGGACCGGCCTGCTGCGGCGCGAAGTTGAAGAACGGCTCCGTGGGATGGATCCGCGTCGGCTGCGGTGAACGCACGTTATCGGGATGCGAGAGCATGGCGAGACCGGCGCGTGAGCCGTCGACGTCGCCGCTCATGTGCACCCAGGTGGCTCGCGTGCCGTGGCCGTCCGTCCGACCTCGGCCCGTGGACGTCAGGAAGAAGGTCCTGTTCCTGCCGTCCCACTCGTGACGCCCCCGCATGCCCACTCCCCCGTACCTGTAGGCAGGCAGGTCGAGTGGCGACGACGCCACCAGCGTCTGGGCGATCTCGAGGTCGAAGACGTGCAGCGGCCGCCCGGCCCCGACAGGCGCGTAGGCGACGACCCGCCAATCCTCGAGCAACACCGTTGTCGGCGTGGGCGCCAGCAGGTCCATGTAGCGATGGCGGGCCTCGAAGCCCGCCGTCAGCGGACCTGACCACGCGTGCCCGAGGCGTTCGAACTCCACGGTGCCCTTGCGGTCGCCCATGTTCCAGAAGTCCGGCGACCGGCCCTCGAACCTGGTGCTGGTCCAGGCCGCCCAGATGCCGTGGTGGTGCTTGTGGTTGGGCGGGTAGTCCTCTGTCACGCGACGCCCCGAGGGCGTGAACACCGGGTGGAGGTAGCCGCCGCGCTGGTAGACGTCCTCGATGCCCGCCGGCAGGCGCAGGGGCTCCCCGACGTAGGTGAAGGCCGGTGCGCCATCGACGGTCACGCGCACGCGCGACACCTCGCGCGCGGCAATCACCCGGTCCGGACCGGCGCTCTTGAGCGCGGGCTCGATGCGGTAACGCACGACGGTCTCGGCCGGCACCGAGGGCAGTACCGCCCACAGCTCGCGATTCGGCCCCACCTGCAGCGGCACGACGTCGCCGGTCTGCTCGTGGCGAAGCTGCAGATCCGCCCCGCGTACCGTAGCAGGAAGGTCGAGGCTCACCCAGACATGCGTGCCTGGCCGCTCGCCAGCTTCGAGGACGAGGCGCGGCAGTGCGGAGCGGAGCGGGAAGGGCTGCGCGGCGAGCACCGCCCCTGCGAACGCACATGCCACGAGCAGCCCCGGGAGCGGCATCGACATGGGCGCGAGCGTAGCCCAGGAGCGCCTTCGACTCCAAGAATCTGGAGAATCGCAGTCCAACGGTCTGGAGATCGCCGACCACGGCGACGCCGGACGCGTGCGTCACCTGTTTGCACTAGGACGGGGCAAATCGCAAGGAGTTGTGTTCACAGCAGTTAGGTGAGGTGGGACCTCGGGAACACAGCAGGGGGCAACAACTGGCCCGGAGGTTGCAGTGTCAGGTCAGTGCTGTCGGTCCCCACACCCCGAGAGACGTCGGAGGTGTGAGTGAAGTCTGTTCGAACTCTTCTCACCGGAGGCCTGGCATTCGTGCTGGCCGCGGTGGTAACCCTGCTCCCGACCCCCGTCGTGGCGCAAGCCCTGTACGGCACGATTGCCGGTTCGGTGATCGACGACTCCGGCGCGTCCATTCCTGGCGCGACGGTCACGGTGATCAACGAGGCCAACGGCCTCGAGGTCATGGGCGTGACCGACGAGACGGGCGCGTTCGCGCTCCGCAACCTGCAGCCCGGTACCTACACGGTGAGGGCCTCCCTGCAGGGCTTCAAGGAGTACATCCAGACCGGCCTCCCGGTCGCGCAGAACGACGTGACCCGTGTCGCGGCGCGACTCGAGGTCGGCGCGTTGACCGAGTCGGTCACCGTGACCACCGAGGCGGCCCTGCTCAAGACCGACAAGGCCGACGTCTCGGTGAACCTCAAGCCGGCCGAGGTCGTCAACCTGCCGCTGAACCAGTACCGGAACTACCAGGCGCTGATGAACCTGGTGCCCGGTGCCACGCCGACGGCCTTCCAGAACGCGCAGACCGACACCCCGGGCCGCGCGCTGACGACCAACGTCAACGGCACCAACCGCAACAACAACGTCACGCGTATCGACGGTGCGGCCTCCATCAACGTGTGGCTGCCCCACCACGCCGGCTACGTCGCGCCGGCCGAGACGATCGAGACGGTCAACATCTCGACCAACAGCTTCGATGCGTCGCAGGGCATGACGGGCGGCGCGGCGGTCTCGGTGGCCACCAAGTCGGGCACCAACGAGATTCGCGGGTCGGCGTTCTGGTTCCGCAACCAGGACGAGTTCAACGCGCGCCAGAACTACTTCTCGGCGGCCGACAACCCGGATGGCAAGACCGACATCCTCGGCGGCACCATCGGCGGTCCCATCAAGAAGAACCGCCTGTTCTACTTCGGCGGCTGGGAGCGTAACAAGGAGCAGCGCAGCCGTATCACCACGCTGACCGTGCCCACCGCCAGGATGCGGCAGGGCGACTTCGGCGAGGTGCTGGCGGTCAACCCGAACTTCCGCCTCTACGACCCGGCGACGGGCAACCAGAGCACTGGCGCTGACCGCGACGTCTTCGCGGGCGCTGTCGTCCCGGCCAATCGCATCAGCCCGATCGTCGCAGGAGGTCATCAACCTCTACCCGCAGCCCAACGTGCCGGGCACCAACAACGGCATCGCAGAACAACTACGAGCGGGTCGAGACGCCGATCGCCACGCGCGACAACTACGACTTCAAGGTCAACTGGAACCGCACGTCGGCCAACCAGATCTGGGGCAAGTTCTCGTACATGGACGCCGAGGTGTTCGACCTCTACTACCTGCCGTTCACCGAAGCGGGCGGTGGCAACACCGACGTCAAGGTGTGGTCGGTCGGCCAGACGTACACGATCACCCCGACGCTCATCTGGGACGCCACGTTCGGCTTCAACCAGATGCTGCACGACTCGTACGGCCCGGACTTCGGCACCAACTACGGCCTGCGACCTCGGCATCCCCGGCAGCAACAACGACGGACGTGACGGGTCCGGGCTCCACCGGGCAGTACGTCGACTTCTACTCCGGCATGCCGCAGTTCAACACCGGACTGTCCGTGATCGGCAACAACTCGGGCTGGACGCCGGTCACGCGCGACGAGCGCAACTACACCTTCTCGACCAACGTCACCAAGGTGGCAGGCCAGCACGAAATCCGCACCGGCTTCGACTTCGTCAAGCTGGGCCTGGACCACTGGCAGCCCGAGATCAACAACCCGCGCGGCAACTTCAGCTTCGGCGGCGGCATCACCGGCACGCCGGGCTACGCCAGCCTCGCGTGGAACAACACGGCCGCCTTCATGCTCGGCCTGATGAGCGACTTCGGCAAGAGCAACCAGTTCGAGTTGATGACCGGCCGTGAGGACCAGTACGGCCTGTACATCAACGACCGCTGGCAGGTGAACGACAAGTTGACGGTCAACGCGGGCATCCGCTACGAGTACTACCCGCTGATGAGCCGTTCGGACCGCGGGATCGAGCAGCTCGACCTCGAACACGTTCAACGTGCTGCTCGGCGGCGTCGGTGGCAACTCGGAGGAGCTCAACGGCCTCAAGCCGTCCAAGGGTCTCTTCGCGCCGCGCGTCGGCCTGGCCTACCGCGTCAACGACGACACGGTCGTGCGCGCCGGCTACGGCCGCACGTTCAACCCGCTGCCGTGGTCGCGCCCGATGCGCGGCTTCTACCCGCTCACGATCGCCTACTCCGATGCCGGCCCGAACGGATTCATCCCGTACGGCACGCTCGCCAACGGCATTCCCGGCGCGCCGAACCCCGACGTCTCGACCGGCGTCACTCCCGCTGCCGCGCGGCGTCCAGATGCGCACGCCGGAGCCGGGCAACATCGAGCGCGGCACCATCGACTCGTGGAACATCTTCGTCGAGCGCCGCCTGCCGGGCGACCTCTCGCTCAGCACGGGCTACGTCGGCACGGCCACCAACGACGGCTATGCCGACATCGAACCTGAACTACGCCGAGAGCGGCGGCAACACGCAGCGCCAGTTCTTCGCGCAGGCCGGTAACGCCAGCATCCTGTCGTGGGGCTCGCGCACCAAGGCGCGGTACCACTCGCTGCAGATGGCCCTGAACCGGCCCTTCAAGAACGGCCTGCTCCTCAAGGGCGCCTACACCTTCTCCAAGGCCCTCAACGAGGCCGACGACGATGGCTGGGTGGGCCTGACGTGGAACCAGCCGTCGCAGATCAACCGCAACTACGCGCGCGCCGGCTACGATCGTCCGCACATGTTCCAGATGGGCTTCGTGTACGAGCTCCCCTGGCTGCGTGAGGCGTCCGGAGTGCTGCCGATGCTGCTCAAGGCGTGGCAGATCAACGGCATCTTCGCGTAGCTGTCGGGCACGCCGTTCTCGGTGGGCGGCGACAACGGCCTGCTCCAGCAGGTCGGCGGCTTCCAGTCGGCCAACGTGAGCGGCGAACTCAAGGGCGGCTTCGGTGAGGCCGGCCCCAACGAGCCGTGGTACGACCCGTCGCAGTTCAGCCAGCCGGGCAACGCGTGGGGCAACTCGGGCCGCAACACGTTCCGCGGGCCCACGAACTGGAACCTGGACTTCTCGCTGTTCAAGGCGTTCCCCGTCGGTCGCTACCGCATGGAGTTCCGCGCGGAAGCCGCCAACGTGTTCAACCACGCCCAGTGGGGTAACCCGGTGACGGGCCTCACCGACCCGAACTTCATGCGCATCCGCTCGCTCGCCCGCAACCCGCGGACCGTGCAGCTCGGCCTGCGCTTCCAGTTCTAGTCAGCCTCCGCTCGCGGAGCGAGCTCGGCTGACAACGCTCACTCGGGACGCCCTCGGGCGTCCCGAGAGTTCTATCTGAGGGAGGGCGCGGTCTCCGACCGCGTGAGGTAGGGCGCGGTCTCCGACCGCGCCGCTATGGACAGCGGCCGGGTGGGACACCCGGCCCTACCGAGGCACCTGACATCACCCCCAGGCGGGGTGACCTCGCCCCGGCGGCCGACAGGCGCCGGGGCGTTTTTCTTGCTCCGTCGACTGCTGGCGCGCTCTCCCTCGCACCAGCAGCGCCTGGCTCGGCCCGCCCACCAACTCGTCACCCATGCTGTAATGAAACCCGTGATCCGTGTCGGACTCGTCTGTGCCTGCCTCGTCACATTCCTGCAGGCGTCGCCCGATCTCGATTGGAGACGGTTTTCGCTCGACGCCTACCCCGAACAGGCACGCGCGCAGATCGCCGCGGCTCGCGAAGCGGCCCTGCAATCGCCCACCAGTGCCGACGCGGTCGGGCAGCTGGCGCTGGTGTTCCACGCATGGGAGCAGTTCGACCTGGCGGCCCAGGTCTACGCCGAGGCCCGCCGGCTCGCCCCAACAGATGTCGCGTGGTGGGCCCTCTCCGGCGGCCTCTCGGCCCGGACCGGCCGGCACGACCTGGCTGCCGAGTACTACGGGCGGGCCGTCGCGCTCGCCCCGACGCCGATTCTCCGGCTCCGGCACGCGGACGCCCTGCTCGACAGCCAGCAGCTCGACGCGGCGCGGGCTGCCTACGAACGCGCGGTCACGATTCCGGAGGCCGAACCCGCCGCGCATTACGGTCTGGGTCGCGTGGACATGGCCCAGGGACGCGCCGACGCCGCTCGCGCACATTTCGAGCGGGCCGTCGCCATCGTCCCCACGTTCGGCGCGGCCCACTATGCCCTGGCCCAACTCCAGTACAAGTCAGGCGACAAGGCCGGTGCGCGCGCGTCCCTGGCACGGCAGCAGCAGTGCCTGGCCTGCTGGCCGGTGCCGAACGACCCCTGGACGACACGCTTGGATGAGGTGCGTACCGACGCCGCCGCCATCATGCGGCGTGGCGTGCAGGCCGCCGGCACGGGGCAGGAGGACGCCAGGGCCATCGCCCTGCACGAGGAGTCGCTCGCACGCAACCCGGCACTGCTGCAGGCGCGCGTGAACCTCATCACCCTCTACGCCCGCACCGGCAACCTCGAGAAGGCCGAGGCCCACTACCGAGCGGTCGTCGCCAGCGGCACGCAACTCGCGGAAGCCCATCAGGCATGGGGTCTGGCCCTCGCCACGACGGGACACGCCGACAGGGCCGAACCCGTACTCCGCCAGGCCATCGAGGGCAATCCCCTGAATGCCGGCGCCCACAACGCTCTCGGCCTCATCTGCGAAAGCACCGGACGCATCGCTGAGGCGGAGGCGTCGTTCGGCCGAGCCGTGGCTGCCGATCCGCGAACGCGCGGCTATCGCTTCAATCTCGTCCGCGTCCTCTTCAACGCCGGACGCCTCGACGAGGCGCTCGCGAACCTCTCCCTGATGACAGCGCCAGACGATGCAGAGAGCGTACGGTATCTCCTCGCGACCAGTACGGCCCTCCTGCGGAAGGGCGATGTCGCGGGCGGTCGCGGGGCGGCTCAGGACGCGCTCGAGCGCGCGCGCCGCCTTGGCCTCACGGACCTGGTGGCGACCATCGAGCGCGAATTGCAGAAGTTCAAGGAGTAGAAGACGGTACGCGGTAGCACAGGTAGGGCCGGTTGTCCCAACCCGGCCCGAGGGTACGAGATACGAAGAACGATGAGCCCATCAGCAATCAGTCGTGCAGCATACGTCGTCCGCCCGGTCCGTCGCCGCCTCTCTGGAATCGCGGCTCTTGTGTCGGTGTCAGGACTGATGCTGTCGGCGCAGCCGCCCTCGACACCGCGCTTCGAGGACGTGGCTGAGCAGGTCGGGATTCGCTTCAGTCACATCAACGGCGCCTCGGGCGAGTACTGGTATCCCGAGGTGATCGGGTCGGGTGCCGCGGTCTTCGACTACGACGGCGACGGCGATCTGGACGTGTTCCTGGTGCAGGGGGCCGAACGCCTTGGACTGGGGCCTTCACGTGCGGCCGGCGCCCCGACGTCACGACTCTTTCGGAACGACCTCGGCAAACCAGCTGGCACGCTGCGATTCACCGACGTCACCACCGAGGCTGGCGTGGGCCTGGTCGCCTACGGCATGGGCACCGCCGTGGGTGACATCGACAACGATGGCGACCTCGACCTGTACGTCACGGCGTACGGCGACAACACGCTGTACCGCAACGACGGCAAGGGGCGATTCGCCGACGTCACGGCGGCTGCCGGCGCCAACGACCCGCGCTGGAGCACGAGCGCGGCGTTCGTCGACTACGACCGCGACGGCTGGCTGGATCTGTACGTTGCCAACTACGTGGACTTCACGCCGGCCGGCAACAAGCCGTGCTTCGAGGCCGCTGGAGCCCGCGACTACTGCGCGCCGACAGCCTACCGATCGATTCCCGACCGGCTGCTGCGGAATCGCGGCGATGGCACGTTCGAAGACGCGAGCCAGCGTGCCGGCATCACACAGGCGTTCGGCAACGGGCTCGGTGTCTCTGTCGGAGACTACGACAGCGACGGCTGGCCGGACATCTACGTCGCCAACGACGCGACGCCGAACCAGCTCTGGATGAACAGGCGCGACGGCACGTTCGAGGACATGGGGCTGCTCTCGGGTACCGCATATAACGCGGCGGGGCGACCTGAAGGCAGCATGGGCATCGCCGCGGGCGACTACGACAGGGACGGCGACGAGGACCTGGTGGTGTCCAACCTGATTGGCGAGACGTTCGTGCTGTACGAGAACGACGGGCGGGGCGGCTTCGAGGATCGTCGCGCGGCCGTGGGCCTTGCGTCGCCGACGGCGATGATGACCGGGTTCGGGGCGGACTGGTTCGATGCGGACAACAACGGGTGGCTCGAGTTGTTCATCGCCAACGGCGCCGTCAACCTCGTCCCGAGCCTGCGCGGCTCGCCCAACCCGTTCCGTCAGCGCAACCAGTTGTTCACCACAACACCGGGTATCGGGTCACGGGGAACGGGTACCGTGAACGCAGGGAGGGCCGGCTCGCCGAGCCAGCCGTCAGCCTCGCCAGCCACGTCAGTGAGGCTGACCGAGCTTACCAACGACGCTGGGCCCGGCCTCGAGTTTCTCGAAGTCAGTCGTGGTGCCGCGTTTGGCGACCTCGACCTCGATGGACGCGTCGACATCGTGGTGACCACCAACGCGGCCGCGCCGCGCGTCCTCCGCAACGTGACAGCCGGCGCGGGCCACTGGCTCCGGTTGCGACTCACCCAGCCCGAGTTGAACCGCCGCGCGCTCGGCGCCTCGGTGCGAGTGGACGTCCCCGGCCAGCCGCCGATCGTGCGGCGCGTGCGGAGCGGAGGCAGTTACCTGTCGTCCTCCGACGACAGGGTCTACGTGGGTCTTGGAGCAACGGCGAGGCCGGTCTCGGTGGCCGTGACGTGGCCAGACGGCACGCAGCAGAAGTTCGTCGACCTCGCGGCCGACCGCGAGCACACGCTCCAGCGAAGCCGTTGAACGTGGCTCGGTTCAACTTTGCCCCACAGAGGCTGACGTTCGTCCGATAATCGGCCCGATGCCAACGCGTCGTCGTTTCCTCTCGGCTCTTCCCGCCACCCTCGGGGCCACGCGGGCCCTGCCGGTCCACGCCAGACCGCCCGTTGCGCCGTGGCTCGCGCCCTACCGCGCGGACGCCCAGCGCCTGATGGATGCCAGTATCGGCACGACGAGCGCATGGGACCGTCTCGCCGAGTTGTGTGACACCTTCGGCGGCAGGCTCACTGGCTCGCGCAATCTCGAGTTGGCGTGCGAGTGGGCCGCCAGGACGATGACGACCGATGGGTTTGAGCATGTTCGCCTGCAGAAGACCATGGGCCCCCGGTGGGTCCGTGGGGAGGAGTCGCTGGCGATCGTGGAGCCGGTCCCGTCGCCACTCGTCGTGCTCGGTCTCGGTGGCAGCATCGGGACGCCAGAGGCCGGCATCACAGCCCCCCTCCTGGTCGTCCGCAACTACGAGGACCTCCAGGCCCGGGCGGCAGAGGTGCGCGGCAAGATCGTCCTGTTCGACGTGCCGTTCACCAGCTACGGCCAGACGGTGACGTACCGCGCCAACGGCGCCATCAGCGCCGCGCGCCACGGCGCCGTGGCCACATTGATCAGATCTGTCGGACCGATGGGCCTCCGCACGCCACACACGGGCGCCATGAACTACCTGGATGGCACACCACCCATCCCTGCAGCCGCGATCCCCATCGAAGACGCCCAGCGACTCGCGCGCCTTGCAGCGCGTGACGTTCCGGTCACCCTGCGCCTGACGATGGGTGCCCGGACACTGCCCGACGCTGAGACGGCAAACGTCATCGGCGAGATCGTCGGCCGGGAGCTCCCTGACGAGGTCGTGCTGCTGGGCGGTCACTTCGACTCCTGGGATCCCGGGGGCGGCGCCTCCGACGACGGCGTCGGCTGTGTCGTGACCTGGGAGGCGGCACGACTGATGAAGCAACTTGGCCTTCGTCCTCGACGCACCGTGCGTGTGGTGCTCTTCACGAACGAGGAAAACGGCCTGCGCGGGGCGCTCGCCTACCGCGACGTCCACATCGCTGAGGCATCACGGCACGTCATGGCGCTGGAGTCCGACATCGGTGTGTTCGAGCCGATGCGGCTCGGCTTTTCCGGGAACGACAGGGCCCGTCTGGTCATGGCCGACGTGGTGGGCCTGCTGGAACCACTGGGCTTTCCGCCGCTCGGCCCTGGCGGCGGCGGTGCCGACATCGGCCCCATCGCCCAGGCCGGTCAGGTGCCGACGATGGCGCTGTCAGGCGACCAGGCGAAGTATTTCCAGATCCACCACACCCCGGCGGACACGGTCGAGCGGATCGATCCGAAGGAGATGGCCAAGGCCGCGGCTGGCATCGCCGTGGTGACGTGGCTCGCCGCCGAGATGGAAACACCGCTACCACGATGACGATCTGCGTTCGACGATGGTAGTGTTCCAACGAGGAGTTCGACAGTGACCCAGCATCTCATCGCGCGCCTCGCAGGCGCGGTCGTGACGTCTTTTGCCCTCGCCGGCGTTGTCGTGACAGCGCAGGCGTCGCTCCCAACCGTCGTCGTCTACAAGACGCCCACGTGCGGCTGCTGCACGAAGTGGGTGCAGCATCTGCAGGCCGCCGGATTCAAGGTCGAAACACAGCATCGCGACGACCTGACACCGATTCGCCAGGCCAACAAGGTGCCTCCGACGGCCACTTCATGCCACACGGCGCTTGTGGGGTCCTACGTCGTCGAGGGGCACGTGCCCGCGGCTGACGTGAAGCGACTGCTGGCCGAGAAGCCGAAGGTGAAGGGCATTGCCGTCCCCGGCATGCCGATAGGCTCACCAGGCATGGAAGGGCCGGCCCCCCAGAAGTACAACACGCTCGCCTTCACCGAGGACGGGAAGACGAGCGTGTTCGCGAACCATTAGGTCGGCCTGGTAGGGCGCGGTCTCCGACCGCGCCGTTGGCCTGGCGCGAAGGTGGCCCACCGCGCCGTCAACGGCCGCGCGGGACCGGCGGCCCTACCTGAAGGCTGCGCGGAGTTGGGCGATGGCCTTGGGCACCGCCTGCTCGGCCGGCGCCTTGCCTTCGAACTCCAGCGACACGTACCCGCGGTACTGCTGCGCGGCGAGAATCTTCGCGATGCGCGCGTAGTCGATGTCGAGGGAGTACCACTCGCCGCCGCCCTCGTAGGTCTTGGCCTGCACGAAGACCGTCTTCGGGGCGATCTGCTCGAACTGCGCGTACTGATCGTCGAGGAAGTTACCCGTGTCGGCAAGCACGCCCAACCACGGTGAGTTCACCGCGTTGACGATGCGCATGAGGCCGTCAGCGGTGCGCGCCAGGCCCCAGTGGTTCTCGAGCGCAAGCAGCACGCCCAGCTTCTCGGCCGCCGGCAGCAGTTTCTCGATCGAGGCGATGCACCACTCGAAGCCCTGATCCTCGGTATGACCGGGGAGCACGGGCTCGATCCCCTTGTTGGCCATCAGGTCATCGAACGACCGTGTCGTATTCCAGCGACCCGTGTTCAACCGCAGGCACGGAATTCCCATCGAGTGGGCCAGTTCCATGCAGTGGACGGTATGGTCGATGTTCTTCTGCCGTTCGGCCGGATCGGGATAGACGAACCCCTGGTGAATCGAGAGGGCGATGAGATCGATGCCGTTGACGAACGCGTGCTTCTTCAGGTTCTGCAGGTACGCGTTGTCCTCACCTTTCATCTGCCGGTGGAGGATGTCCACGCCCTCCACTCCGACCGACGCCGCGTGCTCGATCACCTTTTCGATCGGGTACGGCTCGTTCTGCGGCCGGAAGTGCCAGTAGGAGTACGACGACACCCCCAGCTTGACGCGCCCGGGGCCCTTGCCGGCCGTGGCCGGGTTGGTGCTGGCCGGTTGTGCGGAGGCCGAGGGAACGAACGGAAGCGCCGCGGCAGCCGCGGTGGCGCCGGCAGCGCCGAGCAGGGCACGACGGGACAATGACATCTGGCTGAACTCCTGGAACATTTGTAGGCGCCGGATTTGTCCGGCGCTCGATGGCAGCCCGTCCACACGCGGCCGGACGAGCCGTTGCGACCGCCGGACAAGTCCGGCGACTCCGGCATCTTATGCCCTTACCGCAGCGCGGGCGATACAGGCAACCACCTGATCGATTTCGGCTCGTGTCGTCGGGCGGCCCACGCTCATCCGCAGGTTGACGAATCCAGGCTCGCGGCCGATCGCCGTCAGCACGTGCGACGCCTCACCCGAGTCACTCGTGCAGGCGGAACTCGTCGACACACAGACATCATCTTCACTCAGCGCGTCGAGGAGGGCCTGTCCGGCCTGTCCGGGGAGACTGACGTTGAGGTTGTTGGCCAGCCGACGCTCAGGTGATGCCATCGGGTCGGGCCCGTTGAGGAGGACACCCGGGAACGCCTCGCGGAGGGCGTGCCAGAGGCGGTCCCTGAGCACGCGCTGACTGCTGCAGTCGGTGGCCTGATCGGTCCGCGCGATGTCGAGCGCCTCCGCCAGTCCGACGATCCCGGGCACGTTCAGCGTCCCGCTGCGAAGGCCGCGCTCGTGCCCCCCGCCATCGAGCTGCGGCGCGAGCCGGCAGGGCGTGCGCACGTAGAGCGCACCGACGCCCTTGGGACCGTACATCTTGTGCGCCGTCATCGAGAGCAGGTCCACGCGCAACGCCTGCACGTCGACGTGAACCTTGCCGAACGACTGCGTCGCATCGGTGTGCAGCAGGACACCGCGGGCCCGGCACATGTCCCCGATAGCGGCGATGTCGTGCAACACGCCGATCTCGTTGTTGGCGTGCATCAGCGACACGAGCGCCGTGTCGGGCCTGATCGCGGCCTCCACGGATTCCACCGACAGCGTGCCGTCGGGCGCAACGGGCAGAATCGTGACGTCGAACCCGTCGTCGCGCAGCGCCTTGCAGGCGTTGAGCACGCACTTGTGTTCGGTGGCCGCGGTCACCACGTGTCGACCGCGGTCGCCGCAGGTGCGGGCCACGCCCTTGATGGCCAGGTTGTTGGACTCTGTCGAACCCGACGTGAAGACGATTCTCGCTCGGCGCGCCGGCGTTGATGGCCTCGGCGATGCGTCGCCGCGCCAGTTCCACGGCTCCTCGCGCCGCCAGCCCTACGTGGTGGCTGGCGCTTGCGGGGTTCCCGAACACCTCCATGAAGTACGGCACCATGGAGGCAAACACCCGGGGATCAACGGGGGTCGTCGAGTGATAGTCGAGGTAGATGGACACGAGGCGGCGCCCCACGTGGGGGAAGCCGGATTGTCCTACGCCACGCTACCCGGCGCAAACGCGTTCCGGGACATACGAGGCCTGGGCCATCGCCTCACATCCCCGCCGGCGGCGGCCAGTCGACGACGACGTCGCTGTAGACCTGCCCGTTCACACCCACCCACTTGAGCATCAGCGAGCCTTCGCCGACACGGAGGAGATCGTCGGACCGCGCGGTGAACCGCGATGCGTTGCCGACCCGCTCGCCCGCATCCTCGAGCGGCGCCGCCTGCATCTCGAGCCGCACGAGTCGGCCACTGGTCTCCACGTCCACCAGGACCGTGGGCTGAGCGATGCGCAGTCCAGGCTGGCCGTCGGCGTCCAGAACGTGCAGGGTCACTTCCCCGCTGTCGGGCACGACGACGATCTCGGCGTGGGCGACGTGCGCTCCGAGTGGGACGATGACGCCGCCGTGGGGCGGGCGGTCCGCGTGCGCCTCGGTCTCTTCGAAGACCTGCGCGGTGGCCTCCTCGAGTGCAGCGGGAGCCGCCGCCACACCGGCACTGGCCCCGGCTGCCTCGGCTGCTGGCGAGGAAGACGAGCAGGCGGGCACCCCGCATGCGGCGAGGAGGATGAACGCCGCCCCGACACGACTGCCGAGTCGACTCGACGTCTGCTTCGGGGTTGTCCGCCAGTTCTTCATGCACGTCTCCTTACACATCTGTCACGCCCGTTACGAAGCTGTACGGCGACCCGATCCGCCCAGCGCGGCACGCGAGTCGCGTCCTGCGGTCCGATTGGGCCCTGCGCACGGGCAACAGCGACGCGCGGCGACGCGTACGCCGGGGCCTGCACTGCGGTCCCCACCGACAACGTTGCACGTCGCGCGCCAGGATCCGGCGCCGCGGATGAGCCGCAGAGGCTCGGTCACGTGACGCGGAGGGCTTTCCAGGCAGCCGCGTAACGGCCCCGGAGGCGACGCGCGCATGGCACGGTCAGCGAGGCCGCCAGGCTGGCGCGCGGCGACCGAGGGTCACGCTGGTGACGCCGGCAGGACGTACTCGCGGACGAGGCGATCCAGCGTGGACTGCGGGTCACGGCACAAGCCCGTGTGGACAGGAGATGTCTGAATCACGGTGCTCCGAGGTGCCACGAGCCAGTGGAACCGCTGGCGTGCCGGCAACTCGCCGAGGGGACCGGCGTCCACCCCTCCCCTGCTGACCGCTTCGAACGCGGCGAGATGGCTCCGCACCGCATCCTCGTCCAGCCCGGGCGCGAACGCCCGCAGCCGTGCGGCATCGAGATGCACGCGCGTGCCGAGGAACTGGCGGCCCGGACACGAGAGGATGACGCCGACGTTGACGAACTCCTCGCGCGCCACGTGCGGGACGATCCGGATCACAGCGTAGTCATACGCGTGGGCGTCGCGCACGGATCGCCTCCTCCACGAACGGGCGCGGCCCGCTCACTCGGCCCCGCAGGTAGTCACCGTAGGCGGCGCGCTGGCCGGCCACATCGCCCTCGAGCCACTGGGCGGGAATCGACGCCACGACGGCATCCACCACCGCGTCGGACACGCGCGGGGCGAGCCTGGCGTCTGCCTCCTCGAGGGCCGATGCCCGAGGCAGCAGGACGTGGTCGCGAATGCGCACGAAGGGCTCACTCGCCCGAGCGCCGAACTCGGCATACGGCGTCCCATGATGGAAGTACAGGCAGGCGCCGTGGTCGATGAGCCACAGTTGCCTGTGCCACATGAGCAGGTTGGTGTTGCGGGCCGTCCGGTCCACGTTGCTCGTGAACGCGTCGAACCAGACGACCGCGGAGGCCAGCGCCGCGTCGATCCGATCGGCCACCGGGTCGAAGGCCACGGCTCCGGGCAGGTAGTCAAGCGCCAGGTTGAGCCCCGAACTGTCCCGGATGAGGGCCTGGATCTCCGGGTCGGGCTCGGTCCGCGCCAGATCCGCGTCCAGGTCGACCAGAACGAGTTCCGGCACCGGCAGGCCCAGCGCACGCGCCACTTCCCCAGCGACGAGTTCGGCGACCAGCGCGCGGGGCCCCTGCCCCGCGCCCCGGAACTTGAGGACGTACAGCCCATCGTCGTCGGCTTCGACGATGGCCGGAAGGGACCCGCCCTCCCGCAGGGGGGTCACGTAGCGCGTGACGGAGACGGTACGGAGGGCAATCACCGGGAACTTCAGAAGTGCGGCGCCCTACTTTGCTTCCGTCGAGACCTTGTCGTTGAACATCGCGGCGAACAACACGAGCACCACGGCCGCGGCAGCCGCCGGTACGATCCAGATCTTCGCCCAGTCGTGCGGGATGGCGGCATCGACGCGATAGGCCTCGAGCACCGGGCCGAACACCAGCGAGCCGATGAACATGCCGACCCCGAGCGTGACGAACGCGATGAAGCCCTGCGCGGCGCCGCGCAGGTGGGCCGGCGCCTTCTTGTCGACGTAGATCTGGCCGGTGACGAAGAAGAAGTCGTAGCAGATGCCGTGCAGCAGGATGCCGACGTAGAGCATCCAGATGCCGGGGCCGGCTCGCCCCACGCGAACAGCACGTAGCGCAGCGCCCACGCCGCCATGCCGACGATGAGCATCCACTTCACGCCGAGCCGAACGAAGAAGATCGGCATCACCAGCATGAAGAAGATCTCGGACATCTGCCCCAACGTCATCTTGGCCGGGACGTTGGGCACGCCGATCTCACTGAGGAACGTGCCGGCGAGGCCGTAGTAGAACTGCAGCGGGATGCAGATCAGGAACGAGCCGAGCACGAAGATCAGGAAGGACCGCTCCTTCATCAGCGCCAGCGCGTCGAGCCCCAGGATGTCGCGCATGGTGACGGCTTGCCCCACGCTCGTGGGCGGCGTGTGCGGCAGCGCGAAGCTGTACAGGCCGAGCACCACCGAGGCGGCCGCGGCCGCCTGGAACATGCCCGCGCTGGTGCTGAACCCGAGGGCGGCAATCGCGAAGCCGGCCACGATCCAGCCGATGGTGCCGAGCACGCGCACGCCGGGGAACTCCTTGCCGGGGTCGCTCATCTGCCTGAACGACAGCGAGTTGGCCAGCGCCAGCGTCGGCATGTAGCACAGGGTGTAGATCAGCAGCATCGGGTAGAAGGTGCTGAACGTATCCAGCGTGGAAACGTAGAAGAGGAGCAGGCCGCCCGCCAGGTGCAGCACCGCCATGATCTTCTCGGTGGCGAAGAACCGATCGGCCACCATGCCGACGAAGAACGGCGAGACGATCGCCGCCAGCGCCGTCGCGCCGTATGCCAGGCCAATCTGCTGGCCGTTGAACTTGAGTGTTTCGTTGAGGTACGGCCCCATGGTCACGTACCAGGTCCCCCAGATGAAGTACTGGAGGAACATGAGGATGGAGAGCTTCACTCGGACGGCGATCGGCATCAGTCGAGTTCCTTGATTCGGATGTTGCGGAATTCCACGAGGTCACCGTGGTCCTGCAGGACGATGTGCCCGCGAGCGGCCTTGCCCTGGATCAGACACACCGTGAACTTGCTGTCGGCCACCATCGCCGCGACCCTGCCCGTTTGGACCGGAGTGGGCGTCAGACGCGTGGGACCGCCTGTTGACGGTCCGTTGCGCCTGGATCAGTGACGGAACACGCTGCTGGAAATACGGCTGCCTGCCCGCTGGCGCGCCGGGGAGACGCGTCGCCGTCGTACTGACAGGCGGGCACGGCCACGCCGCTCAGCGCGATGAAGAGCATCGCGCGCGCCCGCCGATGGCGCGCACGGCTTCGGGGCCGTGGCAGTGCGACGCGCGCGTGCTCCACTGATGTCGTCCTTCTCAGTTGGTGGCCTGGCCGGGCATGGGCACCGGGGGCGTGGGAATGGGCCCGAGCTGCAGCGTGGTGGGCACGATGGACTCGGGTGAGTTGAGCGCGTCTTCCCAGGTGACGGCCTTTCCGCTGTAAGCCGACATCCGGCCCATGATGACGGTGAGCGTCGACTCGGCGACCGTCTGGAGCTCGTTGATCCGCTGCCCGGCACGGATGATCCGGATCAGGTCGATGTGCTCCTGGACGTAGGGGCTGATGGGGTCCTTGTCGCCCTTCCACGTCGTGGCGCCGGCGATCTCGTACTTGTCGGCCTGGCAGGTCCCCCTGGTGCCGACCAGGGCCTCCGACACGCTGTTGGCACAGTTGTCGATCTGGCGGCACATGCTCATCATGTGCGAGCCGTCGGGGTACTCGTAGTCGATGGCGAAGTGGTCGAAGATGTGCCCGTACGCCTTGTCGGTCCGGACCTGACGCCCGCCCATGCCCACGGCCTTGACCGGGTGGCCCTTCTTCGCCCAGTTGATCACGTCGATGTTGTGGATGTGCTGCTCGACGATGTGGTCACCCGAGAGCCACGTGAAGTAGAGCCAGTTCCTGAGCTGCCACTCCATGTCGGTCCAGGCTGGCTGGCGATCGCGCTTCCAGAGGAAGCCCTGATTCCAGTACGCCCGGGCAGCGACGATCTCGCCGATGGCGCCGTCGTGCACGCGCTTCATCGTGTCGAGGTAGCCGTGCTGATGGCGGCGCTGCGTACCGGCGACGATATTGAGGCCCTTGGCGTCGGCTTCCTTCGCCAGGGCCATCACCTTGCGGATACCCGGACCGTCCACGGCCACGGGCTTCTCGGTGAAGGTGTGCTTGCCGGCCCTGACCGCGGCCTCGAGGTGCATCGGACGGAATCCCGGCGGCGCCGCGAGGATCACGTAGTTGACCTCGGGCAGGGCGACCACCTTCTGGTAGCCGTCGAACCCGGTGAACTGGTGCTCTGGCTTGACGGTGGCCTTCTCGCCGTACTGGGTCGTGAGGCGCTTCAGACTCTGCTCGAGGCGATCCGGGAACATCTCCGCGACGGCGACGAGCCGGATTCCGCCCTGCTCGTGCCCCTTGAACACGTCGGCCACGGCGCCGCTTCCGCGTCCACCGGCCCCGATCAGGCCGATGCGGATCTCGTCGCTGCCCTGGGCATGCGCTCCGGGGATGACGCCCCAGCCCGCCAGGCCCGTGCCGGCCGCCGCCGCTGTCGTCGTCTTCAGGAAGTCACGTCGCGTCGAACCAGACTGCTCAGACATCAGACTCACCTCGCTGCACGTTGAAATTTCAGAAGGTCGCAATTCCACAACTTCCTTGCCATTGTCCGCGCCAGGAGTTCCCGTGGTGGCGCAATTCTGAAATTCTGCGGTTCTGAAATTGTGTGATTACCTGTCCGCGCTTTCCTTGATCACCAGGCTCTTGAACCCCTCGAGATTGGCCTGCTCCTCGAGGGGGCGTACCACGCGGAAGCCGACGTGGTCGGCGTCGGTGTGCCAGTAGATGCTCTGGGGCACCTGCGGGTCGCGCTGGCTCCAGTCCTCATGCGACGCCTGACGGTTGGCATAGCGCAACCGATCAGGCCCTTCGATGAAGGACCCGCCGCGCGTCGGATGCGGATAGCGCTTGTCTGTCGGCAGCGCCACGGGCTGCGAGGCCCTGGGCGCCCACTCGGCGTAGCGGCCTTCGGCGTACATGTCGAAGGTCCACTCCGCCACGTTGCCGAGCATGTCGTGGAGGCCAAACGCGTTGGGCTTCTTCGTGCCGACCAGGTGCGGCGTCTCCTTGGCATTGCCCGAGTGCCAGGCCTGGTCGTCGAGGTCGGCGGGCCTGGCGCCCGTGTCGCCGGCACGCGCGGCGTACTCCCACTCGGCTTCCGTGGGCAGCCGGTAGGCCTTGCCTGTGACCTGCGACAGCCAGCGGCAGTACTCCATGGCCGCGTGCTGGGTCATGGCGAGCGCCGGCATCTTGCCCTTGCCGTACCCCTTGGCCTCGTCGCCGTAAGCGCGCGACGGCTTGGACACGGCGTCGCTGTCGCCAGCGCCCCCATCGCCCGTGCGAGCACCGGTGTTGCCGACGAACGCGAACTGGTCGAACTCGTCCCAGGTGACCTCGGTCTTGCCGATCCAGAACGGCTTCAGCGTGACCTCGACCTGCGGTCCCTCATCGGCGTCGCGGCCGGCCTCGCCGGCCGGACTGCCCAGGGTGAAGGTCCCGCCTGGGAGGGCGACCATTTCGAAGGACACGGAGGAGCCGGGAAGGGTCTCGGTGTAGGACGCGGGCGGGGTCAGCGTCGGCGCGGGTTGCGCCAGCAGCGCGACGCCCGCTACAGCCACCAGCCCGATCGCCACCAGGTACCTGCCGGACGCGGTGGCGACGCCGGACGCCGTGGCACCGCCGGACGCGGTGGCGCCGCCGGGCGCCGTGGGCACTGCCGGACGCGGTGGCGCCGCTGTCGGACGCCGTGGCACCGCCGGACGCGGTGGCGCCGCTGTCGGACGCCGTTACGTAGCTGCCGGACTTGTCCGGCAGCAGCAGCACAATCGACCCGCCCCGCCGCCATGCACGATGACGTTGCGCACACACGATGGGCCGAGTGTATCGCCAACGGCTGGGGATGAAAAGCAAAAGGGGCTGGGCGACGAGTCGTCGCCCAGCCCGTCGAACACATCGGCCGCGTTCGGAGAACGGGCCCTACCGGCGCGTGGGTCGGGCCGGCTCTCAGAGCCCAGCCCCAGTCCGCAGTGTAGGTGGGGCCGGCTCTCCGAGCCCGGCCCCCGACGCCCGCCGTACTAGAACAGGAACCGGACGCTCAACTGCGTGTCGCGGCGGCTGCCGTCCTTGCTCGTGATGCGCCCGAAGTTGCCGCTGAGCGGATTCGCGTCGATGCCGTTCAGATTCGGGTGGTTGAGGAAGTTGAACATCTCCGCCCGCAGCTGGAGCCGACGCGCCCCGCCCATGCTGAAGTTCTTGAACAGCGCCAGGTCCCACTGCATCTGCCCCGGGTTGCGGTAGGCGTTGCGCGGCGAGTTGCCGAAGGTGCCGTTGGCCGGGCGGACGAACACGCTCGTGTCCAGGGCCACCGACCCCGGCGTGCCGTCGTAGAGCTGGTGATTGACGCTCGCGTTGCCCGTCTGGCTCCACGGCTGGCCGAAGCCGGCCTCACCGACGCCCGCGATGTCCTGCGCCGTCTGGGCCACCGTGAACGGCGTGCCCGAGCGCATGAACGTGGCACCCGAGATCTGCCAGCCGCCGAGCAGGTTGCCGATGAGCGTGCTCTGGTCACGGAAGATCGGCAGGTCGTAGATGTAGTAGAAGTTGAGCACGTGGCGCCGGTCGAAGTTGGACGGCCCCTCGTACAGCGTGTCGTCGTAGGTGTTCCACAGCACGTTGCGCTTGTCGCTGCCGTTGTCCGTGGACTTGCTGAACGTATACGCCGCGCCCACCTTCAGGCCGTTGGTGTAGCGCCGGTCGGCCGACAGCTGCAGGCTGTTGTAGATGGACCGGGCCGCGTTCTCCGACAGGCGGATCGCGCCGTACCCGAGATAGGGCCGGAGCGCCGCGATGTTCACGCCGGGGTTCTGGTACAGGGTGCCCAGCGGGAGCTGGTTGATGTTGCGCTCGCGCGGCAGATAGAGCCCGCGGCGGCCGACGTAGCTGATGTCGACGATGAAGCCGAACGGCACTTCGCGCTGCACGCTGGTCGACCAGAGGTAGGACGTCGGGTGCTTGAACACCAGATCCTGCGCGGTGGCGCCGAAGGGCAGGTTCGCCGGGTTGACGCCCGCGCCGGCCGGGTTGTCGGCCAGGCCGTTGGAGATCGTCGCCTGCGGCTGGAACGGCACGTTGCCGCCGAGCAGCGTCGAGTCGTTCAGCGTGACGCGGTTGTGGAACATGCCCACGCTGGCCCGGACCACGGTCTTGTCGTTCCACTGGTAGCTCACACCACCGCGGGGCTCGAACACGTTGCCGTGCGTCTGCGAGAAGCCGCGCGGCTGACCGGTGAACAGGCGCTGGACGCGCGGGTCACCGGCGATGACCGAGTTCTGCCCCTCGCCGAGGAAGCCATCGCCCGGCAACATCATCCCGTTGTAGGGCACGCCGCCCGAGAGCCGGCCGTTGCTCGGATTCACCGTCGGCGCGAAGGCCGGGTTGTACGCGCTCGAGGCAAACGTCGCGATGTTGTTGGTCGTCGAGTACCACGGCGGCCAGTACACGTACCGGAAGCCGCCCTCGACCGTCAGCTTGGCCGTCGGCCGCCACGAGTCCTGCACGAACGCGTCGATGGCGAGCGAGCGCCACTTCGTGAAGTTGCGCTGGCCCAGTTCCGCGTATTCACTGAACAGGCCCATCGCCGCGTTGGCCACCGCCGTGCCCGTGCCCGCGGCGCGCCCGTCCTGGAACTGGAAGAAGCCGTTCTGATTGTTGGTGCTGCCTGGCTGCGCGCTGACGTTGATCTGGTCGAAGTCGTCCTGGCCCGAGTATTCGAACTGGATGCCCGCCTTGAACGTGTGGCGGCCCTTGACCAGCGTGCTCACGTCCTGCCACGTGTAGATCGGGCCTGACGAGAAGGCCGGGTACGGCCCGCCGTCGATCGTCGAGAAGTTGCTGATGTTGATCGTCGGAATCTTGTCGACGATCTCCTTCTCCGCGAAGATATAGGGATAGTTGATCCCCGAACGGCTGCGCTGGTAGTTGCCGCCCTCGAACACGTTGATGAACACGTCGTCACGCGAGAACGTGAACGAGAACTCGTTCACCCAGTTGCTCTTGAGGCTCGACGTCCAGCTGGCCGTCTGCGTGAAGTTGGGGCGCTCCCAGTCGGTGCGCGCGAAGGGGAACGACCCGCGGAACGCGTCGACCGCCACCCAGTTGGACCGCGAGAAACGGTACGCGAACTGGTTGGACGCGTTCGGACGGAAGTCGAGGCGGATGTTGTCCTTGCGCTGGTCCTGCGGGTTCGGGCTGGTCTGGATCAGATTGGCCGAGCCCTGCCGGAAGCCCGCCGTCGGTTCGGGATAGGTGTTCAGGAACGCCAGACCGTTGGGCGACAGGCGGTCGGCCGGAATGACGTTGCCGGGGAACGGCTGGCCGGTCAGCGGATCGCGGATGACGCGGATGCCAGAGACGAAGCCGTTGTTCGGATCGAGCAGCTCGCTGAAGTTGCCCTGCCGCATCAGCATCGTGGGCACGGTCGCCGTGTTGGTGGCCACCTGGAAGAAGTTGACCCACTCCTGCGCGCCGAAGAAGAACAGCTTGTTCTTCAGGATCGGGCCGCCCACCGAGTAGCCGTACTGCTTGAAGTCGAAGGGCGCCGGACCCCCGTTCTGGTTCGGGTCGGTGCTGCGGTTGCGCCCCCACGTGTTGGCCTGCAGCGACTCGTCCCGATAGTAGAAGCCAGCCGTGCCACTGAACCGGTTGGAGCCGCTCTTGGTGACCATGCGGATCTGGCCGCCGCTGGACCGCCCGTACTCCGGCATGTAGCTGCCCGTGAGCACCTGGACTTCCTGCAGCGCATCCACGTTCTGCACGCCGACCACGGCGCCCGACGCGCGGGTGCGGATGGCGGTCGCGCCGTCCACCGTGATGTTGTTCTCGTCCGCGCGGCTGCCGTTGATGTTGAAGCCGCCGTTGGACAGGCTCGAGAACCCGTAGTTGTTGAACGAGCCCCCGCTCACGCCCGCCTTCAGGCCCGCCACGCCAATCGGGTTGCGGCCGTTGAAGGAGAGCTGCTCGATGTCCTTGGCTTCGACGGTCTTCCGCAAGGCGACGTCGGTCTGCAGCCGGGCGGCTTCAGCGGTGACCGTGACCTCTTCCGAGAGCTCACCGGTCTCGAGCACGAAGTCGAGCACCTGGCGGCCGGCCGCGTCGGCCTGCAGGCCCGTGCGGCTGGACTTCTTGAACCCCTGCAGTTCGGCGGTGAAATTGTACTGCCCCGGCAGCAGGGTCGAGAACGTGTAGAACCCGGACTCGTCGGTGACGGTCGTCTCGACCACGTTCGTGGCGATGTTGGTGGCGGTGACCGTGACCCCGGGCATCACGCCGCCCTGTTGGTCGCGAATCGTGCCAGAAATGGCCGAGCGCTCGAACTGCGCAAACGCCGGCGTCCCGGCGAGCAGCAGCGCCGCGCACGCCACCAAGCGTTGCAGGCTCCTCCTCACGTACAGCTTCCCCATGGGTGCTCTTCCTTCCTCATGTCGCGGACCAGCCACTGGCCCGACTTGCCCGTCTGGCACCGACCCGCCGGCTCCGCGCCGCATCGGCGCCGTCCCAGGACCGGCCGTACCCGCCACGCGCGCCGGGCACTCAACCGCGCGCCGCAAGACTCGTGAACCCGTCGCCTGCCCTCCAGACCGACGCGCCGCCCACCGATTTGCAACGATTGCGCCACACATTTGCAACACACAGTCCAGCAACTGGCATCTGGTGCGCAACCCGTTCAACAGCAACCAGTTGCCACGAGTCTCGCTAACCAGTGCTCCGCGTCCTCAAACACGGCAGGCATCCAAAATATTGGGTAACGTGCCCTGCATATTTGGATTCTCTTGTGGCCAACCCGTCAGGTACACACAAGGGCTGGACCCTACTTCCATCAACTTGCGCCACACACCGGTCTGTAGTACTTCTGCGACCGCTGGTGCCGGTGCCTGTCCAACAGCGGTAGTGGTTCAGCCACTCGAGCTGTCGGGCCCACGAGGCGTCATGCATATCCGGGAGTCGCTATGCCAGACCGACGACAGTTCCTGCGCGTGGCCGCACTGACAGCGGCGTCCACCCAGACGTCCGCCCGCAGTTACGCCCGCATCCTCGGCGCCAACGACCGCGTCCGCGTCGGGGTCGTCGGGTTCTCGGACCGCTGCCGCGGCGCCCTGATCCCCGCGTTCCAGCAGCATGCCGGCGCGCTCAACTTCGACCTTGTCGCCGTGTCCGATATCTGGAGCCTGCGACGCGACGCGGGCAGCGCGGCTCTCCAGAAGCTCGGACAGTCCTCACCCATCGTGTGTCGGAACAACGACGAACTCTACGCGCGCAAGGACGTGGACGCGGTGATCATCGCCACGGCCGACTTCCAGCACGCGCAGCACGGCGTGGAAGCCGTCCGCGCCGGACGCGACGCGTATGTCGAGAAGCCGATGGCCAACACGATGGAGGACGCCCGCGCCCTCCGCAAGGCGGTGAAGGACACGGGCAAGATCGTGCAGATCGGCACGCAGCGGCGCAGCGCCAGGAACTACCAGCAAGCCTACGACTACCTGAAGTCCGGCAAGTTCGGCGACATCGTCGCCGTCGAGATGACCTGGAACGTGAACCAGCCCGGGCGCTGGCGCCGGCCCGCGCTCGTCGGCAAGCTGCGGCAGGAGGACACCGACTGGAACCGCTACCTGATGAACAGGCCGAAGGAAGCGTTGGACCCGCGTAAGTACCTCGAGTTCCGCCTGTTCTGGCCGTACTCCTCCGGCATCCCGGACCAGTGGATCGTGCACCAGATCGACACGGTGCACTGGTTCAGCGGCTACCCGCGTCCGCGCAGCGTCGTGGCCAACGGCGGCATCTACCTGTGGAAGGACGGCCGGCGCAACTGGGACACGTTCACCGCGGTGTTCGACTACGGCCCACTGGACGATCCGAGCCGGGGCTTCCAGGTGATCTACAGCTCGCGCATGACCAACGCCGCCGGCGACGTGAAGGAGTACTACTACTCCAACGGCGGCATGCTGGACCTGGACAAGAACACCGTGAGCGACACGGGCGGCCTGAGGGAGAACCACGCCAAGGCCATGGGGATGAAGGCCAACCTCCTGCCGTCGATGTCCATCGCGGAGGCCGCGGCCACCGAGACTGGCGCCGACACGGGCGCCGACAACGCCACGTCCGCGCACATGCGCAACTGGATGGAGTGCGTGCGCAGTCGCAAAACGCCCAACGCGAGCGTTGAAGCGGGGTACAGTCATTCCGTGGCCCTCTGCATGACGATTGCCGCCATCCAGACAGGCCAGCGCGTCACCTTCGACGATGCCACGCAGGACGTGGTGATCGGTGGCCAAGGAGTCTCAAGTGCAGCGCGACGATAACAGCATCAGTCCGGGTACCGGGTCCCGGGTGCCAGGTCCCGGAACAATGGGAGGGACGCCTCGCCGGGCCGTCCGCCACGCGGTCGTCGCCGTCGCGGCGATCGCTATCGGAGGCGTGGCAGTGACGGCCCAGTCGCCCAAGGTCGGGATCACCAGCAAACCGGCCGAGAAGAAGGTCGAGGTCACCGTGGATGGCAAGCCGTTCACGACGTACATGTGGCCCGACACCCTCGAGAAGCCGGTGCTGTACCCGATCCGCACGGCCGCGGGGACCGTCATCACGCGGGGGTTCCCGCCGCTGGCCAACGAGCGCCAGGACCACCCCCACCATGTCGGCCTGTGGTTCAACTACGGCGACGTCGACGGCTTCGACTTCTGGAACAACTCCGACGCCATCACGCCCGACCAGAAGGTGAAGATGGGGTCGGTCAGGCACCAGTCCGTGGTGACCGCCGAGAGCAAGGGCGACCACGCGGTGCTGCAGGTCAGGGCCGACTGGGTCTCGGGTGACGGCAAGACGCGGTTGCACGAGACCACCACGTTCACCTTCCGGGCACCGGCTGCTGGTGTCCGCATGATCGACCGGGTGACGACGCTGGCCGCGGCCAAGGGCACCGGTACCGTGAAGATGCCCGACAACAAGGAGGGCGCGCTGGGGCTTCGCGTCATTCGCGCGTTGGAGGACCCGGCCGAGAAGGGAGGCGAATTCAAGGACGCCTCCGGTCGCGTGACCAAGATGGCCAACATGGACATGACCGGCGTGACGGGTCAGTACCTGAGCAGCGAGGGCAAGGTCGGCAAGGACGTGTGGGGCACGCGCGGGGCGTGGACCAAGCTCACCGGCACGGTCGCCGGCGCGCCCGTGACTGTCGCCATGCTCGACGCGCCCGGCAACCCCGGATACCCGACGTATTGGCACGCGCGCGGCTACGGCCTGTTCGCCGCCAATCCCCTCGGCCAGGCCGCCCTCAGCAACAACACGGACACGCTGAACTTCTCCATCAGCGAAGGCTCGCCGGCGACCTTCCGCTACCGCATCCTGCTGATCGACGGCGACCCGTCGGCCGCGGAGATGCAGAAGTACGCCGCGGCCTGGGCAGCCCTGCGATAGGCGGCTGTCAGGCGCGAACGGGGAACGCCCCGCCTGTCGGACTTGTCCTACAGACGGGGCGCCTGTACGCTGTGAGTGCAGGCCACGGGCCGCGCACTTCGAGGACGCGACAGCGATGCTGAATGGACGAACGGTGGGCGCCGCGTGTCTGGCGCTGGTGATGATGGCAGGGATGGGCAGCGCGCTCGTGTTCGCGCAAGCCAAGAAGAAGGGGGCCTCGAAAGCCACCGGCCCCGTGCCGACGGCCGCCGAGATCGAGTCCGCCGAGGAGATCTACAAGACCAAGTGCGCGGTCTGCCACACCCTCGAGGGCAACTCTCCAATCCCGAACATGAACTTCGCCGACGGCGAGTGGCGTCACGGCTCCGCGATCAAGGACGTGATGAACACCATCACCAACGGCGTGCAGGGCACCGCCATGATGCCCTTCAAGAGCCAGTTCAGCGAGGGTGAGATTGCCGCGCTCGCCCGCAAGGTACGCAGCTTCGACCCGAAGCTGAAGTAGGACGCGCGACCAGCGCCCGAGACCGGTGCCCGACCGGCGGCGGGAGGCTACATCTCGAACGCAATCACGGTGTCGTACGGGTCGCGCGCCGACGGATCCAGCCTGAGCAGGACGGTGCCGTCGGTCTGGACGTCGTAGCGTGCGGCCGTGCCTCCATTCAGGTACCTGGCCGTCTTCGGCGTGCCCCCCAGTGAGGGGATCACGATCGACGGGTCCTGCCAGTCGAGCACGTGGACGTACACGGTGCTCCCCTTCCTCGTCGTCACGCCCCATGTGCGCGGGGAGACGGGCCCCTGGCGCGTGCCGTAGATGGACGCACCGTGCACCTGGAGCCACGCCCCCATCTGCTGGAGGCGCTCGACGTGCTCGGGCTGGATGCGGCCGTCGGGCATCGGACCGACGTTGAGCAGGAAGTTCGCACCGGCCCCGGCTGCGCGCACCAGGTACTGCACCAGCTCTTTCGTGCTCTTGTGACGGCGGTCCTGCAGGTTGAAGCCCCAGGCCCCGTTGATCGTCTCGCACGTCTCCTTCGGAAGCGTGCCGATCTCGGTCGTGTTGAACCCCGCGGTGTTGGCGCCCGGGAGGTCCTTCTCGAACATCTGGAAGTCCTCGCCCGGGAACGGCAACTGATGGTGGTTGCTGCCGATGAGCGCCGCCGGCTGCAGCCGGTGAATCAGCCGGTAGGTACGCGCGAGCTGCCAGTTCTCGCCAGGCTTGTCCCACTGACCGTCGAACCAGATGCCGCCGATCGGGCCGTAGTTGGTCAGAAGCTCGGTCAACTGCGTGTCCATGTAGCGCAGGTAGCGATCGAAGTCACCCGACTCTGGCCGCTCCGCGTCGCGACCGGTGCGGCCCCGGGGAAAGTAGTCCGGATGGTGCCAGTCGAGCTGCGAGTGGTAGAAGAAGACCTTGATCCCTTCCTTGCGCGCCTCCTCGACGAGCGCCCGAATCACGTCCTTGCCGTAGGGCGTGCGATCGACGATGTCGTAGTCGGACACCCGGGAGTCGTACATCGCGAACCCGTCGTGGTGCTTGCTCGTGATCGTGATGTACCGCATGCCCGCCGCTTTCGCGATGCGCACCCATTCGGTGGCGTCGTAGCGAACCGGATTGAAGAAGGCCGGCAGCTTCTCGTAGGTGGCGGCGGGAATCCGCTGGTTCTGCATCACCCATTCGCCGTCGCCGAGCACGCTGTAGACGCCCCAGTGGATGAACAGCCCGAACCGCGCATCCTGGAACCACTCACGCGCCTCGAGGTTCTCCCTCGTGGGTTCGTAGCGATAGGCCGACGTCCTGTTGACATCGTCGCCGTCGGGCGGTTGGGCCGCACTCACGGCGGGAAGCAGCGCGAGCCACGCGCCGACAGCGAGCGTTCGAAGGGTCATGGCATCCCCACTGTCAGCGCGCCGGTCGTGTCGGCGTGCCGAGCACCTGCAGGATGAAGGCATACTCCACGGCGACCTGCTCCAGCCGCGTGAAGCGGCCGGAGCGGCCGCCGTGTCCGGCGTCCATGTTGACGCGCAGCAGCACCGGCGCCATCGAGGTGTTGACGGTGCGCAGCCTGGCCACGTACTTGGCAGGTTCCCAGTACTGCACCTGTGAGTCCCAGAGGCCCGTGGTCACGAGCATGGCCGGATACGCCTTCTTCGAAAGCTGGTCGTAGGGCGAGTACGAGAGCAGGTAGTCGTAGTACTCCTTCTTCGTCGGGTTGCCCCACTCGTCGAACTCGTTGGTCGTCAGTGGAATCGACGTGTCCAGCATGGTGGTCACGACGTCCACGAACGGCACGTGCGAGACGATGCCGCGGTAGAGTTCGGGCGCGAGGTTCGCGACCGCCCCCATCAGCAGGCCGCCGGCGCTGCCCCCCATCGCGAAGACCTTGTCCGGCGCGCCGTACTTCTGCGCCACGAGCGCCCGGGTGACGTCCACGAAGTCGGTGAACGTGTTCATCTTCTCGAGCAGTTTGCCGTCCTCGTACCAGGCACGCCCGAGTTCCTGGCCACCGCGGACGTTGGCGACCGCGATGACGAACCCGTGGTCGAGCAGGCTGAGCCAGTCGGTGCTGAAGGAGGGATCACTGGAGATCCCGTAGGCGCCATACGCGTACTGGTAGAGCGGTGCCGTGCCATCGCGTGGGACGTCCTTGCGGAAGACCAGCGACACGGGAACCTTCGCGCCGTCACGCGCCGTCACCCAGATGCGCTCGGTGGCGTAGCGCGTCTTGTCGAAGCCGCCGAGCACGGGCGTCTCCTTGACGAGCGTCCGCGCACCGGTCGCCATGTCGAGGTCGTAGGTCGTGGACGGCGTGGTGAGCGACGTGTAGGTGTAGCGAAGCACGGTGGTGCCGGCCTCGCGGTTGACGCCAAGCCCCATCACGTAGGCCGGTTCGTCCGAGGCGACGTCGCGTGACGCTCCGGACGCGTCGAGGATGCGCAGGCGCTGGAGCCCCTCGCGGCGCTCCCCCACCACGACGTACCAATCGAACGGCTCGACGCCGGAGACGAAGACGTCGGCCCGGTGCGGCACGAGGTCCGTCCACTGGTCCCTGTCGCCGACAGCCGCGTCGGAGGCCTCCACGACGCGGAAGTTCTTCGCCTTCCAGTTGGTCCGGATCACCCATCGACCTCCGGCGTGGTCGCCCTCGTACTCGAAGTCGCGCTCCCGCGGGACGAGCACGCGGAAGGTCCCTGTCGGCTGGTCGGCGGGGACGCAGCGCGTCTCGCTCGACACCGTGCTGCTCATACTCATGCAGAGGAAGCGGTCGTCCTTGGTGCGACCGACGCCCATGTAGAAGCTCTCATCGGTCTCCTCGTACACGAGCACGTCGGTGGCCGGATCCGTGCCGACGACATGACGTTTGACACGCTTGGTGAGCAGGGTCTTCGGGTCGATCTCGACGTAGAAGACGGTGCGGTTGTCCGCGGCCCAGGCGACGTTGCCCGACGTGCCGGGGATCGACTCGGTCGACAGGGCACCGGTGGCCAGGTCCTTGAACCGGATCACGTACTCGCGTCGGCCCACCGTGTCGGTCGAGTACGCCAGACGGGCGTTGTCCAGGGACACGTCCCACTGGCCGAGGTTGAAGTACGAGTGTCCCTGCGCCAGTGCGTTCTGATCGAGCAGCACCTGCTCGGGCCCGCCCGCAGCGGGGCGTCGGACGTTGACCACGTAGTCCTTCCCCGCCACGAACCGCGACGAATACAGGTATCCCCGCAGCCGCCACGCGGGCTGCTCGTCGTCGGGCTTGTAGCGGCCCTTCAGTTCCTCGAACAGGCCATCGCGCAGCGCCTTCACGGGCGCCAGCATGGCCTCTGTATAGGCGTTCTCAGCCTCCAGGTATCTGAGGACCTCGGGGGACTTGCGGGTGTCGTCGCGCAGCCAGTAGTACGGGTCAGGCCTGTCGCCGTGGGGGGAGGTCACGACGTGCGGCCTCCGGTCGGCGACCGGCGGCGTGGGCGCCTGGGCCATGAGGGGTGCGGCGACAGCCACGGCGGCCGCGAGGGTGAGGAGCGAGACGCGATCTTCCAAGGGGGACTCCGGGGGGCTGTCAGGCCGGCGCTCCGAGCCCGACCTCGCCTGCGTACGACCGCGCGAAGGCGAGGACGTGCGGTGAGGCCCGCGTTCGGAGCACGGGCCCTCCCCGTCTACACCGTGCAGAGTTGGACGGCTTCGCGCAGTGACGTGAGCGGGTCGCGCGTCGGGATGAACTCGTGGGCGAAGTACCCCTGGTAGCCCTTGTCGGCCACCCACTTGGCGATGGTCTTCCACTGCAGTTCCTGGGTGTCGTCGAGCTCGTTGCGGCCCGGCACGCCGCCCGTGTGGAGGTGGGCGATGTAGTCCCAGTTCTCCCCCATCGTGCGGATGATGTCTCCCTCCATGATCTGCATGTGGTAGATGTCGTAGAGCAGCTTGATCCGCGGCGACCCGACACGCTTGCAGATGTCCACGCCGTACGCGGTGTGGTCGCCGATGTAGTCCTTGTGGTTGACCTTGCTGTTCAGCAGTTCGACGATCACGGTCACGCCTTCGGCCTCAGCGACCGGCTTGATGCGGTTGAGGCAGGCCACGCTGTTCACCTTGGCCTCCTCGAGGTCCTGCCCGCGGCGATTGCCGAAGAAGGTAATCACGTTGGGCACGCCCGCCTTGGCAGCCTTCGGGATCATCTCGGTGAGCGACGCGACGATGCCGTCGTGGAACTTCGTGTTGTTGATGCCGTCGGGAATCGACCGGACGGCCGGGAACCCTGTCGAGCAGGTCAGGCCGAAATCGCGTCTGGCGATCGTCCACTCCTCCTCGGTCAGGAGATCGACGGCGGGCAGGCCCATCTCGGCGCACGCCTTGAAGAACTCCGGCAGGGGAATCTTGTTGTAGCACCAGCGGCAGACCGACTGCTTCAGGCGGCCCGTCGACGGAGGCGCAGCCGAGGCAGCAGACAGGGGCAGCGCGGCCGCGGCGGCCGTGAGGGCGGCCGTGCCGAGGAGTTCACGACGGGTCACGTCGGACATGCGGTTCGATCTCCTTGAAAGGCTCCGCAGATTGTATCCCGCATCTCCGCCGATGGCGGCTCTCGCGTGCGGAGGCGCAGCGCCCCGGCGGCCGGACGAGTCCGGCAGCTAGGCACGAGATTCGGCGGAGTCCGCGTTCTGCGTTCACCGTCCCGTCTCCTTACCAGTCGTGCATCGTGCCGTCCATCAGGCGGTTGACCGGCAGGTAGGCGGGGTCGTAGGGATACTGCGCGGCGAGACCCTCGTCCAGGTCGACCCCCAGCCCTGGCGCATCGCCAGGGTGCATGAAGCCGTCCTCGAAGGCGTAGTCGTGCGGGAACACGGCGTCGGTGTCGGCCGTGTGCGGCATGTGCTCCTGGATGCCGAAGTTGTGCACGCTGAGGTCGAAGTGCAGGGCCGCGGCCATGCAGACCGGGCTCAGGTCGGTGGCGCCATGGCAGCCGGTCCGCACGTGGTGCAGTTCCGCGAGCGCGGCGACCTTGCGAAGGTGAGAGATGCCGCCAGCGTGGACGACTGTCGTCCGGATGTAGTCGATGAGCTGTTCCTGGATCAACAGGTGGCAGTCGAATATCGAGTTGAACACCTCTCCGACCGCAATTGGCGTCGTCGTGTGCCGCCGGATCAGGCGGAACGACTCCTGGTGCTCGGCCGGTGTGGGGTCTTCCATCCAGAAGAGGTGATGCGGCTCCAGCGACCGGCCCGCTCTGGCCGCCTCGATGGGCGTCAGGCGATGGTGGACGTCGTGCAGCAGATCCACGTCGTCACCGAACTCGGCGCGGATGCGCTCGAACAACCTGGGCACGAAGTTCAGGTAGGCCTCGGTGCTCCAGCGGTGCTCCGACACGCCGCCCTTCTCGGCCGGCTCGTACGGCCGGCCGGCATGCGCCACGCCGTACGTGCTGGCCAGACCTGGCACGCCCGACTGCACGCGGATGGCCGTGTAGCCCAGGTCCAGGTGATACGCGACAGCCTTGACGGCCTGCTCGACGTCGAGGCCGTTGGCGTGGGCGTACACACGCACCCGCTCGCGCGACGCGCCGCCGAGCAACTGGTAGACGGGCAGGTTCGCGACCTTGCCCTTGATGTCCCACAGCGCCGTGTCGACGGCCGCGATCGCGCTCATCGTGACGGGGCCGCGCCGCCAGTACGCGCCCTTGTAGAGGAACTGCCAGGTGTCCTCGATGGCGCGCGCATCGCGCCCGACCAGGAGTGGGATCACATGGTCGGTCAGGTAGCTCGCCACGGCCAGCTCGCGGCCGTTGAGCGTCGCGTCACCGAGGCCGTACACGCCGTCCTCGGTCACGACCTTCAGTGTGACGAAGTTGCGCCCCGGGCAGGTGACGATGACACGCGCGTCGACGATCTTCATCAGGCTATCGGCGACGGTCGTGTCACCGCTGCACGCGTCCGCTCGCGTCGCCCTTCACGAGCCGCTCGACCTCGTCGACGCTCACGCGGTTGAAGTCGCCAGGGATCGTCTGCTTCAGGGCGCTCGCGGCCACCGCAAAGCGCAGCGCGTCGATCGGCGCCTTTCCAGACACCAGGCCGTAGATGAGCCCGCCCGCGAAGCTGTCGCCGCCGCCGATGCGGTCCACCAGACGCACCTCGTAGTGCTGGCTGCGCTGGAAGTCGCCGGTCGCCTTGTCGTAGATGACCGCGCTCCAGCCGTTGTCGCTGGCCGAGTGGCTTTCGCGCAGCGTGATGGCGATGAGCGCGCAGTCGAACGTGCTCGCCACCTCGGCGGCCGTCGCCCTGTACGCGTCGAGGTCCAACTCGCCGGTCGTGACGTCGGAGCCGTGCACTTCGAAGCCGAGCACGGACTGGATGTCCTCCTCGTTCGCGATGACGACGTCGACCAATTCCATGAGGGGACGCATGACCGACTGGGCCTTCTTCTCGGACCAGAGCTTCTTGCGGAAGTTCAGGTCCATGCTGACTCGAGCCCCCGCCGCTCTGGCCGCCACAAGCGCTTCCCTGGTGCAGGCAGCGCCGTTGTCGCCGAGGGCCGGCGTGATGCCCGTGCAGTGGAACCACTGCGCCCCGTCGAAGACGCGCGCCCAGTCCACGGTGCCGGGCGTCATCTCGGCGATGGCCGATCGCGCACGGTCGTAGATCACCTGTGAGGCGCGCTGGCTTGCCGCGGTCTCGGCGTAGTACACGCCGATGCGATCCCCGCCACGCACGATGTGGTCGGTCCGCACGCCCTCGGCCCGCAGCGCCTTGACGGCGGCCTCGCCGATCGCATGGGTGGGCAGGCGCGTGACGTAGTGGCTCTCGCAGCCGAAGGTCGCGAGGCTCACGGCGACGTTGGCTTCGCCGCCCCCGAACGTCGCGACGAACTGGGGCGTCTGGAGAAAGCGCTCGAACCCTGGCGGGCTGAGGCGCAGCATCAGTTCACCGAAGCAGACAGTCTTCATCGGCAATTCCGGGTCTGGGGATGTCGAGACGCGCTACCGTCGGGCGGCGTCGACACTGGCGACGACGGTGCGGGCATTCTGGGCAATCGCCGCGAAGTCGTTCGCCGCGAGGGCCCTGGCGTCCACGAGATGGCTTCCCACGCCGACCGCGCACGCACCGGCCTTGATCCACTCGCCCGCGTTCGTGAGGGTGACGCCACCGGTGGGCATCAGCTTCACCTGCGGCAGCGGCGCCTTGACGTCCTTGATGTACCCGGGGCCCAGCGTCGTGGCCGGAAACACCTTCACGATATCGGCACCGGCCTCCCACGCGGTCAGGATTTCCGTCGGGGTGAAGCAGCCTGGCATCACGGCGACATCGTAACGGTGCGCCAGTTCGATCGTGCGGAGGTTCAGCACGGGTGAGACGAGATAGCGGGCGCCCGCGAGGATGACCTGACGTGCCGTCTCGGGGTCGAGCACCGTGCCCGCGCCGAGCTGGAAGCCGGCGGGCAGGTCCCTGGCCAGTTGCTCGATCAAGCCCACGGCGCCAGGCACCGTCATCGTCACTTCCATCGCGGTGACGCCGCCCTCGATCAGGGCATCGACCACCGACCGCAACTTGCCCGCGTCCTTCAGGCGAATCACGGCGACGACGCCGCTCGCCTCGATGGCACGCACGACGTCGGTCCGACTCATGCCACGCCTCCCTGGGCTGTCACGCGCGAAGGCTCGAGATTGGCAGGTGTCATCTTCGGCACGAGCAGGTGGATGACGCCCAGCGCCATGAGGTAGAGGGTGCCGGCCGCGATGAAGATCGGGACGTAGTTGTTGTTGGACGCGTCGAGCCACACGCCGACGGCGATCTGCATGATCGCGCCACCACAGGCCCCCATCATCCCGCCGAAGCCGATGACGCTGCCGACCGCGCGGCGCGGGAACATGTCGCTCACCAGCGTGTAGAGATTGGCGCTCCATGCCTGGTGGCCGGAGGCCGCGATGCTGACCAGGGCCACGGCGGCCCAGAGGTTGTCCACCTGCGCGGCGAAGACAATCGGGGTCACGCTGACGGCGAAGATCAGCATCGTGATCTTGCGGGCGGCGTTGACCGAGTACCCCCGCTTCATGAGCGTGGAGCTCACGTAGCCCCCCAGGACGCTCCCGACGTCGGCCACGAGGTAGATCGTGGCCAGCGGCAGCATCGCGCCGCGGATGTCGACGTGGTGCGCCTTGACCAGGAAGTCTGGCAGCCACGTCAGGTACAGCCACCAGACCGGGTCGGTCATGAACTTGCCGACGGCGTACGCCCAGACCTGCCGCCGCGGGTTGAGGACGACGGCCGTGACCAGCCCCGTGGCGAAGAGCGCCACCGCCAGCAATCGCGATCCGAAGAACGTGGCGGCGACGGTGCCGCTCACGAAGCAGACGGCAGCCACGATCCCTGCCATGACCAGTCCCGGGACCTTGAAGGCCGAGCCGTCGGGCGGGTCGCTTTCGATCAACGCGAGTTCGGCGGCGTTCACGCCGGGATGCGTGCGGGGCGTGCGGTACTGCCAGAGCCAGACCACCAGCCAGAGAAAGCCGACGGCGCCGGTGCCCACGAACGCCCAGTACCAGCCGTACCGCAGCGCGATGATGGGGACGACGATCGGCGTGGCCAGCGCGCCGACGTTGGTGCCCGCGTTGAACAGCCCCGTCGCCAGGGCCCGCTCCCGTTGCGGGAACCACTCGGCAATGCTGCGGACCGACCCCGGGAAGATGGCGGCCTCTCCCAGCCCGAGCAGCACCCGGCAGAACGAGAAGCCAGCCACCGAGGCCGCCATGGTCAGTCCGAGCGATCCGAACGCCCCCTGCACGGCCGCGCCGATCACCTCGGCTTCGGCGTGCAGCATCGCCGCGACGCTCCAGAGGCAGATCGCGATGGCCAGACCGCGGCGCGTGCCGATGCGGTCGATGAGCCAGCCGGAGGCCAGCATCCCGACCATGTACGCGACCTGAAAGAAGAAGTTGATGTAGCCGAACTCGGTGTTGGTCCAGCCGAACTCCGTCGTGAGCGGCAGCTTGAGCACCGCAAGTACGTTGCGGTCGATGTAGTTGATCGTCGCCGCGAAGAACAGCAGCGCGCAGACGAACCAGCGGATGCTGGTGGGTCGCGCCGACGAGCCCGGTGAGGCAGTACCCGGGGTCCGAGCGGCGTCGTCAGCCAGGGCCATGTCGTCTCTTTCCCGGAGGCTACGGATTCAGTTGACGCGGCTGTCGCACGGACCCGGCTGCGCCGCCACGACGTCGGCGACGGCTGCCGCGAGGCCCCGTGCACCCGCACGCCCGATTCCCGACGTGCCGCCGATGACCACGGCCGCACGACCGTGCAAGTCGAATCCCTGGAACATGTGTGGTCCGATGTCCGCCGTGTTTGTCATCACGCTCCCGCGTGCGTGACGGCGCGCGAGGTGCGACCAGTCGACGGCAGGGCGTGTGATGGGCCTGCATGTTCTATCAGGCAGGGCGATGCAGGTCAAGACACGCGGTGCCGTCGTGTTACGCGTCCGCCGACGCGTTCCGTGCCGCACGGAACAGATCACCGCGGCCGTCGACGCCCGTCAGGACGTTCAGCCTGCGGCGGCGGAGGTGGCGGCGGAGGTGCCGGTGTCGTCGCCGAGGCCGAAGCCGGTCTCCGTCGCCTGTCTGTCCCGAGCGAGTGAGAGATGCGCGTCCATCGTGCCGACGAGCCCGATCGGGATCGTGGTTGCGGAGCGCGTGGTAGATGGAGCGGTGCAGGTCGGCGGCCTCCTTCAGGTCGCTTCCCTGCTCGACCGTCTTGCGTCGATGCTCGTAGAACATCTCCGACACCATCTCCACGAGTGAGGCCAGGATCGGGTTGGCCGCCGCCGTCGCCACGGCACGATGGAAGCGGATGTCGTGCCGCAGGAACGCCTGCGGGTCGTCCATCGAGGCGTACATGCCGGTGATCTCCTCGGAGATCGACGCGAGCTGGTCGCCGGTGGCACGCTCGGCAGCCAGACCGGCGACCCCCACCTCGAGGACGCGCCGGGCCTCGAACATCTCGTCGCGGGTGAAGCCGTGGAGCGCCGCGAGGAAACTCAGCGGCTCGCTTCCCAGCGTCGGCGGGCCGCCGCGGATGAACGTCCCGGCCCCGTGGCGCGACTGCACCACGCCCATAGCCGCCAGCGCCCGGAGCCCGGCCCTGACGCTCGGCCGGCTGACCCCAACCTGCAGGGCCAGCTCGCGCTCGGCCGGAAGCCGGTCCCCAGGTTTCAGGTCGCCGCCCTCGATGAGTTCGCGAACGTGACGAACCACGAGCTCGGCCGCGACGCCCTCGAACGGTTTCTTGGAGGTACCTTGATTCTCTATGGTCATACCAGTACTCCGGATGACAGAAGCGGTTTCTTGGCCGGCGACGCTATCACCCGAAGACTATCATGTCAATTCTCATCACGCCTTAACAGCATGGCCGTGGCCCAGCCCGCCGGCTCCCTGCCGCCGATCCCCGATGTCCTTCGTCACGTCGATGCCTGGACATATTGGTCAGACCAATTTATGTCGATCCGGAAGTTCGGAACGAATACACCAAAATCACGGAGGAGGGATGGGCCATGAAATGGCAACGGCCCGGAAACCCGGGCCGTTGTTACGTGCGGCGGACGGGTGCAGCGAGGCCGACTACAGCGTGGCCACCTCGGTCCAGACGTTTCCGCCGCGGTGGCTCGCCAGCACGGCGTCGATGACAGCGTTGGCGCGCCACCCGTCTTCGAACGACGCCATGAACGGCACGCGTTCCGCCATGGGCTTGCCTTCGGCGATGTGCTCGTAGACGGCACGCAGGACGTTCCGGAACGCATCCGGCCACGCTTCCTGGTGGCCGCCTGGCAGCTTCGCGAGGCCCGCTGCCTCCGGATACATCAGCGACGGGTCCTTCTGCAGCATGACGTTTCCCTGGCTGCGGTGCCCGATCCAGAGATCGTTCTGGTGTTCCTGGTGCCAGCGCAACGACGCCGCGCCGCCGTTGATCTCCAGCACGAGGTCGTTCTTGTGGCCCGCGCAGACCTGTCCGACCGTGAACGCCCCCTTGACGCCATTCTCGAACCGTACCAGCACCGAGCAGAGGTCCTCGACCTTGATGTCGACGGGCTCGAACTCGTCGTCGGGACCACCCTTGGCAAATGCGATGCGGGCGCCAGACGGCTTCTTGCGGACGGGAATCACCGTGGTGAGATCGGCCAGCACGTGCGTGATGCGGAGACCGGAGACGTGCTGGGCCAGGTCGCACCAGTGGGATCCGATGTCGCCCATCGCCGAGGACTCGCCGCCCTTGTCGGGATCGAGGCGCCAGCTGTAGTCGGTGTCGTAGAGCAGCCAGTCCTGCAGGTATTGGCCGTGAATGAAGCGCGGCGGCCCGATGTCGCCCTTCTCGACCATCAGCCGCGCCTGCTGCACGAGCGGGTTGCCGCGATAGTTGAACGTCACCGCGTGGACGACGCCCTTCGCGTTCGCTGCCTCGAGCAGTTGCCGGGCCTGTGCCGACGTCATCGCCAGGGGTTTGTCCGAGACGATGTGCTTGCCCGCCGCGATCGCCGCCATGTTCACCGGGTGATGCATGTAGTTGGGCGTGGCGTTGTGGACGACATGGACGTCCGGATCCGCCAGCAGCGCCTCGTAGCTGCCGTAGGACTTCGGCACGCCGAGGGCCTCGGCCTTCTCCCTGGCCAACTCCTCATTGAAGTCGGCGAGCGCGACCACGTCGACGAAGCCGAGGCGCCGCACCGCCTCGAGGTGATGAGGTCCGATGAACCCGGCCCCGACCAGACCCATCCCGATTCTTTTCACGCGACACTCCTTGGCTGACGCCTGCCACCGCGACCTCGACCATGTTCCGTCGCAGTGCAGGCTGTTGAAGACTGGGCGTTCGACGATCGACGTTCTGCGTTCGACGTTCGGGGTTCGCCGTTCCTACAGGTTCCCCACCCGCATCTGCTCCTTCACGTAGTCCATCGTCCGCCAGCACATCGCGAGGATGGTCCACGTGGTGTTCTGCGTCCCACCCGACACGTACGGACTTGCGTCCGCGAGGAAGACGTTGGCGATGCCGTGCGGCCGGCACCAGGCGTCGGCGTACGACGTCCTGGGATCGGTCCCCATGCGCGCCGTGCCGATCTCGTGGATGGACCAGCCCTCGGGCAGCGGCTCGCGCCCGATCTGGATGTCCTCGGCGCCGGCCGCGCGGAACATCTCCTCGATCGAGTCGGCCATGTCGGCCACCATCTTCTTCTCGTTGTCGCCGAAGCGGTAGTCGAAGCGCAGCACCGGAATGCCCCAGGCGTCGGTCACCGTCGGGTCGAGTGCCACGCGGTTCTCCCACCGCGGCAGCACCTCGCCGAACCCGCCGAAACTGATCGGCGCCGGGTAGTACTTCCGCACCCCACTCTTGAACGCGGCTCCGAAGCCCTTCACGTCATGGGCGTGAGCCGGATACTCGGCAGCCCCACCTCCCCCCTGGAAGTGATAGCCGCGGATGAAGCCGGACTGCTTGTCGGCGCCGATGTTGCGGAAGCGCGGGATGTAAGGCCCGACGGGGCGGGCATCGTCGATCGTCGGCGTCTTGCCGATGCGCTGGGGGATGAACCCGCTGCCGCGCACGCCCATGATGTGTTCACTGAGGTAGCGGCCCAGCACGTCGTTGGTGTTGGCCAGACCTCTGGGGAAACGCGCCGACGTCGAGTTCAGCAGGATGCGCGTCGTGTCGAGCGTGCCCGCGCCGAGCACGACCACGCGGGCCGTGAAGTCCATGACGTCCCGGGTCAGCGCATCGATGACGCGGACGCCCCTCGCCTTGTTGGTCGCCTCGTCGAGCAGCACCTCGCGCACGACCGAATAGGGGCGCAGGGTCATGTGGCCCGTATCGCGCGCTGGCGCGATCAGCGCCGCCGGGGAGTGGAACGAGGCGTTGAGATCGCACCCGCGCCCGCAGCGCCCCCGACGCATGCACCGCTGGCGGTACCTGTTGTTCAGCAGGCCGTCGGTCGTGACGCCGGCCCGTCCGGGGATCAGGCGGCGGCCCAGCGTCGCAATGCCCTCTCGAAACACGGTCTCGGTGCAATTCAGCTTCGACGGCGTCTGGAACACGCCGTCGGGCACCTGGTCCAGCCCTTCCCTGCTGCCTGAACACCCCAGCAATTCGTCGACCTTGTCGTAGTACGGCTTCACGTCCTCGTAGGAGATGGGCCAGTCCACGTCGTAGCCGTCGTGACTCGCCGCCTTGAACTCGTACGGGCCATACCGCAGCGCGCCGCGGCCCCAGAAGTTCGTCTTGCCACCGAGGATCCGCGCCCGCACCCACGCATACGGGGTACCAGTGGTCGGGTGTTCCTTTTCGTTCACCACCCAGTTGCGCGTGAAGGAGTTGCCCGCATAGCTCGTGAGCTTCCTGAACGGCTCGAACCGGGGATGACTCCCGTAGGGGCGGTCGAGGAACGTGTACTCCGCGACGTTCAGGCCGCGCATCTCGGGCGGTAGCCGCTGGCGCCGGAGTGACGCGTACGGCCACTCCATGGTCCGGTACTCCTTCTGCCAGTCGAGCATGCGTCCGGCTTCGAGGACGAGCACCTTGATGCCCGCCGTCGCGAGCTGGAAGGCGGCCATGCCGCCAGCCGCGCCGGATCCGACGACGATGACGTCCCAGGGGCCGTCGGCCGGCGTGATCGTCCTGGCCAGGGCCTGTGAATCGGCAAGCGTCGCCGTGAGATCGATCTCCAGCGACGGATCGGGCTGCGGGCGGGTCGGGCGGGAGGGTTGCATGATTCTGACTGGCCGTGTGTCTAGAGGTTGCCGCGCTTCATCTCGTCCTTGACGTAGTCCATGGCGCGCCAGCAGAGCGCCATGATCATCCACGTCGGGTTCTGGCAGCTCGCCGAGACGAAGATGCTGCCGTCCACGACGAACAGGTTCTTCACGTCGTGCGACTGGCCGAACGAGTTGGTGACCGACGTCTTCGGGTCGTCGCCCATCCTTGCCGTGCCCATCTCGTGGATCGACCAGCCTTCGGTCAGTACGTTGCGGCGGACGACAATGTCTGTCGCCCCTGCCGCACGCAGCATCTCCTCGGCGGTATCGGCCATGTCGGCGGCCATCTTCTTCTCGTTGTCGCCGAACGTGTAGTCGAACTTCAGCACCGGGATCCCCCAGGCGTCCCTGACCTGCGGGTCGAGAAACACGCGGTTCTCCTTGCGCGCGAGCACCTCGCCGAAGCCGCCGTAGTTGATCCTGGCGGGATGGGTCTCGCGGACGGCCTGCTTGAACGACGCGCCGAACCCCGGCGTGTCGGCCGCGTCGCTCGGGTACTCCGTCGCGCCGCTCGCGCCCTGGAAACCGTACCCGCGGATGAAATCAGGATGCCTGTCGGTGACGTTGCGGAACCTGACGATGTACGTGCTCTGCGGCCGCCCGTCGTCGTTGGTGGGCACCGTGCCCCTGCGCGATGGCAAGGTGCCGCTCGCGCCCGGCCCCATGACGTGCTCGCTGAAGTAGTGGCCGACGACGCCGGACGAGTTGGCCGCGCCGTTGGGCCGGCTGGTGGATCGGCTGTTGAGCAGCAGACGCGTCGACTCCAGGCACGAGGCCGCCAGGATGACGATGCGCCCCCTGAAGTCCATCGTCTCCTTCGTGTTCCTGTCGATCACGCGCACGCCCGTCGCCTTGTTCGTGCTGTCGTCGATCAACACCTCGGACACGACGGAGTCGGTGCGTACCGTGAGGTTTCCACTGTCGCGCGCGGGGAAGATCAGCGCCGCTGGCGAGTGGAACGCGGCGTTGAGGTCGCACCCGCGCCCGCACCGTCCCCGGCCCATGCAGCGGGCCCGGTACCTGTTGTTGAGGACCCCGTCGGTCGTGACACCGGCACGGCCCGGAATCAAGCGGCGCCCCATCTTCGCAATCGCGCGCTGCACCTGCACTTCACCGCAGTTCAACTTCAGCGGACGCTGGAAGATGCCGTCGGGCAGGTGCGGGATGTTCTCCCGGCTGCCGGAAATGCCCAGGAGGGTGTCGACCTTGTCGTAGTAGGGCGAGATGTCGGCATACCCGATCGGCCAGTCCTCGCCGAAGCCATCGTGGCTCTTCGCCTTGAGGTCGAGGTCCGAGAAGCGGAGCGACACGCGCCCCCAGAGGTTGGTCTTGCCGCCGAGCACGCGCGCCCGCACCCAGGCGTACGGCGTCCCCGTAATCGGGTTCTCCTTCTCGTCGGCAATCCACTCGCGCGTGAAGTGATTGCCCGAGTACGCCATCACCTTCTTGTACTTCTGCATCTCGGGCGTCAGCCCGTACGGACGGTCGAGGGTCCGGTACTCGGCCGCGGACAACGCCAACTCGCCGACCGGCAGCCGGTGACGGCGCATGTCCTTGTACGGCCACTCCATCGTCTTGTACTCCTTCTGCGGGTCGAGCATCCGCCCGGCCTCGAGCAGAAGGACCTTGACGCCCGCCATGGCGAGCTGGAAGGCGGCCATGCCACCAGCGGCGCCCGAGCCGACGACAATGGCGTCGTAGGGTTCCCGTCCGGGCGTGATGGGCGCAGTCGGTTGGGCCTGCACCTTACTCGGCCCTTGGCTGGGCCTTCTGGCCGCAGTGGGGGCAGTCCTTGCCGTCCTCGGTGAGGCAGCCGACGAACTCGGGCAGGTACTGGTTGCCCTTGTACTGCAGGTCCTTGTGGATGCCGATCTCCGACGTGTAGTACCCGCGGATCGTGGCGTCCTTGGTGGTGCGGAAGAACTGCTCGACCGGCGTCGTCGGCGCGGCCTCGTTGGCGCTGATGTCGGTCAGGAGTGCGTTGGCCTGGGCTGCCGAGAGCTTGACGAACGGCGCCTTGAACTTGGCCGTGGCCGCCTGGTCGAGCGCCACGAGCCCCTGCGTCCAGGCCTGCGTGACCGAGGCGTCGGACTCCGACAGCAGCAGGTCGATGTAGTCGGCCACGCGCGCGGCCTTCGCGCCAGGCGAATGCGCGTCGGTCGGGATGATGGCCTCGGTGAACGCGTCCACGGTGGCGTACTGCGCCGCCGTGAGGACCTTCAACGCGGGCGCGGCATTGGCGCGCTGGATGGCCTCGAAGGCCAGAGCGCCCTCGTCGGAGATCAGCGGCAGCAGCGCCAGCGATCCGACGCCGGTCCCCATCGCCTTGAGCAGCGCGCGCCTGTTGATTCCTGTGGGAGCTGCGGGTTCGGTGGTATGGCTCATCTTCTACTCCGCGCCTGACTCGCTGGCCGTCGACCTCAATGTCGGTGGCTGCACTCGATGACCTGACGGTCGGCGATCACACCCGATGATCAGGGCGCCGCGACCTTGGTGGCCTGCCCCGTGCGGGCCGATTCGTACAGCGCTTCAGCGAGCGCCACGCTCCTGCGACCTTCGCGCCCATCGCAGGCAGGCCGACGATGCTCGGCCAGGGCCGCGACGAAGTCCTCGACGACGCGCCTGTGCGGCGTGGCGTCGGCCACCACCGCCGTCGAGGCGCTGCGGGTCGCGCTCGTCAGCGTCGCGCCGTCCTCCTGCCCACTCTTGAGATCCCACCGGGCAATCCTGTCGTGCTCGATGACGAGCGTGCCGTCGGTGCCCGTGATCTCCACGCGCCGCGGATACCCCGGCCAGGCCGCCGTCGTGGCCTCGAACGTCCCGAGGGCGCCCGACGCGAACACCATCGTGGCGACCAGCGTGTCCTCGACGGCGATGTCGTGCAGCAGCGTCGCGGCCCGCGCCTGTACGTCGGTGACGTCACCGAGCAGATGCAACAGCAGGTCGACCGTGTGGATGCCCTGGTTCATCAGGGCGCCGCCGCCGTCGAGCGACGGGGTGCCCGCGCCACGCGGCGGTCCGGTAGTACTCCGGCCCCCGGTACCACTTCACGCGGGCATCGACGAGCAGCACGCGGCCCAGCCGCCCCGCGGCAATCGCCTCGCGCGCCTCGCGCAACGCCGGCGTGCACCGGTCCTGGAAGAAGATGCCGAGCGAGACGCCGGCACGCTCGACGGCCTGCAGCGCCGTGTCGACGCGTTCGAGCGTCACGTCGAGAGGCTTTTCGCACAGCACGTGACAGCCTCGCGAGGCCGCGAGCGCGATCTCGTCCGCGTGCACGCCCGAGGGACTGCCGATGCACACCAGATCGAGGGGAGCCCTGTCGAGCAGCGCGGCAAGAGACGGAGCGTCGACCAGCCCGTCACGCGCGGCCAGCGCGCCGACCTTGGCTGCGTTCGGCCCGCACACGCCGACCGCCTGCAGGCCGGCCACGCCCTGCACCGCCCTGATGTGCGTATCGGTGATGTTGCCGCCGCCGGTGAAGCCCACGCGCATGGTCACCGGCGGTCTCCGTCATGTCGTCGCACTGTCTGGTCGAGCATATGCCACGAGCAAAGCGCACACAACCCGGATGATCGTTGGCGTTGGCTTCCCTATTGCGGCGTGACCCAATCGAAGACCGCACGCTGCGCCCGCAGCTTCGCCCGCAGCGCATCCGGCGACACCGACTGGACCGGGATGTCGGCGGCGACGGCCATGGCGGCGGCCACGCCGGCCGCGTGGCCGATGATCATGTACTGCGGCTCCATGCGCAGGGTCGAGTACGCGACATGCGAGGCGGAGAACGCCACGGGCACCAGCAGGTTGGTCATCTCCGTCCGCATCGGCAGCATCACCCGGTACGGAATCTGGTAGGGCGTGACCGAGACCTGCATGTCGCCCTCGTTCTCCGCGAAGCCGTCGGCATTGACGATCCGCTGGACGTTGTGGGAATCGCTGTTGTACGAGCCCATCCCAATCGCATCCGGCTTGCCGAGGTCGGTCTGGATGTCCTTCTGGGACACCACGTACTCACCCACCATCCGGCGCGCCTCGCGCACGTAGAGCTGGTGCGGCCAATGTCCGGTGTCGACGAACTCGTCCTTGCACAAGCCCCACGGCGCCATCGCCGCGCGCAGCCCCTGCGGCACCTGCGGGTCGTGCTGAAGGAAGTAGAGGAAGCCCTGGACGTAGTCGACATGCGCCTGCCAGATGCGCGCCCGTGTCGCATAGTCGCCGTCGGCATACGCGTAGTTGCCGCCGATGTAGTCGGTCGAGAAGGCGCCGTTGTTGTTGGTGTCGGTCTTGCCGTTGGGCAGGGGATCGGGCTTCATCACGTCCCACAGCGACCAGGGCTGCCTGAGACGGTACATGGGGTCGCCGCGACGAGGCGGGTCGCCAGCCGCACCGGCTGCCTGCTGCTTGACCGCGTCCATCGCGACGAGCATCTTCGCCAGCAAGGCGAAGCGACCCGGCGCATAGCCCGACGGGCGCGGAAACGCCACGCGGTTGTCGGGACGGTCGGTCATGCAGACACGGAAGTTGTAGGCCTGCAGCTTGGTGTCGGCAGAGCCTGCCGGCGCCTTGGGCTCTCCGGAGATCTCCGGCAGCAGCCGCCCCGCGGCGTCTCGCGCGGCGACGGAGACCTGGAACTGGTGGAGTGGCGTGCGATCGCGGACGCCGGCGAGCGACTCGCCGTACTGGCTGGTGCCCTCGCGGCCGACGGTGTACGTCACGCCAGCCTGCGCCATCAGGTCGCCCTCGTATGTGGCATCGGCGAACACCCGGGCGCGGAACCGGGCGCCATTCTCCATCTGCAGCGCCGTCACGCGGGTGCCCTCCCGCGTCACACCTGTCTTCTCCACGAGCCGATGCCGGTAGAAGACCCGCACGCCGGCCTCGGCGACCCACTCGCGGAAGATGGCTTCCGCGACGTGCGGCTCGATGTACCACTGGAGGGGCACGCCGTACTTCCGGCCGGCCCTCTCGTAGAACTCGAGCGAGTAGCCGCCGATGACCTCCTTCTTGCCGAAGTCGGTCCAGCCGAGCCCGCCCGAGACCATGCCCCCGAGGTGGTCACGCGGCTCGAGGAGCGCGACGGATGCGCCCTCACGCGCGGCCGCGATGGCGGTCACGACACCTCCGGCCGTTCCACCGTAGACGACGAGATCGTAGACCTGAGGGTCCGGCTGCGCGCTGGCGGCGGACACACTGGCGACCAGGAATGCCAGAACGGCACACGCGTGCTTCATGACGATATGGTAGGCCGTCACACTGCCTCCCGTCGGCGACATCCGTCGCGCGGTCTCAGCGCCGCATCGACGCACCGGCACTGACGGTCGGCTCCGTGGCAAGCCCGTGCTTGTGGAGCCACAGGCCCGCCAGCAGCGGCCACGTGCCGATCGCGCCTTCCTTCTCGCCGAGGCCGAACCCATGGCGGCCGCCTTCGAACAGGTGCAGTTCCACCTCGACGCCGACCTTGCGCATGGCCTGGACGAACAGCAGGCTGTTCTCGGGCGGCACCGCGGTGTCGGCCGTGGTGTGCACGAGAAACACGGGCGGCGTCCGATCGGTGACGCGCCGTTCCGACGACATCGCCGCCACCTGCTCCGGTGTGGGTTCCGGGCCCAGCAGGTTCGTGCGCGATCCCTTGTGCACCCAGGCCTCCTCGGTGAAGGTGATCACCGGATAGACCAGGACGGCGACGTCGGGGCGGCTGCTCACACGTTCGACGGGGTCGTGCGCCGATGGATCACCGTCGCCGAACTGTGTGGCCGCCGTGCTCGCCAGGTGCCCGCCGGCCGAGAAGCCGAGGATGCCGACACGGCCATCGAGCCCCCAGGCCTGCGCGTGCGCCCGCACGAAGCGGATGGCGCGCTGCGCATCGGACAGCGGCGCCGGGTGCCTGTACGGCGCCACGCGATACCGGGCCACGAATGCCGTCACGCCGACCGAGTTCAGCCACTGTGCGATGGGCTCGCCCTCGTGAGCCGCGCGCCCGCGGTAGCCCCCGCCGGGCAGCACGATCATTGCGGCACCGGTGCTCGTCCCCGGCGCCGGTCGGTAGACGGTCAGGGCCGGCGTGTCCTCGGGCGTCGTCCCCGTCGCCAGCGGCACCGGCCCCGACCACAACGGCACGACGCTGCCAGTCGCGGGGAGTTGGGCGCTCGCCGAAACGGACGGCAGCAGCACGACGAACAGCAGGAGCGCGAGGGGGCGGCGTAAGGGCATGTCGGATGGGCTGCGTCGGCCTTCAACGTTCGACGATCGGCTTTCTACGTTCTACGTTCCGTCTTCGGCGTGTTATAGCATGCAGCCGTCCAACCTCGCCTATGACCTATCTGCTTGGCATCGACGTCGGCACGGGTGGCACCCGGGCCCTGATCCTCGACGAGTCCGGCGCCGTGATCGCGTCGGCCACGTCCGAACACGTGCCGTTTGCGTCCCCTCAGACCGGGTGGGCGGAGCAGGCCCCCGACGACTGGTGGCGGGCCTGCTGCGAAGCGGTGCCGCGCGCGCTCGAGGCCGCGGGCCTGGAACCGTCGGCCATCGCCGCCATCGGACTGACGGGCCAGATGCACGGGGCCACCCTGCTCGACGCCAGCGGCGCGGTGGTGCGCCCGGCGCTGATCTGGTGCGACCAGCGGACGCAGGCGGAATGCGATGAACTCACGGCGCGAATTGGCGCGGCGCGGCTCATCGAGTGGACGAGTAATCCTGCGCTGACCGGTTTCACGTTGCCCAAGCTGCTGTGGGTGCGCCGCACCGAGCCGGACGCCTGGGCGCGCGTGCGCCACGTCCTGCTGCCCAAGGACTACATCCGCTACAAGCTGACCGGTCGCCTCGCCACCGACGTGGCCGACGCGTCGGGCACGCTGTTGTTCGACGTCGCGCGCCGCCAGTGGTCGCGGGACATGATCGGCGCGACGGGCATCGACGCGACGATGCTGCCCGAGGCCTTCGAGGGACCCCAGGTCACCGGGTCCCTCACGGCCGCCGGCGCTGCTGCCGTGGGCCTGCGCGCCGGGACGCCTGTCGTCGCCGGCGGCGGCGACCAGGCGGCCGGCGCCGTCGGCATGGGCATCGTCAGGGCCGGGGTCGTCTCGGCCACCATCGGCACCTCCGGCGTGGTGTTCGCCGCAACGGACCGGCCGGCGCTGGATCCGAAGGGGCGCGTCCACACGTTCTGTCACGCCGTGCCCGGTCGCTGGCACGTGATGGGCGTGACGCAGGCGGCCGGCCTGTCGCTCCGGTGGTTCCGGGATCGCTTCGGGTCACGCGGCAGCGACGACCGGGATCCGTACGAGCGGCTCACCGATGAGGCACTGGCCGTGCCGGCCGGGGCCGATGGCGTGCTGTGGGCGCCCTACCTCATGGGCGAGCGCACGCCTCACCTCGATGCCGGAGCCCGTGCCGCGCTTGTCGGCCTGGCCGCGTCCCATACACGCGGCCATGTCATCCGGGCGATCCTCGAAGGCGTCGCCTTCAGCCTGCAGGACAGCTTCACGATCCTCCGGGAGATGGACGTGCCCGTCGAGGCCATCCGTCTCGGCGGCGGAGGCGCGCGATCGGCGCTGTGGCGGCAGATTCAGGCCGACGTCTACGGGCAGTCGGTACAGACGGTAGCGGCCGAGGAAGGCGCCGCCTACGGAGCCGGCATTCTGGCGGGCGTGGGGGCCGGAGTCTGGCCCGACGTCGACACGGCCTGCGACACGGTGGTACGCGTGACCAGCGAGGTGCCACCCGGCGAGGGCGCCCCGGTGCTCGCCCGGCAGTACCGCGCCTTCCAGGCGCTCTACCCGGCGCTTCGGCAGGTGCAGGAGATTCTTGCCTAGAGGCGCGCGCGCCGACGCACGCGCGCGAGTGGTTCGTGTAACAGCCGAGATGACGCCGGTATTGACCCGAGATGGGACGAAGACCCGTCTGTGATCTACACTGCAGCCCCACACTCTTCCTGGAGACTGCCCGCGTGCCCGACGCTTACCAGCCCCAACCCGCCCACAAGTTCTCGTTCGGACTCTGGACCATCAGCAACCGCGGCCGTGACCCGTTCGGCGAACCCGTACGCGACCCGCTGCCTCCCAACGACGCGGTGGCGATGCTCGGCGACGTGGGCGCCTGGGGGGTGAACCTGCACGACAACGACCTGGTCCCCATCGACGCGACAGCCGCCGAGCGCGACCGTATCGTGCGCGAGTTCAAGGCCGCCATGGCGCAGCACGGCGTTGTGTGCCCCATGGCCACGGTCAGCCTGTTCACCGATCCAGTCTTCAAGGACGGCGCGTTCACGGCCAACGACCCGCGGGTGCGGGCCTATGCCGTGCAGAAGACCATGAGCGCGATGGACCTCGGAGCCGAGTTGGGTGCCACGACCTTCGTCCTCTGGGGCGGGCGCGAGGGCACGGAGACCGACGCCTGCCGTCGGCCAGACGAGGCAGTGAAGCGCCTCAGGGAAGCCGTCAACTACCTGTGCGAGTACAGCCTCGCCCAGGGCTACCAGTACCGGTTCGCCATGGAGGCCAAGCCCAACGAGCCGCGCGGCGACATCTACATGGCCACGACGGGCAACTACCTCGGCTTCATTCCCACGCTCGATCATCCCGAGATGGTGGGGGTGAACCCGGAAGTGGCCCACGAGACCATGGCGGGCCTGAACTTCACGCACGCTGTCGCACAAGCCTGGGAAGCCGGAAAGCTCTTCCACATCGACCTGAACGATCAGAACCCCGGCCGCTACGACCAGGACTTCCGCTTCGGGGCTGCCAACCCGCGGGTCGCGTTTTTCCTGGTGAAGTTCCTCGAGGACGTCGGCTACGACGGTCCGCGGCACTTCGACGCGCACGCCTATCGCACCGAGGACTACGAGGGCGTGAAGGCGTTCGCCCGCGGGTGCATGCGCACGTACCTGATCATGAAGGAGAAGGCGGCTCGCTGGAACGCCGACCCGGAGATCCAGGCCATCGTCAAGGCCGCGCACGGCGACAACGCCACGGTGGGCACCTTCAGCGCCGACAACGCGCGGGCGCTCGCCAACCGCACCTTCGACAGGCAGGCCATCGCGGCGCGCGGGCTCGCCTACGAGCAACTCGATCAGCTGACGACTGAAATCATCCTCGGGGTTCGCTGACCTCGCGGGAGGCCTGGGCGCGGCGCGGGGGGACACGCGCCGCGTCGACGACCGGCCTCGAGCCAGGTCAGGCTCGCGAGCCCCGCGTCGCAGGCGCTACAGACCTATCGACAGCCCGCCTGACGCGACGATCGACGGGCCACGCTCGTCGACGAGACGGACGCCACCACGCAGCCAGGCTGCGCGCACGTCAGCCCTGACCGCGAGGCGACGGAGGAACCCTCGGCTGGCCGGCGCCACGTGCAGGAGGATGCCGCCGCCCCCGTAGTACATCGCGCCGGTCTCGGCTGTCGTCCTCGGCTCGTCGAGCTGGCGGAGATAGCCGCCGCCTGCCATGACGAACGGCGAGATCCGGCGGCCGCGCCACCTGTACTGCACGCCGACGTCAGCCACCAGTTGCGTGAGCCGCGACGTCGCCGTGACGTCTGGCGCGCCCTCCACATCGCCGCTGATCTCCACCGAGAAGTCGGGTCTGGCGTACGACAGCCCCGCCTCCACCCATAGCGCGCGCGTGAGGCCCGCCCCCACCCGGCCCTCGACAGCCGGTGCGGTCGTCATTTCGCTACGCGTCGTGAAGAGCGACGTCGGCGCACCCGACGCCACCTGGTTTGTCAGCAGATCGGCAGACGCCCGTCCGAGGTCGGCCCCGCCGAACACGCCGCCGAGCATGGCGACCTCGAACCTCGCCGGCCGTGCCGCCAGGGGCGCATCACCCTGCGACGGAAGGGGCATGACGCCTTCCTGTCCACTCGCGAGGCCGGCGCCGAGAAGCGTCGCCGCGACCGATGCCAGGACCAGGGCGGCGACCCTGAGTGGCCCAGTCTGACCGTGTGCCCGTGCGCACGCGCGCCTCACTTCGGCACCACGTCGATCGTCACGTCTGGCACGTTGCCGCCCCTGGGTACGAAGATCACGCGTGACGAGAAGGCCACACGGAAGTCCAAATCCACGGGCGGCCCGTCGATGAAGCTCGTCACGTCGCCGTCGTCCAGCGGCTCGACGCGCAACACCACAGGTCCGGGCTCCACGCCCGCCACGACGAAGGCGCCGGACGTGTCGAGCGTGAACCCGCCGACAAGCGCACCCGTCCGCAGGTGCATGGCGACGACGTGCGCCCCCATCACACCCAGGCCGTTCTTGGTCACCCGTCCCGACACACTGCCCGTCGCCTGACGGAACCCGGCATCCGGGTAGATGTCCGAGACGCCGGCGATGTCATCGGGCTGAAGGCGACGCCCGTCGATGCTGCCAGGCGCGAAAGCAATAGGGAACATCACGGCGCCGGCCGACAGGACGCGACGCCCGGTTCCGACCATTTCCGTCTCACCGAGGGCCGAGTGACCGAGCCCGATCAGGTGGCCGATCTCGTGCGCTGCAATCGACTCGAGGTCGAAGCGACCGGCCTGCCCCGCAGGCGCCACCGACCACGGGAAGGCCGCGTTGAAGAACACGTCGGCCTCCAACAGCGTCCCGGTCGCGATGTCGATGGTGTAGCTCGTGGCGCCCAGCGTGCGGTCCAGCGATGGCCGGTTCGCGAAGGCGAGCAGCGTCACCCCGTCGTTGTCCGATGGCTCCCTGTCGCTGATGCCGGCCTGCGTGAACCGTATGGTCGAGGATCCGACCTGCTCCCACGTGGCGAACGCACGCGTGACCGCCTCGCGGAACTCGGCGGCCGACACGTCGCCGCCCCCGCCTGAACCGACGACGTAGGGCACTGGCGTGCCCGACGGCCACTTGAGGACCACCGATTGCCCGCCGATGGTGTAGCCGAACTTGAGATAGGCGCTCGTCGGTACGGACGCCATCGACGCCAGGACGGCGACGAGCGCATACAGGCGTCGCGGTCCCGTCACTTCCCGTCCTCCGCCGCCGCGATTGCCCGCACCTCGGTCGCGAGGTCTTGGAGCAGACGCGGTGCGCGCGACACGTCTCCGCGCCCGCCAGCCACACGCGCCGGCGCCAGCACACGCGTGACGTCGTCTGACCCGCTCAGGGTCCGCAGCGCGCCCTGGTGCAAACCGAGCACGGCGTAGCCGCCGCGTGGGTGCCGCGCAAGGAACCACACGAGTCGATCGCCCGGCTCGACGCGCGGCACACCTGTGACCCGCGTTTCGGTGCGTCCCATGCGTCCGCCCGCGAGCCTGACGTAGACGGGCCCGTCGACCGTACCCTTCCAGGCGGCGGTGACGCGCACGAGCACCATGCGTTCGAGCCCCTCGGGGCCCTCGATCGACCGGACCTCGTCGACCGTCCCGTCGACGACGATGTCGGCGGCCTCCACCAACTGGGTGAGCGACAACGGGACGACAACCGACGCGTGAAGAGCAGGTCCAGCGCACACGGCCACCACCGCCGCTACGAGCCCCGCCGTCCAGCAGGTCCAGATGCGCTGCCTTGCTCTCACGTCCACTCCTCGCTCGGAGCCATCCCTTGCACACGGAGCCATCGCCGGGACGTGGCGCGGCCGATCATCGCGCCTGCTTGCCTGCGCCTGCCACTGCCAACACGGCGGCGGCGGCCCGATTCGAGGCGCCGGGGCCGCCCAGCGCGCTCACCACCTCGGCGAGGTGTCCACGCACCTGATCGGCGTACGCCTGATCCCTGAGGAACCGGAGCGCCTCCGCGCACACGCGATCGGCGGTGAAGTCGTCCTGGATGAGTTCGGGCACCACACGGCGACCCGCAATGAGGTTGACCATGCCAAACGTGTCCACCTTGACGAACGGCCGGCCGAGCCTGTACGTCAGCGGCGAGAGGCGGTACACGATCACCATCGGCTTGCCGTGCAAGGCGGTCTGGACCGTCGCCGTGCCCGACGCCGTGATCACGAGGTCGCTGGCAGCGAGGACGGCGTCCGTATCGCCCTGATGGATCCCGATGGGCAGGTGACTGCGGTGCGCCCCCTCGAACAGGTCGTCGGTCAGGCCGGGCGCCCGCGCGATCAGGAACTGGAGATCGGGCTCGGCTTCGTGCAGCCGCGCGCAGGCGTCCAGCAGCGTGGGCAGCGTGCTGGCGACCTCGTTGCGGCGGCTCCCCGGGAGCAGGGCGACGGTGCGCACGTCGTGCGACAGCCCGTGCGTCGTGAGCAGCGCCGCCCGCGATCCGCCCGTGTCGATGAGATCGATGAGCGGGTGTCCCACGAACTCGACGGGAACACCAGCCTGCTCGTAGAGCGCCCTCTCGAAGGGGAAGATGACGAGCACCTTCTCCACGAAGCGCTTGATGACCTGCATCCGGCCAGGGCGCCACGCCCAGAGCTGGGGCCCGATGTAGTACACGACGGGAATGCCGCGGGCGTGCAACGCCTGGCCGAGGCGGAAGTTGAAGTCCGCGAAGTCGATCGCGACGAAGACGTCGGGACGACGCTGGACGGCCTGGTCCACGAGGTGGCGGTACATGCGCCACGTCTTCGGCAGGGTGCGAAGCACCTCGGACAGCCCGGTGACCGCGAGGCCCTCGTAGGAGCCCAGCAACTCGCCACCTGCGGCCGCGAGGCGCGGGCCGCCGAACCCGACGACCTCGACGCCCGGCTGCTGGTGCCGCAACGCCGACACAAGCGCCCCGGCGTACAGGTCGCCCGACGGCTCCCCGCACGAGATCATGACGCGCGACATGCGCGAGGTCAGCGGCCCGGCGCCAACGACGGCACGGGCCCCTTGCGCCGGAGCGACGGACTGGTCAGGTCGAGGTCGGCCAGTGGCAGCACCTCGACGTTGTCGATGCCCACGGCCTTCAGCTGCGGCAGCACCTTCTGCGCGTCGCCGACGAGCACGACCGAGAGGCGTCCCGGCTTGACGAACTGGCGCGCCACGCGCTGGATGTCGTCGCTGGTCACGGCGTTCACGCGGTCGCGGTACGTCTCCAGATCCTTCACGTCGAGATCGAAGAACAGCAGGTTCAGCACCTGTAGCGCGATGTCGTCGGCGGTCTCGATCGTCAGCGGGAAGTTACCGGCCAGGTACGCCTGCGCACCCATCAGTTCGCGGTCGCCGACCGGTTCGCGGACCAGCCGCGAGAACTCGTCCACCGTGAGCCGCAGCGCTTCGCCGGTGGTCGACGTCTGCGTATCGGTCTCCGCGATGATCGACCCCGACATCTTGAAAGCGTCCATGTCGGCCGAGGCACCGTAGGTCAGCCCCTTCTCCGAGCGGAGCACGTTCTGCAGGCGATTGGCGCCCTCGCCGCCCAGGATCTTGGTGGCCAGGTTCAGGGCCATGAAATCCGGATGCTTCCGCGGGATGGCGACATGACCGGCGCGAATCTCGGTCTGCACGGCGTTGGGCCTGTCCACCAGCACCACGCGGCGTGTCGGCTCGGGCACCTCGGCCGCCGCCGTCGCCGGCACGTCGCGCGGCTTCCACTGGCCGAGCGCGCGAGAGACGCCGGCAAAGGCCTCCTCCACGTTCACGTCACCGACAACGGCCAACAGTGCGTTGTTGGGCGCGAACCAGGCTCCGTGGAACGTCACGAGGTCGTCGCGCGTGACCGTGGGCAGCGACTCGGGCGTGCCGTTACCGGGCAGGCCGTACGGATGGAAGCCGAAGACGAGGCGTTCGATGACGGCATCGGCCACGAACTCGGGGTCCTGCATGTTGACGCCCATCGCCGAGAGCGCCTGGTCGCGCACACGGTCGAGTTCCTCCTGCGGAAAGGACGGCGTCTGCACGACCTCGGACAGGAGGTCGAGCGCAAGGTCGAAGCTGTCCTTGAGGACGAGGATGTTGACGTAGGAGAGGTCGGTGCCCGCGCCTGTGCCGAGCGCGCCGCCCACGTAGTCGATGGCGTCGGAGATCTCCTCCGATGAACGCTTCGCCGTGCCCTGGTCGAGCAGCGCGCCGACCATCGCGGCCACGCCCGGCTTGCCGTCAGGGTCCTGCGCCGAGCCAGCCTTGACCAGCATCCGGAGGCTCACAGCCGGCTGCTCGTTCTGCGAGACGACCACGACGCGCAGCCCGTTGGGCAGCGTCCGGATCTCGTAGGGCGGGATCCTGATGTCCGGTGCGGCCAGGGGACGCGGCGGCCGCTCCTGCGCGCACAGCGGCGACGAGGCGGCCACCAGCACGACGACGATGAGCGCCCATATCGTCCGGACCGGCCGCATCACTGCTCTCCTCCGGGACGCAGCCCGCGTGGCATCACCGTCAGCACCATGCGGGTCTGCGGCGTGAAGTACGTCTTCGCCACGCGCTGGACGTCGGCGGCCGTCATGTTCTGGAAGATGTCGAACTCGCCGTCGGCCGTCGCGACGTCACCCTTGTGCAGGACCACGGCATGGGCCAGCGTCGTGGCCTTCTGCTGCACCGTCTGGCGACCGAGCACGTAGTCCCTGGCGAACTGGTTCTTGCTGCGCTGCAGTTCCCGCTCGCTGATGGGCTCGTCCACGAGTTTCTGCATCTCGTCGATCAACGCCGCCGCCACCTGGCTGGGCCTGTAGCCAGGCGCCACGATCGCGACGGCGTAGAACAGGTTGGGATGCTCGATCAGGTTCGCCTGACCGAACGCCGACAGCGCGAGGCGCTCCTTGTAGACCAGACGCTGGTAGATGCGCGAACTGGTGCCGTCCGACAGCACCTTGGCCGCGATGTGCAGCGGGTAGGAATCCGGGTGGCCGTCGTATGTGATGGGATACGCGACGACGACGGCCGGCAGCGGCCAGTCCTCCTCGACGGTCACGCGCAGTTCCTTCGTGCGTGCCGGCTCCTCCGGAATGTTGCGCGACAGGGAGCCCACCGGCTTCGGGACCTTGCCGAACTCCTTCTCGACGAGCGCCTTCGCCGTGGCGGGGTCGACGTCACCGGCGATGACGAGCGTCGCGTTGTCGGGCCGATAGTAGGTGCGGTGGAACTCGCGGACGTCCTCGATGCTCGCGGCCTCGAGGTCGGCCATGCTGCCGATGACGGGGTGCTTGTAGGGGTGCGTCGTGAACGCCTTGTCGTAGATGATCTCGGATAGCCGCCCGTACGGCTGGTTCTCCACACGCTGGCGGCGCTCCTCCTTGACCACGTCGCGCTCGGTCCGGAACGTGGAGTCCTCGACGCGCAGCGACGCCATCCGGTCGGCTTCCAGCCACAACGTGAGGGGCAGGTACTGCGCCGGCACGGTCTGCCAGAACACCGTGGTGTCCTCGGTCGTGTAGGCATTGCTCTGCCCGCCGACCGACGCGATGTAGGAGGTGTGGGCCTCGGGCTGCACGTTGCGGCTGCCCTTGAACATCATGTGCTCGAACAGATGGGCAAAGCCTGTGCGTCCGACCTTCTCGTCCTTCGATCCCACGTGGTACCAGAGCGTCACGTGGACGATGGGGGTCGAATGATCTTCGAGCAGGATGACCCGCAACCCGTTGGGCAGCGTGTAGTCGTCGAACTTGAACGCCGGCGGCCTCACGGACGTCGCGCCGGTCGGCGACTCGAACGCCCCGGCCACGACGCAGGCAGCCAGCACGGCGGCCACGACGGGCCGAGCAAGCATGCGTGTCATTGGGTCGATTATGGCACCCTTCGACTCGGTGTCGGCCGTTCCGCCCTGGCCGCCACCTCGCTCAGGGCAGGGCGCGCCGCGCACTGCTGCCGGGTCCGCAGGAGGGTCAGCGCTCGGGGCTGCTCTCATCGACATCGACGGCAGGCGTGTCGGTGGCCTCGAGCGCCTCGAGTCGGCGCTGCAGATCAGCTACCTGCTTGCGCAGGGCCGGCAGGGCCCGGAAGACCGCCGAAGCCTTGAGCCAGTCGCGATTGTCGATGGCCGGATAGCCCGAGACGAACGCCCGGTCGGGCAGGGAGTTGGGAATCCCCGTCTGGGCAGTGGCGCGCACGCCCTGGCCGATGGTCAGGTGACCCGCCACGCCCACCTGCCCGGCCAGAACGCTGCCGGCGCCGACAGTCGTGCTCCCGGCGATGCCGACCTGTGACACGAGGACGACCCGCTCGCCGAGTTTCACCCCGTGCCCGATCTGGACCAGGTTGTCGATCTTGGTCCCGGCGCCGATGACGGTCGCGCCAATCGGCGGACGGTCGATGGCCGTCGAGACGCCGATCTCCACGTCGTCGCCCACGACGACCGTGCCCACCTGCGGGATCTTCACCATCCCGCCCGTTGCATCGGTGGCGAATCCGAAGCCGTCGCTCCCAATGACGGCGTGGTCCTGCACCACGACCCGATGACCGAGGGTGACGCGCTCGCGAATGCTGACGTGCGGGTGGAGCAGGCAGTCGTCGCCGAGGACCGCGCCGTCGCCGATTGTCACGTGCGCGCGGACCACGGTACGGGCGCCGACCACCGCCCCGGCCCCGATGCACGCATAGGGCCCAATCGACACGTCGATACCGAGCACAGCGCCAGGGTCGACGACGGCGGTTGGATGGATGCCGGCCGGTGGCGCGGCCTGCGGGTGCAACAGGGTGAGCGCCCGGGCAAACGCCACGTAGGGATCGGCTGTGCGAAGCGCCGCCACAGGCACCGCCACACCCTCGGCAGCGATGACGGCCGTCGCGCGCGTGTCGGCAAGCAGCCTGGCGTATTTCGGATTCGAGAAGAAGGAGACGTCGCCGGGACCGGCGGACTCGAGGGCCGCGACGCGGATGATCGGCTGGTCGCCATCTCCTTCGAGGCGGCAGCCGAGACGGTCGGCGAGCTCACGCAGCGTCAAGGCAGGCGGAGTGTACCATGCGCTCCCGCGCGCGGCGGGCACGCCACGAGGCTACCGCGCAGCCAGACGCTCGGGCACCATGCGCGCCACGAAGAGCGGCAGATCCTCCAGCCGCAATCGCGTCGCGATGTCGAGTACGACGGGGGCTCGCGCCTCGCCCGGCAGGTGGAGCGCGCCGCGCAGTTCCGACAGCGGCGGACTCGCGGCCATGTTCCAGCTGACCTCGCGGAGGCCGTGGTTCGCGCCGCGCCACGAGAGGTAGCGCGCCACGACGAAGAACCCGAGGAAGTACGCCAGCACGTTCGGCCCGGGCACGAGGGCGAGTGCGCCCGAGGCCACGAACAGGACCGTCGTCATGATGAACCACAGCAGGTGACGGTCGGCGTCGCGGCGCAGGGACGAACGCATCACGTGCAACGCCTGGTCGGCCGGCACGTCGTCGGGATGGTGCAGCGTGGCGCGCGCGTGCTTGCGCAGGTGCCACAACAGCCGCTGCTCGTTGATGTGCTCGGCGATGCTCCGCAGCGTGCGCTGCTGAAGTCGTCCGACCAGCGTCGGCGCGGCCGGCGACTCCTCACCGCGGGCACGCCGTCGTCGGTCGTCCTCGGCCTCGGCCAGCATCTGCCGGAACCGGTCGAGCAGCCGACGGAAGATGCCCCGCTGCTGGTGAGGATCGACGGGTTCAGCATCCTCGACAGGCTCGCAGTAGGGCTCCAGGCGCCCCCCGCCGACGGGGATCAAGTAGACGTCGAACATGCGTGTCGTGCTGTTTTCTACGATACCACCCGGCATCGGTGTTCCCTTGGACGCGTCAGGGCACGGATGGGATCGCTCCAGCCACCATCGGGTTTGGGTACTCTATCGGCATGTCCGTCCTCTCTCTTCTGTGGCTCGCGACGCTGTGGGCGGGTGTCCAGGCCGCGCCGCCGCTCGCGCTCGACGTCCGCGTCTTCCGCGGCAGCACCGAGGTCACGCGCGAGACCAACGTCACCGTGTTCCCCTCGGGCGCGCGGACTGGCGGGCGCCCGGCTCCGTTGCTCGCCACGGGTGAGCGGCAGGTGACACTTGCATCCGGGCAGTACGACCTGCAACTCGTCCAGCATCAGGAGGGACGAGTCAGCGGCCTCGCATGGACGACGCTGCGCCTCCTGGTCCGCTATCCCGGAGAAACCGAGCGGCACCTCGAGGTGCTGAACTTCGACGACGCGTGGGGCGCCCTGCAGGTTCGACAGCACGGCAGCCGGTCGACCGGTGCCGCACGCTGGTCGGCGCGCCTGCTGCGCAAGGATGGCAGCGAGGCGGCGCGCGGTGTGGCCGGCGAGGGCTACCAGGTGATCGTCGCGCCCGCCGGCACGTACGACGTGGTGATCGAGCATCCCGAGAAACCCGTCCGCCTCCGCGACGTCGTGGTACGGGCGAACCTGACGTACGTGCACGCGTTCTGACATCCGCTCGGGATACGTGGCGGCCGGACTTGTCCGGCCGACGCGGGCCGCGGGATACGTAGCGGCCGGACTTGTCCGGCCGACGCGGGCCGCGGGATACGTAGCGGCCGGACTTGTCCGGCCGACGGGAGCCGCGGGATACGTAGCGGCCGGACTTGTCCGGCCGAACTCGGAAGTCCGGCGCTGCCCGCGGGGCACGTCCCGCGGCCACGAACCTCGGATGCGTGCCTCACTGGTGGCGCCGGCGCCATGGATCACTCGTCCGGCCGACGGGTGCGGGACAAGTCCCGCACCTACACGGTCGGCGGTCGACGGTCGACGGTCGGCGGGCGGTGGGTGGTCGGCGGGCGGTGGTCGGCGGGCGTGCGTGCGTGCAGCGGGCGGCGTCAGGGCGCGGGTCGCGGCAGGCGCTTGCGCTGGGGTCCGCGCGGGACCCTGGGCTTCGAAAGGTCCGGCTTGCCGGCCGACTCCCACGCACCGATGATGTGCGCCGCCACCGACGCAATCGCCTCGTTGATGCGCTGGTCCAGGATCGCCCCCGCCCCGGCGTCGGCAAACCGCCTGAAGTACGCCTCGTCGTACAGGTCCCCCGTCCCGATGGCCTGCCGGTCGGCCTCCAGGACCCTGCTGGCGAGTGCCGCCCCTTCGATCAGCGTCGTGAAGGCGGCGTCGCGTGCCTGAGTCACGGGCGCGATCGCGCGCGGCGCGACGGTCAACGTCGGGCGACGGCGCGAGAACAGCTCCGTTTCGAAGCGGCTGTGGATGCCAACTTGTCCTGTGACCTGCCCGTCGTAGTTGACGACGGCGTGGAACGGCACGTGGGCATCGCCAATGTAATGGCTCATGACCGACGCGAAGAACACGGCGTTGTCGGCCGCGTAGCCGGGCCCGTCAGTCCGCGCCAACTGCTCGAAGGTCCTGCGCAACCGGCCGTGGATTTCCGCCACCCGCCAGGGCAGGGTCCCTTCGGCGTTCACCTTCTCCGGGCCGAACTTCACGACAGCCTCGTCGTAGCTGCGCGGCAGCGCGTCGAAGGGCGCCGCACCGTAGGCGTCCAGGTCGAGGAAATGTCGCGGTGGCTCCTCCTCGAATCCGACGTTCCGCCACAGGTCCGGGTCGATTGAGTGTTCGACGAACGCGGCTCGCTGCCGCTCGAACAGCTCGCGAAGTCCGGGCGGCAGCAGCGCGATAACCCGGTCGGCGATGAACTTGTGCGCTTCGAAGCCCCATGCCTGGGCGGGACCAGGCGCGAGGAGCACCAGCGCCAGGGCAAGAGCCAGCACGACATGCCGGAAGCCGGATCGAGTCTGCACGCTGCCATTGTAGGCGGACGCGCGCGGTCAGGCGCGGCGCGACCGAAGCGTCGAAGGTAAGATTGGGCGGATGGCTCGATTCAGCCCTGCCGACATCGATTGCGTCGCCGCTCTGGCCCACCTGAGGCTGACCGCCGAGGCGCGGGCACGCCTCGGCAGCGATCTCACGCAGATTCTCGAGTACGTGGACCGCCTCCAGGCCGTGCCGACCGAGGGCGTGCCGCTGACGGCGCACATCGCCGAGGGTGCCGGCGACCTGCGCGCCGACGAGCCCCGCCCGTCGCTGACCGTGCACGAGGCCCTGGCCAACGCCACGGACGCCAGCGAGTCGTCCGGGCTGTTCCGCGTTCCCCGCGTGATTGGCGCATGAGCACCGACGAGCCAGAGTCCGGGCAAGGCACCGCGTCGTCCGCCGTCGACATCGCGTTGGCGGCGATGGCGTCCCCGACCGTGGCATCGCTCAACGCGGTGCTGACGGTGACCGACGCGCGCGCGCGGGAGCGGGCCCGGATTCTCGAGGTGCTGTCAGACGAGGAGCGCGCTGCGCGTCCGCTGGCCGGCGTGCCTGTGGCCATCAAGGACAACATCTGCGCCCGCGGCACGCGGACCACCGCGGGCTCGCGCATCCTGGAGCACTTCGTCGCGCCCTACGATGCCACCGTCGTCGAGCGCCTCGACGCGGCAGGCGCGGTCATCGTCGCCAAGACCAACTGCGACGAGTTCGCGATGGGATCCTCCAACGAGAACTCGGCGTTCGGGCCGGTCCGCAATCCCTGGGCGGCCGACCGCGCGCCCGGCGGGTCGAGCGGAGGCTCCGCGGCCCTCGTGGCGGCAGGCGCGGTGCCCGTGGCGCTCGGATCGGATACCGGCGGGTCCATCCGTCAACCCGCATCCTTCTGCGGCATCGTCGGGATTGAAGCCGACCTACGGCCGGGTGTCGCGATACGGGCTGATCGCATACGGATCGTCGCTCGACCAGATCGGGCCGATGACCCGCACGGTGCGAGAGGCCGGACGCGTGCTGGCCGTCCTTGCGGGCCCCGACGCGCGCGACGCCACGACGGTGGCGGCGCCGCCGTTCGACGTCCCCGGCGCCGACGCCTCGCTCGCGGGCCTGCGCGTCGGCGTGCCGCGGGTCCTGCTGGCCGATGGCGTGGACGATGAGGTGCGTGCCTGCGTCGAGCACGCCCTGTCGACGATGGCCGCTGCCGGCGCCACGCTGCACGACATCGAGCTCCCGCACGCCGCGCATGCCATCCCGATCTACTACCTCGTGGCCACGGCGGAAGCGAGCGCGAACCTCGCGCGCTACGACGGCGTCCGCTTCGGGTACCGCGCACCGGCCGCCGAGTACGACGACCTCGCGTCGATGTACGCGGCGACGCGCAGCCAGGGGTTCGGCGCCGAGGTGAAGCGGCGGATCCTGCTCGGCACCTATGTGCTGAGCGCGGGCTACTACGACGCCTACTACCGCAAGGCGCAGCAGGTCCGCACGCTCATCACGCGCGACTACCTCGAGGCCTTCGCCCTCGTCGATGTCGTGGCGATGCCGACCGCGCCGACCACAGCCTTCCGACTCGGCGAAAAGGTGGAGGACCCGCTGCAGATGTACCTGGCGGACGTCTTCACCGTGAGCGCGAACCTGTCGGGGTTGCCGGCGATCAGCGTGCCGTGCGGACGGGACGCGAAGGGGCTGCCTGTGGGACTGCAGTTGACGGCGCCAGCCTTTGCCGAGACCACGCTCCTGCGCGCAGCCGCGGCGTACGAGGACGCCCGGGGCCCCTTCGCGAGGCCGTCCCTGGCCTGACCCGGCAGGAGAGTCGCCCCATGTGCCGCAACATCAAGACGCTGTTCAACTTCGACCCGCCAGCGACCGACGACGAGGTCCGCGCGTCGGCCCTGCAGTTCGTCCGCAAGCTGAGCGGGTTCACCCGGCCGTCGCAGGCCAACACCGCGGCGTTCGACAAGGCCGTGCACGACGTGACCGAGGCGGCGCGGGCGCTGCTGGACTCTCTCGCGACCACGGGAGCGCCACGGGATCGGACGACCGAGGCAGAGAAGGCGCGGGCGCGATCACGCGCCCGATTCGGCCGCGCGTAATCAGGCAGCGGCCAGCGCCGCCGTGCCCTTGACCGCAAGCCAGATCAGCCCGGCCAGCAGGAGCAGCGGGATGGCAGGCAACGCCAGCACGGCGAGCAGCGCCAGCACCCCGACTCCGCCGACAACGACAGTCACCAGCAGGCCGATGACGAGGCCGAGCACACCGAACACGAGGCCGAAGACCAGGCCGAGCAGCGACTTGAGCAGCAGCAGCGGCAGGAACAGCAGCCACATGACCGCGCGGATGGCAGCCCAGGCCAACGCGAGTCCTGCCAGGACCGTCATCGCCACCATCGCCATTCCCATCACCAGCAGTGTCGTCATCAGTGCCCCCTCGGCGAGATTTGACGGAACGGCGACGGCCGGGGTTCGGTGACACGTGCGCTATCGTCTAGGCGTGTCGCCGGACGTCGCGCTGCTCGCGCGCCTGGATGCGCTGGCCGAGTTGCTGCCCCTGCTGTCGGGCGCCCTCGACATCCGGGAGGTGTTCCCACACCTGTCCCGCGTGACCACGCGCGTGCTGCCGCACGACGCCCTCGTCCTGGCGCTCGTGGCCCCCGATCGCCAGTCGATCCTGGTCCATGCGCTGACCAGCGACGTCGACTTCAGGCGGCCCGACCGCATCGCGATTCCCCCGGAAGGCCAACACCTCTTCGAACAGCGGTGGGACTACCTGCTCTGCGATGACATGGCCGACGACCCGGTGATGCGTCAGATACCGCCAGTGGCCGCCGGCCTGAAGGGCTCGTTGCGCGTGCCCCTCCGCGGTCGCGACGGCCAGGTCTTCGGCGGGCTCAACTTCATGTCACGGCAGCGAGGCGGGTTCACGGCCGCCGATGCCCCGGTGGCCCAGCGGGTGGCTGCGTACGTGGCACTGGCCCTGGCACACAAGGACCTCGCCGATGAAGCCGCGCGCGCCGCCGAGGCCCGCGAGCGCGCGGCCCGACTCGAGCAACGCGTCAAGTCGCTCACCGACGAGCTCGCCGTCCTCGGCCGGGGCGGCCCACCACGCATGGTGGGCGCGTCTGCGCCGTGGCGCCGGGCCGTGGCCGAGGCCACGCAGGTGGCGCCCACCGACACCACGGTGCTCCTGACGGGCGAGTCCGGGACCGGCAAGGAGGTGGTCGCCCGGTTCATCCACTCGGTCTCGCCCCGAGCGTCGGGCCCCTTCCTCGCGCTCAACTGCGCCGCACTCCCAGAGCCACTCATCGAGTCTGAGCTGTTCGGCCACGAGCGAGGCGCCTTCACGGGTGCCCTCCAGGCCAGACCCGGCCTGATCGAGCGGGCGGCCGGCGGCGTCATTCTCCTGGACGAAGTCGGCGAACTCTCGCCCGGCGCGCAGGCCAAGATCCTCCGCGTGCTGCAGGAGCGGGAGTTCCAGCGACTCGGCGCGTCACGGACCCGGCGGGCGGACGTCCGCATCATCGCCGCCACCCACCGCAACCTGCGGACGATGGTCGAACGGGGGGCCTTCCGGGAAGACCTCTTCTACCGTCTGCACATATTCGCCATCGCCCTGCCGGCCCTGCGCGACCGCCGGGACGACATCCTGCCGCTCGCGGCCACGTTGCTCGACGACATCGGCAGACACCTCGGCCGTCCCGCCGCGGGCCTGTCGCGCGAAGCGGGTCCGCGGCTGCTCGCCTACGCCTGGCCGGGGAACGTCCGCGAACTGCGGAACGTCCTCGAGCGGGCGGCCATTCTGGCGGGTGGGGGCCTGATCACGTCGGAGCACCTGGCCCTGCCCACACTCACGTCGGTCGTACCCTCCCCACCCACCGGTGCACCCGCCCCCGACACGGTCCGCCCTGCCCCCGCGGGACGCCCCGCGGCCGCCGCGCCCGTGCCTGCGGCGACCCTGCCCGACGTGGAGCGCCAGATGGTCGAAGAGGCGCTCGCGCAGGCGCGGTTCAACAAGTCCCGCGCCGCCAGGGCGCTCGGGCTGACCCGCGCCCAACTCTACGTCCGGCTCAAACGACACGGTCTTGATGCGTGATGCCTGATGTTTGATGCTTGCAATTTGATCATTTACAGACAGATTGTCGATTTAGAAACACTCTATGGTGATGCAGAGCCAGCGGGTTTCGATGAGCCTGTGGTCCGCTAACTCCCAGTCTGTAGAGCCATTTCTGAGTTCTTGTGGCGCGGCGCAGGCATCTGGCAGGCGACTTGCGACTCCCCTGCCAGGGGACAGCAATGAGCCAGGCGCACGTGGAACAGATACTCGGCCGGCTCGCCACCGACGAGCAGTGGCGGGCCCGCTACAGGCACTCACCCGGAACAGCCCTCGACGCCCTCGCGGAGACGGCGGCATTGGAGGTGACGCCGACCGAACGTCAGGCCCTGCTCGCGCTGGCACCCGATGAGCTGGACCGGTTCGCGGGAGCCCTCGATCCGCGCCTGCAGCGGTTGGGGGTGGCGCGGTGAGGCGCGGATGGTGGTCGGGCGGGGCGCAGGCACTCGGACTCGCCGTCTGGGGCGTTGTCGCGGCTGCCGATGCCACGGCCAGTGCTCAACCCGTTCCCCTCACACTTGCCGAGGCGACAGCGCGAGCTCTCGAGCACAGACCCGAACTGGCCATCCAGCGCGACGCGGTGACGATGGCCGCGCAAGGCGGGGACCGCGCACAGGCAGCCTACGACTCGACCCTGCGGCTCGACGGCCGCGTCCGCACGCGAACCGACCCACTCAACACGCTCTTCGTCGGGGCCCCACCCGGGGCACTCGCTCCCCGCACCAACAGCGTCGGCGGCAGCATCGCCTGGAGCCGCTTGTTCGAGACTGGCGCGACGGTCACCGGCAGCGCGTCGTCGTCCTTTGAAGACAGCAACGGCCTGTTCGCCCTGCTCGCCCCGTCCTACTGGACCAGCATCGGCGTCGAGGTGAGGCAGCCGCTCCTCGCGGGCCGGCGGCTGGACCCGCAACGACGCGCCCTCCAGGTCTCTGCGCTCGACGTGTCGCGCAGCCAGGCGGCCCTCGAGCGCCTCGTCGCCGACACGGTGGCGGCAGTCGAACGAAGCTACTGGGCCGCCGTCGCCGCGAGGGAGGACGTCCGTATCCGTCAGCAGTCGCTCACGCTTGCAGAAGCGCAGCGCGACGACACGGCGGTGCGCATAGAGGCCGGCGTCGCGGCCGAGGCGGAGATCGCGGCCCCGCAGGCCGAGATCGCGCGGCGACGCGCCGATCTCGTGCGGGCCCGGGGCGAGGAGCGCCGTACCGAGATCGCGCTGCGGCAATGGCTCTCGGGAACGGCCGACTCGCCCGCATGGTCCACGGCTTTCGCGCTCGTGGACGAGCCGCCGTCACCGACGATGCCGGGGCCGGTCGACGACCTGGTGACGCAGGCCCTCGAACGCCGTGCCGAGCTCGCCGACCTCGACGCGGCCCGCCAGATTGCCGAACTCGACACGGCCCTGGCACGGGAGCGCACGCGCACGCAGGTCGACCTTGTCGCGGCCTACCACCTGCGAGGCCTCGCCGGCACCGAGAATCCCGACCTGTTCGTGCCGTTCCCCGGGGTGACTGTCAGCGTGCCGGACGCACAACTGGGCGGGCTGCACGACTCGCTCGAGACCCTGATCACGCACCGCTTCTCCGACGTCTACGTCGGCGTGAGCGTGGCCCTGCCGATCGGACGCCGAGCCGCGAAGGCCGACCTGGTCACCGCCACCCTCGCAGAACGCCGCACGGCACTCCTGCGCGACCAGGTCGCCCAGGGGATCGCCACCGAAGTCCGCACGGCGCGAGTGGCGCTCGAGGCCGCCCGCGACCGGCTGGAGGCCGTGACCGGGCTCGAGGCGGCCACCACCGACCTCCTGGCCGCCGAACAAGCGCGCTTCGACGCGGGACAGAGCTCGACCTTCCTCCTGCTGACGCGGCAGACCGAACTCGCGCAAGCCACACTCGCCAGGACCGCGGCGCGCATCGAGATCGCGATCGCGACGACCGAACTGCTCCGGGCCACGGGACGCCTACTCGAGCAGCGCGGCATCACTATCGCCCAGCCCGCGCCGCCCACGCCGAAAGGAACATCCCGATGACGCGCGCCACCCTGCCTGTCGTGGCCTTGCTGGCCATCGCGGCTGCCTCTCCAGGCTGCCGACGCGAGCCAGTCGACGACCGCATCCGGCTGAACGGCCGCATCGAAGCCGCGCTGGTCGACATCGCCCCCCGCATCCAGGGCCGCGTGCTCGAGGTGCTCGTGCGCGAGGGCGACCGCGTCAAGGCCGGCGACCTGCTCGTGCGGCTCGACCTGGCCGAGACGGCGCTGGCGCCCGAGCGTGATGCCCAGGGTGTCGCCGCGGCCGAAGCGCGGGTGCGGGATCTCGCCGCGGGCAGCCGGGGAGCCGAAGTCGAGGCAGCCGAAGCGGAACGCCGCGATCGGGTGGCCGCGCTCACGCTGGCCCGGGACGAACTGGAACGGCAGCAACTCCTGCGCAGCCGCAAGGTCGGCACGCAGCGCGATCTCGATCGCGCCACTGCCGACGTGACGCGGGCGCAGGCCGCCGTGGACGCCGCGACCCAGCGGCTGCGCCTCGTGCAGGAGGGTTTCCGGCAGTGGCAGACGCGCCAGGCCCAGGCCGAACTCGGGCGGGCCCAGCGCGTGAAGGCGCAGTCCGACATCGTCGTGAAGGAGGCCGAACTGCGGGCGCCGAGCGACGCGGTGGTCCTGCACCGCCTCGTGGAGCCGGGCGCCCTCCTTGGTCCTGGCCAGGGCGCGATCACGCTGGGACTCGCGGCGCGGCTCTACGTGCGTACGTTCATCCCAGAGCCGCGACTCGGCCAGGTCCGGCAGGGACAGCCGGCGCAGGTGCGCGTCGACGGCTTCCCGGATCACCTGTTCCCTGCACGGATCACCGAGATCTCACCGACAGCCGAGTTCACCCCCAAGCCCGTGGAAACGCGCGCCGAGCGCGTGAACCTCGTGTATGCCGCCAAGGTCGACCTCGATGCGGGATGGGCGGCGCCGCTGGTGCCGGGCCAGCCGGCGGAGGTGTTCGTGGTGCCGCAGACACCACAGGGCGCGCCGCGATGAGCACCATGATCGAGGTCGCCGACCTGGTGAAGTCCTTCGGTGACGTGCCGGCGCTGCGGGGGGTGAACCTGACCATCGCGCGTGGCGAACTCTTCGCCCTGCTCGGCCCCGACGGCGCCGGCAAGTCCACGTTCTTCCGGTTGGTGGCGGGCCTGATCGCGCCGACGCGTGGGCAGCTGCGGGTGACCGGCGTGCGGACGTTCGGACTCGTGCCGCAGCGGTTCTCGCTCTACGAGGACCTCACGATCGACGAGAACCTGCACCTCCGGGCGCGCCTCTACGACGTGCCGGACGCGGTGGCCCGCGCGCGGACGTCGGAACTCCTGGCCCGCGTCGGCCTCGATCGCTTCCGCGCCCGCCTGGCAGGCGCGCTCTCGGGTGGCATGAAGCAGAAGCTCTCGCTGGTGAGCGCGCTGTTGACCCAGCCGGAACTGCTGCTGCTCGACGAGCCCACCACCGGCGTGGATCCGGTCTCGCGGCGCGAGTTCTGGATCCTGCTCAACCAGCTGCACCACGAGGGGCTCACGCTCCTCGTCTCGACGCCGTACATGGACGAAGCCGAGTACGCGTCACGGCTGGCGCTGCTCGATCGGGGTCGCATCACGGCCGTCGGTTCGCGGGACGCGATCGTGGCCGCCTACCCGCGCGCCCTTGTCGAGGTGCGCACCAGCGACCGCATGCCGGTGCGGAGACGGCTCGCGTCGCTCCCGGGCGTGGACGACGTGTCGCTCTTCGGCACGCGCCTGCACGTGCGCGGCCGCACCGGCGACGCCGCGGCGCTGCTCGCCGAGGTGCGCGCGGCTCTCGGAGACCGTGTCGGCGACGCGCGCGTCGTCGCGCCGTCACTCGAGGACGTGTTCGTGTGGCACGAGCGCGGGGATCAGCAGGCGTCGGCGCCGCAGGGGCTGGGCGCATGACCGCGTCCCCCTGGTCCGATGCGGATCACCCCGGCGACACGCTCCACGCCGCTGGCAGGGACGCGCTCGTCACGGCGCGGGGACTGACGCGCCGCTTCGGGCGCTTCGTCGCGGTGCGCGACATCGACGTCGAGATCCCGCGCGGACGCGTCTTCGGGTTCCTCGGCCCCAACGGGTCGGGCAAGTCCACCACCATCCGCATGCTCGCCGGTCTGCTCGCGCCATCGGAAGGCCGCATCACCGGTTTCGGCGGGATCGACCTCGCGCACGACCCGGACGCGTGGAAGCGCCGGCTCGGGTACATGAGCCAGAAGTTCTCGCTCTACCTCGATCTGACGGTCGAGGAGAACCTGCGCTTCTTCGGCACGGTGTACGGCCTGCGCGGCAGTGGACTGACGGCACGCATCGATGCCCTGGCCGAACGGCTGCAGTTCCAGCCGGTGCGCCGCACCCTGACCGACGCGTCTGTCGACCGGTCTGCGCCAGCGGGTGGCGCTCGCCGCTGCCCTGCTGCACGAGCCGGAGTTGCTGTTCCTCGACGAACCGACGGGCGGCGTCGATCCGTCGGGCCGGCGCCTGTTCTGGGATCTGATCTACGAGCTCGCCGCCGATCGCGGCATGACCGTCCTGGTGACCACGCACTACATGGACGAGGCCGAGCAGTGCGATCGCCTCGCGTTCATCCTGGATGGCATCATCATCGCCGACGACTCTCCGCCGGCCCTCAAGGCCCATCTGTCGGGTCGCCTGTTCGAGATCGAGGTCACGCAGGACGCCTTCGCCACGCTCGCGGCGCTGCGCGCGCTCCCCGCGTTCGAGGACGTGTACCTCTCGGGTCGGCGACTCCGGGCTGTCGTCGCGGACGGCGCGCGGCAGGCCGAGGCTCTCGCCCGGCTTGGCCTGTACGGCCAGCCACGAGACACCGAGCCATCCCTGGAAGACGTGTTCGTGTCGCTCGCCCACAAGCGCGCCGCTGGCGCGGAGGAGGTCGCATGAGACGGCTGCTCGCGCTCACCTGGAAGGAGTTCATGCAGCTGAAGCGCGATCGCCTGACGCTGCGGATGATCATCATCGTCCCGCTGATCCAGACGATGGTCTTCGGGTATGCCATCAACTACGACGTCAAGCACCTGCGGACCGTCGTCCTCGACGAGAGCCGCACGTACGACAGCCGTGAACTGGTGGCACGACTCGCAGCCAGCGAGTACTTCGACATCGTCGGACGGGTGGACAGCCTCGGGGAGTTGCAGGAGGCGCTCGACACGGCCACGGCGAGCGTGGGGCTGGTGATCGACGGCGATTACGGGCGCAACCGCCACCGCGGGCGGCCCGCCGGGGCCCTCCTGATCGTCAATGCGTCGGACACGACCACATCGAGCCAGGCGATGTCGATCGCCGGAGGCGTGGCGACGCAGTTGTCACTGCAGACGCTGGCGCGCCGGGCCGGCTGGCGAGAGGCCGCACTGCCCGTCGACCTGCGCGTGCGGCCCTGGTACAACCCAGACCTCCGGACGAGCGCCTTCATCATCCCGGGCCTGCTGGCGATCATCCTCACGTTCACGCTCATCCAGTTCACGGCGGGCGCGATCGTGCGGGAGCGGGAGATGGGCACGCTCGAGCAGTTGCAGGTCACGCCCGTCACGCGCACGCAGCTCATTCTCGGCAAGCTGCTGCCGTTCATCGTCATCGGTTACGTGCAGCTCACGGTGACGGTGCTGCTGATGCGATACCTGTTCGGCATCCCCATCGTGGGCAGCGTCGTGTTGCTCTATCTGGTGGCGTTCCTCTTCATCGCAGCCGTGCTGGGCCTCGGGATGCTGATTTCCACGTTGGTCCAGACGCAGCGGCAGTCGCAGCAGCTCTCGATGATGTTCCTGCTGCCGTTCGTGTTCCTGTCGGGATACGTGTTCCCCATCGACGGCATGCCGCCGATCTTCCAGTTCGTCTCGCGACTGATTCCGGCGCGCTACTTCATCGAGGTGATCCGCGGCATCGTGCTCCGGGGCGCGGGCCTGACGCAGCTCTGGGTGCCGGTGTCGTGGCTCGCGTTCTACGCGGTCGCCATCATCGGCCTGGCCGTCCTGCGCTTCCGCAAAACCGCGAGCTGACCGGCACGCCGACGCGAAAAACGCCCGGTCGTGCACGGGCACGAACCGGGCGGCTTGTGTCAGCAGGCCAGGCGCGAGGTCTGCCTCAGTTGACGGCGACCTCGATCTGACGTGGCTTGGCCTCGGCCTTCACGGGCAGCGTGATGGACAGCACGCCGTCCTTGAACTCCGCGCGCACGTGCTCGGTGTCGATGCGCGTCGGGAGCGCGAACGAACGGCTGAAGGCGCCGTACGACCGCTCCACGCGGTGATACTGCTCGTCCTTCACCGCGGTGTCGCGCTTGCGCTCGCCGCGCAGCGTGAGGGTGTTGTTCTCGACCCGCAGATCGATGTCCTCGCGCGTGATGCCGGGGAGTTCGGCCTTCAGCACGATCTCCTGGTGGGCGTTCTCGTAGATGTCCACTGCCGGAAGCCACTCGCCGCGCTGGGTCAGGTCATCGTCCTGGCGCCGATTGTAGGCGTCGCCGAAGATGCGGTTGATGCGGTCCTGCATCGTGGCCAGTTCACGGAATGGGTCGAATCTCACCATGGTCATGTCGTCCTCCTCGAGGCTGCGAGGGCGGCTGTGCAGGCCACCGCTCGCCAAGATGCGACCGCCCGTCGGCATACGCGACCGGGCGGCTTGTCGGAACCATATGTCGCCCGACAACAACGGCAGTATAGGGACTATATGAGCACGTGTCAAGCATCTTATATGAGTCTTAGATAGTCATATGCGATCGCGAGCGACCCAGACGAACCGGCAACCCCAATCCCCGCCCCGGGGTTTCGGCGTGCGGCTCGCCTTCGCCTCGCGGCGTCGGCGCGGCAGGCCGTCCGGCCTCTTGCGGTCGGCGTTCGGCGTGCGGCGTTCGACGTTCTACGTTCCGATCCCCGTCCTATGCGATCATCTCCGGATGCTGTCCTTTCCAGAGGCGGCCGAACTCGCCGACGAGGTGCGACGACTCTTCGAGGAGCTGCACCAGGCGCATGACGCGGCACCCGGTGGCCTGTACGCTCCTCCGATGGACGTCGTGGAGCGCGAGGACGCCATCGAGGTGGTGCTCGACCTGGCCGGCGTCGCGCCGGATGATGTCCGCGTGTTGTTCAAGAACGGCACGCTGGTCATAGCCGGCTGCAAGTGGCCCGCGGGAGCAGCCGCGGCGCGCGCCACCTCCTACCATCTCGTCGAGCGAAGCTTCGGTCGATTCGCCCGCGCAGTCCGGATCTCGGCCACGCTGGATCTGATGGGCGCCCGCGCCACCATGTCCGAAGGGGAACTCCGGGTGCGGTTGCCCCGCCTGAACAGCGGCCAGGAGTTCGTGATTCCCATCGAGAAGGTCCTCTAGGCGCGCCGATGCGCATCCTGTTCATCGGCGACATCTTCGCCAAGGTCGGCCGCGACCTCGTCAAACGAGCGATCCCCGCACTGGTCGGCACCCGGTCCATCGACCTGGTGATTGCCAACGGTGAGAACAGCGCCGGCGGTTTCGGCATCACGCGCGAGATCGCCAGGGACCTGTTCGCCAGCGGCATCGCCATCATGACGTCGGGCAACCACGTGTGGGACAAGCGTGAGGTGCTGGCGTTCATCGACGAGGAACCCCGGCTGCTGCGGCCGTTCAACTACCCGGCCGGCACGCCCGGGCGCGGATCCACGATCGTCACGACGGCCGACGGGACGCGCGTCGGCGTCCTGAACCTGATGGGGCGCGTCTTCATGACCGCGATCGATGACCCGTTCGCGCTCGGACGCGCGGAGGCCGAGCGCCTGCGCGCGCACGCCGACGTCGTGTTCGTCGACGTCCATGCCGAGGCCACGTCCGAGAAGGTGGCGATGGGATGGCACCTCGACGGCGTGGCAACCGCCGTCGTCGGCACGCACACGCACGTACAGACGGCCGACGCCCAGATCCTGCCGGGGGGCACCGCGTACTGCACCGACGTGGGAATGACTGGGCCGCACGACGGCGTGATCGGCGTGGAGCGCGCCGCGGTCATCGGCCGGTTCCTGACCGGCCTGCCGGCCAAGTTCGACGCCGCGTCCGGACTGCCCCGCCTGCACGGCGTCATCGTCACGGCTGACGGCACGGGGCGTGCGACGGCCATCGAACGCCTGAGCCTCACGCCGGCCGACATCGAGGACCTGCGGTGACCTCGCTCTTCGACCTCCCGTTCGAGGACGAGCCGCCCCCCGAGCCCGAGGTGGACCAGGGCGCCCCTCCTGGCGAGGTCGCCTCGCAGCGGGATGCCGACGAGGACCGGGCCGCCTCGCACGTCGGCGCGTCCGATGCGATGGACGAGCGGGCCGGGGCCACGCCGCCGGCCGAGCGCGCGCGGCCGCGCATCTACTCCGTCAGCGAGCTCACGCACGCCGTCCGCCAGTCCCTCGAGGGGCAGTTCGGGCGCGTGTGGGTCGAAGGCGAGATCGCCGACTGCACGACCTCGCAGGGCAACATCTACTTCACGCTGAAGGATCGCGGCGCCCAGTTGCCCGCGGTGCTGTGGCGCACCGACGCCGCTCGACTGCGCTTCAAGCTCACGACGGGCCTGCACGTGCTCGTGAAGGGCCGCCTGTCGGTCTACGTGCCGCGTGGACGGTACCAGTTACTCGCCGACAGCATCGAACCCATGGGTGCCGGCGCACGGCAACTGGCGTTCGATCAGCTCAAGCAACGCCTGCAGGCCGAAGGGCTCTTCGACGCCGCGCGCAAGCGCGCGCTGCCGATGCTTCCCAGGCGTATCGGCGTCGTGACATCGATCGACGGCGCGGCGCTGCGCGACGTGCTGCGCGTGCTGCGCACCCGGCGCGCGCCGGCCGACATCGTGATCGCGCCGACGCGCGTCCAGGGCGAGGGCGCCGGCGCCGACATCGCGCGCGCCATCACCCGCGTCGCGCGGGTACCCGGCGTGGACGTCATCATCGTCGGACGCGGCGGCGGGTCGCTCGAGGATCTGTGGGCGTTCAACGAGGAAGTCGTCGCGCGCGCCATCGCTGCGGCGCCGGTCCCGGTGATCGCCGCGGTCGGGCACGAGGTGGACACGACGATCGCCGATGGCGTCGCCGACGTGCGGGCCGCCACGCCGTCGCAGGCCGCCGAGATCGTGGTGCAGCGCGCGGGGGACTTTCGCGACAGGCTCGGCGCCGCGCGCCGGCAGATGTTGCTCCTGCTCCACAGCCGCCTGGACCGCCAGCGCACGCGCCTGCTGCGTATCGAGCAGCGGCCGGGGTTCGCGCACTACCGCGACGAGGTCCGCAGCCGTGACCGGCTCCGGGCCGAACTGGACGAACGCCTGGCGGCAGCCTGGCGGCAGCAGGCTGGCCACCGCGTCCGCCTCGTGGAGGACCTGACCCGACGCCTGCAGGAACAGCATCCGCAGCGGCGACTCGTCACCCGCCTGCGCCGGCTCGGACAGATCGACGACCGGCTGCGCGCGGCCATCCTGGGCCGGCGCACGCGGTCCCAGGTAATGCTCCAGGCCAGTCGCGACCGGTTGGCACGCGCGGGCATGGAAACCCACGTCGCGCAGGCACGGCGGCGCGTCGACCAGCAGGTGGCGCGCGGGCAGGCGGCGGTCACGCAGGGCCTGCACGCCCGAGACCGGCGCCTCTCGTCCCTCTCGGCGCGGCTGGATGCCCTCAGCCCGCTGAAGACGCTGGCGCGCGGCTACGCCATTTGCTGGGAAACACCCGGCACCGCGGTCGTCCGCAGCGCGGCGCGCGTGTCGCCCGGCGACCGCGTGCACGTGCAGCTGCCCGATGGCCTGCTCCACTGCGACGTCGAGAGCATCGACCCCGCGTTCCCCTCACGACAATGACCGAGCCCACCGATTTCGAGCAGGCCATCACCGAACTGGACACGATCGTCCGCACGCTCGAACAGGGCGACCTGCCGCTCGAGCAGTCGCTGGCCCTGTTCGAACGCGGCGTCAAGCTCTCGCGCTTCTGCCACGACCGGCTGGAGGACGCCGAGCGGCGGATCACCGTGCTGACCCAGAGCGGGGGCCTGCGCGACGAGACCGCCGCCTTCGACCGCGAGCTGTCGTCCAGGCCCGCCGACCGCGGATGAGCGCCTCGGACTTCCAGGCGTTTGCCGACGACTGCCGCCGCGACCTGGAGCGCGCGCTGGCGGCATGGCTCCCCGCGCCGCCCGAGTGCCCCGCGCGGCTGCACGAGGCGATGCAATACAGCCTCCTCGCCGGCGGCAAGCGCATGCGGCCGGTGCTCGTGCTCGCCGCGGCCGACGCCATTGGACTGGGCCATCCGGATGCACGAACCCTGGCGCTGCCGGCGGCCTGCGCGCTCGAGATGATTCACACCTACTCGCTCGTGCACGATGACCTGCCCGCCATGGACGACGACACGCTCCGGCGAGGCCGTCCCACGGCGCACGTCGTGTACGGCGACGCGCTGGCCATCCTTTCGGGCGACGGCCTGCTGACCGAGGCCTTCGCGCTGCTCGCTCGTGAGCCGTCACTGGACGGCCCGGCCATCGCGCTTCGGAAGCTGCAGACCATTCAGCTCGTGGCCAGGTCGGCCGGCGTGTGGGGCATGGTCGGCGGTCAGGTCCTGGATCTCCAGTGGGAGGGCGCCGCCCGTCAGGATCGCGTCGAGGACGACCTCGTGCGCCTGCAGGACGTCCACGCGCGCAAGACGGGCGCGCTGATCCGTGCGGCGACGGGGGCCGGAGCCATCATGGCTGGCGGCACGCCGGACCAGGTCGCCGCCATCGACGCCTACGCGACCGAACTGGGCCTCTGCTTCCAGATCATCGACGACGTGCTGGACGTCGAGGGTGACGCCGCCTCGCTCGGCAAGCACGCGGGCAAGGACCAAGCCGCCGGCAAGCTCACCTACCCCGCCCTCTTCGGCGTGGAGGGCAGCCGGCAACGCGCACACGCCTGTGCCGCTCGGGGCCACGCGGCGCTGGCGCAGGCCGGTCTGACCGGGCACCTGCCCGCCATTCTCGAGTGGACGCTCACCCGCCGCCAGTGACAGACGCCCGCCCGTCTCGCGTGCGGCTGGACGCCCTGCTGGTGGAGCGCGGACTCGCCGCCTCACGCGAACGGGCGCGTGCCCTGATCCTGGCGGGACACGTGAGCGTACCCGGGACATCGGCACCGCCCAAGCCCGGCCAGTTGGTCCGCAACGACGTGGACATCCAGGTGCGCCAGGCTGACCACCCCTACGTCGGCAGGGGCGCCCTGAAGCTCGTCCACGCACTCGACACGTTCGGCATCGTCGTCGATGGCCGGGAGGCACTCGACATCGGGGCGTCCACCGGTGGCTTCACCGACGTACTGCTCCGGCGAGGGGCCGCGCACGTGGTGGCCGTCGACGTCGGGCACAACCAGATGGACTGGCGGCTCCGATCCGATCCACGCGTCAGCTGCCTCGAACGCATCAACGCCAGGCAGTTGACGCCGGCGGACCTGCCTCCCGCCCACCAGCGCTTCGATATCGTGACGGCCGACGTGTCGTTCATCTCCCTGCGGTACATTCTTCCGGTCGTGCCACCGCTGCTGCGCGAGAGCGCCGATGTGGTGACGCTCGTCAAGCCGCAGTTCGAAGCCCGGCGCGAGGAGGTCGGCAAGCACGGGGTGGTACGCGACGAGTCCGTGCGGACCCGTGTGCTGGAGGAAGTCATCGCGGCGGCAGGCGCCATCGGGCTCGAGGCCCGCGGCCACACGCCGTCGCCGATAGCAGGCATGGAAGGTAATCGCGAGTGGCTCGTCCACTTCAGGAGTCGTGCATGACGCCCCCCATCCGACGGGTTGGCCTGATGGCCAAGCCCGGACTCACCGAGGCCGCCAATCTGCTCGGGGAGATTGGCGCCTGGCTCGCGGCGCGGGGCATCACGCCTTGCTACGAGGCCGCTACGGCCGCGCTGGCCCGCGCGCCCCTGCCGGGCGAGGTCTGCGACGCCGAACAGCTCGGGCGAGACGAGCAGTTGATCGTCGTGCTCGGCGGCGACGGCACGCTGCTCGGGACGGCCGGCCGGCTCGGCACCGGCGGGTACGACGTGCCGGTGGTCGCCGTGAACTTCGGCAGCCTCGGCTTCCTCACCGAGGTCCGCGTGACGGAGGTCTACGAGGCCCTCGCGCAGGCCCTCGACGGCACCGCTCACGAAGAGCGGCGCATGATGCTCGAGGCCATCGTGCGACGCGCCGACGGCACGGTGCTCCGCCACATCTCGCTCAACGACGTCGTCATCACGAAGGGCGCGCTGTCCCGCATGATCGACCTCGTCGCCTCGGCCAACGGCCAGTTGATCGCCCGATTCAAGGCCGACGGGCTGATCGTGGCCTCCCCCACGGGCTCGACAGCGTACAACCTGTCGGCGGGCGGCCCGATCGTGCATCCCGGTGTCGACGCGCTCGTGCTGACGCCCATCGCGCCGCACACGCTGACCAACAGGCCCGTCGTGCTGCCGGCGTCCGTGGATCTGGAGATCGTCGTGTCGGGCGAGCCGGCGCGGTCACCGCGGGAGGAAACGTACGTGACCTTCGACGGCCAGGTGGGCGACATGCTCGGCCCGGGCGACGGCGTGGCGATTCACCGCGCGCCCTATGCGCTGCGGCTGCTCAAGCCCGCCACCCATACGTACTTTCAGGTGCTCAGGCAGAAGCTGCGCTGGGCGGAACGATGATCACCGGCGTCTCCTGAAGTACTCCACCTGCCACTTCTGCACGTTTCTGTTGTGCTCGGCCAGCGTCGCGGCGAACGCGTGCGACCCGTCGTTGCGGCTCACGAAGTAGAGATAGTCGACAGCCGCCGGTGCGATGGTCGCCTCGATGGCCGCCTTGCCAGGCGAGGCAATCGGTCCCGGCGGCAAGCCGGCGTACCTGTAGGTGTTGTAGGGCGAGTCGAACGAGAGGTCGCCCTTCCTGATGTTCCCGTTCCACCGGCCGGCCTGCTTCAGGGCATAGATGACGGTCGGGTCTGCCTGCATCGGCATCCCGATCCGGAACCGGTTGCGGTAGACGGCCGCGACGAGCGGCCGCTCCTCGGCGCGGGCCGTCTCCTTCTCCACGAGCGCGGCGATGGACATGATCTGCCGCACGCTGAGGCCCGTCGCCCGTGCGCGGGCACGCATGTCCTCGTCGAACACCGACAGGAACCGGCGGACCATGCGGTCCACGAGGGCCTGCGCCGCGATCTGGCGCGGCAGGCTGTACGTATCGGGGAACAGGTAGCCCTCGAGCGTATCGGCGTCGGGATCGATGGCTGCAATGGGCGCGGCGTTGCTGGCCGCGGCGACGAACGCCCGCGCGCGACCAAGGCCCGTCTGGGCGAAGAGCTGCGCCATCTCCTCCACCGTCAGCCCCTCGGGGAATGTGAGCGGCAGGAGGTAGACGTCGCCCCGGGCGAGCCTGTCGATGACCGCCGCCGGCGACGCGGGGCCCGTGAACCGGTACTCGCCCGCCTTGAGCGTCCGCCCGGCGCCGTGCCAGCGCACCGCCAGGCGGAATGTCAGGTCGTCGCGGATGACGCCCGCGGCGACCAGGCGCCTGCCGATGCCGGTGGTGCTCTCGCCCTGGGGAATCTCGACGAACTGTTCGCCGGAGAACGCGGCGAACGGCTCGGCGACGCGACGCGTCACCCACACTCCGGCCGCCGCGGCACCCAGGACGACGAGGACGACGAGGACAGCGAGGACAGCGAGTGCGCGCTTCATGGGGACGGCGTCCTCAGCCGGGCGTCCAGGTAGTCCTGCAGCAGCACGGCAGCCGCCGCGGCATCGAGCCGCGCCTTGCGACGGCGCCAGTCCTTCTCGTGCACCGCGAGCCGCGCCTCGGCCTCGACGCTGGTGAGCCGCTCGTCCATCGGGACGACCGGCACCGGCACGCGCCTGGCCAGGCGCCCGATGAAGTCGAGCGCCGCGGCGGTGAAGTCTGTGGGGCTGCCATCGAGCCGGCTGGGCACGCCCACGACGATGGCCTCGAGCGCATCCTCATCGGCCTGGACGCGGGCAATCACGTCCAGCAGGGCGCGCCACTGCGCCTTGAGCGAGGTGCCGTGTACCACTTCCAGGGGACGCGCCAGCGTTCCCGAGGCATCACTGATGGCGATGCCGGTGCGGCGAATGCCGAGGTCGAGGGCCAGGACGCGCACGGGCATGAGCGTAGCAGGTGAAGGGGAGGGTCTACCTTTCCCGGGATTCGGGCCGATACTGGTGGCGTGGGTGCTTTCCTGTTCCTGGCCGTGCTCGCGCAGTTGACGACCCTGCAGCAGCAGACACCGGCCGTGCCGCCCGAGGGTCCCCCCGCGCCGTCCGCCCTGGTCCAGGCAGCCGAAGCCGCCAAGGCACAACAGGCCACACGCGAGCGGATCGCCGCGCTGTCGCGCGAGGCGGATGCCCTCGCACGGGAGTCGGCCACCTTGCTCGACCAGTTGCGCCAACTGGATGTCGAGCGCGCCCTGCAGCGCGCGCGTGAAGCAGAGGCCCGCCAGGACCTCACGGCCATCGAGGCCGACCTCGCCGCGCTCACGGCGCGGCAATCGCAGTTGCAGGCCACGCTCGACACGGAGCGGCCCGCCGTCGCCGCCCGCCTCCGCCGCCTGCAGCGCCTCGGCCGCGTCGGCTACGCGCGCATCGCCTGGAATGCCGCCGGCGCCCGGCAGGTGAGCCGCGCGGCGCGCCTGATCAGCTACCTGTCGCACGACGATGGGCGGAGGCTCTCGGCCTATGCCAGGACCGCGAGCGACCTCGCCGACACGCAGGCCAGACTGGCCGTTCGACAGGCAGAGGCGAGCAGGTTGCGCGAGGCAGCTGCAGAGCGCAGGGCCGCCGCGGATGCGACCTACGTCCGCAAGCGCGCGCTGCTGACCTCGCTGCAGGAGGAAGCCGGACAACGCGAGCGCTGGCTGGCCGAGCTGGTGGCCGCCCGGGCTCGCCTCGACGAGTCGATGGGCGCGAGGCCCACGCTGCCGGCGCCCACGCAGGTGCTCCGGGTCCCGTTCACGTCGCGACGCCGGCAGCTGCCCTGGCCGGTGGACGGGTCGATCGCCAGCCGGTTCGGGCGCCAGCGTGATTCGCGGTTCGGCACCAGCACGCTCAACAACGGCGTCACGATTGCCGCCGGGTCAGGCACGCCCGTCCGCGCCATCCACCCGGGGACCGTCGCCTTCGCCGGTCCATTCAGGGGCTTCGGTCAACTCGTCGTCGTCGATCATGGCCAGAAGGCCTTCTCGCTGTACGGCCACCTCGAGACCGTTCGCGTCCAACGAAGCGCGACGGTCGAGGCCGGGGCTGTCGTCGGCGAGGTGGGCGAAACGCCCGAAGGCGGGGCGGGACTCTACTTCGAAGTGCGCGTCGACGGTCGCCCGGTCAATCCCCTACAATGGCTGAAACGGGCGCAATGAACACCGGGCGACGGCTTCAGGCCATCGGGACACGGCCATCGTCGTTGGACAGGTGACCGGCGCGCGCGGGCGCCGGTGAAGGCGACCGCCCAAGGCATCAGGCATTCGGCATCAGGCATCAGGCATCAGGCATCAATGTGACCACCCGCACCCGGATCCTCGTCCTCGCGCTCACGACGCCGCTCGTCGTGTTCACCCTCGTCGGCGGCCTGCTCGGACAACAGCGCACCGCCCCTGGCGCGTATCCGCACCTCCGGGTCTTCGACGACGTGGTCTCGCTCATCTTCGGGAGCTACGTCGAGGAACCCAGCCCTGGCACGGTGCTCGACGGCGCCATGCTCGGCCTGGCCGAGGGCCTCGATCCCGACAGTTCCTATCTGGACGCGGCGCAGGTCAAGGCCGAGCAGGCGAGCCGGCCCCAGGCGCCCGGGACGACGGGCCTGTCGCTGACGCGCCAGTACTACCTGCGCGTTGTCGCGGCGCGCGATGGCTCGCCCGCAGCACGGGCGGGGCTCCACACCGGCGACTACGTCCGGGCCATCGACGGCAAATCGACGCGACACATGTCGCTGCACGAGGGCGACCGCCTGTTGGGTGGGGCGGTTGGCTCCTCCGTCACGTTGACGGTCCTGCGAGGCAGCCAGACCGACGCCCACGAGGTGGTGCTCACGCGGGTGGCCGCCCCGCCGGCCGACGTCACGGCGCGGCTGGTGAAACCGGGCGTGGGCCTGCTGCGCGTGCCCGCCTTCAGTGAGCGGACGCCCGGCCAGTTGAAGCAGGCCATCGCCCAGGTCACCGGCCAGGGCGCAAGCCAATTGATCATCGACCTGCGACATACGGCCGAAGGGGACCCTGCGCTGGGTGCCGAGGCCGCCCGCCTGTTCGTCAAGTCCGGGACCCTGGCGATCCGGGAAGCCCGCGGACAGGGGCAGCAGCGGACCGAGGCCAGGGCCGGTGACGGCAGCGTGGCCCTGCCCGTCACGCTGTTGACGACAAACGGCACCTCGCAGGCGGCCGAGGTCTTCTCGGCCGCGCTGCTGGACAACGACCGCGCGAAGACCGTCGGGGAACGGACGCTGGGCCGCGCCGCAGCCCAGAAGCTGGTGGGACTGCCCGATGGCAGCGCCCTGTGGCTCACCTACGCACGCTGGCTCACGCCGAAGGGGACGGCCATCCACGGCACGGGTCTGGTGCCCACCGTCCCCGTGGCCGAGCCGGACAACGAATTCGGCGCGCCCCCCTCGACCGAGGATCCCATACTCGACAAGGCTCTCGAAACCGTTGCCAACCCGGCGCCCGCCAAGGTGGCCGCGTAGCTTGCGCGTCCTGCCGGCTCCGCTGTACCATGTCCGTTCGCACGCAGGCGCGTGTGAACGGCTGTAGGCGCGTAGCTCAGGGGTTAGAGCGCCTGCTTGACACGCAGGAGGTCGGCGGTTCGATTCCGCCCGTGCCTACCATATCCAGCCACCCGCCCACCGGTTGCAGCTCCAGCCGGCCCCGGCTGTGGAGACCAGTGTTCGCGGCATGATGTCTGTTGTGGTCACGCTCCCCGACGGTTCCACGCGATCCGTCGCCGCCGGCACGCCCGTTCTGGACGTGGCGGCCGACGTGTCTCCGCGACTGGCCAGGGCGGCGCTCGTGGCCAGGGTCGACGACCAGTTGGTCGACCTCGCGTACCCGCTGACCCGCGATGCGCGTGTGCAGATCCTGACGGCCGACAGCCCCGAGGCACTGCAGGTCTACAGGCACAGCACGGCCCATCTGCTCGCGGCGGCCGTGACGCGGCTGTATCCGGGCACCCAGTGCGGCATCGGCCCCGCCCTGGAAGACGGCTTCTACTACGACTTCGTGGTCGAGAAGCCCTTCGTGCCTGAGGACCTCGAGCGAATCGAAGCCGAGATGCGGCGTCTGGCCCAGGCCGACGAGGTGTTCGAGCGGCAGGCCTGGCCTCGCGACGAAGCGCTGACGTTCTTCGCCGACAGGGGCGAGCCTCTCAAGGTGCAGCTCATCGAGGAGAAGACGGCCGGGCAGGCCGAGGTCTCCTGCTACACCATCAAGGACCGCGAGACGTTCGTGGACTTCTGTCTCGGTCCCCATGTCCCGTCGACGGGCAAGCTGAAGGCGTTCAAGCTCACGACGACGTCCAACGCGTACTGGAAGGGCGACGCGAAGAACCAGCCGATGCAGCGCGTGTACGGCACGGCGTTCTTCAGCGACAAGGACCTGCAGGCGCATCTGGCGCGGCTCGAGGAGGCCAAGAAGCGCGACCACCGCAAGGTGGGCCGGGAACTGGGGCTGTTCATGTTCCACCCGTGGGCCCCGGGTGCGGCGTTCTGGCTGCACAAGGGGACGGTGCTGTACAACGGCCTGGCCGAATACATGCGCCGGGTGCTGTATCCCGCGGGATACGAAGAGGTCAAGACGCCGCTGCTCTTCAACAAGGCGCTCTGGGAGACCTCCGGCCACTGGTTTCATTACCGCGAGAACATGTTCACGCTCGAGGCCAGTGAGGGCGAGGCCATGGGCGTGAAGGCGATGAACTGCCCCGGGCACATGCTCGTGTTCGCCAGCGAGGTGCGCAGCTACCGCGACCTGCCGCTCCGCCTGCACGAGCAGACGGCCCTGCACCGCAACGAGGCGTCGGGCGTGCTCGGCGGGCTCACGCGCGTGCGGCAGTTCTCGCAGGACGACGCGCACTGCTTCGTGATGCAGGAGCAGATCGGCGAGGAAGTGCAGCGGCTGCTCGGCCTGGTGCAGCAGGTCTACGGCGACCTCGGGCTGACCTACGAGGTCAAGCTCTCGACGCGACCGGAGCAGTACCTCGGTGAGCGTGAGACGTGGGATCATGCCGAGATGCAGTTGAAGCAGGCGCTGGAGGCCGCTGGACAGGCCTACACGCTCAACGAGGGTGACGGCGCGTTCTACGGACCGAAGATCGACTTCGACGTCACCGACGCCCTCGGCCGCAAGTGGCAGTGCGCCACGATCCAGCTGGACTACCAGCTGCCGGAGCGGTTCGACCTGAAGTACGTGGGCGCCGACAACGCCGAGCATCGGCCGGTGGTCATCCACCGCGCGATCTTCGGCAGCTTCGAGCGGTTCATCGCGCTCCTGATCGAGCATTTCGCAGGCGCCTTTCCGCTCTGGCTGGCCCCGCTGCAGGCCGTGGTCCTGCCGATTGCCGACCGGCACGCCACGTACGCCGCGCGCGTGCGGGCCGACCTCGAGGCAGGGGGGCTCCGGGTCACCCTGGATGACCGCCAGGAGAAGATCGGGTACAAGATCCGGGAAGCCCAGTTGCAGAAAGTGCCGTACATGCTGGTGGTGGGCGACAAGGAAGTCGCCGACGGCACGGTATCGGTGCGAAGCCGGCAGGGTGGCGACCTCGGGAGCCGGGCGGTGAGCGAGTTCCTCGCCGACGCGTCTGCCGAGAATCGCACGCAAAGGACACGCGGCGCAACCCGTCGCGGTGTAGGGAGAGCGCCTCGAGCGGCCCGTCGGGTGGCGGGCAGCGGGGGGCGCGTTCAAGGAGGTCGTTATCGCGTTCGACAATCGCATGCGGGGTCCCCGACGGGACGACAGGGTCCGGATCAACGAGCGCATCAGGGTGCGCGAGGTCCGGGTGATCGACGAGACCGGCGCGCAGTTGGGCATCATGGCTCCGGCGCAGGCCGTGGCCCTGGCCCGATCGAAGGGTCTGGATCTCGTCGAGGTCGCTGCGACAGCCGTGCCGCCGGTCTGCCGGATCACCGATTACGGCAAGTACCAGTACAACGAGCAGAAGAAGCAGCGGCAGGCCCGCAAGCACCAGAAGACCATCGAGGTGAAGGAAGTCAAGTTCCGCCCGAAGGTCGACCTGCACGACTACGACTTCAAGAAGCGCAACATCCAGCGCTTCCTGCACGAGGGCGACAAGGTGAAGGCCGTCGTCTTCTTCCGAGGACGCGAGATCGCGCATCCCGAGATCGGGCGGCGCATCCTCGAGCGGTTGATCGCGGAACTGAACGACATCGCCGTCGCCGAGAACATCCCCAGGATGGAGGGCAACACCATGCACACCATCCTGTCGGGACGCCCCGGGATCAAGCGGATCGAGAAGCCGACCAAGCCGGAACGTGAGCCGCTCCCGTCCGGCGAGGCCAGCGAGACCGAGGAGACCGACGAGGTCGATGAGACTGACGAGGTCGACGACGTGGCCGAGGAGACCGAAGGCGCCGAGGGCGCCGGAGAGCCGTCCCCGGACGAGCAGTAGGACGGCGCCCCTGTCGGGCGCCGTGTGTGAGAGGAAGAACGAGTCAGATCATGCCGAAACTCAAGACCCACAAGGGCGCCTCGAAGCGGTTCAAGCGGACCGCCTCTGGCAAGTTCCTGCGCGGCAGCGCGTTCAAGCGGCACATCCTGACGAGCAAGACCACCAAGCGCAAGCGCGCGCTGCGTGGGACGGTGCTCGTGTCCACCCAGGATCAGGCGCGCCTGGAGCTGATGCTGCCGTACAAGTAGGAACGACGGGAGTGAGATGCTGAAATTCTGCAATTGAAGAATTGCACAATTTCACCAACTGGGTTGGTACGCCACCACCCATAGGCGGTCCGGGTCCCCAAGTCGGCTGAAGAGCCGCCCCGAGGTCGCGGAGAAGGACGATGCCGAGAGTAAAGCGTGGCACGGTGCGCCGTGCCAAGCGCGAGAAGTTGTTGACCCTGGCCAAGGGGTACTACGCCAACAAGAGCAAGCTGTACCGCTTTGCCAAGGAAGCCGTCGATCGCGCGCTCAAGAGCGCGTTCGTCGGTCGCCGCCGCAAGAAGCGCGACTTCCGTCGCCTCTGGATCATCCGCATCAACGCGGCGGCCCGCCAGCAGGGCATCAGCTACTCGCAGTTCATCGCGGGCCTGAATCGCGCCGGCGTGGTCGTCGATCGCAAGATGCTCGCGGAACTCGCGGCCAACGAGCCGACCGCGTTCGCGGCGCTGACGACGCGCGCCAAGGATGCCCTCAAGGCGCACACCGCTTAGGCACCGCAGTGACGTTCCGAGATTGACGGGGGCCGCCTTTGCGGGCGCGCCCCCGTTTTCCATGATGGCAGGGCGCGTTCCCCGAACGCGCCCGGGCGGCCGTCTCGAGAGAGGCGCTCTCCCCTCAGGTATCGAATCTGAACATGTCCGACCTCCCGACGTCCGTGTCCGAGTTGCGCGCGCAGTTCGACGCCGCGCTCGCCGCCGCGGCATCAGCCGCCGACCTGCAGGCCCTGCGCGACAGGTTCCTGGGCCGCAAGAGCGGTCTCGTGACGGCCTTGTACGGCGAGATCGGGAGGGCGCCGCCGATCTCAAGCGGGAGATCGGACGGCTGGCCAACGAGTTGAAGCAGGCCGTCGAAGCCGGACTCGACGCACGCCGCGCGGCGCTCGGCGCGTCGGCCGGCCCCGCAACGGGGCTCGACCTCACGCTGGCGCCGCGTCCGATCCCTGCGGGATCGCGTCACCCGCTCAACGCCATGCGCGAGCGGATCGAGCGCATCTTCGCCCGCATGGGCTACGAGATCCTCGACGGCCCCGAAGCCGAGGACGACTGGCACAACTTCGAGGCGTTGAACATGCCGGCCGACCATCCCGCGCGCGACGCGCAGGACACGCTCTACCTCGAGCAGCCGTTCGTCCAGGGCGCGCGCGCAACGGGCGCGCCCGGCGCGGGTGTCACTCTGCGACCGGCGACGCTGCTGCGGACGCACACATCGGCGATGCAGATCCGCTACATGGAGCAGCACGCTCCGCCAATCCGCATCATCGCCCCCGGCCGCGTGTACCGACGCGACAACCTCGACCTGACACACACGCCGATGTTCCAGCAGGTCGAGGCCCTCGTCGTCGGCGAGCACGTGACGATGGCCGACCTCAAGGGCACGCTGCTCGGGTTCGCGCGGGAGTTCTTCGACCCGAGGACGCCCATCATGTTCAAGCCGAGCTTCTTCCCCTACACCGAGCCGAGTGCCGAGGTGTTTGTCGGCTGCCAGTCGTGCTTCGGGCCGGGTTGCTCGATGTGCAAGCGCACCGGCTGGATTGAGATCGGGGGCAGCGGGATGGTGCACCCGTCGGTGTTCGAGGCCGTGGGCGTCGACCCGGAGCGGTACACGGGGTTCGCCTTCGGCATGGGCATCGAGCGCCTCGCGCTGCTCGCGCATCGGGTGGACGACATCCGCGCCTTCTACGAGAACGACATCAGGTTCCTGGAGCAGTTCGCGTCGTGAGAATCCTCGTCTCGTGGCTGAAGGAGTACGTCGACGTCCCGGTCGCTGTCGACCAACTCGGCCGGGATCTCACGATGCGGGGTTTCGAGGTTGCCGCCGTTGATCCCGTCGACGGTCGCCCCGACGACGGGGTGATCGACTTCGAGATCACGGCCAACAGACCCGACTGCCTCAGCGTGGTCGGCATGGCTCGCGAAGTGGCTGTCAGGTATGGACAGACGCTTCGCTCGCCCGAACCGGGAGTCGGGAGTCGGGAGTCGGGAGTCGACACGCCGGTACCCGAGACCCGAGACCCGAGACCCGGTGACCTGCGCGTGACCGTCGAGCGGGCCGACCTGTGTCCGGTCTACGCGGCCGCGGTGATGGACGTGACGGTCGGACCGTCACCCGCCTGGCTCGTCGAGCGGCTCACGCTCAGTGGCGTCCGCTCGATCAACAACATCGTCGACGTCACCAACTACGTGCTGCTGGAGTTGAACCAGCCCCTGCACGCATTCGACTTCGACACGATCGGTGGCCTCCGCCAGGACTCCGGCGCGCAGGGCCGACACCTGATCGTGCGCGCGGCCCGGCCAGGCGAGACGCTGACGACGCTCGATGGGATCGAGCGCACGCTGGATGCCGACATGCTGGTCATTGCCGACGATCGGGGTGCCCAGGCCGTGGCCGGGGTGATGGGCGGTGGCTCCACGGAGATCAGCGCCGCCACGCGGACCATCGCCATCGAGAGCGCGTACTTCACACCGGCCCAGGTGCGGCGCACGCGGCGCAGGCTTCAGCTGTCCACCGAGGCGTCGTATCGCTTCGAGCGCGGCACCGATCCGTCCATGCCGGTGCGGGCCCTGCGGCGAGCCGTCGAGCTGATCACGCAGATCGGCGCCGGCACGGCTCGGCCCGGCGAGGTCGTCACCGGCCAGCGTGCGCCCGAGCCACGCACGGTCGGCCTGCGCTGGGCGCGGATCGGGCGCGTGCTGGGGATGGAGGTGCCTGTCGAGGAGGTCGAGCAGATCCTGACGTCGCTCGGTTTCCGCCTCCACCGGCGTGGGGATGAGGCGGCCTCGGACGCGGTCGCGCGAGGCGACGCGTGGGATGTGGTGGTGCCCGGTTGGCGCGGTGACGTCACAAGGGAGGAGGACCTCATCGAGGAGGTCGCGCGCTGCGCCGGCTACGACCGCCTCCCGGTGACGTTCCCGGCGATGGCCGTGCCGCCGGCCAGAACCGCGCCGCGCCTCGTGCGCGACGCCCGCGTGCGCGACCTGCTGGTTGGCGCGGGCTTCGCGGAAGCCGTGACGTTCACGTTCATCGAGAAGGCCGCGGCCGCGCCGTTCGACGAGGCCCCGATTGCCATCGCGAATCCGCTCTCGGAGTCGTTCGCCGTGTTGCGCCCGTCGGTGCTGCCGGGCGTGATCGACAGCCTCTCGCACAATCGCCGGCGTGAGCAGCGCGACATCCGGTTGTTCGAGCTGGGCACGCGGTTCACGACCACTCACGGTGAGTCCCGGAGCGTGGCCCTGGCCTGGACGGGCGCGGCGTCCGCGGAGCACTGGAGTGGCAGCGGCCGCCTCGTCGACGCCTACGACGTCCTCGGCGTGGTGCAGCGGATCGCGGACGTGCTGCGCGTGCGGGTGACCGTCGACGCTGCTGACCATCCAGCCCTCGTGAACGGCCGGGCGGCGCGCCTGGTGGTCGGCGGGTCTCCGGACGAGCGTGTGCACGTCGGCTGGGTCGGCCAGCTCGCGTCGGCGCTGGCCGAGGCACGCGGACTCCCCGCGGCCGACCCCGTCCTGATCGCCGAAGTCGATCTCGACCTCGCGGCGCCGGCGTACGACCCGGACCGGCAAGCGGTCATGCAGCCGCTGCCGCGACACCCGTCGGTGATTCGCGATCTGTCGATCGTGGTACCGGCAGACTTGCCGGCCGCGAGGGTTCGTGGCACGATTCACGCGTCTGCACCGCCGACGTTGGTGGCGGTGCGCGAGTTCGATCGGTACCAGGGGACGTCGCTGCCGGCGGGCAAGATCAGCTTGTCCCTTCGGCTGACCTTCCGTGCGGCCGAGCGCACGTTGACCGATGCCGAGGTGCAGGCCGCAACCGAGGCGATCGTCGCGGCGCTGGCCGCGGAGCACGGCGCCACCCTTCGCTGACAGGCGTGCGGCACACAGGCCGCGGGCAGGGCCCGTTCTGGAACGCGGCCCGGGAGCAGGATTCATGAGCACGACCGTCACCGCCGCCGACCTCGAGGTCGTGGAACGTCTCGACGAAAAGATTCGCCAGCTGATCACGCTGGTCGAGAGGAGCCGTACCGAGGCCGGCAAACTGCGCGCCGAGAACGAACGACTCACCAAGGACGTCGAGGCATTGCAGGCGCAGTTGAGTGATGCCGAGGGCGTGGCCGTCGAGGTCCGGACCCTCCGCGACGAGCGCGATCAGGTGCGCACGCGCGTTGCGGACATGCTGGCGCAGCTCGACGCGCTGCAGATGTGACATGCCCCTAGCCGCCACCTACCCCGTGGACGACCCGACGCCGCTCGGCGAGCAGGCCCCACCGAACCACGTGGTGATGGTGGACATCCAGGGACTCCGCTATCCGGTGCGGAGTGCGCTGGAATCCGCGTACGTCCACAAGCTGGCGCGGTACGTCGACCGCACGATGGATGCGGCCTCCAGCGCCGTGCCCATCGGCGAGTCCACCAAGCTCGCCGTGCTTGCCGCGCTCAACATCGCCGACGAGTCCTTCCGGGGCCGTGAGGACGAATCGCGCATCGCGGCGGCGCTCCTGGACAAGGCGCGCGAACTGGAGCACCTCATCGACGCCGTGCTGCAGAAGCACGGCACATCGACGTGACCGGCGGGCGGTCCAGCCGCGCTGCACCGTGCTACCATCGACCTTGCCTGCGTTGTGCGTGATGGGTCGAGGATCGCTTGAGCCGATGTTCTAAACCCAAGCGAATCACGACGGCCGCGTGGTGTGCATGCCTCCGCCGAGAGGAAGCCTGAAGCGCGGCCTTTACAGTGGTTCCACCTGCTTCCGCAGGTTCAACGATCCCCCCACACGGCAACGCGGGATTTCTCTGGCCGTCCGCCAGCCACCCCGGACCTTCGGGCGCCGCCGGCGTGACCCGCGGCCTTGCCCCCGCGCGCTGGCGGCCTCCTGCGAGGCCGTCGGATGCCCGGCCGCTTCCGGTCCGTTCTCCGCCCGTCACCAGGTGCGTACCCTCCGGGGCGGCGCTTGCCTTCGGGCTGGGGTTCGGGCCACAGTCGAACGATCACATGGGCCAAGGGACTTCCATCGAAGTGCTGGGACTCGTCCTGGACGGCGTGGCCGCCGTGGCGGTGCTCGTGTGGCTGCTGTGGGCGCGCAAGCGCCTGGCGACCGATGCGGCACAGTCGCGTGAGCATGCCGCACAGGTGATCGCCCACGCGGAACGCGAGGCCGCCGCGCGGGGCAAGGAAGTGGAGTTGGCCGGGAAGGAACGCGCCCACTCGTTGCTGCTCGACGCCGAACGCGCCGCGCGGGAGGTCCACGACACGGCACGCGCGGCCGAGCAGCACGCGGCCGAGCAGTTGCGCAGCGCCGGCGAGCGCACGGCCGCCCTGCCCCAGCGCGAGCAGGACCTGAACAGGCGCCAGGACGACCTCCAGCAGCGGCTCGCCGCAGTGATGGTCGTCGAACAGCAGGTGGCCGACTCCCTGGCGCGAGCCGAGGCTCGCCACCGGGAGGCCATTCAGGAACTTCAGCGCGTCGCGGGGCTGACGGCCGACGCGGCACGCGCCGAACTGGTCCGCCAGCTGGAGCAGGACGCCAGGCGCGAGGCCGCCCATCTGGTCAAGCGGATCGAGGCCGAGGCGCGGGAACAGGCGTCGGCACGGGCCCGGCAACTCGTCACCGAGGCCATCCAGCGCAGTGCCGCGGAGCACGCCGTGGAAACCACGGTCTCCGTCGTCGACCTGCCCTCCGACGACATGAAGGGACGCATCATCGGGCGAGAGGGCCGCAACATCCGCGCACTGGAGCAGGCCACGGGCGTCGAGCTGATCGTGGACGACACACCGGGCGCCATCATCCTCTCCAGCTTCGATCCCTTCCGACGCGAAGTGGCACGGCAGGCCATCGAGCGCCTGCTCGTCGATGGACGCATCCACCCTGCGCGGATTCGAGGACGTCGTCGAGCAGGTGAGAGGCGGACCTCGAGGACACGGTCCGGCGCGACGGAGAGGCTGCGGCGTTCGAGTTGGGACTGCACGACGTCCACCCGGAACTGCTCCACCTGATGGGACGCCTCCGCTTCCGCACCAGCTACGGCCAGAACGTGCTCAGCCACAGCAAGGAAGTGGCCTTTCTCGCGGGCGTCATGTCGCGGGAACTCGGGCTCGATGGCCACGTGGCCGTCCGCGCGGGCTTCCTGCACGACATCGGCAAGGC
>CAVQRQ010000008.1:0-366442 GCA_963715265.1 uncultured Acidobacteriota bacterium
TCGGTCACCTCCTCGATCGTCGCCGCCCGCTCACAGTGGTCCATGGCCTCGGCGAACGCCGCGCCGGCGAGCGCCTGCTCGGCCGCGAGCGTCAGCATCTTCACCGTCTTGTCGGGATCGGCCGCCGCGCCGGACTGATAGAGGTGGTAGGCGAGATCCGAGGCGCGCTGCAGGACCCGATTGCCCAGCACCGACTCCATCGCCGTCGCGATCCTGGCGTGGCGCCGCTGCCGTCGCGGCAAGGACAACGTCCCGAGCAGCGTCTGGCGGATCAGCTCGTGGGCAAATCCATACACGACCTCGCGGCCACCGCGCTGGGGCACGATGAGGTGCGCCGCCACCGCCGCGTCGAGGGCGTCGAGCAGCTCGTCGTCGGTCTGCTCGCCCAGCGCTTCGAGCACCGCGAACCCGAAACGCGATCCGACCACGGCCGCCGACGTGAGCACGGCTCGGCACGCCGGCGTCAGCCGCTCGAGCCGCCGCCCGATCACCAGCCGCACCCCCTCGGGCACATCGAGGACGTCCACTTTGAGATCGGCGCGCCACCCGCCGGCCGCGTCGAACAACCGCCCTTCCTCCTTGAGATGGTGGAACACTTCTTCGACGAAGAACGGGTTCCCTTCCGTCTCCTTGAAGATCACCCCCACCAGCTGACGTGGCGGATCGTCGCCGCCGAGTGTCGCCAGCAATTCCGCCACCCGACCCTCGTCCAGGCGGCGGAGCGCGATTCGCGTGGCCAGCCGCTGACGGGTGAGCGATTCCAACACGCGGGCGAACGGGCGGTTGACCTCGAGCTCGACGTCCCGGTACGTGCCGATGATGAGGATCGGCAACTCGCCCAGATAGCCGGCCATGTGCTCCAGCAGTGCCAGGGATGCATCGTCGGCCCAGTGCAGGTCGTCGAGCAGCATCACGATCGGGCTGACCCGGGCGGCGCGCTCGGCGTGCTCGCGATACTTCCGGAACAGGTACGGTCGCTGCTGTGCCGGCGGGAGTTCGAGGGGCGGGGGAATGTCGGGGAAGGTGTCGCGGAGCGAGGGCTGGATCCGGGCGATTTCCGAGGCGGCATCGCCAAGGACGTCGCGGAACGTCCGCAGCGGCACCTGGCGCGCGACCAGGTCGAGCACTTCGGCGAAGGGCGTGAAGGGCGGCATCCCCTCCATTTCGTAGCAGTGCCCCACCAGGCAGAGACACCGCCGCGCCCGCGCCTCATCCATGATCGCCTGGCTCAGTCGGGTCTTGCCGATGCCCGGCTCGCCACCGATCAGCAACAGGCCACCCTTTCCCGCTGACAACCGGGCGAGGAACTCGCGCGCGTCGCCGAGTTCGCGCGCTCGCCCTACCAGCGCCGCCCGTTTCTGCGGTCCGCTCGGGCCGGACGTGGCGGAGGCCACCACGGACGTTCCCGAGATCTCGGCCATCAACGCGGCGCCGAAATCGCCGACGGCGGCATGCCGTTCGTCGCGATTCCGAGCCAGCGCCCGTGCCAACACCAGGTCCACCATCGCGGGGACCGAGGTCCGGAGGCTCGCCACCCGGGGCGCCTCCTCCGAGAAGCGCCGAGTCAGGGACGACTGGACATTCCCCCCGCCGAACGGCGTCGAGCCCGCCAGCATCTCGAACAGGACACAGCCCAACGAATAGAGATCGGTCCGCCCGTCGAGGTCGGCGCTGCCGACCACCTGCTCAGGGCTCATGTACGCCGGGGTGCCGATCGCGAGCCCCGTTTGGGTCAACCTGTCATCCCACCCACCGGCGGCGAGGGCGATCCCGAAGTCGGCCACCTTGGCGTGACCACCGGAGAGGAGGATGTTCTCCGGCTTGATGTCGCGGTGGACGATGCCCTGCGTGTGGGCGTAGGCCAGCGCGTCGGCCACTTGCGCGGCGAGGCGCAACGCGTCGCCGATGGGCAGTGGCCCCTCCCGCGTGAGGCGATCGCGAAGGGATTCCCCGTCCACGAACGGCATCACGTAATACAGCAACCCCTCGGCCTCGCCCGAGTCGTAGAGCGCGAGAATGTGCGGGTGGTCGAGCCGGGCGGCGATCCTGATCTCGCGGAGGAACCGTTCGGGCCCGAGCGCCTGGACCAACTCGGCCCGGAGCACCTTGAGGGCGACCCGGCGGTCGTGGCGAAGGTCGGTGGCCAGGAACACCCTCGCCATCCCACCCTCACCGATGTCGTGTTCGACCCGGTAGCGGCCGTCGAGCGCGGCGTTGAGTCGGGCGGCCAGATCGACCATCGGTGGAGACCTCATGCAAGGGACGGCGACGGTGACAGGCGCCCGGTGGCCCGACGCCCGCGGTCATTATCGCCGTCAATGGGTTCGCCGCGACCGCCCTGGCCGCGCCGGCACTTCGGGGGATCGCGATTGGCTCTGGAGTTGCGGACGCCCTGGTGATCCGACGGGGACAGGTGGCGTTCGAGCGCACGTACCGCCATGACTACGACGCCATCTACGGCGAGGACGCCAAGAAGCCCGGCAGCCTGAACGCGACCGATCTGAGCGGCCCGGCGACCGCGAAGTACGGCTACAAGTGGTGGCTCCATCCGTACGGCGAGAGCGGCACGCAGCTTCGGCGCACGGCCCGCCCGTGACTGGGGCGATGGCCGCCTCTCGTGTACCCTTGCGCCATGATCGCGTCCCGCACCTGCGTGGTGCTTCTGCTCGTAGCGCTGTCGGCCTGCAGTTCGCGACCGCCCGAGCCTGCAGCTGGTCCAGCCGCCGAGTATCTCTACCTCTGGACGGCGTCGGCCGACGAGACCCAGCCCGACTTCCTGGCGGTGCTCGACGTCACCGAACAGGGCGAGCGGTACGGCCGGCTCGTGACCACGGTGCCCGTTCCCGGTCGGGGCAACGGGCCGCATCACACCGAGCACGCGATGCCGGCCGATCGGCAGCTCTTCGCCAACGGCTTCGCGACCGGGCAGAGCTTCGTCTTCGACCTCGCCGACGCCACCCGTCCGCGCATCCTCGAGCAGTTCGGCGACGTCGAGGGCTACGCCCACCCGCACTCGTTCCTCCGGCTGCCGAACGGCAACGTGCTCGCCACGTTCCAGATGCGCCATGCCGCTGGAAGGATGACGCCCGGTGGGCTCGTGGAGCTCACGCCGGCGGCCGTGCCCGTGCGATCGAGTTCCGCGAACGGCCCCGGCATCGATCCCGCCCTCCGTGTCTACAGCGGTGGCATCGTTCCGGCGCTGGATCGCCTGGTGACCACCACCACCGACATGGATGCGGCCTCCGCAGCGTCGCGCAACCTCCAGATCTGGCGCCTCTCGGACCTCCGCCTGCTCCACACGATCGCGCTGCCTGACGGCCCCGCCGGCAACGAGGGCCTGCAAACCGCGGAGCCGCGCCTGATGGCCGACGGCCGGACGCTGCTCGTGTCGACGTTCAACTGCGGGTTGTACCTGATGGAAGGACTGGCCGAAGGGACGCCGTCGGGGCGGCTGGTCGCGTCGTTCCCGCAGAAGAAGGACACCAACTGCGCGATTCCGGTGATCGCCGGACACTACTATCTCGTCACCGTCCCGGCGTGGAGCGCCGTCGTCAGCCTCGACATCTCGAACCCGGCGGCGCCGCGTGAGGTGAGCCGCGTCGCACTCGGCCCCGACGACGTTCCCCACTGGATCGCGATCTCGTCCGATCAACGGCGCGTGGTGGTGACCGGCTACGAGGGGATGCAGCACCGTGTCGTGATCGCCCGCTTCGATCCGGCGACCGGGCAACTCGCCTGGGACACGCGGTTCCGCGAGCCGGATGCCACGGAGCCCGGCTTCCGCATGGACGACAAGACGTGGCCCCACGGTGGCAACGCGAAGGGCATTCCGCACGGCGCGGTGTTCAGCCGACCTGCCAGCACGCCGTGAACGGCCGCACCTCGGTGTGCTGGCTCTACCGCGGCGATACGCCCGGGACGAGCAGCGGGAAGGCGGCGCTCTGCGACATCTCTCGCCGCAGGACGCCTTCCGCCTCGCCGTCACCCATGTGACCGGAATGGACCGGCGCGACGTGGTCCGCCTGGCAGCCGCCGTCTGGCAGGTCACCGAGTTGGACGAGGAGACACCGCGCGGACAAAGAAGGGAGGCCGCGTGAGCCGTATCCGATCGTGGCGATGCGGCGAGCGAGAGCGGACGGACCCATCACATCAGCGGTACACGTCTCGGCGATTGCCAAGGGTGATGACGAGGATGAGCAACGCTCCGTCGTCGATGCTGTAGATGATGCGATAGTCGCCCACGCGAATGCGCCAGAGGTCATCCTGGCCCTCGAGCTTCCGGCAGCCTGCGGGGCGCGGCGTCGTGGCCAGCTCGCCGATCGCCGACACGAGTCGCTGCACGAGTTCGCGGTCGCGTGTCTTGCGGAGCACCCGCGCGACCTGCGGCGCCAACCGCACCTCGTACGACATGGGCTACAGCCCGAGCTGCTTCTTCAACTCGGCCAGCGAGATGGTGCCCTTCTCGCGTACCTCACGAAGGGAACGTCGCGCAGCCTTGCCGTCGGCGGCGTCCTGCAAGGACTCGAGGCGCAGGAGCATGTCGATCGGCACCACAGCCACAGCAGGCTTCCCGTGACGATCGATGACCACGGGTTCGCCGCCGTGCTGCACACGAGAGACCACGTCTGCAAGATCCGCGCGGAACTCCGCCATGGCAAGTCTGGTCATGTGGACGACAATATACCTATTTGTACAGATGTGCAATAAGGCGAAGCACCCGAGGGTCACCTGGCAACCTGGGTCGGACATCCCAAGGTGCCTGTCTCGTGTGGGGACAACCCGAAACGGCGTCGAGCCGCCGCGGATTGTCCATGTCTTGTCTACCAGACGCTCCGCGGATGTCGGGCCTCCATACTCGTCACTCGCGTGGGGTTGCGGGCCGTCGCAGCGGTCGACGTCCGCCGCGCGTCGGACGTGGCGTCGCCGTCGCCGTCTCGGCCACTCGCCCTGCACGCGTGCGAATGAGCGTGGCGATGCGCGCGAGCTCACCATGGTCGAGCGTACCGGCGTCGGCCAGTCGGCCGGCGACGTCACTCACGTGCGTCAGCACAGCGTTGGCGAGCTCACCGACGCGGCCGCGCACGTACGGCGCGCCCATGCCGATGTCGGTCGCGAACGTGGTCCACGTCGACGCGCCGATGTCTTCCAGCGTGGAAGCGCCGCCGACCTTCATCGCGAATCGCGGTGAGAGGTCGGGATAGGCCAGCGTGCACAGCAGGTCGTAGAACGGCGCGAGGGTGGCACCCCGGGCATGGAGCAGGCTGAAGTTCTTGCCGTGTGCATCGGCGTTGCCCGCTGTCACGTTGAAGATGGCGACATCCAGAAGCGCGAGCACCGCCAGCGCCGGTTGCTGCGTGGCACGTCGCACCAGCGCGAACATCGCCGGAAACGTCGGGCCACCCTCGGCTGCGTACTTGTGCTCGGGGACGATACCGAGCGCCTGGCAGATGTCCTCCTGATGCAGACGTCGCACGCGGCCTTGGTCGTCGACGCGCCGGTCGTACCGCTCGACAAGGAGGTACGGCCGTTGTGCCACTGCCCTGGCCTCTGCGCGAGCAGTCGGCAGGCCGCACGCGGCAGCGAGTTGCATCACGAGCGCCTCGTTCTCGGTGGTTCCCGGGAATCTGGCGATTGGAGGCTTGAGGATGTGCGTCGTCGGTTGCCCGGGCGCAGGCAACGCCACGCGCCCGTCGACCAGCACGACGGGCAACTTCGATTGCGCACCGGCGAGTGATAGGCGTAACCCGTCCTGTCCAGCAAGCAATGGCCTGCTCGGCAGTCGATCGAGGATCGCCACGAGTGCCGCATCATCGAGCGGCCGAGACGGTGTGCCGCTGTCGGACTCGGGCGGTGCGCTGCCCTCCGGCAGCAACATCAGCGCACCGGCTACGTCGCCACCAAGCGCGTCGAGCAACGCGAAGTCGTTGCCGCGGGAAACGCCCAACGCGTGAGCCACGGCGTCGCGCTGCAGATCCTCGGGCAACAGTCCGGCGAAGAACGGCCGACACTCGCGCCGCTTGAAGGGCGCGTCGCGCTTGGGCAAGGACAGCGACAGAGGCGGCGCGCCCTCGTCGCGGAGCCACACGGCGTCATAGACGAACTGCATCTCGCCGTGCTTGTTTGTGTGCAGCGTCCCGACCAACCGGCCATCCCACCACACCTGGAGCGTGCGGGTCACGGGGTACCCATGGCGGTTGTGGCGGGCGGCAGGATCTCGACCCGGCAGCCGAGTGCCGCGAGCACCGCCAGGACCTTACCGATCTGCGCGGTTGGCTTGCCGGCCTCGAGTTCAATCAGAAAGCGGAGCCCGACACCCGCGGCGGCAGCGAGCTGCGCCTGGCGCAACCCCTGTTCGAGCCGTGCGCGACGGACGATGGTGCCGAGTTCAGCGGGCGACATCAGAATTCCCGATCGGGAATATAGCACTACATGCGAGAGCCCCACCAGACGAATATTCCCGTTCGGGAATAAACGACACTGCGCAGCGCATCGACGGACAGACATTCCCGATCGGGAACAACGCGGCTCCGGCGCGCCCCCACAAGGGCTGGGTGAAGACGGTCTCTCGAGCACGCCGACCCGCTTCCGCCACGCGTAGATCGTCTGCTCGCTGACGCCGTGCTTCCTGGCCACCTCCGCGATCGGCTTGGCATCCGCCTCCCGCAGGATCTTGACCATCTGCTCTTCGGTGAACCGGGACTTGCGCATCGCTCCCTCGCTGGGCTGGGGAGCGTCACTCTCTCAGCTTTCAACCGGTCCGACATTCGCCAGGCAGGTCAGCACACCACAGGCTGCTAACGACGTGGGCTTCATCACTCTGCCGTCGGTGGGCTCGGGGTGAGTCGGTGTTCTGTCGTTGGGGGGGTGGGTCTGCACATGACCCCTATGTTGCCTCAGCCACCTGCAAATGCGTCCGATCGTCACAGGTTTGTCCGCCCTGCCGAAAGAACGGGCCCGCCGTGCAGGGATCGCCCGGGTTTGCGGTCCACTCACCCCACCTTCGGGCGCTCTGACGACTGCAGCAGGGCTTGGGAGCACACAACACTTGATCAGGCGGCAGAAATGGGCCACTTTGGCGTCACGTGGCAGGCCACTTGGGGAATGTCGGATTGAGTTCGTCGCCACCGTGTCCCCGGCGAACGGGGTGCTGGTGGAGTGACCAGGTCATGCGAAAGGCATTGGGTATCATTCGGGCGTTGACGGACACACAGAACGAACTGGGCGCAGAGGCCAGTGGTTGGAAGACCAGACCCACAACATCCCGGCTCATCTCGCCACGCTCGGTCCTTGGCCTGCCACCTCCGAGTCAGGCTACAACCATCCACAATCACCCCAATACCGGTTCACATCAGAAAGAGCCTATGAGCCATCTGTATGTTTCGCATCTTTTACACGTCGCACCGACGCTTGTTGTGACTCCCGAGTAGCGAGAGGATGTTCCAATGGCAGTACTCAACACCGATATGTCTGGCCAAGAGACCTTCGATGCGATCGTCGGCACAGCCGCCGCTCTAAACGAACACTTGCATATACCGGGACTATCCGTAGGAGTCATCCACGGAGCTACATCCTATGCCACCGGCATCGGTGTCACGAACGTCAGCACCAAAGAGCCCGTCACCGCTGACACCGAGTTTCATATCGCCTCCGTCACGAAGACCTTCACCGCGACGCTGGCCATGATGCTGTCTGAACGGGGCGTCCTGGATCTGAACGCTCGCATCGTAGACATCCTGCCGTGGTTCAGAGTCAAGGATCCCGAGGCGACGGCCAAAGCACGCGTCATCGACATGTTCCACCATCACACCGGTTGGAGTGGCGATCACGGTTTCGATCCCGTTCCCCCCGGTGGATCGATCACCGAGAAGTCCATGCTACAAGCGCACTACATCGAGCAGATCGTGCCTTTCGGTCAGACCTGGATGTACAGCAACACCAATCTCGCCTTCGCTGGTCATCTGCTGTCGGTCGCTGGTGGAAAACCGTACGAGACTCTCGTTGAAGAGCACATACTCAGCCCGCTCGGCATGAATGCGACAAGCTTCAACTACAGCGCCTCCCCTCCCGACGAAAATTTCGCCTGGGGTCATCCACCGATCTATACCGACGACAAGATCGGCGAACTCAAGCCAATCTTCACGCCGTTCCCACCGACGTCCGGGGCCGCCGGCGGAATCCAATCCACCGTGCGGGACATGTTGAAGTACGCCCGCTTTCAGTTGGACGGGAAGGACTCGTCAGGCAACACGCTACTGTCCAAAGAAGCGCTCGCCTTTGCCCATGCCCCGGCAGTCGATGCTCCGACCGGCGAGTTCACCGGACTGACCTGGTTCGTCCGCAAGTACGGCGAGATCACAAGCGCTTTCCACGGAGGGACCTACATCGGCTACCGTGCCTTTCTGCAGTTGATCCCGGATCACGACTTTGCGGTCATCGTCTTGACCAACAGCGATCGCGGGGTCGAGGCCTACACAGCAGTTGCCGACGCAATGGTCAGCGCCTTCACCAGGCTCGAGCCCCATACCCCGGTCGCACACGGCGTTGATCCGTCAGTGCTCGATCCCTTTGTAGGCGTCTTCAAAGGCACGTTCCAGGACTTGGAGATCACGACCAATGGCGGCAGGTATCAATTCGTCCAGAATTCCAAACTGACCAAGCCGGGTGCGAATCCTGCACCAGCCAATTTGGCCAACACAGCCGAAGGGTGGTTTATCGTCACGGAAGGGCCGAACAAAGGAGAGCTCGGTGAATTACTCGAAGATCTGTCTGGTGAACGGAACTACCTGCGATTCAGTCACCGGATCTTCATTCGCTCCACCGAGGAAAACGATTAATTAATAATTAGACAAAAAACCATGAAACAAAACATTGCACTATTATTTACTGGAATAACATCCTTGTTATGTTGCAGTTCAACCGGCATTTGCTCAGGAACAGCAAGAGTCGCCGACACTCGTGCTTTTCAGCAACGTGAATATCTTCGACGGTAAAACCGAAACACTCCATAAGGACATGCATGTCCTGGTGAAGGACAACCTGATCAAGCAAATGTCTAAAGAACCCTTGACGGTCATGCAAACCGATAATGTGACCATGATCGACGGGGGTGGGCGCACCATGACGCCGGGCTTCATCGACGCCCACGTGCACATCATGCTTCAGGTCAATTACGCAGAACTCAATGCGCTGGACGAAAGTTACTACGCCCTGAAGGCGGCTGACGAAGCTGAAAAGATGTTGATGCGCGGATTTACGACTGCGCGTGATGCGGCGGGTAACCTGTTCTCCCTCAGGCGCGCCATCGATGAAGGTATGGTAACGGGCCCGAGGATCTACGTGTCCGGTGCAGGCATCGGGCAGTCCGGCGGGCATGGCGATTACCGGCTGCCGAACGATCCGCCAAAGCTGTTGGAAACCCAGCCTTTCTGGGCTGAGCGCCAAGGAATGTCCGCACTAGTGGATGGCCCCGATGAAGCGATCTCCGCCGCTCGTGAGCAATTCCGCCGCGGGGCGTCGCAGCTCAAGATATTCACCGGTGGTGGCGTCGCGTCACCGAATGATCCGCTCGATGTGGTTCAGATGACGCCCGAAGAAGTCAGAGCGGTGGTGCAGGCCGCTGAGAACTGGAATACCTACGTCATGAGCCACGTGTACAACACTCGCGGGATCAGGCTCGCTGTCGAAAACGGCGTAAAATGCATAGAGCACGCCACTTTCATCGATGAAGAGACCCTTGATTTTGTCATCAAGAATGATGTGTGGATGAGCGTTCAGGCGCTCGTCTTCGTAAATACACCGGCAGGTCAGACGCCGGCAGTAAATGCGCGCTTCGCGCAGGCTCTTTCCGAGCTCGACAACATGTTTAAGCTGATCAAGAAGAAAGGCTATAAAAAGGTCGCTTTTGGAACGGACGTCATTGGCGATCCTGCCCTGATGGCTCGCCAGAACGAAGAATTCACGCTGCGCACCAAATGGTTCGAACCGGCAGAAATCCTGCGTCAGGCGACCTCCGGTAACGCCGAATTGCTTTCGATGTCTGGCCCCCGAAGTCCGTACCCCCACCCATTGGGTGTGTTGACCGAAGGCGCCTATGCCGATTTACTTCTGATCGCTGGTAATCCGCTGGATGATATCAGCATTCTTGAGGACTACGACGCCAATATCGACCTGATCATGAAGGACGGCAAAATCTACAAAAACACACTCAAATAGAATATGAACATGAAAAATCTAAAAACATTAAGAGTCTCCTATGTTGGTTTTTTCCATGAAACCAACACCTACCTCACCGAAGGCATGGGCGAAACCACGCTCGACAGAATGCGTACTTTCCGGGGCGATCAGATCAAGAAGCAGTTGAAAGGGACTGCCATTGGCGGGGCAGTGGATGTGTGCGAGGAAAAGGGCTGGGAGCTGCTCCCGGGTGTCATGTTCTATATCGATTGGTGCTTCAGCACGGTGAGCGATCAGTGTTGGAAAGAGGCGAAACAGGAGATCATGGACACGCTGCACACACAGCTACCGATGGACATCGTCTACCTTTGTGTTCACGGTGCCGGTATGGTGAATAGCACCCACGATCTTGAAGGAGATTTGGCGGAGTCGGTCAGAGCCCTGGTCGGAAAGGACACGATGATCGTCTGGTCTGGCGACCTGCATGGCAAGATCACAGATAAGATGAGGGACAACATGAATTTTTTCAGTGCCTGCAAGGAATATCCTCATATGGATATGAATGCATGCGCACGTGATGCGATGTATCGTGGCGCTGCGATCCTGGCAGGAGAGTCTCATCCCACCCCGGCCTATCGCAAAGTGCCACTGATGATGCCGGTGAGTAATACCGAAGAGGAGGGCACCTTTGCACATCGGCTGAAAGAGAAGTGCATTGACATCGAGAATCGGCCCGGTGTGTTGAACTGCTCTGTCATGCATGGTTTTCCATACCAGGACAGCGATTTTTGCGGTGTGTACCCGATGGTCACCACCGAGAACGACCTCACGCTGGCACAAGCACTGGTGGACGAACTGGCGCAGTGGATATGGGAGCACCGGAAAGAGTCCACCATCCCATTGGAACCCTTGGATAAAGCGATGAGCACTGTGCTGGCTATGCTCGAGAAGGACGGGCACTATGTTCGTAGATTGCCAACCAAAGGCGATGTCATCGACCATACGCCTATCGTGATTGGTGACGCTGCGGATAATCCCGGTGGTGGGGCGGGCGGCTCGGGTACGCACCTGCTGCGAGGCCTTGTTGGAGACACAAGGCTTGGGTAAAGTCGCTTTCATGTCCATACACGATCCGGAAACCGCAAAGGCCGCAGTCGCTGCCGGGGTCGGAGCGACAATCGATGTGAGCCTCGGGGGCGCATTTGAGACATTGGCGGGCGAACCGATTAGGACCAGAGCCTATGTCAAATCCATTTCGGATGGGAATGAGACCGTTCGCGGGGGGACCGCTTTCAACGGCCCATTCCAGCTCGGCCCTACCGTCCGGTTGGTCATCGATGCGGTGAATACGGTGGATGTCATCGTCATATCCGGCCTATGCCAGACATATGATGATACGCAGGGACGGCCACATGGCATCGCCATTCAGGAATATGACGTTATCGGTGTCAAGAGCGGGATGCACTTTCGAGCGTTCTATGAGAACTTCACCGACAAGTTGCTGATCGTCGATGTTCCCGGGACCACTAGTCGCGACATCAGTATTTTCAAGCATACAAAGCTGAAGAGTCCTATCTATCCGCTGGACGCAAACACCAGGATGGAACATTGTTGAGTAGACCGTCGGAACTGAACACAGGTTAGATGCCCGAACAGGGCGGCAACCCGCGGTAGCCGCTCTACCGGGCGCGCCGACGGTCGTCACCCGTTCGCCGTGCGCATCAGCCTCTGCGGAAGCTCCTCACGCAGTACTCGGCGAATGGTTTCGCCGAGCGGTTCCCGGACCGAGCGAATGTGCTCCTGCAGCGCGGCGTTGATCAGCGACTGGTCGTTCCCGCCACCCGACGCATGAACCTACAGGAAGACCGGCCCGCGTTGTCGCGTTTGCTACTCGGGACACCCTCCCCGGCAGAGGAACCTCGGCGAGAAGAGTATGAAGCCCACCTCGAAGCCGGCGCCGGGTGTCCCGTCGAGCGATCGGCTGTAGGTGGCCGCCAATGCGAACTTGGGGTGCGGTTCCCAGCGAAGTCCGGCCTTGTACTCGGTGTGCGGCGCCCCGTGGCCGGACGATCCGTAGATCTCCCCGACGACGGCGGATTGCGGCACGATGCCGTAGATGTTCACGCGCGTGGAGTGCGTGACCGACCACGCTGCGGTCCTGGCCGGGCCGCGATCGAGGTCCACCTGGAACCCCGGCATCAGGTCAAGCAGAACGCGGCCCTTCACGAACGGCAGCGTCAGCGGCGCTGAGGCCCAGTAGGTCCTGAAGGAGTTCGTCACCTCTCCCCGGTGGTAGTAGCCCGGCGTACCTCCAATCCCGCCCATGACCGCGAAGCCGCCATTCTTGGCCTCGTTCTCGACGAACATGTACTTGGCGTATATATTCGTGGAGAAGTGCTCCAGAGCCTCGTCCTGCTCGCTCTCCCGGAACAGGTTGGCCTGGACGAAGAACTCCCACCTCGGCGCCAGCGCGAACGACGTGACAATCGTCGCATTGCGTGTGCCGTAGGTGACGACGAGGGTTTCCGTGCCGTACGGCATGGTGAGGTAGTTGTCGCTGTTGAACTGCTGGGCCGACGCCGGTGGGATCACACCAGGCATCACCAGCATCACCGCGGCAACCACCACCGCCCGACTGAGCCATATACGCATGTTGCTCCCTCCAAAGCGGCTACTCCAGTCTCTTGACCAGCTTGCGCGCGGCCGAGGCGATGGAGATCATCGCGAAGCCCGCGAACAGCAGATTGACCCCCACCAGCGTGCCGATGGCCCACAGCCCGGACAGGGGCCATTCCTGGAGCAGCAGGATGCCAAGCAGGAAGCTCATGGCGGCGCTGAACAGCATCCAGCCCCAACCCTGTTGGGGCCGCACGTTGAACGCCAGCACGGCACCGAAGATGCCGTCCACCAGCAGGTAGGCGCCCATCATCAGGGTCAGAACCGCGAGGCCGACGCCCGGTCGCGCCACCAGGATCACGCCCGCCAGCAGGGTCAGGGCTCCGCCGATGAAGGCCAGGGTGCCGCGGCCGAACGAGCCGGCCTGGAAGACCCCGACCAGCCGTGCCACGCCGCCCAGGACCATCGCGAACCCGACCATGAACGCCACCCCGACGCCGCTCGCCCACGGCATCACCAGCGACAGAAAGCCGGCGATCACCGTGACCACGCCGAGGGCCACGATCATCCCTGCATTCTTCTTCGCGTCTTCCGCCCATCCGCTAAATGATTCTCCCAAGGTTTCCATCTCTCTTTTCCTTTCCCAATCAGTCATCAGCTCACATGAGGGGCCCGCAGACGAGCGCTGCCGCGGCGATGAACTTCACTTTCTGTTTCATGGTCACTGTCCTGTCCCTGGTCTTGTCTGCGGTTGCTTGTCGAGCCGATGACCTTCAATCACCAGCGTGACGCCGAGCAGCGCGCGTTGCATGGCTTCAGTTTCATTCACGGCGTGTGGCACTGCGACTCGGTCGCTCCTTGTTCTCAGGTCGATCCGGTCTGCGATGACCAACACCTACTCTTCGCCGGCACTCCCGCGCAATGGCCAGACCGGCTAATCATGGCGAGCACTCAGCGTCGGCCTGGTGACAGCCATTCGAATCACGGCTCGGGGCCAGTGCACAGTGTTCGCGTTCAGAGGCCGGGCTCCGGACGAATGATCGTGTAGCCGACGAATACTCCCGTGACAATCGTCAGGGCCACCACGAACATCTGGAAGAACTGCTGCGCACCCAGCAGCAGCTCCCCTTCCGCCAGGGAGGCCAGGCCACGAAAACCGATGGTGCCGCTGACCAGCATCACGATGGCGGGAATGAGCACGATCGAAGTCGGCCGTCCCGTGTGCCTGGCCCAGAGGTTGGCAACGACCACGGCAACGATGGTGCCGACCAGATTTCCGAGGTTGGGGTTCAGAATCGAACTGCCTGCCATCACCCCGAGATAGGCGATGCCGGACACCAGGACAGCCCAGGGCAGATCCCGGCGCGATGTCTGGAACGCCAGGCTCAGCCCGACGAGGAGCAGGGGAAAGAGCAGTTGCGCCCAGACCGAATCGACAGGCGTCGCCGGCCCGGATGCCGCCGCGGAGACCACGGAGCTCACCGCGACGATGCCGAGCGCGCCGCCGGCGATCTGCTTGACGAGGCAGATCAGGCCGCTCATCAGGTTGGTCATGCCCGACACGACACGCTGCGCCACCAGTTCCCCGGCACCGAGGCTGATCGTATATCCCGGTAGGATGATCGCGACGGCCGAGAGGATCACCAGGACGAGATTGAGCTCCGGCACCCAGAGCTTCACAACGGATGCCAGAACGGCCACGACGAACGCGGACGAGAACGGCAGCCATTCTGTCGCGGCGGCCCCGAGGCGTCCTGAGAGCAGGACCAGGCCGTAGACGAGCACGCTGAACAGGGTTGCAGCCAGGGTGTCGGACCATCCAGCACCCAGAAGCGGCGCCAGCCCCAGCCCGACCAGGGCGTATCCCAGCATGCTCGCGAACCTTCCCCACGGCGGCGGCACCAGGTCGATGGCATCGAGACTCGCGGAGGTCTCCGCGAGCGACAGGGTCCCGGCTTCCAACTCGTTCAGCAGGTCGCCGACCCGGGCGAGCTTGTCCAGGTCGACACCCGGAGCCTGCATGGCGATGATCTCGACGTGCTGAGGCGATTCGGGGCCTTCCCGCAAGGCGAACACGATGTCCGACGGGGTCGACCTGAAGACGCCCGGGTAGCCCAAGGTCTTCGACAGGCCCGCGAGGAACGACTCCAGCCGGGTTGCGGTGGACCCATAGTTATGGGCCGCCGTGCCAACCTTGATGATGAATCGGCAGGCATCCTCGAAGGGCACCTTCGAACCTTCAGAGAACTCTGCTGGGGCACATCCGCGCCCCAGCGCGCTCTCTGGTGAATGTCCTGTCGGCGCTTGAGATTCAGAACTCTGCGACTTTTCCATTCAACTCAGCTGCCGACCGCTTGCGCACGCGCAGCGTTCGGGTTTGGAAGAACTTAACCACCAGCCAGGGCTTTCGCGGCGTTGCGCAGGTAACCCGGCGAGTGATCGATTCCCGAGATTTCGTCAGGGTTGGGCGCGAGACCGAAGTACATGCCACAGAAATCACGGGCCGGGTCGACATAGATACCCTGTCCCATGTTCCCGTGCTTGAACATGGCGCCATCGCTGAAGACATGATCCCACTGGGCCGAGTTGTAGGCAGGGACTTCGCCGAACCAGTCGGTGCCGTATTGCTCTTCGGTCGAGCTCTTGTAGGCCTCGGGATTGCCCATGGTCTGGATGCTTTTCAGCAGCTTGTCCGAGATGATCTGCTCATCCGACACGACATTCCAACTGGGCGTGTAAATCATCGTGTAGCGCAACAGGTCCTCGGGCGTGGTGTTGTGCAGACCGGCGGCCAGAACGGTTCCGTCCTGCGCGAGCCCGGTAACGAACGCGTTCTTCGGCCCGATCTTCGACCAGACACGCTCGTTCCAAAGGTCCTGCCACCGCATTCCGGACACATATTGCGTCGCCAGCACCAGCGTCTGGGTATTCGCGCCGGAATAGCGGAACCGTTCGCCTGCGGATTCACCCGGCAATGGCTTGGCATTCCTGGACATCTCGCGGAAATCGCCCTTGTTCAGCTCGAAACCCGCCGCAAACCAGTTTGCGATCCACGATTTGGGGTTCAGTAGGTTCTCGATGGTTTCCTCAATGTCGAGGCCGGAGGACATGTTCATCACGTTCCTGACCGTCGCCTGCTCCCAGGCCGACCCTCTGATCTCGGGCACGTAGGTCGGGACCGGCTTGTCCAGATCGATCTTGCCCTCATCGGCGAGCATCGCGACAAGCAGGCCAACCGTCGGTTTGGATGCCGACATCCAGATGTGGATATCGGTGGGATTCATGCCCGGATAGACCTCGAAGACGACTTTGCCCTTGTGGGCCATCATCATCGCCTGAACCTGGCGCTTGCCGACCAGATATTCCTTCAGCGGCGGAGTGGGTGTACCGTCAACAGCCGTATAGGTCAGATCCAGAATTGACGGATCGATCGCCCGCTCGAGCTTGGAAAACTCCTTCGGCGGAGCGATGTAGGAGCAGTGAAAGAATTCGGGGATATTGAGGTTGTAGTAGATGGAATCCTCGTTGCCCGACTGCCAGTTGGGGAAACTGTAGTTCTTGGTCGCCTTTTCGACGAATTCCATGGACTGGGGCCTTTTCCACCTGGCCATCGGGCTGTCGACTGCAAGCGGCTCGACACCCGAAGCGCCGGCCCTGACAGGTCCCTTCACAGTGTCGCCATCTCTGCCGTGTTTAGTGTCCATTTCTTCCTGCCAGTAATAGTATCTGTTTGTTTTCGGCGTTGGCACTCAGGCGCCAACTCGGGGTGAGCTACCCCACGGCTTGGCTGCTGCACCACAAGATCAACCGGGCAATGGCTGGGCGCGCAAGCGGCCACCGGCTCGAAGGGACCGTGCGGCACACGACCTCGCCGCGTTCGCCTACCGGTTCAACCGGCGCTTCGACCTGCGCGGCCTGGTGTTGCGGCTGATCGTCGACGTCGCCCGCTGCGCGCCGGTCAAGGAATCGGTTCAGTCCCGTATGTTTGCTCAACGGCGTTCCAGTCTCGTGAGGAGGCCGACGCACACGTCGGCCTCACACGTCTTCAACTCAACCCCAGACCTGGCCCATGATCCGCAGCCAGTTGCCGCCCAGATCGTGGCGATATCGTCCTGCTTATAGCCACGAGGTGTACCCAACTATTGCTTCGCCACCGGCGACAAGTAGAAGTAGTCGAACAGCGCACGGGCGATCTCGGCAATCGCCCGTTCCCTGTCGGACTCGGAGGTCTTGCTGCTGTTCGTGAACACGGCGATGGCAAACCGCCGACCGTCGGGGAGCGTGACATAACCGACGTCGTTGGCAATTCCGCCTACGGTTCCGGTCTTGTGCGCGACGGGCGTTCCCATCGGCAACAGCCCCTTGATACGTCCAGCGCCGGTGCGCGTGCGCGACATGACGCCCAGCAGGAACTCGCGGCTTTCCGGGCTCATCGCCGTGCCACCGTCGATGGCAAGCAGGAGTTGCAGTATGCAAGGGGCGATGTGTGGTCGCGGGGATCCGCCTCGAAGTCCGGATTGGGATCAAGCTGGGCAGTCACCAGTGCCGGGTTCTTGCGGATGTCCTCGGCGATAGCTTCTGGGGTGACCACTGGCACGCCGTAGAAATCCATGAGAATCTCGCGGACGACCGGTCGACCCTGAAATCGGTGATCCCGAGCCTGCGCAGGTTCTCGGTCACCGCTGCTGCCCACCTACCAGCCGCAAGCAGACGTCGGTCGCCGTGTTGTCGCTCTCTGTGATCATCGGATCGATCAGGTTCGCTACCGAGAGCTGGATCCCGGGTAGGGGAATGTCTCGGCAATCGCAACTGTACGCCGCGACGTACATGTCATACGGAACGTCGACCAGTTGGTCGAGACGGAGTTCCCCCCTGTCCACGCGATCCAGCACGGCCGTGGCGATCGCCACCTTGTAGGTGCTGGCCATGGCGAAGGTCTCATCACCATTGAACGCGATGACTTCGTCGCCGCCGATTTCCTGCGCCGCGAATCCTATGCGCCCGGCAAGCCCCGTTACGACCCCCTCAATCGCGGCCCCAACGGACTGTCCTTGGTTGACATGACGATCTTTCATTTTTCACTGCTCCTTCTGGGAGACTCGTTTCGGGAATGTCCCATTCGATGTTGACAGTGCGTGACGAGCGGCGCTGCGGATGTCAGGGTTAGTTCTTACTCCATGGCAAGGGGACGACCGGGGTTACGGTGAAACGCACCTCCCAATCCTGCCCGAACGCATCCGGCTGCTGGACGTACTGCCAGTATTGGAGACCGAACTTCCAGGGCCGGCTACCAAGGATTGCGGTCTTGGACACACCGAAACCAACCGGAACCGTCCAGGCCTCCTGTCCACTGGGCGCCTGGTGGTTGTAGGAAAAGGTCGGTGACGCACTGATTTGCCAGCCATTGGTGAGGTTATACACGTAGAAATACTGTCCACCGGTGATACTCGTTGAAAAACTGTCTTCGCCAGCGACGTCCCACGAATGCGAGACGAGCAGTCCGAGCACACCCCATTTGAAAATCTTTGCAAGAGCGGCCTCAGGGCCCAGCAACCACTGGTTCAGCCCCAGTGCGTCGTGTGTGGCCGTGGGAAAGGAACCCACAAGACCACCGACCACAACGTAGCCACCTGGAAGACTCTTGCCCAACGCGGCATCAAAGCCAATATCCCCAAGTTCGACACCTTTATTCTCGAATCCGCCTGCTGTCGGCACGTCTTGCGCAATCACAACCGGTACTGCGGGCCGCACGTAGAAGTTGGTACTCCCGTTGATCGGAATGGGAAGGACGGGTTGAAAGGTCACGCGAGTTGCGCTCTGATCAGATGCACCCGGCAGGTCGCCCTTGAACGTAAAGTAGTCGAAATTGAAGTTCAATGACCCAAGCACGGTGTTCGGATTCGCCAACTCCTTGGCAATGTCGTCGGCTGTCTTGGCCGCCTGCGCTATCAAGGGTGTGGCTTTCAGGTCGATCTTCTCTTTGTCCTGGTCTTCTTGAGCAAACGCGGTCACACTCAAAGTAGAGAAGACACAGAGTGTGATCAGGCGGATGACATGTGATGTCGTCGGCATATTGTTCTCTTAACCCTTCAATCCTGAGCCAATGTCCTGTGCAGCCACACCGATGCGGCCAACCAACCCCTGCGACAGCTTCTCAATCTTCTGAGGCAGATAGCTTCTCGCGTTGGTGTGTCAGGATCACTTTTTGACGCTCTGAGGGAAGGCACCCGAGAAGTCAGATGGCATAGGCATACCGGTCGAGAATTCGGCGTTCCACGACTCTTCCGAGATCGGCACGAAGCGCGGCTTGGCTTCGGGCTCAAACCGGATCGGCTGACCGGGGAAGACAGGAAGCTGCACATCGTCGCGCACAACGATCTGACCGTTGACGATCACGGCTTTCATGCCCGTCGAAGGCACGGCGCCCTTTTCGTAGGTTGAATTGTCCGTGAAGGTTTCGGGGTCAAAGACCACGATATCGGCGACCATGCCTTTCTGGATGCGGCCGCGCTCTTGCATGAACTTCAGACCGGTATCGCCCAGATGCTTGGCCGCGGTGTAGCTGAGGATCGACATCAGCTGCATCATCGGGATGTTGTTTTCCCGACCGAGGCGAATCGTAGCGCCTCGGGCGCCAGCCGTGCGGGGGTGGGTGCCGCCCAGTTTCTCCATCGGGTAATCCCACGGGGCGTCGTACGGCGTGGCAGCAACCGCATCGCTGGCCATGGTCACGCCCTTGAGCGTCAGCCACTTCGCCTCGTTGTCTTTGGGCTGCTTGAATATGACGATCGGCCTGGTCGGTTCGGATGCGACGGTGGCCTTGTAGGTCTCCAGGGTGTAGTACTCACCCGTGACCGGATCCAGCATGGTGTCTTCATAGCGTCTGCCGAATACGTCGATCCAGCTCTTGGGCTCCAGGAACGAAGCATTGATCGTGGTGGAACCCGCAGCGTAGGGATAGACTTCACCCCAGATGTTGTGGCCCTGTTCCTGAAGCCCGATAATCGTTTGGTGCGCAAGCCGCCAGCCGTCATTGTTGAAGTGCAGGACGATCGCCGGGGCGCCAAGCGACACGGCGTTGGCAATGAGTTCCTGCGCGCCGTTGTTCTCCGTCGTGTCGGTGCCGAGCGTATAGCGGGTATGGGCGCCGGTCGGGCGGCCATAACGTGCACCGACTTTCTGCATCTCGTACATCTCGCGTGATGAGACGCCCTCTCTCATGTAGCCCACGGTGCTGCCGACGCCGGGGGCGCCAGCCTGCAGGCCCTTATCAATCTCCTCGAGAATCGCGTTGCCCTGTTCCAGGGTTGGGCGCGTCGCGCTCCAGCCCGTTTTCGCCCGGGTTGTCAAAGCGGCGACGGGGCCGTCTTTCATGTAATCGCCCTTTGACCCGTCGATGAACATCGCGCGGGCAAATTCGTGGCTGACTGCGCAGCCATAGTTGGCCTGGGTCACACCTTCGCGCGCCTTGTACCATTCCGCCATATAGGATCCCGCACAGCCCATCTCGAAATCCATGCTGCTGGTCAACCCGTCGCGCAACCCGAGGGAGTAGCCGATCGGCATTTGAAAGTGGAAATGGGTGTCGATGAAGCCCGGCGCCACGATCTTGCCGGTGGCATCGATCGATTCCCTGGCCGTGATCGCATCCTTGGTGATCACGGCGATCCGGCCGTCCTTGATGCCCACGTTGGCCACGGCATCGTAGTTGGTCTCCGGGTCCATCACGCGACCGTTGAGAATCACCAGGTCGAGGTCGGACGCCGGTTGTCCGCCCGGCGCGCCCCCGGCGCATCCCGTCATCACGAAGAACAGGCTCAGCGCCAATCCCATCGCCAGCCTCGTTGATCGCAGTGGTGTCTTCATCTTCTTCATCTCCTGTTTGATGCCACTTTCCGCATTTCCGATTCGCGATCCCGTATCACGCCCAACACGTGGGAGGTGGAACAGCGGCACGCCTTTCGACATCTCGACCAGGGCAGGTGCACGACGGCCGCCACCTGAGGGCGGAGCTGATACCGGGGCCTGTGCCGCTCTTCGCGCTAGAAGCCGTACTTCGCCATCAACTGCAGGCGCTGGGCGGTGCCAAACCGGTCGTCGGTGTTCGTCCGGCGGCCGTACATGAACTCGGCGCCCGTGGTGAGGTTCGGGGTGACGTTCCAGAGCATGTTCACGTGCGCGGTGGCGCCCGCCTTCATGGCGTCGGGGGCGCGGAACTCCGAGGGTTCGATCTCGGCCCAGGCGAAGTGGAGGTTCGAGCTGAGGGTGTCCGTGAGGCGGTGGCCGTAGCCGACGGCGACGCTCCAGGCCGGCATCATGTCGAGGGTCCCGCGCTGCGTGAGAACGGCGCTGGCGCCCTGCCCGATGAAGGCTATGATGCCGTTCCCCGAGCCGTACCCGTAGGAGGAGTTCAAGACCACAGAGTCCCGGGGCCCCAGGGCGAGTCGGCCGCTCAGGGCCGCCGCCCACTGGGTGGCGGTCGCGTCGGGGCCAGCACCCTCCCCGTCCCACCGGGCCTGCCCCACGCCTCCGCCGAGCATGAGGAAGCTGGAGCCCCACTCGCGCTCGATGCGGCCCTCGAGGACGGGCAGGAGCTGGCTCGGCCGGCCCGGCTGGTCGAAGGCGTTCTCGATGCCGGGAAACTCCTGCATCTGGAGACCGGCCGCCCACTTGAGGCCACTGGACAGCCGCTGCTCCCACCGCACCTGTGCCGCGCGGGTGCCGGCCAGCGCGTCCCCCGCGGCGAAGTCGATGAGGGCCGGGAGCGACCGGGTGTCGGTGAGGATGCCCCACGTGCGGCCCACGACGAGGTTGCCGTAGACGAAGTAGGCGTGGCGCAGCCGGGGAAACTGGTTGAAGGCACCCGCGCTCTCCTGGAAGAAGTCCATCTCGACGAAGTACTTCTGGGGAGGCCCGTCCGGAGTCGTCTTGCGCACCTCGAAGCTGAACCGTGTCTCCCGGGCGAAGAGGTTCATGTAGCCCCCGACCCCGGCCTCGGGAGTGCCGTCCACCGGGATGGATGGGGTGACCAACTGGAACCGGCTTCCCGTGCCGCTGAAGTCCTGTAGGTAGTCGAGCTTGACGTAGCCCCTGAACGACATCCGGTAGTCGGAGCCGAACAGGGGCCACGACTTCGGGAAATCGTCGTCGACGAGGTCCAGGCCCGTCAGGGGTTGGTCGTTGTCGCGGAGGTTCTGGATCGTCGCGGCGGGCTCCCCCGGGAGCTGCGTGGCCTGCGCCACCGCCGTGGCTGCAGGACCCGCCGCCGGCGCCTCGAGAGCGGGTTGCCGCCCGGCCCGTTCGCCCTCTGTCACCCCGGGCTGGGCGGCCTCGAGGGCCAGGACCCGACGCTCGAGCTCCTGCAGAGTCTGGAGCTGCTCGTGGAGCGTCTGGATCTCCTGGGTGAGCCGCGCCTTCTGGCGCTCGATCTCGGCTCGCAGGGACGCGCCGTCCTCCGCGGCGGATGTGAGCGGACGGTCCTGGGCAAGGGCGCCCGTCGGCATCACCGAGAGGGTCAGCGCCGCCACGCACAGTGTATGCGGCCAGGACCACGACAGGTTCGTCATCGCCTTCAGCTTTCTCCTGGTGGGTTGATCGATCGTCTCGTCCGTTCACCCCTGGGCCGCGCCGTCGTCACGGACGCCACATCCGTTCGCCCGATTCCGACGCGCTCGACGCCGAGGAGCGGCAGACCGAGGTTGTAGAGGTGCTCCAGGACGCCCATCAGGGCCGCCTCGTCCGTCAACGGCCCCGTCAGTTCGGCGCAAGGTGCGCCGCACACACATTCCTCGGCGGTCACCTTCAGGCCTCCGAGGCGGTCGGACCACTCCGGTCCGAGGCGACCCTGCACCCGGATGCGGTAGGTCGGCGGCTCACCCGGCGGGAGGGCCGTCAAGCGGAGGCCCCAGGAAAATAGAACATGATGCAGCGATGGTAGTCGGCGGACCGGCCGAGAACCAGCCCCCAGAAGGGGTGAAAGAAGGGTGAGGGCCCGACCGTCAGCCCACGGCGATGTTCAGCTACGTCTCGGCCGAGGACCGCGCCCGGCCGACCATCCGCTGCGCTCGATCCGGGCGCTGCTCGACGCTGCGGTCGCAGCCGTGGAGACGGCCGCGAGCAGATTGAATGACCTTCGCGTTGCGGAAGTACTCGAGCGGGACATGACCATCGAAGCAGGCACAGTCAGTGCGTATCGGGTCACACTGAAAGTCTCCTTCACATATAACACCGACTGAGGTCGACAGCGGCGGTGGGCACTGGTGAGAAGGGCATCTCCACCCGGCGGACCCCGGTCCCGCCGCCGCTGACGCTTGTTGTCGTTTCCTCGTCGCTTCGCCTTCATGGAGGAGAGGAAGCTCCCGAGCCAACCTTCCAGTTGCCAATCGCGCAGATGACAGTTCCACGCGAACAGAGTTGTCCACGCCTGCTTCCGCTCCTCCTGACGCCATTGGCCTTGTCGTCGCCGATGTTCGCGCAGGAGAGGACCACATTTCGGCTTACTTCAACGTGCGCACGTCCGACTTCATGGACACGGCCGTGCTGCCGGCGCGTCAGCCGCAAATGCTCCTGGGCAGCTGCACCCCCTCCTACCCGGGGCGATGCGCGGTGACGGAGCGTCGGAGTTGAAAAAGCGAATTCCTAGCAGTCGTCGGCTTGACGACAGGGGAGAATTGCGGTCAAATTTCGGGCAATCAGGCACCGCCTTCGCCGAGACGCGCAAACCTGAATACAAGCAATACTGAGCCGAGTGTGGCTCAGGCGACAAGACACCTGAATCAAACCAGAGGAGACGAATATGGCAGAAAGCGTCTACAAGTTCATCGAAATTGCGGGATCCAGTACCGAGTCGTGGGAAAAAGCTGCGGTCGCAGCCGTGGAGACGGCCGCGAGCAGATTGAAGGACCTTCGCGTTGCGGAAGTACTCGAGCAGGACATGACCATCGAAAAAGGCAAAGTCAGCGCGTATCGGGTCAAACTGAAAGTCTCCTTCAAATACCACACCGACTGAGGTTGAAGCGCACCGACTTTCTCGGAGACCTCATTTCTTGGGAGGATGGGGTCTATGGGACGTCCAAGTCGGTTTTCGCCGGGGGTGCGTGAGCGCGCCATCCGGCTGGTGATGGAGCAGCGGCCCGCGCACCCGTCGGAGTGGGCCGCGCTGCAGGCGGTGGCGACCAAGCTCGGCACGACGACCGAGACGCTGCGCACGTGGGTGCCGCCAGGCGGAGCGAGACACGGGCCCGCGCCCGGGCCTGACCACGAGTGAGCGCGAGCGGCTGGCGCCGCTCGCGCGCGAGAATCGCGAGTTGAAGCGGACCAACGAGATTCTCAAGACGGCGTCCGCGTAATGTTGCCCAGGCGGCGCTCGACGCGTTGGAGCAGGCCATCTACGCGCGGCGTGGCGACGCGCTCGCCGGGCTGGTCCACCATGGCGACCGCGGGGCCCAATATCTCGCCATGCGGTACACCGACCGTCTCGCGGAGGCGGGCATCGCGCCATCGGTAGGAAGCCAAGGGGATGCGTACGATAACGCCCTCGCCGAGTCGGTGATTGGGCTCTTCAAGACGGAAGTGATTCGACGGAAGGGGCCGTGGCGGTCGCTCGAGGCCGTGGAGTTCGCGACGCTCGCGTGGGTCGACCTCTGTTGGGATCAGAATGTCATTTGGGCTCGCAATCCGAACAAGGCGACAGCATTCTTGTCGGGGTTCAAAGCCGGATTCACGACGATTTGCAGGTTGGGCGTGATCTTCAGGTTCTCGGTCAGCTGGATCCTGTAGTAGACCTCGCTTATCAACTGGTCGTCGAGGTCGACCCCGAACGTATCCGAATTGGGGCTGCCCCAGTTGAGTCCGACGCCGACCTGGGTGCCGCCGCGCTTGCTCTGGTATCCAACACCGCCGCTCACCGACCTATCGTAAAGGCCCCCGCCCTCATGGGCCCAAGCGGCACGCAAGAACGGCAACCAGTGACCGCCCACAACATGGGAGGCAGACACATTGACGCCCCATCCGCTCTGCACGCCGCTAACGTCACTCTCATCCTGCTGCCAGACCGCGATATGCGCATTGTTGAACAAAAATCGCTTGCCACCTCCGGTGATCCCGATCTCCGCGGTCTTGAAGGTCTTGAAGTCACGGAAGAACGTCTCGAAGCCACCGAACATGGATGTCGGCTGGAAACCGGCGTCGATGATGCTGGCTGCCGCATAGATGTGGTCGGTCAGATAGCCGCCGATCATCACGCCAAGCGCGGCGTCCGGCAACGTGATCATCGTGTTTGAGCCGATCGTAAAGGCGAGATTGTGGAAGCCGGTCCAAGGACTGGCCAACGCGTAACCATCGAAATATTCCTTCATATCAAGAGAGCCGACACGAAGGACAGCGCGGTCGTCGGCGAAGACCTGCTTCCAATAGAGAGTGGTCGCGCGAGAGCCGTCGTCGTTGAAGACAGGTTCTGGCGTACCGACAAACCCGACTTCGACGCCGAAGGCAGACGGTGTGATGTCGGTGTAGGCGTGCCGGTGTTCGATCTTGAACTCAAGGCTACCGGTGTTCGCCGCGCCGCGGTTCAGCAAGTTCCAGCCCCCAAAGACGCGCAAGACCCCAGAGGCCGAGGTGTCGTCGCCGAGGCTGTTGGTCGCGACGAAACCCACTGCGAGGTAATCGCCGCCGAAGCTGAGCCCTGTGCTCTCGGCAATACCAGCCTTCCATTTCTCCCACGGTTGTAGGAGGTTGATGTTGAGTAGATCCGCCTTCTCCTCGCGATTATCGCTCAGGAGAGTGGTCCCTGCGTCGGGTCCACTCAGAGGGTCATGGTCAAGGTCCTGCGCGAAGGCAGGTTGCCAGCACATAGAGAACACGAGCGCAGCCAGTAGCGTGACTGTCAGCCTTGGTGACAACAGGGCGTCTGCCGCACAGTACAGGTGCCCAAGGAGGGCGTTTCGCTCGCCTCTCAGACAAGAGCAACAGCCGACTTGGCCGAGGGGGCTGCGCATCGTGCTGAGGGAAGTCTGTAGGAAACACATCATTTTAGGATCCTGTAAACACTGGTCCCTGTCTTGGTTCAGCGGGAACGTGACTTTCGGGTTGGCAGGATAACGCAGTCGAGAGGATGCTCGACGGACGATTGAGATGGCGCGCAGCACCCGACACGCCGTCGACGGACTCACCGCGACGACATCGTCATCGAGCATCATGGAGCTCAGGCGCCGGTACCCATCGACGGGGTGAGCATCGAAGTAGTCAACGATCGCCTGCCGCTCCCACGGCTCGAGCCCGTGGTCACGGGGCACTGTCCGTTGTGCTCCTGGGACCGGCCGTAGTGCTGCTTCCACTGGTAGAACTTGCCTCGGGCGACGCCTAGCCAGCCAACGACACGCTTCGCCGGCAGCTCCGTCTTCGCCGACCACTTCGCCACGAAGTCCAAGACCTCGTACTCCGCAGCCACCTGTTCGACCTTTGTCATCAATTGGCAGCCCGCAGCCGCCATTGTAAACCTTAGCTCAGCCCTTGGCTGGAAGTTCTTGCAGCACCCCGAGATCGGTTAGCCCGGACTATTCACGAGGTAGCTCGCGGTCGGCCGTGGACGCGGTGTGTTGAGCGTGATCGGCCGTGGGCACGGTCGCAAGCGCTACTGGGGGCCGCGTCAGCGGCCCGCATAGCCGCCTGAGGGCGGCTCCGCGGCGACGCGGCCGTCCGCGACGCACACCTCGCCCTCACTGGGTCGGGCGACACATGCTCAGGAGCGCTTACGCAGCGCCGAGGCGCCGGGCGACGTGGCACCAGGCGGCCGCCTCTGGCTGACTGCGTGGCAGATGCAGGACGATCCGACGCACGGAGCGCACGACACGGACGCCGATCGTGAGCACGGCCTGTCGAAGGCGGGCCACCTGCGCGTGGGCGAGCGCGGTGTGGTCGGCGTGCTGCTGGAGGCTCTGCAGCAGCACGTACGCCGCGGCACTCAGGATCACGCGCAGCTGGTTGGGCCAGAAGCGCGTGCAGCTGGTGCGGCCAAAGGCCATCGCGTGATGGAGCTCCTTTAGCCGGTTCTCACTGTCGCCACGCCCGGCGTAGATCTGCGCGTACACCACGGTCGGCGCGTCGGGCAGGTTCGTGACGACGAAGCGCGGATTGTCGCGGAGGTCGCGGCCCGGATGCGCGACGACTTCGCTCTTGATGACGACGCGTCGCGCGTGCGGCCACGTCTGCGCCTGGTACGTGGTCTCGGCGAAGACCTGCGCGGAGGTGCCGCGCACGTGGGCGACCACGCGGGCCTCCACGAGGCTGGGCTGCGCAGCGGCCACGAGCACCGGATTCTTGGCCATCGCGACGACGTACTCGACGCCGGCGTCCTCGAGCATCGTGAAGATCTCGGGACTGGCAAAGCCGCCGTCGAGGCGCACGCGGATCGCCGCGCCCGGAAACGCGCGCCACAGCTTTGGCAGCAGTCGCAGCAGCAGGCCGCGCACGCCGACCGGCGCGGGCGCGGTGCCGGGGCGCAGCAGCGCCGCCACCAGGTACTGTCGCGGCTCGTGATCGAAGGTCAGAAACGCGACCAGCGGCAGGTAGCACCACGCGCCGTAAAAGCCGTTGAAGAGCGCGAGCTGCTGAGCGCCATGCGTCGTGTCTTCGGTGAGATCCAGATCGATGGTGATCCGGCGGACGCGCCGGCGACGGCGCCGATGCTGCGCGATCACGGTATCGGCCAGCGCCTCGCCGAGCCGATACAGCGCGCGCGGCGCGGCGCGCGACTCGAAGCGCGAGAGCGTCGGCTGCGAGGCGAGCCGGAGCCCGTCGATCGGATCGCGATCGAGGAGGAGCTTGTGGATCGGGTCGTCGGCCAGCGCGTCGGCGTCGTTCGCATCGGCGTGCCCGCACGCGATGCCGAAGACGCGCTGCGCCAGCAGGTCGCGCGTCCGATGCTGCACGCGCGTGGCGTCTCGCGGGTCGGTGAGCACCGCAGCCAACCGGTCGAGCAGCCCGAGCCGTCGGTCGACGGCCTTGAGCAGGACGGCGCCGCCATCCGAGCTGCTGTGGGCCTCGGTGAAGGCCGCCACCAGCGGACGATCGACCAGGTCGGGGAACAGCACAGACTGTGCTACGGTATCGTCGATCAACAGAACGCCTCCGGTGTGGGGAAAGTGGCCCTCGACAAGCCCTTTGTACCACTCGGAGGCGTTTCTGTTACCAGTCGATTACACGTGCTGATGAATTATCCGGGTTAGACCCCAAATCATCAACTGAATCGCCAAAGCGACTAGCAATAATCCCACGATACTTGACACCACTTTAAGCCCTGCCGGGCCGATCGCGCCAAGAATCCGATGAGCGCCGAGAAAAAAGATGAAGTTGAATGCCATGACCCCGAGTATCACTCCTATCATCAACACCAATTCACTCGTTCCGGGTGCGGCTGCAGATAAGGTAACAAGCGCAACGAGACCCTGAGGGGTTGCCATCAATGGCATGGCCAGCGGGGAAACGGCGATATTGGTCGATGCCGCCGAGTCGGTCTTCGGCTCTTCTTGTGACTTGCTGCCCATCACCATTTCGAGTGCATAGAGCACCAAGATAAGTCCCCCTGCCAGCTTCAAAGCGGGAATCGATACGTGAAACGCATCCAGCAGGAATTCGCCGGCAATCACAAACAGGATTGCTACGAGAGTTGCTTGTTGCGATTCAAGGATCAATACGCCGGATTGTTCAACGCCTCTACAGACGTCCCGCCTACGTTATGCCGACTCAGATCCCCGGGCGCTCGATCTTGATCACATCGGCACCAACATCAGCGAGCACTTGAGTGGCACAGGGACCCATCTCGACCTGCGTGCAATCCAAAATACGAATCCCGTCTGACGGAAGTCTTGAAGTATCGGTCATGTGTACATCTCCTTTTTTAAGTAAACCTCATCCGATTGCCTCCTGGCAACAGCCGGCTCGCCCGCGCCGTCATGAGACACCACGTGCGCCATCCCGCCATCGCGCACAATGGCGGACATTCGCCAGAGACACCGAATCCGGCTTTCTCGAGCTTCGATTTTCGCTCCTTGCTCAATGCCATTGTTTCATCCTCATCACCCATCGTGCGTCAAGGCCTGTCGTAGACTGAAGGCCGTTTTCGGCAGAGGCGAAGAAACTCGACTGGCGCCTTTTGTGTCTTCATATGAGTTTGACGTCATTATCACTTATTGCATAGACTCGACTTGGCGCAGAAGGCCTCGGCGTGGTGTTGGGCGAGTGAAATGGAGATGACGGATATGTTCGATGACGACGCGTCCAGCCTCGCACGGCTGTGCAACACCGGCCTATCCCTGGACCCCGAGCGAGTCGCCCTCATCCAGGGCGAGCGGTCGATGACGTATGCAGAGCTCGAGCAGCGCATCAATCGGGTCGCCAATGGGCTGATCTCGCTCGGAGTCGAGCGGTTCGAGCGCGTCCTCGTCATCTTCGAGAACGACATCCGCTTCCCCGAAGTCCTGCTCGGTATCGTCAGGGCCGGCGCCGTAGCGGTCCCGGTCAACTTCAAGTTCAAGCCGCCGCAGCACATCGATCTGGCTCGAGACTGTGGGAGTCGCATCGTCTTCGGCAGCGCCGGGATGGCCGAATCCGTCCTCGCCTGCCTGGCCGACGGGGTTGCCGAGGTCGGTATCGTCGTCGATGCCGACATGGGGCCGCTTCGAAGCTATGAGGACTGGCTGGCCTCATCTTCGCCCGAACGCTGCGATCATGGGTCGGCCGGCAGCGACGTCTGCATCCAGGCGTACACCTCGGGCTCGACCGGACGGCCCAAGGGGGTTCTTCTCGCGCACCGTGGGCTACTGCGTAACGCTCAGCTCCTGGCGGAGTCCAACCGGATCGACGAGAACTCACGGGTCTTGTTGTCGACGCCGCTCTTCCACATGAACGCCACTGGCGCGGGGCTCCTCCCGTGCCTGAGCAAGGGCGGCTCGGTGGTCATTCTCAAGGAGTTCGACGCGGAGCGCGTGATCGATGCGATTGAGACGCACGGCTGCACGTACACCACCGGTGTACCGGCCACGTACAAGCTGATTCTGGATGCCGCGCGACAAAGAACGCACGTGGATGTCTCCAGCCTCGATTTCATCGCAGTGGGGTCTGCTCCCATGACACGCGCGCTTCTCGACGAACTGGTCCAGACCTTGCCGGGTGTCGATGTGATCGAAGGCTACGGGCTGACGGAGTCTGGGCCCATCATCACCATGAACCCACGCGGCCGAAACAAGCTGGGCACGATCGGTCCCGCTCTTCCGGGCTTCGAGTGCAAGGTCATCGACTCCGACGGGAACATTTTGCCCCAGGGAGAGGCGGGGGAACTTGTCGTGCGGAGCGAGTGCAACGCCCTCGGGTATTACAACCGGCCGGACGCCCAGGCGGAGCGCTTCCGGGACGGCTGGGTGCATACCGGGGATATCGTGGCGTGCGACCCCGACGGCTGGTTCACCTTCAGGGGGCGCGTCGATGACCAGATGCAAGTGGGAGGCGAGAACGTCTTCCCGGCCGAAGTCGAGAACATCCTCGCCACTCATCCGGAAGTGCAGGACGTCTGTGTCGTTCCTGTCCCCCACGAGGTGAAGGGCCAGGTTCCGGTGGCCTTCGTCGTGCGCAACGTCGGGTCGAAGCTCGGCGAGAAGGAACTCATCGACTACTACATAGAGCGCGGACCCGCGTATTCCCATCCGCGCCATATCTACTTCATCGACGAGATGCCGCTCTTGGGGACCGGGAAAACCGACCTGCAGACTCTTGCAAGGCAGGCTCTTGCAAGGCAGGCTCGTGAGCCAGGCCCAGGAACGGGACCCTCTCCTGCCCGCTGACTTGCCATAGCGAGTGCTTATCGGACTTGGAGCCCGGGACGAGGCTTGAATCGCCAACTGAAATGCAGCCTGACCGAGTACCAGAGTCTCGATACCGGACGAAAGGAGTATCGCCGTTTCGGTTACCCGGCCGCACGCGCCGAGTCCGGCACCGGTCGTTTGTTTCCGGCTTCATCCACCGCCACGTAGGTGAAGATGGCCTCGGTCACCTGGAACCTCGGCTTCTGGGGCTCGCCCGTTGGTGTGCGCGGCGTGACCCACACCTCCAGCTTCAGGGTCACGGACGTGGTTCCAATCCGAATCACCCGCCCATGGCAACCCACCGCATCCCCCACCTTGACCGGTTGTTGAAACTTGAATGCGTCCACCGCCACGGTGACACAGCGTCCGCAGGTGAGCTCCCGCACCAGCATGGCCCCGGCCATGTCCATCTGCGACATCAGCCAGCCTCCAAAAATATCACCGCTCGGATTGGTATCCGCCGGCATGGCCAAGGTGCGCAAGAGCAATTCGCCGTGTGGTCCGGCAGTTCCGGAAGCATGCTCCTCGTCGCTATTCATTGACTGGTTCATTGCAAACCCAAGACAAGAAGGCCGAGATCCTCGGCCTTCTTGCGCATTTCGTTCGGCAACTCAGGCCTCACCACCTGAGTCTCTTCGCCCCCCGTTTCGTACGGGGCACGTCTATTTTGGAAACATGCAGCCAACGAATTTTGAGGTGTCCAGCGGGTCTTGAAAATTCGCTTTGCGCTTATTGATGAAAGCGTCGGCTCCCTCGCGGAGGTCCTGCGTACGCTGTAGCACATCGAGCACGTCAAGCAGCTTCGCGATTGCCTGCTCCTCGGGCAAGTACATGCCATACCGCAACACCTGCTTGGCGGCACAAATGGCCTGCTTCGGAGCACTTGCAAGCCTTGCAGCAATCTTTTGCGCGTGTGCGAGCACCTCGCCCTTGGGCTTGACGTGATTGGCATAGCCCCACGCGAGCGCTTGCTGTGCATCGATCATATCGCCCAGCAAGAACAACTCACTGGCGCGGCCAATACCGATACGCCGTGTTATACGTACTGAGCCTCCACTGCCGGGTATGGCGCCAAGGTTTATTTCGGGTACGCCGAATTTTGAGTTTTCGGCTATCACTATGATGTCGGCGCCGGCTGCGAGTTCCATGCCGCCGCCCAGCGCATAGCCTTCAATGGCCACGACTGTGGGTTTCGGGAAATTGGCGAACTTGGTGAATGTCTCGTTCTCAGGAGCGAGCTTGCGAGACACGACGGCACCGTCCGCCAACAGTTCGGGAAACTCCTTGATGTCGGAGCCGGTGCCGAAAGCGCGGTCACCGTCGCCTGTGAGTACAAGCGCCGATACCGCAGGGTCAGCCTCCAGGCGGGTCAGGGCCGCGTCCAACTCGCGTCTCATATCCAGTGTCATGACGTTCATCGGCGGGTTAACCAGGACCACGGTTGCCACGCCGCCAGAGATCTCCACGCGTACTTTTTGGTCACTCACTTTTGTCTTCCTCCAGTAGCTATGATTCGTATGTGAGTTACGCGCTGATCATGTCAGCTTCTCGTGAACACTGGGTGTCTTTTCTCAACAAATGCTTTGGTCCCTTCCGCCTTGTCATTAGAGTTAGCAACTACTCCAAAGACCGATGCTTCCTGGTGTATGCCATCCCTATTTGACATATCATTTCCAGCATTCATGACCTGTTTTGCACTTGCAACGGCAAGTGGACCATTTCTTCCTATGACTTTCAAGCACTCAACTGCTGCTTCCAGGCAGCTTGCTTTATCATCTGTTACTCTATTCACCAATCCCCACTCATAGGCTTTGTCAACATCTATGAAAGTGCCCGAATAGATGAGTTCTTTCGCCCGGTTTCGACCAATGTACTTTGGAAGTCTTTGGGTTCCACCAAAAGCAGGCAACACACCCCATTTGACCTCAGGCTGTCCAAACACTGCCTGCTTCGAAGCAAAAATGAAATCGCAAGACATTGCCATTTCACATCCACCGCCAAGTGCAAAGCCATGAACACAGGCAATCATAGGCAGGGCCAGGTCTTCCATGGCCAGGGTGACGGCCTGTCCTGTTTCGGCAAAGACTTGTGTTTCCTGCGGAGTCATTTCAGACATGGCAGCAATATCTGCACCTGCCATGAAAGCTTTTTCTCCAGCACCTGTCAGAATGACGCCCTTGTATTTTGAAACATCGATACTCTGTATCGCATCCAACATCTCATCCAACACCGTCTTGTTCAATGCATTCAGCTTGTCGGGCCTGTTTACTTCCAAATAGAAGATATTGTCTTTTTCATACGTGTTGATCGTTTCATACGTTGTAGCCATGTCTTCATCACTTTCTTTTGGAGGTCTGCGTTTCTGCTAGCTTGATCTGATCCCGGATTTCCTCCAGCCGCGTCTGCGGCTGGAGGTATCGATTGCATTCATCCTCGTTGGACGATCAATCGCAACCAGGGTACGCCGTCACTTGTCTCACACAGGACACTCATCCGGCGCGCTTACTTACCGTCGCCCGCGGCCAACCCGAATTCGCGAAGGATCTCGTCGGTGTGCTCACCGAGCAGTGGCGGCATTATTCTCACAGTAACAGGGGCGTCACTGATATGAATGGGGCAACTGACGCACGTCAGTTTGCCAAGAACCGGGTGATCCAGATCGAGAAGCATATTGTTTATCTTCGTTTGCGGGTCTTCCAGTGCTTCACTCAATTTCCGGACCGGGGAACAAAGTACATCCTGCCCTTCGAGACGTGCCAGATTTTCGTCCCTTGTGTATTTGGCAACTTCCTTGCGGAGTGTATCCTGTATGAGCGCCTTGTTCTTGATCTGAGAAGCCATATCTGGATAGGGTATGGTAAGATCATCGATTTCGAACGCGGCGCACATGGCCTTCAGCGGGTTGGGCATGAACGCTCCAATCACCACAATTGGCCCATCCTTGGCCTCGAAGTGACCAGCGAGTGGCATTGCCGCCCAGTTCAGGACCTTTTGATATTTGTTCCAGTAGGCCGCTTCCTGCGTTTGCATCGCAAGCATGGAGTCATAAAGGCACACTTCCACTTTTCGACCAGCACCGGTTTTGTCCCGCCCAATCAACGCGGCCATGATGCCCTGACAGAGATGCATTCCGCCGGTATAATCACAGAGGGCCGTCGGATAAATCGATGATGGAATCGACGGGTCCGCAGTTACAGCCATCACACCCGACATGGCTTGGGCCACCATATCCTGCCCGGGTCTTTCGGCATATGGTCCGACAGGTCCGTAGCCTGTTGCGGCCGCATAAATGATGCGTGGATTGATCTCTTTGAGCTTCTCATAGCTGAAGCCGAGCTTGTCCATCACGCCGGGGCGAAAATTGTTTACGACCACATCCATCTCTTTGACGAGAGCATAGATGATCTGCTTTCCGGCTTCGCTTTTCGTATCGACTTCCATCGAACGCTTGTTGCGATTCATGGCAACATACGTCGGATTGTTCGTCGCCTCTAGAGATGTCCCGCCAACGGTATGCCGACTCAGATCACCCACGCCAGGGCGCTCGACCTTGATAACATCGGCACCAAGATCAGCGAGCTGTAGAGTGCCGATGGGGCCCTGCTCGGCCTGTGTGAAATCCAGAACGCGAATTCCGTCCAACGGAAGATTGGAAGTATCTGTCATGTACGTCTCCTTGGATGATGGTTGTCTTAGATGATGGTTCGCTCACCCTGTAATACCTGGTGAGCGAGCAGATTCAGCGGCAATCTTAGTCTTTGGTTTCGTAGTACAGGATCCATTCGGCGTAGAGTGCTGGCTTTTCCTCACCTTCGGTTTCAACGGTCACGGCAGTCTTGAACTTGCAGTTGTGCTCATCCTTCCACACGACATCCAGAACCTCGCCGTGCACGCGTACCCGTTTACCTGAGTGCACAATGCCCAGGAAACGAACCTTGTCGAACCCATAGTTCAGACCATGGGTCATACCCTCGGGTTGTGGGAAGTTCTTCATCAGATAAGGTAGGAACGACAGCGTCAACAGGCCGTGAGCAATGGTTCCACCCAAATCAGTCTTTTTCGCCTTTTCTACATCAACATGTATAAAGTAGTCATCCCCCGTGCAGTGGGCAAATTCGTTGATGCGTTCCTGCGTCACTTCAATCCAATCGGTTGGTTCAATCTTGGTCCCGATTGTTTTGACCAGCTCTTCTTTTGGTACGATTTTGTTCATGTTGTTTCTCCTCGTTCTTGAAAGTGCCTCTGTTGAATTCCGAGTGGGTAATCTGCTGTCATGTTGGCCGTGGACAAGATGCGCAGGCCTCCGAGGCGGTCGGGCCACTCCGGTCCGAGGCGACCCTGCACCCGGATGCGGCAGGTCGGCGGCTCACCCGGCGGGTGGGCCGTGAAGCGGAAAACCCAAGAAAACGGAACATGATGCAACGAGTGTAGTCCGCGGACCGGCCGAGAACCAGCGCCCAGAAAGGGTGAAAGAAGGGTGAGGGCCCGACTAGGACCGGGGCGGGAGAGGTCCAGCAGGGCCTTGTTCCCGACGAACGGGAGGGTGTCAGGGGCGAAGCGGCCCAGACGGTCCTGAACGAGGTGGTGAGCTCCCCTGGCCAGCCGCCTCTGGCGGCTGCGCGCGTTGCGGTTCGCCGCGTGGGTGCGCCGGCATCTGCCGCCCGTCCTGCGGCCCGGCGACATCGTGATCATGGACAACCTGTCGGCACACAAGAGCCGGCGCGTGCAGGACCTGGTCGCCAGCGTCGGTGCCACCGTGCGGTACCTCCCGCCATACTCGTACGACTTCAACCCCATCGAGCACGCTTGGGCGCTCGTCAAGCAGCGGCCCCGCCGCCTCGCGCCACGGACCAGCGACGCCCTCCGCACGGGGCCACAGCGGGCCAGACGCGTCGTCCAGCCGCGCCACTGCCGCAACTGGGCGGCGCATGCCCCGGCTGCACACTCACGTGATCACTCGGGCTACTAAGGCTCATCACGCGTGAATACAGGCTTCCCTGCCTTGACAGTCTCCATCACCTTGATGTCCTTGATGGCCATTGGTTCCACCTTGAGCGGATTGCGGTCAAGAATCACGAGATCGGCAACCTTTCCCGGTTCGAGTGAACCCTTGCTGTCTTCTTCGAAGTACATGTACGCACCATTGATGGTGATCGCCTGAAGTGCCTCATAGGGCGTGATGCGTTCTTGCGGCCCGAGCACGCGACCGGTGCGTGTTATGCGATTCACTGCGGACCAGACGACGAACATCTGGTTGACCGGCGTCACATTGTAATCAGTGTGGTTGGCCGCGCGGATACCCTTGTCGATTGCCGAGCGCATGGGACTGATGAAGGATCCGCGTTCCTCTCCCAGGTTGGCGCGATGCGCGTCTCCCCAGAAATACGTGTGGTTGGTGAAAAAGGAAGGCACGATCCGGTACTTTGCGTACGCATCAAGCTGATCGGGACGCATGACTTGGGAATGAACGATGACTGTGCGGCGATCCTTTGATTTTGGATCCTCCTTCATCTGATCGAGGGCATGTTCATGACCCACCAGCATCAGATCGATCGCGGCGTCACCATTGCAGTGAGCGTACACCTGCACATTGTTCCGGTAGCTGAGCAGCATCAGATCCTTGACTTTCTCCGCGGTCAGTGCTGAAACACCGCGGCAATCCCCATCGCAGTGAGGCACCGGCGTCAGATAGGGCTTGCTGAGGTAAGCCGTCTTGCCTTGCGGTGAGCCGTCGATGGTAATCTTGATGCCTGCCAGTTTGACGCCTTTTTCGTAGACACCCCACTTGGTGTTGCCTTCAGCAATCAACTTCTCGGCCACAGGTTGGAACACCAGACCCACAACATCCAGAGTCATCTCGCCACGCTCTGCCACCGCGCGAAGGACTGGCAAGTGCGTTTCCTGCAATCCGCCCTCTTGAACCGTCGTCACCCCGTTTTGGGCGTAATACGCAAAAGCTTTCGCCAGCTTCTTCGCAGATTCGTCGATGGGCCGATCCTTTACAATCACGTCAAGAAACGGAAAGCGGGCGTTTTCCTGCAGCTCGCCGCTGGGCTCGCGGCTGTTGGGCAGACGCACAATCACGCCGCCCGAAGGATCGGGTGTATCCGCATTGACGCCTTTGGCCTTCAGGCCGGCAGAGTTCACGATGAAGATGTGGCCGGATACATGAAATAACAGCACCGGCGTGTTGGGAAATGCCTTGTCGAGATCAGCGGCTGTTGGATGACGCTTCTCATCGAGCAGGGACTCATCGTAGCCTGAGCCCACCAACCACTCTGTGTCATCTGCGCCGAGTTCCTTCTGTTTGTCCTTCAACGCCCGAATGATGTCGTCGAAGTTGCGGGTCGTGCCTACAGGAGCAGATGAGAGCTCGGCCCAGTCCTGGCTCTCGACATGCAGGAAGATGTGGCTGTGACCATCGACGAAGCCGGGCAGGAGTGTGTGACCGGCGAGGTTGACCTCCTCTGTGTTCGGCCCCTTCCAGCGACCTGAGTCGGACATCGCTCCGGCGAACGTGATCTTTCCGTCCTTTACCGCGAGCGCCTCGACATAGCGTGGCGCTGCGCCTTCCATCGTCAGTATGTCGCCGCCAAAATAGATCGTATCCGCAGCCTGCTGTGCAGACACCGGGGCGGCCATCAGAACGGCCAGTCCGAACGCAAGCGCACGAATTGTAGTCATCATTGTCGGCATACCCAATTCCTTTCGCATGACCGGGTCACTCCACCAGCAACCCGTTCGCCGGGGACACGGTGGCGACGAACTCAATCCGACATTCTCCCAGTGGCCTGCCACGTGACGCCACAGTTGCTCTATCGCTTTGTCTTGAGCAATACCCCAGCACCAGAGTCATCATCAACATGAATGCTTGAAACACCTGGATTGACTCCAATGGTTCTTGCGCCAGCGCTGGAATGGCAAAAGCTATTAGGCAAGTGAGCACTCCCAGCCCGCAAGTCATACGTGTTCCAGTTTTCAGCATCGGGATCACATCCTTCTTGGTCAACGGTTGGTGGGATTCGATCGTCGAAGCTCCCCCGCAATGCCGCCTTTCGTCATCTGGTCGGATCCGACGCCGCTACAGCGCGTACTTCGCGTACCGCGCGAGCCAGCGCACGAGACCATTGGTCCCCGGGATCATCACGCTCAGCTCGTCGACCGAGTTCACCCACGTCGTGACGCTCGCGACGTAATAGGTGTTCAGGTACGAGCTCATGGCCTCGAGCCCCGCGACGATCATGGTCACCTCGCCGTCCATCACCTGGCCGCGGAGATCCATGTTGTTCGAGCCCACCGCCAGGAGCGCCACGGCCTTCTCGCGCGTCGCGTCGGGGAGACCGGCCCACCAGTCGGCGATCGTCTTCGCCGAGGCGGCCTCCATCTCGGCGGACGCCTCGCGCAGGTTGCCTTCGAGCGACGAGAGCAGCTCGGCCCGCAGCTGGATGTAGCGCGCGACCAGCGGCACGACGTCCGGACGCGGAACCAGGGACTCCAGCGCCTCCCGGGAGACCAGCAGCTGGCTCTTCAGGTGAATCTTGGGATCGCGCGTCTCGGCATCCGGGGCCAGCACCGCCATCGTGAATCCGCTCGCCACCAGCTCGTCGCGGACCTTCTCGACTTCTGCCGCGAGCGAGGGATCGAACGGGAACGCGGCGTGGAGGGCCGGGTCGAGGTTCCGCGCGCTGGCGATGACCTTGCCGAGCTCCTTGACGAGGTCGATCGGCCCGTCAGGGTCGTAGACGCCGGTCCTCAGGCTGCCGCCGGCACGCTCGATGGGCCCCCGCAGCCGCTCCTGAACGAGCACGAACCGCGTGAAGACCTCGTGGGCGCGGGACATCACGAGGGCCCCCGAGCCGGGCGCGTTCTTCTTCGCCGGCGCCACGACGAACACGCGGGCGCCGCGGAGGGCGTTGCCGACCAGCATCGAGGCCCAGAGCGGGCTGTTCCACAGCGAGTCGGGTATGAAGATCGTCGCGCCGGCCGGCATCAGGTCGTAGAGCATGGCCCGCGCGACTGAGCTCCACTTCTGGCCGTACCCAGTGGCGTTGTGCACCTGCATCGCCCGCGCGTGGAAGAGGCCCCCCGCCTGCCGGAGCGCGGCCACCTTGGCGTCGTAGTCGGCGGCCCGCGGGCGCGGCTTCAGCCCGCGCGGGATCTCGTCTTCGCTGAAGCCCTGCTGGAGCAGCACGCCACGCGCCTCGGCCTTCACCTCGAGGACGGCCGGCCCGCGGACCATCACGCCGCGATCCTCCCAGGTGTTCCCCGTGTAGTGCTGGGCGATGCCCATGCCGGCGAAGATGGCCTGGCCGCGCGCCGGGTCCTCCTCAGTGACGTCGTAGAACGCAATCTTCCGGTGGTCCCGGTACATGTCGTCGGGGAGCAGGACGAGCCACGACAGCATGTGGGCGCTCGTGAACGACGGATCGGCCGGGTTCGTGATGTTGACGTGGACCTTGACCTGGTTCTTCAGCCATCCTCGCCCATAGGCCTTCAAGCCGGCCTGCAGGCGGGCCGAACCGGCGACGGCCGCCCGCAATTCGTCCTGAACGGTGCGGGCATCGTGCTCCAACGGGGCGAAGTCCTTGGGCAGGTGCAGCTCGTGGTCGAGCGGATCCTGCAGCAGCTTCATCCAGCGCGCGGCGTCGCTTCCGCCGTAGAACCACTGGTCGAGCAGGATGATGTACTGCGTCATGACGCCGCGCTGGTCGTACTCTCGCACCGCCCCGGTGAGCGCCTTCAGGTAGACGTTGACCGCGAATTCGAAGCCCACCGGATCCGGATCGCCGGCGGCGTTCTTCCCCTTGAAGTCGTGGATCCACAGCACGTGGTAGTCGCGCGCCTCGCGGATCTGGCGGGCCACCTCGATGTGGAACTGCTGGTTGACGACGTAGCTGACCTGGTTCCCGTCGGTGAACGGCTTCTCCACCGCGCGTTCGATGACCGCGTCGATCTCCTGCTGCGAATCGTGATCCTCCAGACGCAGCGCGTAGTGCAGCGGCACCCACACCAGCCGCCCGTCGTCCCAAAGGCCCCGCGAGTGACGGCGGTTGCGCTCGAGAATGTCGATGACGGCCCGGAAGGTGGCCACGACCGCGGTCGCCTGGTCAGGGGTCACCCGGCCCGACAGCGCCTGCGACAGCCGGCTGGCGGCGCCCACGCCCAGCCCGTTGAGCGAATCGTGACGCTTGCGCTGGCCGAGCAGGCGGTCGTAGGGCAGGATCACGTCGTCGAGCAGCACGCGCCGCACCTCGGCCGTCACCTGCTCGCCGAGCGGGGCGTCCCCCCCCACCGCCGCGGTGAACGCGCGCGTCAGCTCGCGGTGATACGCGTCGATGGCGCCGATGAACGTGTGGCCGCCGGGGAAGAGCGCGTCCGGCTGGTCGATGGCCTCCTTCAGCTCGTCCACTCCGGCAAGAAAGCGGCCCGAGCTCCACTGGTCGATGAACGGCGTGGTGTAGTCGTTCACCCAGCGCGCCGCGATTCGAAGATCGGCGAGCCGGGCCTCCAGCGCGCGGCGATCCTGCTCGGCCACGTCGAGAGGCCGCGGCGGATCGGGCAGCGTGGCGCGGGTGGCCGTCGGGCGTGAGGTGCCCATCCAGCCGCGGAGCGGGAAGGTGAAACCCGCTCGAAAGGTGCTGCCGGACAGGTCCAGATGGAAGCGGTCGCCCTGGCCGAACAGCCCGCCGCGCCTGAGTGGCGTTGAGATCGAAAACACTGGCTGCACCGTCCCGCGCCCGAAGTCGTACTCCCAGCCCCAGGCGAGGCCGAGATACCGGATGGGAATCGACAGCCGGACGGCGCCGCCGGGCCGGGTCCCGTCCACCGCGCGGACGAGGCCGTCCACTTGCAGCCCGACGCCCATGACGGGATTGATCAACGGTCGATAGAGGCTGCCTCGCAGCTCGGCGCCGTAGAACTTCGCCCCGTCATCATGGTCGAGGTAGAACCCGGCGCCGATCTCGGGCCGCCACGTGGCAGGCAGCCCCATCGACAGCGTGTGGTCGGCTGGCGGAGGTGGAGGCGGATCCTGGGCAGCCGCTGGAAGTGCGGCGGCCGGCGCCAGCAGGACCGCAGCCATCAGGATGCCAAGACGCATGCGTTTCACCTCCGCCTGCCGACCCTGTGTCCCGGAGGATGGGCCAGCCAGATGGGCGTTCGGCAATGAACTGGTGGCTCACCCGGCGGGTGGGCCGTCAAGCGGAGGACCCAGGAAGATGGAACGTGATACAGCGAGGCTAGTCGGCGGACCGGCCGAGAACCAGCCCCCAGAAGGGGTGAAAGAAGGGTGAGGGCCCGACTAGGACCGGGTCGGGAATCAGCTCTGCGGTCAGGGCCCGGGCCACCGCATCCCGCCGGCGGTTGGCCCCGAGCTTCCTGTAGAGGGTCCGCGTGTAGGTCTTGACCGTGTCGGGCGAGAGGCCGAGTCGCTCGGCGATTTCCTTTTTGCTCAGCCGCTGGGCGAGCAACGCCAGCACCTCCGTCTCGCGACGACTGAGACCACCCCACGGCTCCTCCAGGCTGGCCGGGACTTCGCCGGGGCGAGACGGGACGCGGGGGGGCTTCTCCCCCGCGCCGGCCGCGGACACCAGGGTCCCCAGGTAGCCCCCGCGGCCCCGGCGTCCGGCGAGCGCCTCGAGCAGGCGGGCCACTCGAGGTCCACGGTCGAGGAACGTTCGCACGAGACCGAGAGGCCTGGCCCGCCGGACGGTCGCCGCGAGGACGTCGAGGGCCTCCGCCATCCGTCCCCGGTCGGCCAGGGCCTCCGCCCGCAGGAGCGAGAACGGGATGGCCTGGCGCACCGTGTGATGGGCTTCGGCCCGGGTGAGGGCGGCCTCGATGAAGGGCAGCGCCCTCTCGCGCGCCTCGTCAGAGGGATCCCGGAGGAGGACCTCGGCGTAGGTGAGTGACGGCACCTCGAGCCAGGGAAACATCACGTCGCGGGGCGTGGGTGCAGACATCGCGGTCGGGCCCGCTTCCGCGCGGAGCGCCAGGCGCGCCTCGAAAGAGTCGGCGACCAGCAGAGAGACGGGATCCCCGACTTCGAGGGCGAAGGCGCGGGCGTCGGCGGCATAGCAGGCCAGGGCCTCCGCCTCCCCCCGTGCCTTCGCGACGAGGGCGAGGCCGATCAGCGCATCCTGGTAGAGACGGGAAGAGGTGTGATAGCGCATCCGGGCGACCCGTCCCAGCTCCGCGGCCGCTTCCTCCAGCTCGTTGCGTTCGTAGGCGGCGGCGCCGAGCAGGTAGTACGCGTTCCCCAGGAGGAAGTCCGGTATGGGGAGCGTCTCGTGAACCGCCAGCATCCGCCGCGCGTAGCTCCGCGTCGCGTCCGGGTCCGCCGCGTACAGGTGGAGGAAGGCGGCCCCCATGAGGTAGGTCCCGATCCGGCCCTTCTCGGCGGCCTGGCCTTCGGCGGCCGCCCGCTCGAGGAGCCGGACGCCCTCGGCCCGTCTCCCAGTCGCCCTGAGGGCCCCGGCCTGGTAGAGGACGGCGAGTTGCCGCGCCAGGCCTCCGCCGCGCGGCCCGAGAAGACGCAGGGCGAGGGAGGCCGACTCGAGGGCCTGCCGCGGGTCGTCGAGCCAGTAGTGGAGGAAGGCCCCCTGGGCGGCCACGTCGGCCCGGAAGCGCCCGTCGTTGTTCTTCGCGGAGCGGGCTTCCTCGTCTCGAAGCAGTCCGTCTGCCTCCCCGAGCAGCTCCCCGAGGCGCGGGAGGTCCCAGGTCGTGATGCACAGGTAGCCGTGAGCGACCAGCAGGGGGACACGTCCGTGCTCGGCGCCGGCCGGGAACATCTCCAGCCAGCGCCGCAGGACGTGTCGTGAGAGGTCCTGGTCGATCACCGCCTGGAGGTTCTCGGCGACGAGATCGGCGGCGGCGTCCAGCTCACCGGCGTCGACCCAGAGCTGGAGGGCCTCCTCGACCCACCCCTCACGCCCGAACCACTCGCCCGCGCGGCGGGCCACTCGTCTCCTGTGATTCGGCGAGGACAGCTCGGGCAGATGGTCGAGCAGCATGTCCCGGAAGAGGTGGTGATAGCGGTACCACTTCCCGTCGGTGTCGAGCGGAATGAGGAAGAGGTTGTTCCGCTCGAGCCGAGCGAGAAGCTCCTGGGCCGCAGGCGCGGACGGAGGCTTCCCCAGGACGTGGTCGCACAGCGCAGCGCAGAAGCGCGGAAGTGGCGCCGTCGCGGCCAGCAACTCCCGGACCTCCGGCGGCTGGGCGGCCAGGACCTCGTCGACGAGGAAGTCGGCAACGGCCTGCTCCCTGCCCGAGTACTCCCGCGCCCTCTCCTCCGGGTCCGTCGAGTCTCGAAGGGACAGCTTCATGAGCCGTAGAGCGGCGACCCAGCCCTCTGCCCGCTCCTGCAGCCGCTCGACGGTCGGGTCCGAGAGCGACACCGGTCGTCCGGCCATGAAGAAGCTCCGGGCCTCCGCCACGGAGAACCGCAGGTCGCGCGCACGCAGCTCGACGAGCCATCCCCGTGCGCGCCAGCTCCCGAGGGGCCAGGGGGGGTCCCGGCGCGTGAGAACGAGAAGGTGCAGTGGGTCGGGCATCGTCGCGATGAGCCGCTCGACGAGCTGCTGCACTCCCTCCGACTGGGCGGCGTGAAAGTCCTCGAGGACGAGCACGAGGGGGCTGTCCAGCCGGGCCATCTCGGAGGCGAGCACCTCCACCCGGTGGCGAGAAGGGGGCCGCGCCCGGGACGCGAGCAGGGCGGCGGTCTCCGGGAGCCGGTGCGTGGATGCCCCCTCGACGGCGGCAACCAGGTAGCGAATGAAGTGCTCCAGGTCGCTGTCGAAGGGGTCGACCGAGAGCCACGCGCAGGGCGGCCGGCGCCGGTCCAGCCACTGGGCGGCCAGCGTCGTCTTGCCGAAGCCTGGCGGCGCCGACACGAGCGTGACGCGGTGCTCGAGCAACCCGTCCAGGCGCTCGAGGAGCCGCGGACGCTCGACGAAGCTGGCCCGCGCGGGCGGCCGCGAGAGCTTCGTGCGGATGAGCGCGCTCTCGGGTTGGTTGATTGGCGCAGACCTCATCATTATGGGCAACCCAGCTGCCCAACAGTCTACCCCGGACGACGCGGCTGCGGCGGGCCCCTGGCGTATGGCACCGCAGGCCGGCCTTGCCACGCCGTCGAATAGTTGAACAGCCACGAGGTCGCCTTCGACCCACCGCGGTCGAGGTCGGCCTCCAAGCCCGGCATGAGAGTTGATGCTCGGCCACTCGGACGTGAAGCAGACGCAGCGCTACCTCAACATCGCCGACGAGGACCTCCGGCGAGCGATGACCGGCGTGTGGGAGCGACGACGGCAGCTTCGCGCGGTCGGCGACGACAAGTAGGTTTTCCCCGCAGCAGACGGCCGGCTCGGAGAGCCAGCCCTACCAAGCGGCAGCGGGCCCTACCCCCATCAGCCGGCGCATCCCGCCCCTCAATCAGGCGCGCGAGACCACCCGAGACCGCATCGAGCCGCCTCGATTTGTCGGTCATTTGTCGGTCAGCGCGGAGCAGGCGTCGCGAAATGCACCACAGTGGTGCATCAAAAGGCGCAGGAGCACACCTCTTAAAGCACTGAAAGCGAAGTGTCTATTTGTTTTCGTAGGCGTGGTACGCCCGGCAGGATTCGAGCCCGGCGGCGAGCCCGCAGGGCGGAGCCGCGGGCCTGAAGGCTGCCGTGGCCGTACCACGTCGCGGCGCGACGTGGTACGCCCGGCAGGATTCGAACCTGCGACCTTTGGCTCCGGAGGCCAACGCTCTATCCAGCTGAGCTACGGGCGCGTAGATGCCGCGACGACCTGATGCCGGGGGGCCCCGGCAGGTCACGACCGTCGGTCAGTGTAACACTCCGTGCGCGGCGCCGGGCGCGATGGCGATGTGGGGCCGGCCCTGCCGTCAGGAGCCGGCCCTACCTCGGAGGGCTGGCTCCGACAACGCCGCCAGCCGGCGCAGGCGCCGACGGCGACGGGCGTGCACCCTTCCACTCCGCGTCGACGTCCTGCTCCCACGTCTCCAGCAACCGCCGCAGTTCGCGGACGACATCCTGCCGGCTGCGTGCCAGGTCTCGCCGCTCGCCGACGTCGGTGCCGAGGTCGTAGAGGAGCGTGTGGGTGCCGTCCACGACCAGCTTCCAGTCGCCCCGGCGCACGGCCTTCTGCGAGCGCCCACCCACCGCCGTGCGCCAGAACAGCGTGCGCGGCACGACGGGAGCGCGTCCTGCCAGCATCGGCAGCAGGTCGAGACCCTCGAGCCGGGTGTCGGCGGGCACCGTCGCGCCAGCGGCGGCGAGCATCGACGCGGTGAGGTCGAGCGTGTGCCCCACCTGCGCGCTCACCACACCGGCCGGGAGCCGCCCGGGCCAGCGGATGATGGCAGGCACGCGGATGCCGCCCTCCCAGACGGTCCACTTGCGATTGAACAGCGGACCGTTGTCCGAGAGCCACTCGCCGCCGTTGTCGTTGGTGAAGATGACCAGGGTCCGCCGCGCCAGGTCGAGCCGATCGAGCGTGCGCAGCAGTTGGCCGACGCCGCGATCGACGCGTTCGACCATCGCGACATAGTCGGCACGCGTGCTCTCCACCTGCTCGCCCGGCATGACGTGCCGCGCGTTGCCCGGCGCTTCCGACGGTCGATCCGGCGGCTGGTACGGCCAGTGCGGCGCGTTGTAGGCAACCTCCAGGAAGAACGGCCGCCCGGCGTGCTGCTCGATGAACCGCACGGACCGCTCGGTGATGAGGTCGGTGGTGTACCCCTCCACCCGCACCTGCTCGGCGTTCTCCCAGAGGTCGGGGTCCATCCCGTTGCCGCGATGGGTGTAGTAGTCGTGATACCCGCTCTTGAGCCCGAAGAAGTAGTCGAACCCGTGCGCCGCCGGACTCATCTCGGGCACGTAACCCAGGTGCCACTTGCCGACCAGCGCCGTGGCATACCCTGACGCCTTCAGCAGGTGCGGCAGCGAATGGCCGCGGGACGCGAGGCCGCGATCGCTGCCATCCGCCGTCGGACGGGAGAGCGCCGCCTCGACGCCGTACCGTTGCTGGTACCGCCCGGAGATGAGCCCGGCACGCGTCGGCGAACAGAGGACGCCAACGGAGTAGAACGTGGCGAAGCGCACGCCCTCACGCGCGAGGCTGTCGATGTGCGGCGTCCGGATGTCCGTGGCCCCCTGGACGCCGAGATCGGCCCACCCCAGATCGTCCGTGAGGACGAGCACGACGTTGGGACGTGTCGACTCCGTGCCCTGGGCCAGCGCAACGGACGGCCATCCGGCGAGGCAGAGCCCCAGAAGCACTGACAGCGCACGCCACTGCATGCACATCTCCTTCGCGCGTTCGCGTCCGGTCAGCGGACCGGGCATACTGCGCAGCGTACCCTTTCCGCGAGCCGCCTGCCCGCATATGCCCGGACCACAGCCCCAATTCATCACGCGCGCCCTCCGCTGGATCTCCCGCGTCACCTGGCGATGGACGATGCGCGGCGTGATGCTGGCCGCGCTCCTGCTGTTCGCCGTGACCGCTGGCTTTGCGGCCTACGCGGTGCTCATGCTGCCCGCCGTGGACCCGTGGCACACGACGCGCCTGCGAGGCGAGTTCACCGAGCACGACGAGCGTGGCATGGACTTCGCCGGCTACATGGCGATGGAAGACCGGCTGTTCGAGGAGGAGCGCAAGGCCGTCGCGGCGATGCCAACCGATGCGCCCTTCTACGTCGGCAGCCGCTACGACCCGCGCGGCCCCGGCCTCCGGCTCGCACCCGGACAGCCGCACAACCGGAGCAGCCGGCGCACGCCGGCGCAGGTCCGTGGCGCCGCGCTGCTCCTGCACGGGCTGTCCGACTCGCCCTACTCGCTGCACAACGTCGCCGACGCGCTGTTCGCCCAGGGTTTCGAGGTCACCGTGCTTCGTCTGCCGGGACACGGCACCCTGCCGAGCGGCATGGTGTACATGGAGTACGACGACTGGGCGGCCGCCATGCGGGTCGCCGCGCGAGACATCAGCGCACGCGTACCGAAGACGCTGCCCTTCTACATCGCCGGCTATTCCACGGGCGGCTCGCTGGCCCTGAGTTATGCGCTCGACAGCATCGCGCCCGGCGCCGACCCCGCGCTGCGCGCACCCACCCGGGTGCTGCTGTTCTCGGCCGCCGTGGAACTGACACCGGCTGCCGCGCTGACGCCAGTCCTCGACATGTTCGCCAGACTCCCCATCCGCGCCCTCGAGAAGGTGAACTGGCAGTCAATCGGCCCGGAGTACGACCCGTACAAGTTCGTGTCGTTCCCCGTCAATGCCTCGCGACAGGTCTACCGAGCGACACGGCGCCTGCAGCGTCAGCTCCTCGAGGCCGAAGCGCAGGGTCGGCTGGCGCAGTTGCCGCCGATCGTCGCCTTCCAGTCCGCCGTCGATTCGACGACGGGTACCAACGGCGTCCCCAACGTCGTCTTCGGACGCCTGCGCGGCGCACAGCACCGGCTCGTCCTGTTCGACGTCAACCGCCACCAGCGCTACGACCTCGTGCGGCGGCCGATGTCGGGCGCGCTCGTGCAACAGGTCACCGGAGGGTTCACCGCCGGCACGCGCCACCACTCACTCGTGCTGCTGACCAACCGCGCGCGCGACACCGACGAAATCGAGGTCCGCGAGTACACGCCGGGCCGTCGCGATCCCATCGTCACGGCGCCTGGACTCAGCTGGCCCTCGAATCTGGTCTCCGTCGGGCACGTATCCGTGCCCTTCCCGCCAGACGATCCCATGTACGGCTACGTGCCAGGGAGCGGAGCCAACGGCGTGCCGTCCATTGGCTCATGGACCCTGCGTGGAGAGGAAGGCGCCATCGTCCTGCCGCTCGGCGCGCTGGGGCGGCTCCGAGCCAATCCCTTCTGGCGCGTGGTGCAGCAGGAACTCGACACACTCGCGACGGCCGACACGGCCGGGCGGTAAGTCGCGGCGCTGGCGCGATCGGCCGGGCTCAGTTCCTGTCGTCCTCACGATCGGCGACTTGCTCTGCGGCAACCGGGGCCGGCGGAGGGCTCTCCGGCGGGACGGGAGCCCCCGTCGTGACCGTCTCCGCCGTGGCATTCTCCGTCGCGGCCTTCTGCAGGGCTGCACGACCGTAGCGCTGCTGGCGCGACCACAACTCGTCGAGCCCCCGGTCCCGGCGATGCCACGGCCACCGCCCGCCGGCCACATTGGCGATGGCGCGGTTGGGCGTGATGATGGAACGGTAGAGGGCGCGCAGGGCCTGACTGGACGTCGTCCGTTCGAGCTTTCTCAGCACGTGCTGATCGAGGGCGTCTTCGACGATGACCAGCGCGATCCCCCCGAGGGGTGTGATGACGTAGTCGGTCCAGCCGACGGTCTCGGGCTTCAGGCCCACGTTGCCGATCGACGCCTCGCTGTACGGCCCCATCTCGAACTGCGTGCTGTACGCCGCGCTCCACGCCAGCGCGCGCGCCCGGCTCGTCCAGTAGCTCCTGGACCGGCCCAGCCTCTCGGCATCGGCCCTGCCGTCGTTGTGCAGCCAGACCCACGCCGACGCCGCTCCCTGTCCGGGGTGCCCGACGTAGTTGACCAGCCACGAGTCGGTGTCTCCCCACGTCCGGGGCATGCGGAGCGACGACGTGTAGTCCTTGAAGAAGGGCCCACCGAGTTCGCGGCGGGTCTTGGATTCGATGGCAATACGCAAGCCGTGCTGCATCGACAGCAGGCGGAACGAGTCACCGATGGCGCCCGCCACGTCTGCTCCGCGAGGCTGCTCTCCTGGCCGCGGAAAGTCCTCGCGGGCCGGCTGGATCCCCTCCATGCGCTCGGACAACGCCTCGAGCAGCGTCCCGGTCGCCTCCTGAGCGCGAACCTCGGACGACACCGCGACACACGCGACGACCGCGGCCACTAGCCACATCACCCGCCACACCCGCCCACCGGCCGCCCGGCTCCAATCGCCCCCACCCATTGCGGTCCGAGGATCGACCAGACGCACGGGGGGTGTACAGCTAGACCATGGACAGAGTGAGGCATTTTGCCTCGATCCGTGTCGGTCACACTGCGGTCGCGAGTGCTGCCATCGCCGAACGCGCCCGTCGTCGTCGCGCACCACACCTCTCATGGGGCTGAGGGCGTTGTCGGGCGCGGCACCTGCGACCCGAACATGTACTTGACGCCCAGCGTGAAAGCGTTGCTCGCGCCCTTCATGTCCTCGTTGAAGAGCCCGTAGGCCGCCGACCGATGGTGCACCCGCCAGACGAAGCCCCACTGCGGGTGGCTCGGCAGGGTGCCGACGGCCTCGAACAGGAGGTAGGCCATGAGCCTGTTGCTCGACCCCTTCCAGAAGACCTCGAACGCCGGTACCTCGGTGGCCCAGGAGAGCCCCGCGCCGAGCGCGAAGCTGGTATCGACCGTGCCGTCCCAGGGAAACCTGTTCCAGGAGCCCGTCGAGAGCCCGTTGAACTCCCAGTGATTCTGCGCCAGCTCGCCGCTGCCGCCGAAGTGCTTGACCGCCTGGGCCTCGATGCCCCACTCGCTGTCCTTCCAGAGGCGAGCCTGCCGACGCGACACCGCCACCCCGGCAATCTTGTTCCCGAACAGGGTGGCCCGGAACTGCAGGGCGGGCGCGATGTTGTCGTCGGTGAGCCAACCGCCGAAGGTGGTCACGGCCCACTGCGGCCGCAGGCGGGATGGGGCCGCTACGGGCTCTGGTGCGGCGGCAGCCGTCGCCCCAGGGGCCGATGCGGCGCCTGCGGCCGCCGTCGATGCGCCCTCCTGGCCCAGGGCCGGGCCGGGGGCCATCAGCAGGATACTCACCCATAGGACGAGGTGTCTGGTCATCGTGATCGCTGCCCGTGGCCACACGACGCTTGCCGGGCGGGAACGCGCGGGCATGGACGACCGTGATGTCAACAGCACGAGTTCGACTCCCAGAGACGCGATCAGAGGCCAGTTGGATCCCGCCATCCTCAGGCCCCGTGGCAGACGGCCTGCCCTGCCGGGGTAGCGGGCGGGTTGATGCCGCTGCGCACACATGCCGTGGCAAGGTACCGCGTCCGGCGCCCTTTCGGCTACAGTGGCGCCCCATGCGGCTCCTGCCCGTGGTGATGGTCCTCTCGAGCATCGTTCTTGTCGCTCAGCCGCCAGACGTGGACGACACGTTGTCGCGGCCCGTGCTGGCCCCGGGCCAGACGCGTGCCGACACGCAGGTGTGGACGGCTTCCAGGGTGCCGGTGCTGCACGTGCCAGCCGCACGCGCGGCGTGGGAGACCGAGGCGCGGCTTCTGCGCCAGCGCATCCTCGACGAGGTGGTCTACCGGGGCAGGGCCCGAGAGTGGCGGTCGCAGAGGGTGCGCGTCGAGGAGTTCGGTGAGATTGCGGCCGACGGCTACCGCGTACGCAGGGTCCGCTTCGAGGCCGTGCCCGGCCTGCACGTGCCGGCGCTGGTCTACGAGCCCGTCCCGGCGCCCACGGTCTCCACGCCCGTCGTCCTGAACTTCAACGGACACGAGGGCACGGGCATGGGCAACGCGTACCACCAGGCGCGCTGCATCAACCTCGCGAAGAAGGGGCTCTACGCGATCAACGTCGAGTGGATCGGCCAGACGCAGCTCGCGACCGAGGGCCTGCAGCACTACAAGATGAACCAGCTCGACCTCGTGGGGACGCCTGGCCTGGCGGTGTTCTACGAGTCGCTGCGGCGCACGCTCGACATCGGCCTCGCGCTCCCGCACGCCGACGCGTCACGGGTGGCGGTGACCGGCCTCTCGGGCGGAGGCTGGCAGACCATCATGCTGAGCGCGCTCGACACGCGCGTCGCGCTGGCCAACCCCGTTGCCGGCTACTCGAGCTACGTCACGCGTGCGCAGTGGCCCGACAAGGATCTCGGCGACTCCGAGCAGACACCGTCGGACCTGGCCGCCATCGCCGACTACACGCACCTCACGGCGCTCATGGCGCCCCGTGCCCTCCTGCTCACCTACAACGCGAAGGACAGCTGCTGCTTCCGCGCCGACTACGCCCTCGGCAACCTGCTGCAGCAGGCGCGCGCGGCGTTCGAGCGGCGCGGCGCCGGATCGCGCCTCGACTACCACGTCAACCACGACGAGGGACACAACTACGAGCGGGACAATCGCGAGGCGTTCTACCGCTTCCTGCACGCGCACCTGCTCGGCGGGCGGGCGGGTTTCGACCCGACGGAAATCGACGTCACGGCCGACATCAGGGACGTGGCGGCGCTGACGGTGCCCATCCCTGCCGACAACGCCGATTTCCGCACGCTCGCGCGCGGCATCCTGGCCGCGTTGCCGGCGCCGAAGCCACCGACTCGCGCCCGGCTCCAGCGACTCGTGAAGGCACCCACGTACACGGCTCGCGCAGTGGAGGCCGGCTCTGCACCCGGGGCGTCCTTCTGGAAACTCCACCTCGGTCACTGGACCGTGCCCGTCACCGAACTCACGCCGGCCTCGCCCACCGGGACCACGCTGCTGCTCGCAGACACCGGCCGCGCCAAGGCCGGCGGCGATGCCCGGCGGCTGCTCGATGATGGGCGCCGCGTCGCGGCCCTCGACCCGTGGTACTTCGGCGAGTCGGCCCTCGGCCAGCGCGACTTCCTCTTCGGCCTCCTCGTCGCGGCGCTCGGGGAACGCCCCCTCGGGATCCAGGTCGGCCAGGTCGCAGCCACGGCACGGTGGCTGAAGGCCCGGTACGGCGGCCCCGTCGACATCGTCGCGCGCGGACCGCGCACCAGCCTCATCGCCACCGTCGCGGCGGCGCTCGAGCCAGACGCCATCAGCGGCGTGCAGGTGCACGACGGCTGGCGCACGCTGCGCGAGGTGCTCGACCGCAACGTCTCGGCCCAGCAGATGCCCGAAATGTTCACGTTCGGGCTGCTGGCCGAGTTCGACATCCCGCAGATCGAGCAGGTCGTCGCGCCGCGGCCCGTACAGGTCCACTGAGGTCCCCGTCGACGCGCTCGACCTTGAACGTGTTGCGCGCACGAGAGGTTCGTGGTCTCGTGTTAGGAACCCGGGTGTTCCGGAGGAGGAACCGATGTCGACGAAGATGACGACCCTGTTCGGGCGGCTGGCACTGGCCTGCGCCCTGTCCCTGGCAGCCACGGCGGCCCACGCGCAGGATGTGGGCTACAACTTCATGCCGGGCACCGACTTCACCAAGTACAAGACCTACCGGTGGGTGCCGATCGAGGGCGTCCAGTATCCCGACGACATCACCGACGCGCAGATCAAGAAGGCGGTCGAGACGCAGTTGGCCACCAAGGGCCTGGTCAAGACCGACACCGAGACGGCAGATGTCTTCATCGGGTACCGGGTGGCGCTGGACCAGGAGAAGCAGATGAACGCCTACACCACCGGCGGCTACGGCGGGTGGGGGTGGGGCGGGCCCTACCGCGGCTACGGCTACGGCGGCGGCATGACGACAGCCACGACCACGACCATCACCGTCGGCACGATGAGCCTGGACATGTACGACCCCGGGGCGAAGCAGCTCGTCTGGCGTGGGACGGCGTCCAAGACCATCGATGTCAAGGCCAAGCCCGAAAAGCGGATGAAGAACCTGAACAAGGCGATGCAGAAGATGCTGAAGAACTACCCGCCGAAGGAGAAGACCTAGTCGACCGACAGTCGCGGCGTTCCATGCGCGGCTGTGCCACGGTGCCAGGACGACGAGCCCGCCCCGGGCAGGGACGGGCTGGTCGTCACTCCGTGTCGATTACTGCCTGCGCCGGCGTGACGCGGCCAGGCCGGCGATGCCGACGCCGAACAGCGCGAGTGTGACGGGTTCGGGAACAGAGGTCCGAGCGATCACCGACGACGTGTCGACGCCCGGCCTGTCCTGACGGGACGCGCGGCCGGCCCTTTGGTCGTCTCCTCCGTTGGGACCTCCGCCTCCACGGCGTGCAGGAGATCCACGAACGCCTGCGCCGCGGGAGGCAGCGTGCGATCGCGGAGGCGGAAGACCGCGGCCTGCGGGCGCATGACCGGTCCGTCGAAGTCCAGCGTGACCAGGCGCCCGGCCGCGAGATCCTCGGCGAGGTGGGCGGCCGTTGCGGGGAAGATCGCATCACATTCGCGCACGATGCGCAGGCCGACCGCGACGGAGTTCACGAGGATCTCCGGATGGGCGTCGCGCGCACCTCGCGTGTCGGAGGCAGACGCGATGTCCCGGCTCAAGAACACCGCGGCCGAAGGGCCGCGCAGGACCGTCGTCACGAGCGGGTACTGGAGGATACGCGCCAGCGACGGCGACCGTAACCTGGTCAGCGGATGCCCGCGTCGGCACGCGAAGTGGTAGCGGCGAACCGGAAGTTGCTCGACCGTCAGGCGTGGATCCCGATCCAGCCCCGGCAGGCCCGCGACGCCGACCGCGACCCGCTCGGCGAGCACCTCGCGCAGGACCTCCGTCGGATCGCTCACCACGAAGCGGATGCGCAAGCGCGGATGTGCTCGTAACAGGCGCCCCAGCGCCGTCGCCACGGTCTCCTCGGCGCGATACGGTCCCGAGGCGACCTCGATTGTGCCGTCGTCGAGTTGAGTCAGCGCCCGGATCGACTGCCGCAGGTCCGCCTCGCGCTGCACCACCGATGCGCCGCCTTCCAGCAGCACCCGACCATGCGTGGTCGGCACCACGCCCGTGGGGGTCCGGTCGAACAACCGGACGCCGAGGTCGCGCTCGAGCGCCGCCACGCTGCGCGACACGCTCGGCTGTGTGAGGCCGAGCGCCTCCGCCGCTCGCGCGAAGTTCCGGTGGCGGCCGACGGCCAGGGCGTGCTCGAGGAGTCGCAGTTCGATGGGCATACGCGAAGCGTATCGCGTCACCACACGCGATGCATTGGACGATACGCGTCGCCCCTGCTAACCTCCCCCATCGTCGCGATCGGCTTGCCATCCTCGAGAGTGCCCACATGGTCAGGATTGTCCACCCCGCTTCGTGCCTCACGAGGCTCGTCGCGCCGGTCCTTGGCGTGATCCTGTCAGCGGGGGCTGCCTTTGCGCAGGGCGACGGGCCACGCGTCTATCAGAACGTGCCGGACGGCACGCACGTCCTGAGTCTGTACGGCATCTTCGATCGCGGCAACCAGTTGCCCGACCCGGCCAGCGTCGTGACGAGGGGCACGATCGACATCAATCTCGCGGTCGTGTTGTACATGCACCCGATCGCGATCGCCGGCCGCTCCGGCGGCGTCTTCGCCGTCCTGCCTGGCGGCGGGGTGTCTGGCGTGGCGGAGTACGGGCCTGGCCTGCGTCTGTCGGGCAGCAGCTCCGGGATTGCCGACGCGGCGGTGGGCATCGTCCACAACCTCGTCGGGTCGCCGGCGCTCGCGCCACGGGACTACGCGGCATTCGAGCCCGGGTTCTCGCTCGGCGTCCTGGGCAAGGTCTTCGCGCCCATCGGCGAGTATTCGTCCTCGAAGGTCGTGAACCTGGGTGCAAACCGCTGGGCGTACCAGCTGGGTGCGCCCATCTGCTACTACATGGGCCGCACCTATCTCGATCCCCGGCTCACGACCATCGAACTGCTGCCCACGGTGACGTTCTACTCGGCCAACGACGCCCCGTTCGCGGCGGACCGGCGCGAGCAGAAGGCGATGTTCAGGCTCGAAACCCACGTCACGCGTAACGTCGCCCGGGCGCTGTGGGTCTCACTCGACGGGATGTACATCGCCGGCGGCGAGACGACGACCGATGGGGTCGCGGCCGACGACCGGCAGGAGGCCATTCAACTCGGAGGCACCGTGAACGTGACGCTGAGTCGGAGCCTTTCGGTGAAGGTCAGTTACGGGGGGATCGTTGGCCGCAACGACGGCGGGCCGGATGGGCACATGACGCGGGTCATCGGCACCTGGGTGTTCTGAGGATGCCGCGGCCCCGGCGCCAGGACGGCAGGCCCGACAGTTGAGAGGAACGGGAACGGGAGCGATGCACATGAAGCGGATGATTCTCACGGTGGCGGCCATTCTGGCAGGCCTGACACCGGTCCACGCCCAGGCCACCAGGCCCAATATCCTGGTGATCTGGGGCGACGACATCGGCATCTCGAACATCAGCCACAACACCCGCGGACTGATGGGGTACGAAACGCCGAACATCGACCGCATCGCGAAGGACGGCGTCGCGTTCAACACCTACTACGGCCAGCAGAGCTGCACGGCGGGTCGCGCCGCCTTCGTCGGCGGGTCGGTGCCGGTGCGCTCGGGGATGACCAAGGTGGGCACCGCCGGGAGCGTCCAGGGCTGGCAGAAAACCGACGTCACGATGGCCACCGTCATGAAGAGCCTCGGCTATGCGACCGGCCAGTTCGGCAAGAACCACCTTGGCGACCTCGACGAGCACCTGCCGACCATGCACGGCTTCGATGAGTTCCTCGGCAATCTCTACCACCTCAACGCCGAAGAGGAACCGGAGAACGAGGACTGGCCCGACGACGAGGAGTTCCGCAAGAACACCAGCCCCCGCGGGGTGATCCACGCGTTCGCGGACGGCAAGGGCGGGCAGTCCGTCGAAGGACACCGGCCCGCTGACGAGGAAGCGGATGGAGACGATCGACGAGGAGACGGTCACCGCGGCGATCGCCTTCATCAAGCGCCAGCATGCGGCGGGCAAGCCCTTCTTCGTATGGTGGAACGGCACGCGCATGCACTTCCGGACGCACGTCAAGGCCGAGCACCGCGGCCTGTCCGGCAAGGGCGGCGACGAGTATCAGGACGGCATGGTGGAGCACGACATGCAGGTGGGCCAGTTGCTGAAGCTGCTGGACGACCTCGGCATCGCCAACAACACGGTCGTGCAGTACTCGACCGACAACGGCCCGCACTTCAACACCTGGCCGGACGCCGCCAGTACGCCGTTCCGCTCGGAGAAGAACTCGAATTGGGAGGGGGCCTACCGCGTTCCCGCGTTCGTGCGCTGGCCCGGCCATTTCCCCGCCGGCGTCACCCTCAACGGCATCGTGGCGCACGAGGACTGGTTGCCCACATTCGCCGCAATCGCGGGCGACGCGGCGATCAAGGACAAGCTCAAGACCGGCGTCGAGCTGAACGGCCGGCGGTACCGCAACCACATCGACGGCTACGACCAACTCGCGTACCTGACGGGTGCGGCCAAGGCGTCACCGCGGCAGGAGTTCGTCTACGTCAACGACGAGGGCGGGGTCGTGGCAGCGCGGCGCGGCGACTGGAAGGTCGTATACCTGGAGAACCGCGGCCAGGGCTTTGGCGTGTGGCGCGAGCCGTTCGTCGAACTGCGCGTGCCACTCGTCTTCAACCTCCGGCGGGACCCGTACGAGCGCGCGCAGCACAACGCGAACACCTACGACGACTGGTTCCTGAGCCGCCCGTTCATCATCAGCTACGTCAACCGGGTTCCGACCAGGTTCCTGCAGACATTCAAGGAATTCCCGCCCAGCCAGACGGCCGGGTCATGGAGCATCGGCGCGCTCCAGAAGATGATCGAGGGCGCGTCAGGCGCGAAGTAGCTCGTAACGCCATTGGAGCCAGACCAGGGTCCGCGGGTCACGGACCGGACCGGCTCCGCGGCGGGGCACGAACGTCGAGTGAATCAGAACCCGAGGGAAGCAGACCATGTCCTATCCACGATTGGCACTCTTGTTGGGAGGCTGCGCCCTGACGCTGGCCGGCTGCGGGGAGCGGGCGGCGGCGCCCGCCGTATCGACGCAATCCGATACGCCTGCGGCCGCGGCGAGCGGGGCCAACTATTCGCCCTACCTGGACGGCGACCACAGCCCGGCGCCCGACGACGGGATGCGCCCGTACTACGGCGACACTCACCTTCACACCAGCTATTCGACCGACGCCGGGATGGTTGGCGCCATTGTCGATCCGGAAACGGCCTACCGCTTTGCCCGTGGTGAGGAAGTGAAGTCCAACTCCGGCTTGAGGGTGCGCCTGCAACGGCCGTACGACTTTCTCGTGATCGCGGACCATGCCGAGAATCTGGGGCTGGCGCCCATGATCGCGGAATCCACGCCGGCGCTCCTGAAGAACGCCTGGGGCAAGCAGGCGCATGACTACGCGAAGCTGGGAACGATTGAGGGGGCGAGCAAGGCCTTCGACATGTGGCTGAAGGCGATGCAGGAACTGAAAGACCCGTTCAAGGGCCAGGAGGAGGAAATCGCACGGCCGGTCTGGGAGCGGTTGACCGCTGCGGCGGAAAAATACAATGAACCCGGTCGGTTCACGACCATCATCGGGTTCGAGTGGACCAGCGGGCCCAATGGCAGCAACCTGCACCGCAACGTCCTGTTCCGCGACGGCAAGAGCTTCGCCGACCAGATCATTCCCCTCTCCTACTACGACACGGGCGATCCGGAAGAGTTGTGGAAGTGGATGGACCGGTACGAGAAGAAGACCGGTGGGCGGATGCTTGCGATTCCGCACAATGGCAATCTGTCCAACGGCCTGATGTTCGACGATGTGACCCTGACCACGCGCACGCCGATCGACTCGGACTATGCGTTGCGGCGCATGGCGCGTGAGCCGATCTATGAAACCACCCAGCCCAAGGGTGACGGCGAGACCCACCCGGCGCTGTCGCCCAATGACGAGTTCGCCGCGTTCGAACGCTTCGACCGCGGCAGCTTCGGGCCAGACCTGAAAACGCCAGACATGCTGCCGCGCGAATACACGCGCGAAGCATTGAAGCGTGGTCTTGCCTATGAGTCGAAGCTGGGGGCCAATCCGTTCAAGATGGGCCTGATCGGCTCGACAGATTCCCACACGGGGCTTTCGACAACGACCGAGAACAACTGGTTCGGCAAGGTCGCCGTTCTGGAGCCGGCGGCTGATCCTGTGCGATTCGATGAAGTCATCGTCGGACGGGTTCCGGCAGGCCGGCCGCGCAGCCAGCAGCATCTGGCGCGCGAAACCAGTGCCTCGGGCCTGGCGGCGGTCTGGGCCAGGAGCAACTCGCGCAAGGACATCTGGGACGCGATGGCCCGCAAGGAGGTGTTCGCCACCACGGGCACACGGATCCGGGTGCGGGTCTTCGCGGGCTATGGCTTCGCGCCGGACGACCTCGAGCGGGGGGATCTCGCCAACTACGCCTACGCCAATGGTGTGCCGATGGGGGGAGACATCCGGAAGGCGCCCGCCGGCAAGGCGCCGACGCTGCTGATACAGGCGATGAAGGACCCCGACTGGGCGAACCTGGACCGGGTGCAGGTGGTGAAGGGCTGGCTTGACGCCAGCGGCAAGACGCATGAGCAGGTGTTCGACGCGGTGTGGGCGGGTAATCGCAAGCCCGGCTCGGATGGCAAGCTGCCACCGATTGGCAACACCGTGAACGTGGAAGCGGCGACCTACGACAACAGCATCGGGGCGCCAGCGCTGTCGACCGTCTGGAAGGACCCGGGGTTCGATCCGAAGCAGCGCGCCTTCTACTACGTGCGCGTGCTGGAGATCCCGACGCCGCGCTGGACGACCTATGACGCGAAGTTCTTCGGAGTCGCCCTGCCGACGGATGTGCCGGCGAGCATCCAGGAGCGGGCCTATACGTCACCAATCTGGTACACGCCGAACTGAGGACTCGATACGCGGTTCGGCTGTGATGGCATCACCGGACGCAACCAGCTGACGGGCAGTGTCCGCCCCCTCGAACTCGTTCCGGAACGAGTTGACGGACCCGCGCCCGAAGGGAGTCTGCCCCCCCGACCTGCGGCTTCGAAGCGTTGCGGCGTCTCCGCCCGTTGGTGGTCGCCGGTTGCCGATTCGCTCGATCATCCGGCGGTACTGACGAACTGACACCGACTCTCCCTTCGGTGACGCATCCGGGTGCCTCTGACTCAGCGGCTGTGCAAAAGTGAACAGCCTTCCCAGGTCGGCTCCCCTACGATCAATGGATTGAAATCGACGTCATCCATCAACGCGACGCCCTGGCAATGAAGAGACTCGCCATCCTTGGCAATCACTTGCCGCGTCACTGCGGCATCGCCACATTCACGACGCACCTCACGGATGCGCTGGCGACCGAGTTGCCGCATGTCGACACGTTCGTGCTCGCGATGAACGATGCCGGTCGACGACACACCTATCCGCCTCGAGTCCGGTTCGAGATCAGCGAGGGCGACGTCGGCTCGTACCGCCGGGCGGCGGACTTCCTCAACGTCAATCACGTCGATGTGCTGTCCGTGCAGCACGAGTACGGCATCTTCGGTGGCAAGGCGGGTGCCCATGTTCTCGCCCTTCTGCGGGAGCTCCGGATGCCGATCGTCACGACGCTTCACACCGTGCTCTCGGCACCCAATCCGGCGCAGCGCGCTGTGATCGAGGAACTGGCGCGGGTCTCGGAGCGTCTGGTCGTGATGAGCAGATCGGGCGCAGACTTGCTCACGCGCGTGCACGGTATATCCGTCGATCAGATCGATCTGATCCCCCACGGGATCCCGCACGTGCCGGTTGATGCGGCGAGCAAGGACCGACTGGGAGTCGACGGCAAGACCGTGATTCTGACGTTCGGCCTGCTGTCGCGCGACAAGGGCATCGAGCATGTGATCGATGCCTTGCCGGCCATTCTTGCCGTCCACCCTGACACCGTGTACATCGTCCTGGGTGCCACACACCCACACGTCGTCGCGCACGAGGGCGAGGCGTATCGTCTGATGCTCGAAGCACGAGGGCAGCAGCTCGGCGTCGCCGGCAGCATGATCTTCCACAACCGATTCGTCAGCCAGGACGAGCTGACGGACTTTCTCTCCGCCACCGACATCTACATCACGCCGTACCTCCAGCCGGAACAGATCACGTCCGGCACGCTGGCCTATGCGGTCGGCGCGGGCAAGGCGGTGATCTCGACACCGTACACCTACGCTCGTGAGCTCCTTGCCGACGGGCGTGGCGTGCTCGTCCCCTGGAGAGATTCATCCGCCATTGCGCGGGAAGTCATCACCATGGTCAGCGACGGCGATGCGCAGCGCGCGATGTGCGCCCGGGCGGCTGCGTATGGCGTCGGGATGACCTGGCCGGCCGTCGGCCGCCGCTACGTCGAGAGCTTCGAGCGCGCGCAAACCGAGCACACCCGCCGCCGCCGAACGACATTCCGTGCGCAAACGCTCGCCGCCAGACCGGCTGGCCTGCCCGAGGTCACCCTCGAGCACGTGGCGGCGATGACCGACGACACCGGCATGCTTCAGCATGCCATCTTCAGCATTCCGCGGTACGACGAAGGCTACTGCCTGGACGACAACGCGCGCGCCCTGCTGCTCATGACGCTTCTCGAAGAGGCCGGCACCGATGACCCGGTCGTCGTCCGAGCGTTCGGGCTGCGATATCTCGCGTTTGTCAATCATGCCTTCAATCGAGCCACTGGACGCTTCAGGAATTTCTTGTCGTACGCGAGGCAATGGCTGGAGCCGCACGGGTCTGAGGACAGCCACGGGCGGGCGCTGTGGGCGCTGGGTGCCATCATCGGGCGGGCGGGCGATCCGGGCCGTCAGAGTCTGGCTGGCGAGCTCTTCCACGCCGCCCTTCCTGCGGTGTCGGGCTTCACGAGTCCGCGCGCCTGGGCCTACGCGCTCCTTGGCATCGACGAGTACCTGAAGGCATTCCAGGGAGACAGCACAGCCGAAGCACGTCGTGAGGAGCTGGCGGGTCGCCTGTTTGGCCTCTTCGAGCGGACGAGCCGACGCGACTGGCCCTGGTTCGAGGATTCTGTGACCTACTGCAACGGCCGTCTGTCGCAGGCACTCATCGTCTCCGGTGATCGAATGCATCGGACAGACATGGTGGAGGCAGGCATGCGTTCGCTCGACTGGCTGCTCGCCGTGCAATCGTCACCGGACAGACAGTTTGCTGCGATCGGGTCCAGCGGGTTCTACACGCGTGGTGCGGCGCCGGCGACCTTCGACCAGCAGCCGGTCGAGGCCTGCGCGATGGTGTCTGCCTGCCTGGACGCGTATCGCGTGCATGGCGATGGGCGATGGCTCGTGCAGGCGCGCTGGGCGTTCAACTGGTTCCTCGGCGAGAACCACCTGCAGCACTGGCTCTTCGATCCTTCGACCGGTGGTTGCCGTGACGGGCTGCACGCCGATCGCCCCAATCAGAACCAGGGGGCCGAGGCAACGCTCTCGTTTCTGCTCGCCCTGCACGAGCTCCGGGCGATTACGGCCTTCGACGTGCCCGGCGTCCATGTGGAGACACTGCAATCCATCTCATGAACTCGCCGACCCATTACGAAACCCTGTTCCAGCGCCACGATGGGAATCCCATCCTTACGGCGGCTGACTGGCCGTACCCGGCCCACACCGTGTTCAACGCCGGGGCGACGCGACTTCGGGATGGCACGACGCTCCTCCTCTGCCGGGTCGAGGACCGACGCGGCCATTCGCATCTGTGCGCTGCCCGATCGCAGAACGGCTTCGATGGCTGGACGATCGATGCTGAGCCCACACTCCGTCCGGATCCAGAGCGGCATCCCGAGGAGCTGTGGGGCATTGAAGACCCTCGCATCACCTTCGTCGAAGAACTCGGTCGGTACGTCGTGGCCTACACCGCGTTCGGTCGTGGAGGACCCGGCGTGGCGCTCGCGCTCACCGACGACTTCCGCAGCTTCGAGCGCCTTGGCCTGGTCATGCAACCCGATGACAAGGACGCCGCGCTCCTGCCCCGCCGCATCAACGGCAACTTCGCCCTGCTGCATCGCCCGCTGGCGGACTCGGGCTCGCACATCTGGATCTCGTTCTCGCCCGATCTTCGCAACTGGGGTGGACGCAAGCTCGTGCTGCAGGCCCGGCGCGGGGCATGGTGGGACGCCAACAAAGTGGGGTTATCGCCCCCGCTCATCGAGACGCCTCGCGGGTGGCTCATGCTGTATCACGGCGTTCGCCAGACGGCCGCCGGGTGCCTGTATCGGTTGGGCCTGGCACTCCTGGACCTGGACACCGCCGAGCATTGCATCCTGCGCGGGGACTCCTGGATCTTTGGGCCTGAGGCGCCGTACGAGCGTCAGGGCGACGTCGGCTACGTCACGTTCCCCTGCGGCTACACGCTGGGAGCCGATGGCGATGCCATCAATCTGTACTACGGAGCCGCGGACACGAGTATTGCGATCGCGACCGGCAGCGTCAATCACCTGCTCGATTGGCTGGATCGGCATGGCACCGCGGCGTAGCGCTGCGGCGACACACGTCACCGCCGCGCCGCGCGCGTTCCGCGGATCGTCCCGTCGTGGACTCGAGGCGAGCGAGCGGATCAGTCGTGCAGGACGATGCTCAGGAGCGCGTTGTTCACCTTGAGCCCGCCGTTGTACTCGATCAACCCGAGCTTGCGGAACTTGTTCATGAAGAAGTTCACCCGTGAGCGCGTTGTGCCCACCATTTCCGCGAGCGTCTCCTGTGACAGTTTCGGGAGGACGCGCTGTGCCGTGTCCTCCTTCCCGTACCGAGCCAGGAGCAGCAATGTGCGGGCGAGCCGCTTCTCGCTGGAATTGAAGAGCTGATCGACCAGGTCCTCTTCGATGCGGATGTTGCGCGTCAGCATGTGCGACAGGAACCGGTCGGAGAATGCGGGATGGTCGTGCAGCATCCGAACCATGTCGCGCTTCAGGATGCGCAGGAGCGCCGTCGGCATGACGGCCGTCGCCATACCCATGCGCAACGGCTGCCCGGCAAGGCAGCCCTCGCCCAGGAAATCACCCGGGCCGAGCATGGCCACGACGGCCTCCTTGCCGGCCGTGGAGAGGACCGAGAGCTTGATCCCGCCCTCCTTGACGAAGAACACACTGTTCGCCTGTGCCCCCTGGGCGAAGACGACGGCGCCACTCGCAAATCGCACGGTGCGCGGAGACACCCTCGCCGATGCGAGGAACGCCTGAACGTCGAAGGCCGGCGGCGGAGGGGCCGGGAGTGACTTGGGCGGCATGTCGCACCCATCATCCCACGCGTCAGGCCAAGAACCGATTGCCTGGTGGCCGGGCGACCCGCCGGACGAGTCATGAGTCCAGCGCCGGCAGATGCCATGTGCAATACAGAACTGACGTGACGTCGGCCGTGGCCGATGATGACGCGATGCTGCAACGCGATTTGGAATCGTTCAAGGACCTGCCACTCGTCCCCGCCCACGTGCCCGCGTCTCCCCACACCCCCAGCGTGCCCCGCGGGCGGCAGCGGCCGGGAAGGAGCCCACTCGATAGTCGGCGCAGTCGGCAGGAATCCGGCGGAGCGGCGGCAAACCACACCGTGAGCATCGCCGTCTACGATGCATCGCCTGACCGGAGACGGTTGTTGGCGGCGACGTTATACAGCCTGGGATGCCGAACCGTGCCGCTCGACTGCGAGTCTGACGCGCCCGCGTTCCTGCATGCACAACTCGTCGCCTCGCGCCCCGACGTCGTCATCTGGCACATCGGATCAGCGCCGCACGACCAGGGCGCTCCCCTCCTCCGCGCGCTGGGGTCAGGCACGCTGGCGGACATCGGCGTGGTGGTCACCACACCCCACCTGGCGCACGCCACCGCGGTGCTGGGCCCCAGCGCGTCCAAGGTGAGAATGCTCGCCACGCCGTTCAGTCTCAGCGACCTGATGCGTGCCGTGGGCGACGCCCACCAGGACTCCGTGGGCGCGACTCACGGTTGAAGACTGGCTCCTGCGATTCGGCGCCGGCCCACGTCGCCTCGGTGCACGCGGCCCGTCAGTCGCGCGCCCACCCCCGCGCCACCATCAGCTTCCGCCACCGGAGGCTGTCCGCCAAGGCGTTCGGCCGACCCGTGCCAATCCGGCGGTGGTGCACACGGCCATCGACGTCCACACGCAGCTCGAGGCCGGTGGCGTCCAGACGCTGCCAGCAGGTCGCGGTGCTACGGTTCCTCGTCAGCGACCAGAGGTGACGTACACGCCGGGGTCAGCGCGCCGCTGACATTCTGACCATCGAACCAGTCGTTGAAATCGCGCAGCGTGCTACGGGGTCTTGGGCCGGGCCTTGTCAACCTTCTTCTGTGCCTCTTGCTTCTGCTTCTTCACGTGCTGCTGCTTCATCTTGTCCTTGTCCTTCTTGCCACCCTTGTCTCCCATACGTGTTCCTCCCAGGCCATCGGCCTTCACACAACCATGTTCGCCCCGCTGAGACTGCACCGTGTCCAATGAGTGTGACATGTCGCGGTCTCCCCCTCGTCGTTCTCTCGAGGACTGGGTGCACGCGCACGTCAGCCGGTACACGAGACAACAGGTCTGCCAGCGGTGCGGAGGCCAGCGCCGCACCCCTGATGCACCCTCGCCCCCAGGCTGTTCGTGCCGGGTCGGTTCAGGCTGATCACGTTGGTCGAATTGAGCGGCTTACAAGGTGCGCCCGGAGGGAGTCGAGCCCGAGGCGAGCCGCCGGCGGAGCCGAGGGAGGCGAGGACGACACACAGGCGGAGCGACGCTGGCGGGCCGTGTCCGCACCGCCCGAACTCGTTCCGGAACGAGTTGACAGACCCGCGCCCGGAGGGAGTCGAGCCCCAGGCGAGCCGCCGGCGGAGCCGAGGGCCTGACGAATTCCGGGCGTGACCACCTCGCTCGAACGAGCGAGGTGGTGCGCCCGGAGGGAGTCGAACCCCCGACCTGCGGCTTCGAAGGCCGACGCTCTATCCAGCTGAGCTACGGGCGCACGCGTGAAGGCCGCGATCGTACCATGCGGCGCGGTGTCAGGATCGGCGCGCCAGCGAGCCGGTCAGCACCATCAGGCCCGGCACGATGAAGACGAGCGGGAACGGTTCTCGGGTGACGAACCAGGCCCACAGGCCGAACCCCATGTACGCCGTGCCGATGATCGTCGTCGCGCGCATGTGCGGCGCGTGTCCGCGCAGCACCTGGACGAACGACAGCGTGGCGATGAGCCCGAAGACCGCTATCGCGAGCCCGCCGAAGTACCACCCGATCGAGAGTCCGAGCACGGTGTCGGCCGGAACCTGCGACTGCCGCAGCACCTCGCGCTGGGCTGGCCATCCCATCAGGCTGTGCGGGAGGCTGCTGGCCAGCATCGCCAGCGAGCCGACGAGTCCAACGATGAGGCGGGCACGGGAGGTCATGACGCGCCGATTCTACCCGGGCCCGGGTCAGCGAGCCATGATGCAGTGCCCTTCCAGCCCACCTATGGTCTAGCTGTACACCTGGCGCGCCGCTGAACGATTCTCGGTGTGGGATGGCCGGGTGACACCCAGCCCGCCGGCCACGCTGCTCGTGGCGATTGTCGCCGCATGCGTCGTGGCTTCGGGGGAGGTCCACGGTCTGCCAAGCGACGAGTCGCTGCTCGAGACGTGGACGACGGCGACGGATGACACCAGGTCATCCCCCTCTCGTTTCAACCTGCCCGGCTACGGGCCCTGCGGCAGCGCGAAGGCGACGAAGGCGTCGGAGATGCCGCGCGAGAATTTCCCGCCCCCACCGGCAGCGATCACGACGAACTGACGCCCGCTCCTCGGCCCGCGATACGAGACAGGCGCTCCGTGACCGCTGGCAGGCAGGTCCGCCCGCCACACTTCACGTCCCGTCTTCAGGTCGAACGCACGCAAGCGGCTGTCGATCGCGCCGCCGATGAAGACCAGTCCCCGGCGGTGACCATCGGTCCGCCCAGGTTCAACGAGCCGGTGCCCGTGATTCCCTGCGCCTCGAGCGCCGGGACGTTGCCGAGCGGCACCTGCCACGCAATCGTGCCCGTCCGGAGGTCGATGGCGTTGAGCTTGCCCCACGGCGGCGCCTGACACGGGAGTTGCTGGCTGTCCCAGAAGCGCCCGTACGCGCCGAGTTCGCCGCCGCGCACGTACGACAGCGCCCCGCCAGCGGGCCCCGGCACCATCTGCGCGATGGCCCCGACGTCGTTGGTGTTGACGATCAGTAACGACGAGGCGGGGTCGACGGCGCCCCCTGACCACGTCGCGCCACCCATCGTGCCCGGAAACAGCAGGGTCGGAGTCAGGCCCGGCGGCGTGTAGAGTCCGCCGCTCGTCACGCGTGCAAACAGGCGTTCGCACTCCTCGCGCGACTGCGGCGTCACGCGCGTCAAATCGTCGCGGGTCACGGGGGTCGTCCGCACGAGCGGCCCCGGCGCGATCGGGAAGGGCTGGGTGGGCGATGCCTGCTCGCCCGGCACCTCGCTCGACGGCACGACCCGTTCCTCGACGCCGAAGATGGGTAACCCGGTCTCACGCTCGAAGACGAAGACGAGCCCCATCTTCGTGAGCTGAATCACGACGGGCACCGAGCGGCCGTTTCGGGGCACGTCGGCGAGGATGGGCGGCGACGGCGGGTCGTAGTCCCAGATGTCGTGGTGCACCAGTTGCTGGTGCCAGCGGCGCACGCCCGTGGCCGCGTCGAGCGCGACAATCGAGTTGGCAAACAGGTTGCGCCCCTTGCGGTCGCCGCCGAAGAAGTCGTACGAGGCCGACCCGATTGGGAGGAACACGAGCCCGCGCTCGTGATCCACGGTCATCGCCGACCACACGTTGGCGCCCGTGCGGCGCTGCCAGCCGTCGCGCGGCCACGTCTCGTGGCCGTACTCGCCGGGGCGCGGCACCGTGTGGAAGCGCCACACTTCCTTCCCGGTCCGGACGTCGAACGCGCGCACGTCGCCAGCAGGTCCGCGCGGCGTGCCCTCCGGCACGAGCGCGCCGGTGATGACCAGGTCGCCGTAGATCGCCGGGGGCGACGTGACCGAATACGCCTCGCCGGCGCGCGCGTCGACGCCTGGACGCAGGTCGATCGCGCCGTTGGCGCCGAAACCGGTCCGGCGGCGTCCCGTCGCGGCATCCACGGCGATCAGCCGTCCGTCACACGTCCCCGAGAAGATCGTGCGCGTCGTCGCCTGGTCGTGACCGACGGCCGGCCAGATGGAGGCGCCGCGGTGCGCGTCGTAGCAGCGACGGGCCGTGCCCGCCTGCGGATCGTGCCGCCACTGCTCGCGGCCGGTCTCGGCATCCAGCGCGATCACGATGCTCGAGGGCGTCGTGATGTAGAGCGACCCGCGCGAGACCACAGGCCGTGTCTGCACCCCTGGCACGGCGCCCCTGGGCGTCGGCCCCTGGCCCCCGCTGAAGTCACGGGAGTGGAAGGTCCACGCGGGCACCAGCCGCGCGACCGAGGTGCCATCGATGTCGTCCAGGGGTGCGAAGCGCGCGCTCTCGTGCGCGGCGGGTGGCCCCTGGGAGGAGACGGTCGCGGTGACCCCGGACACGACCAGGGCGGCGGCGAAGAGATACCAGGCTGTGGCGCGCACCCGCCGAGTATGGATCAGGGAACGTAGAATCATGCCATGTCGCACGCCACCGGCCGCCGCGCGGTCCTGCTGACAACACGAGGGCACACGTGCAGCGGGCGGTCGAGGGCGTCACGGCACTGAAGGCGCTGCTGGCCTGGACGCGGCCCCGATTACCGACAGGACATCGGCGCTCGCCCGCGCCAGGTGCTCGGCGGCGCGCGGACTCAGGTCTGCGTTCACCTCGAACTCGTAGGCCGGGATGGCCAGCGCGAACGCGCGCGGCGCGCGTCCGTGGATCTGTACGCACAACGCGAGCAGCGTGGCCATGCCCAGCGCGTGCGACGAGAACGCGCCCATCGCGTCTCGCCCCGTCGCCAGGGCCAACACCTCTGTCTCCAGGCTCCGCAACGAGTACGGTTCGGGGGCACCGGGCTCGACTGTTGCGTCCACGAAGACGACGACGTCGTGGTCCGCCAGCAGGAGCGCATCCTCCGGCGTCAACTGGTAGTTGGCTTCCAGCGTCACCGTTGCCGGAAGGTGTTCGCGCTCGAGCCGTTCGATGAAGCGCACGCCCAGCGCATCGTCCTGGCGTCCCGGATTGCCGATGCCGTAGACGAGCAGCCGCTCGCCCGGCGCGAGAGCGATCATCCGCCGGGCCTCGCCACCTCGCGCAGCAGCTCGCCGCGGGCGTTCTCGATGCGCAGCGCCAGCGGCATCTGGCCGAGCGCATGGGTGGCACAGCTGAGGCAGGGGTCGTAGGCACGGATCGCGACCTCGACCTGGTTCAGCATGCCCTCGGTGACGTCCTCGTGGCCGCTGATCACGTGGTCGGCGACCCAGTGGACGGCGCGGTTCATCGCCTCGTTGTTGCTCGTCGTCGAGACCATCAGGTTGCACATCGTGACGAGGTCGTTGTCGTCCACCTGGTAGTGGTGGAACAGCGTGCCACGGGGGGCCTCGATCACGCCGACGCCCTCGTGCTGACGTGCGCCCGTCGTGACGAGATCGCCCGAGAGGAGGTCGGGATCGCGCAGCAGGTCGCGGACGACCTCCGCGGCGTGCAGGGCCTCGATGAGCCGCGCCCAGTGCATGTGCATCGACATGCCGTTCGGGCGGCCGGCGGTATAGGCCTTGTACTGCTCGAATTCGGCCTGCGCCAGCGGCGTCGGAATGAAGTCGCAGGTGTTGAGCCGCGCGAGCGGCCCGACGCGATACCAGCCCTGCTCGCGGCCGAGACTGCGGATGAAGGGGAACTTCATGTACGTCCAGCTGCGGATCTCCTCGGCGATGTACTCCGCGTAGTGCTGGTAGTCCAGGTGATCGAAGATCGTCCGCCCGTCGCTGTCCACGGCCCGCAGTCCGCCGTGGTAGAGGTCCATCGCGCCGTCGGCGCGCACCAGGCTCAGGTAGTTGGACGGGAACGCCGCGAACGTGTCGATGAGCGGCGCGTGCGCCCGCTGGTGGCGCTTGAAGAGCGCGAGGCCCTCCTGTGCCCAGGCGACCATCGTGTCGGCGTTGAAGTCGGGGGTGCCGACCAGGAGTGCGTCACGCTCCTCCACGGAGAGGTGCTTGTTGATGCCGCCCGGGATGGCGCCCGTGCCGTGGATCTTCTTGCCCGCCGTGACGCGGATGACCTCCTGCCCGAACTTGCGCATCAGCACGGCCTTGCGGGCGATCTCCGGGAACGCCCCGATCACGCCGACGATGTTGCGCTGGGCAGGGTCCGCCTCCATGCCGAAGAGCAGGTCCGGCGAGGCGAGGTGGAAGAAGTGCAGCACGTGCGACTGGAAGATCTGCCCGTAGTGCATCAGCCGCCGCATCTTGTCGGCCGTGGGCGTCAGCGCATCGGAGCGGACGCCGCTCACGACGTCCATCGCCTTGGCCGCGCACAGGTGGTGGCTCACGGGGCAGATGCCGCACAGCCGCTGCACGAGCACCGCGACCTCCCAGAGCGGCCGGCCCTGCACGAAACGCTCGAATCCCCTGAACTCGACGATGTGCAGCCGCGAGTCGATGACGCGGTGGTCATCGTCCACGCGGATGGTGACCTTGCCGTGGCCCTCCACGCGCGTGAGCGGTTCGATGACGATCTTGCGGGCCATGACGCGGATACGCTCCTCAGTCGAACTTGAAGTACTCGTACGGGATCGGCTCCAGCGGCCGCCCCTCGGCGATCGCCACGAGCGCCTGCCAGAGGACTTCCGGTCGCGGCGGACAGCCGGGCAGGAAGGCATCCACCTTCACGACCTCGTGGCACGGGTAGATGCGATCGAGGATGGCCGGGATGTCCTCGTCGTTCGGGATCAGCGCGTTGTCGAGCGTGGGGCCCTTCTGGTACGACTCGGCGAACAGTTCCGCCATCGGCACGCCGTTGCGCATCGCTGGCAGCCCGCCCGTGATCGCGCACTGCCCCACCGACACCAGGATGCGGCAATGCTTCCGGAAGGCACGCAGGACGTGGACGTTGTGCGTGTTGCAGCAGCCGCCCTCGACGAGGCCCACGTCACACGGGCCCGTGAACCGCTTGACGTCGCCGAACGGGGTGGCGAGGAAGTCGTAGAGCTCGACGAGCTCGAGGATCCGCTCGTCGATGTCCAGCAGCGACATGTGGCAGCCGAAGCAGCCCGCGAGCGAGGTCGTCGCCAGCGTCAGTTTCTTGCGCGGCGCGGCGCTCATGGCCCCTCCCCGCCCTTGTCGACGTCGTCGCCGATCGGCGTGAGGTCGAACCGCCGCTGCCCGATGGGCGTGAGGTAGTGCGGCCCCTTGCGGATCAGCGCGCCGACGGGACAGATGGCTTCGGCCCGGCGGGCCGTGTCGTCCGACAGCGCGTCGGCGTCTGTCGTGTCCACCGTGATGCGGATCTCGCGGCCGCGGTTCGCGAAGCCGAAGATGTCGTGCCCGCTGCGCGACTTCACGCCACGCACGCAGCGCAGGCACTGGATGCAGCGGTTGTGCTCGAGGATCAGGTGCGGCAGCGACGCGTCGATGGACCGGTTGGTGAAGGAGAAGGGGAACCGCGGAACGTCCATGCGATAGCGGTACGCGAGGGCCTGCAGCTCGCAGTCGCCGCTCTTCTCGCAGCTCGGGCACATGTGGTTGCCCTCGACGAAGAGCATCTCGATCAGCCCGCGCCGGAGGTCGGCGAGCGCGTCGCTCTCGCTCTCGACGACCATCCCGTTGGCGACGGGCGTCGTGCAGCCCGAGACGATGCGGCCACCGGCTTTCACGGTGCAGATGCGGCAGGTGCCTGCTGGCGGCAGGCTCTTGAAGTCGCACAGCGTCGGGATGTAGCGGCCGTTGTCGCGCGCGGCCTCGACGATGCTCTGGCCGTCCTTGGCTCGGAGGACCGTGCCGTCGAGCGTGAATTCGATGGAGCCCTGTTCCATGTCAGGTCACTCCTGCCCCGTGTGGGAGGCGCCGCCGGCCACGGCGATGGACGCCGCCGTGGCGGCCTGCAGGTTGAACTGCGAGATGTAGTCCACGTCGGCACGCACTCTCGAGAGGTAGACGTCGCGGAACGACGTCAGTGTCGTCAGCAGCGGATTGGGGGAGGTCTGTCCGAGGCCGCACCGCGACGCCGTCTTCACCATCTGCCCGAGTTGCTCGATGGACGCGAGGTCTGTCGTCGTCCCGTTGCCAGCGCGGATCTTCTCGAGCGCCTGGAGGAGCAGCGCGTTGCCCGCGCGGCACGGCACGCAGAACCCGCACGTCTCGTTGGTGAAGAACGTCATGTGGTTCTGCACGACGTCCAGGAGGTCGCGGTGGGCGCCGATCACCATGAACGCGCCGCCCGTCGGCAGGTCCTCGAAGCTGAGGCGCCTGTCGTAGTCGCGCGGCGAAATGCACGCCCCGGAGGGACCGCCCACCTGGACGCCCATCGTCGGACCTGCCCCGGATGCGGTCAGGATGTCGCGGACCGTGATGCCCCAGGGCACCTCGTAGACGCCGGGCCGATCGCAGTCGCCGCTCACGCTGAGCAGCTTGACGCCAGGTGAGCCGGGCGTCCCCATCGCGCGGAACCACTCCGCGCCGCGCTCGGCGATCCGCGTGACGCACCCCAGGGTCTCGCAGTTGTTCACGATCGTCGGGCGATGTCGGTACCCGGACGTCGTGGGAAACGGGGGCCTGTTGCGCGGCGTGCCGCGCTTGCCCTCGGCCGACTCGATGAGCGCCGACTCCTCGCCGCAGATGTAGGCCCCGGCGCCCACGCGCAGGCCGATGTCGAAGCTGAAATGCGTGCCGAGGATCCGCCGCCCGAGCATGTGGCGATCGCGCATGCGGCGCAGCACGTCCTCGAGGTGCGGCACGAGGTACGCGTACTCGCCGCGCAGGTAGATCAACCCGCGCTTGGCCTCGATCGCGTAGCCCGCGATGACCATGCCCTCGAACATCAGCTCGGCGCACTCGGTCAGAATCACGCGATCCTTGAACGTGCCGGGCTCGCCCTCGTCGGCATTGCAGATGACGTAGCGCGACTCGCCGTCCGTCGCGCGGCACGAGGCCCACTTCTGGCCCGTCGAGAACCCGGCGCCGCCGCGGCCGCGCAGACCGGACCGCTTGACGAGTTCGATCGTGTCGAGAGAGCCGCCCTCCAGCGTGCGTGCCAGCGCCGTGCCCTGCGTGTAGGGCGCAAAGAACACGGGCCCGGGCTGGCGCACGTGGTTCCGCACCTCGCTGTGAATGGCCGCCGATGCGTTGCGGCCATCGCCGAGCGGACCGAGCAGGTCGAGCAGCGGCCGGCCGGCTCTGATGCCCTCGACGATCTCACGCGCGCGTTCCGGCGTGAGGCGCGTGAAGGGGATGTCGTTGATGAGGGCCGCGGGTTCCTGATCGCACATGCCGATGCAGGATGTCGTGTACAGGCCTATGGTCCGGTCCTCGGTGGTGGTGCCCAACGGCGTGCCCACCGCGTCCTCGAGGGCGGCAGCGACCGCGCGTCCTCCGGCCATGTCGGCCGTCGCGCTGGTGTTCAGGTAGATCGTGACGCCGCCGCGATGTTCTCGCGACAGGAAGTGGTAGAAGGTCGCGGTGCCCTCGACCTGCACGCGAGGCAGATCCAGTTCCTCGGCGAGCAGCGTGATGGCCTCGTCGGGCACGTGGCGGTAGATCCGCTGCACCTCGCGAAGCATCGCCAGCAGTTGTCGCCGCTCGCTCCGGTACCGCTCGACGATGGCACGGATGGCGCCACGCATGCCTCGATGGTACGCCCATGTGCACGGTGGGCGCAGTACCTGGCGCCGGTAGGAACGCTCCTACGGACGCGTTCGATCTGGGGCGTTGGGTGTGAGGAGGGAGGGCCTGGGCCGGGGATACCCGGTCCAGGCGGTTACGCTGGGGATTGGTGGCGGGAAGACGATGGCCGTTGCGCAGGACGGCCAGCGTCGAGGCGGGAGCGAATCGGAGCTGCTGGCCTCAGGCGAGCGGCGCGCGCGAGGCGTACGTCGACTGACGCAGGCTGTCCGAGCCGAGGCCGGAGTTCTGGATGCGAGCCGTCGCGTCGTCGATGGTCTCGCGCAGCGTGGGGCATCGGGCAAGCTCTCCTTCAGAGGCGATGCCCTTCCGGTTGTGCAAGCCGGTTGCCAGACTGGTGGCGACGAACGCGACACCCTCTCGCGACACCGGGCTTGCACAGAATCGTCAGCGTTTTCGTGCGACTTGTGACGGGCGCGCGGCAGGCCTGGCCATCGCGGGCGGGCCCCGGGGCGGCTACCTCTGCACGGAAGTCATGCAGGCGCTACCGACCTGTCGCGAAAATGAACACTTCGAAGTCGTGTCTGCATGTGTGTCTGCGTGCCGTGACTTGCGCACACGATCGTCTCGGAACGGCGGATCGCGAGGGCGACCCGGCGACAGGGGCTAGGGTTGGGTCGTCGCGGGCACCTGTGGTATCTTTCGGGGTCGCGCCTCGCCGCCTGGCGAGCGCCTGTGGGCCGGTAGCTCAATTGGCAGAGCAGCAGACTCTTAATCTGCGGGTTGAAGGTTCGATTCCTTCCCGGCTCACCACCACAACTCCTTCCTATTCAACAACTTAGCGTCAAACTCGACTGGCTTGAGGGCCGTCGCAACCACGATATCTCCACGCGTAAGCGTCGCGTAGCGCGTGTTCCTGCTCGTGAATAGCCGGATTCGGGCGCATTTTCTGCGCCCCGGAGCTGCGGGAATGTGCTGTTACTTCCCGGTTGACGACGACGAACGTCTCATTGCACGAGCCAGCTGACCGAACGCACGAGCCGCCGCGGCCTTTTGAGATCCGCAGAGGGCTTCGTCTCAGCGCTCGGTGCCACTCACGGGTGGGGATTGGCGATGCTTACTTGTCCATGTCACGCGCGCTCCGCAAGGCACGACGAGTCGTCACGCTACGTTCCTTCGCTAAGGATTGTGAGGTACTGACGATAGCCGAAGACGCGCCCACGCCGACGGCCCGTCACTTCCTCGACCATCCCGAGGCGGATCAGGTCAGCGAGCGTCGCGTTCACCGTGGGCTCGGAGAGTCCGCTCGCCACGACGAGTTGCGCCGTCGTGCTGAACGGATGCCGCTGCAGCCCGGCGTGGACCCGCAGCGTCGATCCCGCGCGCTCGCTCTCGGCCGTGATTCTCGCGCGGTCCTCCTCGAACAGCTGCACGATCCGGGTCGCCGCCGTGAATGCCTGCGTCGCCGTCTCCTCGACGCCACGCAGGAAGAAGACGAGCCACTCGCGCCAGGCCCCGTGTTCGCGGACATCCTGCAGCAGGCGGTAGTACTCGGCGCGATGCGTCTTCAGGTACAGGCTCAGATAGAGCAGCGGCGACGTGAGCCCACCGGGCACGCACAGGTACAGCGTGACCAGGAGGCGGCCCATGCGTCCATTGCCATCGAGGAACGGATGGATGGTCTCGAACTGCACGTGCAGCAGGCCCGCCTTGACGAGGGGCGGCAGGCCCGAGACGTCCTCGTGCATGAACGCCTCGAGCTCGCCGAGGCAGCGGTCGAGTTCGGTCACCGGCGGCGGCACGAACTGCGCGTCTCCGGGCCGCGTCCCGCCGAGCCAGTTCTGACTGCGTCGGAACTGGCCAGGATCGAGCGCACTGCCACGCGCCCCCTGAAGCAACCGCGCGTGCATCTCCCGTATGAGCCGAAGCGAGAGCGGGAGTGCGCGGAGCCGATCCAGCCCGTACATCATCGCGTCGACGTAGTTGGACACCTCGCGCACGTCGGTGAACGGGGCGCCGGACTGGGCGTCGGTCTCGAAGCGCAACAGGTCGGCGAGCGTCGACTGCGTGCCCTCGATCTGCGAGGACAGCACCGCCTCCTTGCGCGCATACATGTAGAGGAAGAGGTCCTGGCTCGGCAGCAGCAGGGTGATGCCGTCCAGCCGGCCAAGCGCGCGCTCCGCTGCTGTCAGTGGGCCGAGCAGACTGGCAAGGTCGAGACTGGATGGAGACGGCGGCAGCGCGTCGGGGACGAAGGCGCGCACCTTCTCCCCCGCGACGGATGTGGTGACGAAGCGACCCGGCGGTCGAGGGGGCACGCCTGATCGTCCGACGGCGCTGTTAATTAATCAAGCGACGTTTTCTTAATTAGCGAACGGGCCAAGGCAAGCGCCTTGATCACGGCCAGCCGGCGGGCCGTCGCCACAATGGTCCTCCACGAATCGGGACGATTCCGGACCACCGCGGTCCACGCCTGTCGACTCGAGTCGCCTCGCCAACTGTCTCACCATCAAGGGGTTGGTGCCAGAACCCCAGTGCCGTCAATCAGTTGCGCGAAGTGCCGGATCCGGTTCGATTCCTTCCCGGCTCACCACCTCAGCTGATCTCTTCGCCCGTTGGTGCAGCAGGCAACTCGCGAATCCTGATTCGTCCGTCTTCTACGACGGCGAAGACACCTGCCCACTCCAACCGCATCGAGAACGCTCCGACGGCCGCTCGTGCTGCCACGTCAGGAGACTCGGCACCAACGCGAAACAGGACGACGCCAGCGGCGGCCGCAACACCGGCGCGGAACGCAAGCTCACCGAAGTCCTTGTCGAAGGTGATCAACACGCGCGACTCGTGCTGCGCTCGGGCCAGCACCGCCGGATCGCGAGTACCCGGTGCGTCCTCGTGCATCCACGCCACATCGTGTCCGGCGCGACGCAATGCGTCGACGGCTGGACCCGGAACGTTCTCGTCGGCCAGCAGACGGGCGCCCACAGCCTCTATGCGGTTGGAATCAGGTAGACCTTCTCGGAGCGCATCACCGCGCTGGCGTACTTCAGGCAGGCGTGGATGTCCTCCGTGGACAGCTTCGGATAGCTTCTGAGCACATCGTCTTCGGACCATCCTTGCGCGAGGAGATCGACGATCAACTCGACCGACAACCTGGTTCCCCTGATGACCGGCTTGCCTACCAGGATCTCCGGGTCCACGACGATGCGCTCCTGCCAGGAACCGTGGGATGTCATGCTGACTCCTTGCGACGAAACTACGTGATCCAATCCTACCCCGCCATTCTCGACGTCGACAGCACGGTCAGGAGGACGTCGGTCACTGTACCCGATGGGCTGCAACGCTGGGCACGATGTCGGCGACCCAACGTGGGCGCGGAGAGCAGATCCTGCAGAAGCTGGCGCTCATCGGCGTCGGACCGGCGGCGGGCGGAGGGTCGCCCGCAACTGTGCATCGACGTGGCTCGGGCCCGGGCCGCTGCGACGCTTGGATGACGGGGCCGCCGATGAGGGCCGGCCGACGCCATCTGGCGCGGCGTCCGTGTGCTTGAGAATGTTCTTCGGATGGCGACCAGGACCTCCTGGTCATCGGCCGCCACACTGGTATCGATATCGTCTCTCCACGAGACTTCTTGAGGCGTCTGTCGCCCCGATCTCGCAAACCCCTTCAGGGGAGTGCTGATCGTCACGCCGCCCGCAACGCCCCAACTTTCGCGGCACGCGTACAGCTGGTTCCAACTCGCGAAAATGCGTGCCGTGATCAAAGAGAACCAGCACCGGCGGGGACCTTCGCGCGCAGACTCTCTGCCACCAACTCGAGGACAGCCGTGACTTCTTCGCGCGTCACATCAAATTGCTCGATGACCTCGTCGATGCTCAGGTCTTCGAGGTTCTCGATGACCGTAGCGACGGGAAGGCGCGTGCCCCTGAACACCCAGGCACCGCTCACCTTGCCCGGAACGCTCTCGACCGCCGGGCACTGGGACCAGTCAAGGGATGACATTGATGGAAACTCCTGCGTCCAGATTACGGCAATGAACCCAGCCGTCACGCGGGTTCAGGCCGCCTGTCTGAGCCCGTCAACCAACCGGAGCCACACGTCGAGCTGGTTCCAACTCGTGAAAATGCGGCTCACCACCTTCGCCCTCCAATGATTCCAGTCACTGGCGGGCAACGGAAAGCCTGGTGGTCGGTCGACGCGCTTGCCGATCTCGATCGCTTCGCTGCCTTCCTGCACAGCCATTCCCCTGAACTCGCAGGCCGCGTCGCGAGCGAACCGGTCGCGCGTACTGACGTGCTCCGTCGCCATCCGCACTTGGGACGCCCGATTGGAAACCGCCGCGAGTACCGGGAGCTCGTGCTGGCGGTGCTGGGCGGAACCTATGCCCTTCAGTACCGCTACGACGGCAGTTCCGTCCTGATGCGCGTGTTCCACGGCCGCGAGTTCCGGTAACCGCCGCCATCGTCAGGCGGTACGACGAAGCCCATTGGGGAGGTGGTACGGGTCGGTCGGCGAGCGCACCAAGTGAAAGCGATCGTAGAAGGCTTGGGCGGCATCGTTCCTGGCGTGGACGGCGACGGCGCGAATGCCTGCATGGTCCGCCGCGGCACGATGCGCACCAGGGCTTCCTTGAGCAGACCGGCGCCGATGCCCTGGCCTTGTCGTGCGTGGGACACGGCGAGGCGGGCCAGCACCATCACCGGAACGGGGTATTCGGCTGAACCCTTAACCCGAACCGGCGGTGCATGCGCGACATCCGCGCCTCGTACGTTGTGGTGTAATTGCGCGGATGCTGCGCGTATGGGCCCTGCTCGTGGCGCTCTCGGCCGCGGGGTGCGCCCGGCCCGACGCGCTCGCCATCGATCGCCTGCACGAGTGCGCGAATCGACGAGGGTCCCGCCGGCACCTACTGCGGCACGCTGCAGGTCTACGAGGACCGGTCGGCCAGCACGGGACGCCGCATTGATCTGAAGATCGTCGTCGCGCCGGCCCTGCGGCGGGATGCGGCGCCCGATCCCCTGTTCATCCTCGAAGGCGGTCCCGGCGCTGGCGCCGCCACCCTCGCGGGCTCGCGGCTGGCGATGTTCCGGCGATTCCAGGTCGACCGCGACCTGGTCTTCGTCGACCAGCGCGGCACCGGCGACTCGAACCGTCTCGGCTGCGATCCATCGCCCGAGGAACTCGACGCGATCAAGACCGACGACGATCGAATCACGGCGCGCCTGAAGGCATGCCTGGCCTCGCTCGATGCCGACCCGCGGCTCTACACGACGTCCATCGCGATGGACGACCTGGACGACGTCCGCGCCTTCCTGGGTTACGACACGATCAATCTCTGGGGCGGCTCGTACGGCACGCGCGCCGCCCTCGTCTACCTGCGCCAGCACGCCGCGCACGTCCGCAGCCTGGTCCTCGACGGCGTGGCGCCGCAGGACATGCGGTTGCCGCTCCACGCCGCCCGCGACGCGCAGCGCGCACTCGACCGCCTGATGGTCGACTGCGCCGCCGATCCCGGCTGCGCCTCGGCGTTTCCCGCGCTGAAAGCCGATACGGAGACTCTCTTCGCACGGCTCGCCGCCGGCGGCGTCCTCGTCCGCGGCCTCCATCCGCGCACGGGCCGCCCGATCGAGTTGACGCTCACGCACCGGGACGCGGCGCTCGTGGTGTTCCGTGCGCTCTATGTGCCGGAAGTCGCCTCACTCCTGCCGCAGGTGCTCTCCGAGGCCGCGGCCGGCAACCACCAGGGCCTGCTGGCACTGTCGTTCTCGTCGGCGCCCGAGGGCGGCAAGCGGGACATGGCCGTGGGCATGCACCTCTCCGTCGTGTGCGCCGAGGACATTCCCCGCATCGGCCCGGAGGATCGCCAGCAGGCGGCGTCGCTCGGTTTCCTCGGCTCGGCGATGTTCGAGGCCCAGTACGAGGCGTGCAGCTTCTGGCCGCGGGGCGATGTACCCGAGAGTTTCTACGCGCCAGTCGTGTCGGACCGTCCGGTGCTCGTCTTCTCTGGGGCCGACGACCCGGTGACGCCCCCGGCGTGGGGAGAACACGTCGCGGCGCACCTGTCGCGCTCGAAGCACATCGTCGTGCCCGGCGCGGGGCACATCACGCTCACGCGCGGGTGCGTGCCGCAGTTGGTGGCCGCCTTCCTGGCCACGGCGCGCGTGGAAGACATCGATCCCGCGTGCACGGGCACCCTGTCGCGCCCGCCGTTCTTCGTCACGCCTACGGGGCCCGTCGCTGCGCCGGTTGTTGCGCCGCTCACGCCATGATTGCCATCCGCGGACTGGAGAAGCGCTTCGGCGACGTGCATGCCGTCCGCGGCGTGCACCTGACCGCCGCCGACGGCACGGTGACGGGCCTGCTCGGCCCGAACGGCGCCGGCAAGACGACGACGCTCCGGATGCTGTCGGGCCTGATGCGCCCCGACGCGGGATCGATCGATGTCGACGGCGTGGACGTCGTGGCCGATCCCCTTGGCGCGCAACGCGTAATGGGACAGTTGCCGGACTCGCGTGGCCTCTATCCCCGCCTGACCCCTCGCGAACACGTGGAGTACTTCGCCGCGCTGCACGGACTGAGCCGGCGCGAGACCAGGGCGCGCGCTGAGGAGCTCCTCGCGCGCATGGGCCTCTCCGCGCTCGCCGATCGCCGCGTCGCTGGCTTCTCCCAGGGTGAGCGTACGAAGGTGGCGCTGGCACGCGCGCTCGTGCACCGGCCGAGGAACGTGATCCTGGACGAACCCACCAACGGGCTCGACGTGATGAGCACCCGCGCGCTGCGTGACGTCATCCGCAGCCTGCGCGACGAGGGCTGCGCGGTCGTCTTCTCGAGCCACATCATGCAGGAGGTGTCTGCGCTCTGCGATCGTGTCGTGGTCATCGCCGGTGGAGTCGTCGTGGCTGACGGCACGCTGGACGACATCCGGCAGACCAGCGGCCGCGAGAACCTCGAGGACGCCTTCGTGCAGCTGGCCGGACTGGATCGCGAGGGGGTCGCATGACCTGGCTCCGGGCCATCCTCGTCGTCGCCCGCAAGGAACTCACCGACGGGATCCGCGATCGACGGTCGCTGATCGCTGTCGTCTTCTCCGCCGCCATCTCGCCCGTGCTGCTCGGCACGATACTGACCTTCACCGCCGGCAGCGCGCGTGGCGCCGTGGATCTCACGCTGCCCGTCGTGGGCGCGGAGCACGCGCCGGCGCTCGTCCAGTGGCTGCGCCAGCAGACCGGGGTGACGGTGGTGCCCGGGCCGGCCGACCCGGAGAAGGCCGTCCTCGATCGCGACGAGGATGTCGTGCTCATCGTCGAGCCCGACTTCAGCGAGCGCATCAGCCGCGCCCAGACCGCCGAGATCAAGCTGGTGAGCGACAGCACGCGCGATCGCGCACGGCCGAAGGTGAGCCGCGTGCGCGCCCTGGTCGGTGCCTACGCGGGGCAACTGGCGGCACTCAGGCTGGTGGTCCGCGGCGTCGCCCCGGGAATCGCGTCGCCGATCCGGGTCGAGGATGTCGAGGTGTCGGGCAGCCAGATGCGGGTCGCCCAGATCCTCTCGATCCTGCCGCTGCTGCTCGTCATCGCCGGGCTCGTCGGCGGCATGCAGATCGCGGTCGATTCGACGGCGGGCGAGCGCGAGCGGGGATCGCTCGAACCGCTGCTCCTGAACCCCTTGCCCCGGTGGGCGCTCGCGGCTGGCAAGTGGCTCGCGGCATCGGCGCTCGGGTGCGCGTCGGTCGTCTTCTCGATGGTGATCACCGTCAACGTGCTCAGCCGGATTCCCTGGCACGACCTCGGCGTGCGGTTCCGCGTGACAGACGCGGAGCTCTTCAGCCTGCTGCTCCTCATCCTGCCGCTGACGCTCTTCCTGGCGGCGCTGGTGCTGTACGCCTCGACGTTCGCGCGCAGTTTCAAGGAGGCCCAGGGCTACCTGGGCATGCTGATGATGGCGCCCATGCTGCCCGGGCTGCTGGGCGCGATCTACCCGCTGTCGCGCCGGCCGTGGCTGGCGCCCGTGCCTGTGGTGGGCCAGTACGCGCTCGCGGCGGATTTGCTGGGCGGCGAGCCTCCGGGTGCGTTCCTGTTTGCCGTGGCAGCCGCGGCGACGCTGGCCTGCGCCGTGGGTCTCGTGGCGCTCACCGCGCGTGCGCTGGGGCGCGAGGCCACCATCTTCGGCCGCTAGTCCCGGCACTGGTGGACTGCTTCAGAGAAAGGCGTGGCGGCTCCGATATGACCCGACTGTTGGAGCGTCGACTGCGGAAGACGGGCTCACTCCGGGTGCTCCTCGGCGGCGCCTTGCTGGCAAGCAGCATCGCGGCGACGCTTCTCGCACAGCCATCCCGCTCCCCCGCCGCTCCCGCACGCCCCAACGTGCTCCTGGTCGTGTTCGACGATCTCAACGACTGGGTCGGACCCCTGCAGGGCCACCCACAGGCGCATACGCCGTCGCTGGACCGGATCGCCCGTCGCGGCGTGAGCTTCACGAACGCGCACGTGCAGGCGCCACTCTGCAATCCGTCACGGGCGAGCTTCCTCACAGGGCTGCGTCCGTCGACGACGGGAATCTACGGCCTCGCGCCTGGCATTCGCGCGGTGCCATCTCTGGCCAACCGCGTCACGCTTCCGCAGCACTTCGCCGCGCACGGCTATGCGACGGCGTCGTTCGGCAAGATCTTCCACGACGGCTCGATTCCACCCGCACTGCGCGCGCGGGAGTTCGGCGTCTGGGGTCCGTCGCCGCCGATGCCGCTGCCGGACGCGCGGCTCGCTCCGGACACGGGCGCGCGCGGGCAGGTGGCCCGCCTGGTCGATTGGGGCATCTTCCCGGAGCGCGACGAAGACCAGGCCGACTACCAGATCGCCGATGCGGCCATCGCGCACCTGCGCGCGGCGCCGCCAGACGCGCCGTGGCTCGTGGCGGTGGGCTTCCGCCTGCCGCACGTGCCCAACTTCGCCTCGCGCCGATGGTTCGATCGCATCCCCGCCGACGCCGTCGCGTTGCCGCCACTGCGGCGCGACGACCGTGCCGACACGCCGCCGTTCTCGTGGTACCTGCACTGGAAGCTGCCCGAACCTCGACTCGCGTGGTACCGCGAGCACGACCAGCTTGCGCCGTTCGTCCGCGCCTACCTCGCCTCGACGACGTTTGCCGACGCACAGTTCGGGCGCGTGCTCGACGCGCTCGACGCGGCAGGTCGCCTCGACGACACGATCGTCGTCGTCACCAGCGACCATGGGTATCACCTGGGCGAGAAGGAGATCACGGGCAAGAACTCGCTGTGGGAACGCGCAACGCGCGTGCCGCTGCTGATCGCCGGGCCTGGCATCACGCCACGCGTCGTGACCGACCCGGCGGAGCTGCTCGACCTGTATCCCACGCTCGCCGAGCTTGCCGGGCTCCCCCCGCGCAGCGACGTCGAGGGACGCAGCCTCGTGCCGCAGGTGCTGCGGGGCGCGCGACGCAGCGAGCCCGCGATCACCACGCACAACCAGGGGAACCACGCCATTCGGACGGATCGCTGGCGATACATCCGCTACGCCGACGACTCGGACGAGTTGTACGACATGCAAGCCGATCCGAACGAGTGGGTCAACCTCGCCGGCCAGGCCACCCATCGTCGGACGATCGCCGAGTTGCGCGCATGGCTGCCGAAGACGGACGCCGCACCCGTGGAAGGCAGCAGGAACCGTGTGCTCACGCGCGACGGGGAGGGACGCTGGCTGTGGGAGGGCGAGCCGATTGGCGTCGGGGCCACGCCGCCCTGACGACGAGCCCCCGCTGAGAGGCGCCCTCGTCCTGGTCGAGGACGCGGAGTGGGTACTTTTCGCGAGCGCGAGCGAACTCTTCCGCACCATTTCCGGTGCATTGCGATGCCCAGTGGCGCGGCAACAGGCCTCCGCATGCGACAGCAGCGCCCTCCGAGCGGGTGGCATCGCACGTGCTACTGTCCGTGTCGTACACGGCGCATCGACGATTACCGTCGGGGCATCCGTGTGGCCGACACGATTCGCGCGGCGAGTCTCGGACGGCGCGGGCCTGCACAACGCATGTCCGACACCTGATCGTCGATGACGATGGTAACGAAGTGCCCCAGCCATGAGCGACAACAACACGAAGTCCCGAACCCATCTGCCGATGCCGAACACCGTCGCGGCCGACGTTCATCACCTACGACGCGAAGGATCCGGACACGAAGTTCCCGCCCATCGAGCAGCTGCGCCCGCCCAAGGGCGCGCCCAACGTGCTGATCGTCCTGATCGACGACGCCGGGTTCGGCTCGTCCAGCGCCTTCGGCGGCCCCTGCCAGACGCCGACCGCGGAGAAGCTGGCGGCGGGCGGCCTGAAGTACAACCGCTTCCACACCACGGCGATCTGCTCGCCGACGCGGCAGGCGCTGCTGACCGGGCGCAACCACCACTCCGCCGGCATGGCCGGCATCACCGAGATCGCCACCGGCGCGCCGGGCTACTGCTCGGTGCTGCCCAACTCCATGGCGCCGCTGGCCAAGACGCTCAAGCTCAACGGCTACACCACCGCGCAGTTCGGCAAGTGCCACGAGGTGCCGGTCTGGCAGACGAGCCCGGTCGGGCCGTTCGACGCGTGGCCCACGGGCGGCGGCGGCTTCGAGTACTTCTACGGCTTCCTCGGCGGCGAGGCGAACCAGTGGTATCCGACGCTCTATCGAGGGCACCACGCCGGTCGAGCCGAAGAAGACGCCCGAGGAGGGCTACCACCTCATGGAGGACATGACCGACAAGGCCATCAACTGGATCGCCCAGCAGAAGGCGCTGGCGCCCGACAAGCCGTTCTTCATCTACTTCGCGCCCGGCGCCACCCACGCGCCGCACCACGTGCCGAAGGAGTGGGCCGACAAGTACAAGGGCAAGTTCGACCAGGGCTGGGACAAGCTGCGCGAGGAGACCTTCGCCCGGCAGAAGAAGCTGGGCGTCATCCCGGCCGACTGCCAGCTCACCGCGCGCCCCAAGGAGATCCCGGCCTGGGACGAGATGCCGGAGGCGTTCAAGCCGGTGCTGCGCCGGGAGATGGAGGTCTATGCGGGCTATCATGGAGTACACCGACCACCACGTCGGCCGGATCGTTCGACGACGCTGGAGAAGCTGAACATCCTCGACGACACGCTCATCTACTACATCATCGGCGACAACGGCGCCTCGGCCGAGGGCTCGATCAACGGCTGCTTCAACGAGATGAGCTACTTCAACGGCCTGCAGGCCCTCGAGACGCCCGAGTACCTGACGCGAGCGGCTCGACAAGCTCGGCGGGCCCGGAGTCGTACAACCACTACGCGGTGGGCTGGGCGCACGCCATGAACACGCCCTACCAGTGGACCAAGCAGGTCGCCTCGCACTGGGGCGGCACGCGCAACGGCACCGTCGTCCACTGGCCGAAGGGCATCAAGGCCAAGGGCGAGATCCGCTCGCAGTTCACCCACGTGATCGACGTGGCGCCGACGATCCTCGAGGCGGCCGGCCTTCCGCAGCCGGTGTCGGTGAACGGCATCCAGCAGGACCCGATCGAAGGCGTCGAGCATGCTCTACTCGTTCGACGACGCCAAGGCGGCGGAGCGGCACGAGACGCAGTACTTCGAGATGATGGGCAACCGCGGCATCTACCACAAGGGCTGGACCGCGGTGACGAAGCACTACACGCCCTGGATCACGGCGCCCGAGGCCGCGCCTTCGACGACGACGTCTGGGAGCTCTACGACACGACCAAGGACTGGAGCCAGGCGAACGACCTCTCCAAGGAGATGCCGGAGAAGCTGCACGAGCTGCAGCGCCTGTGGCTGATCGAGGCGACGCGCTACAAGGTGCTGCCGCTCGACGACCGGCTGATGGAGAAGATCAACCCGGACACCGCCGGCCGGCCGGTGCTCGATCAAGGGCAAGACCCAGCTCCTGTTCGGCGGCATGGGACGCCTGTCGGAGAACTGCGTCCTCAACATCAAGAACAAGTCGCACTCCGTCACCGCCGAGATCGTGGTGCCGGAGAAGGGCGCCGAGGGCGTCATCATCGCCCAGGGCGCGAACATCGGCGGCTGGAGCCTGTACGCCAAGGACGGCAAGCTCAAGTACTGCTACAACTGGGGCGGCTTCAAGCACTTCTATCGTCGAGTCGGCCGACGCCGCTCCCGGCCGGCCAGCACCAGGTGCGCATGGAGTTCGCCTACGCCGGCGGCGGCCTCGGCAAGGGCGGCAAGGTGACCCTGTACATCGACGGCAAGAAGGTCGGCGAGGGAGAGGTCGACGCGACGCTGGCGATGATCTTCTCCGCCGACGACGGCTGCGACGTCGGCGAGGATACCGGCGCGCCGGTCTCGCCGGACTACGGCTCGGCGGGCAACGCGCTTCAACGGCGAGGTCAAGGGCGTGCAGCTCGCGATCGCCGAGGCCGCGGAGAATGCGGATCACCTGGTCAAGCCGGAGGACGCCATCCGCATGGCAATGGCGCGGCAGTAGGTTCGCGCTCCCCGTGTCGTAGTACGAGGCGGCTGACTCCACATGGTGGCAGCCGCCTCGTTCCGTTGCCGAACGTGCGACGGGGTGCGGTAGCGCCGCGCCCTTCAGCGTCGGGGCTGCGACGCCCTGGGCGAAGCGACCGCGGCCGGGCGGCAGACATGGCTGTCGGTCGTTGCGCGTGCCGAGGCGGGTCGCGCGGCGCGCGTCATGCCGAGCCGGCCCAGCGCGTCCCGGCAGCGGGCCCGCGCGCCTTGCTCGGCGAGCCCGTCAGTTGGTCAGCCGCTGGTCCGAGGCGTCGCCGCCGTACGCGAAGAGCACGGAGCCGCCCTTGATGACGTCGATGAGGCCGCGAGCGACGGCAGCCGGTACGGCCGGGCATCCCCAGCTGCGGCCGAGGCGCCCGAGACGCGCCACTGTCCCCTCGTTCACGTACGGCGCACCGTGGACCACGATCGCGCGCTCGTAGGCGTTGTCATTGATACCAGGCGTGCGGCCGTGCAGGCGCAGCGAGTAGCCGTTGCGGCCGATGTACGGCTGGTCGGTCACGAACAGGCCGAGGCTGGTCATCAGCGAGCCGGGCGTGTTCGAGAAACGCGTCGTACGGTCGTCGCCGCTGAACCGACCGTGCGCGACGAGCTCGTGGTACAGCACCCGCCGCTCGACGAGGTCGATGACCCAGAGCCGGGGCTCGCTGGACGGCCGCGTGTAGTCGATGAGCGTGAGCACGCGCTCGTGGGCGACCCAACCCTGCCGGCTGGCCTCCGCGTACGCCTCGAGTGCCGCTTCGAGGGCCCGCCGGCTCGGACCTCGCACGCCGCCGGCGATATGGTGGACCAGCGTCGCCTCGTCGAGGCGGGCGGCACTTGCCGCAGCACTTGTCGCAGCACTGGTCGCGGTACTTGTCGCAGCGTTGGTGGGGGCGAACGGCGCTGACGGTGCGGCCAGCAGGACCGCCCCGAGCAGCCAGCCGAGGGCGATCAACGGCCAGCCCCGGCGTCGGTCGCCATGACAGTGAAGTCAGCGGGCGTCGTGGTGAAGCCGGCCGCCGGCCTGTGCGTAACCATCAGCGTCGTCCCCGGCTCGATCAAGCCGTATACCTGGCGCGCGAACTCCACGGGGATCCGGACGCGATCAGCAGCGTCGTGTGGTATGCCGGCCGCGCCTTCACCCGGCAGCGCCACGGCCTGCCAGAGCCTGTTCGGCTGTCCCGGAACGAAGGGAGTCGATGCGGAGTCGATGCCCTCGAGCATGACGTAGACGCCCGAGGTGCGCGGGCGATCGGGCACGGCGAGCGTCACGCCCGCGCGACCGATCAGGACCCCGTTGCGATGGACGTACAGCGTGCGGTCCGTCCCGCTCAGCAGGATGCTGATCGGTCCCTCGGGCATGCGCTCGGGCGCCCACTCGAAGATCCCGGGCGGCAGCACGGGCAGCGTCGAGAGGTCGGCAGGCGTCTGCGGCGCGGGTGTGCGTGCGGACTGAGCCGCGAGCGTCGAGCCCGTGAAGAGCACGAGAAGCGCGAGGCCTGCCCGCGCGGACGCGGCTGTTCGTGGGAGACGTGACCAGGCGTGCTGCATGTGTCGAGTGGGGCCGTCGGTGGTGCTCGAAGGGCGCGAAGGACGCACCCGGACGACGGACAGTCATTGTGCCGTATGCCGGCGCAATCGACAAAATGGCCCGGGGCCACGAGCTTACTGGGCAGCGTGCCAGAATCGCGCGATGCGGACATTCGTGTTCGCCGGGACCACGGTCGCGTTGGTGTTGCCTCGGCATCGCGCGCCTGAGTCTCGAGGGTCGCCAAGGGCGAAAATCCGACGAATAGAACTCGTTCCAGAACGAGTACACCGCCCCTCTCCGGGCGCGTCGAGACGCGCGGTCCGGCAGCTCCCAGCGGCTTGTCCCGCCGCGTCTGGCGAGCCTCGCGGGGGCTGGCCGGCCAGGCGACCGCAGGCCCATTCGCAGCCCGCTGCGCGGTGGTATCGTCACCGGGCATGAGGAGGCTGAGGCGATGGATGAGACGCGACGTGCCCTGCTGCGCGGCGGCCTGACGGCCGGCGCCCTGGCGATGCTGCCCCGAGCCGCGCGGCCGACGCAGGCCGCCGCGGACCTGCCGTTGATCACAAAGGCGATCCCGTCGACTGGCGAGCGCCTGCCCGTCATCGGCCTCGGGACGATCTGGTACAGGGACGCGCAGTACGCGACGCTGCGGCCGGTGCTGCAGCGGCTCGGGGAACTCGGCGGCACGCTGATCGACACGGCGGCCAACTATGGCGAGAGCGAGGGCGTCGTGGGGCGCGCGCTTGCGGAGATCGGCACGCGCGACCGCATGTTCATCGCGACGAAGTTCGACCGCGGCGGTCCACCGGCCGGCAGCGCGCCAGCCCGGCCCGCCTCGCCGCTGCCGGGGGCGCCCGCGGCGACGCCGCTGCCGGGCCCACCGACGGGCGTCACGCGCCCGGCGCGGGATGGCGTCGGCGGACGGGAGAGCATGGAGCGGTCGCTGCAGCGCCTCCGGACCGACCGCATCGACCTGCTGCAGGTGCACAACATGAACGGCACCGGCGAGTTGATGCCGCTGCTGCAGGAGTGGAAGCGCGCAGGCCGGATCCGGTATCTCGGCGTCACGACCTTCAACCCCGAGCAGCACGGATTGCTGGTGGAGACCATGCGGACGCACCCGCTGGACTTCATCCAGGTGGACTACTCGATCGGCAATCGGCTGGCGGAGCGGGAGGTCTTCCCCATGGCGCTGGAGCGCAAGGTGGCGGTGCTGATCAACGTGCCGCTCGGACGCGCAACGCTGCTGCAGCGACTGGCGGCGCGGCCGCTGCCGTCATGGGCGTCCGAGATCGATGTGACGAGCTGGAGCCAGTTCCTGCTGAAGTACGTGGTGTCGCACCCGGCCGTGACGTGCGCGATTCCAGGCACCACCAGCGTCGCGCACCTGGAGGACAACATGCGCGCGTGCCGCGGGCGCCTGCCCGACGCGGCGATGCGGGCGCGCATGGAGCAGGAGTGGGCCGCGGCGGCCGGGTAGCGGGCGCCGCGTGGCCGGGCAAGCCGCGGCGGCGCGGGTAGCCGGGTAGCCGGGTAGCCGGGTAGCCGGGCCGGCCGCGGGGGCCGGCCCGGTGCGGGACGTCAGGCCAGGTCGAACCGGTCGAGCGTCATGACCTTGTCCCAGGCGGCCACGAAGTCGCGCACGAACTTCTCCTGCGCGTCGTCGCACGCGTAGACCTCCGCCAGCGCGCGGAGTTCGGAGTTGGACCCGAAGAGCAGGTCCACGCGGCTGGCCGTCCACACGCGCTCACCAGTGCCGCGCGCGCGGCCCTCGAAGCGCTCCGCCGCGTCCGATGTCGGCTTCCACTCGACGCCCATGTCGAGCAGGTTGACGAAGAAGTCCGTGCTCAGCGTGCCCGGCCGCTTCGTGAAGACGCCGTGTTCGGATCCGTCCGCGTTGGCGCCGAGCACGCGCAAGCCCCCCACGAGCACCGTCAGCTCGGGCGCCGTCAGCGTGAGCATCTGCGCACGTTCCACGAGCAGCACCTCGGCCGGCACCTCGTGACCGGGCGCGAGGTAGTTGCGGAAGCCGTCGAAGGTCGGCTCGAGCACCGCGAACGCCTCGACGTCGGTCTGCTCCTGCAGTCGCGTCGGTGCGCCCGGGCGCGAACGGCACCTCGACGTCGAATCCGGCATGCTTCGCCGCCTGCTCGACCGCCGCGCAGCCGCCGAGCACGATCAGGTCGGCCAGCGACACCTGCTTGCCACCCGTCTGCGCGCCGTTGAAGGACGACTGGATGCCCTCGAGCACACCGAGCACCGTGGACAGCTCGGCCGGGTTGTTGACGGCCCAGTCCTTCTGCGGCGCGAGGCGAATGCGCGCGCCATTGGCACCGCCGCGCCTGTCGGTGCCGCGGAACGAGGCCGCCGACGCCCAGGCCGTCGAGACCAGCTGCGCTGTGGACAGGCCCGACGCGAGGATCGAGACCTTGAGTGCCGCGATGTCGTTGGCGTCGATCAGCGCGTGCGTGACGGGCGGAACGGGGTCCTGCCACAGAAGCGGCTCGGACGGAACCTCCGGGCCGAGATACCGCGTGATGGGCCCCATGTCGCGGTGCGTGAGCTTGAACCAGGCCCTGGCGAACGCGTCGGCGAACTCGTCCGGCTTCTCGAGGAAGCGCCGCGCGATCTTCTCGTAGGCCGGGTCGAAGCGCAGCGCCAGGTCCGTCGTGAGCATGGTCGGGGCGTGCTTCTTCGACGGATCGTGCGCGTCGGGCACCGTCCCCTCACCCATGCCGTGCTTCGGCTTCCACTGGTGCGCGCCCGCAGGGCTCTTCGTGAGTTCCCATTCGTAGCCGAACAGGTTCCAGAGGAAGTTGCTGCTCCACCTTGTCGGCGTCGTGGTCCACGTCACCTCGATGCCGCTGGTGATGGTGTCGCCACCCTTGCCGCTGCCATAGCTGCTCAGCCACCCGAGGCCCTGTGCCTCGATCGGGGCGGCCTCCGGCTCGGGTCCGACGTGCGTGGCCGGACCAGCGCCGTGCGTCTTGCCGAAGGTGTGGCCACCGGCGATGAGCGCGACGGTCTCCTCGTCGTTCATCGCCATGCGGCCGAACGTCTCGCGGATGTCACGCGCCGCGGCGATGGGGTCCGGGTTGCCGTTGGGACCCTCGGGGTTGACGTAGATGAGGCCCATCTGCACGGCCGCCAGCGGATTGGCCAGGTCGCGCTCGCCGCTGTAGCGCGCGTCATCGAGCCAGGTCGTCTCCGTGCCCCAGTTGACCTCGGTCGGTTCCCAGACGTCCTCGCGACCGCCGCCGAAGCCGAACGTCTTGAAGCCCATCGACTCGAGCGCGACGTTGCCCGTGAGCACCATCAGGTCGGCCCACGAAATCTTGCGTCCGTACTTGCGCTTGACCGGCCACAGCAGCCGGCGCGCCTTGTCGAGGTTCGCGTTGTCGGGCCAGCTGTTGAGCGGAGCGAAGCGCTGCTCGCCCGACCCGGCGCCGCCGCGGCCGTCGTGGATGCGGTAGGTGCCGGCGCTGTGCCACGCCATCCGGATGAACAGCGGGCCGTAGTGGCCGAAGTCGGCCGGCCACCAGTCCTGCGACGTGGTCATCACCTGTTCGATGTCCTTCTTCAGGGCAGCGAGGTCGAGGGTCTTGAACTCCTCGGCGTAGTTGAACGCGGCGCCCATCGGATCGCGGGAGGGCGGGTTCTGATGCAGCACCTTCAGATCGAGTTGGTTCGGCCACCAGTCACGGTTGGATGTGCCCGCGTGTGTCTTGCCCGAGAACGGGCATTTGTTTTCCATTTCCATGATGACGTCGACCTCCGGATGAGCGTGCGGGGATGGAGACCTGTTCGTCAGGCCTCGGAAGTGCCGGCGTGGCCTTTCGGGCGCTTCCGGCGTGTCTGGGCATCGGGGCTCGAAGCCTGGCGTCCCTGGGACGCGCACTCGGGGCAGCGTCCCCAGTACGCCACTTCGGCCTCGTCGATTTCGTAGCCGAGTCCGTCAGGCGGCGTGAGACACGGAACGGCGTGCGCGGCACAGTCCACGTCGACAAGCCGCCCGCACACACGACAGATCAGGTGGTGGTGGTTGTCGCCCACCCGATCCTCGAAGCGCGCCGGTGAGCCAGCGGGCTGGATGCGCCTGATGAGCCCCTCGGCCACCAGCAGGCCGAGCGCGTCGTAGACCGCCTGGAGCGAGATGGCGCCGATCTCGGCGCGGACGGCCTCCGCAACGCCGTCGGCCGTGACGTGCGGTTCGCCCGACACCGCCCGCAGGACGGCGAGCCGCTGGGCCGTGACCTGAATGCCGCGCTGTCGAAGAAGTTCGGCCGGGCTCGAGATCACGGGCAGTATTGTCACTCAAATTCTGGAGTTACTCAAGACGCGCGTCGACACGTCGACGACACACCCCATCGACGATGATGGCGTTTGAGAGAAACGGCGCCACCATGGGAATCGTCCCGAGGCGCCAGGAGTCCCCGTCGTGACCGTGCTGTTCCTGTGTACAGGCAATTCCTGCCGCTCGATCCTGGCCGAGGCCACCTTCAATCACCTGGCTCCACAAGGCTGGCACGCCATGAGCGCGGGCAGCCATCCCACCGGCGCCGTGCATCCGCGATCGCTCGCCCTGTTGCGGCGTGAAGGGATTGCCGTCGATGGCCTGCACAGCAAGTCGTGGGACGACCTGCCAGACACGCCAGATATCGTCATCACCGTGTGTGCAAGTGCCGCGGGCGAGACCTGCCCGGCCTACCTCGGTCAGGCCGTGCGTGCCCACTGGGGTGTGGACGACCCGGCGCATGTGACGGGCCCGGATGCCGTCATCGACGCGGCCTTCGACACTGCGTACCGGATCCTGCGTGCACGCATCGAGGCGCTGCTCGCGCTGCCTCTCGTGGATGTCGCACGCGACCCCGCACGCCTCCAGCGGGAACTGGACGTCATCGGCGCGAGCTGACGCCCATCAGCCGCGCCACCGGTGGCACTCAGCGATCGTTGCCGAACATCGCGCGGTAGTGCCGGTACCACTCGCTCTGGAACCGTTCGTCCGGATCGTGCGCGCGCTTGAGGCGCAGGAACTCGCGCATCTGCGGCCAGCAGGCCTCGACCTGCTCGCGCGTCGCCCAGCGGTTGTATGTGAGGAAGTAACGGCCACCATGACCGATCACGAGATCGATCAACCGCCTGTAGTGCTCCATGGCGAGCCGGGTCCCCTCGTCGGTCCTGTCGATGTGCATGTTGCACAGGACGCACACGGTCCGCTCGGGTGCTACGGCGAGGTGGCAGTCGGGGGCGCCTTCCAGGAACCTGATGGTGCCGTAGATCAGGTTGAGGCCACGGTCGCGGACGAGGGCTCGCGCGTCCGAGAGGAACGGCATCAGGCGGTCGGGTCGGACGTAGACTTCCGTGATTTGTTCGCAGCCCTTGTGCGTGGCCCCCAGGCGGCGGTCCAGGATCCCGTGGTAGTCGGCGCTCAGCCCGCTCATCTGGTGCGTATCCGACCAGTAGTATTGGCCGTCGGTCTCCAGGTAATGGCGCGCATACGCGTCGAACGCGCGCTTCTTGTCCGTGTGTGCGAGCACCAACAACTCGAGCCACTCGCGCGGTGAGAGGGCCTTCTGGCTCGGCGGCATCGGCCCATCGTCCTCGACGGGCCTGTAGCAGGCGAAGACGGCCGGGTGCGACAGGCTGTCGGGCCTGGGCTCGATGGAGTACTGGCAGTCGCCGTAGAGATATCCCTCGTCGATCCGGCGCTGCACCCACTCCAGGAGGTCGCGGATCTCGATCATCTTGACCACCCGCTGGAGCTTGCGCCGATGGGTCAGGCGAAGCCGCACGCGCGTGACGATACCGAAGAGGCCGTACCCGCCAACGGCGAGTCGGAAGAGGTCGGGATGCTCGGTACGGCTGCACGTGCGGATGTCGCCGTCTGGACCCGCGAGGTCGAACGCCTCGATGTCGCCGATGATCGAGGGAAACCGCAGGCCGCGCCCGTGGGCGTTTGCCGCGAGCGTGGCGGCAAGGCTCACGTGATCCACGCCCGTCTGCTTCTGGCGGATGGTCCAGGGGCGCGCCACGCCCTGCTGCGCGGCGTGCAGCGCCGTGATCAGTTCAGGCCACTGCATGCCGCCCTCGACGTCGACCCAGCCCTCGGTGGGCTCGAAGGTCAGAAGGCGGTTGAAGGCCCGAGTGTCCAGATGGATCGAGTCCTCGCCGAACTGCTGGCCGCCCTGCGCATGGCGACCTCCGGCCACGCTCACGGCCCGTCGTTCCACTGTCGCGTCGTCGATGGCTCGCCGGACGTCCGCGACGGACCTCACGCTCACGACTCGGGCGACGGACACCGGGTTCAGTTGCGTCTGGACGTCGTTGAGCACGACCGGGGCGCCAACCGCGGCGGCCTGCGACGGGCGCCAGTGACGCATCCGCACACGTCCCGTGCGATGCCGGACTGGGTCTTCATCCTGATGAACCGTTTCCTCACGCTGTTTCGCGTCAATCGGAGCTGACACACCGCCATGGACGTCGTCGATCAGTCCATTCCCGATCGATTGCCGCTCCTCGATGCCCTGCTCGAGGAACGCGTCAGGGGGCGTACGCCACTCGCCGAGGTGACCACGGTGCTGATCCAGCACCAGTTGGGCAGCCTCGTGCCGATGACGCGGGCGCTGCTCGCCCTGGGCGCGGATCCGCAGCGCATCCACTGCGTCGACATTCCCTACACCGCCAACGCCACCGTGCAGGACGAACTGGTGCGCCTCGGCATTCCCCGCGACAACTTCGCGCCCGCCTCGTACAACCTGACGATGTCGTACGCGCCCTACCAGCGTTACCGGGTCGAGGAACTGGCCGTCTCGCTGGCCACGTCGCTCGGCGCCCACGGCAAGTTCCTCGTGTTCGACGATGGCTCGTACTGCCTGGAAGCGCTCGCGTGCTTCGCGACGCGCGTGCCACAGCTCCGCGTGGTCGAGCAGACGACCAGGGGCATCATCAAGATCGATGGCGACGCGGCGCTGCGCGAGTACTGCGACTCGGTTCGCGTGATGAACGTGGCGCAGAGCGGCCCGAAAAAGACGCTCGAGCCGCCATTCATCGGGCGGGCAGTGACGCGGTCGCTGCTCGAGCGCCTGGCCGGCGACATCGACCACCTGCGACGATCGCCCTGCCTCATCCTGGGCTTCGGGCAGATCGGCCAGAGCGTCGCGACGGCGCTGGTGGAGGTCGGCATCCCCCCGCGGCAGATCCACGTGATGGATCCGAGCCCCGAGGCGCGGGCCGCCGCCGAGTCACGCGGTTACCCGCTGTGGGACCGTCGCGCCGGGAAGCGGCGCTTCGGCCTCGTGGTGGGCTGCTCGGGCAGCACGTCGTTCGGCATCGGCGATCGTGCCTTCCTCGAGGACGGCGCGGTGCTGGCCAGTGCCTCGTCCGGCTCCGCGGAGCTGTCGCGCGAGGCCTTCATCGAGCTGGCCGACACGCACCCGAGCCACGACATCTACGTGATGGATCGCGACACGCTGCCGTCGCGCTCGATCCATAGCGACATCACGCTGCACCTCGTCGATCGCGCCGTGCGCTTCGTCAACGGCGGCTTCCCCGTCAACTTCGACGGGCGCGTGAACTGTGTGCCCCCGCGGTTCATCCAGGCGACTCACGCGCTGCAGGTCGGCGCGGCGATCGAGGCGCTCGACGACGACACCTGCGGTCTGGTGGACGTCAGCGACGACCTGTGTGCATGGGTGGACAGGCGTTACCGCGACATCCTCGGACCTGACGTCGCCCTGATCGACGGATGACGCCCTCCCCCCGACGCAGGCGACTCAGGGCGCCACTGTCGCGACATCGCCGCGCCTGCGGTAGAGTGCGCCGCATACCGAGTCGTCTGACGTGGTCGCGCCTCCCCGGCGGGGGCGACGCGCCGCTCGCGCCGTGCGCTGGTGCCAGCGCCTCCGCTAGCCGTGGTCTGGCCGTGGACTTGTTGAGCCGTACCCTGCGTCCGAGCACGGCCTGCCGTTGAGCGCGCCCGCCCAGCGACCGGTGCTCCCCGATTGCCGAGCAGGGTGCTCCCATGTCTCACCCCCTGCCAACCCGACCCCGACTGCTGCTCTGCCTGGCCTGTGCCCTCGCCCCCGGCGCGGCCTACGCCCAGAACACCAGCACCGCCGTCCCTCCCGTCATCGACGTGCACGCGCACGCGATGGACGACTCCGGCCCCAACGCCGTGCCGATGTGCCCGAACACGCCCCGGTTCACGGCCTGCGATCCGCGCTCGCTGGAAGCGCCGTTCGGCTGGATGCAGGAGGACTGCACGCCCAGGCTGTACCCGGCCGCGAAGGGCGAGTACATGAAGCAGGTGCTCGCGGAGATGGAGCGGCTGAACGTCACGGCCGTCGTCTTCGGCGCGCCGGCCGCCGTGCAGAAGTGGCGCGACGCGGCACCCGGTCGCGTGATTCCCGGCACGGGCTTCGAGCAGGGGGTAAGCGCGTGCCCGTCGATCAGTCGAGAGCGAGTTTCGCGCGCGATGGCTTGTGGACGCGGCTTCGGCGGACCGCGTGATGTTCGGCACCGACCAGCTCGTGTGGGCGAAGCTGATGGCCTACTCGATCAGGATCATCCAGAACGCCGACTAGCTGACGCCGGAGCAGAAGCGCGACATCCTGTACGACAACGCGGCCCGCTTCCTGCGCCTCGACAACGCGCCGAGGTAGCGCGCCACTGGAGCTGTGCGCGGCGCTACTCGCAGGTGTCGATGCCCGAGTCGAGGATGCCCTCGACCGAGCGGAACTCCCACTTGTAGGTGCCGGGCTGCAGGACGAACCGCACGACGCCCCACACGGCGGCCTTGGCCTCGGTGGTGGGCCGACTGCCCGACATCCCGTAGAGGCGGGCGCCTCGCCAGTGCCGACGACGAACAGCCGCGCGCCGCGCTGATCGGCACGGCCGTCGGCGTTCATCCGCCCGTGTCGCTCGTAGATGTGATCGTGTGCCGCGATCACGATGTCGGCGCCGGCGTCCTGCAGGGCGCGCCACAGGTCGCGGACGTGCGGGTTGTCGCCGTTGGGTCCCGAGCTGACCAGCGGGTGGTGCATGATCGCCGCGACGCACCGCGCCTGCGCCTGCTGCAGGTCGCGCCGCAGCCAGTGCAGCTGCGCCGACCCTTCCCGGTAGAACATGTTGCTGTTCAGCGACACGACGTGCCACGCGCCCGCATCGAACGAGTAGAACCCCTGGCCGACCGGTCCGGCGCGCTCCCCGAAGTACTGGAAGTAGCCGCTCGCGTCAGGCGTGCCGTAGTCGTGGTTGCCCGGCGTGGGGTAGGTGCGACTGCGGTGCCGCCCCCACGTCGCGTCGTAGCACTCGAACTCCCGCGGCGTGCCGTTCATGTACACGTTGTCGCCCGCGGTGAACACCGTGCCGGGAATGCCGTCGAGCAGCGCGGCCGTCTGGACCGCGCCCTGCTGGCCACACTCCGCGATGTCACCGGCGCCGACGAGCACGGCTTCCGTGATGGGAGCGGGCACCGGGGGCGGGGGCGGCGTCGGGGAGACGACGGGTTCGGTGACCGGCGTGGGCGCCGCCGCAGTGACGGGCGTCCCCGATTGCCTGTCGCAACCTCCGAGGAACGACAGCAGCACGGCGAGCGCCGCCCCTGGTACACGGGCGTCTCGTCCGTGACGAGTGATGGCAGTTCTCCACTGCCAGGTGTGTGGGCACACCTCGACCACCTTCGAACACAGCAGCTGGGAGGGTGGCGAGCAAACCGCAGGCGGGAACGTACTCGTGCGGTGCTGCCGGCACGACGGGTCTATCCGACGGAAGTTGAAGCCGAGCCACGGCGGGCGACCCGGCTGGGTCACGGGGCCCGCTGATCGATACGCTAGCATCCGACGCACCGCCGGACAACTGCCCGCGACCAAGGGATGGGCCGGGGCGGCCTGTCAGCCCTGCCGACGCCCCCGACATTTGCCAGCCGACCAGCGCTGGGACAGGATGGCCCATGCCCCAGCCGCCCCGGACGCCCGTCGCGCCACGCATCAGCCGTCGCCGCTTCCTGCAGGCCACCAGCGTTGCCGGCGCCGCACCGCTTACCGGCGTCACCTTCGCGCCTTCTTCGCCAGGCATTGCCGGCGCCGCTGTCGCAGGCACCGGGCAGGTCCCCGCGCCCCCGGCGCCGGCGGCAACAGGCTCGGACGTCGGCTCGCTGTTCCCGTTCATCCGCAGCCAGGCGGTCTCCGGCGAGTTCCCCCTGTCGTATCTGAACCCCCGGTTCCGCGTTCTGGACGACTGGACGGCGACGACTCGCGCGAAGGTGCTCGAGTTGCTCCAGTACAGCCCGCCACCGTGCGCGCCTGCGGCCGAGACCGTCGAGCGCATCGACTGCGGCGACTACGTGCGCGAGAAGGTGTGGTTCAGCACGACGCCCGACATCCGCGTGCCGGCGTTCGTGCTCGTGCCGAAGGGCCTCGTGAAGCCCGCGCCGGCCATCGTGGCCCTCCACGATCACGGCGGCTTCTACCTGTGGGGCAAGGAGAAGCTCGTGGCCATCGACGGCGAGCACCCTGTGTTCACCGGCTTCCGCGATCGCTACTACGGCGGCAGGAGCATCGCCATCGACCTGGCTCGCCGCGGCTACATCGTCGTCGTGACCGACATGTTCTATTGGGGCGAGCGGCGCATGCTGCTCGACGACGACCCGGCGGACTGGCGCGACAGACCGGCGTCCATGACCGACGCGCGCATCCAGGCCTTCAACACGCGCGCCAGCCAGAACGAGCAACTCGTCGGACGCACCATCTACACGGCGGGCTTCACGTGGCCCGGCGTGATGTTCTGGGACGACGTGCGGACGGTGGACTACCTGCTGACGAGGCCCGACGTCGACCCCTCGCGCATCGGCTGTGTGGGGCTATCGGTGGGAGCCGTGCGGTCGGCGCACCTGGCCGCGCTCGACGAACGCGTCAAGGCCGGTGTCGTCGTGTGCTGGATGACCTCGTTCCCCGCGCAGTTGAAGACGCACGTGCGCAACACGATCGGCCACACGAAGGTGATCCCGGGTGCGTACAGGCTCATGGACTACCCCGACATCGCGTCACTCGCCATGCCGAGACCCATGCTGTTCATCAACGGCACGAAGGACGGGCTGTTCGACCTCGACGGCGTGAAGACCAGCTTCGCCAAGCTCGGGGCGTGCTACGCCAAGGCAGGTGTCCCGGATCGCTGCCGCACGCGCCTGTACGACAGCCCGCACCAGTTCAACGCGGAGATGCAGGCCGAGGCGTGGGAGTGGCTGGGACGTTTCGTGTAGTGACGGAGCTCGGGAGTGGGAGTCGGGAGTCGGGAGTGGGGAGTGTCGGGAGTCGGGAGTCGGGAGTCGGGAGTCGGGAGAGGAGGGACCGGGTGACCGCGGCGTTGCGGCAGGTCAGCGCGCGGCGGCCGCGGCTGGCGTGAGGAACAGCTTCTCCACCGTCCGCTCGCGCACCTCGCTCCGCAATTGCAGCACCGCGTCGTGCACGGTGGCGGTGCCCGCCGCCTGCTGCACCAGCGCCTCCATCATGGCGAAGACCGTCGACGTCCCCACGCCGTGGGCGCCAGACGTCTGATCGAAGTCGTCGAAGTCCCGGAGCGCCCGGGCGAACCTCGCGAGCTTCTTCTCGAAGGCGGCCGGCCGGAGCACCTTGCCGGCGGCCAACACGCCAACGAGGTCGCGCAGCGCGTCGACCATGGATTGTTCGACGTTGATGAGCGTGGCCAGGACGAAGAGCTCGCCGCGCTCGAGCACGACCTTCGAAGGGGCCTGCACGCGCAGCGCTGGCGCCACGGAGAATGCCCTGGACGAGACGTTGGTGAACGCCGCGGGGCCCACCTCGTCGAAGAAGGCGTGCACGGCGGGCGTGGCGTACGCGAAGGCCACGTCCAGTTGCTCCTCGTTCTTGAGGTAGTTGGCCAGCACCATGCGCCGCATCGCCGTCCGGATCCGCGCCTCAGCGGCGGCGCCGAGCGTCTTCACCCGCAGCACGGCGGCCAGGGCGGCCGGGCCGAACCGCACCTGGTAGGTGGCCCGCACCTTGCCGAATCCGCCGTTGGAGGCCCTCGGCAGGAACGGCAAGAGCGCCTGCAGGTCCGCTCCGTGTGGCGCGAGCCCGACGTCGCGTGCAAACGCCAGGTAGTCGCGCAGTTCGATCTCGGACGTGTCGTCATCGGTGAAGGCGAGGTCGTAGCGGGCGCTCAAGGCCGTGAGGCTGTCGATCACGTAGGTCTGCGTCGCCTCGTCTGCCCTCACCACGCCCGCCGACTGGCCGAGGGCACGCAGCAGGAAGTGCGCGTGCATCGTCTCGTCCTGCCGCTTGCGGCGGCGTTCGACCTCCAGCGTCGTCGTGCTCAGGATCAGCACGCCCCTGTCGGACGGCATCAGGCGCTGCTCGCTCTCGGTGATCACGCGATCGAAGCCCTCGTACGCGTAGTTCACGTGCCAGCCGACGATGTTGACGTTGAACGCGGACTCGCGCCTGGTGCGATGCGTGAGGACGCCCTCGCGCAGACGGACCAGCGTGCTGTCCGGCGTCGTCAGGATGGCCTCGAACTCGCCGCGCGCCGCCTGCCGCAGCAGGCCGCGCGCCTCGGGCCGCGTCATGTTGATCGACACGTCCACGAGCGCAGCGGTCTCGCTGGCGCGGCTGTACTCGGCGTGCAGCGCCAGGGCGTAGCTGCTGTTGGTCGCCTCCTTGAACGCAGCGTACAGGCGCGTGGTGAACGCGTCCATCGAGTCGAGCACGGCCTTCAGTTCGGCCAGCGCGGCCTTCAGGTCGGTCGACGAGTCGAGCGTGCGCCCGACGAGGCGGCTCACGAAGAGCCCGACACGCTCCGTGGCGAGGGCCTGCAGCTCGTCGACCGTGTCGATCCTGGCGGCCTCACGAAACAGCGCGTCGATGCCAAAGCTCGACTTCGCGATGCCGATGACCTCCCGCAGCTCCCTGTGCGCATCATCCCGGATGAGCGCGAGGACGGCGTTCGCGCGGGCCTTCAGTTCGGGCAGGCTGTCCACCTCGGAGCCCCGCAGCACCACCCGGCCGACAAGGAAGCCGAGCGGGTCCCCGTCGGTCAGTTGCGCGAGCATCGCCCACAGTCGCGGCGTGAGACGGCTGCGCAGGCCTTCGAGTTCGTCGCGCTGCAGCGCGACGAGCCTGTCGAGGAACTCCGTGAGCACGTCGAGCTCGGCGACGTACTTGTCGAACAGCGTGATGGACCGCTCCTCGAGCGTCTCGTAGCTGGTGACGACCTGGTGTACGCGTCCGAGGAACCTCGTGAACTCGGCCTTCGATCGCAGCCTGTCGAAGCCCTTGCCGATGAACTCGGCGACGAAGTGCCTGGCCAGTCCATCGATGGCTGCCGAGAACGTCTCGAAGTCGGCGAGGGACCGTGCCCGCTCGAGCACGTGGACGAAGCCGCGGCCGTTGACGCCGAGCACGCTGCCAAGAAAGTCGTTGGCGTCGGCGGGGAGACCGTCGAGGGCGTTGACGAACGTGACCGACACGTCTGCGGCCACCTTCATGTCGGCGACCCGATGACGGTGCACCTGCACGCGGGCCCATCCCGGCAGAGTCGACTCGCCCGTGACCATGATGGTGAACCGACCGGCCACGCCTGCTGCCAGCCCTACCCGGCCGAGGACGCTGAGCCCGTAGCGCTCCGAGAGCGCCAGGTCGGCGAGGGCGACCGACCGGGTGCCTGTGAGCGCATAGCCTACCGACGCCTCGGCGCCGAGGCGGAGGTAGCCACCGTAGCGGAGGCACACCGACTCACCAGGCACTGGAGCGCGGTCGAGTTGCTCGGGAAGCCGCATCTCCCTGAAGAAGGCCGGCAGCACCGTCCTGGCTGGCAGCGACGCGTCCATCGCGCGGTAGTACGAATAGCCCCCGTCCACTCCGGCATCCACGGTGACCGCCGCCGTCAGCGGTGCGTAGCTGAAGCTGCCAGCGACGCTGGCGCCCGCGGCTGCACCCAGGTCGAGGCCGAGGATCAGGCGATCGGCGTTGGCGCCCGCCCTGAAGAAGTCACCGAGTCCCCGTGCCCTGAGCGTCTCGAGCGCGGCGCCCGCGGCGTCCGGAAAGAACGGCACCAGCGCCGCCGTCGCGGAGGCCTCGAGCCCGAGCTTCACCGTGTCGGCCTGCCCCAGCGTCACCGCCTGCCGTCCACCAGCCGAGAACGACGCGTTGAGAACCGGCGTACCGGCCTCGAAGGGCCTGTTCGGATTGATGCCCGCGACGTCCACGTCGATCGTCGACGAGCCGCCGAGCAGGAACGGGACATCGGTTCTGGAGAAGGTGGGCACATCGGTCCAGAACGTCGGCAGCGATCGCGGCGTACACCGGAACCGCCTCGAGGGGCCAACCGGTCCGCACGCCCGGCGCACGATTCCTCGTTGCGTCGCCAACGCCCCGGGGCCACAATGCACCGCTGGACGGCGGGTCGTCGCGTCCTGCCCGGCACCCAGGAGGCCCTTTCGCGTGAAAACCCATCGCATTGCGCTCTATCCGGGAGATGGCATCGGCACGGAGGTCGTGGACGCCACCGTGAGACTGCTCGATGCGGTGGCGAGCCGGGACGGGCGATTCGCCCTGTCCTTCGAGACGTTCGATTGGGGAATGCCGCACTACGAGGAGCACGGCCGCGTGGTGCCGGACGATTTCCTCACGACCCTTCGCGGGTTCGACGCCATCTTCCTTGGCGCGGTGGGCTGGCCGGCGCGGCTGCCCGATCACGTCACGCTCACGCCCCTCATCCGGCTGCGGCAGGCGTTCGACCTCTACGCCTGCGTTCGTCCTGCACGCACCTTTCCGGGTGTGACCGGCCCCCTGCGGCGGACAGACGCCATCGATGTCGTCGTCGTCCGCGAGAACTCCGAGGGCGAGTACATCGACAACGGGGGGTTGGTCGCGGCGGGCACGCGCGACGAGGTGGCCGTGCAGACCGCCATCCACACACGCCGCGGTGTCGAACGCATCCTGCGCTTCGCCTTCGCCCTGGCGCAGACACGCCGGCGGCGCCTGACGATGATCACGAAGTCGAACGCGCAGCGCTACGCGTACGTGCTGTGGGATCGCGTGCTGGCTGAACTCGTGCCGGAGTTCCCCGACGTGGAGACGGACAAGCTGCACATCGACGCGGCGACACTGGAACTCGTGCGCCGGCCGCACACGTTCGACGTGATCGTGGGCTCCAACCTGTTCGGCGACATCCTCAGCGATCTCACCGGCGGCGTGACGGGCAGCCTGGGGCTGAACCCGTCGGCCAACCTCAACCCGGAGCGCACCTGGCCGTCGCTGTTCGAGCCGGTGCACGGTTCGGCCCCCGACATCGCGGGGCGCGGCATCGCCAACCCGACGGGCGCCATGCTGAGCGCCGCGATGATGCTCGACTGGCTCCACGAGGCGCACGCAGCCGAGACCATCCGCCGCGCCGTGGAGCGGACGCTCGCCGCCGGCCACGCGACACCCGACATCGGCGGGACGTCGACGACGACGCAGTTCACCGACGCAGTCCTGGCCCAGCTCGACGCCTGATGCCCTGGCGCGTGGCAGTGCCGCTGGTGGCAGGCATCGCGGTCGCGCTGCTGCCGGTGCCCGCGGGCCTCACGCGCGAAGCCTGGACGTACGCCGGCGTGTTCACCGCCGTCATCCTCGGGCTCATCACCCAGCCGCTTCCGCCGTCGGCCGTCGGCCTCATCGGCGTCACGATCGCCGCCGCGGCGGGGCTCCCCTTCTCCGAGGCGCAACGAGCCGCACCAGGGTTCCGCCTGCCGGCCGAAGCCGTGCGGTGGGCGCTCGCCGGGTTCTCCAACACCACCGTGTGGCTGATCTTCGCGGCCTTCGTGTTCGCGATGGGCTACGAGCAGACGGGACTCGGCCGGCGCGTGGCGCTCCTGCTCGTGCGGACGCTCGGACACCGGACCCTCGGGCTGGGATACGCCGTGGCGCTGTCGGACCTGGCCCTCGCGCCGTTCACGCCGTCCAACACCGCGCGCAGCGCCGGGATGATCTACCCCGTGATCCGCAACATCCCGGAGTTGTACGGCACCGACGGGCAGCCGCCGCCGCAGTTCGGGACCTACCTGATGTGGGTGGCCTTCGCCACCACGTGCGTGACCAGCTCGATGTTCGTGACGGCCCTCGCGCCCAACCTGCTGCTGCTCGACCTTGCGCGGACAGCGACAGGCGTGGAGATCACCTGGCTCGAGTGGCTGCTCGGCTTCCTGCCCGCCGGCGCGGTGCTGATCCTGCTGGTGCCGTGGCTCACGTTCCGCCTGCACCCGCCCGAAACGCCAGCCAGTGCCGACGTACCGCTGTGGGCTGCAGGCGCGCTGGCGGAGATGGGCCGCGTCAGCCGCCGCGAGGCCGGCATGGCGGCGCTGGCCATCCTGTCGCTTGTGCTGTGGATCTTCGGGGGCCGCGCGATCGACGCCACGCTGGTCGCCCTGATCGCCGTCTCACTGATGCTGGCCTTCGGCATCGTGTCGTGGGAAGACGTGCTCGCCAACCGGCCGGCGTGGAACGTGCTCGCGTGGTTCGCGACGCTCGTGACGCTCGCCGATGGGCTCAATCGCGTCGGCGTCGTCGCATGGCTCGGTCGCGGCGCGGCCGCCGCCCTCGAGGGGCACCCGCCGCTCGTGGTGATGATGGCGCTGGTGGCCATCTTCTTCCTGATGCACTACGCGTTTGCCGGCCTCACGGCGCACACCACCGCCGTTGCGCCCGTGTTCCTGGCGGCCGGCGCCGGCATCGACGGCCTGCCGATCCGCACGTTCGTGCTGCTGCTCGGCTTCTCGCTGGGCATCATGGGCGTGCTGACGCCCTACGCGACGGGACCGGCGCCGCTGTACTACGGCTGCGGCTTCATCGCACCACGCCGCTTCTGGCGCCTCGGTTTCCTGTTCGGGATGTTGTTCCTCGCGGTGCTCCTCACACTCGTCGTGCCCTGGCTGGTGCTCGCTCGCCCGTGATGGCGCGGGCGAACCGCCTCAGGCCGGCACACCGCGATCGCTGACCGGTTCAGGGGCCGGGACTGGGGCCCGCCGCGCGTTGGCCGCGGCATGCTCCTGCAACGCGGTGAAGAACGCCTGGAGCAGGTCGATCTGGTCGGCGAGCAGATCGAACAACGCTTCCCGATCGATGCGCAGCGCCAAACCCTCGCGGCTCACGCGGCCGCGCCACCCCGTCTGCGCCCGACCACCGAGCGTCTCGTACACGCCGGTGCAATCACCCGCGACCGCCGTCAGGATGGCGCCACCGTCGAACGGCTCGACTGCGATCTCACCTGCCATCACGACGTGGATGGCCGGCGGATCACCGGCGTTCACGATCACGGCGTCGACAGTCAGACGGACCTCGCGCGTGATGGCCGCCAACGCCGCCAACTGCTCCGGCGAGACGCGAGAGAAAATCCGCATCTCGGCCAGCACGAGGCCCTTCTCGACCAGTTGCAGGCCGTCGCCCGCCCTGGCGGCGGCCGAAGGCTTGACGATGTTGTGCACGACGAGGGTCGGCGACGCGCCACCGGTCGAGTCCACCAGGGTCCGGAACACCCCCTGTGCCAGCTCGGTGTTCTCCGACAGCAACCCGAGGAACTGGTCCTGCAGCATGGACAGCACGATCGCGATGCCGGCCGCCGTGGCGGTCGCACGGTGCGGGACGTCCTCGAACACGTCCTGGAAGCCGGGCGCCGCCGGGCCCGTCACCTCTTCCACCACGGCATCGCGTCCCTCGGCGCCGGCGGCGAGGCGAATGCGCCCGTCCAGCAGGAACTGCAGGTCCGTCCCCCGCTGCCCGGCCTCGTAAAGGCTGCGGCCAGGCTCGTACCGCACCTGTCTGCCCGTGCGCGCGATGCGGAACAGTTCGTCGACAGGCGTGTGGGCGAACAGCGGCAGCCGCGCGAGCCGGTCGGCCAGTTCCACCGTCGGGAGCGGCTCGAGCCACCGGGCCTCCCGCTGGGCAGGGCTGAGACGATGCGCGGCGAGCACCCACGACGCGGCTTCGAACACGAACCAGTCTCTCGGGTCGCGGTGCTCGAGCGCATGCGTGAGGTCGTCGGTGAACCCGTCCCACATGCCACGGCGATCGACGAACAGCATCGCAGCCGACGCGATGAGCTGATCCTCGTCGTGTACCAGTTGCGCGAGGCTGTCCTCCGCATCGCGCATGCGTGTCTTGAGCAGGGCGTTGCCCCGCTGCACCTTCTCCTCGATCGGCAGGTCCTCGAGCATCGGCATGACGCGGCCTCGCACCCCGCTGTCGAGCAGGTTGTCGAGGTACTCTGCCGCGCTCGCCCTGATGCGATCGTCTCCGTGCTCGAGCGACCAGCGTGCTGCCGCCAGGTCTGTCCACGGATAGCGCAGGCCGAGCAGCCTGTATGTCCGGTCGATCGCGCGCCGAAGCTTCTGCTCCAGCGCCCTGGCGAGGAGCGTATCCCCCGCCGCCGGGTCGTCGCGCACGAGGTTGTGATGGAGGCTCAGGTACTTGAAGTACCGGTTCGACTCCTGCACGAGCAGCGACTGCACGCGCCCGGCGGGCACCGAGAACCCCGGGTACGTCTCCTTCAGGCGCAGCAGCGCGCTGATGGCAGCGAATCGCAGGAAGCCATCGGCGTCGCCGAGCGCGTCCAGCAGGACGTCCACGGCGCGCTGAGACGGGATCAGGGCCAGCGTCGAGGCGATGTGGCGACGGACCCAGATGTCCTCGTCCTGGTCACGCAGGAACGCCGCGAGGACGTCGATGACCCCCTCGCCGTAGCCCACCAGCACCTGCCGCGCCGCCGCCTTCAGCAAGCGGTGGCGAAGGAGGGAGACGAGCGGCGCCACGAACAGGTAGTCGTGCCCGCCGAGGCGACCGGCACTCCGAATCGCCGCGAGCGCGACGTCGCGCCGGGGATCGTACATGAGCGGCACGAGCAGCCTGTGGAAGCGCGGCTGGTCCAGGGCGCCGAGTGCGCGCGCCACCTCCAGCCGTGCGGCGGCGGCCGAGGGACGCGGGTCGCCAGACAGCCTGGCGAGGGTGGCCTCGGCCGCATCGACGTCCGCTTCGGTACCACTGGTGGCCAGTGCGGCCGCGGCCGTGACGGCAAGACGGGGGTCGCGGTCGTCGAGCAGCGGGCGCATCAGGCCCACGGCCGCCTCGCCACGTGCGCTCGCCAGGGCACGGACGGCTGCCGCCCGGACCTCCGGCGCGTCGTCCTTCAGCAGACGCTCGATGCCCGGCGTCCACCGCTCGCGCACGGCGGCGCTGGCGCCCTCGACTGTCAGCAGGGCCCGCGCGCGCACGGCGGGCGACTCGTGGTTGAGCAGGAGCGGAGACACGAGTTGCCGCTTGCCGAGCGACTCCAGCATCTCGATGGCATAGACGACGTGACGCGGGTCGGAATCACCCTGCGCCTCCACCAGGATCTCGATGGTCGAGAGGTCGGCCTCCCGGTGGCGGATCGACTCGGGCACCACGTCCTGACGCTCGATGTTGCGGCGGAAGGCGGCCTGGTATTCGCGCCGTGCCCGGACCGTGGCCACGACCCACAGGCCGATCATCGCGAGGCTGGCCCAGCTCAACTGCCGCCAGGTGAGGCCCAACCCGAGGCCGGTCCCGAACAGGTCGTCCTTGATCAGGACCAGCACCAGCAGCGCGCCGAACCCCTTGGCGAACCGGTCGACCGTCACGTCGATGAACGGCTTGGCCTGCTGCTTCAGATCGGACGGCAGCGGCATGAAGAGAATCTCGCGCGTCGTCTTGTCGAGCGTGTACCGCAGCGAGGTGTCGACGACACGGGCCAGCGCCGTGGTCCAGATGGCGCCGCTGACGATGATCAGCCCGCCGGTGATGCCGAGCGACACCGGGAGGGTCAGCAGCGCGACGCCGATGCCGAGGTGCCGCTGGATCCGGCTGGTCAGCCAGATCTGGACGACGGCGCCGATCATCGACGTGTAGAGCTGCACCTGGCCCAGGAAGCTCGTGATGGCGTCGGTGTTGGCCTGCCCCTTGGCCTGCTCGGTCGCCATGTTCAGCTGCTGATCGACGATCGCGGCGCCGATGGCGGCAAACGCGATGATCATCGACACGGTCTTGAGGTAGCGGTTGCCCGTCAGCAGCCGCACGGCCTCCGACGCGCTGACGCCCCGCTCCTCTTCGACCGTCAGCGACTGCGTGTCCGCCCGCTCTCGCACCGCGATCGCGGCAACGAGCCCGGCGCAGATCACCAGCAGCACCGCGCCGATCAGCAGCAGGTTCACGGTGCCGATCCGCGCGGCCTGGATGCTGATCGACGAGCCGGCGATGCCGCCGAGCGTCGCCCCGGCGCCGATGAACCCGAAGAGCCGCTTGGCCTGGCGCGGGTCGTACACGACGTTGGCCAGCGTCCAGAACTGGCTGATGAGCAGGATGCCCATCATCAGACCGAAGAAGTAGAAGCCGGTCGACGCCCACGGCGACGAGGTCTGGAACCAGAACCAGAAGCCCACAAGCGCGCCGGCGAGGCCGAGGAGCGACAGCGGGAGGGCCCAGCGTCGCGGCAGCCGCGAGTAGCCGACCGTGTAGCCCTGCATCACGAAGCCGATGAGGACGCCGAACGCGAACTGGACGAGCGGGAGGTTGTCGGCCCCGAGGTCTCTGATGAACTGCGAACGCGTCACGGGCTTCAGTGACGTGTAGGACGCCATCGCCAGCAGCGAGTAGGCGAACATCATCAGCGCCGTCGTGAGCTCCTTGTCGCGGAGTTCGACCACCGGCGAGAGCAGCTTCCTGAGCAGGGTGGTCATGGCGCTGGTTCCGTGCGCGCATGTTACCCCGACAAGGGACGCGCGGCGGATGTGCGGCCCAGCTCCGCGTCGGCGACGAGGCCCTTCGTGGTAGAAAGCGGACACCGGACGTCCCGACGCCTGTACCCGGAGGCAGGCCCCTCGTGCGCATTGGATTCACCCGTGTCGGGCTGTTGCTGCTGGCCCTGCTGGCCGCGACCACCGGCGCTGGCGCCCAGCCCCGCTACGACCTGCTGCTCAAGGGCGGTCACGTCATCGATCCGCGCAACCGTATCGACGGCGTGATGGATGTCGCCGTGACCAACGGCCGGATCGCGGCCGTGCGGCCCGCGATCCCGGAGGCCGAGGCCCGGCAGGTGATCGACGTCGGTGGCCTGTACGTCACGCCGGGCCTCATCGACATCCACGTGCATGTCTTCGCCACAACGGGTGCCAGGGATGCGTGGGCAGGCGACAACAGCGTCCTGCCCGACGGCTTCAGCTTCCGCAGCGGCGTGACGACGATGGTGGATGCCGGCAGTTCAGGATGGCGCAACTTCGAGGACTTCCGGCGCACGGTCATCGACAGGTCGCGCACGCGCGTGCTCGCGATGCTCAACATCGTCGGGCTGGGCATGCTCACGGATGTCCCCGAGCAGAACGTCCTCGACATGGACCCGAAAGCGACGGCCGACATGGCGGCCAGGCACCGCGACGTGGTGGTGGGCATCAAGTCGGCGCACTACCAGGGGCCGGAATGGGTGTCCGTCGACAGGGCAATCGAGGCAGGGCGCGCCGCCAGGGTGCCCGTGATGGTGGACTTCGGCTACTTCCGTGAGGAGCGGCCGTTCCACAGGCTCGTGACGGAGCGCCTGCGTCCGGGCGACATCAGCACGCACATGTTCAGGGGACCGGTGCCCTACATCGATGGCGAGGGCCAGTTGCTCCCGTATCTGGCGCAGGCGCGCGCGCGCGGCGTGCTGTTCGACGTGGGCCACGGCGGCGGCAGCTTCGTCTTCCGCACGGCGGCGCCCGCCACGCGTCTGGGGTTCTTCCCCGACACGATCTCGACCGACCTGCACACGGGCAGCATGAACGCCGGGATGATGGACATGGTCACCACCATGTCGAAGCTTCTGGTGATGGGGATGCCGCTCGCCGACGTGATCCGGGCATCGACGGACGCGCCCGCGAAGGCCATCGCGCGTCCCGAGCTGGGACATCTGTCCGTCGGCGCCGAGGCCGACGTGGCCGTGCTTCGCGTGCTCGAGGGCCAGTTCAGGTACGCTGACGGCGCTCGCGGCACGCTCGCAGGGACGCGGCGCCTGACGTGTGAACTGACGCTGCGCTCAGGCCGCGTGGCGTGGGACTGGAACGCCCGTGCGGGCACGGACTACCAACAACTCCCGGCCACCTACGGCGTCCGCGACGTGGACCGCGTCATCGTCCCGCCCCGCAGGTAGGCATGAGGAGTGACGTCACTCGCCGTGGCGCGCTGGGTGCGCTGGCCGCTGTCGCCGGGGCGGCGGCGTGGCCGATCGTGGCGCCGCTGCGCGCCACGGTCACAGCGGGCGGCCCCGACGGGCCGCAGTCCCCCGTGCGTACGTCTCGAGGCGCGCGCGTCGTCACGGTCATCGGCACAGGCGTCGCGGGCTACTCGGCCGAGCAGGTCGCCAATCCGTACGGGCTGGCGCTCGGTCCAGACGGGCAGTTGTACTTCTGCGACCTGGACAACCAGCGGATCAGGCGGATCGACCTGCGCACGCGCCGGACGGAGCCCGTTGCCGGCAACGGGCGTCGTGGGTACACGGGGGACGGCGGCGCGGCGACCGAGGCCACCCTCGACATGCCGCACGAGATCCAGTTCGACGGCGAGGGACACCTGTACATCGCGGAGCGCGACAGCCACGTGGTCCGGAGGGTCGACGCACACACGCACCGTATCTCGACGTTTGCCGGCACGGGCACCGCGGGCTTCTCGGGCGATGGGGGCCCGGCATCGGCGGCTGCACTGCGTGCGCCTCACAGCATCGCCGTGGAGCCAGGCGGCCGCGGCCTGCTGATCTGTGACATCGGCAACCATCGCATCAGGCGCGTGGACTTGGCGACGCGGCGAATCGACACGGTCGGCGGCACGGGCGAGAAGGGCCCCACGCCCGATGGCGCGCCCCTGCAGGGGACGCCGCTGACAGGCCCCAGGGCCCTGGCCTTCGATGCGGACGGGGCCCTGTTCGTCGCGCTGCGGGAGGGCAATGCGGTCTACAAGGTCGACGCAGCCACCGCGACGCTCCACCACGTCGCCGGAACGGGCGAACAGGGGTACTCGGGTGATGGCGGGCCGGCACGCCTGGCCCGCCTGGGCGGGCCGAAGGGACTCGCCTGGTCGCGAGGGACGCTGTACGTCGCCGACACGGAGAATCACGTAGTCCGCGCGATCGAACTGCAGTCGGGGCTGATCCGGACCGTGCTCGGCACGGGCCGCCGTGGTGACGGACCGGAGCCGGACCCGGAACAGTGCGCGCTTGCGCGGCCCCACGGCGTGCTCGTGGACGCGCACGGCGTGCTGTACGTCGGCGACAGCGAAGCGCACCGCATCCGCGCGCTTCACCGGTAGTTGCCTCACGAGGAGCGCACTGCGCACCATGGCGCTGCAGGCCTGTGGCGCCGGGCGATGCAGGCGACACCCGGGCTGGCCGGGGCGCTGCACTGACAGCGGGTTGGCTGCCCACTCCGACTGGTCGGGCCGCGCGGCTGGCACTCGTTCCGGGCCGCCAGTCCGGCTCGCTTCTGCCGTGCCCAACTCGTTCCGGAACGAGTACCCGCATCCCCATGGGGCGCCGTCACTGGGCGGGCTCAATAGCGGGGACCTGCGCCGCAGCGTCATAGAATGGCGCGCATGCACCCGCTGGTCCATCGGCTCGGGGGGCTGGCCAAAGTGCAGGTGGCGCGGCTGCGCCGTCGTCCGGTCAGCGACGAGTACGAGACGGACGCTCCGTCGCCTCAACTGGCCCTCGACCTGTTCGCGGGCGAGTGGACATCCCAGCTGCCGTCGGTATGTCCGCCCTACTCGGCCGGTCTGATGCCGCTGTTCGAGGATCAGCGACTCGACTGGGCGCTCGACCGGCTCGGCGGCGTTGCAGGCACTCGAGTTCTGGAGCTGGGTCCGCTCGAGGGTGGCCACACATGGCAGCTCGAACAGCGTGGTGCGGCCCACATCACCGCCATCGAGGCAAATCGCCGCGCATTCCTGAAATGCCTCGTCATGAAGGAGGTGGTCGGGACGTCCCGGGCCCATTTCCTGCTTGGAGACTTCCTGGCATTCTTGCGCGAGTCACCCGAGCAGCGCTTCGACGTGGGCATTGCAAGTGGCGTGCTCTACCACATGCCGGAGCCTGTCGAACTGCTGGCGCGGCTCGCCCGCGCCTGCGACCGCCTGTTCGTCTGGACGCACTACTACGACGCCGACATCGTCGGACTCCGCCCAGAGGTTGCGGCCCGGTTTCGGGGTTCACGGCCGCGAACATTCGAGGGGTACACGCACACGCTCTACCCTCATTGGTATCAGGCCGCCAGGTTTGCGCCCGGCTTCTGTGGGAGTGGTGAAACGCATCCGAACTGGATGACCAGGGAAGAGATTGTTGGCGCCCTCCGCCACTTCGGCCATCACCCGCTCGACATCGGCCTGAGCGAGCCCAACCATCGCCACGGCCCCGCCTTCGGTCTTGTCTCGGCTCGAGGCCAGGCTCTGACACCGTGACCTTCACGCCGTTCCGCTACCCGACGAATCTCTTCCTGAATGACGACCTACAGCTACATCGACACCCCACTCGCCCTGGATCGCGCCGTGGAGCGACTGCAGCGGCACTCCCTGCTCGGCGTGGACACAGAGGCTGCGGGTTACCACCGCTACCTGGACAGAGTGAGCCTGATCCAGATCTCCTCCCGCGAGGAGACGGTGCTGATCGATCCCCTGGCGCTGACCGACCTGGGCCCGCTCTGTGGTCTGCTCACAGACGAGGGCATCGAGAAGGTCTTTCACGATGCAGACTTCGACCTTCGGATCCTGGATCGAGATCTCGGAGCGCACGTCAGCAACCTCTTCGACACCCAGGTGGCAGCGGTGTTCCTGGGCGTCCGCGCGCTCGGGCTCGGCGCTGTGCTCGAGTCATTCCTCGGAATCAGCACGCCAAAGGCCTTCCAACGCGCGGACTGGGCCGAGAGGCCGCTCAGCGAGGACATGAAGGACTACGCCGCAACAGACACGGCTCATCTCCCCGCGCTGAGGGATGTGCTGCTCGAGCGGCTCGCGACAGCCGGGCGCCTCGACTGGGCGCGAGAGGAGTTCACACGACGCCAGCAGACCCGCTGGGTCGCGCCAGACGAGACGGATGCCTTCCTTCGGGTGAAGGGATCGCAGGACCTGTCACGAAGGGCGCTGGCAGTGCTGCGCGAGGTCCATGCGTGGCGCGAGTCAGTGGCCAGGGCGCGCGACCAGGCGCCCTTCAGGGTGGTCACCAACGAGGTGCTGCTGCAACTGGCGCGCGTGGCTCCGTCGACTCTTGCCGCGCTCCGCGCGATCAAGGGCATCTCGATCGGTCTCGCTGACCGTCGAGGTGCCGAGATCCTGTCGGCTGTCGCTCGGGGGCTCGACGTCACCGAAGCGGATCTTCCGCGCCGGCGTCAACCAGAGTCGTGGCAGCGGGATCCCGTCGTCGAAACACGGGCGGAGCGGCTGCGAGCGGCCCGTGCGCGTGTGGCGGAATCACTCGGTCTCGACCCAGGCTTCCTCGTCTCACGGGCAGCGCTCGACGAAGTGGCCCGGCTGGCGCCCGAGACGGCGGAGGAACTTTCGAGGATCCCCGGACTGCGCCGGTGGCAGGTGGAGGCTCTCGGCGATGAACTGCTGAAGGCCCTTCGACACGGCACTCACTGACTGCGCCATGCGCGCGTCACGCCGGCGCGCAACAAGGCCCGCCCGTCACAGGCCTCCGTTGGCATTGGCCGCACGCGTGCACCCGTGCGGCCTGCCACCCCTCATCCGCTAGAGGCCCGTCGACGAACCCGGGCGAGAGCGATGCGTCCGCATCGGCAGCAACTCGTTCTGGAACGAGTGCACGACGCGCCCGGCGTGCAGATTCTGCCGCCGTCGCGCACCCGCACTATTCACCTTTCTGCGCGTCGCTGCCTTCGCACCCCGATGATCAGCGAATGTGCTGCTCGGTGCGCGGGTGGCATCGAATGTGCTCGATCGGCAGGGCGAGGAGCTGCGACCGTGAGCCATCTGGCCCCGGCGCATGACACAGCACCATGCCGCCAGCGACAACTCCGTCCACGCTGTCCGACGCCGCGCTGCTGCGCGCGGCCTCGCGTCTGTCCCGCGTCGAACATCGAGCGACAGTGGCACTCGTGCGAGTGCTCATGGAAGTCGATCAACGGCGGCTGTACCTGGCCGAAGGGTGTTCGTCGCTGTTCGTCTGGACCGTACAGGCCCTCCGACTCGAGGCGGGTGCCGCGTACAACCGGATAGAGGTTGCGCGCACTGCCCGACGCCTGCCAGCCGTGCTCGACGCCATGGAACACGGCGACGTCAGCCTTACCGCCGTGCGACTGCTCGGACCCCACCTGACGCAAGAGAACCATCGAGACGTGCTCGCGCGTGCACGAGGCTTGACCAAGCGCGAGGTGCAGCTCGTCGTGGCCGAATTGGCGCCGCGTCCCCCCGTCGCGAACTCGATTCGCAGGCTCGAGGCCACACCGCCGCCGGCAGCAGCCGAAGGCGATGCGCCAGGCTCACGCGCTGCGGACGAGGGAACATCCGCGGTCGAACTCACCCACGCGATGTCCGGGACATCGAACGCACGCCGGGACGGCGTGGACGAACCCACTCTGATCGGCGCGGCGGGCGCCGTCCCGCTGTCGCCCGAACTCTTCCGGCTGCACGTGACCATCACGCCCGCGACCCACGCCAAGCTCACGCGTGCCCGCGAGTTGCTTCGCCACACGATACCGACAGGCGACCTCGGTGAAGTCGTCGATCGCGCCCTGACGCTTCTGATCCGCCACCTCGAACGGCAGCGCTGTGCTGCGACGCCGACACCGCGGGTTCCGGGCAGTCCGTCGCACGGGTCGCGGCACATTCCGGCATTCGTTCGTCGAGCGGTGTGGGCGCGTGATGGCGGCCAGTGCGCCTTCGTGGGCCGCCGCGGACGCTGCAGGGAGCGAGGCTTCCTCGAGTATCACCACGAGAAGCCGTACGCAGCCGGAGGGCAGGCCACGGTAGACAATATCTCGCTGCGATGTCGGGCACACAACGCGTTCGAGGCGTCGCTGTTCTTCGGTCACGGCTCGCCCCCTCCTGCCCGGAGCCAGGCTCCGTGACGGCAGGACGCGACGCGCGGACTGCGATCGACGAAGCGCCTGCGCCGGACCATAGGGGCCGACAGCGCGCAATCGGCCCTTTGCGAGTGCTTCGGCCACGCGACCAACGGGTAGGCGACGGTACGCCTGACCATGTGACGGGTGCGCCATGCCATGCCGCGGCGCTCCTGGCGGAGCGCGCCTGTCCGTTGGCGCCGCTCAGTCCGTCTTCTGCGACACCAGCGTGCCGAAGCGCTGGTGGATCGCCAGAGCCGGATCGAGCGGCACCTCGACAGGCCTGACATCAGCCGGGATGACTATCGTCGGCGTAGGACGGATTGAGCGGCCCGTGAAGACCGGCAACCATGTCCGTTGAGCCTCGAGCATCTCGGTGGCCAGCTCCCGAATGTCCTTCAGGGTACAGACAGCAGCAGTGAGCGGATCGAGCGCAAGGGCGTGCACGATGTGCTCCGGGTTGCCGGTGAGCGCCGCCTCTGCCGTGAGCTGCTGGACAACCACGTTCGTCATGCAGGCTGCTGCGCACTGCGGAGGCAGTGCGCCAACACGTGTCGGCCTGACGCCTGCGTCGTCGGCATAGGTGGGGACCTCGACGCAGCAGTCGCGCGGCAGGTTGTCGATGTAGCCGTCGTTGTAGACATTGCCCATGAAGCGGAAGGGCTGCCCCGTCACGACGGCTTCCATGATCCACGAGCAGTACTCGACGCTCCGACAGCTGCAGGCCGTGTCCTCGAACTCGAGCGGATCGACACGAGCGTACTTCTCGGCCATGGCCTTGCCCCACGTGTAGTACGCGCCACTCTCACCCCCGAATGCGGGCTCGTCGCAGTACATGTCGAGCGCCGCGCGATTCTTGCGGAACCATGGCACGTACTCGCTCAGATGGCCCGTCGACTCGGTCATGAAGTACCCGAAGTGGCGGAACACCTCGCCGCGGACCTTCTCGTTCTTGTAGTACTCGGGCTGCTCGAACTTCTCGCGCAGCTCCGGGTAGAGGTCGCGACCCTCGTGCTCGAGGCGCAGGAACCAGTCCATGTGGTTGATCCCGCCGCACGTGTACCTGATGGCGTGCTTGTCGGCGATGCCGCAGTACCCGGCGATCAGGTCCAGTGTGGTCTGCACACCGTGACAGAGACCGACGAAGGGCACCTTCGTGACACGTCCGAGCGCGAGGCAGTTGGCCGCCATCGGATTGGCATACTGCAGCATGAGGGCACCAGGGTTCGCGACCGCTTCCATGTCCCCGGCGATGTCGGCCAGCACCGGGATGTGGCGCAGCCCGCGGAAGATGCCGCCCGGCCCGAGCGTGTCGCCGATGCACTGGTCGACGCCGTACCGGAGGGGCACCTCATAGTCCACGGCATAGGCATCGAACCCGCCGACAGCGATCATGACGACAACGAAGTCCGCGTCGCGGATGGCCTCGCGCCTGTCCGTGGTCGCCCACACGGTCGCGGGCAACCCGTTGTCGCGGATCATCCGGCCGACGAACGCTTCCATGCGACGGAGTTTGGGCTCGGTCGGCGACATCAGAGCGAACTCGCTGTCGCGCAGGGCAGGTGTCGCCAGGATGTCGGCCACGAGCGTCTTGCAGAACACGACCGAGCCCGCCCCGATCATCGCGATCTTCCGTCGTCTCATGTGCGAGTTCTCCGGTCTCTCGGATTACCGTTATCGAACACAGCGTCGCGATGGGCGCGAGGCGTCCGGCAGGCGCTGGACTCCCCCTGGAGCCACGGGGCTGCGCAGGACCAACGTTCGCTTGCCAAGCCGACACTGGCGAGCCCGCCTGGAACCCGGGCAGTGCGGACGGGCGCAGTCCCTGACGGGCACCCCAGACGAATCTCCACCGGCTGCTGCCGCCGAGTATACGAGGTCGAACACGTCGTCAGGCCAACCCCCAGTGCATGACGTCGTGGCGCAATCGCGTATGGCTGATGCCACGCCCTCGAGGACCCTGACCCCGCTGTGGGGACACCGGCCACACCGCTCCTCGCTGCCCTGTCGCACTCGCGCGCGTGCGTCGACCGGTGCGCCCTGCGGCGCCGCAGCGCGATGCGCCCGGGGCATGCCGCGACCGGCTCGTGGCAGGGGCGCTCGTCCCTCGCGGGCACCAGTTCACGGACACGGGTGCCTGGCAGCCGCCGGCTGCGGCACCGTTGGCCGTATGCTGGGAAGATGCGGGCGACGTGCCGACGCGTCGCCGGTCAACCAGTAAAGAGGTGAAGTTCGATGAGACGTGCCCCGTTCCTCCTCGCCGTGGCCGCGGCCGCCGTGCTGACCGGCTGTTCGAGCAGCGCCCCCGCGCCGCCGGCGCCACCCCGGCCATCCCTCGGCAGCTTTGGCGTCGACACCGCCAACATGGACACGACCGTCAAGCCGGGTGACGACTTCTTCAAGTACGCCAACGGCAAGTGGCTCGCCACCTTCACGATGCCGGCTGACAAGTCCCGGTATGGCGCATTCGACGCGCTCGGCGACAAGTCCGAAGCCGACGTCAGGACGGTGCTGGAGACCCTGGCCGCCGAGAAGCCGGCCCCAGGGACCACCCCGGCCAAGGTCGGCGACATGTACGCCAGCTGGATGGACGAGGCCGCCATCGAGGCGCGGGGACTCGCACCGCTGCAGCCCTACCTGGACCAGATCAACGCCGTCACCGACACGGCCGGCGTCGAGCGGCTGATGTCCATGCCCGACTACTCGGCGCCGTTCGGTGTCGGCATCCAGGCCGACCCGCAGAACCCGACCAGGTACGCGGTGTGGGCCGGTCAGGGTGGGCTCGGCATGCCCAATCGCGACTACTACCTCGAGCCGGGCGACTCGTTCGACAGGTACCGCGGGGCCTACAAGACGTACGTGACGCGCATCCTCGAACTGCTCGGCGACCCGACACCTGCCGCGTCGGCCGACCAGGTGATCGCCCTCGAAACCCGTATTGCGAGCGGACACTGGAAGCCTGCCGACCTGCGCGACGTGCCGAAGGCCATCAAGCCCATGCCGTGGTCGGCCTTCACCGCATTCGCGCCAGGCGTGAACTGGAGCGCCATCCTGACCGGCTCCGGCCTGCCGGCCACACTCGACCAGGTCGTGGCGTATGGCGACACGGCTGTCCGTGACGGCGCGGCACTGATCGGGCGCGAACCGGTGGCGGCGTGGAAGAAGTACCTCGCATTCCACATCGCCTCGGACAACGCCGCACACCTGCCGAAGGCCTTCGACGACGCGAGTTTCGAGTTCTTCGGCAAGACGCTGCGCGGCCTGCAGGCCAAGCGCGAGCGCTGGAAGCGCGGCGTGACGCTGCTCGACGAGAACATCGGCGAGGGCGTCGGGGAGGTCTACGTCTCGAAGTTCTTCCCACCCGACAACAAGGTGAAGATGGACGCGCTCGTGACCAACCTACGGGCGGCGCTCGAGGGCCGGCTGAAGGAACTGCCATGGATGGACGAGCCCACCCGTGCCGAAGCCCTGAAGAAGCTCGCCACGTTCGAGCCGCGCGTCGGGTATCCCCGCAAGTGGCGTGACTACTCCGCACTGACCGTCGAGAAGGGCAAGCACTTCGAGAATGTCGTCAACGCCAGGCTCTTCGAGTGGAAGCGGCAGGTGGCGAGACTCGGGTCGCCGGTGGACCGTGACGAATGGGGCATGAACCCCCAGACCGTCAATGCGTACTACAACCCGCTCATGAATCAGATCACGTTCCCTGCCGCGATCCTGCAGCCGCCGTTCTTCGACGTGCACGCGGATCCGGCCGTGAACTACGGCGCGATCGGCGCCGTCATCGGCCACGAAATCGGCCACGGCTTCGACGACCAGGGCCGGGCCTTCGACGAGGCCGGACGCACCCGCAACTGGTGGACGCCCGAGACTGACAGCCGGTTCAAGGCGGCCACCACGGAACTGGGCACGCAGTACGGCAAGTACTGCCCCGTCCCTGACGGCTGCATCAACGGCCAGTTGACGATGGGCGAGAACATCGGCGACCTGGGTGGCCTCACGATGGCGTACACGGCCTACAAGCTCTCGCTCGATGGCAAGGAGCCGCCAGTGGTCGATGGCTTCACCGGCGACCAGCGCTTCTTCCTCGCGTGGGCGCAGGTGTGGCGTGCCATGGCGCGGGAGGACGACACACGGCAGCGCCTGGTCACCGACCCCCACTCGATGCCCGAATTCCGGACCAACGGGGTCGTGCGCAACATGGACGCGTGGTACACGGCATTCAACGTGCAACCCGGCGACACGCTGTACATCGCTCCGGAGCAGCGCGTGCGGATCTGGTAACAGGACCGTCCGACCGGTCGGACGCCCATTGCGTCGGCGCGGCGTTCCGGCAGCAACCGGACGCCGGGCGACGCGCGCGAGGGGACATGTCGCAGCGCTACATCGTCGGACTCAGCGTGGATGCCGACTGGCGCCAGGTGAAGCGAGCCGTCGTGGCTCATGGCGCGACGTGGGTGCGCGACCCGTCACCGCCCCAGCCGGACGTGCTCGTGGTGTCCATCCCAGACGACCTCGACGGCGGGGAGTTCTCTGCTGCCTGCCGCCGGACGAGCGGCGTGCGCTACGTCGAAGCCGACGCGTTCGGTTTCACGTCCTGAGGCGGCGTCTCAGGCACGGGGGCGGCGGCCGGGCCACCGGCGGCGGCCGGGCAGCAGGGGTGAGGCGATCGCGGCCGGGTCGTGCAGGCGCAGCATGGTCACGCCGATCCCCGCCAGCCCGGTGAAGAGCCCGGGGACCAGCTCGGCGCGGCGAAGCCCCAGCGTCCATCGCCCCTGGTTGGCCGCACGCGTCGCCAGGACGAGTTCCCCGGCGCGGCGGGCCGCGCGCAGGTGGTCCGCCTCTCCCGTGATCTCGTACGCCAGCAGCATCAGCTCGATCGCGCCGCCGAGGCCGTGACACAGTGTCACGTCGCCGCACCCCCCGCTGCGCAGGGCCCGGGCCGCACTTGTCACGAACGCGCGTGCCGCGTCAACGGCGGCCGATGCCTCGGCCAGTGCCGTCAAGTCACCCGTGCGCTCGTGGATGCGCCAGCGGACGGCTCCGATGCCGAACGCCCCGTGGCACCACGCCGACGTCCACGCCGGCCAGTCGCCACGTGCGCCGTGCACCGGCGGCTCACGCAGGTCGGCCCATGCACAGCGGTCCGCCGAGAACCACCCGCGCTCGTAGCGCAGCGCCTGCTCGACGACCGGTGGCAGCCCACTCGCGCCGGTCACACCGGTCGCCCACGCCGCCTCGGCAATAGCCCAGGCAGGCCCCGACGCGCCGTGACCGAGACCACACAACGCCGGGGCATCCGGACATGCCGGATCAGGCCACGACGCGCCGAACGCGTCGCGCTGCGCGGTCTCTCCCAGCACGTGCGCGGCCCTCGACGCGGCGTCCAGCAGGCCGTCATCCGCTGACGTCGGCGAACGAACGGATGCCTGCCGCAGGAGTTCGTGGATGGCGAGCAGACCGACGACGGTCCCGGCGAGGCCGGCGAGAAGGTCGACGTCACCATCACGGCTCGGGTCGGACCGCTCCGGTTCCGCCCGATCACCGGGCAGGACGCTGGTCGCCACGAGGCGAGCCAGTGCGAGTCCGTCCCGCGCCAGCCCGGCGTCGGGCAGACGCGTGCCGACATCGACGGCTGCCCACGCCACCCCAGTACGTCCGCTGAACAGCGAGAGCGTCGCTGTGCCGTCGCTGCTCGCCTGCGCGATCGCCGATCGCAGGGCGGCGACCGCCAGCGCCTCGAGACGCCGGTCCGAAGTGACCGCGGCCAGGTGCCCGAGAAACCAGCCGATCCCGGCGAGTCCCGAGTACAGGCCCGGTCCCACGGCACCGCGCACCACCGCCAGCGTCGCCTCGCTGTCGCCGACGAGCTCGTCGCCCTGCCAGCCCGCGCCAGCACCTGTCGTCATCGCCGTGTCGGCGAGCGTCCGTGCGATGGCACCCGCGGCCGCGAGGAACGGCGCGTCGGTGACCGCGAGCGGGGGCGGGGCCGCGGTCGGCGAGCGGGCCGCACCGGCCCGCCGGCCTACCGTCAACCCTTGCCGGCGAGCCATGGGTGCTCCGGGTCGACACCGGCAGCCGACAGCGCCAGCAGAAAGAAGCGCGTCTCGTCCGCGCTGGACGCCCGCGGACGATCGACGAACGCTCGCGCCGGCGCGGCGAGCATCCGGCACCGACACTGTCCGAACGACTCGCCGGTGCCCGGGTCTTCAGCGCACGCAACGCCGCGTGCCAGCGGCAGCGTCAGGGGCGGACGGCAGGGGCGAAGCCACGCCGCGAGGTCGCGGGCGACCAACTGGACCGCCTCCCCTGCGCCGTCCCAGGCAGCGCGTTCGAGATACACGACCATCGTGTCCACGCGGCCGTACCCGGCGGGCCATACGGGGCACTTGATCGAGTAGGCCACGGCCAGCGACTCCAGGCAGTCGACCAGGCGCGCGAGTACGCGGGCGACATGTCGCACGTCGACGGACAGGTACAGGCGCGTCATCGGGCCGGATGGCGCCCCGACAGCGGAAACGGTCGTCCAGAACCCTGTCGGCCAGTCGACCCATTCGATGGCATCCGCCACGGCAAGCGCGTCCCCTGGCGCGACGGGGACCCCGGGACGCGACACGCTCACGTACTCACCCGGCCGCACCACCCGAGAGCTGCCGCGCCGGCCAGCGACGCAGGCGCCGTGCTGTCCGACGTCGAGCACCACCCAGCCGGCCGACCAGCGCCGCGCCCCTGGCAGCGCAGCCCGCAGCACGGACGCGAGGTCCTGCCTGTGGAGCGCCGACGAGTCGGGTGCCAGGGCCTCGGCGGGTGTCGAGTACCACGCGCCATACAGCCACCGGCTCAGGGCGTCGAGATCGGCTGACGGCGCGGCCGTGCCGCTGCCGCAGAGTCGCCGCACCTCGGACCGAGCGCCGTCCAGAAGTCGGGCCAGTCGCTCGAGATCGCGATGGACTTCGGTCGTCACGTTCATGCGCGCGTCCGCAGCACGTCCGATGCCGCCCGTCGATGCGGCGGGCTCACCGTCGTTCGCAGCGCCGTGCTGATCGCCGTGCTGAGCGCGGCGGCGCCGCGCTGAGCGCCGCGCACGGCGCCTTGGACCGCCAACTCCGTCGCCGATCCCATCACGATTGCGCCCACCGCTGCCAGTCCCCCGCGACGGCCCCCACCCGGCCGAGCAGCCCCCGTGCCTCGTCAACGAGTGGCGAGGTCGGGTCGTCCTGCCGATCGCCCTGCAGATCGGCCCGCACGTCCGCCTGGTCATCGACCTGCATCTCGGCCCATTCGCAGGCGACGTGGAGGAGCCGCGCGGCGGTGCAGCGAACGACGTGAGCCCACGCGTCCGGTCCCGAGGATCCGTCGATCAGCCCACCCCGTGCGGCGTAGGTCGACACGAAGCCGCGTCCGACATCCATCTGCTGCGTCGCCCGGCCGCCGCCGCTGACGCGTCCGGCGCGCACGGCCTCGATGGCGATCTCCGCGAGCACGCCGGCAAGGTCCCAGGCGGGATCACCCGAGCCGGAGAGTTCCCAATCGATCACGGTGACATGCGCGGGATCTCGCGAGGGATGCGTCAGCAGGTTCTCGCGCCGCAGGTCGCCGTGAATGAGGCAGCGGTCCTGCCACGCGCTCCGCGCGGTCCGCAGGGCTGCCGCGAGGGTGTCGTCGCCGGCAATCGCCGCCATGAGACGGCGCGTGGCCTGCGGCCGGCCGGCCGACGCGAGGTCCAGCGAATCGGGCAGTTCGAGGATGCCGAGCGCGGGCGATGGCCACAGACCCGTCTCCATCGTCGCGCGGTGCCACGCCGCCATCAGCGTCGCGAGGCGCTCGGCGACGCCAGGCTGCGTCCACCGGGTCGGCGGCCATGTGTCGGCCCCGTCCACGGCGTCGACGACGACCACCTGGCGAGCCTCGTCGATGTGGACGGGAGTCGGGAGCGCGGCTGCGAGCGCGTCGACCAATCGCGCCAGCCTGTAGACGAACATCTCCTGTCGCAGGCTCCGGCCAGCCTCCGCCGCTGCGCGGGGGACCTGCTTGACGACGAAGGCCTGGCCACCAGGCGCCACGACCTTGACCACCAGGTGAGAGCTCGACGAGGTCGACACGCGGACGCGTGGGTCGCGCGCCTCTGCCTCGCTCAGGCTGCCGCAGGCCAGGAGTACGCGGAGTGGCGCAATCGGCTCGCGCCACCTCGCCATGCGTGCCGGCGGTGACGAATCGTCCGCGGCAGTCCCCTGCGTCATCACGCAACCCGGTCTGTCAGGCGCGACCGCCTCACTCAGGCACCGCCCTCGGTGCCGCCGCCGTAGCCACCGCCGTACGGGTCGTCGTCAGCCCACTCGTCTGCGGCACCCGACGGCCACGACGACTGGTCGGCGGCCCCGCCGCCTATGGGCGGACGACCGGGATCCGGCCCGCACACAGCGGTGGAGGGACACCGGACCACCTGCGAGGGCCGCTCGCAGAGCACCACGGTGGACGGGCACAGCCGGGACGCGCACGTCACGACCCGCGACGGCGCGGGACACACGAGCTGGCTCTCGCAGCGAATCTGGCGCGAGGGCTGCGCGCAGCGGATCTGGGTCGACTGGCACACGACGATGGTCGACTGCGGCGGACAGGCGACGATCTGCACCGATGGTCTCGGGCAGGCCCTGTTGATGGCCGCCGCCGCGTCGATGCACCCGAAGCCGTACGTGTTGTTCGGCACCGGATCGGCGGGGTTGTCCCGCAGCGCGCGCGACGTCTGGCGGATGATGTCGGCCACCTGCGCCGCCGTGAGTCCACCGTTGCACGAGAGGATCAGCGCCGCGAGCCCCGCCACGTGCGGCGAGGCCATGGACGTGCCGTCCATGTTGGTGAAGCCGTTGTCCCAGACGGTGCTGAGGATGCCCACGCCAGGCGCCACGACGTCGATGTGCGCGCCTGTCTGCGAGAAGCCGGCGCGCGCGTTCGCCGAGTTGATGGCGCCGACGGCGACGACGCCGGGATACGCGGCCGGATAGCTGGTCGGGTTCCCCTGCTGGAAGGCGTTGCCCATGGCCGCCACGACGACCGCGCCCTGGGCGATGGCATAGGCGATGGCGTCGCGTTCCACCTGGGTGTCGGTGGTCCCGCCAAGACTCAGGTTCAAGACGCGCGCGCCGTTGTCGACGGCCCATCGGATGCCGGCCGAGATGTCGGCGGCAGAGCCCGTACCGCTCACGCGTCCGTCGCTGATGCGGACGAGGCGCGTCAACACCTTGACCGGCATCAGGCGACACGCCCACGTCACGCCGGCCACGCCCGCGCCGTTGTTGCTGAGGCAGGCAATGGTGCCGGCCACGTGCGTCCCGTGTCCGACTTCATCCTGCGGCAGGTTGTCGCGCCCCTGGAAGTCGCCCTCGAATCGCCAGCCCGCTGGCGGCGTCGGGTTGGGCCCGAGGTCCACCATGTCCGTGCCTGCCACGAGCAGCGGCGCGAGTTCGGGGTGATCGAGATCGATGCCCGTGTCGATGACGGCCACGGTCACGTTGGCGGAGCCTGTCGTCCGATCCCATGCCGCCGGCGCGTTGATGTGGGCGAGGCCCCATTGGGCGGCGAAGCTGGGGTCGTTGGGCGTCGCGTAGGTCTCGCGGTAGCGGTTGGGTTCCACGAACTCCACGCCGTCCACCGCCTGCAGCCGCTCCACAGCCGTCTCGACTGGCGTGCCCTCGTCGAAGCTCAACCTGAAAGTGGAGGCCATCACATCGGCCAGGCCCATCACCTCGGCGTTGACAGCCCCGGCAGACATGGCGCGCGCGCCAGCTGTCGGTGGCGCGGGCGGATGCAGCCGCGCGATGGCCTTGACCTTCAGCGACCGCAGCACCGCGTCCACCTCGTCCACGCCGAACGTCGTCGCGCCCGCGTCTGCCCGCGAGCCGCGCCGCGGACCACGCCCGATGCTTTCCGTGACGCGGGCCGCCGTTTCGGCCCGGAGTTGCACAACGACCTCGCCGGGGATGATGTCGCTGCCGACCTCGGCAAAGATGGACGAGGGCTCGCTGGACATCGACGTCGCGCCGGCGCGAGTGCCTCGCGTGGCCGATGCGCGTGCCGACGAGCGCGCCGATCGCTTCGGGGCGGTGGTGCCTCGCGTTCCGCGAGGCGTGGGCTTCCTGGACTTCGCCATCAGATCCTCCGTGCAAAGCGGTGACGCGATCGCGGTACCCGTGCGGTCGACATCCCGTCCCTGGCAGCCCTTAGAACGCTGCCAGGCGCAGGTCCGTACAGCGCGCGGGGGCCGCGCGCGGCGAGGGAACGCCACGACCGTGCGAAAAAGTGGTCAGCCGGCCGTCGGACCGGTCGTGTCGGCCGCCGTCGGTGCGCCCGGCGTCGGCGATGTGCCCGGCGTCGCCGATGCATTGGATGGGCGCGGGCGGCGGGCGAGGATGTCACGCGCCGTGTCGATCATCGTGTCGCGCACGGTGCGGGTCTTCCAGCCGAGGATACGGCGCGCCTTCTCGGCAGACAGGTGGACCTCGCGGCCGAGTTCACCCGCGACCAGCCGCGCGGACGGGTGGACCCACGCGATCAGGCGAACGACCCAGTCGGGCACGACGCGCGTCGGGACGTCGTGTCCGGCGTCGGCCAGCAGTCGAGCCAGGTCGGCATACCAGTAACTGCCTTCCGACACGATGAAGCGCCCGCCGGCCGCGGCTGGGTGCGTCATCGCCAGCAGGTGGGCGTCTGCCACATCGCGCACGTCGACAACGGGCAGCATCAGCCTGGGCAGGCCAGGCATCTCGCGGTCCACCAGTCTCCGAACGAGTTCGTTCGACGCATTGTCGTCGCCGGCGAGCGACGCACCCAGCACGAACGAGGGGTTGAGCGTCGCCAGTTCGAAGCGGCGCTGCGGCGGCAGCTGCGCCACGAAGTCCCAGGCCGCACGCTCGGCGAGCGTCTTGCTGCGACTGTAGGCCGACATCCGGCCACCGAGGTCGCTCCAGTCCGATTCCGTGAAGCGGCGGTCGGCTCCCCGCTCGACGCCCGACAGCACGGCAGCCACCGAGGAGGTGAGCACGACGCGCGACACGCCGGCGTCGGCTGCGGCGCGCAGCACCCGCATCGTGCCGTCGCGCGCCGGCACGATCACGTCGTCGTCGTGCGCCGGGCGCCGCACGGGCACCGGCGAGGCCGTGTGGAGCACGAACGTGCTCCCGGACACGGCGTCGGCCCATCCCGCATCGTCGGTGAGATTGGCGACGCAGCACTCGAGGCGGTCGTCCACGCCCGGCACGTCCGCCATCGCACGACGGACGTCGCCCTCGCGGGCGAGGCTGCGCAGCGTGCCACGCACGCGGTAGCCGTCTTCGATCAGGCGCCGGATGCAGTGCAGGGCGATGAAACCGGACGCACCGGTCACCGTGACGAGGCGTGCCGACGGGTCTGGCATCGCCTGCGATTGTATCCACCCCGGGGACGGCCGAGGTATACATGCGGCATGGACTACCGCCTCCTCGGACGCACGGGCGTTCGCGTATCGCCACTCTGTCTCGGGGCCATGAACCTGGGTGGCCCCACACCCGACGACGAGGCCGCCCGGATCGTGCACGCCGCCATGGACGCGGGCGTGAACTTCATCGACACGGCCGACATCTACCACGACGGCGCCAGCGAGGTCGCCGTCGGCAAGGCTCTGGCCGGACGACGCGACCGCGTGGTGCTGGCCACCAAGGTGCACGGCCGGACGGGGACCGGGCCGAACGACGCCGGCAATTCGCGGCTGCACATCCTGCGCGCCTGCGAGGCATCGCTGCGCCGGCTCGGCACCGACTACATCGACCTCTACCAGATCCACAGGCCGAGCCCGGAGATCCCGGTGGACGAGACACTGGGCGCGCTGACCGACCTGGTGCGTTCAGGCAAGGTGCGCTACATCGGCTGCTCCACGCATCCCGCCTGGATGGTCATGGAAGCGCTTGCCGTGAGCGAACGCGCGGGCCTGGCGCGCTACGTCAGCGAACAACCGCCCTACAACCTCCTCGACAGGCGAATCGAGAACGAACTGGTTCCGTTGGCGCTCCGGCATGGCCTGGCGCTGCTGCCGTGGGCGCCGCTGGCACAGGGCGTACTCGCCGGACGCTATCCGGCGGGCACGACCCTGCCCGCCGACTCACGCGCCGCGCGGCAGCCTGGAAGCATCTACGCCGAACGCGTGACCGCTCGCGGCATCGAGGCGGGGGCACGCTTCAGCGAGATCGCCCTGGCTCACGGACGCGCGCCCGGTCACCTCGCGCTCCTGTGGTGCAAGGACCAGCCCGGTGTGACGGCGCCCATCGTGGGTCCCCGCACCTTCGCGCAACTCGAGGACCTGCTGCCCGTGCTCGGGATGTCGCTGACGTCAGACGAGCGCGCGGCATGCGACGCCATCAACGGACCCGGCGGCGTGCTCGTGAACTTCCACAACACGGCGCCGTGGATGAAGACGCCGATTGGCGACCGGTGACATGAAAGGGCGGCTCATGAATCGACGACGCATGCTCGGCGCGGCTGGCGCGATCGCCACGGCGGCGATCGCGGGGCCCAGCGGACTGACGGAGACGGCGCGAGCCAGTGGCAGGGCAACGTCGGGCGGTCAGGCGCCATCCCGACGGTCGACCGTGCTGGCCATCGGCGCGCACTACGACGACTGCCCGTTCGGCATCCCCGGCATCCTGCTGCAGGCCGTCGCGAAGGGGCACCGTGTGGTGGTCCTGGCCATGATCGGGGACTACTCGAACTGGAAGCCGGTGCGCGGCAGGGGCCCGGACCTGGTCGACGGCACGCGTCGTATCAACGCCGACTACGGCGTGGAGTCGCGGTTCCTCACGTTCGCTTCCGGCACGATACGGGCCACGGAGAACCGGATGCGCGCCGTGGCGGACGTGGTCGCCGAGGTGGCGCCTGACGTCGCCTTCGTGCTCTGGGGGCGGGATCAGCATCCCGATCACGAGGCGGCGGCCGAGTTGAGCAAGACCGCGCTGCACCTCGGCGATCGCGTGCGCGAGGATCCCTTCGCGCCGTTCGCCACGCCGCGCCGGACGTACCTGTACGACAACGGTCCGCGGCACACGATCGGCTTCGTCCCCGACACGTTCGTGGACATCACGGGCGAATTTCCGCGCGCAGTCGAGTGGCTCGGGCGCCTGATGGCGCTCACACGGAATGCACCCTACGACCCGTCGGCGCCGGACGGCGCGCAGCGCCTCAAGGAGAGCATCGCCCGATATCGGGGAGCCACGTGCGGCGTGCAGTATGCCGAGGCGCTCTCGGCGGTCAACGCCTATCCGCAGGCGCTGTTCTGACGGGCATGTCGTAGAGGGCCGCCGGGCCGAGGGCCTCGATACGCTCGACGATGCGGTCGCGGCGCTTCAGGAGGGCGGCGCGCTCGAATTCCGTGAGGTGGTCGCGCAACCGCTCGTCGATCGCCTCGCGCGTGAGCGCCTTCATCTTCTCGAACAGCGAGCGCTCGCACCGCGTGATGTTCTTCAGGTTCGGCACGTCGTTGATGGTCCGGAACGCGCGCGAGTGGTCGATGAACCACAGCTTCCACTGCTTGTCGATCAGCAGGTTGCCCTGGTTGCGGTCCGTGTTCGCGATGAGCGCGTCGAACACGCGCAGGACGAGGGTCTGCGCCGTCCAGTATTTCGGGTCCGGCGGATTGATCTTCTTCGCGACCCTCGCCTTCTCGTCCAGGATCACGTCGTCGATCCACCAGGTGAACGACGACCGGCGCGATCGATGGAACCGCTCGACCGACGGCGGGATGTTGTCGAACCCGAGCATCACGCCGAGCCGATAGGCTGCCACGTTGTAACCCCAGTAGTCCCGGAAGTTGAACTCGACGCGCTCGGCCGTCTCGTAGCGGGCCGCCGTCTCGTCGATCGACTGGATGCTGGCGTCGTGGGTGATGGTGCCGTCGGTCAGCGTGGCGCGCTGCGTGCCCGTCGCGCCTTCCCTCACGCCGCGGACGCGCTCGATCTTCGCGTCCAGGAGAAATCGCTCCTGCTCGGCCAGCGTCAGGACTGCCGCGCCGGCATCGGAAGCGGAGGCGGAGACGGGGGCCTGACCCGCTGTCGCGGGTTCCTGACCGAACGCGGGCGTGAATGCCGCGACGGCACACAGCACCAGGACGATTCGACGCATGCAACCTCCCTCTTGTGATCGGGGCGGATGATACCCCCGATCGGATGCGGCAGCACGCATGCCGCATCGGCTCCGGGCCGTGGGCGACCCGGGCGGGGGATCTCGGCGACGGCCGTGTCGCCAGATATGATCGCGCGGTGATCGGACGAACCCTCGTGTTCCTCTTCGCGCTGGCCGCGATCCCGTCGCTGCTCGCGCAGGCACCGCCGGCATTCGACGTCCACGAGGCCACCATCGCTCAGATCCACGACGCGATACGAGCGCGCGACATCACCTGCCGCGCGCTCGTCGAGCAGTACCTGCGCCGCATCGACACCTTCGATCGGAACGGACCGGCGATCAACGCGATCGTCGTGACCAATCCGGATGCGCTGCGGACCGCCGACGACCTCGACAGACGGTTCCTGCAGGCCGGATTGACAGGCCCGCTGCACTGCGTCCCCGTGATCGTGAAGGACAACTTCGAGACCATCGGCCTCCAGAGTGCCAACGGGTCGCTCGCGCTGGAGGGCTTCCAGTCGCCCAGGGACGCGTTCCAGGTCGCGCGCGTGAAGGCGGCCGGCGCCATCGTGCTCGCCAAGTCGAACATGGCCGAATGGGCCTTCACGCCCTACGAGACCGTGAGCTCGATCCTGCCCGGCTACACCAGGAACCCGTACGCCCTGAGCCGCGTTACGGCCGGATCGAGCGGCGGGACCGCGGCGGCCATCGCGGCCAGCTTCGGGGCCGTGGGCCTCGGGACCGACACCGGCAACTCGATTCGCGGGCCGGCGTCGCACCAGGCCCTCGTCGGCATCCGATCGACGATGGGCCTCACGAGCCGCGGCGGGGTCGTGCCCTTGAACCTGCTCGCCGACATCGCCGGCCCCATGACCCGCACCGTCGAGGACGCCGTGAGGGTGTTCCAGGTCATCGCCGGCGTCGACCCCGCGGACCCGGTCACCGCCGCCGCGGCCGCGCATCTGCCGCAGGACTACGCGTCGGCGCTGACGCGCGATGGACTGAAGGGCGCTCGCATCGGTGTCCTGCGCGCGGCGTACGAACGCGACACCACCGACCCGGAGGTCGTCCAGGTGTTCATGCGAGCGGTGGAGGACATGCGCGCAGCCGGCGCCACCATCGTGGATCCCGGCGTGGTCGACGGACTGGACGGCATCACCCGGCCGCAGGGCGCGGGACAGTGCCGGGGCTTCAAGTACGACCTGAATCGCTACCTCGCCTCGCACGGCGACCGCGTGCCGGTGAAGAGCCTCGCGGAGATCGTCAGGTCCGGTCGCTTCCACCCGAGCGTCAGGCGGCAACTGGAACAGTCGGAACAGGGCCCCGAGCACGGCCCGGACTCTGCTGCCTGCGAGGCGGACACCCTCTACAGGCAGCAGGTGCGCGATGCCGTCACGAAGGCGATGGACGTGCAGCAGCTCGACGCGTGGGTGTACCCGACGTGGAGCAACCCGCCACGACTCATCGGCGACCTCAACACGCCGCACGGCGACAACAGCCAGTTCTTCTCGCCGATCACGGGCTTCCCCGCGATCCAGGTTCCGATGGGCTACACCCGTGGCGGCCTGCTGCCGGCGGGCCTCACGTTGTTCGGCCGCGCCTGGTCGGAGCCGATCCTCATCAGGCTGGCATATGCCTACGAGCAGGCGACCCGCCATCGACGCCCCCCAGCCAGCACGCCCCCCGTCGATGCGCCACGAGTCGATACGCCACGAGTCGACCTGGAGGTCGACGCTGCCGGGACCGGCGCAGGGCCGGGGATACCATCCGGCCGTTGGCGCGGCAGCGGGCGGTAGGGCCGGGTGTCCCACTCGGCCGTTGCCCCAACGCCCGAACGACGCGCGATGGCCGCGCGCCTCGGCCGGGCGTCTTGACGGGCGTCCCGAACGGATTCAGCATGGCCACGTGGGCATCCGCAGGCGGTCCTTCCTGCTGGCGTTGCCGACGCTGCTCCTCTCGCGCCGGTCCTCGTCGGCCGCGGAACTCCGGCCGCGTACCGTGGCGGCCTTCGACCGATACGTTCGCCTCACGGAAGCCCGCCTCGATTCGGCCGCGCCCTTCCTCTGGGTCGACGCGCTGGCAGCCCGTGACGGCACCAACCAGCGCGACGCCCTGCGACGGGGCGCGCTGTTCATCGAACCGATCGTGATGACGGATGGCGGCAGGGCCATCGACGTGCCCGACGGCCTCATCCATCACTGGATCGGCGCGACCTTCGTGCCACGGGCGCCCCTGGACCGTGTCATCGCGCTGCTGCAGGACTACGACCATCACGCCGAGATCTACAAGCCGCACGTCGCGCGATCGAGGCTGATCGCGCGCGATGGCGACCGCTTCACGGCGTTCCTCCGCTTCTACCAGAAGAAGGTCATCACCGTCGTCATCAACAGCGAGCACGATGCACGCTTCACGCGCCTGGCGGACGGACGCGCGGAGAGCCGCATCCGCAGCACGCGCGTCTCGGAGGTGGACCGGCCAGACACGCCGCAGGAAGCCGAAAAGCCCCAGGGGCGCGACGGCGGCTACATGTGGCGACTCAACAGCTACTGGCGACTCCTCGAGGCCGACGGCGGCACCTACGTGCAATGCGAGTCCGTCACGCTGACACGGTCCATCCCGACCGGCTTCGGCTGGCTCGTCCGCCCGTTCGTGACGAGCATCCCGCGCGAGTCGCTCACCTTCACGCTCGACACCACGCGCCAGGCGCTCAGCCGCTGACGACGCCACGGCTCACCCTGTGACCGGCTCCGAGTCCCCGCTACCGTCGCCCATGGCCGCGGCAGTGGCATGTTCCGCGGCGGCCGGCGCGCAATTCATCGCGGCGAGGGCGGCACGCGACGCGCTGTACCTGTCGCACATGAGTGTTGCGACGCTGCCCACCATGGTCGTGGCCTCGGCGCGCCCAGGTCAGCGGCCGAAGAGCCGCTGCCAGAGGGTCGTCTGCTCGCGCGGACACTGGCACCGCTCGGCGGCCGGCACGCCGCGAAGCACCTGTTCCACGTGCCTTCCGCACCCGACCCAGGAGGGTTTGCCGCACTTCTCGCATTGGACACGCGTGCACATGAGCACCAAGATACAGCCGCGCGCGTGGAGGTGACAGGCGTTGGAGCGTACGATGGGGCATGCCGTGTGACTGCCTGTGACGCGCGCCTACCCGGCCGCGCTGCTCCTCTCCGCCGTCGTCTTCCTGTTCTACGGCGTCGCGTGCCTCGCCTTCGATGGCATGAAGCGCGACTTCGAGCGCTTCGGCCTGAGCCACCTGCGCGTACTCACAGGCACGCTCGAGGTGCTCGGCGCCCTCGGCCTGCTGGCCGGCCTCTGGTGGCCTCCGCTCGTCACCCTGAGCGCGGGCGGCCTGGCGCTGATGATGCTGGTGGGGGTCGCCACCCGCATGGGCGTGCTGGACTCACTGGCCCAGACCCTCCCGGCGGTGGTGCTGATGCTGCTCAACGCCTGGCTGGCGTGGGCGGCGTGGGCGGGTCGCGCTGGCTAGCGCGTCGACGCGGGGGAAGCCGTACCTACCGCAGCAGGACGATGCCGGTACTCATCGCGAGCATGAGGATCGCGGGCACGGACTTGACGATGGGGTCGCCAACCTTCACGTGCATGGCAATCGCGCCGAGCATCAGCGCGACCACGACCATCGCCGCCGGACGCACGGGCGCCGGCATCCACAGCCCCGCAAGCAGGACGATCGCCGCCGACACCTTGAGCGCGCCCACCACGTAGAAGACCAGCGGCGGCAGGCCGTACGCGGCGAACTCCTCCTGCAGGGTCCGCGAGGCGCCTCCGCGGTAGGGCGTGGCGGCGCCACGGCGCACCAGCCAGACATTGAGCAGACCCAGACCGACGACGACTTGCAGCAGGTTCGACAGAGTTGGCGACATGGACATTCCTCTCGCGCGCGTCCCAGACCTCACGAGGTTACGCAGGGCGCATGTTCGACGTGACGGACCGAATGCGGTTTCGACGCCAGCCGGAAGACGCGGGGTTCATCAATGGGTCGCCGACGGAGCCCGTCGATGGGCGACCACCATCAAAAGCGCGACGCGCGAGTCCACGTGTCGGCGCGGGCCCAGGCCTTCTCGAGTTCGGCAACCACGGCCGCGTCCGTACGGCCCTGGCCTTCGATCGCGAGCCTGAGACCGAGCAGCGACCAGCCATTGCGCGGATGCTGCGTCAGGTCCTCACGATACACCCGTTCGGCGTCCGTGAAACGGCCCGCTTCGATCAGCGCGGCGCCGAGCCAGTGGCGCGCCGTGAAGGGGAGCGGCTCCGGCTCGTCGTATTCAAGGGCGTCGTCGTGCGCCACGGCGGACTCGAACTTCGCGATGGCCGCGTCGAGTTGCCGCTCCTCGCGGAGGATCTCGCCTTCGAGCAAGTCGCCGACCAGGCCAAGGAGCCGGCTGGCTGGATGGTCGCGGAACTCGGCCTTCGGCGTCTCGGCGCCCTTGCGGACGCGACCGAGGTAGAGCCGGGCCATGTCCGCCTGCCCGGTGCGCAGGTACGCATAGCCGCGGGCGAAGTCCCACATGCCGGCGGGGATGGGACGCTCGGGGCGCTTCTCCACCTCGAGGATCTCGTCGAAGCGTCCGAACCGGACGAGCGTGAGCACCTGGTACATCGTGTCGCCGTTCATCCGCTTGGCGTAGTCGCGGCCGGCCATCGTCGCGATGCCCCCCTGCCCGTCCATCGACGCGGCGTAGAGCAGCATGTGCAGGTTGTGCGACGGATAGATCGCGAAGCCCTCGCCGATGTCGGCCTTGAGGTCGGAGTGGACGGCGTCGAGGTTGGCGCGCACCGAATCACCCCAGCGGCCGACCTCGTTCCACGTGTGCGAGGGCATGTGGTTGATGTGGCTCGCGCCGGGGATCGACTTGCCGAGGTACTCGGCGCAGGCTTCGGCCTTGTCCGGGCGCACCGTGGACTCGGTGGCGTGGACGTACAGGTGGCACGCACCCGGGTGCTTCGGATCGCGCGCCAGGATGCCCTCCAGCACGCCGTGCAGCCGCTGCACGCTGGGCGCGTTCACGTCGCGGCGCCCCCGGCGGGGTTCGAGCAGGAACAGGGCGTCCGCGTAGAGCGTGCGCGCGTCGAGATCCTGTGGGTACTTCTCGGACAGCCGCTTCATCGACTCGGCGTAGGCCTCGTCCTGGACGCGCCGCTTCTCGGGATCGAAGTCCTTCACGTACCGCACCGCGAGGGCGTCGATGTAGTCACGTTCGACGGCACTGGCCTTCGGCTTCAGCTCGAGCGCCCTGCGCGACGCCGCGTAGGCAAACGGCGCGTCCTCGGCGTCCATCGGCTCGTTCAGGTACGACCCCCACGCCCACGCCTCGCCCCAGTGGCAGATGGCACACGCCGGATCCGCCGCCCACGCCGCGCGGAAGGAGCGAATCGCGTCGGGCCTGGCGAAGGCGAACATCATCTGCATGCCCTGGTTGAAGTAGGCCTGCGCGTCGGTGCTGGTGCTGGAGATGGGCCGGGTAAACGGGCCAAGCGCCTTGGTCATCAGCGGGATCGGCTTTCTGATGGCCTCGGGCAGCTCGCCCGGCGTTGTCGTGCCGGCCTGCCCGGGCGCAGGCGGCGGCGAGACCATTGCGTGGCCGGCGTGCGGGGCCGGCGCCGTCTGCTCCTGTGCGCGCAGCGGCAGGGGCAGGACCAGCACGAGACAACACCCCAGCAGGCACTGCGCCGCCCGGCGCAGCACGTTGGCAGCCAATCCGCTCATGCCTGATAGCTTAGCCGAGGGCTGTCACGTTGGACGGCCGGGTGGGACACCCGGCCCTACCTCTGAAGGAAAAGGGCGAACCTACCTCCGAAGGAAAAGGGCGAACCTACCTTCGAAGGAAAAGGGCGAACCTACCTCTGAAGGAAATGGGCGAAGAACGCGACGATCTGCGCATTGGACTCGGGAGTCGGGTCGTGCGTGGGGCGCGTCGACATGCCAACGCGGTTGCGGAAGCCGAGCAACTCGTTGACGGCCACCGTGTGATTGAGGGCGACCCACCGCTCCAGCGGATCCTCGGCCCCACCGCTCACGAAGAAGGGCCGCGGTGCGATCAGCGCGTGCAACTCGTGGAGGTCGCGGCCGCTCTCCCGCATCACCCTGTACGGCCCGGTACGCGGGTTCCCGGCTGTCGGCAGTCCCGGGGTGCGCCGCGGCGTTGCCGGGTCGAACCCCAGGTACCACGGTTCCCAGTAGTTGACGTTCGGTCGTGTCTCGTCGAAGACGATGCCGGGGTCGCTGGCCGCCACGGCCGCGAACCGGTCCCAGAGCGCGCCGGCGAACAACGCCCACTTGCCGCCGTAGCTGTGTCCCACGACGCCGATGCGCAGCGGGTCCACGTACGGCAATCCGGCCAGCGCCGTCCACGCGTTGGCGGCGACGTAGGCGTAGTAGGACAGCGGCTGCGCCGTGACGACGCCGCGATCGGGGGTGCGCGCGTCGCCCGCGGGCGTGCCGATCGACAGCGTGACGAAGCCGGCGCGCGTCAGCAGCCGCGCGAAGTCGCGGAGCGGCCGCTCCCCCTGGCCCACGCTCGTGTCGGGCTCGTAGAACGGCACGAGCACCGCCGGCGCGCGAGCGGGCAGGTCGTCGGGCACGAGCAGCCAACCCTCGACGCGCTGTCCCGGCGAGACCTCGAGCCGCACGCGCCGCTGCGTGAAGGTCTCCCGATGCGACTCGGAGAGGACCTCGATCGGCACGTCGGCCAGCGGCGCGGGCCACGCGCCCATCAGCCCGTGCCACTCCTTCAGGATCTCCGCGCGCCGGCGCGGCCACTCCGAGGCCGTTCGCACCCGCGTCCCGTCGGCGAACAGCAGCGGCGACCGATACGTTCCGAGTTGCCCCTCGAACTGCGTCGGGGGCCGGAAGAGCGGCGCCACGTCGGCCCACGTCGTCTGCGCGGCTGCCGCGCGGCCGGGGCTCTCCTGGCTGCCCATGGGCACGGCCAGGGCCACCCAGGCGACCAGCAGGCACGCGGCCCGTCCGGCCGACCGGGGCCCCCGGCACAACGGCCCTACCGCGTCTGGAGTGTCCATGGTCCCTTCGCGCGCTGGTCCGCGACCTCGTCGGCGCTGACGCCCTGCGCATGGTTGCCGAAGTTCTGGCGGAGATACGTGAGCAACTGGGCCACCTGGTCGTCGGTGAGGAATGCGTTGGCGGGCATGACGCCGTTGAAGATCCGTCCCTCGACGTCGATCTCGCCCTGCAGTCCGTGCAACACGATCGAGATCAGGCGCTGCTTGCTGCCCGACACCCAGCGCGTGCCGGCCAGCGGCGGGAAGCGCGCGCCGTCGCCCCGGGCATCGCCCTGGTGACACGCCACGCAGTACGTCTGGTACAGCCTGGCCCCCGCCGCCAGGGCCTCGGCGCCGAGCACGTCCTGCTGCTCGTCCGGATGCCTGATGTGCGCCTGGCTGGTCCTGCGGGTGGCCATGGCCGCCAGTTGGGCCTGCCCGAACGCCTCGCGGCGGCCGCGGTAGGTCACCTTCCAGATCTTCCCGTTGACGCTGTCGCTGACGTACAGCGACCCGTCGGGGCCCTGCGCCAGCCCCATCGGCCTCGCCGCGGCATCGCCGGTGTTCGGGATCGGATCGATTCCGGCAAATCCGTCAGCAAACACTTCCCAGTCTCCCGAGGGCTTGCCGTCGCGCATCGGCACGAACGCGACGAAGTAGCCGGCCTGCGAGTACGGCATGCGGATCGTGGAGCCGTGGAAGGCGACGAACGCCCCGTGCCGGTACCGCTCCGGGAACTGCGTACCATCGTAGAAGAGCAGATCGTTGGGAGCGAAGTGTCCGGGGAAGCCGATGAGAGGCCTGGCGAGCTTCGCGCCGTCGCCCTCCTTCCTGCCGTCCCCGCCGTACTCGGGGTTGAGCAGCTTCCGTCCCAGCATCCAGTCGTAGTAGTAGAAGGGCCAGCCGCCGTCGAAACCTTCGGTGACCCGGAAGAACTCCTCCGACGGGAGCACCGCGCTCTGCCAGCGCGAGTAGTACTGTGGCCACGATCGGTACAGATCGTCGCGGCCGTGCTGCAGCGCGTACAGGTCGCGCGCCTGCGGGTTCCACGTCATGGCGACGAGACTGCGGATGCCCGTGGCGTAGCGCCGCCCGTCCTTCTCGGTCTGCCCTACTCGCCTGGCGTCGAACTGCCAGACGCCGCCGTGCCACTCGAGCTGACCGCATGGATCGGCGCCAGGGGCACCCGGCTGCCTGTTACGGTCCTGGCACACGTCGCCAGGCGCCCCGAACGGCACGTACAGGTGCCCGGCATCGTCGAACGCGATGGGCTTGGCGATGTGCTCGTACGAGCGGCCTTCCTGCCTGTAGTTGTGCTTCAGGACCAGTTCGACGGGCGAGGCCGGTACGAGTTGGCCGGGAGTCAGTTTCTGCCGGTACACCTCACCCGCCGTCGTGAAGTAGATGAAGCCCTCGTACAGCCGCATCCCGGTGCCGTAGTCGCCCGTGTCCTGATAGTCCCCGAAGTACTCCACCTGGTCGGCGCGCCCGTCACCTCCGGCGTCCTTCAGCCCCACGATGCCCTTGAACTGCTCGGGGGGCTGCCCGCGAACAGGCCCGCGGAGCTTCACGTAGACGTACCCGTCCGGCGTCACGGCGAGGTGGCGCGCACGGCCCACGCCGTCGTGGAAGACCGTGGCCTCGAACCCGCCCGGAAGTGCGAGCCCGCCGTTGCGGGCCGCGGACGGACCGGTGGCCGGACGACAGCCGGCGAGCGACGCGAGCACGAGCACGAGCAGGACGAGGATGCGGCTGGGCAGCACGGCCTGACTTGTACACAAAGTGCCGCGGACTGTCGAGGAGCACGCCGGAACGCCGACCTTCCGCGCAATTTGCGGACGGGACTCGCCCGGGGCGGCCGATCGTTGCACAATCGCAGTCATGACCCCGTCCGTGCCTCACCTCGTCGGGTGGCTGTTCATCGGCAGCGCCATCGCGGCGCTCGAAGGTCGTGCGCCGACGCCGCGCGACCCGGTCCAGCCACCGGCCTCATCCGCGCAGGCCAGCCCTGCGGCGCCGGTCCGACTCGAACGCTTCGTGGATCGGGTGTGGATCGTGGACGCGGCCACGGCCGTGGCATCCGGCACGCGCTACGTGTTCCTGTCCGACAACGTGCTGGTGGTCGCCCCGACTGGTGGCACGCCACTGATAGGCACGTGGGCCGAGGACGTCGACGGCCTCGTCACGACCGAGAAGGGCCGGACCGCGAAGGTTGACGTGCTCGAACTGACAGCGGAGCGCTTCCGGATCCGCGTGAATGCGAGGACGCCGTACGAGGTGACGCTCGTGCCGGCCATCAGCCCGCCCGCCGCCCCGGCGGCGCCGGCGGCCCCGAGCACCGACACGCAGGCAGCGCCGGCGGTGACGACACCGATCGGCCCCGCGTATCGCTGCGGTGCCGACACGTTCCGCCTCGCATTCGAGGGCAACACGGCCTACCTCACGTGGCCAGACAATACCGTGCTCGTGCTGAAGGAGGTCAGCGTCGGCGACGCGCCAGCCTCCCGGCGCACTTACAGCGACGGGGAGTTCAGGGTCGTGGAGGACACGAGCGAAGCCTTCACGCGCGTGATGTTCGCGCGGCCCGGCTTCCGGCCCCGGCCGTGCTCGTCGGCGCGCTGACGCGCGGGGTGCCCCCTTCCGACCGGCGGGACCCGGGCCGGGCCGTCGCCGGGACGTGTCGCCAGTGGACGCCTCAGCCAACAGGCGTGGGCACGGGGCGGGCCGGCACATGGGCGAGCGCGTCGGCCAGATCGGCTGGCGTCACCGGTTTGGGCACGAAGTCATCGATGCCCGCCGCGAGGCATGCCTCCCGGTCACCGGCGATGGCGTTGGCCGTGACGGCAATCAGCCACGGGCGACGTGCCGGATCGGGTTCGGCCTCCACCACGCGGCGCGCGACCTCCAGCCCGTCCACTTCCGGCATCTGGATGTCCAGCAGCACCACGTCGTAGCCGGTGCGCGCGATCGCCTGGAGTGCCTGCCGCCCATCCACGACCGCGTCGACCTCCCAGCCGAGCCGCCGGAGCATCAGCAGCGCGACCTTCTGGTTCACGGCGTTGTCCTCGGCGAGCAGCGCACGCCCGCGGCGCTCGGCTGGCCAGCCGGCGCCGGCGCTCGCATGTCCAGCGGGTTCCCCGGACGGCAGCGCGGCCGGAGCCTTCGGGAGCGGGACGACGAACCGGAACGTCGAGCCGACACCCTCGGTGCTCGTCACGCCGATGGTGCCGCCCATGAGTTCGACGAGTCGGCGACTGATCGCCAGGCCGAGTCCGGTGCCGCCGAAACGCCGCGCCGTCGAGGCGTCGACCTGCGTGAATGGCTGGAACAGCCGTGGGACGGCCTCGGCGGGCATGCCGATCCCCGTATCGTGCACCTCGAACGCGATGGCATCGACACCATCGGCGGGCGATGGCGCCACCGAGAGGGCCACTTCACCGCGCGCGGTGAACTTGATGGCGTTGCCGACGAGATTGAGCAGCACCTGCCGGAGGCGGTTCGCGTCGCCAATCACGATGGACGGCACGGCGGAATCGATCTCGACGCGAAGGTCGATGGCCTTGCCGCCGACACGCGGCCCCAGCATCGCGAGCGAGGCGTGCACCAGGCGGTGGACGTCGAAGGGCGCGGGTGCCAGATCGAAGCGGCCGGACTCGATTTTCGAGAAGTCGAGGATGTCGTCGATGATCGCCAGCAGCGCCTCGCCGCTCTCGCGGACGGTCTCCACGCAGTCGCGCTGCGCGGGCGTGAGCGACGACTCGAGGAGCAAGCCTGTCGCACCGACCACACCGTTCATCGGCGTGCGGATCTCGTGGCTCATCATCGCCAGGAAGCGACTCTTGGCGTGACTGGCCTGGGTCGCCTCGTCGGCGAGCGCGCGCGACAGCGCGGCGGCGCGCTCGAGGTCCGCATTGGTCTCGACGAGCCGCGCGGTCATGGCCTCGGCGATGGCCTCGGCCCGCGTGCGCGCGTTGGACACGGTGAGCACGAGGAGCCCGACGAGCAGCGAGGCCACGAGGCCACCTCCGAGCACCGCCAGGGGCAGCACCCTGGCCGCCGCCAGCGTCCCGGGCTGCCTGGCCCTGAAGTCGAATCGCCATCGCTCGCCTTCGACGTCCAGGCGTACCTCGCGTCTGAGTCGGCCCGTCGCGGCTTCTACGCCTGTGTTGAACAGGGGAGAGTCGTCCTCGGCATCCTCGCGAATCGCGAAGGCGATGTCCGGACCGCCGGCGTCCATGAGGCCCGCCGTGAGTTCGTCGATGCGCAACGAGGCATACACCCAGCCCGTGAGGGCGTCCGTACAATCGGCCGGTGTCGCCGTCGGACGTCCGGTCTGGTAGACGGGAAGGAACAGGAGGAACCCGGGAATCTCCCTGGCGCCTTCAATCACGCGAAGGCGACGCGACAGCGCGGCCTCCCCGGTGACCATGGCCCGCTCCGCGGCGCGGCGGCGCGTGGTGCCCGACCCGACGTCCAGCCCGAGGACTCCGCGATTGCGGGCAGCGGGCTCGACCATCCGGACGATGTAGGCCCACGTGTGGTCGCCGTGGCGCTCGGCCGTGAACGACGGCTGCCCACCCGCCCGGACGCGGCGTTCGAAGGCATCGATCCGATCGCGGTGCACGCGCTCGACACGACCGAGCCCGACGACGCCCTCGTGGAGGAATGGCGCCACGGAGCCGACATAGCGCGCCCAGTCGGCCGGCGACGTGTCGCCACCGACCTCGACCAGCGCGCGCGCGCCGTAGACGGCCTGCTTGGCCGACGCCAGGCGCCCCCGCATCGTCGCCAGCACACGATCGGTGCGCTGCCGGAAGGCGTCGGTTTCGGCGCGGGCGACCTGCCTCGCGACGACTTGCCACGCCACCACCGTCAGCGCGAGGCACACGAGCAACGCGAGTCCGGCGGTCCGCCGTCCGCCGCTTCGCCAGGTGCGCCTCCCGCCGTCGATCCGGACCCCGTCCGGGATCGATGGCGAGGCGTCGACCGCGCGAGTCATCACGCCTCGGGTATCGGCTGCCCTGGCACCGGGCGGCAGATGACCGCCCGCACGATGCGCCTACCCACGCGTGCAGCGGTCGCCGACATTGCGGTATCGTAGCGGTTTGACCTACGAAAGGACAGTCATGCGTTTCCTCATGTCCCGTGCCATGACGCTGTCGGTTGCCGGCATGGCCTGCGCCAGCCTCCTCGCCGGTTGCGCGGCCCAGCCGAGCCGGAGGCCGCTCCGCACGACCCCTGTCGCGAGTGGAGCGGAGACGACGGAGTCGGCGCGCCGTCAACTCGAAGGCACGTGGACGTTGGTCAGTTTCACCGTGTTCGACGCGGCCGGCACGCCTCGAGTCGTCGAGGCATCCGGTCGGCTCACCTACGACGCCTTTGCCAATCTGGCACTGGTGGGCACCATCGCCGATCCGGCAGCGGCGGGCGCGCACGCCAACTCCCTGGTCTTCAAGGGGCGCGCGGTCATCGACGCCGCGACACAGCGCCTCGTCCTTGCCGACGTCGAGGGCAACGTGGACGCCTCGGCCCTCCCGGCGAGCATGGCGCCCGACAGGGTGCGGTTCTATCGATTCGAGGCCGATGAGTTGTCACTCGAGACACGCGACGGCAGCCGCGTGCTCGCGCGAACCGTCTGGCGGAAGGGGCAGTAGCGGGCAATGGTTCGGTCGACGACACGATCCGTGTTCCCGACGCTCGTGGTGGCCGGGTTGGCCGTCCTCGGCGCCACGCACGCGCACGCGCAGGACCCGAGGGCCGATGTCGTCGCCCAGGCCACTGCACCCACGCCCGCACCGGCGGGCGCGGACGGCGTGGCGGCCGCGCAGGCAGGCCGACGCAGCGTGGGCCTCGCCCTCGGCGGCGGCAGCGCACGCGGGTTCGCGCACATCGGTGTGCTGCGCTGGTTCGAGGAACACCGCATTCCGGTGGACTACATCAGCGGGACGAGCATGGGCGGCCTGGTCGCCGGCGCGTACGCCACCGGCATGACGCCGCAGGAACTCCAGGACCTGATGAAGGAGGTCGACTGGGACCTGATGTTCGTCTCCGACTCTCCCTTCAAGTACAAGACGTTCAGACGCAAGCAGGACAAGCGGGCCTATCCCTCCCAGCTCGAGTTCGGGCTCAAGGGCGGATTCACCGTCCCGGGAGGGCTGAACCCCGGACAGCAGATCGCCCTCCTCTTCGATCGCATCGCGCTCTCCTACGGCGACATGGCCAGCTTCGACGACCTGCCGACGCCGTTCCGCTGCGTGGCAACCGACCTGAAGGGCGCCCAGGCCGTGGTGCTCGGGAAGGGCTCGCTGGCGCAGGCGATGCGCGCCACCATGGCCATCCCCGGCGTGTTCACGCCGGTGACCTACGACGACTGGCTCCTGGTCGACGGTGGCGCCCTCAACAACATCCCCGCCGACGTGACCAAGGCGATGGGCGCCAGCACGGTCGTGGCCGTCAACGTCGGCGCCGACACGGCCACCGAGCAGCAGACGCGGGCCTCGCTCGTCGCACTGCTGGGCCGGACCATCGACACGATGATGACCACCAGCATCCGGCAGGCGCTCAAGGACGCCGACATCATCCTCGACCCGGATTTGATCGGCCTCAATTCCATGGACTGGCGACGCAGCGGCGACCTCGCCGACCGCGGCTACGCCGCCGCGGAGGCCATGAAGGACAAACTGCTGCCGCTGGCCGTGGACGAGGCCACGTTCCAGGCGCACCAGGCCGCGCGCCAGGCGAAACGTCGTCAGGTCACGGGTGTCCCGGAGTTCCTCACCGTGACGGGCGTGGACGCCCGCCAGGAGGCCTACATCCGCGAGACGATGGCCCCGCTCCTCGGCGTGCCGCTGAATCACGAGAACATCGCCGAGCGCATCCTGACCGTCACCGGCACGGACCGGTACGAGTACCTCACGTACAGGCCCGTGGTGACCGATGGCCGGCTGGGCCTCGCCATCGTCGCGCGCGCCAAGTCGTACGGCCCCCCGTTTCTGCAGATCGGGCCCGAGTTGAACAACGTGGACTCGAGCAGTTTCGCCGTGAACCTGGGCGGGCGCGTCACGGCGTACGACTGGGTGGGGGTCGGATCCGAGGTGCGCATCGACGGCGTGCTCGGTACGCGCCAGGTCCTCTCGGCCGAAGTGTGGCGGCCGCTGGGGCGGTCACCGCTGTTCGTGGCACCCCGGGTCTACTTCAATCGGTCGCCTCGAAACGGCTACGTCGACGACAACTTCGTGGCAGAGTACCGATTCAAGCGCCTGGGTGGCGGCCTGGACGTCGGCGTCAATGCCGGCCGGCACGCAGAGGTGCGGCTGGGCGTGGACGCGGCCGACGTGCGCGGCCGCATCCGCGTGGGTTCGCCACTGCTGCCCGAAATCAACGGCACGGAGAAGTACGCGACGCTGCAGGCCATCGTCGACACGCAGACCAGCCCCATCGTGCCCACGCGCGGCAACTACGTGAAGGCCCGGCTGCGCTATTTCTTCGGCGCGCCGGAGACCGAGGGCGGGGCCGGGGAGATCAGGAGCCTGCAGGAGTTCTGGCAGGGCGAATTGACAGGGTCGTGGTTCCGCCGGGTCCGCACCGAGGATCGGCTGTTCCTCTCGTATGGCGTCGGGTCCTCGTTTGGCGAGCAGCCGATCATCAACGACTTCTCCCTCGGCGGTCCGTTGCGCCTGGGCGCCTTCAACCAGGACGAACTGCGCTCGACCAACTACGTGCTCGGCACGATCGGCTACCTGCACAAGGTGGGCCGCATGGCCGACGTCCTCGGGGGCAACATCTACCTCGGGGGATGGTTCGAGCAGGGTAGCGCGCACACCCGCTGGGACGACATGTCCTATCGCTCGACCGTCACGCTCAGTGCGGTGCTCGAGACGCTGCTGGGTCCGGTCTACGGCGGGGCGTCGTTCGACTTCGACGGCAGGCTGCGGTGGTATGTCGGCATCGGCCCGCTCTTCAAGTAGCCCCCCGATCGTCGAGAGTGAAATACGTGCGGCACTGCGGGAGGCACAGTCGGGTTCGCGTTCACATCGTCCTGGGTCTCGCGGGGCTGTTGACGCTGGCTCCTGTCGCCGCGGCACGGCAGGAGCCCTCCCCCGAGGTGCACCGGGACGAACCGACAGCGGGCATCCCGCCGTCTGAGTCTGCCCGCCCGAACCCGCAGCCCGACGCGCCGGTCGTGCCCGCAACGCCGGCGGCCCCGCCCTCGCGTGGCGGGGCCGCGCGGTTCTTCCGGGACGTGGGCCAGGACTACGTGGCCTGGTTCAAGCCAGATGTCACCACACCGACGCTCATCGTCGGCACGGCAATCACGATGTCCGTGCGGCCGGCCGACGAGGCCCTGACCGACCGCGGCTTCGACGAAGTGGACGACGCGCTGACGCTCGGTGACGAGTACGGCAACCTGCTGTTCCAGGTCCCCTTCGCCATTGGCTGGTGGGGGGTGGGTCACGCCATCGGTCCCCGGCACGCCGACGCGGGCCGTGACATGCTCCGCGCGCAGATCAGCGCCGCCAGCTGGACCTACGCGATCAAGTTCGCCGTCGGCCGCACGCGCCCCAACGGCGACCCGCGGTCCTTTCCGTCCGGGCATTCGTCGGCGACCTTCGCGGCCGCCACGGTGCTCCATCGTCACTACGGGTGGAAGGCGGGATTGCCGCTCTATGCGCTCGGCGTCTACACCGCTGCCGGCCGGATCCACGATCGCAAGCACTGGCTGAGCGACACCGTGATGGGGGCCACCGTCGGGATCGCGGCCGGGCACGCCGTCACCTTCCGCCTCAAGGAACGCCAGGTGCGCGTCGTGCCCTCCGTGGCGCACGGCAGCGTGGGGATCCACGTCGTAGTCGACCCATAGACGGCATGTCCTTCTCGGTGCGCATCCTCGTCGGGCTCGTGGCTGGCACGGCCCTCGGCATCTTCCTCGGCGACCTCGTCGGGCCACTCGACGTGGTCGCCAGCGGCTTCGTGAAGCTGCTGCAGATGACGGTGCTGCCGTACGTCATCATCTCGATCGTCTCGAGCCTCGGCAGCCTCTCGGGCCAGCAGGCGGGCCGGCTCGGGTTGCGCGCGGGTGTCGTGCTCGCCGGCCTGTGGCTGCTCGGTCTCGGCTTCGCGCTGGCGATGCCGCTGGTCTTCCCGGCCCTGCGGCAGGGGTCGTTCTTCAGCACCTCGCTGATCCACCAGCCGGCTCCCTTCGACTTCGTCGCCCTCTACATCCCGTCCAACCCGTTCAATTCGCTCGCCAACAACATCGTGCCGGCCGTGGTGCTGTTCGCGATCGTCATGGGCGTGGCGCTGATCGGCGTCGAGCGCAAGCAGGTGCTGCTCGACGTGCTGGCCGTCGCGATGGACATGGTGAGCCGGGCGGCGCGCTTCGTCGTGCGGCTCACGCCGTACGGCATGTTCGCCGTGGCGGCCGTGGCCGCGGGCACCCTGCAGGTCGATCAACTGGCACGGATCCAGGTCTACCTGCTGGCCTACGTCAGTGTCGCGCTGCTCCTGGCGGCGTGGGTGCTGCCCGGCCTCGTTGCGGCGCTGACGCCCATCGGCTACCGGGAGCTGCTGCGACCCACCCGTGACGCGTTCCTGACGGCCTTTGCCGCGGGTGACCTCTTCATCGTGCTGCCGACGCTCACCGAGGCCTGCCGCGAACTTCTCGACAGGCACGTGCCGCAGCGAGGCGAGGTGCACCCGGCGATGCTGCCCGACGTGCTCGTCCCGGCGTCGTTCAACTTCCCGCACACGGGCAAGCTGCTCAGCCTGAGTTTCGTGCTGTTTGCCGGATGGTTCGCCAACGCCGCCATCCCGTACAGCTCGTACCCCATGCTGGCCCTCACCGGACTGCTCACCTTCTTCGGCAGCCTGAACGCGGCCGTGCCGTTCCTCCTGGACCTGTTCAGGATTCCTGCCGACACGTTCCAGCTCTTTCTCGCAACGGGCGTCATCAATCAACGCGTCGGCGCCTTGCTGGCCGCCGTGCACACGGTGACGATCGGCCTGCTCGGCAGCGCCGCCATCGCTGGCGCGGTGCGCGTCGACGTGCGTCGACTCACGCGGTACGCCGTGATCACCGTCTGCCTCGTCGTGGCCGTGTTCGGCGGTCTCCGTGTCGTGTTCGCCACGGTGCTGCGCCCGACCTTCGACGGAGCGGCCGTCGTGGCGGCAATGAAGCCCGTCCTCGGTCAGGCACCCCTGGCAGGCACGGCGTCTCCCGGGAGACCGGCAGGCACGCCCGTCATCGAACACGTGAAGGCCACGGGAGTGGTCCGCGTCTGCGTCGTGGAGAACAGGCCGCCTTACGTATTTGCGCACGATGACGGCCAGCTCGTCGGCCTCGACATCGAGATGGCCCACGAACTCGCGATCGATCTCGGCGCGGCGCTCGAGCTCGTACCGACGGGGATCGCCGGCGTTCCAGAGGCGCTGCGCGGCGGCGCCTGTGACATCGGCATGGGAGGAATCGCCATCACGCCGACCCGCGCGGCACAACTGGCCTTCAGCCGCCCGTACATGGAGGAGACGCTGGCCTTCGTCGTGCCGGACCACCTGCGCGACGCGTATGCGACCTGGGACGGCATTCGACAGCGGGGCGCCGTGCGGATAGGCTTTCCCGACGTCCCGTACTTCCGGCGGCAGGTGCACGCACGTGCGCCGGAGGCCACGCTGGTGCCCGTGGACCTGTCAGCGAACGCACTGACCACCGCATGGACGTTCGAGGCGCTGATGCTGTCGGCGGAGCGCGGGGCCTTCCTGACGCTGTTGGACCCCAGGTACTCGGTGGTCGTGCCCACACCGAACCACACGCGGGCGCCCATCGGGTACGCGCTTCCGGCTGGCGCGTCCGAGTGGGAGGCCTTCGTGAACGCCTGGCTGGAACTCCACTCGCGCGACGGCGCCCTCAAGTCGCTGACCGATCACTGGATCTTCGGCAAGTCCCTCGGCCCCCCGCCCCGGCGGTGGTCCGTGATTCGCGACGTGCTGCACTGGGTCGAGTAGGTCCGCAACGCGCGCCGGCCGCGTTCACTCCTCGGGTTCGGCGACCAGTTGCTTGCGCGCCTCGTGGAGCACGCCCATCTGCGCTTCGGTCACGCGCCGCGGCTTGAGGCCGAGGCCGGTGATGGCTTCGGTCAGGATGGCCGAGACGAGCGCGCGCGACACCCACTTGTTGTCGGCCGGGATCACCCACCACGGCGCCCACTCGGTGCTGGTCTCCGTGAGCGTGTCCTCGAACGCCCGCTGGTAGTCCTCCCAGTACGCGCGCTCGTGCAGGTCACCCATCTCGAACTTCCAGTGCTTCGCGGGGTTGTCGATGCGATCCATGAAGCGCTTCTTCTGCTCCCTCTTGGAGATGTTGAGGAAGAACTTCAGGATGAGCGTCCCGTTGCGCGCGAGGTGGCGCTCGAAGGCGTTGATGTCCTCGTAGCGCTCGGCCCAGAAGGCCTTGTCACGGGGGCCTGGCGGCAGGCGCTGTCGCTCGAGCACCTCCGGGTGGACCCGGACGACGAGCGTCTCCTCGTAGTAGGACCTGTTGAAGATGCCGATGCGCCCGCGCTCCGGCAGCGCGCGCCAGTACCGCCAGAGGAAGTCGTGATCGAGCTCCTCCTCCGACGGACGCTTGAAGCTGAACACCTGGCAGCCCTGGGGATTGAGGCCCGACATGACGTGCTTGATCATGCCGTCCTTGCCAGCCGCGTCGATGGCCTGCAGCACGACGAGCACGGAGTAGACGTCGTTGGAGGCCAGGCGATCCTGCGCCTCGGCCAGCTTCACCAGGTTCTCCTCGACGAAGGTCCGGGCCTTGGCCTTCAGTTCGTCGCTCTTGAGGCGCTGCAGGTCCCTGTCACCAGCCCAGGCCGCGTCGTGCTTCTTGAGCCGCAGCCGGGTGCCCGGCTCCACGCGGAAGAGCCGCGTGATTTCCTTCATGGTCAGCATCCGCAGAGGTCTCCGGGCCCGATGGTAGCGCAGCCGGGCGGATGCAGGCGCCTGCGGCGTCCGGGCGCGGCGAGGGATCTCAGGAGCGGCCGCCCGACAGGGGGCGGTCGAGGGCCTCGCGCACGCGCGCGACCAGCGCCGTGGGGCTGAACGGCTTCGTGATGAGCGACGCGTCAGACGGCAACAGCCCGCGCTCCGTCGCGACGTCGCTGCCGTACCCGGACATGAACAACACGCGCAGCGTCGGGTCCAGCCCGCGGAGGTGCGCGGCGAGGTCCCGTCCGTCCATGCCCGGCATGACCACGTCGGTGAGCAGCAGGTCCACGCGGGCGTCGTGTTCCTGGACCGCGCGCAGGGCACGGTCCGGCGTGCTCGCGTGGAGCACGGTGTAGCCGTAGGACTCCAGCGTCCGGCGGACGAGATCGAGGACCGCCGGCTCGTCCTCCACGAGCAGGATGCGCTCGGTGCCGTCGAGGGTCGTCGCCGGCGGGGCGTGGGTGCCTGATTCGGTCGCCGGTGCCGCTCGGGGCAGCAGGACGAGCATCGTCGTGCCCTCCTTCCCCGTTCGCTCCACCTGGACGTGTCCGCCAGCCTGGTCGACGGCGCCGACCACGCTGCTCAACCCGAGCCCGGCTCCAGCGCCCGGCGGCTTCGTCGTGAAGAACGGCTCGAAGATCCGCGGCAGGATGGCGGGGTCGATGCCGGAGCCCGTGTCGCTCACGCGCAGCGCGACAAACTCCCCCGGAGCCAGGCCGCCGTACTTCGCGGCCACGGCCGCGGGCAGTTGCGCGTTGCTCAGCGACAGGTCGATGGCGCCAGCGCCACGGATGGCATCCCGCGCGTTGGTCGCCAGGTGCACCACGATCTCGTCGAACTGGGATGGGTCCACCTTCACGCGCCAGATGTCCGGTCCGAGCGAGAATCCGAGCCTGATCTCGTCGCCCGCCATGCGCTGGAGCTGTCGGGCGAGCGCCGCGACGGCTTGCGCCGGGTCGATCACGAGCGGGTGCACCACATCCCGACGGGCGTAGGTCAAGAGCTGCCGCGTCATGGTCGCGCCGCGCGACGCCGCGTCGACGATGGCATCGAGGTCCTCGCGGAGCGGGTCGGTGGGCGCCAGTTGCTCCAGCGCCAGGTGTGCGTGGCCCACGACGATCGTCAGGAGGTTGTTGAAGTCGTGAGCGACGCCGCCGGCGAGCCTCCCGATCGAGTCCACGTGCTCTGCCCTGCGGCGCTGCGCCTCCAGCGCGGTCCGCTCGAGCCGATCGCGCGTCGCGTCGGTGACGTCCTCGCAGAGCCGCAGGAAGTGCGTGACCACACCGGCGTCATCGAACACGGGCGCGATCACGGCGCGTTCGCGGTAGACCGAGCCGTCCTTGCGCCGCTGCTCGACCTCGCCGCGCCACTGCTGGCCCGCCAGCAGCGCCGCCCGAATCTCGAAGCCGAGGCCTGCCTCGGCATGAGGGCTGCGCAGCACGGCGTGGGTCTGCCCGCGCACCTCGGCGCGCGAGAAGCCCGTCACCTCCTCGAACCGGCGGTTGACGTAGGCGATGCGGCCATGCGTGTCGGTCAGGCTCACGAGTGCCGGGAGCTGTTCGAGGCCCCGGACGAGGGTCCGGAGATCACGGATCTCGTCGGACAACTCGAGGGCGCGATGCTCGAGTGCCCCGACGAGCGCCTCGTTGTAGAGCCGCCACGACTCGATCTCACCTGAGGGCCCTTCGACGGTGGTCGTCATGACGGGCCCATCGCGCAGCACCTCCGTGAGGGCACCGATGACATCCTCGACGGCCATCGACCTGCCGAGCACTCGGCTGGCGCCGAGCGAACAGGCCAACGCTTCGTCCTTGGCACTCGCATACGTCCCCATGTAGAACACGAAGGGCACGCGGGAGAGCTCGGTGTCGGCTCGCGTCGCCCGACAGAGCGCGAAGCCGTCCATGTCCGGCATGACATCGTCGGAGACGATGAGGTCGGGACGCTGGGCACGGGCCATCGCCAGCGCATCAAGGCCGTTGGCGGCCTCGATGACGGCAAGCCCGCGTGCCTCCAGCAGGGCGCGCAGGCGTGCGCGGCTCTGCGGTACATCGTCGACGATCAGGACCCGGGTCATTGGAAGAGCGACGCTCGCCGCCTTGCGCATTCTGACGAGTCTGCCCAGCAATGCAAGAGTTGCAGTGCGTGCCTAAGTGCAGGATTCACATATAGTTGCCGTAATCAATGACTTCCAGGTACCCAGAGCGACAATGACACGTGAGGGCCTGACAAATGTCGCCGCGACGTGGGGTGTTGTCGCGGCGGCCGGCGTGGCGTGGGCGGCCATGTCGACGCTGGTCCTGGCCCAGCCGCTCATTCTCCACCGGGAGGCCGCCACGCCACGTCCCGGCTTCGGCCTTCGGCAGCGGGCGCTCGGCCGGCGGCCGTCGGCCGGCGGCGTTCGTCCTGCTGCGTTCGGCGCTCTCCATTCTGCGTCGAGCCCCCAGCCCCCCGACATCGTCCGTGTGCGCGTGACGGACGCGCTGACGGGAGAAGCCCTCGCGGACGCCGTCGTGCAGTGCGGGCCGGCGACGGTCCTCACCGACGCCTCGGGCGCCGCGACCATCGGCGACTGCGACGCCGAACTTCTCGTGACGCGTGACGGCTACGCACCGGCGCGTGTCGAGCCGCCACTCCCTGAGGCGATCGCCGTCAACCTGGCACCCGAGCGTCGCGCGGCGGAGACCGTGACCGTCGTGGGGCCTGCCGCTGGCGAACCCGAAGTGGCCGTCCCGGGCCAGATCGCCATCACCCGCGATGAGCTCGCGATGCTCCGCAGCGTCACGTTCGACGACCCGGTTCGCACGTTGCAGCAGTTGCCCGGTGTCGCCACGAGCGACGAGTTGCGCGCGGAGCTGTCGGTCCGCGGCAGTCCGTTCCGCCAGGTGGGGCTCGTCCTCGACGAGGTGAAGAGTCGCCTCCTCGTCCACACCGTTCGTGGCGTCGAGCAGACGGGGTCGGTCGCGTTGCTGAACGCCGATCTGATCGAGGCCGCGACCCTCACACCCGGCGCCGGACCCCAGCGATTCGGGAACACCGTGGGCGCCGAGATCGGCATCCGGACACGCGCGGGCAGTGGATCGGCCGTCCACGGCCGGGCGATGGCCAGCGCCATCGCGTCCACCGGCTTCGTCGAGGGACCGATCGGCACCGACCGCATCACGTTCATCGCCGGCGCGAGACGGAGCTACGCCTCCTGGATCGTCCGCAAGATCGATCCCGACGTGAGCGGGACGTTCGAGTTCACCGACGCTCAGGCCAGGGTCGACGCACGCGTGAGCACCCGGCAGAGCCTCAGCGCCGGGCTGCTCGTGGGCTCGTCCGCATACGACGAGCGCGGTCGCCGCACGAGCGCCAACGCGCTCGATGTCGGCAGGAACGAGACCGCCATGGGCACCATCGCCTGGCAGGCGCAGGTCGGATCGCACTGGATCCTCCGTCAACGCGTGGCCGCCGTCTCGAGCCGCTACCGCAACGAGAACCCCGACGCGCGTCCACTGGACAGCGGCGCCGAGCACGAGTGGCTGTCGCGGTCCGTCGTCGAATGGGCCCCGACACCCGCCGTGTCGCTCGACGCGTCGGCACAGGTCCAGCACTTCGCCAGTCGCGGGTCCTCCGTCGTGTACCACCCGACGACGAGGGAGCCGCTGTCTGACGCGCCTCACGAGGGCGACCAGACGCTCGCGGGGGGCCATGTGCACGGCCGGTGGTCGCCGACACGCGGCGTGACCGTCGGGGGCGGCCTCCGCGCCGACAGCGTGGCAGGACTCTCGTCGTTCGTCGGCGGGTGGGCACAGGCGCAGGTCGCGCTGTCGACATCGTTCGTGCTCACGGGCGCCGTGAGCCGACACGGACAGGCGCCCGATGTCCTGCAGCGCTTCGGACCGGCAGGCACTGCCGACCTCGCGTTCGAGACGGCCACGCTCGTCGACGGCGGCGTCGGCTGGCGACGAGGCTCGTGGGGTGTGGCCCTCAACCTGTATCACCGGCGCGAGGCCGACGGGCTGGACACGCCAGACAGGCAGTTCCGGCTGACGGCAGACGGAACGCTCGCGGGCGGCAATCCCCGCGCGCCGTGGGCCAACGCGTGGACCGGTCGCGCCAGGGGCGCCGAGATTGTCGTCCGCCGACAGCCTGCAGCAGGTCCGCGCGGACTTCGGTGGTCCGGGTGGGTGGGCTACGGCTACGGACGGGCGACCTACGCGGCGGACCTGGACCCCGATTTCGCCGGCGCCTTCGACCAGCGACACATGGTGACCGTCTCGGCCACCACGCAACTGGGCGAACGCTGGGATGCGAGCACGACGCTGCGGATGACCAGCAACTGGCCCTACGAGGGCTGGTTCGAGCAGCGCAGCGACGGCCGCGTGTTCCTGTCGGCGGAACGCAACGCGCTCCGGATCCCCGACTACGGCAGGCTCGACGTCCGTGTCAGGTACCGCGTGCCGGTGCCGCACGGCCGCCTGCTGCTCTTCGCCGAGGCCATCAACGCCACCAACGCGGCGAACAGGCGGCAGGTGAGCGCGAACATCAACCTGCGCACGTACGAAGTCACCCGCCTGTCCGAACGCCAGCTCCCCATCGTGCCGGCCGTCGGCATCGCGTACGAGTTCTGAATGCAGGACTCTTCAGGGAATGAAGGATAGGGCAATGAAGGGCAGCTCACGGCAATGCAGGACTCGTCACCGAAATGGACGATGGGCGATGGCATCCCTGCAGTCCCTGTGAAGGGTCCTGCATTTGAATCCAGGAATCCTGCATTTCGTGTCGTTGCGGCGCAGGGTCCTGCATTTCCCTATACTTGACTGCCATGAGTGCTCCGTCGTCGCCGAAGAAGATCGTTCTCGCCTACTCGGGCGGGCTCGACACGTCCGTCATCCTGCCCTGGCTCAAGTCACGCTACCCGGGCGTCAAGCTGTATGCCTTCGCGGCCGAACTCGGGCAGGGCGACGAGCTGAAGGCCATCGAGGACAAGGCGCGCAAGAGCGGCGCCGACGCCGTGCTCGTGAAGGACCTCCGGAAGGAGTTCGCCGAGGAGTACTGCTTCCCGATGCTGCGCGCCCATGCCACCTACGAGCAGGACTACCTGCTCGGCACCAGCATCGCGCGGCCGCTCATCGCCAAGCACCAGGTGCTCTACGCGCAGAAGGTCGGCGCCGACGCCGTCGCGCACGGCGCCACGGGCAAGGGAAACGACCAGGTGCGCTTCGAGCTCACGTACCAGGCATTGAATCCCGCGTTGACGATCGTCTCGCCGTGGAAGGACCAGCAGTTCCTCGACGACGGTCTCACCGACCGCGAGACTGCCATCGACTACGCCCGCAAGCACGGCATCCCCATCCTGCAGACCAAGAAGAAGATCTACTCGCAGGATCGCAACCTCTGGCACATCAGCCATGAGGGAGCCGAGATCGAGGATCCGGCGGCCGAGCCCAACGAGCGCGTCTACACGATCACCGTGCCGCCCTCCAAGGCGCCCAACCGCGCCGAGTACGTGACGATCGACTTCGAGGCCGGCGTGCCGGTGGCCGTCAACAAGAAGAAGTTCCTCGGCAAGGGCCACGCCCTCATCGCGCTGCTCAACGAGATCGGCGGCCGCCACGCCGTCGGCCAGGTGACGCTGGTCGAGAACCGCCTGGTGGGCATGAAGAGCCGCGGCGTCTACGAGACGCCGGGCGGCACGATCCTGTACGAGGCGCACAAGGCGCTCGAGCAGATTTGCCTCGAGCGCGAGCTGTACCACGAGAAGCAGCGCATCGCGCTGAAGTACGGGGAACTCGTCTATTACGGACAGTGGTTCCACCCGCTGCGTGAGGCGCTCCAGTCGTTCGTGGACCACGCCAATCGCGTGATCACGGGGCAGGTGAAGGTCAAGCTGTACAAGGGGCGCGCGACCGCCGTCAGCGCCACGTCGCCGCTGTCGCTCTACGACACCAGTCTGGCAAGCTTCGCCATGGCCGACTACGACATCACGGCGGCGCGCGGCTTCATCGATCTGTTCGGCCTGCCGATGAAGGTCCGGGGGCTGAAGCAGCAGCCGTAGCCGGTAAAGCCTCGTCGCGCCAGGCCGATGTCTGGACGAGGCCCGCTTCGGGCCTCCGTCCAGACGCCTCGATGCCCGATGCCCCCCCGCTGACCGTCCCGCGCCGCATCGGCGTCGCGCTGCTCGCCTCGGCACTGGGCCTGTGCGTGCTCGGCGTGGTGGCGCTGGTGGCCAGCCGCCTGGGGATGCCGGCAGGGTCGATCGCCCCTCACCAGCATCCCGCGACCGTCCTGCTGATGACCGCGGCCGTGGCTGCCGTGCTCGCCGGACACCAGGGACGTCCGCGACTCGCGCGGCAGGTGTCCCTCGTGGTCCTCGTGGTGACCGGCGCCATGATGGCCGTGCACACCGCACTCGATCTCATCCCCTCGGTGGCAGGATGGCTGGCGCCAGCGCAGCCCCACCTGCCCACGCGTCAGGCCACGCTCAGTCTCTTCGTGACGGGAGCCATGGGGTTCCCGCTCTCCCGGGCGACCCTGCGGGACGACCGCGCCGCGCTGCTGCACGTCACCGGCAGCCTGCTGCTGGCTCTCCTCGCCACCACGAGCCTCGTCACGTGGACGTCGGCATCCGCACAGGACAGCTGGTTGCACTACCTGCTGATGTCGCCGCAGCTCGCGCTGTGCTGCCTGCTGGTGGCCGGCGGCATCCTGTCGGACCTGATCCAGCGTCGTGAGACGGACTGGCAGCGCTGGCTGCCCCTGACCATCACCGTCTTCCTCGGTGCATCCGCCGTGATCGTCGCCCAGGCCCTCAGTTCGCAGGAGCAGGCCAGCGTGAGACGCCAGGCCGCCGCCGAGGCGCACCGCCTCCGCGATGCCCTGCTCGAACGCGTGACGGCGATGGAGGCAGGCCTCGAGCGCATCCGCGCCAGGTACGAAGCGGGGTCGGTGGCCACGAAGGCCGAGTGGGAGGCCGACGCGCGCGAGCACCTGAAGAGCCACGACGGCGCGCTCGTCGTCCTGGCCGTCACCGATGCCCACGGGGCGCCGGTCTGGATCGAGCCGGCTTCGTTCGGACGCCATCTGCGCGCCAGCGCGCCAGCCGCGGCGGCGCTGCCCCGCCCGGGGGCGGGGATCCGGCCTCCGGGCCGCTCGGATGCCTCCGTGCAATACAGGCCCGGCGCGACGACGGGTGTCGAACGCGGCTACGCGACGACGCTGGGCCTCGCGGAACCCGACGGACGCGCGGTGCGGGTGCTGACGGCCTGGTATCGCGTGAGCGCCCTCCTGCCGAAGGTGACCGGCGCCTCGCCGTATGCCGTTCGCGCGCTGTGGGAAGACGGGCAGGAACTCCACGTCCACCAGACCGCGGCACCCGCGGGGCGATTCGGCGCCACGTTCGCGGAGAGGGCTGACGTCGGCCTGCCCGGTGGCGCGCGTATCGAACTGCGGGTGAGCCCCACGCCCGCCCTGCTGGCCGACCAGTTGAGCAGCCTGCCGCGCCTCGTGCTGGTGCTGGGCGTGCTGCTGGCCGGTGTAGCCGGCCTGGCGATGCGGGTCTACGCCGTGAGCCGCGCGCACGCCGAGGCGTTGACGACCAGCAATGCGTCCCTGCAGGCGTCCTTCAGGGCGCTCGCCATGGTCCGCGACCAGTTGATGGCCTCGGAGATGCAGTTCCGCGGGCTGTTCCTGACCTCGCCGCTGGGACTGATGCTCTCGCGCGGCAAGCGGCAGATCGAGCACGTGAACCCCGCGCTGCTCGGCATGCTCGGCTACTCGAACGACGAGATCGCCACCATCGCACCGGCCGACCTGCTGACGGACAAGAGCCTGATCGAGCAGCAGGCGCAGGACCTGCAGACGCGAGGCTCCTACGGTCCGTTCCGGACGCGCCTGCGTACGAGAAGCGGCGACGAACTGCCGGTGCTCCTGACCGGCACGCTCATGCGCGACGCGCACGGGGTGCCGATGGTGTGGTCGTTCGTCCAGGACAACACCGTCGAGACCGTCGCCGAGGCCGACCGCGCCGGTTACCTGGCGTCGCTCGAACAACACGCCGTCGAGCTCGCGCTGGCCCGCGACACGGCGCTGGCGGCCACAGCCGCCAAGAGCGGCTTTCTGGCGACGATGAGCCACGAAATCCGCACGCCGATGAACGGCATCATCGGCATGACGGGCCTGCTGCTCGACACGCCGCTCGGCGTCGAGCAGCGCGAGTTCGCCGAGGCTGTCCGGGGATCGGCCGAGCACCTGCTCACCATCGTCAACGACATCCTCGACTACTCGAAGATCGAGGCGGGCAAGCTGGCCCTCGAGACCGTGGACTTCGACGTGAGGGCCATTCTGGAGGACGCGCTCGACCTCGTCGCCGAGACCGCGCGCAAGAAGGGGCTCGAGTTCGGCGGCTTTGCGGCGCCCGACGTGCCGCAGCAGGCCAAGGGCGACCCGGGGCGCATCCGCCAGGTGCTCCTGAACCTCGTCAGCAATGCCGTCAAGTTCACGACGCGCGGCTCGGTGGGCGTGCGTGTGACGATGGACGAGCCACTCGGCTCGCTGGCGACCCTCCGCTTCGAGGTCACGGACACGGGCGTCGGCATCCCGACCCACGTGCAGCAACGGCTCTTCCAGCCGTTCACGCAGGCCGACGCGTCGACGACGCGCAAGTACGGCGGCACGGGGCTCGGTCTGGCCATCAGCCGTCAGCTCGCCGAGGCGATGGGCGGCGCCGTTGGCGTGCGCAGCGTGCCCGGGCAGGGCAGCACGTTCTGGTTCACCGTGCGTGTCGAGCAGACCGCGCTCACCCGCGACACCGCCGTCATCACCGCGCAACTGCGCGGCCTTCGTGCCCTGTGTGTGGACGACCACGACATCAGCCTGCACGTCTTCCGCAGCCTGCTCGGGGGATGGGGCGTGGACACGGCCTGCGTCTCGACGCCGCAGGAGGCCATGGCCGCACTCGACGAGGCCGATGCGACGGGACGGCCGTTCGACTTCGCCGTCCTCGATCAGCAGATGCCCGGGATCGACGGCTTCACGCTGGGGCAACTGATGCGAGGCCGCCCGTCCACGGCGTCCCTGCCGCTGCTCCTCGCCTCGCCGGTGGTGCAGCCGGGAGGGTTGAACGAGGCCACGGCTCGCGGATTCGGAGGCCTCGTCACCAAGCCCGTGAAGAAGCGGTACCTGCTGCAGGCCCTCTCGAGTGCACTGGCCCTGCAGCCCGCACCCGGTCCGGCGGCGGCCAGTTCGACGAGCGCCGGCTCGGGGTCCGCGCCGTCATCGGACCCGGTACGCCGGATGCGGATCCTGCTCGCCGAGGACAACGCGGTCAACCAGCGCGTGGCGGTCCGCATGCTGGACAAGATGGGCCACCGCGTGGACGCCGTTGGCAACGGACTCGAGGCCGTCGAGGCACTTGGACGGCTGCCCTACGACATCGTCCTGATGGATTGCCAGATGCCCGAGTGCGACGGCTACCAGGCGACGGGACTGATCCGGCAGCGCGAAGGACACGGCCGCGGCCGGACGGTGATCGTGGCGCTGACGGCCAACGCCATGGAAGGCGACCGCCAACGCTGCCTCGAAGCCGGCATGGACGACTACCTTCCGAAGCCGCTTCGGTACGACGACCTTCGAGCCCTGCTCGACACGTACGCCACGCGGCTTCCCGCCGTCGAGGCGCCGACCCCGGTGCTGACGGAACGTGAGAGTCGCGTCCACTGAACGCGGTCGCGGCCCTCACATGCGTGAGAGGGCCGCCAGCAGGCGGTCGATCTCGGCCGACGTCGTGTAGCAGGCGCACCCGATGCGCACCAGGCCGTCCTCGCCGTGGCCGAGGCGCTCGACGAGCGTCTGCGCGTAGAAGTCGCCCGACGACACGAACAACCCGTCGTCGACCAGTCGCGACGCGATTCGGTGGCTCGTCCGCCCCCTCATGACGAACGAGACCGTCGGCGTCCTCGGCTCGCCCGGCGACCGACCGTACCGCGTCACGCCGTCGATGGCCCCGAGCCCCTCCCACAGCCGGTCGACGAGCGGCGCCGCGTCGTCGTGCAGCCTGGCGTAGCTCGCCACCAGCGCCGGACGCAGGGACCGCGTGTCGGGCTCGATCGGTCCGGCAATCGACGCGAGGAACCGCACGGCCGCGGCCGCGCCGACGATGCCCTCGTGACTCTGCGTGCCGGTCTCGAGGGCGTCGGGCGGCAGCGCCGGAGCCGGGCGCAGTTTCGGCAGCCGCAGCGACGCGATCAGCTCAGGCCTGGCGCACAGGATGCCCTGGTGGGGTCCGTAGAACTTGTACGACGAGCACGCCAGCATGTCGCAGCCGAGCGCCGTCACGTCCACCAACGTGTGCGGGGCGTAGTGCACCGCATCCACGAACACGAGGGCGCCCACGGCCCTCGCGAGGACTGCGGCCTCCGCGACGTCGGAGATGGTGCCGATGGCATTGGACGCTGCCCCGATCGCGAGCAGGCGGGTCCGCGAGGAGAGCGTCGCGGCCAGCGCATCCATGTCGAGCGAGATGCCGTCGGCCGCCAGCGGCACGGTGCGCACGGTGACGCCGAAGTCCTCGGCCGCGTGCCGCCAGGGATCGACGTTGCCGTGGTGATCGAGTTCGGTCACGACGATCTCGTCGCCGTCGCCCCACTGCCGCGCCAGCGCGCGAGCGAGGTGGAACGTGATCGTCGTCATGTTCTGGCCGAAGCTGACCCACTCCGGCCCGGGTGCATTGAAGAACGCGGCGTAGACGTGTCGCGCGTCGAGCAGGAGCGCGTCGGTTTCCTGGCTGCTGGGGTACGACCAGTGGGTGTTGGCGTTGTGGTGGAGCAGGTAGTCGCCGATGGCATCGACGACCACGGTGGGCACCTGCGTGCCGCCGGGACCGTCGAAGTACGCCACCGGGTGACCGCCGTGGACGCGACGGAGGGCGGGAAACTGTGCGCGGACCGATTCCATGACGGCCTACAGCGTACAGCCTGCCGCCCCTTCGGTGAAGGCGGGGCGCCCTCGAGGGGACGCCCCGTTCGTCCGTCTACCCCTGGCGGGTGATCCGCATCCCGTAGAACGACCGGTGCACGAAGTACATCGACGCCAGCAGGAACGCGATGGTCATCGCGAGCGTGGTGAGCGTGTGCGCGTAGTCGACGCCCTTCATGCTCACCGCCAGTTCGACGGCCAGCAGGCCGAAGAGCGTGGTGAACTTGATGACGGGGTTCATGGCCACCGACGACGTGTCCTTGAACGGGTCGCCGACCGTGTCGCCGACGACGGTCGCGTCGTGCAGCGGCGTGCCCTTCGGCCTTCAGTTCGATCTCGACGATCTTCTTGGCGTTGTCCCAGGCGCCGCCGGCGTTGGCCATGAAGATGGCCTGATACAGGCCGAACAACGCGATCGAGATCAGGTAGCCGATGAAGAAGAACGGCTCGTAGAAGGCGAACGCCAGCGTGGCGAAGAACACGCCGAGGAAGATGTTGAACATCCCCTTCTGCGCGTACTGCGTGCAGATCTCGACGACCTTGCTTCGCTGTCCTCGACCGACGCCTTCTCGGCGCCGCTGTCGAGCTTGATGTTGGCCTTGATGAACTCCACGGCGCGGTAGGCACCCGTGGTGACCGCCTGCATGGACGCGCCCGTGAACCAGTAGATGATCGCGCCGCCCGTCACCAGGCCCAGCAGGAACGGCGGGTGCAGGATCGAGAGCCGCGCGACGAGTTCGGGCCGCAGGCCCTCGGTCAGCACCATGATGATCGAGAAGATCATCGTGGTCGCGCCCGACGACGGCCGTGCCGATGAGCACCGGCTTGGCGGTGGCCTTGAAGGTGTTGCCCGCGCCGTCGTTCTCCTCGAGGAAGTGCTTGGCGCGCTCGAAGTTCGGCGTCGAAGCCGAAGTCCTTCTTGATCTCGTCGCCGATGCTCGGGATGGCTCTCGATCATCGAGAGCTCGAACACCGACTGCGCGTTGTCGGTGACCGGGCCGTACGAGTCGACCGCGATGGTCACCGGCCCCATGCCGAGGAAGCCGAAGGCCACGAGGCCGAAGGCGAACACGGCCGGGGCGACCATCAGCACGTCCAGGCCCATCTCGCTGACGTCAGTAACCGACGCCCATCAGGACGACGATGGTCAGGCCAAGCCAGTAGGCCGAGAAGTTGCCCGCCACGAGACCCGAGAGGATGTTGAGCGATGCGCCGCCCTCCTCCGAGCGACGCTGACCACCTCGCGCACGTGGCCCGAGTCCACCGACGTGAAGATCTTGACCAGCTCGGGGATGATCGCGCCGGCCAGCGTGCCGCACGTGATGATGCTCGACGAGCTTCCACCACAGCGTGGCGTCGCCGCCGATGGTGCGGGATGAGCAGGTACGACACGATGTAGGTGAGCACGACCGACACGATCGACGTGATCAACACGAGGCGCGTCAGCGGGTGCTCGAAGTTCATCTTCGTCGGCGTTGCCGTAGCTGGCCTTCGCCATCGCCTCGTTGATGAAGTACGAGACGGCCGCTGGCCACCACCATGATGATGCGCATCATGAAGATCCAGACGAGCAACTGGACCTGCACCGACGGGTTCGCGCACGGCCAGCAGGATGAACGTGATGAGCGCGACGCCGGTCACGCCGTAGGTCTCGAAGCCATCGGCGCTCGGCCCGACGGAGTCGCCGGCGTTGTCGCCCGTGCAGTCGGCGATCACGCCGGGGTTGCGCGCGTCGTCTTCCTTGATCTTGAAGACGATCTTCATCAGGTCCGACGCCGATGTCGGCGATCTTCGTGAAGATGCCGCCCGCGATGCGCAGCGCCGCGGCGCCGAGCGACTCGCCGATCGCGAAGCCGATGAAGCAGGGCGCCGGCGTAGTCGCCGGGCACGAAGAGCAGGATCACCAGCATGAGCAGCAGCTCGACCGAGATCAGCAGCCATGCCGATGCTCATGCCGGCCTTGAGCGGGATCGCGTAGCAGGGGTACGGCTTGCCGCGCGAGCGCCGCGAACGCCGTGCGCGAGTTGGCGAACGTGTTGACGCGGATGCCGAACCAGGCCACGCCGTAGCGAGCCCGCCATGCCGACGAGCGAGAACAGGAGGATGACGGCCACCTTGATCGGCGGGAAGCCGTACACGTCGGCGCCGGTGACCGGGTCGACGGTGTGGGCGAGCCGGCCGAAGTACAGCACCACGGTGGCCCCGATGAACAGCCACAGCAGCAGCAGGAAGCGGCCCTGCTGGTACAGGTACGTCTGGCACGTCTCGTAGATCAGCTCCGAGACCTCGCGCATCGACCTGTGCACCGGCATGCCCTTCAACTGCTGGTAGATGGACAGGCCGAACAGCAGGCCGAGCCCGCTCACCACCAACCCCACGAGCAGGAGGGTATGGCCCCCGATGCCGAGGAACTGCGCCGAGTTGAGGTCGGGGAGAATCAGGTTGGCCTCGCCGCCGGGGCGATGCTCCTGGGCGAAGGCCGGAACGGCGGCCAGCAGGCCGACGCCAAGGGTCAGTGCGCTCGTGACCAGTCTACGGACAACAGGCATGGGATTTGAGTCTCGTGAGCTGGCGGCTGGGTGTCGGGCACGTACTGCCCATGGGACGCCAAGGCCCCCACCCGCGGCGCGCCGGCCGGGGCCCGCGCAGCGTCCGCCATAAACCGCGCGAGATTGTGTCATAAGCACGCGTCGTGCGCCTAGCACGTGCCGATCGCGAGGGACGACACCTGGCGATCCGGCGGGGAGCGTGGCCCTTCCGCGGGCGGAAACAGGCAGGGCCGGAGGCGAAGGCCCCTATAATGCCCGGGTCCTTCATCGACGGAGCGTCCGGATGATCTGGTGGTACTGGGTGGTACTCGGCCTGCTGCTGACGGGGCTCGAGCTTGCAACACCTGGCGGGTTCTTCCTTCTGTTCTTCGGCATCGGGGCGCTCCTTGTCGGGGGCCTGGCGATGCTGGGACTGTCGGGCCCGGCCTGGGTGCAGTGGCTGCTGTTCAGCGTGCTGTCCGTGGCGGCCCTGGCGTTCTTCCGTACCCCCCTGCTCCGTTTGATGGAAGCAAGGACACCCCGATCCGGCGACGTCGACTCCCTCCGCGGCGAAGTCGCGGTCGCCATGGACGGCATCGCCGCCGGGGGCCTGGGCCGTGCGCAACTGCGTGGCACGGTCTGGACGGCCCGCAACCTGGGGACCGACCCGATCACGCCGGGCGAACGCTGCCTGGTGACGTCGGTGGACGGCCTCACCATCTCGATCCGCCGCGAAGGAGCGCTCTGACCATGGAAGGCCTCATCATCCTGATCATCTTTGCCGTCCTGGTGCTCATCATCGTGGCGAAGACCGCCATCGTGGTGCCCCAGCAGAGCGCGTACGTGGTGGAGCGGCTCGGCCGCTACGCCGGCACGCTGGACGCCGGATTCCACATCCTGGTGCCCTTCATCGACGTCGTGCGCTACAAGCACTCGCTCAAGGAGAACGCGCTCGACATCCCGGCCCAGGTGTGTATCACGCGCGACAACGTGCAGGTGGGCGTCGATGGCGTGTTGTACCTGAAGGTCATGAACCCCGAACGGGCGTCCTACGGCATCCAGGACTACCATTTCGCGATCTCGCAGCTGGCCCAGACCACCCTGCGCAGCGAGGTGGGCAAGATCGACCTCGACAAGACGTTCGAGGAGCGCACCAACATCAACACCCAGGTGGTGAGCGAGGTGGACAAGGCCACCGACCCCTGGGGCGTCAAGGTGCTGCGCTACGAAATCAAGAACATCACGCCGCCCTCCGACGTGCTCGCCGCGATGGAGAAGCAGATGCGGGCCGAGCGCGAGAAGCGCGCGGTGATCCTGACGTCGGAAGGCCAGCGCGACGCCGCCATCAACAACGCGGAAGGCAACAAGCAGGAGGTCATCAAGGACTCCGAAGCGCGGCGCCAGCAGCAGATCAACGAGGCGGAAGGCGAGGCGTCGGCCATCATGGCCGTCGCCCGGGCCACGGCCGAAGGCATCCGCGAGGTGGCTGCGGCCATGCAGACGCCCGGCGGCACCGAGGCGGTCCAGTTGCGCGTTGCCGAGCAGTACATCACCCAGTTCGGCAACCTGGCCAAGACCAGCAACACGATGATCATCCCGGCTACGACGAGCGACATCGCCGGCATGATCGCGGCCGCGATGCAGGTGGTGAAGAAGACGTCGTAGAGGTAGGGCTGGGTGTCCCACCCAGCCGCTGGGCGCGGGGCCGCCGGGGGACAGCGGCGCGGTGGGCCGCCTTCGCGCGCGCTTCGGTGCCCAGGGACACCGCCCTACCTGTCGGGCGCGACGACGACCTGGTTGCGGCCGGCCTTTTTGGCGGCGTAGAGGCTCTGGTCCGCCGCCTCGATCCAGGCGTGGCGCTCGATGCCCGGCCTGTAGGGCGCAATGCCGGCGCTGAAGGTCACGCGAAAGTGGGAGTGCTCCCCGACCGCCGTGTGGTCCAGCGCCGCGAATTCGTGCAGCAGGCGCGTGATCAGCCGTTGGGCATCCTCGATCGGGAGCTGGTCGAGCAGCACCCCGAACTCCTCGCCGCCGTACCGGCCGATGATGTCGGTCCGCCGCAGGTGCTGCCGCAGGGAACCGGCCAGCGTGGCCAGCACGCGGTCGCCGGCCTGGTGGCCGTAGGTATCGTTGATCCGCTTGAAGTGATCGACGTCGAGCAGCACGAGCGATGCCGGTCCGTGGGGCGACCGCAATCGCCGGTCGATCACCTGCTGCACCTGCTCCATGAAGGACGCGTGGGTGAGCAACCGGGTGAGCCCATCCCGGTGCAGGAGGCTCTTGAGGAAGCGGGCGCGCTCGAGCCTGGCGCCCACGGCCGACGCCAGGAGCGCGGGATGCACGGGCTTGGTCAGGTGTTCGTCGCCGCCGGCCTTGGCCGCCCGGATCCGTGACTCCATCGCCGCCTCGGACGTGAGGAAGATGATGGGCAGCGCGGCGTGCTGCTCCTGCTGCCGCACCAACCGCGCGAGATCGTAGCCGGAGGCATCGGGCAGGTTCACGTCCATCAGCAGCAGTTCGGGCTGGAACGTGGCCATGTGCTCGGTGAAATGGCGCGGCGCCCCGCACACGGCCACCTGATACCCCGCCGATTCCAGTACCGTCCTCGCGAACGCCGCATGGAACTCGTCGTCCTCCACGACCAGGATGCGTGGCACCTCGGCCTGCGACCGCTCGAGCATCTGCAGGAGCTTGCGGTGCGCGGCCTCGATCTCGGCGGGCTTGGTGTAACAGGCGTCGGCGCCCGCATGGATCGCCTCGGCGAGGTCGAGTACGTCACCTGCCGCGCTGAGCATCAGGATGACGGCCTGGTCGCCCCCGGGCCTCTGCCGCGCGTGCTCGACGATCGCGTAGCCGGAACCGTCGGGCAGACACACGTCGACGAGAAGCCCATCGGGCACGCGCGCGTCGATGAGCGTCCGCGCCTCGGCGCAGGTGCCCGCCTCACGCACGGGTATGCCCTCCTGCTGGAGCACGGAGGCCAGCAGACGCCGGGTGTCCTGGTTGTCGTCCACGATCAGGACGTCGAGGTCGCCCTGCGAACTCTCGGGCGCGGCCTGACCGGACGACGAGGCCTGCGGCGCGGGCTCGGCCGGGGCAGCGGTGGCGATGCCCTCCTCGAAGAGCGCCGCCAGTCGCATCCGGGCCTGACGCCACCCGGCCACGTCGTCAGAGGTCGGCTGGCCACGGCGCGCGAGCACCTCGTCGCACCGGCGCTCGGCTTCCCGCGCCAGGGCGCTGATCTGGGGACGCTTGTAGGTCGCCCCGGCGCCGGCCAGCTTGTGGAAGTGTCGCTTCAGGTCGGCAAGGGTGGCTGCCGTGCCGCGGTCGAGTCGGTCCAAGGCCTCGTCGATGTCGACGAGGCGCGCGGGGCCTCCCCTCAAGAACTCCGCCTCGAGCTGGCGGAACTCTTCGTCCCAGGTACTCATGTGCGCCGTCAAACCGCCGCCAATCCTACCATCGGGCGACGAGCGGCATGGTGCCCCAGGAACTGGCGGTGGGGCCCGTGTGGGCCTGGCGCAGGGCTGCACGGCTGCCGGAGCCGCAGCCTGCGCGCCCTCACAGTCAGACATGCCGGGGCGGAAATTGACGGGATGTCAGCGCAGTGGTAGCGTGGCGTGTTCGGCGAGCGCCACGCGAAAGTGGCGGAACTGGCAGACGCGCCGGACTTAGGATCCGGTGGCCGTAAGGCTGTGGGGGTTCGAGTCCCCCCTTTCGCACCAGACTTCGCTCGCTCCGCGAGCTTCGTCTGGCAGGCCGCGTGGAGCTCCGCGAGCTTCGTCTGGCAGGCCACGTGGAGCTCCGCGAGCTTCGTCTGGCAGGCCGCATGGAGCTCCGCGAGCTTCGTCTGGCAGGCCACGTGGAGCTCCGCGAGCTTCGGCTGGCAGGCCGCGTGGAGCTCCGCGAGCTTCGGCTGGCAGGCCACGTGGAGCTCCGCGAGCTTCGGCTGGCAGGCCACGTGGAGCTCCGCGAGCTTCGGCTGGCAGGCCACGTGGAGCTCCGCGAGCTTCGTCTGGCAGGCCACGTGGAGCTCCGCGAGCTTCGGCTGGCAGGCCGCATGGAGCTCCACGAGTTTCGGCTGGTTCGCCATGCGAGGCCGCGAACCTGGTGTGTCCTGTCCCGCCCGGACCAGGTGGCCGTCGCAAGGCCGCCCATCCCGGGCGTCCCGAAAAGCCGAGGGCGAAGGCCCAAGGCCATCACATTCGATTTCCGATTCCCGATTTCCGATTCCCGAGCCAGCATGAAGGTCGAACTCACCGACGTCAGCGAAACCAAGAAGACCTTGACGGTGGAAGTGCCGCCGGACGTGGTCGACACCGAGATCTCACGCATCACCCAGGGGTACGCGCGGGCCGCCCGCATCCCGGGATTCCGGCCGGGCAAGGCGCCTGTCCACGTGGTGCGGAAGCGGTTTCGCGAGCAGATCCTGCAGGACGTGGCCCAGGACCTGGTGCCGCGTCTGGTCGGTGACGCGCTCCGGGACAAGCAGCTCCACCCGGTCGACACGCCCAAGGTGCGCGACCTGCAGTTGGAGGAAGGCAAGCCCCTGACCTTCACGGCGGCGATCGAAACCGCGCCGCACGTGGAACCGGGCGACCTGGCGACCCTGGTCGTCCAGCGGCCGGCCGCGACGGTGTCCGACGACGACGTCGATCAGGCCCTGTCGCGCCTGCGGGACCGCCTGGCCCGGATGGAGCCCGTCGAAGACCGGGGCGCCGAGCACGGCGACACGGTGGTCATGGACCTGACGCGGCGCCGGCTGACCGGTCCGCAGGGAGTCGACATCGAGCCGGAGGCGCCCGAGAGTCACCAGGGCGTGTCGGCCGAGATTGGGGCCGCCGCCAGTCCCCCGGGGTTCGACGAGGGCCTGTTGGGCGTGACGGCGGGGACCCAGAAGACCTTCGAGGTCACCTTCCCGTCCGACTACGAGGTCGAGGAGATGGCGGGGGCCCGCGTGGAGTACGCCGTCAACGTGTCGGCGCTGCGCCGCCGGGTGTTGCCGACGCTTGACGACGAATTCGCGAAGGATCTCGGAGAATTCCAGACCCTGGCCAATCTGCGGGGGCGCATCCGGGAGGATCTGGAGCAGGATGCGGATCGGGAGCGGACCCGGCGGATGCGGCAGCAGGTGCTCGAGCAGCTGGCGGCCCGGATGACGGGCGAGGTGCCCGAGGGCATGGTGGCGCGCGAGGTGGACCGCCGGATGGAGGAGTTCGCCCGCCGGCTGATGGACCAGGGTGTGGACCCGCGTCAGGCGTCCATCAACTGGGACGAATTCCGGGCCCAGCAGCAGGAGCCGGCGGTCGCGACGGTCAGGAGCGTCCTCGTGCTGGACGCCATCGTGGCTGCCGAAGGACTGGAGGTATCGGAAGACGAGCTGGATGCCGATATCTCCGGGTATGCGACCCGCGCGGGCCGGACGCTCGCGGAAGTGAAGGCGCAGCTGGCGCAGCAGGACCAGCTGGAGCCGATCCGGACGGGGCTGCTGCGGGAGAAGGCGGTCGCGCAGGCGCTGGCGCGTGCTACGATCACGGGTGCGTGATCCACGCACCTGCCTCGACCCTCTGCTTCCCTGAACGATGACGACTGTACGGCCCGGCCTGCCGGGCACGGGCAACCCGCTCGCGGCAATGGCGCCGGGGCGCGATCGGACGGCCGGGACGGCCGTCCCTACCCAACGATAGATCCCATGACCGATTCGCGGATGCAACTGATCCCGATGGTGGTCGAACAGACCAACCGCGGGGAGCGCGCGTACGACATCTACTCGCGCCTGCTGAAGGACAGCATCATCTTCATCGGCACGCCGATCGACGACACGGTGGCCAACCTGGTCATCGCCCAGATGCTGTTCCTGGAGGCCGAGGACCCCGAGCGGGACATCCTGCTGTACATCAACAGCCCGGGCGGGTCGATCACCGCCGGCCTGGCGATCTACGACACGATGCAGTTCATCAGGCCGGACGTGCAGACGTACTGCATCGGGCAGGCGGCCTCGATGGCGGCGGTGCTGCTGGCGGCGGGGACCAAGGGCAAGCGGTTCTCGCTGCCCAACTCGCGCATCCTGATCCACCAGCCGTGGGTGCAGGGCGTGGTCGGCGGACAGGCGACCGACATCGACATCCACGCGCAGGAGATCCTGCGCATGCGCGAGCCGGCTGAACGAGATCCTGGCCGAGCACACGGGCCAGCCGCTCGAACGGCATCGCAGGCCGACACCGAGCGCGACTACATCATGTCGGCCGAGCAGGCGCAGCGAATACGGTATCATCGACGATGTCATCCGCCGCAAGAGCAGCTGACCGCCGCCTGACGGCCGCGACACCGCGGCCCACGGCACTCCGGTGACGCAGGACGGGTCCGACTCCATGGTGAAGAAGAACGGCGAGAACGAAGTGCTGCGCTGCTCGTTCTGCAACAAGGACCAGAACGACGTCCGGAAGCTCATCGCCGGCCCGACGGTCTTCATCTGCGACGAGTGCGTCGAGGTCTGCAACGACATCATCGCCGACGACAACCGCGTTCGAGAGCCGAAGGGGACGCGGTCGTCGCTGCCGACGCCCGCAGGAGATCAAGAAGTTCCTCGACGAGTACGTCATCGGCCAGGAGCAGACCAAGAAGCGGCTCGCGGTCGCTGTCTACAACCACTACAAGCGCATCGAGATCGGGAAGCAGTCGACGCGGCCGCAACGACGTCGAGCTGCAGAAGTCCAACATCCTGCTGATCGGCCCGACCGGCACGGGCAAGACGCTGCTGGCGCAGACGCTGGCGCAAGCTGCTGTCGGTGCCCTTCACGATCGTCGACGCCACGACGCTGACCGAGGCCGGCTACGTCGGCGAGGACGTCGAGAACATCATCCTCAAGCTGCTGCAGGCCGCCGGCGGCGACATCGAGAAGGCCAGCAGGGGATCATCTACATCGACGAGGTCGACAAGATCTGCCGCAAGGACGAGAACCCGTCGATCACGCGCGACGTCTCGGGCGAGGGCGTCCAGCAGGCGCTGCTGAAGATTCTGGAGGGCACGGTGGCCAACGTGCCGCCGCAGGGCGGCCGCAAGCACCCGCACCAGGAGTTCTTCCAGGTCGACACGACGAACATCCTGTTCATCTGCGGCGGGGCCTTCGTGGGCCTCGAGAAGGTCATCGAGCGCCGGGTCGGCAAGAAGACGCTCGGGTTCAAGGCCGAGGTCCAGCCACTTCGCAGAGCAAGGACATCGGCACGACGCTCGAGACAGGTCGAGCCGGAGGACCTGATCAAGTACGGCCTGATCCCCGAGTTCGTCGGCCGGCTGCCGGTGGTGGCGACGCTGCACGAGCTCGACAGGCCGGCGCTGGTCCAGATCCTGACGCAGCCGCGCAACGCCATCACCAAGCAGTACGCAGAAGCTGTTCGAGTACGAGAACGTGAAGCTGCGGTTCACCGACGACGCGCTCGAGGCCATCGCCGAGCTGGCGCTCGCGCGGAAGATCGGCGCCCGCGGCCTGCGGATGATCATCGAGGACCTGATGCTCGACCTGATGTACACGCTGCCCGGGCAGAAGAAGATCCGCGAGTGCGTCATCACGCGCGAAGTCGTCGAGTCGAAGGAAAAGCCGATCACCGTGATGGAGAAGGCCGGCTAGGCGTCCGCTGCCCACGGCCGGCGTCTCAAGGAGAGGCGCCGCCACCCATCGACGAGCCGTCGACGCGTCGGCGGCTCGCGGCTGCCGCGCCGGACGGACCCGCCCGAACGGCGGAGGCCAGTCCCGACGCGCCTTGACAAGTCACCGTTGATTCCCGACAACTGATCCATGGAAGTCTACGAAACGCTCCCGATCGTTCCGCTGCGCGACGTCGTCGTGTTCCCGCACATGATGATGCCGTTCGTGATCGGACGGCCCTCGTCGATCCGGGCGCTCGAGCACGCGCTCGGCAAGGACAAGCGCATCTTCCTGGCGGCGCAGCACGACGCCGCCATCGACGATCCGCAGCCCGACGACATCTACACGATGGGCTGCGTGGCCAACATCGTGCAGAGCCTCAAGCTGCCCGACGGCAACATCAAGGTGCTCGTCGAGGGGGTGGAGCGCGCCCGGGCCGTCGAGTGGAAGGAAGACAAGGGCTTCTACCGCGTGGTCGTCAAGGTGATCCCGCGCCAGCGCGAGGCCGCCGGCGAGGTCGAAGGCACGATGAGCCGCGTGGTGTCGCTGTTCGAGCAGTACGTGAAGCTGTCGAACAACCTGCACTACGACGCGATGATCGCCGCCGTCCGCGTGGACGATCCCGCGCAGCTGGCCGACACGATCGCCGCGCACCTGCTCGTGGGCGTCGAGGAGAAGCAGAACCTGCTCGAGATCGTGTCGCCGCTCGAGCGGCTGAACCGCATTGCGTCGGTGCTCGAGGTCGAGGTGGACAAGCTCCAGGTGGACCGCCGGATCCAGTCTCGCGTGAAGAAGCAGATGGAGAAGGCGCAGAAGGAGTACTACCTCAACGAGAAGATGAAGGCGATCCAGAAGGAACTGGGCCGCAAGGACGACAAGGGCAACGAGGTCGACGAGCTGAAGAAGAAGATCGAAGAGGCGCGGATGCCGAAGGACGTCGAGGAGAAGGCGATCCAGGAGCTGAAGCGCCTCGAGGCGATGCCGCCGATGTCGGCCGAGGCCACCGTCTCGCGCAACTACCTCGACTGGCTGATCGCGGTGCCGTGGCACAAGAAGACCAAGGAGAGCCGCGACCTCAAGCGCGCCGAGCAGATCCTCAACGAGGACCACTACGGCCTCGAGAAGATCAAGGACCGCATCCTCGAGTTCCTCGCGGTGCGCACGCTGGTCAAGAAGCCGAAGGGCACGATCCTGACCTTCGCCGGCCCTCCGGGCGTGGGCAAGACCTCGCTGGCCAAGTCGATCGCCCGGGCGACGAACCGCAAGTTCGTGCGCCTGTCGCTCGGCGGCGTGCGCGACGAGGCGGAGATCCGCGGCCACCGGCGCACCTACATCGGCGCGTTCCCGGGCCAGATCATCCAGATGATGAAGAAGGCCGGCACGCTGAACCCGGTCTTCCTGCTCGACGAAGTCGACAAGATGTCGATGGACTTCCGCGGCGATCCGTCGGCGGCGCTGCTCGAGGTGCTCGACCCCGAGCAGAACCACACGTTCCTCGACCACTACCTCGACGTCGAGTTCGACCTGTCGAACGTGATGTTCATCTGCACGGCCAACGTGCTGCACACGATTCCGCAGGCGCTGCGCGACCGCATGGAGGTGCTGCAGCTGGCCGGCTACACCGAGCACGAGAAGGTCGAGATCGCCAAGCGGTTCCTCGCGCCGAAGGCGGTCGAGGGCGCCGGCCTGACCGACAAGAACATCACGCTTCACCGACGACGCGCTCCAGGCCGATCATCCAGCGCTACACGCGCGAGGCCGGCGTCCGCAACCTCGAGCGCGAGATCTCGTCGGTCTGCCGCAAGGTCGCGCGCAAGGTGGTGGTCGAAGGCACGGGCTTCTGCGAGGAGATCACGCGCCGAGAAGGTCACGCGAGCACCTCGGCGTGCCGCAAGTTCCGCGCCGACGATGGCCGAGGAGGAAGAACGAGATCGGCATCGCGACCGGCCTGGCCTGGACCGAGGTCGGCGGCGAGATTCTGGTCACCGAGGCCACGCTGATGCCCGGCAAGGGCAAGCTGACGCTGACCGGCAAGCTGGGCGACGTGATGCAGGAGTCGGCGCAGGCGGCCATGAGCTACGTGCGCTCGCAGGCCGACGAGTTCGGCATGCCCACGGACTTCAACCGCAAGACGACGACGTGCACGTCCACGTGCCCGAGGGCGCCATCCCGAAGGACGGCCCGTCGGCCGGCATCACGATGGCCACCGCGCTGGTCTCGGCGCTGACCGGCGTGCCGGCGCGCAAGGACGTCGCGATGACCGGCGAGATCACGCTGCGCGGCAAGGTGCTGCCCATCGGCGGCGTCAAGGAGAAGGTCCTCGCCGCCCATCGCGCGGGCGTCAAGACGATCATCCTGCCGAAGGACAACGAGAAGGATCTGGCCGACATCCCGAAGAACGTGCTCGACGCGCTCAACGTCTACATGGTCGAGACCATGGACGAGGTGCTGAAGATCGCGCTGGCGGGCCCGCTCCGCCGGCGATGCCGGCGACCACCGAGGCGGCCGTGGAGCCCGCCGTGAGCGACGACGCCATTACGCACTGACGGGAGGAGGCGTGGCGCGGCCCCGTACGGCCGCGTCGCGACGCCGGTGTCCGCCCAGCGGACGACAGGCCGGTTGCCCCCTTCCGTCACAGGCTCCTGGACGTCTCACCTTGAAAACCTTGCCGGTCCGAGTTCGTCCGCAGCGCCGTGAGCGCCGCGGACTTGCCGCGCGAGCCCGTGCCGCAGCTCGCCTTCGTCGGGCGGTCCAACGTCGGCAAGTCGAGTCTGATCAACGCGATCACCGGCACGCGCGGTCGCCCGCACGAGCGCCGCAGCCGGCAAGACGCGGCGACGTGAACCTCTACCGGTGGCGTCGACGGCCACCGCGACCTCCCGCGGCTGTACCTGGTCGATCTGCCCGGCTACGGGTACGCGCGCGGCGGCTCCGCCTCGGCCGACCGTTCGCGGCGCTCACCGCCGTGTACTTCGGCTGGCCTGCGCCGTGGCACAGGATCGCCCGGCGACGACGCGGCGATACGCTGGGCCCGACGGGCGCGCTGCTGATCGTGGACGCGCGTCATCCGGGGCTGGCCGCAGGACCTGATGCGTGGGCGTGGCTCTGCGACGCAGAACCTGGCCGACCGGTGTCGTGGTCGCGCAAGATCGACAAGCTGTCGCGCGCCGAACGCGATGCGCAATCTACGCGCATGGGAAGACCTCGTTGAAGGTCCCGGTCCTGCCGGTGTCGGCGCGTCACGGGGGAAGGATTGGAACAACCTGTGGAAGCAGAATCGCCGACTGCTGACGCACCCGTAGCGGCTCCGCCGCCGACGGAGGCCCTCGCCGAGGCCACGCCGTCCCGATCTCCCTCGCAGGCCGCGCCGCCTGCCCCGCCCGCCCGCGCCGCGCCCCGGCAGCCGCAGCAGCAGCACCGCCAGTCGCAGCAGGGCCGGCAGCACGGACGGCAGGGCGAGGGCCGCGGCGCGCGGTGGCCAGCATCGTGACGGCCGGCGTGGCGACCGGCAACCGCAGCGAGCCGCATCCGCGCGGGCACCGGCCCGCGCCCGAGCGACAGACATCGAGGCGATCGAGGCCCGGATGCAGGGCCGGTCACGACGTCGACGGTCGTGGACCTGTCGACGCTCAAGGAGATGAGCGTCACGGAACTCACGCAGGATCGGCCAAGGACCTCGACGTGCCCGGGCGCCACGGGACATGCGCAAGCAGGAGCTGATCTTCGAGATCCTGCGGGCGCGCGCCGAGAAGAGCGGGCTGCATCTTCTCCGAGGGCGTGCTCGAGACGCTGCCCGACGGCTTCGGCTTCCTGCGCGCGCCCGACTACAACTACCTGCCGGGCCCGGACGACATCTACGTCTCGCCGTCGCAGATCCGCAAGTTCGACCTGCACACCGGCGACACGGTGTCGCGGCCAGATCCGGCCGCCCAAGGACGGCGAGCGCTACTTCGCGCTCATCAAGGTCGAGGCCGTCAACTTCGAGCCGCCCGAGCGGACGCGCGACAAGATCTTCTTCGAGAACCTGACGCCCGCTGTACCCGCAGGAGCGCATCACGCCTCGAGACCGGACCGCCGAGAACCTGTCGACCCGCGTGATCGACCTGCTGACGCCGATCGGCAAGGGGCAGCGCGGCCTCATCGTCGCGCCGCCGCGCACCGGCAAGACGATGCTGCTGCAGAACATCGCCAACAGCATCACGACGAACCACCCCGAGGTCTACCTGATCGTGCTGCTCATCGACGAGCGGCCCGAGGAGGTCACCGACATGCAGCGGTCGGTGCAGGGCGAGGTGATCAGCTCCACGTTCGACGAGCCGGCGCAGCGCCACGTGCAGGTGGCGGAGATGGTGATCGAGAAGGCCAAGCGCCTGGTCGAGCACAAGAAGGACGTGGTCATCCTGCTCGACTCGATCACGCGACTGGCCCGCGCCTACAACACCGTCGTGCCGCCGTCGGGCAAGGTGCTGTCGGGCGGCGTCGACTCCAACGCCCTGCAGCGGCCGAAGCGGTTCTTCGGCGCCGCCCGCAACATCGAGGAGGGCGGGTCGCTGACGATCATCGCGACCGCGCTCATCGACACCGGCTCGCGCATGGACGAAGTGATCTTCGAGGAGTTCAAGGGCACCGGCAACATGGAGATCCACCTGGATCGCAAGCTGGCGGATCGCCGCGTGTTCCCGGCCATCGACATCACCAAGAGCGGCACGCGCAAGGAGGAGCTGCTCATCCCGCAAGGAGGACCTCAACCGCATCTGGGTGCTGCGCAAGGTCCTCAACCCGCTCTCGGCCGCCGAGGCGATGGAACTGCTGCTCGGCAAGATGGCCAAGACCAAGTCGAACACCGAGTTCCTGGGGGCCATGTCGGGCGGCAAGTAGCCGCCCGACGTCCGGCGTCGCCAAGGCTGCCACGGACAAGTCGTCCGGCGGCCTGACCGGCCTTCGGCATTCGACCGTGGGCCTTCGAAGCACCGCACACGGGGCCGCGCGGAGACATCCGTGCGGCCGTTCCCATTTCTGGGGGAGATGTCGATCCGGTTCCCGGTCCCGTCCCGCCGCGGGCCGGGCTCGGAGAGCCGGCCCTACCCATTCGTAAGGTAGGCCCGCTCGCAGAGCCGGCCCACCCGTTCGTAAGGTAGGGCCCGTTGTCCCAACGCGGCCCGCCGTTCCCGGTACGGCCAACCGCGACTCCCGACTTCCCGTTCCCCGTTCCCCGTTCCCCGATCCCCGTTCCCCCGATCCCCGTTCCCCGTCCCTCCGTTCCCCGTTCCCCGATCCCGTCCCGTTCCCCGTTCCCCCGTTCCCCGTTCCCCGTTCCGTTCCCGTCCCCCGTTCCGCCCGATTCCCCGATTCCCGACTCCCGACTCCCGACTGTGTTCTACCATCGCCCTATGCAAACGCGACGGTTCGGACGACTCGGCTGGCAGGTCTCGGAGATCGGCTACGGCATGTGGGGCATGGGCGGCTGGAGCGACAGCGATGACGCCGAGTCACTGGCCGCGCTCGAGCAGTCGGTCGCGAGCGGTGTCAACTTCTTCGACACGGCCTATGCCTACGGCGAGGGCCACAGCGAGCAACTGCTCTCGCAGACGCTGCGGGCTCACCCGCACCGCAAGCTCTACGTCGCCACCAAGGTCCCCCCGAAGAACCGCAAGTGGCCAGGGACGTCGGACAGCCCCGTCTCCGAGGTTTTTCCCTACGAGTACATCATCGAGATGACCGAGAAGAGCCTGCGGAACCTCGGCGTCGAGCGGCTGGACCTGCAGCAGCTGCACGTCTGGGACGACACGTGGGCATCGGACGACGGGTGGCAGCGCGCCGCCGAGGACCTCAAGGCGCAGGGCAAGATCGAGGGCTTCGGGATCAGCGTGAACCGCTGGGAACCGGCCAACGTGCTCGAGGCGCTCGAGACGGGCAAGGTCGACGCCGTCCAGGTGGTCTACAACATCTTCGACCAGAGTCCCGAAGACGCGTTGTTCCCGGCAGCGCAGCGCCTCGACGTCGGCATCATCGCGCGCGTGCCATTCGACGAGGGCAGCCTGGCCGGCAAGATGACGCGCGACATGACCTTTCCGCCCAACGACTGGCGCAGCCTCTACTTCGCGCCCGACTACCTGCGCGAGACGCTCGACCGCGTGGACCTGCTGCGGAGCGAGGTGCCCGCCGGGATGTCGATGGCGGAATTCGCCCTCCGCTTCATCCTGGAGCATCCCGCTGTCTCGACCACGATCCCCGGTATGCGCAAGCCGGCCCACGTGAAGGAGAACACGGGGGTGTCGGACGGGCGCCAACTCGGGGAAGGCCTGATGGCCGAACTACGCAGGCATCGGTGGGATCGCACGCACGTCATTCCGTAGCACGCGCGGCTGTCGGCACCGCCGACAGCGATACGGCCAAGATGTTGCCCGGGAGGAGGCAACACCTTGGCCGTCCTGACGCTGACTGCGCGTCGAGAGCGTTCGCTGTCAGCGCTTGCGATACGCGCGTCGCAGCCGTGTCGAGGCCCCGAGCAGGCCGAGGCCCACGAGCAGGAGCGCACCAGGTTCCGGGATTGTCCCGGCCTGCCGCGAGGCGTCGGCCTGCGCATGCATGGCCAGCGGGAGTTCCTCGAAGATCGGCGTGCTGAAGAGAGTCAGGGCCAGCCGCTCGTCATCGGGGCCGGGAGCGGACGGGGGGCCCACCGGGTCCTCGAAGAAGACGACAGGCATGACGGGGCGTCGCACGTTGGCGAAGTCGCCGCCATAGGCGGAAAAAGCCGCGAAATCGAGCGGCGTCCACTCGAAGGCCTCGAAGGGCAGCGACGAGGGCGAGTACTGGGGTCCGTAGGGTGTCCGCCCCGCGCCGAGCCCGATTGGGCCCGCGAAGGCTGGCGCGGCCGCCACGGAGAAGGCCAAGGCAACAATCGTCGTTCGCAGCATCGAGACTCCGAGGTGCCCCCGCGACAGAACCGTCGGCCGACTCACGAAACCGTAATCGTCCGTGATGCGTTGACGCCGGCGATGTCCCCGGATTCCCGAGGGGCCTCGTCGATGGGGGCGCAACCTGACTCTTGAGATAAGCAAGTTCCGCGCCCTCGCTTCGGGAGGTCGCCATAGGGAGCCGGCGGGCCTGGGCGAGCACCGACGGCAGCGGAGTCATGATACTCTTAGGGTTTGGCCGCTGTCGAAGGAGCCAGACCAATGAAGCCAGCCATCCATCCCGAGTACCACCAGGTCGATGCCCGGTGCGCCTGCGGCGCCACCTGGAAGACCCATTCGACGAAGAAGGAACTCCACCTGGAGATCTGCAACAACTGCCACCCGTTCTTCACGGGCCGGCAGAAGCTTATCGACACCGAGGGGCGCGTCGAGCGTTTCACGCGCAAGTTCGGTGCAACGACAGTGGCTGCCCGCAAGGCGGCCGCCGAGAAGGCGAAGAAGGGCGCGTCGGCCTAGCCGGCGCCATGCCGTCCGCATCGCGGCTGGTGCCGACGCACTGCCGCGAAGGCGTGATGGCGCGTCATTCCTTCCACAACGACACGCCGGCCGAAGGCCGCGCGAGCTTGCGCTCGAGCCGCTCCAGGCGCCGGCTGAACTGTTCCCGCTCTCCACGCCCGATCGCCTGCTCCACTCCGGCGACGGCGTGACGCCTGGCCTCTTCGAGCCTGCCACCGCGGTGCTCGTGGTGGATCGCCAGCGCCTCGCGTGCCTCGCGCAGGACCTGCGGTCGCCCACCGAGCTGCAGCACCAACTGCCAGGCCGCTGCGGCCTCGTCGAAGCGGCGCTGCCTCCGCAGGAGCCGTGCAAGGGCCCGGGCCGCCGTGCGTCGCAGGTCACGCGGCTGCCAGCGGTCGTCCATCGCCGCCCGGTAGCAGGCGACCGCGGACTCGATCCAGCCGCCCCGTTCGTACATCACGCCGAGCCCGAAGGCCGTCGAATCCGACGGGGTGCACGCACGCCCCGCGCGGACGAGGCCCTGGGCGTGCGCAGTCAGCACGGCCAGTGACAGCAGATCGAGCCTGTTGTGGACGAGCACCGGCGCCAGCAGGTCTGCGCCGCCGCCCCGGACGAACTGGAAGTAGCGCGTCGGAATCTCCATGCCGCCGACATCCCCGACCCGGCCCACCCCGAGCACGGACTCCTCGAGGCGCGTCAGCCGGCACGAGCGGTCACCCTCATCCGACGCGCGCCAGAGCCGACGGGCCGCGTGCAGCATGTCGAGGTGCGGCAGGGCACAGACCCGTTGCGGTACCCGCTGCATCTCGCCGCGCACCTCCATCACCGGCACGTCGAACGTGCGCCCGTTGTACGTGACGAGCACATCGTCATCGCCGAGGTGCGCGTTCATCGCGTGCAGGAGCGCGCGCTCCGCCGCGAACGTCGGCAGGAGGAACTGCGTGGTGCGGAAGCCGTCGGGTGTCCACTCGCCGAAGCCGGCCAGGAAGGCCACCATGCCCGCCCCACCACTGAGGCCCGTCGTCTCGAGGTCGAAATAGACGATCCGCCGGGGCTGGGCTCCGGCCGAGTCCTCGCCCCGACCGCCTCCGCCGAGCGTCCTGCCTGCCAGCAGCTCGAGGGTGTCGTCCACGGCGACGTCCGCGCACGTGTGCACGCGCATGCGGCCGTGGCTGCGGTCCGACTCGAACACGTGCTCGATCACGACGCACGGGCCATGGGCCGTCTGCTCGATCCTGGAGCCCTCGAGTACCTCCGCCACTCCCTCGGGCGCCGGCACGCGCGGGTCGATGGGCAGACCGTCGGCGTCGACGGGCTCGTAGGTCAGCTCGCGACTCGCCGGCGCCTGCGAGCCGCGGGCGATATCGCGCAGGCGGGCGAGCGTGCTCGGCAGGGCCATCGATTAGAACGGCACCTCGTCGCCCGGCACCGAGGAGGGTGACTGCAGACGCGCCAGCAGGTCGAGCGCGACGCGCTTGGCCCGTGGGCCGATGTCGCCGACAGGACCCACGCACGACGGGCAGCCTACGTCGCAGGGACAGCTGGCAATCAACTGCCGGGTCTGCGACAGCAGGGCGTCGTGCATCCGGAACAGCGGTGCGCTGAAGCCGATGCCGCCGGGGTAGTTGTCGTAGAGAAAGACGTGTGCGTCGGCGTCGCCCGTGGCTGGAGACGTCGGACGCCCGCCCACGAGCGCGTCTCCCGTGCCCGTGTCGATCGACAGCCCGACGTCACGGCGATCGCACATCAGCAGCAACTGCGCGATCGAGCGCATGGCGTACGCCAGGCCGCTCACGCCGTCGCGGCGATCGTCGGGGGCGTAAGGCGCCTCGAGCAGCACTTCGCGCGGCACCGTCAGCCAGTACGACGTCGTGTGCATCTGCTGCTCGGGGAGATCGAGGTCGCCGGACCCGACGTTCTCGTTGGTATAGAAACGGATCTTCTTGAAACCGACGACGCGCGACACGACGTGCACGTCGCCATGCGAGCGGCCGGAGCGGTTGCGTAGTGCGACGACGTCGGCGGCGGCAGCGCCGCCCTCCTCTTCCACAGGTAGGGCCCGTTCTCCGAACGCGGCCGACTGCGCAGCCGAGCCGACATCGCTCTCGACGGCCTGGTCGGGACCGCCGGCACGACCATCGTGGACCTCCCCCGGGCTCGTCTCGGCCTCGTCGAGGACGTTCACCTTCGTGTACGTGATGGCATCCGTGTAGTAGTCGCACTCCACGCTGCGCACGTAGGCCTTGCGGCCCTCGATGTCGAGCCGTTCCACCTGGAACAGCGCGCCTTCGAGGATGTAGATAGCCTTCTCGTGCAGCGTCGACAGCGCGCTCGTGTAGTCGGTCTCACCGATCACGCGCGAGCCTTCGGTGACGTCCACGATGACGAAGTTGTCCGACGTGATGGCGCGCAGGCTGATGGCGTCGGCCGGATACGACTCGTGCGTCCAGTTCCACTGTCCGTCAGCCAGATGGACGAAGCCTTCCTCACCGAGCACCTGGAGGATCTCCTCGGTGCTCACCGCCGCCCCGCCGAACCGCTCGCCCTCCTGGAACGGCAACTCGAACGCCGCGCACTTGACGTGGTTGAGCAGCACGTGCAGGTTCTCGGGGTTGATCAACGCATGTTCGGGCGACGCGTCGAAGAAGTACGTCGGGTGGCGCACGATGAACTGGTCGAGCGGGGCACTGGAGGCGACGAGCACGGCTGCCGATCGGCCCGAGCGGCGGCCGGCCCGGCCCGCGCGCTGCCACGTCGAGGCGATCGTGCCGGGATAGCCAGCCATCACGCAGACGTCGAGCGCCCCGATGTCGATCCCGAGTTCGAGCGCGTTGGTCGACACCACGGCACGCACGTCTCCCTCCCGCAGACCGCGTTCGATCTCCCGACGCCGCAGCGGAAGGTATCCGCCCCTGTAGCCGCGCACGGCCTCGGTCGCCCCGGGCGGCCCCTGGAAGGCGTCCTTCAGGTACGTCGTGAGGATCTCGGTGGCCAGCCGGCTCTGCGCGAACACGATGAGCTGGAGGTTGCGACGGAGGAACTCCAACGCCACGCGGCGCGCCTCGGAGAGGTACGACCGGCGGATGCCCAACGCCTGGTTCACGACGGGCGGGTTGAGCAGCACGAAGAACTTCTCGCCGCGCGGCGCCCCGCTCTCGGCCACGAGCTCGAACGGCTGCTCCGTCAGTTGCTCGGCGAGTTCGCGCGGGTTGGCAATCGTCGCCGACGTGCAGATGAAGGTGGGCGCCGACCCGTAGTGCCGGCAGATCCGCTGCAGCCGGCGCAGGACGTTCGCCAGGTGGCTGCCGAACACGCCCCTGTACGCGTGCAGCTCGTCGATGACGATGTAGCGGAGATTCTCGAAGAGCCGCGCCCATCGCGGGTGATGCGGCAACACGCCCGCGTGCAGCATGTCCGGGTTGCTCAGCACGACGTTGGCGCGGGCTCGAATCGCGCGCCTCGCATCGGCAGGTGTGTCGCCGTCGTAGGTGAACACGCCGATCTCGCGCTGTGCTGCCGCGCCGGCCACCTGCGCGAGCCCCTGCAACTCGGCGAGCTGATCCTGCGCCAGAGCCTTGGTCGGGAAGAGATACAGCGCGCGCGCGCCCGGCTCGTTCAGCACCGTGCTCAGGACAGCCCCGTTGTAGCAGAGCGTCTTGCCGGAGGCCGTGGGCGTCACGACAACGACGTGGCGGCCGGCCAGGGCATGGCCCATCGCAGCGGCCTGGTGGACGTACGGCTGGTCGATGCCGCGCGCGGCCAGCGCCTCGATGAGGCGGGGGTCCACGCCGGCCGGCCATGGCGCGTACCGCGCGGCTTGCGCCGGGATGTGCCGGACGGCCGTGACGACCTTGTCGCCGGCCACCTGGATGTGCGTGCCTGGCGGCGCCTCGGCACCCGGCAGGGACGCGGTGCGGGCGTCGGGGGCGAGGTGTCCGAGGGCATCCTGCAGCGCCTGGTCCTTGTTGCCGGAGAGCCGCGCCAGGGTGCCGGACATGGTTCGTCGATGCTACGCCGAGCCAGAGGGGCGATCAAGCGGCGAAGAAAGGTTAAGACCGCAAAAGGATTGTTAAGGATGTAAGTACGCTCGTGCTAGCATCCAGCCTCCTCCGATCTCGACCGTGCTTTCACGTCGCGTGCGCCTCCTGTGGTTCGGGCTGTTCTCCGCGCTGGCCGTGGCCTTCTCCTGGCCCCTGCCGTTGCGGATCGCGTCACAACTGACCGGAGCGCCGTCGGGCGACACAGGCGTCTACGTCTGGAATCTCTGGGTCTTCCGGCACGAGTTGCTCCAGCAACAGCTCCCGCTGCAGACCAACACCGTCCTCTCCCTCCTCCCGCCAGTCGACCTCACGCTCCACAACTACACGCTGTTCATGGACGTCCTCGCGCTGCCCCTCATCGGGCCGCTGGGACTCGTCGCGGCGTTCAACGTCGTGTACCTGGCGATGATGGCGCTCACGGCCTGGTGCACCGCGCGACTCGCGTACGCCCTCTGCGGACGGTCCTGGGAATCGTGGCTCGCCGGCGTCGCGTTCGCGTTCTCGCCCGTGCTGATGGCACGCAGCACGGGACACTTCTCGCTCGTCGCCGCGGCGCCGCTCCCGGTGCTGCTGCTGATCATGGTCAACGGCGAGGGCAAGGGCCGCGCCCGCGACGCGATGGCGCTCGGCGCCACGCTGGCGTGGGCCGCCTTCTGCGACATCTACTACGCCGTATACGGCGCTCTGCTGATCGGCACCTACGTGCTCGCCAGCGCCATCACCGTGTCGAGGAGCGACTCGGCGGGGCGACTGGCGTTCGCTCGCCGCCTCACGCGCGGCCTGGCCATCGTGGCGGCCACGTTCGTCGGCGTCGTCGCCCTGCAGGGCGGACTGGTGCAGGTGGCCGGCATCCGCATCAGCATGCGATCGCTGTACACGCCGATGCTCATCCTGACGGTCCTCGTGGCCGCGCACGTGCTCCTGACGTGGCGACCGCGGGTCGAGTGGCGCTATCGCTTCGCGGCCTCGCATCCCGTGCTGGCCATCGTCACGGTGGTGACGGCCGCCGTGCTGTTGTCACCGGTGCTCATCGCCTATGGCGGGCGATTGCTGCGGGGCCAGTTGGCGGGACCGTCCATCTACTGGCGCAGCAGCCCGCCCGGCGTGGACCTGCTGGCCTTCGTGATGCCCAATCCGACCTCGCCATGGTTCGGCCGTCCTTTCAAGGCGTGGATCGAGGCGCAGCGCGTGGACGGGTTCGCCGAGCTGACGGGTTCCCTCCCCCTGGTCGCACTGGCCGCCATCCTGGTGGCGTGGCTCGCCGTCGGCTGGCGGCCGGCGCGACGACGATGGCTCTGGATGCCGTCGGTGTTCGCCGCGCTCGCGCTCGGTCCATTCGTACACGTGGCCGCCATCAACACGCACATCCCGGGCCCGTGGGCGGTCCTGCGGTATGCGCCCATCGTCGGCCTGGCGCGATCACCGTCGCGATTCGTCGTGCTCGTCGCCCTCGGAGTGGCGATTCTCTTCGCCCTGGCCCTCGTGGCCATGGGCGAGCGCTGGCCACGGCGCCGGCGGCTGATCCTCGGCGTCCTCACGGTGCTCCTGATCCTCGAGTTGGCGCCCGCACCACGCACGCTGTACGCCGGCGACGTGTCATCCGTCTTCCACCGCATCGCGGCCGACCCCCGTCCGGACGTGCGCGTGCTCTCCCTGCCGTTCGGGGTACGCGACGGCGCCTCGTCGCTGGGCAACTTCAACCCGCTGACGCAGTACCAGCAGACGGTGCATGGAAAGCGGCTCGTCGGTGGATATCTCTCGAGGGTCACTGCCGAGCAGAAGCAGTCGATGCGGCGTTTCCCGGTGCTGGACGCCTTGATGACGCTGAGCGCCGGAGACGAGCCGTTGACCGCCGAGCAGCGCCGACGCGCCTACGAGTCGCGCGACCGCTTCCTGGCGGCGTCCCACCTGGCGTGGGTCGTGATGGACGATGCGCGTACGGCACCGGCGCTGCGGGCACTCGCCGAGGATCTGTTGCGGCTCGAGCGCGTCGCCTCGGCTGACGGGTACACCTTGTACGTACCGCATCTCGAGACGGGTGGGGACGCTCCCGCCCCGGCGCCGGTGGAGGGACCGCCGCGCTGACGTCGGCGCCTACCGGGGCAGCTCGACGTTCCTGCCGCGTGCCACCCTGGCCGCGAAGCCCGAGAGCCCGATCACGCCGATGATGTTGGGGAAGATCTGGAGCGCGTTCATCAGGTCACCCCACGCCCACACCACTTCCACGCGCCCCATCGCGCCGAACGGAATGAGCAGGCAGTAGATCCACCGGTACCAGTGCGCCACCGGTCGACCCAGCAGGTACTCGAAGAACTGCTCGCCGTAGAACGCCCAGCCGATCAGCGTCGTGTACCCGAAGAGGAACGCGCACAGCGCCACGACGTAGCCGCCGACGCCAGGCATCGCGGCGTCGAACGCCGACGCGACCGCCGCCGAACTCGTGAGGCCCGACTGCCACGCGCCAGTCAGCAGGATGGTCATCGCGCTGATGGTCGACGTGACGAACGACACGATGGCCACTTCCATCACCGCCTGCAGCCCCTGCCGTTCGGGATGCCGGCTGCGCGCCGTGCCGTAGGCCACCGAGGCGGTGCCGTACCCGGCCTCGTTGGCGTACATGCCGCGCGCGAGCCCGTACCGCATGGCGACGACCATCCCGAGCGTGCCGCCGGCCGTGGCGCGCAGGGAGAAGGCCTCTTCGAACACGAGCGCGAGCACGGCGGGGATGTTGGCCGCGAAGGTCACGATGACGACGAGCCCGCCGCCAAGGTACAGGGCGACCTTGAGCGGGGCGAGTTTCTCCGCGGCCCGGCCGATCGTGCCGATGCCGCCGACGATCACGAGCCAGACCAGGACAGCGATCGCGATGCCGGCGATCCAGGTCGGCACGCCGAGCTGACTCTCGAGCACGACGGCGATCGAGTTCGGCTGCGTGAACGGCGTCGTGGAGATCGCCGCCACCCCCGCGATGAGCGCATACGCCGAGGCGAGCCACGGCTGCCCGAGCCCGTCGCGCAGCGCGTACATGGGTCCGGAGCGGGTGGTCGTCGCCGTAGTCTCACGCCACGTCACGCCGAGCACCGCCTCGGTGAACTTGATGGTCGTCGCAACGAAACCGTAGGCCCAGATCCAGAACAGGGCGCCTGGACCTCCCGAGACGATGGCGGTGGCCACGCCGGCGATGTTGCCCGTGCCGATTGTCGCCGACAGGGCCGTCATGAACGCCTGGAAGGGCGAGAGCACACCGGCCGCGCCGCTCTCGCTGGCGGCGAGCATGGCCCTGAAGGCCTCGCCCAGCCGACGGACCTGCACGAACCGGTATCGGATCGTGAGGAACAGGCCCGTGCCGAACAGCAGCAGGAGCAGCCATGGGACGAAGAGCGCGTCGGCTGCGCGCTGCACGAGGTCGGCGAGGGTGGTCAGCATCGTTGCTGGCGTCGGCGTCAGATGTTGCTGCGGCTCTGGCAACCGTCGACGGTCACGCACGCGCCGCTGATCCAGCTGGACCGGCGCGACGCCAGGAAGGCGACGACGTCACCGACCTCGTCGGCACGCCCGAACCGGCCGAATGGCAGTTCGCGGGCGACGAACTGCGCGATGCCCTCGGGGTCGGCCTGCTGCCGCTGGTGCCAGGATCCGCCCGCGAAGAGGATCGAGCCCGGCGCGATGGAGTTCACGCGGATGTTCGACGAGGCGAGCTGCTGCGCCAGCGCCTTGCCGAAGCTGATCTCGGCGGCCTTGACGGCGTTGTACGTCATCCGGCCTCCCGATTCCCTGCCCCAGATGGAGGCGATCAGCAGGATGACGCCGCCACCGCGGCGCTGCATGTGCGGCACGACGAGGCGGGAGGTGCGGATCGCCGGGAACAGCGTCTGGTCGAAGGCCTGCTGCCAGACGTCGTCGGGTGTGTCGAGCAGGCCGCCGCCCTTGCCGAGGCCCACGTTGTTCACGAGCACGTCCACGCCGCCGAACCGCGTCACGGTCTGGTCCACGAGGCGCTGCACGTCGGCCTCGATCGAGACGTCGGCCTGCACCGCGAGGACGTGCGCGCTGTCTCCGGCAGCAGCGGCCAGTTCCGTCGCGGCATGGTCGAGCGTGGCCTGCGTGCGCCCGCAGATCACCACGCGTGCGCCCTCCGCAGCCAGCGCCAGGGCCGATGCCAGCCCGAGTCCCTTGCTCCCGCCCGTGACGAGGGCAACCTGTCCCGCCAGCCCCAGGTCCATGTCAGCGCGGTCCTCCATCCGTGAGGTCGTTGAGGCGCCAGTCGTACTCGGCGTAGGCGAGCGTGAACGTGTTGCGCGTGAGGCCACGCGCCTCGCTCGGCAGCACGTGTGGCACGACCATGTGCAGGATGGCGAGTTCGATGGGACTGCGGCCGGCGAAGGCCGCGGGGTCGCCTGGCCAGGCCCGCGTGAACTCCCCCTGGCGCCAGCCGAAGATCGGCGAGACCGCAATCCGATCCGCGGCCGGATCGTACCGGAAACACTCGTCCCTGGTGACGCACTCGGCAGCCACCGAGGTCAACTGCTGCTCGAGCCGTGTCGCCGTGAATGCCTCGCTGCGCAGCCGGCCACCGCCGATCGAGCCCCTCCCTATCGCGAAGAACATGCGCGGGTCGTCGAAGGCAGGGAGCACCTGCTTCTCGATGTCCTCGAGCGACAGCAACCGCCCGCCGACGCGGTGACGCTTCGCGACGAAGGCGCCCGGCACGTGCTGGATGCTGTTGGGCGGATACTGCGCCGACGCGCCCTTGATCGGGTACGCGTTGACGACCGTCCGGATCACGATCGCGTTGTAGGCGTTCAGCCAGAATGCCGCCCGCTCGGCGCGCGACCAGCCCTCCAGGGCCTTCGCGGGCACGTCGAGGTTGCTCACGTACGCCTCCAGGCGGCCGCGCTCCCCTCGCAACGCGCGGTAGTACACCAGGCCTTCGCGCACGTACATGTCGAGCATCACGTCCAGCGACGCGTGCATGCCGACGTCGGGCATCGTCGCGGACTGCTGCGCCGACGCGGGTGCCGGCGACCGGGACAGGAAGAGGCCCACGGCCGCGGCCAGCAGCACGGCGGGGCGCCACACGTGAAGGAACATGACGCGAATCACTGTATCACCCGTGAGGAAATGCGAACGTATTCACCGTCCCATCGCGAGCTCATGCCTGCTCCACCATCGGCAGCCACCGCGCGAGGGCCGCGTTGAACGCCTCGGGCTGCTCCACGTTGGACAGGTGCCCCGCATCCGGGATCTCCACATACACCGCTCCGGCCACGCCGTCGGCGATGACGCGTGACGACGCTGGAGGCGTGAGGGTGTCTTCGGAGCCCACGAGGACGAGGGTGGGGCACGTGATGCCCGCCAGCGTGCCGCGGCTGTCAGGGCGCGTCCGGAGCGCCTCGAGCGCGTCCACGACGCCTTCTGGCGGCGTCTCGAGCGCCCAGTCGCGCACCTGCACGCCGAGGTGCGGGTTCCCCATCCGCGTGCTGGCCCCGAGCAGGCCAGGAAGCATGGCGTCGATGACGGCGCCCGTGCCCTCGCGCGCGGCCATGACCTGCATCGACGACCGGCGGGCGCGGGCCTCATCGGTGTCTGCCTCGGCCCGCGTGTCGGCGAGCACCAGCCCGCGAATCACCCCGGGGCGACGCCGCCAGCACTCGAACGCGACGTACCCGCCCATGGAGAGGCCGGCCAGCACCACGGGGCCGAGCCCCAGCGCGTCAATCACGGCGAGCACGTCGGCAGCGTGATCGCCGACATGACGCGCGCCGACGGCCCCGCGGGCCGACCGGCCGAAGCCCCTGAAGTCGGGGGCGACCCCGCGCCAGCCCGCAGGGAGCGCCTGCAGTTGTGGTGCCCACATCCGGGCGTTGAGCGGGAAGGCGTGCAGGAAGAGGATGGGCGCGCCCTCGCCTGTGTCGGTCACGGCGAGCGACGTGCCGCCGACGGCAATCTCGCGGGTCTGCATGGGGACATTATCCGTCGGGAGTGGGGAGTCGGGAGTCGGGAGTCGGGAGTCGGGAGTGGGGAGTGGGGGTACGTAGCGGCCGGACTTGTCCGGCCGATGGGTGCGGGACAAGTCCCGCACCTACGTATGCGGCGGGCGTATCGGCGCGTCGGCGTGGCGGTCGGCGGGCGTGGCGGGCGGCGGTCGGGGAGTCGGGAGTGGGGAGTCGGGATACGTAGCGGCCGGACTTGTCCGGCCGATGGGTGCTCGTCCGGCCGCTGGGTGCGGGACAAGTCCCGCACCTACGTATGCGGCGGGCGTGCGGCGGGCGGCGGGCGGCGGGCGGGCGGCGGGCGGCGGGCGTTCGGCGGTCGGCGTGCGGCGGGCGGGCGGCGGGCGGCGGGCGGGCGGCGGGCGGCGGGCGGCGGGCGGCGTTCGAAGACGGGTATCATGCCCGTCGTGAGCCGGCACGTCTGGGCAGTCTGCCTCGTGGCCTGGCTCGGAGTGGCGCTGTGGCAGGCCAATCCGGTTCGCGTGGGCGACGGGCACGAGCACGTCGCCGTGGCGCTCGCGTTTGCGCGCGGGCAGGGTCCCGCATTCGCGCCTGACCAGATCCCGTCCCTCGAAGCCGAGCTCCGTGCCATCGGTCCGTCCTTCTCCCGCGCGTCCCTCGCGCACCCCGACCTGATCGGCCGCGACGGCCGGCAGGACGTCCCGCATTTCTGGCTCTACCCGCTGCTCGCCTCGCCATTGGTCGCGGGCGCCCTGGGCCTGGGCATCTCGCCGCTCTGGGGGTTCGTCGCACTGCACGCGCTGCTGCTCGGGGCCCTCGCTGCGCTCATCTTGAACAGGCCTGCGCCCGTCTGGACGTCGCTGCTGCTCCTGAGTCCCCTCGTCTGGTGGCTCGACAAGCCCTCTGCCGACCTCCTGCTGGTGACGTGCCTGGCGGGCGCACTCCTGCTCTGGCCGACATGGCCGACGGTGTCGATGGTGCTGCTGGGCGTGGGGGCGAGCCAGAACCCGGGCCTTGTGATCGTCGCGGCGCTCTTTGCCACGTGGGGCTCGATCGAGCGGCCGGCCCGACTGATGTGCCGGCGCTGGCAGACAGGCGTGCTGGTCGCGGCGCTGCTCATCACGCTGCCGCCTGCGTACTACCTCTGGCGCCTCGGCATCCCGTCGCCGCTGACGGCATCGACAGTGACCCGCTGGCCAGGGCTGTTCGACGCCCTGTTCCCGCTGACTGACGTGTCGATGGGGCTCATCGTCCGCTTCCCTCCGTTCGTCCTGGCCGTGCTCGTCGCGGCCGGGTGGCTGGCGCGGCGGGAACTGGTGCGGCTGCGTGAGCCCCTGGTGGCCACGACGGCGCTCGCGGCGCTCGCGCTGCTCTGGGTGGTCGGCCAGCCCGTCAGCCAGAACCACGGGGGGAGCCCTGACCTGAGCCGGTATGCGCTGTGGCTCATGCCGCTCGCGCTGCCGCTCTTTCAGCAGGCGGGCACGAGCGCCTCGGCAGCCATGCAGCGCGCCGGCCTGGCTCTGGCCGCGCTGTCGGCCGCCTGGACCCTCACGGCCTTCCCGCCATCACGACCGGAAGGCCACCTGCAGACCACGGCCGTCGCGCAATGGCTGTGGTCGGAACACCCCATGTGGAACGACCCGCGCCCGGAGGTCTTCGCCGAACGGGTCTCGCACGCGGAACCGGCCGTCGTGCCGACGGCGGCAGCCGACTGCCGCAAGGTCCTCCTCTACGAGGGACAGTGGCCCGTGCACTGCCTCCCACAGGACACGCCGCCGGACGCCTGCTTCGATACGCAACGTTTCTGTTACGCGAATCGCACGGCGACGGGAGCGGGTTACCTGTTCATGGTGGAGCCGCTCCGGCCGGTGTTCCCCATCGTGCAGGCGGACAAGACCTGGACCCGACAGACGCCAGCCGTGGCCACCATCAGGCAGTTGATCCGCGGGCTGCGTATCGGCGAACCGCCCGACTCGCTCGTGTCACTGCGCGGGCTGTGGAACGCCGCGTGGATCCAGGAATGGAGCGGACCCGACCGGTCCGTCTTCTACGTCCGCAACACGCGACCCGACTCGCGCATCGGGGTTCGCGTCCGACGCCCGGTGCTCGCGCGCGTGATCGACCTGAACCGCGCCGTCGAGATTGCCACTCACGCGATTGCGCCAGACACGCGGCACCCGGAGACCGTGCCGCTCCCCGACGCCACGCCCGACCTCGCGATCACCTTCGAGCCACGGTAAGGCTCCAGGGCCGTTCGGCGATCTACTGACTGCCCGCGCCCGGGTACACCGCGCCTGCGGCGATCCACCGGCGCAGCGTGTCGATCTGCTTCTCGGTCAGCGGGTCCTTGTCGAGCGGCATCTGGTCCTCGTCGTCGAGACCCAGCACGCGGCGCATGATCAGGCTGTTCTCGGGATCGCCCGGCTTGAGCAGCGCGCCGCTCTTGCCGCCCTTCTGGAGCGCCGCGACCGAGTCCATCCGCAAGCGGGCCTTCACCTTGTCGGGTCCGTGGCATTCCACGCAGGTCGTGTCGAGGATGGGCATCACGTCGCGCGTGAAGTCGACGGCGTCGCCCTGGCCGTTGGTCGACGACACGTGCGGTGTGACGGCCGGCGTTGGTGAGGCCGAGGCCAGTTCCGGGGCCGCCTGGTTCCAGGGCAGGACGCCCGTCAGGTACCGCTCGCCATACACGAGTTCGCCGCCCAGATGCCCTGTCGCGCCCACGACGGCACCCGTGACCACCAGAAGACCAACGTAGACCGCCACCGTCCGCATCTGGCCCGCGCGCCGCACGAACTGCCCAGCGCCCAGGGCGCCCATCGCCGCCACCGTCGAAATCCAGCCCATTACCTGATGCCTTTCCAAAGCTGCCGCCGCCTCGCCCGTCATCGACTGGTGGGCGGCGTTCAGAGTGCCCAGACAGACCGACGCCACCGCGCCAGCCACGCCGAATGCGAGACAGTATGTCCCAGCTTCCGACGGAACCGGCCGGCGCCTCAGTACATGCCACGCTTCGATGACGGCGGCCACCGTCAGCAGCGCGATCGGAAAGTGCACGACCATGGGATGGAGCCGGCCCAGCAGCAGCCATCCCCACCACGACCGGACGCGCGAGGGTTCCTGGGATGGTGCGCCGGACTGTCGAGGAACCCCGACAGCGAACGGCTGAATGGGCCCGGGCCGCTCCACCGTGAGCGCGGCGCCAGCGACAACGCCAGGCGACGACACGCCTGCTCTGCCTGCTTCGTGCGCCACGGCGCGCCCGGCAGTGAGCAGCAGGATGGTCAGGGCGAGGGACGACAGGACGCAACGAGCACCGGGGGCGCGAAAGGTCATGGGGCCTCTTGTCCACGGCGGCGGGCAGCGTACCGAGTATGTGGTGGAGTTCAGACGGATGACAAGCCCGGGCGGCCGGCCAGTTCGCACGCCACGCGGCGCTCGCACCTGGTGCCGCCGGCCGGCGCAAAGTGGGGGCCGGCGGTTCGACCGCGGCGCAGGCGCGCGGGGTTGATACGATCGCCGTCGTGGCTGCCCTCGCGCGATATGCCTGGACCGTGCTCGTCTACAACATCGGCGTAATCCTCTGGGGTGCGTACGTGCGCGCCACCGGATCGGGTGCCGGCTGCGGCGCGCACTGGCCACTCTGCGACGGCCGCCTCGTGCCCCGCAGCCTGGGAACCGCGACCCTGATCGAGTACTCGCACCGCCTCACCAGCGGCCTCGCCCTGATCTCGGTCGTGGTGCTCCTCGTATGGGTGCGGCGCGCGTGTCCGGCGGGTCACCCGGCTCGGCGGGGCGCCTGGATGACCGTGCTGTTCATGCTCACGGAGGCAGCCGTCGGCGCCGGACTGGTGCTTTTCGAACTGGTGGCCGACAACGCGACCATGGCCCGGGCGCTCTTCATGGCCGTCCACCTGACCAACACCTTCGTCCTCGTGGCCTGGCTGACCCTGACAGCGTGGTGGCTGGCGGGAGGCGGCGCCGTCGTACCCGGCCGCACCCCGGGGCGCGCCGCGGCAGTCGCGGGGCTGATGGGGGCCGTGATCGTCGTCGGCGTGAGCGGCGCCGTCGCGGCGCTCGGCGACACGCTGTTCCCATCGAGGACGCTGGCCGACGCGCTGGCGGCCGACCTGTCGCCGACATCGCACCTGCTGATCCGGTTGCGGATCCTCCACCCGGCGCTGGCCATCGCGACGGCGGTGCTGCTGGCGGGCGTGGCGCCGCTGCTCGCCCGACGCAGCGGCGCACCGCACGCCTCGCGCCTGGCGGCAGCCGTGGCGATGGGCGCGGTGCTGCAGGTCGTGGCCGGGGTCATCAACGTGATGCTGCTCGCGCCGGTGTGGATGCAGATCATCCACCTGCTGCTCGCCGATGCCCTCTGGATCGCGCTGGTCCTGCTCGGCGCCGTGGTCCTGGGGCACGCGGCGGAGTCCACCGTCCCGGACGCCGTCCTCGCCCAACGCGCCTGATGGGCCGGCGGGAGCGCGCCGCCTTTCTGCTGTCGAGCCCCGATCACCAAGCCGGCGTTCGTGCCGTCCTTCCGATGGTGACCTGGCGTCAGCTGCCCGCGGCGGCGAACGTGTCGCAGGCCTTGACGTCGCCCGACTGGAGTCCGCGCCGGAGCCACTCGACCCGCTGCGCAGCGGACCCGTGGGTGAAGCTCTCGGGGCGGACCCGGCCCGTCGCCTGCCGCTGCAACGCGTCGTCGCCAATCGAAGCGGCGGCGCGCAGGCCTTCCTCGGCGTCGCCGGGTTCCAGGATGCCGCGCCTGGCCGTTGAATGCCCCCACACGCCCGCCAGGCAGTCGGCCTGCAGTTCCATCAGCACCGACAACTGGTTGGCCTGGCGCGGCGAGCGCTGCTGCAGGGCCCGCACCTGGCGGTCGATGCCGAGGAGGTTCTGGACGTGGTGCCCGACCTCATGGGCGATGACGTACGCCTGGGCGAAGTCGCCGGGCGCGCCGAAGCGACGATCGAGCTCGTCGAAGAAGGCCAGGTCCAGGTAGACCTTCTGATCGCCCGGGCAGTAGAACGGCCCCATCGCGGTCTCCCCCATCCCACAGGCCGACGGCGTGGCCTCACGGAAGAGCACGAGGGTGGACTTCTGATAGCGACCGCCCAGCAGGCGTGCCCAGGTGGCCTGCAGGTCGTCGAGGATCGCGCCGACCTCCAGGACCTTGGCTTCTTCCTGCGGAGTCGTCTCCAGCGGCCCGGACTCGACGGTGGCCTGCTGCGGCATCGAGGCCTGCTGCTGCAGCACCGGCGAGATCATGTCGCGGCCGAACAGCAGGCTCAGCACGAGCAGGAGGAGGAACCCTCCGAGACCCATCGACATCCCGCGCCGGCCCACGCGCGTGGCGCGGCGATCTTCGATGTCCTGGCTCTTCCGCCCATCTGGGTTCCAACGCACCGTGGCTCTCCTTGACGTTCGCGATGAGTCTGCGACCCGGCGGCGCTGACCGCCGCCGACGGGCCGTCACCAGCATACTTGCTCTGTCCAGCCCCAGGCAGTCGACAGTCGACAATCCGTAGCCGCGGGACTGTTATGAATCTCGTAGGCGCCGGACTCGTCCGGCGCGGCCCGCGGGACAAGTCCCGCGTGCTACGAACCCCGGATGTAGGCGCCGGACTCGTCCGGTGCGGCCCGTTGGACAAGTCCCGCGGCTACGAACCCCGGAGGTAGGCGCCGGACTCGTCCGGCGCGGCCCGCGGGACAAGTCCCGCGGCTACGAGCCTCGGATGTAGGAGCCGGGCCCGCGACCAGGCGGCCGGCCGAGTCCGGCCGCTGCGTGTCGTGCGACGTGCGGCGGTCGGCAACCAGTGAGAGGACCGCGATCACGCTCCGCGTTCGACCTGTGCGCGCACACGCCTGATCGAGGGGTCACGCAGACCCGCGTGGCGGCATGACGTCGGGTCCTGAGGCGCGGCTCTCCTTCGCGTCGCGTGCCGCGCGGCGCTGCCGCAGGACGCGGTCCTTGCGCAGGTGCTGGCGCCCCCACTGCTCGATGGCGCCCACGACGGGCTGCAGCGCGGCACCGGCCGGCGTGAGCGAGTAGAGCGTCCGGGGCGGCGTCGAGCTCTCCACCCGCCGAGCGATCAGGCCGAGACGCACGAGCGTGTCGAGGCGCTGCGCGAGGGTCGACGGATTGCAGCCGCCGACGAGGCGCGACAGTTCGTTGAACCCACGCGGGCCGTCCAGCAACGCGTGGACGATGTGCAGCGTCCATTTACCCTGGAGCACGGCAATGGCGTCGTACACGGGACAGAACGGATCCGGCGCGGCGGCCCGGGTGCGTGACACGGCGCCAGCCTATCAGAACTGAACCTGAATTTACATAGCTACTTGCTTTTTCATAGCTACAGGCCCCATACTCGTTCCTCGGCCAGGCCCTGCGACGCGGGCGCGCCAGACGCGGGCGCGCGGGGCCGCTCCCCAACGACGGGTGAGTCGCCGACCAAGGACATCATGCAGAGCATCACCGGCTTGCACCACGTGACCGCCATCGCCGGGCCAGCCCAGGAGAACCTCGACTTCTACGCAGGCATTCTCGGGATGCGGCTGGTCAAGAAGAGCGTCAACCAGGACGACCCGGGCACGTATCACCTGTTCTACGCCGACGCCGCGGGACACCCCGGCACGGACCTGACCTTCTTCCCGTGGGCACACATGGCGCCCTCCCGGCAGGGACATGGCCTGAGCACCGAGGTGCAGCTGACGGTGCCCGTCGGCTCCCTCGGGTTCTGGGGCGAGCGCCTCACGCGCTACGGCGTGACCGTTGGCGACGTCGGGAACCGCTTCGGCGACAGCGTCCTGCCCCTCGTGGATCCGCACGGACTGCAGGTCGCGCTCGTCGAGGCGCCCGACACGACGACGCGGGGCTTCGAGCCGTGGGACGGGAGTCCGATCCCGGTGGCCCACCAGGTGCGCGGACTGCACGGCGCGCGGGCGTGGGAGCGCGATCGCGCCACAACGGGATGGTTCCTGACGACGGTGCTCGGCTTCACCGAGCAGGCGACGGAGGACGGCTGGACGCGCTACGTGATCGGGAGCGGCGGGCCCGGCCGCGTGCTGGACATCCGGGAGACACCCACGGCGCCACGCGGTGCCTGGGGCACCGGCAGCATCCATCACCTCGCGTGGCGCGTGAACGACGACGCGCACGAGCTCGCCGTGCGCAGCGCCATCGAGGCCATCGGGCTCCGACCCACGCCGGTCATCGATCGGTTCTGGTTCAAGTCCGTCTACTTCAAGGAGCCGGGCGGCGTGCTCTTCGAGTTGGCCACCGACGGACCTGGCTTCGCCGTGGACGAGGCCCCGGCGCACCTCGGTGAAACGCTCGTGCTGCCGCCGTGGCTCGAGTCGCAGCGCGCCGCCATCGAGCGGGCGGTGCCGCCGCTCACCTACCCGCCGGTGCTCACACCCGCGGTCGGCTGACGTCCTGGCTGCCGCCCGGTGCCGGAGCCACTCCCCAGCTGGCTCCGGCGCCGCTGCCAGGGCGAGCCCCCACCGGCCCGCCTTCAGCAGCGCGCTGGCGGCGAGGACGTCACGCCCCGGCCGCGCACGCCTCCGCCAGGATGTCGGCCGCCTCGATGCACTGCGCCCGCGTGACGTCGAGGTGCGTGACCGCGCGCACCGTGCGCGGACCGAACGCGATGATCCACACGCCCCGCTCGCGGGCCCGCGCCACGACAGTCGCGGCGTCGGGCGCACCGTCGGCCAGGTGGAACACCACGATGTTGGTCTGCACGGTGCGGAGATCGAGGCGCACCTGCGCGACCTGCGCCACGCGTTCGGCGATGAGGCGCGCGTGGGCATGGTCCTCGGCGAGCCTGTCGTAGTGATGCGCGATGGCGTGGCTGGCCGCAGCCGCGAGCAGGCCGGCCTGGCGCATCGCGCCTCCCATCATGCGGCGGTACCGGACGGCGCGGGCGACGACCTCGCGAGGGCCTGCCAGCAGCGAGCCCGCCGGCGCGCCCAGCCCCTTGGACAGCGCGACCCAGACGACGTCGAACGGCGCGGCGAGCGCCGCGGGCGTCGTGTCCGACGCGACGGCGGCGTTCCAGAGGCGGGCGCCGTCGAGCAGCGTCGTCACGCCGTGCGCACGGGCCGCGGCGCACACAGCCTCCGCGTCCGACTGCGGCACCACGACGCCACCGGCACGGTTGTGCGTGTTCTCGACGGCCACCAGCGTCGTCGGCGGGTAGAGCATGTGGCCCTGCGGCTTGCGTGCGGCGAGGAACTGCGCGGCGGTGAACACGCCGGCCGCGCCAATCTCGGTGAACTGCACGCCGGCGTTGGCCGCGCCCCCACCCGTTTCGTGCCAGACGAGATGGCTCTCGCGGCACGCCACGACGTCGTCGCCGGGGCGTGTCAGCGTCCGCAGGGCGACCTGGTTGGCCATCGTCCCCGTGGGCAGCCAGAGCGCCGCTTCCTTCCCGAGCAAGCCGGCGCCCTGCTCCTGGAGCGCGTTGACCGACGGATCCTCGCCGAACTGGTCGTCGCCGACGGGCGCATCGGCGATCACGGCGCGCATGGCGGCCGTGGGTCGCGTCACGGTGTCGGACCGGAGGTCGATGGCCACGCGCGGGGAGCCCCCTGGCGTCTAGTGCTTCACGGACGCGAGGTGCTTGCGCAGCAGATCGCCGCCGAAGTCGTGCTCGAGGTCACGCCACATGCTGTGGATGTGGTTGGCGTCGTTCTGGCTGTTGTCGTACTCGATGAGGACCGTCGGGCCGTGGATGCGGTAGTAGTGCTTCTTTCCGACGTCGAGGCTGCCCGCCCACGCGAAGTGCAGCGAGTCGAATCCGGCCTTCTCGATGCGCGCCCACTGCGACGCCCGCTGCCCGGCGGGGAACCGTGAGGCATACACCTCGATCAGCTTGCGGAGCTGGGCCTTCTGCGGAGCGGTCATCGTCCCGGCCGCCACGCCGTCGAACGTCGCGATCTCGGCCTTCGGCTTGTTCGCGGTGACGATGTCGTTGGTGGTCTCGGGCGCGATGACGACCTTCGCCTTCTGGTCGGCGGCGAAGAGGGCCATGAGCGCGCGGGCCTCGTCCTCCTCCGACTTCAGGATGCGCAGGCCCGCACTCGGCCCCGAGAGCACCTTGGCGGGATTTGAGCCGAAGAACAGCGGCGCGACGATGTCACCGTCCTTGCCCGCGTGGGTGACGTTGACCGAGAGGTGATGGCCCTCGAAGCGCCAGCCCCACATGCCGTCAGCCGATGGCGTGCCGAACAGCGCCGTGTAGTAGAGCCCCGGCTGGCGCCGCATGAAATTGCTGACCCCGGCAGCCCTTTCGACCTCGCGCAGGATGTCCTCGTGCGCGATGATGCTGCGCGCCGTCGCGAAGCCGCTTTCGCTGAGCCCCGACCGCAGGAGGGACATCGCCTGGGCCTTCTGGGCGTCGGTGAGTTCGTCGAGCGGCACGCCCGCCCGCACCATCGGGACGTAGTTCAGCTGCGTCCGCGCCTCGTGCGCCAGCGGGAGGAGCGCCTTCTCCCTGGCGGCACCTGCCAGCACCCCTGCGAGAGCCTGGGCCGCGGCCGTGCTGCTCGTGACAGCCGCGCTGGCCGCCTTCGAGGCCGCAGCCGATTGGGCCGAGGAGGGTCGTGAAGAGACAGCCGCGGCTGCCGCTCCGAGGATCAGGGCGGACATGAGCAGGGCGCGCATGGGATTGGCGGGATTCTACACCCGTGCATGGCCCGTGGGGGTGGGCCCGGCGCCACAAAGAGAAACGGCCGGACCGCGTGAGCGATCCGGCCGTCGGTACTGCGAGCGTCAGGACCTAGCGGCCCTGGCGGACAACGTTCTCGGCGGCCGGTCCCTTGGCGCCCTGGACGATGTCGAACTCGACCCGCTCACCCTCGACCAGGGTCTTGAAACCCGTGCCTGCGATGGCGGAGTGGTGCACGAAGCAGTCCTTCTGACCACCCTCGGGGGTGATGAAACCAAAGCCCTTGCTCTCGTTGAACCACTTGACGGTACCGGTTGTACGCATAACGAACTCCTCGTTCGGTAATCGGAGCACCGCCATGCCTCACGGACCGACCGACTACTGATTTGCTGTCGTGCATCCTCCCCCACGACGGGGGCAACCGCTGCGCTGCGACGGTTGCGGGCAATCAAAGCAAAAGGCCTGGCGAACTTCCCAGGCCTCCTGCAACCTTGGACTAGTCACGCCCATTGCTGAGCGTGTCGCGCACACGCAACTATACACGGCACCCCCTGCCAACGCAAGCGGTCATGCACGGAGCCCACCCGCGGCCCCGGCCGCGCCTCAGAACGTGTCGGCCTGGACGTACGCCTCGATGAGCTTCTGCTCCCCATCCTTGCCCGGGAAGGCGTTGCCGTGTTCCATGCCGAAGATGAAGTCCCGCTTGTCGGTCTGCATCTTCGCGTGGACGTGCTTGAAGACGTTCCGGTAGTTCACTTCGCCGGTGCCGGGCTCCTTGCGGCCGGGGTTGTCGCCGATCTGGAAGTAGCCGATCTCCGACCACGCCCAGTCGATGTGGGGGATGAGGTGCCCCTCGTTGCGCTGCATGTGGTAGGCGTCGAACAGGATCTTGCACGCCGGGGAGTTCACGGCGCGGCAAATCATGTAGGTCTGATCCGAGGTCCGCAGGAACTGATCCGGGTTGTCACTGAGCGGCTCGAGCACCATCACGAGCTTGTGCTTCTCGAGCACCTCCGCGCCGGCGCGCAGCGTGTCGATGACGTGCCCGTGCTGGACGCCGATGGGCAACCGGCGCTCGAAGGCGCCGGGCACCACCGTCATCCACGTCGCGTTCACCCGCCTGGCCACGTCCACCGCCGCCTCGCACGCCTTGACGAACTGCGCGCGGTTCTCCGGCTTGCCCGTCGTGAAGCGGTCGCTGTTGTTGCCACCGGTCTGGATGACGAAGACGCCCATCTGGATGCCGAGCTTCGACATCGCGTCCCCGAGCTGGGCCTGGACCTCGGGCGTCCGGCCCATCATCCCGTTGTCCTCGAGCGCCGTGAAGCCCTGGTCGGCCATGAACTTGAGCTGGTCGATCAGGTCCTTGCCGGCCGACTGCTCGAACATGCCGAAGTGCGGGGCGTACTTCAGCTTGAATGTCCGCACCGGCGCGGCCGGCCCGATCGCCCGCGGCGCGGCAGGCGCCGCCGGTTGCTGCGCGGCCGCCGTCGACGGCAGACCCAGCGCCGCCGTCATCACCGTTGTCTTCTGGAGAAACGCTCGTCGATCCATCACCGATCGCTTTCGTAAGATGGCCGGCTGGGCAGCCGGCCCTACCTTCCCGGTCCCCGTTACCCGTTGCCCGACGCCTGTGCGGCGGATTGTATGTCAGCCCCTGCTCGGCCGCGTCATCTCGACGGGCACGATCCACTGCTCGTACTGCTCCGCCGTGACGTCGCCCGAGGCCAGTGCCGCCTCGCGCAACGTCAGCCCCTTCTTCTGGGCGGTCTTGGCGATGGCGGCCGCCTTGTCGTAACCGATGTGGCGGTTCAGGGCCGTCACGAGCATCAGGTTCCGGCCGAGATTCTCAGCGATCTTCTCGCGATTGGGCTCGATGCCCTTCGCGCACCCGGTATCGAAGGCGAGGCACGCGTCCGAGATCAGCGCGATGCTCTCGAGCACGTTGTGCACCATCACGGGCTTGAACACGTTGAGCTGGAAGTTGCCCTGGGTGCCCGCGAACGCCACGGCCGCGTCGTTGCCGAACACCTGCACGCACACCATGGTCATCGCCTCGGACTGCGTCGGGTTCACCTTGCCCGGCATGATCGACGAGCCGGGCTCGTTCTCGGGGATGAAGAGCTCCCCGATGCCGCAGCGCGGGCCGCTGGCCAGCCAGCGCACGTCGTTGGCCATCTTCATCAGCCCGCCCGCCAGCGTGCGCAGCGCGGCCGACGTCTGCACGAGCGCGTCGTGCGCCGAGAGCGCGAAGAACTTGTTCTCCGCCGACCGGAACGGATGGCCGGTGGCCGCGGCGATGTAGTGCGCGGTCCTGTCGCCGAACTTCGGATGGGCGTTGAGGCCCGTGCCCACAGCCGTGCCGCCGATCGCCAGGTCGTAGAGGCCGTCGAGTGACTGCTCCACCGCGTGCAGCCCGAAGTCGATCTGGGCCACCCACGCGCCGATCTCCTGTCCGAGCGTGACCGGAGTCGCGTCCTGCAGGTGGGTGCGGCCCGTCTTGACCAGGTCGGCAAACTCTGTCGACTTCGCGGCCAGCGTGTCGCGCAGCGTCCGCACCGACGGGAAGAGCCGTTGGTGCAGTTGCTCCACCACGGCGATGTGCATGGCCGTCGGGAAGGTGTCGTTGGACGACTGCCCCCTGTTGACGTGGTCGTTCGGGTGCACCGTCCGGTCCACGCCCACCGTGCCGCCAGTCAGGGCCACCGCGCGATTGGCAATGACCTCGTTGGCGTTCATGTTGGACTGCGTGCCCGAACCCGTCTGGAACACGACGAGGGGGAACTGGTCGTCCAGCGCGCCGGCAATCACTTCGTCGGCGGCCTTCACGATCGGCTCGGCAATGGCCTGCGGCAACTCGCCGAGTTCCGCGTTGGCCTGCGCGGCGCTCCTCTTGAGGATGCCCAGCGCCCGGACGACCGGCCGTCCCCACCTGAAGCGGTCCACGCCGATCGGAAAATTCTGGATGGATCGCTGCGTCTGCGCGGCCCAGTACACGTCAGCGGGCACCTCGATGGGGCCCATCGAATCCTTTTCGGTGCGGGTCTTGGTCATGGGAGGAAAAAAGGAAGTCAGGCAGGTAGGGCGCGGTCTCCGACCGCGCCGTGTCAGGAGTCAGGAATCATGCTTTGCAACGGCTGATTCCGTCCGGCGCCACGTCCACTACAATGCGGCCGTGCGCCGCACGGTCGTGCCGATTGTACTGGTTTGGCTGGCGGCCATGTTGACGCTTGCCAATCCACGGCGCGTCGGCGACGCGAGCGAGTACGTCGCCATGGCCGGGCGACTGGCCAGTGGCAAGCCGCCGGCCATGACCGCCGAAGAGATGGCGGCGTTCACCCGGGAGTGGGCCGGTTCGCCGGCGGGCTACGAACTCCAGACGCGCCAGCTGCCACCGCTGCTCGGCCCCGACGGCCGATACGACCTGCCCCACCCGTGGATCTACCCCCTGCTGTCGGTGCCGGGCGTGTGGCTCGCACGGGCCGTCGGACTCGCAGATCCATGGGGCCTGGTGGCCCTCAACCTCGTGCTGGTCCTGCAGGTGCTCTGGTTGGCGGTCCGGCGCGGGGCAGGCCCGTGGTCTCTCACGCTGCTCGTGGGTCCGCTGGTCTGGTGGATCGACAAGCCCATCTCCGACCTGTTCATCGCCTGTGCCGTCGGCAGCGCCGCGCTGGTGTGGCCACATCCGGCGTCGATCGTCCTCCTGGGCCTCGCCGCTGGTCAGAACCCCGCGCTCGGCGTCGTGGCCGCGGCGTTCACCCTGACCGCCGTGATCACGGAACCGCGCCGCCTGCGATCGTGGGGCTGGATGGCCGGGGTTCTGCTCGGCCTGGCCTGCGCCGGCCTGCCCGTTGCGTACTACCTGGCGCGCCTGGGCCGCGTCTCGCCGCTCACGATCTGGACCGGCACCGTGTACTGGCCGCCATTGAGTTCGCTCGCGTTCCCGCTGCTGGACCTCAACGTGGGGTTCGTACCCCGGTTCCTGCCGGGCGCCACCGCCGTGGGGCTCGCCCTGTGCAACCGCCGCGGCTGGCGCGCACCGGCCGCCGTGCCGGGCGCCGTCGGGATCGCGCTGATGCTGTTGGCGGTGAGCCAGCAGCCGAACCACAGCCAGGGCGGCAACCCGGATTTCTCGCGCTACTGGCTGTGGATCTGGCCGCTCGCGCTGCCCTGGCTGCTCGCGCAGGACGCCTCACAGCGCCGGATCGTCCGTGTCACCGGACTGGCCCTCCTGGCGGCCGCGGCCGTCTGGAGCACCGTGGCCTTCCGGCCAACGCGCGAAGAGTCGTACCGCTACCCGACGCGGCTGGCTGAATGGGTCTGGCGGACCCGTCCTGGCTGGTCGTCGCCGGCGCCGGAGTCCTTCGCCGAGCGGACGTCGCACCGCGAGCCCGGCTGGGTGCCGACGGCACTCCCCGGCTGTGAAAAGGTGCTGCTGCACGCGGGCGCCTGGCCGGCGTCGTGCCCGCCGACCAGCAACGCCCCGGAGGCCTGCCGCGTCGCAGGCGTGTACTGCTACGCGAACGCGCGCGCCGACGGCGGCTATGCGTTCACCGAGGCGGGACGACAGCAGGTGCCGGATTTCGTCGTGCACGATCGCACGTGGGACCGTGCCGACGACGTGTCGGCGTGGGTGTCGCGGCGGGTGGCAGGGGCTGTCAGCGGCGAGCGCGACCACGCCGTGGCCCTCGTCCGTGGGGCGTGGAGCGTGGCGTGGCGGCAGGCGTGGACGGCCGACGACGGACGGCTCGTGATCTACGTGCGCGATGCCGACGTCGGCGCGAGACTCGCCCTGCGACACGCCGGTCCGGTGCGCATCACGGTCGCCACCCCCTCGGGACAGGTCGACGAGCGACGTGCCACGCCCGGCGAGGCACCGACGATCGTCGGTGTGCCGCCAGGTGCGCACGTGCTCGTCGTGATCCGCAACGACGAAGGGCGCCCCTGACAGGAGCGCCCGGCGATCGAGATCCACGACGCGCTCGGAGAGCGCGCCCTACCTGATCGCCGAGTAGTCGGTCGCGTCCATGTAGACGCTCTCCACCTTCTCCACGATCTTGCCGTTCACCTCCGACGCCGTGCGAACCTTCACCCACTCGGGGTCGGCCCCGAAGCCGGACCAGTTCTTCTTGGCCTGCTCGCGGCTCGCGTGCGAGATGACGTAAATCAGCGTGTTGCTGTGCGCCGGCTCATCCTGCGGCACCCAGTAACCGACGTTGGTCATGCCGTGCTTCTCGAACAGCTTCGTCGTGTGGTTGCGGAAGCGGGCCTGCAGGTCGGGCAGCTTGCCCGGGTGGGTGTAGTACGTGCGCAGCTCGAACACCTTCTGGCCGCCGGCCTGGGCGGCGAGGTCGGCGCGCGAGAACTGGCCCGCCAGGAAACCAGCGGCGAACACGAGGGCGAGGGCGGCAAGCGAACGGGTCAGACGCATCGGAAGCTCCTTGGGTACCGGCTGTGACGGGTCAGAACGTGAAGCGCGCCGCCAGCTGGAACTGGCGGCGAGGGTATGCCGACAGCGACTGCCCGAAGGTGGGGCGATCGACGAAGCTGTCGGGCAACTGGAGGTTGGTGCGATTGAAGAGGTTGAACACCTCGAGGCGCAGATCGAGGCTGCGCGCCGCGCCGAGCGGCACGCGGCGGGCCAGCACCGCGTCCACCGAGGCGTACGCAGGGCCGATGAGGCTGTTGCGGCCGGTGTTGCCGTAGGTGTACCGGGGCGCGATCACGAACGACCGCCCCTGGTAGGTGACGACGGTGGCGCCCGATGGGGGCGTGGTGCCCGTCACCTCGTTCGGGCGGTCGTAGGCGAACGTCCCGCCGCCGGTATTGCCGCTGTTGCTGTTGTCGAAGCTCACGCGCGGCGTGAACGGACGGCCCGACTGCACCGACACGACGCCGGCCACCTGCCAGTTGCGCCCGAGCGCGCCGGCGCCCATGTCTGGAACCAGGTACGACCCGCTGAACACGAACCGGTGCCGCACGTCGAAGTCCGACAGGCCCCATTCGGCCGCGAGGTTCCGGCTGTCCTGCGGCGTGTTGTCGTTGCCATCGGTGGCCAGGAACGCCGACTGGTCGTCCATCGACTTCGACCACGTGTACGACGTGCGCAGGCTGAAACGGTTGCCCGCGCGGCGCACGGCGCCGACCTGCAGCGCGTGGTAGTCCGAACTCGCGCCCGACTCCACCATGAGGATGTCGCCGTACTGCGGGAGCGGGCGACGCGGCGGGAACGGACCCGGCCCTGGCGCGGCCTGGTTGATGTTGCGCTTGCGTACGAGTTGCTGGCCGAACGAGCCCACGTAACGCGCGTCGACAGTCGTCTTCGCGAACGCGCGCTCGACTCCCAGACTGACCTGGTGCGCGTAGGCCGTGCGCATCCCCTGGTCGAGCGAGTTGTAGGTCGGCTGCGTCCCGATGGCCTGTCCCGGGAACGGGTTCTCGAGCGTGAGCAGGCGCGTCTGCGTGGGGAAGTACAGGCCGATCCCGAAGTACGGCGGGTTGAAGTACAACGCCGACGTCTCGATGAGCGTCCCGACGTTGTAGAAGATCCCGTACCCGCCCTGCAGCATCGTCGTGCCCATGCCGGTCAGGTCGTAGTTGAAACCGATGCGGGGCGCGACGTTGTTGTAGTCGGAGGCGATGCCAGAGCGGGGCACGCCGTTGGTGCCGACCTGGACGATCTGGTTGGTGTCCTGGTCGAAAATCCGCATGCGATCGTCGGCGTCCACCGGCGGCGCGTTGAACTCGTAGCGCAAGCCCATGTTCACCGTGAGCCGAGACGACAGGCGCCAGTCGTCCTGGATGAACGTGTTGACCGACCACGTGCGCAGGCGCTGCGGGTTGTCGTTGGTGCCGAGCAGCGACAGCGTCGGGAACCCGAGCAGCAGGTCCGCGAACGGCGCCCCCGTGATCGCACCGGCGAAGGTGATCTGGCCGCGCGCGAAGAGGTGGTTGAGACCGTCCGACTGGTAATGCCGGAACTCGCCCCCGGTCTTGACGTGATGCCGCCCGATCTGTGCCGTCAGTGTGTCGGCAAGATGGATGGTGCGCGTGCTGCGCAGCACCGGCAGGTTCGGATCGTCGCCGAGGTTCTCGTAGCCGCTGACAACGAACGCCGGGTACCCGCGGTCCACCTCCGGCAGGGACGGCCCCGTGATCCCGAGGGCCGCGTACCCGTCGATGCCGGCGTTGGTCGGCACGCTGTCGCGCTTCAGCGCGTTGACGCCGACGCGCACCTCGTTCACCACGCGGCTCGAGATCGCCTGGTTGAAACCCGCCGCGAAGTTGTGGCCCTGATCGAGCACCGATGTCCCGAACGACGGCAGGTTGCGGGCGCGGGCCGGGAACGGGAGTTCACGATCCTCTCGGCCGAACGTGTACCGCAGGTGGAAGGGCTTGTCCTGCCAGCCGTTGTGGTCGGTCTTGATCGTGAACTGGATCGCGTCGCGCTGCCCTTCCGGCGACGACACGTAGTTGGCCGGTCCACTCGTCGCGGTGTTGGCCCGCGGGTACAGATCCGCGGTGGCGAGCCCGGCCGCGCTCATCCGCGACGCGGGGATGACGTTGCCCGGGAACGGGCGCTGCGTGAAGGGGTCGACGATCGGCCGGCCGAGCGCGCTGAAGTCACCGGCGCGCTCCGCGTCGGTCGGCACGCGCGCCAGGCGCGTGTCGGCTTCATGGGCCTGGATGGCCTCGACGTTGAAGAAGTAGAAGGAGGGGAACCGGCCGAAGGGACCGCCGACCGTCCCGCCGAACTGGTGCTTGCCGAGCGAGGGCGTGTCGGCGCCGGCGGGCAGGAAGGCCGGGCGGGCGTCCAGGGCCTCGTCGCGGAAGTACTCGTAGGCCGAGCCGCGCACCGTGCGCGTGCCGGACTTGATCACGACGTTGACCTGGGCCCCGGCACTGCGGCCGTGCTCGGCGTCGTAGGTGCTCTGCAGCAGCGAGACCTCCTTCACGGCGTCGAGGCTCGGGTTCACCACGAGGCGGTTCAGGAACAGGTCGTTGTTGTCGACGCCGTCCAGGAGGAAGTTGTTGGCGGCCTCGCGCGAACCCGCATTGTTCAGGCCCGTGTTGCCCTGGGTCGAGAGGCGTGACCCCGGCGCCGGCGGCGCCACGCCTGGCGCCTGGAAGGTGAACTGGATCACGTCGCGCTCGGAGACCGGCACGGTCACCAGCGTCTCGCCCTCGAAGACCTCCCCGACGCTGCCGCTGCCGGCACGCAGCGTCGTCAGGTCGGCGCTGACGACGACCTGCTCGGTCACGCTGCCGGGCACGAGCACCACGGCGACCGTGCCGCGGACGCCCGCCTGCACGGCGATGTCCCGGACGATCTCGGTCTTGAAGCCCTCGCGGCTGGCCTGCAGCGTGTACGTCCCGGCGGTGAGCAGCGGGATCACGAGCAGCCCGGACGAGGACGTGGTGCCCTCGCGCATCAGGGCCGTCTGCTGGTCGGTCAGCGTGATGGTCACGTCCGGCAGCCACGCCCCGCTCTGATCGCGGACCTCCACGAACAGCGTGGCGGCCATGGTCTGCGCGCGCGCCGGCGCGGCGGGCAGCGCCAGGAGCGCCGCCAGCAGGCACAACGCCGCGCGCCACCGGGAGGGGGAAGGACGGGAAGTCGACAGGTGTTGCACGGTCAGTTCGATGTGGAAGCCGGCCGGCCGGGATCGTCGCGCACCGGCGACGCGGGACGCCGGCCGCGGCAAGGGCGCCGGCCCCGCCGGCTTCGACGTTATCACGGGGCGCTACACTCGCGGCCATGCTGCCGCAGTTCGGACATGTATCGGCGGGCATGGCGCCCGGCGTGTGCCTCGCGCTCGTCCTGGCGCTGCCGTCGCCGGCGCACGCACAGGCCGCGCAGAACCCGTCGCCGATGTCCGACAGCACCCGCCCGCATCCGCGTCCCCCGGAGTCGCGCGCCGCCGGCATGCGCGCCGCCCTGTCGATCGGCGAGCTCTTCGTGCCTGCCTCGGCTGTCGCACGGCGGCGCTCGGCGATGCCGCTGGTGGTTCACTTCCACGGCGCGGCATGGCTCGTCGAGCAGCACGTGGCCCGGTCCGCCCCGCACGCCGCGCTCGTCACGGTGAACCTCGGGTCGGGCTCCGGTCGCTACGCGGCGCCGTTTGCCGACGCCGCGCGGTTCGGGGCCCTGCTCCAGGAGGCTGCCGACGCCATCGCGCAGGTCGCGGGCCGTCGCCCCGTGTGGTCGTCACTCACGCTGACGTCGTTCAGCGCGGGCTACGGCGCGGTGCGCGCCATCCTCGCGCAGCCTGACGTCGCGGCGCGCGTATCTGCCGTCGTCCTGCTCGACAGCCTGCATGCGTCCTACGTCATCGAGGGCGACCCGGCGACGCCTCGTACGACGGACCCGGCTGTCGACAACGCCGACCTCGCCGTCTTCGCCCGCCTGGCGGCCGATGCGGCCGCGGGCCGGACGCGGTTCTTCGTCACGCACTCCGAGGTCTATCCGGGCACCTACGCCAGCACCACCGAGACCGCCGATGCGCTGCTCGCCCCGCTGGGTCTCCCGCGCCGGCCGGTGCTCAAACGCGGACCGATAGGCATGCAGCAACTGAGCGAGGCGCACCGCGGCGGCTTCCACGTGCTGGGCTTCGCGGGTAACTCCGCCCCGGATCACATGGACCACCTGTACGCGCTCGGGTGGTGGATGCGCCAGTGGAAGGTGGCGAGGTGACGCGTGCGGCGTGCGATTCGCTCGATTTGCTAGCATGAGCCCGTCCAGAAAGGGAGTGGCTGTGTGACTGACCTGCGTGATCGCGTCGTCCTGATAACGGGGGCATCGACTGGCATTGGCGCCGCGGCGGCCCTGGCATTCGCCCGGGCGGGCAGCCGGCTGGCCCTGCACTACAACGCGAGTGCCGACGAGGCCGGCGCTGTCGCCAGCGCCGCGGGGGCGCTCGGCGCCGAGACGTTGCTCACGCAGGGCGACCTCGGTGGCGCCGCGGCCGTCCCCCGCATCGTGGCCGAGACGATGGCCCGGTACGGGCGGATCGACGTGCTGATCAACAACGCCGGCGGGATGCTGGGACGCCGGAGCATCGCCGAGTACACGGAGGACCACCTGCACGAGGTGCTGGCGCTCAACGTCACGCAGGTCGTGATGCTGGTCCACGAGGTGGTGCCGATCATGCGGCACCAGGGTGGCGGCACGATCATCAACGTCACCTCGATCGCGGCGCGCACGGGCGGCGCTGGCGGCGCCGTGCTCTACGCCGCCGCCAAGGGCTTCATCTCGACCGCGACGCACGGATGGGCCCGCGAACTCGCCGGCGACGGCATCCGCGTCAATGCCGTGTCGCCTGGCGTGGTGACGACGCCGTTCCACGAGCGGTACTCGACGCCGCAGCAGCTGGAGGCGATGCGCGCGAGCATCCCGCTTGGCCGCCTCGGCACCGCGGACGAGTGCGCGGGTACGTTCCTCTACCTGGCGTCGGAGACGTTGTCCGGGTACGTGACCGGTCAGGTCGTGGAAGTCAACGGCGGCCAGTACATGCCCTAGCCAGGCGTGGGCCGATGCTCACGGCCGCCACACGTCCATACCAGTGGCGGACTCGGCTGGACCGGACTCCGGCGTGTCGTGATGGTGGCGCCGCCGGCCCGCGGGCAACCGGGGAGGAACGCGCCGGACCGATGTGTTGTCGGTGCCGGTCGGTACACGATGCTAGGCTTCGGGTCGTGATCGCGCTGTCCCGAGTCATCGGGTTCCTGGCCTTCGCGTCTCTCGCCTTCTCTGGCACATCGGGCTCCGCCGAACCGCCCCGCTACACTGCGCGCGTGTGGGGACAGGCCGAGGGCCTGCCCGTGCACCACGTGGGCGGCATCGCCGCGACTCCGGACGGCTACCTGTGGTTCGGCACGCTCGACGGCCTCGTCCGCTTCGACGGCGTGCGCATGTCGGTCTTCGATGCCGGCAACACAACGGGGATCGAGAACAACCTGCTGCCGGAGGTCGGCCTGGACGCCCAGGGCCGCCTGTGGGCGTGGGGGACGGCGCCCTGGATCAGCGTGCTCGACGCGACCGGTGTCCGGACGTACGGCACCGAGTCGGGCCTCCCCCGCGTCGGGGTACGTCGTCCGCGCTTTGCCCGTGACGGCACGGTGTGGCTCGCGATGGCTCGCGGGCTCTACGTGTTGCGGGGCGAACGCTTCGTGCCGGCGCACCCCGACCTGGCCGCGCTGAACATCCCGTCGATCTGGGTCTCCCGGGCGGGGGACGTGCTCGTGTTCCCGCTCGACTCGCCAGCGATCGTCCTGAGTCAGGGCACGACGGCGCCGCTCGGCGTCCCGACGCAGGTCGTGGATGCCTGCGAAACGGCCGACGGCGCGGTGTGGATGGCCGCGACCGACGGCATCTATCGCCGGGCGGCGTCAGGCGCGGTCGAGCGCATCGCGTCGCTGACAGGTGGGCGCCCCACGGCGATCGGCGCAGACGGGCGCGGTGGCATCTGGCTGGGCACCTCGGTCGGGCTTTTCAGCCTGACGAACACGGGACTGGTACGGCTCGCGGAGGCACCGGTCGAACACCTCAACGCCGACGCCGGCGGGGCGGTGTGGACGTCGGACCGGAAGAGCGTGCGGCGCAACGGCGTCGAGGTGTATCGCGCCCCGGGGGACGTGACGTCGATCGTCGCCGATCGGGAAGGCAACGTCTGGCTCGGGACGACCTCGGCGGGCGTGGTGCGACTGCAGGAGGCCCGCGTCGACTCGCTGGCAACGGACATGGCTCCTCGCGGGGTCGCTGTCGGCCCTGACGGACGGGTCTGGGTTGCGAATGCCGATGGCGTGACCCCAGCCGACGGCGGCGAGCCTCGCTACCTCATTCCTGGTGGTGCCGAGGCGCTGACCTTCGACCGCGAAGGCACGATGTGGGTTGCGGCCAGGCAGCTCTACTGCCTTCGTGCAGGAAGGCTCGACCCCGTCGCGGGTGGCGGGCAGAACGTGCTCGACGTCGACCAGACCTCCGACGGAGCCATCTGGTCCGTGATGCAGGGGGAACTCCGGCGCTGGCGCGACGGGGTGTGGAAGTCGTTCGGGCCTTCCAGCGGCACGTCCGCGGGCCCGATGCAGTTCGGCGACGAAGGCCCCGATGGCACGCTGTGGTTCACGAGTCCTGAAGGCCTGCTGCGTTTTCATGACGGCCGCTTCGACCTCTTCACCGAGGCTGACGGTCTGTCGTCGAACCGCACGCGCAGCGTGCAGGTGGATTCCAACGGCACCGTCTGGATCGGCACCGAGGGCCGCGGTCTGAACCGCCTGCGGACGGGGCCAGGCGCCGATGGCCGCCCTTCCTCCGTACGCGCCATCCGCGAGTCCGACGGGCTGCACGAGAACGGCATTTCCGCACTCGCCCTGGACGGATCCGGCGGTCTCTGGATGGGCACGAACCGCGGGATCGTCAGGGCATCGCTCGACGAACTCGAGTCGTGGGTTGCCGGCCGATCCGAACGCGTGCACACGGAGGTGTTCGGCGCGAGGGACGGCCTGGCGAGCGGCTCGGTGCCCACGTTGGGCGGATCGCTCGTCGACCACCACGGCGTGCTGCACTTCGCCACCGAGGCGGGGGTCGCCCGCATCGACCCGGCGAGACTGGTGCCCGAGACGCCGCCGCCGCAGGCGCTCGTCGAGGAAGTGCGCGTGCACGGGGTGTCCCGGCCAGCGGGGCGCGAGGTGCGCCTGGCGCCGGGCGAGGGCGAGTTCGCGTTGTCGTTCACCGCCCCGTCCTTCTCGGCCCCGGAGAGCCTCACGTTCCGCTACCGGCTCGTGGGCTTCCGTGACACATGGGAGGAGACGGGCACGCGTCGGGTCGCGTACTTCACCAACGTTCCGCCCGGGCGGTATCGCTTCGAGGTTCAGGCGGCCAACCGCTCCGGCGTGTGGAGACCGGGGCCGACGACGCTCGCCCTCGTCGTCGCGCCCACGTGGTACGAGAACGTGTGGCACCGGAGGCTGGCCGCGGGCCTGGCCCTCGCGTTACTGGCCCTGGCGCTCCGGTTCAGGCTGCGTGCCCACGAGCGGCGCGAGCGGGAACTGGCGACGGTCGTGCAGGAGCGGACCCGCGACCTCGAAGCGGAGAAGGTCGCGACCGAGGCCGCCCAACACGCCGAAGCCGCCGCGCGTAAGCAGGCCGAGGCGCAGCGTGCCATCGCCGAAGAGGCGATGGAGACCGCGCAGCGGCAGGCCGCACGCCTCTGGGAGATGGACCAGGCGAAGTCGCGCTTCTTTGCCAACGTCTCGCACGAGTTCCGCACGCCGCTGACCCTGACGATTGGTCCACTCGAGGACGTCGTCAGCGGCATGCACGGCGAGATCGGAGAGGACGCCGAGCGCGAACTCCAGACGGCGATCCGCAGTTCGCGTTCGGTGCTCGAGCTGGTGAACCAGATCCTCGAGCTCGCACGGCTCGAGGCCGGCCAGCTCACGTTGAACGCGACGAACCTGGACCTGGGCCCGCTGCTGCGTGACGTGGGACAGGACTTCTCGGCACTCGCCGAGCGGCGCGGCATCCGATTCGAGATCCACGTCCCCGATGAGCCGCTTCCGGTGCGCGGCGACGCGGCGCAGCTTCGGCGCGTCGCCGCCAATCTGCTCGCCAATGCGTTCAAGTTCACCGAGCGTGGCGGCCGCGTCGGCCTGCACGCGGCCAGGACCGACGCCACGCACGAGATCGCGTTCACCGTCGAGGACTCCGGGATCGGCATCGCCCGGGAGGATCTGGACCGCATCTTCGACCGCTTCTACCAGGCGCACGCCGGCCAGCACTCGAGCCAGCCGGGCACCGGCATCGGGCTGTCTCTTGCCAGCGAACTGGTCGAGCTGCACGACGGTCGAATCGAGGTCGCCAGCGAGCGGGGCGCGGGAAGCCGCTTCCGGGTGGTCCTGCCCCTGCGGGCCGCGGGTGCAGAGGAGGCCCCGGTCCCGTTCCCGGCCGCGTCCCGGCCGGCCGAGGAGGCCGGTCCATCATCCCTGGCATCCGCTTCGACCGACGTGGACGACGGTGACAGGCCGTTGTTGCTGGTCGTGGACGACAACGACGACCTGCGCACCCTGGTTCGCAAGCACCTCGTCGCGCACTTCCGGATCGCCGAGGCGCGCGACGGGGAGTCCGCTCTCGAGCACGCCCGGCGCGAGACGCCAGACCTCGTGATCACCGACGTCATGATGCCGGGGCTGGACGGCCTCGGCCTGCTGCGCGCCTTCCGGGAGGATCCCACCCTGGACTTCGTGCCCGTCATCCTGCTCACCGCCCGCCACGAGGTCGCGGACCGTGTTGCCGCCTACGGCCTCGGCGCCGACGGCTACCTCGCCAAGCCCTTCCATGCGGCCGAACTCGTCGCCAACGTCGAGGCCGTGCTGCGCACGCGGCAGCGCCTGCACGAGCGGTACAAGCCGGCCGGCGTCGACGCCAGCTCCGCACTGCGCTCGGCCGACGAGGCGTACCTGGAGGCGGCGACGCGCATCATCGACGATCACCTCGCCGACGAGAGCTTCGGCGTCGCCCACCTCGCGCACCTGCTCGGCCAGGGGCGCTCGCAGATGTTCGCGCGCCTCGGCGAAGCCGCCGGCGTCACGCCGGCCGAGTTGATCAAGCGCCGCCGGCTCCAGCGCGCCGCGGAGATGCTCGAGGCCGGAGCCGGGTCGGTGGGCGAGATCGCCTACGCGGTCGGGTTCAAGAGCGTGTCGCACTTCTCACGGGCGTTCCGGGAGTCCTACGGGTGCACGCCGACCGAACGCATCCCGGGAAAGAAGCCCGCAACGTCGTGAGTCGAGGCGCCGGGAGCGGCCGGCGCTGTCCCCCGCGTCCGGAATCGTGGTCCTGGCGTCCGACCGGACGCGGCGGCAACGCATCCGGACGCAACGGATAACGATCCCGACACGCCCACCATAGCTTCCACCTAGGCGGTCCACGTCGGGCCGCTGCCTGGGACGGAAGCGTGGATGAACACCAGGGCGAACATCCTCATCGTCGACGACGACCCCGAGATGCGCGACTACATCGCGCGCTCCCTCAGGGGTCGTCCACGCGTTGGCGAACTGCTCCAGGCCGAGGACGGCGAACGCGCCTGGGCGGTGGTGCGCGACGGCCGGGTGCAGGTCCTGCTGGCGGACATGAACCTGCCGCACCTCGACGGACTCGCGCTCTGCGAGCGGCTGGATGCCGACGCCAGCCTGCGCACCATCCCGATCCTGCTCGTCACCGGCGACGCGTCCCACCGGCCAGGCGCGCTCCAGTTCGTCTCACGCGTCCCACGCCGCGCCGTGCTGTTCAAGCCCTTCAACGCAACCGATCTGCGTACTGCCGTCGATCGGTTACTGGACGCGCTCTTCGGACCAGAGGACGCGTCGGCCGCGGCTGCAGCCGGGGAGGATCTGCGGTGAACACCACGCTCCAGCAATCTGTCGACACTCTTCCGCTTCCCGCACGATCCTCGACCAAGGCGTCGTGGTCGAAGCGTCCCAACCGAGAGGGCAACATGATGCGACACGACCTGCTTTCGACACGTCTCGACCGCCGGACAGCTCCTGGCGCCGGCCCGGCAGGGCCTCGCTCGTCAGAGGGGCGGCGCGCCTGGCCGCGCGTCGCGGACGCGACCCGGCGACTGGGTCTCGTCGCCCTGTCGGCCATCGTGATGGGGGCAATCGCTGCGCCTGCGCGTGCGGCAGAGAAGCGGGTGTTCAACGACAAGAACGTCGTCGAGACGACGCATACGGACTGGATGCGGTGGATTCCCGACACCACCAGCCTCACCGAGCTCTCGATCCCCGGTTCGCACGATACGTGCACGGGCCAGGGCCTCTACTCACTCGCGATCGTCAGCAAAACCCAGGGTCTCGACCTCGCCAATCAGCTGGCCTCGGGCATTCGCGTCTGGGACATCCGCTTCCGCTACGACAAGGGCACGAGCGACCTGATCACGGGCCACGGGCCCTACGACTGCCTCGAAGCCGACGCGGCCCTGGACAAGGACAAGCTGTCGCTGGACTTCGTGTTCAAGGCGGCGGAGACGTTCCTGCTGGCCCACCCATCCGAGACCATCCTGATGAAGATAGGAGACGCCGGCCGTGAGGATCACCACGACGATGCGACCGACGTCGACGTGACGATCACCGCGCTTGTCGACTACTACGTCGCCACGTACCAGCACGTCATCTGGACCCCGTCCGGCGGCACCAGCAGCGCGGTTCCCATCCCGACACTCGGCGACGTGCGCGGGAAGATCGTGCTCCTGGCCACCGCCGCAGGACCGGGTGGCTGGAAGGATGGCACCGGCTTTCGCAAGTACGGCCCGTGGTTCGGCGACCAGGTCAACCAGGAGGACTGGGAAATCACCTACGGCCAGATCCACCTGCAGTACGAGAGGGCGAGGGACTTCGTCCGCGATGAGGCCAACCCGCGCTACGACAAGGACACCGGCGCCTACACCGGCGACACGAAGCTCTACTTCAATCAGTTGAACGGGGCCGGAAAAGGCGTGCTGTTCGCGCCGTACGACATCGCCAACGGCACGCTGTTCGAACAGCCCGGGGTCAACGAGGCCTTCACCGAGTACCTGCTCGACCAGCGCAACGTCCAGCGGACCGGCGTGACGATGGGCGACTTCTTCGGCGGGACGCTCATCGACGCGATCATCGCCCACAACTTCAGGCTGGTCGAACCCCACCGCATCGCCGAGATCAACGCCGATGTCAACGCGATGGTCCCCAACGCGGCGTATCACATCGACGACGAGGTGGGCGGTGGCGACAACGCGGACGAACGGGCCACGATGCTCTCCGAGATCTTCACGTACTTCCTGCCTGGACAGTACGTGCACGCGGGCGTCAGCAAGAACGAGGCCTGGAAGGTCTACATCGACGACAACAACGGGGTGAAAGCCGGCTTCTACGACGTCGAGAACTACTCGCACATCCTGTGGCTCACCGAGACCGGCTCGTCCTCGGTGAGCGAGAGCAACCTGCAGGACGCGCTCGACGATGTCGTCAAGACGTTCAAGAACGGCGACGGCGCCGGGGCCCGGAAGGATGCGATCGTCGCCGAGTTGCAGAAGAAGTTTTCCTCGTCCCAGGTGGCCGTCCTGGTCCATCCGGAGCCAGGCGGCAAGGAGTTCTGGTCGTTCTGGGCTTGGGGCGTCCTGGCCAGTGCCAACGACAAGGACTACATCTACAAGGCGATGCTCACCGACAGCGCCAGCGCCCCGCCGCCCGACAACACGGCCCCCACCGCGTCGCCGACCCAGTCACCGGCGGTCAATGCCAACGGCTGGAACAACACGGACGTCACCGTGACCTGGCACTGGTCCGACAACGCGGGTGGCTCTGGGCTGGACCCGAGCCTCTGCCCGGCTTCCACCACCGCGTCCTTCGAAGGCTCCATCATGCTGGCCGAGAACTGCAACGACCTGGCCGGGAACACCGGCGAAGGGACACTTGGGCTGAAGATCGACAAGACTCCACCGTCGATCACGGCGGCCCTGCTCAATGCCACTTCCAGCGCGTCGGGGTGGTACACGTCGGACGTGCGGGTGCACTTCACCTGCACCGACGATCTCTCCGGGATCGATCCGGCAGGCGGGTGTCCGACGGACGTGGCGCTGACCACGGAAGGCGCGTCGGTCAGCTCGCCGGCGGTCACCGCCTTCGATCTGGCCGGCAACGTCAGTGACCCGAGCAACGTGGTCACCGTGAGCCTCGACAAGACGGCGCCGACGATTACCGCGGCGGCCCTGACGGCGCCGAACGCGGCCGGCTGGTACAACGGCGACGTGACGGTGGCCTTCACGTGCACGGACGCGGTGTCGGGTATTGCCGCCGGCACGTGCCCCGCCAATCAGACGCTCAGCGCCGAAGGGACGGTGGCCTCCCAGGCCGTCACCGTCACCGACATCGCCGGCAACGTCAGTGCCCCCAGCAACGTCGTGCGGGCCAGGATCGACAAGACGCTGCCCACGATCACGGCGGCGGCGGTGCTCGCGCCCGGTCCGACGGGCTGGTATACGCGCGACGTCAGGGTGCACTTCACCTGTCTCGACGCCGTGTCCGGCATCCCGGTGGGCAACTGCCCGGCCGACCAGATCCTCAGCGCCGAAGGGCCGGCGGTCGCCTCGACCGCGGTCACCGTGACCGATGCCGCCGGCAACGTGAGCCTGCCGAGCAACGTGGTGACCGTGAAGATCGACAAGACGCGCCCCACCGTCACGGCGGCGGCGCTGACCGCACCGAACGCGGCGGGCTGGTACAACGGCGACGTGACGGTGGCCTTCACGTGCACGGACGCGCTGTCAGGGATCCCCGAGGACGCGTGCCCCGCGAGCCAGACGCTCAGAGCCGAAGGGGCGGCGGTCGCGTCCCTGGCCGTCACCGTGCGGGACGTGGCGGGCAATATCAGCGCTCCGAGCAACGTCGTGACGGTCAGGATCGACAAGACCCTGCCAACCATCACGGTCGCGGCGAGCGCCCCGACGCTGTACCCCGCAAACGGGAAGCTCGTGCCGGACACGTTCTCGGGCGTGGTCTCCGACAGCCTGTCGGGCATCGACCCCAGTACCGTCGTGTTCACGGTGGTCGACGAGTACGGCACGGTGCAGCCCACGGGCCCGGTCGCGCTGGGGCCCGGCGGCACCTACTCGTTCACCCTGATGCTGGAGGCCATGCGGCTCGGGCAGGACAGGGACGGGCGGACGTACGAGGTCATCGTGAGTGGGACCGACCTGGCCGGCAACACGCGATCGATGTCCGCGATCGTGACCGTTCCCCACGATCAGCGCTGAGTGGCTGGCCGGTACGACCTCACGAGGTGGCGCGACGTGTCGCGCCACCATCCAAATGCGAGCGCCCGGACGGTGGAAGCCGTCCGGGCGCTCGTCCGTTGGTCCGACGGCGGCGTGGGACACGCCGCCCTACCTCAGGGGGACGGCGGCGTGGGGACACGCCGCCCTACCTCACGGCTTCACGCGCATCCGCTGGTGGTCCCGCAGTTGGCGCACTTGTAGCAGGCGCCGCTGCGGACCATGATCGAGCCGCAGGTGGTGCACGGCGGCGCGTCCTCCTGGTTCTGGATCGCGGCAAACTCCGAGCCCCTGGCCGACGGCACGCTGGCCGCCGCCGCGGCGACGGTGGCCTCCACGGCCGAACTGGCCGTGCCCTCGACCGACGCGAGCGTCGGATCCGGCATGTTCACGCCCGCGCGGAAGCGCGCTTCCGGCGACAGGAACTTGGTCGCCATCCAGCGGAAGATGTAGTCCACGATCGACTTGGCGAAGGGGATCTCCGGGTTGCTGCGTCAAGCCCGACGGCTCGAAGCGCGCGTGGCTGAACTTGTCGACGAGCACCTGCAGCGGCACGCCGTACTGCAGCGCGTAGCGAGATGGCCTGCGCGAAGGCGTCGGCGAAGCCCGAGATCGTCGAGCCCTCCTTGGCCATGACGAGGAAGATCTCGCCCGGCTGGCCGTCCTCGTAGAGGCCGACGGTGATGTAGCCCTCGTGGCCGGCGATGGCGAACTTGTGGGTGATCGACTGCCGCTCGTCGGGCAGCCTGCGCCGCACCGGCTGCGGCACAGCCGGCCGCGGCCGCCTCGGCCGGCTGCTTGTCCTTCGCGGTGTTGAGCGGCTGCGTGCGCTTGCAGCCGTCGCGGTAGATCGGCGACGGCCTTGACGCCCAGCTTCCAGGCCTCGATGTAGGCCTGCCTGATCTCGTCGACGCGTGGCGTCCTTCGGGCATGTTGACCGTCTTGCTGATCGCGCCCGAGAGGAACGGCTGCACGGCGGCCATCATCCTGATGTGCCCCATGTAGTGGATGGAGCGCTCGCCCTTGCGCGGCCTTGAAGGCGCAGTCGAAGACCGGCAGGTGCTCCGTCCTCGAGGTGCGGCGCGCCCTCGATGGTCTCGTGCTCGTCGATGTAGTCGACGATCTCCTCGATCTGCTGCGCGGTAGTAGCCGAGCTTCGCCGAGCGCCATCGGCACGGTGCTGTTGACGATCTTCATCAGGCCGCCGCCGACCAGCTTCTTGTACTTGACCAGCGCGATGTCGGGCTCGACGCCCGTCGTGTCGCAGTCCATCATGAAGCCGATGGTGCCGGTCGGCGCGAGCACCGTGACCTGCGCGTTGCGGTAACCCGTGCTGCTCGCCGAGCTCGACGCGCCTCGTCCCACGCCGCCTGCGCGCGCCTCGCAGCAGGTCCGTCGGCACGTCGGTCGCGGTCGATCGTCTTGCAGCGGCGTCGCGGTGCTTGCGCATCACGCGCGAGCATCGGCTCGCGGTTCTCCTCGTAGCCCTCGAACGGACCGCCGTGGTCGCGCGCGATCGCGCGCCGACTGCGCGTAGGCCTCGCCGGTCATCAGCGCGGTGATCGCCGCCGCCATAGTCGCGGCCCTCGTCGCTGTCGTACGGCAGGCCGCGCGACATCAGCAGCGCGCCGAGGTTGGCGTAGCCCAGGCCCAGCGGCCGGTAGTCGTGGCTGTTCTCGCGCGATCGCGCTCGGTCGGGTAGCTGGCGTTGTCGACGATGATCTCCTGCGCGGTGATGAGCGACGCGGCACGGCGTGCCGGAAGCCGTCGACGTCGAACTCGCCGTCGCTCGTCGACGAACTTCATCAGGTTGAGCGACGCCAGGTTGCAGGCCGAGTCGTCGAGGAACATGTACTCGGAGCACGGGTTGGACGCGTTGATGCGGCCGGTGTTCGGGCAGGTGTGCCAGTCGTTGATCGTCGTGTCGAACTGCATGCCGGGGTCGCCGCAGACGTGCGTGGCCTCGGCGATCTGCTGCATCAGGTCGCGCGCCTTGTAGCGTGTCCATCGGCGTCGCCGTCGCGCACCGCGCGCGTCTGTCCAGTCGCCGTCGTCGAGCACGGCGCGCATGAACTCGTCGGTGACGCGCACGCAGTTGTTGGCGTTCTGGAAGAAGACCGAGCCGTAGGCCTCGCCGTTGAACGAGCCGTCGTAGCCGGCGTCGATCAGCGCCCAGGCCTTCTTCTCCTCCTCGGCCTTGCAGTTGATGAACTCGACGATGTCCGGGTGATCGACGTTGAGGATCACCATCTTGGCCGCGCGGCGCGTCTTGCCGCCGGACTTGATGACGCCGGCGAAGGCGTCGAAGCCCTTCATGAAGGACACGGGCCCGGAGGCCGTGCCGCCGCCGGCCAGCCGCTCCTTCGACGAGCGGATGCGCCGAGAGGTTCGTGCCGGTGCCCGAGCCGTACTTGAAGAGCATGCCCTCGGTCTTGGCCAGCGTCGAGGATCGACTCCATCGTGTCCTCGACCGAGTTGATGAAGCAGGCCGAGCACTGCGGCTTCGGCTCGACGCCGCACGTTGAACCAGACCGGGCAGTTGAAGGCGGCCTTCTGGTACACGAGCAGGTGCGTGAGCTCGTCGCTGAAGGCCTGCAGGTCGTCCTCGCTCGCGAAGTAGCTTCTGCGCGCGCCCCCAGCCGGTGATCGTGTCGACCACGCGGCCGATCAGCTGCCGGACGCTGCGCTCGCGCTCCGGCGTGCCGACGGTGCCGCGGAAGTACTTCGAGACGACGACGTTGGTCGCCATCTGCGACCAGAACTTCGGGATCTCGACGTCGCGCTGCTCGAAGACGACCTCGCCCTTCTCGTTGCCGATGATCGCCGAACGGGTCTCCCACTCGACCTCGTCGAACGGGTCGACCCCGTCGCGCGTGAAGATCCGGGGAAACTCCAGGCCCGGTACGGTCGCGACATCCGTGGCGCCAGTCGACGGGCCGAGGACGCTCTCGACCGACTGTGCAGACTGCATTTCCCTGCCTCCTCAGGCCGGCGCGAACCCTACCCCGGGGTCGGCGCGGCAAACTCTCGGTCAAACCACCCCAGTGAAGCTCCGGCGGCATCCCGCATCGATGGGTGTGCCATGCCGTCCCTTCCGGGACGGCAGACGTGCCGCGCGCACGCCGGCGCGCAGCCGTACATCGATGTGGGAGGCGCAATCCGTCCTGTGACCTGCCCTCGCTCGTTCGGACACGGGGGCACGCCACTCCGAGGGGCTGGGCGCTCCCGGTAGGGCGGACTTCGGCGCTTCGGGTTGCCACTATGCTCCCGTCGGTTTTGGTTGTCAACGGGAATTTACACCACATCTTGTGCGTCCGGCGTGCGACACACCCAATATACAGGCACTCGACCGAATCAGCCGCAACGCCTTCCAGCACGGTGACTTACGGCGATGCGCCCCCCGCGACGAAGATGGCAGGTACTTTGCGCACGGGCAAAAAAGTGACAAGGGAAGAGGGGACGAGTCACAAGGAGAGCCACGGGACAAGTGAGGAGAGTTCAAGGCACACGGGAGGAGGAGGACGCGGGATACGGACGGGCTGACGTCGAGCCTGTCGCCAATCTCGTGTGTACGGCATGGCATGAGGAGTCCGTATGCCCCGCGGACAGAAATCGGTGAGGTGACCGCCGGAGGTGTTGGTGCCCATCCCGGCTGGCCATCGCGGACCAGATTGTCCCTGACGGCCCGGCAGACGCAGGACGACCGCGTCGTGCGCAGGTCTCACCTCGACGAGGACCGGGTCGATGCGGTATCGCGCGCGGCGCCCGCCGCCAGGGTCGGGTAGTTCAGGCGCCGTTGCAGGCTGACGAAGCGCGGGTCGTGACGGATTGAATCGAACAACGGGCCGTTCATGAAGAGCACGGCAACGTCGTGGGTGTCGTAGGCGCGCTGGAGCACGTCAAGGGTGCCATCCACGTCTCCGAGCGCGGCGTGCGTCTCGGCCAGCATCAGCAGCCCCATATCCGCAGCCTTCGCGAGCGACAAGCGCGCTGGGGTCGCATTACCCAGCAACGCATGACCCTGTGCGCACCGCCAGGGGAGCATTCCCGTGCCCCCGGCCGGGCAGGATGTCCGTACGTCATCGACCCGCCCCGCACTGGCAAGGGCAAGAACGGCAAGGCCCTGATCGACGGGATCGCCGCCGAGTCGAGAGGCGACACGCCAGAGTTCGACCGCGTCTTCGTATCGACGCGCATGGAAGGTCGCCCAGGGCAGGTGGCCGCTGGCAGAGTACGATGAGGGCTCGAGTTCGACGCTTCGGTGCGCCTCGTCGATCGCCTCGTCGTAGCGGGCGGCCAGCGACGAGAAGTGGGACACGTGCGGTGCGAACCATCGCGCTGTTGGGACTCAGCGCCAGCGGCCCGTCCTGAGAGCAACGTCGGCCGTCCCCAGTCCCAGTCGCCGTACAGGGTCAGCACGCCCGCGGGCCGCGTGCGCGTCGCCGAGATTCGGGTCGAGGGTAATAGCCCGGGTCGCCGCGACCTTGCCCCTGGCGTGCGCGTCATCGGTGGGATGCCGAGCATCGCGCCTCGACCACAACGCGCGCGACAGCGCCGCGTACGCGGGCGCGAACTTGGGGTCGAGGGCGTAGCCGTCTCGAAGTGCCCGATCGCCTCGGTCCGTGTCGACCGACCCGGCGTCGACCGCCCGCGACCCGCGATGTACGCGTCGAAGGCGGCGACGTCGACCGGCCGCGCTCTGCGGCATTCGGGCGAGCGCATCTGGCCCAGCACCAGATGGATGGCACCGACGATCGCTTCGACGATGTCGCGTTGGATGAGCAGGACCTCGCCGTCGGGGCGTTCGTAGGTCGCGGCCCACAGATGTCGCTCCGTGAGGCCGTCGACCAGGCGCGCCGTGACCCGCAGTCGACCGGCTGAACGCAGGACGCTCGCCGTGACGACCGCGTCGACCTCGAGCGCGCGCGCCGCGTCGCGAACAGGAATCGGCGCCGCCCGATAGCGCGCCACCGACTGCCGCCCGATGACCTTGTCGAGACCGTCGAGCGTGCTGAGTTCGGCGATGAGCAGTTCGGTCAGCCCGTCGGCATAGGGCACGTCCTTGCCTGCCGACAGATCCTCGAAGGGCAGGACGGCAAGGGATCGGACACGTGGAGTCGGTTCGCCGGATGCCACGGTCCCACGTGCCCGCACGTACTGCGCAACCGCGAGAGCCGCCAGGATCACGACCACGGCTGTCGCGAGGCCTGCCACCACGGCAAGTGGAGCTCTGCGCCGTGGTCGGGTTCCGGGTACCGGGTTCCGGGCACCGGGCACAGGGGCCACGGTCCTGGTGTCCGCTTCCGCATCAGGGCTTCGTGCCACGGACCGTGCGTCCGCCGCACGTGGAGCCGGCGCCGCGCTGCCGTCGAAGGCGATGGACGCGTCCGGGGTCGGAGCGACGGAGCCGACCACGGGGGCGATGAGCCGATATCCCCGCCGAGGGACGGTCTCGATGTAGCGCGGCGCATCGGCCGAGTCACCCAGCGCGGCCCGCAGGCGCTTGACTGCCGCGTTGAGCCCGTGCTCGAAGTCGACGAACGTGTCGGAGGACCACAGTTGCCGCCGCAGCTCGTCTCGCAGCACGAGCTCGCCCGGGTGCTGCAGCAGGAGCGTGAGAATCGTCAGCGGTTGATCCGGCAGGAGCTGGCGCTGACCGTTGCCGACCAGCTCACCTGACCGCAGGTCCAGCTGAAACGCGCCGAACCGTGCGACGCGCGACGCCGGTGCCGACTCGTCAGCCACGATCACCGTCCCTCTGGCCGGCTGTCTCTGGTGGCGTCGAGATCTGGACCGAGGGCAGCCCCGTGAAGCCCCAGGCGGTGAACGAGAATCGGTTGGCCGTCACCCGTGAGGCGTGGCCGGGTGGTGTCCAGGACGCGCGGCCCGCGGGCACGCCCCTCGGCACAAGGGGCCTCAGCGCCAACGGCACGCCCGAGCGACAGGGACTGGACCGACATGCGGCCTCCTCGGAGCGATCAGCCACGCGACCAGGCTGCCGGCCGGACAAGTCCGGCCGCTACGCAACCCGGGACAAGTCCGGCCGCTACGTAACCCGGTCGGAATGCCCGGCCGGACAAGTCCGGCCTCTACGTAAGCCGGGACACGTCCGGCCGCTACGAGGCCGGACGCCGCATCCCGACTCCGTGTATGTGGACCACGCGATTGTATGACGCAGGCGCGTGGTCCGGAACCGGCTGCCGTCGCTGCCCTTGTTCCGTGTCCCTTGAATTCCAGCCGGTCCCACCCTGTCCCTTGTCCCTTGGCTGCCCTTGTGACTCGTCCCCTTGTCCCTCGTCCCTTGTCCCCCTTGTGACTCGTCCCTTGTCCCTCTTCCCTTGACCCGCGTCCCCTGGCCCGCCTCGCCCTACCGGCTGAGGCCGCGTGCGAGCGTCTCGGCCTTGTCGGCCAGCGACGCCGCCAGCACGTAGTTCCTGTCGACGAGCGCCTGCTGGGCCTGCGCGATGAACCGCCTGGCCGTCTCGTGCTGCTGCCGGGCCTGTTGGCCCAGCGTGGCCGCGTTGACCTTGTCGAGCAGCGCCCCGGCGCGATCGAGGACCTGGCGCGTCCGGCGTTCCGCGTCGCTCTCGTCGGCCGTCTGTGGTGTCCGCAGGAGCGGGCCGCTCGCGGGAGCCGGCTCCGGCGCCGCCGGCACGGCGGCGCCATCGGGCGGCTCCGTGCGGGCCGGTTCGGCCTGTCGGGCAGGATCGGGGCGGGACGGCACCGCACGCCCGCGTGCAGGGCGGGCGGCGATCGCCGGCCTGTCGACGGTGGTCGCCTCGGTCGGCGCGATGGGCTCGGGCGGTGTGGAAATGACCCGCGCGGGCGGCGGAGGCATCTCGAGCGCCAGGGGAGTCGGAGCCACAGCGGGGCGACTCCGGGCGCAGCCCGACGCCGCCGGCAGCGCAAGCAGCGTGACGGCGGCCAGACGGGTCAGACGTCGTCGCATGCCCTTCCCACGTGTCACATCCCCTCCGGTTCCATCAGGCGCGCGGCAACCGCACGCGGAACGTGGCGCCCCGGCCGGGCGTCGACTCCACGTCGATCGTGCCGTCGTGCAGCTGCACGGTGCGGTACACCATCGAGAGGCCGAGCCCGCTGCCCTGTTCTCGCGTCGTGAAGTACAGGTCGAAGACCCGCCCGAGATGCTCGGGTGCGATTCCCACGCCCGAGTCCGTCACGTCGATTTGCACTTGCTGGTCCTTTACCACCTGCGACCGCAGCGTCAGCGATCCTCCCGCCGGCATGGCGTCGATGGCATTGAGCGCAAGGTTGAGCAGCGCCTGCCGGACCATCGACCGATCCACCTGGATGGACACCGGCACAGCCGGCACGTCCATTACGACGGCGATCCCCTGCTGTTCGGCCTGCGGGCGCACGACATCCACGATGTCCTGGAGCAGCGTCGTCACGACTACGGACTCGGGTTGCAGCTCTTCCGGACGACTGAAGCGGAGGAAACCCTGCACCACCTGGTCGAGCCGGCGGATCTCCTCGCCGATGATCGACACGTGGCTCATGGTGCCGTCCGGCAGTGACGGCGCCTCGGCCGCGATTGCCCCTGTCGCCGCCACCTCTGCCGGCGTCCCGGAACCGACCGGGGCGCTGGCGAGGGCGGGAGCCCGACGGCCGAGCTTCTGCTTGAGCAACTCGAGGTGGATGGTCATGGCGTTGAGGGGGTTCTTCACCTCGTGTGCCACACCGGCCAGCAGCCGATTCAGCGAGGCCAGCTTCCGCGAGTATCGCAGCGTGGACTGCAACTGCGACAGCGCGCCGACGTTGCGCGCCACGAGCATCACCCCCACCAGGCCGCGCGCGGGGTGGGCGATCGGGTGCGCCATGAGCTGCCGCTGGCTGCGCGACTCGCCGTCGCCCGACGGCAGGTCGGCCATCACGGGCCCGCGCGACGCGCCCAGTGCCAGCGCCTGCTCGACGAGTTCCCTGCCCGGATGGGCCTCGTCGACGACGGCAGCCAGCGGGACGCCCGGTTCGAGCGCGGGCAGCAGCGCCTTCATGGCGGCGTTGGCGAACACGACGTCGCCGTGGGGTCCGACGATTGCCACGGCGTCCTCGAGGTGCTCGACCACCGACTCGGCGCGGCGCGCCTGCTCGACCAGTTGCGAGCGGATCGACGAGACCGACTGGCTGAGGGCGTTGAACGACGTGCCGAGGTCCTTGAAGTCCTGGTCCGGCAGGTCGAGACGCACGTCCTCCTCACCCTGGCCGAGACGCGCCATGCTGCTCTGGAGGACGTGAATGGGGCGCAGGAAGCGCCGGGCCATCAGCCAGGACACGAGCGTCGCCAGGAGGATGGCTGCGGCCGAGACCCACGCGATGGGCTTGAGCGCATCCTTGAGGCCCGCCCAGATCAACACGGTCGACACACCGATACGGATCGACCCGAAGCGCTCGTCGCCGAGCAGCAGCGGCTGCGTGACCTCGTAGGTCCGCTGCTCCCACACGCCGCGCAGTTGCGTGAGCGGACCCCCCTGGAGCAGTTGTTCGAGCGAGGGCTGGGCGGCGACGAGCGTGCCCTCGAGCGTCGGCGAACTGTGCACGAGCGCGTTGTCGCGCACGTCGGTGATGGTGGCGTAGGTGACGTTCTCGGCGAACCCGATGGCCGAGAGCAGGATGGCCCGCAGGCCGGGATCGGCCTGCAGGTCGGCGGCCGCGGAGTCGCGGCTCCGGACGAGCGTGAACGCCTGCTGATACGTGGCGTTGGCCAGCATCCGGCCTCGCAACTCGCTCTCGGCGAGCAGGGTGTGGGCCTGCGCCGCGAGGTAGAGCACGCTCATCGCCATCACCGTCAGCGAGACGATGCAGGTGACGCCGAGCGCCTGCCGAGTCTGGTAGCTCAGACGCATGCGCGGCGTCGCAATCAGTCGGCGGACTGGTCGCGCTCCTTCATCCGGTTCAGCTTGTTGTGCAGCGTCTTGAGACTGATGCCGAGCAGCTCGGCCGCCCGCGTCTTGTTCTGGCCCGTGTGCGCCAGCGTGATCTCGATGAGGCGCATCTCGGCCTCGTCCACCGTCGTCCCTGGCGCGAGCGTGATCTGGTGGCGGATCGCGGCACCAGCGGGCGCCGCCGACAGCTCCGGCGGCAGCTGCGCAGCCTCGATGAACTCGCCGGGCGCCAGGATGGTGGCGCGCTCGATCACGTTGCGCAGCTCGCGGACGTTGCCCGGCCAGTGGTACTGCTCGAGCAGCGCGCAGCGCCTCGTGCGACGACGCCCGCGCACGTCCCTGCCGTTGCGCGCTGCTGAACTCCTCGAGGAACGACTGCGACGAGCAGCGGGATGTCCTCGCGCCGCTCGCGCAGCGGCGGCAGCTCGATCGTGAAGACGTTGAGCCGGTAGTACAGGTCCTCGCGGAGCCTGCCCTTCTGCACGGCCTCGAGCGGATTGACGTTGGTCGCCGCGATGACGCGCACGTCGACGGCCTGCTCCGCGCGGCCGCCGAGACGGCGGAAGGTGCGCTCCTGGAGCACGCGCAGCAGCTTGACCTGCGTGGCGGGCGCCATCTCGCCGATCTCGTCGAGGAACAGCGTGCCGCCGTGCGCCAGCTCGAAGCAGCCGAGCCGGCGCTCGACGGCGCCGGTGAACGCGCCCTTCTCGTGGCCGAAGAGCTCGCTCTCGAGCAGCGTCTCGGGAATGGCGGCGCAGTTGATCGCGACGAACGGCTGCGGGCGCGCGGCGCTGAGCTGGTGGATGGTCTGCGCCACGAGTTCCTTGCCGGTGCCGGACTCGCCCCAGATCAGCACCGACGCGCCGCGGTCGGCGCGGCCTGCTCGATGCGTCCGGTACACCTTCCGGATGGCGGGGCTGTTGCCGATGATGCGGCCGAAGCTCCCCTGGTCGCGAAGCTGTCGCCGCAGCACCCGCACCTCGCGCCGCGTCTCCTGCCGTTCCACGGCCTTGTCGAGGAGGATCTGCAGGCGCTGCGGATCGACGGGCTTGGTGAGGTAGTCGTACGCACCTTCCCGGATGGCCTCGACGGCGGTTTCGACGGTCCCCTGGGCGGTCAGGATGACTACGCAGAGGTCCGTGAGCTGGTCGTGAAGCGCTCGCAGGAGTCCCAGCCCGTCCATGCGGGGCATCACGAGGTCGGTGAGCACGATGCCCGGCCGGAACGTCGTGATCTTCGCCAGGGCCTCTTCGCCGTCGGCGGCGCCCTCCGCGACGTAGCCCCAGGCCCGGATGAGTTCGGTCAGGCCGATTCGCGCCGCGCGGTCGTCTTCGACGACGAGGACGCGCTCGCCGGTGGCCTCCTCCGGCATGGGGTCGTCGTTTCGCATCGGCTGCATCGCACCTGACATGGCCCTGACAGCGTAACATCTACACGGTGACAGGCCCGGACACCCTCGACGACCCGTCTCGACCAATCGAGACGCCCGTGGCCGGGACACCTCGGCCGTCGCGCGTACTGTCCCTGCTCGAGGTGCTGCTGTGCTCGGGCTTCCCGACGCAACTGCTCATCGGCGGACTGCTGGTGGCCCTCGGGGCGCGCGTGACGGCAGACGCACTCCCCTTCTGGTTCGTCGTCGCCGTCTCGCTGCTCGATACGCTGGCCATCGTGGGACTCGTCGTCGTGTTCCTGCGGGTGCGCGACGAGCGTGCGACCCGCGTGCTGCTCGGGAGCGGCCCGCTCTGGCGCGAGGCGCGACGAGGCCTGGCGTGGCTGCCGGTCGTGTTCGGCCTGATGATCGGTCTGTCCGCAGTCCTCAAGGCCGTGGCTCCGTGGCTGCACAACGTCCCGGAGAACCCGCTCCAGGCGATGCTGACGTCACCCTGGCGGGTCGCGATCTTCGCTGTCGTCGTCGTCCTGGCTGGCGGCGTGCGCGAGGAAGTGCAGCGCGCCTTCATCCTGCATCGCTTCGACACCGACCTCGGGGGCGCACGCCTCGGCCTCGTGCTCTTCAGCGTGGCCTTCGGGCTCGGCCACCTGACCCAGGGCATCGACGCGGCCATCGTCACGGGCATGCTCGGCCTGCTGTGGGGCGCCATCTACCTGGCGCGCAGAAGCATGGTCGCGCCGGCCGTCTCGCACGCGTTGTTCAACCTGCTGCAGATCGCCCTCTACCAGTACGCATCGCGGAACGGATTGCTGCCGCCGGTGCCGTGACCCGCACACCGTCGACCTGAAGGTCGACGGCTACCCGGGGAACGGTAGGGCGCGGTCTCCGACCGCGCCGGTGAGGCCCCACGGCGGCGTGGGACACGCCGCCCTACCGTGGAGGGGTGGTCACTGGTAGCCCCACTCGCCGATGACCACGCCGAGGACGCGTCCGTCACCCGGCGCCTGCCAGGTGGGAGAGACGCGCAGGCGGATGGCGTGCCAGCGCCTGTCGGGGCGGGGCGGGAGGCGGTAATCCAACGTCACCCAGGGCCCGGGAGCGAGATCGCGACGATCGGCGGGGCGGTCATCGACCTCGATGTCGAGCCGCTGCGTCTGGGGCGAGAGGTTCCGGACCGGAATCGTCACGCGGCGCGTGCCGGCGGGCACATAGAGGACCGCCTCGCCCGTGGTCCAGCGGTAGGTCTCGCCGCGTGGGCCAATCTGGTCGGCGTGCAGGCCCTCGTGCGGAGGCGCCGACACGATTCGGGGCCCGTCGCCCGCCCATCCGGTGCGCACGGGCCAGGAGACGAGCGCGACGCTGACGACAGCGAGGGCCGCGACATGCCAGGCGCGCGGCAGGGGACGGGCTCGCAGCGTGGCCAGCGCTGCGCAGATGGTGCCGGCCACGACGTCCTCCCGCAGCAGGATGCGATCGCCCGTGAGCATCGTCAGTCCGTATGCGACGAGGCCGCCAATCAGGCCGGCCGTCGGCCATGAGGCCGACGTCCGCGCGACGAGGTTGCCCGGCGACCGGACGCCGATGACGACGGCGGCGAGCATCAGGAGAAAGGCCGCGAGACCGAGCACGCCGAGTTCGGCCGCGACGAGCAGGTAGGTGTTGTGCGGCGACAACCGCGCGTCGCGGGGCAGTGAGTCGATGGCGAGCGCTGCGCGCACGCGCTCGAATTGGGTGACCGATTCACCGAGCCCCTGCCCCACCAGCGGATGCTCACGCACCATCTCGCGCGCGATACGCCAGACCGCGAGGCGGCCCTTGGCCACGGCGTCGGGCGGTTGACGCAGGTTGAAGGTGTACAGCCATGTGTGCAGGTACGAGGTCTGCTGCTCGTGCCGCACGTCCCGGGCCGTGCCGATCACGGTGAGGCAGGCCACGAGGACGGCGATGGCCACGACAACCGCGGCCACCGCGCGCCGGGCGTGGCGCCGGACCACCACCCAGGGATCGATCGAGTCCAGGCCATACCGCACGCCTGTCCACGCGGCCACCAGGAACCCGGCCGCCAGGGCCACGAGGCCCGCCCGGCCCGCCGTCATCACGACGGCGACGACGACGAGCGCCGTGGCCGCGCCCCATGCCGCCCGCCGCCAGCCCGCCGATCGCAACGTCAGCCCGGCCAGGATCGGCCCGACGAGGGCGTAGAACGCCGCGAGGGCGTTCGGGTCCACGTAGGTGGCGTTGATGCGGATGATGCCCGCGTCGAACACCCGCCAGGCGGACTGCAGGCCGATGCCCGTGGCGGCCTGTGCCATGCCGGCCACCGCCGTCAGCGCCGCCGACACGCCGGCCGCGTGCAGCGTCCGCTCCCGTGTCTCGCGGGTCACCGCCCACCCGACGATCAGCGCGCACGCGAGGCCGTCGATCATCACCGTCCATGCCGCCAGCGCCCGGCGCACCGTCCTGTCATCGGCCTCGAAGATGTAAGCGGGTACCTGCGCATCGACCTGTCGCCAGACGTGTCCCATGTCGAGGCCCCGCCAGGGCTCCGGCGTGAGGGTCACGGCCAGTGAGACGGTGGCGACGGCCACGAACACGGCCCAGCCGGGAGCCATGGTGCTGCCGCCGTCGTGGCGGCCGACCAGTCGGCGCAGCAGCCACGGCACGGCCTGGGTGGAGACCACCAGATGCACCAGGCCTTCGGGCACGGACGGGACGAGCGACGGCCAGATCGGCAGCAGGGGCACGACGCCGATCAGCACCGCGGGCGACCAGCGAGGACGCACGACCGCCAGGCCCATCAGCGCGAGCAGGCCCGCCCGGAGCCAGCCCGGAAGCAACGGCGAGGCCAGCAGGACCCAGCCCGGCCCCGCGAGATACGCCGCGAGCAGCAGCACGACGCCCACTCGAGCGAGAAGGCCTCGCCAGACCCGCACAGGCCCGGCGCCGATGGACGGAGGCGTCACGGCCTCCCCGCGATCTGAACCACGGTGCGGCCGCGGATACCCGAGAGCCAGTCGCCCACGAGTGCGGCACGCCGCTCCGCGATCAGCGACCGGCGCGCCTCCTGAAGCTGCTCTGGTGTCGCGGGCCGGCCAGCGGCCCGCGCCGCCGCCTGCGCCACCTCCAACTCCGTGGGCTGGGCCGCCGCCGTGAAGCGCTGGTCGAGGTAGATCTCGATCCGAAGATCGTCAGCCACCCATGACCGCGCAGACACCTCGGTGAGGCCCAGGGCCCCGAGGGCGGTCCGAAACGCCTCCGGTCCGCCAGCGCGACGTCGCGCCATGGCCAACCGCTGGTCGACGGCGTCGCCCGAGGGTTCGCCCGTGGCGATCCGTCCGACCTCGTCGTGCATCAGTTCACGGGTGATGAGCCGATCGATGTCCTCCGCCGCCGATCCCTCCGGAGCGATCGACCCGAGGAGCCGCGCCGCCTCGACGTCGCGCCAGGTGAGGGCCTGGTCGCCGACAACCGCGACGAGGCGATCGACCAGGACGGCCTGGGCACGCGCCGGCCGGGAAGACGCGCACGCCAGCATGGCCAGCGCGGCCAGATATACTGTGGCGGCCGCCTGGCGGCGCCACGCCTTGATGAAGCTGACGGTCGTCATTCCTGTCTACAACGAGGTCCACACGCTGCTGCACCTGATCGATCGCGTGCAGGCGGTCGACATGGACAAGGAGCTGGTGCTGGTCGACGACTGCTCCACGGATGGCACGCGGGAACTGCTGCAGCGGACGGCCTTCCCCCCCAACGTCCGCGTGTTGTACCACGAACGCAACCAGGGCAAGGGCGCGGCGCTGCGCACCGGCTTCGCCTCGGCGACCGGCGACGTCGTCATCATCCAGGACGCCGACCTCGAATACGATCCGCAGGAATACCCCAAGCTGCTGCGTCCCATCCTCGACGGCCGCGCCGACGTCGTGTTCGGGTCGCGTTTCGCTGGCGGCGAGACCCACCGGGTGCTGTATTTCTGGCACTTCATGGGCAACAAGTTCCTGACGATGTGCTCCAACATGTTCACCAACCTGAACCTCACCGACATGGAGACCTGTTACAAGGTCTTCCGGCGCGAGGTGCTCCAGCGTATCAAGCTGGAGGAGAACCGCTTCGGCTTCGAGCCGGAGATCACCGCCAAGGTCGCCAAGCTGGGCGTGCGCATCTACGAAGTCGGCATCTCCTACGACGGACGCACCTACGAGGAAGGCAAGAAGATCGGCTGGAAGGACGGCGTCCGCGCCATCTGGTGCATCGTCAAATACAACTGGCTCCGCTGAATCAGGACGCCACACGCCGCCTTGGTCAGCCGGCCGCCCTCAAGCATCAGGCGTCGAGCATCAGAACGCTTGTCCGACCGTGATGTGCAGGGCGGTGCGGCCTTCCCGTGAACCATTGGCGAACGTCATCCGCGACATCTTGAAGCCGAGATCCACGCGGATCGGCCCGATCGGCGACAGGTAGCGCACGCCGAATCCCGCCGTGCCCCGAATCTCGCCGAGGTCGAAGGTGGAGACCCGCAGGAACACGTTGCCCGCGTCCACGAACGCGGCTGCGACCAGACCCCGCCACACCGGGACGCGAATCTCGCTGTTCAGCACGAGCAGCGCGTTGCCGCCGGTCGGGAGACCGTTGCGATCGAGCGTCGCCGGCTCGCCCAGCCGGTCCTGCGCAAAACCGCGCACGGTGCTGTCTCCACCCGCGAAGAAGCGCTCTGCCGCGGGCAGGTCCGTCACGATGTCCACCAGGGGCTCGCCGTCCGGGCCGTAGAGCGGTTGCCCGTCGTCGCCGAGTCTCGCCACGTCGCGCGGGAGACCGCGCGCGAGGCCGAGGCGGGCGCCGCCAGCCACGACGACGCGACGCGCGCCCGGGATGCGCCGATACAGAAAGCCTTGCAGCAGCGTCTTGCCGAAGCCGACTTCCGAGCCGATGCGGCGGCCGGCGAACTCACCGTCGACGGCCACGAACGTGCCGCGGCCGGGGTCGAGCGGATCGTCGCGCGTGTCGCGAATCACCGAGGTCGTGGCCGACGAGATCCGGACCTGGGGGAACAGGCGGTCGACGATCAGCTGATCTTCGGGCGCGATGCGGGCATCGTAGAGTTCGGTGCGTCCGATCGCGTACCTGGCGAGGAACGTCGTGTGTTCGCCGAACAGGCGCGACCAGTCGACACGCGCCTGCTGTCGCCGGAAGCTGAAGCTCGATCGGATCGCCTGCTCGACAAACGCCGCCACGTCGAGGTTGGCGCTGTCGATGAACGCCCGGGGCTCGCGCCAGGTGCCGAGGACCCGGTACTCGTTCAGCGCCAGGCCACTGCCGTCGCGTGTCGGATCGTCGGGATAGTCGCGCGGTCGAACGCTGGCACGGACGAACAGGCTCGTCGCGCGGTTCTTGCCCCAGAGGTTCCGGCGTCCAGCCTCGAAGAACCCTCGGGCAGCCAACTCGAAGTTCTCCTCGACCGCGCCCGTGTCCGACACGGTGCGGAGCCGTTGCCCCCCCTGCAGGCCCGCGCCGTAGCCCACGGTCGTGACCGGGGCCTCCTCGACCGTGATGACGACGTCGTGGAGGTCGCCGTCGGCCTGGGCGACGTCCACGATTCTCACGCTGCGGAACAGTCCGAGTGCCGTGAGCCTCCGCTGGCTCTCGAACACGCGGCTCAGGCCATAGGGCTCCCCGCGGGCGATGCGGAGCTCGCGTCGGATCGTGTCCTCGCTCGTGCGCACGTTGCCGACCACGAGGATGCGGTCGACGATGGTCTGGGGACCCTCGACGAGCACGTAGGTGACGACGATGGTCCCCGGCTCCGGGCCGGCGTCGAGTCTGGCCTCGATCTGGGCCTGCCTGTAGCCCTCGTCGAGGTACCGACGCAGCACGGCCTCGCGGCTCGCCACGACGGCGGCCGAGGAGAAGGGCTGTCCCGCCGACGTCGTCAGCACCGAACGCAGCGCGGTCTCGGCCAGTGCCGTGACGCCCTCGAACTCGACGCGGCCCACCGTCGCGCGCGTCCCTTCGCTGACCCGCAGGCGGATGTCCAGATCGCCCTGGGCATCCGGCGACAGCGAGGGCACGCTGACGTCCACGAGCGCCTGCTCGACGCGGACGGCCGGAAAGCCGCTGTTCTGATAGAGCTGCGTCACCGAGGCGACACCGGCGGCGAGCACGGACGGCGCGAACGCGTCGCCCGACTCGATCGCGATGCGCTGGCGCAGTGTGGCGTCTGGCAGGGCCTGCGCGCCGCCAATCTGCAGCGACCGTACGCGGTACAACCGTCCCCGGGCGATCGTGAACGCGACCTCGACACCGCCCTCCGTCTGTCGCCGCGAGTAGGACACCCGTGCGCGCCAGTAGCCACGTTCCTGGAGCCATGTGGTGATGCGGTTGCTCGAGTCCTCGAGCAGGTCCTCGTCCACGCTGGCTTCCTGGCGGACGGGCACGAGTTCCTGGCGGACCGCATCGGGCAGGGGGTCCCCCTCGAACGTCAGCGTGACGAGCGGGCCGCGCGTCACGTCGATGGCAAGGTCGATCGTCGTGGGCGCCTGCCCTGGCGCCGGCGTGATCCGGAGGACCGCTTCGTAGTACCCGGATTCACGGAGGCTCCGCGTGTAGCGCTGGACGCGCTCGTCCACCTGGCCGCGGTCGTACGGCATGCCGGTGCGGATGTCGAGGGCATCGATGGCCGCCGCCCGCTCCGCCGGTGTGGCGAGACCCGTCACCGTGATCCCGCCGACCTGCCATCGCGGACCGGGATCGCCGAACAGCACGAGGTTGACCACGTGCCGGCGCGCCGTGCCGTCCAGACGCCCTTCGACGCTCGGGCGGAGGTAGCCTCGCGACCCGAGGACGTCATGGGCCGCCGTCACCGCCTCCGGGGTGGCGGTCGCCGCCGGCGCGTCGGCACCGATGCGCTCGCGCACGGCGCGCGTGATGTCGCCACGGAAGGGGCGCAGGGGGCCCTCCACGCGCACCTCGCCGACGCGCTGCGCCGACGTCAGTTCGACCCGCACGGCCACGCCACCGGTCACGGGCTCGGCCAGCACCTCGACGGTCGCGAACCGCTGCAGGTGCGCGAGGTGCTGGATGGACGACCGTACCTGCGCCGGGTCGAGCGGCCTTCCGACGACGACGTCCAGCAGCTGCGTGATCGACGGCTCGGTCGTCGCCTCGCCATCGACGACGACCTGGACCGCCGTGACGGGGCGTCCCTGCACGTCGGCCGCCGTCTTCGCGGGCTGGGCCCGTGCGTCGGCGCCGACAGCGAGCAGGGCGGCCACGACGACGAGAAGGGGCAGCGTGCGCATCAGAAGACGTGTCGCACCCGAACGTCGACGGCGTACGTGTCGTCCTCGTTGCGCGAGACGATCCACGCGAGCCTGTCGCTCTGCGTGAACTCGAGCAGGATCAGCTGGTCCCGCTGCTCCGACGTCAGGAGTTGCGCAAAGGTGAGGTAGACGCGCTCGCTGAGGCGCTTGCCGATCGTCAGGCGCGCCCCCGGGCTCAACCGCGACGACTGCTGGCCGATGTTCACGAGCGACGGGGTGATCTGCACCGAGTCCACGCCGAGCGCCTGCTCGGCCACGCGGCTCACGTTCTGCGAGATGGGGCTGGCGAGCAGGCGCGCGGCGCGCGCGGCGATCAGGTCCTGCTCGGTCTGGTTCGGCGCCCGCAGCGCCCGCAGTTCGGCGTTGACGGGATCGCGCACGTCGCCGAAGAGCAGCGCCATGATGTCCACCGCGTTGAGCGGTGGATCGGACGACAGGTCGAAGACGAACCGGTCGGGCGTGCCCGACACGCGGAACGTGACGATGTAGATCTGCCCCGGGACCTGGGCGCGGGTCTCGGCCTCGATGTCGAAGAACGGTTCGATGCGCGTCGGATTGGAGAAGTCGATCACCCCGCGACGGACGTTGTACCGCTTGCCTTCGAAGAACACTTCACCCCGCTCGACCTCGGCGCGGCCGAACAGCTGGGGGCGGTCGTACGTCCCCCGAAGCGTCAGGTCGGCGCTGGACACGAGCCGGGCCGAGTTGTTCTCGATGCGGAGCGTGGACGGCGCCTCGACCCTGAGATCGAAGTTGACGGGATACCCCGACTCGACGCCCGCCGCACTCACGACCGATCCGCCGGCGGCCAGGCCGAACACGCCGGTGCCCGACGTGTCGATCGTGCGAGTCAGCACGGCGTCGCGCACGCGCACGGTCCCCGCCAGCGTCGGCTGGCCCACCGGGCCGCGCAGCGCGAGTTCGGCGTCGATGATCAATCGGAATCCCTCGGGATATCGGATGCGCATCTCGTAACCGGTGGCCGTCACGTTGAACTCGTTCGGACGAACGCCGTCGAAGGCCACGCGACCGCCGAAGCGCACCGGGCCTCCACCGAGCCTGGCCGTGACGCCCTCCAGCGAGGCACCGCCCGTGTCGAAGTGGACGGTGCCGTTGATGGCCTCGAGCGAGTGCGGCAGGCCGCCGTACCGGAGGCGGCCATCGGTGATGAGGAGGCTGCCGCCGACGACGGGCGACTGCCACGGCCCGCTCACCTCGGCCGACACCTCGGCGTTCCCGACGGCGCGGATGTCTGCGAAGGCGCCCTGCAGGAGCCCGAGCCCCGCGTCGCCGAGCAGGCGGACGCTCATGCGCTCCGACGCGAGATCGACCTCGCCGGCCACGTCGAGGCGCGTCCCCTCGCCGACCAATCGCATCCGATCGATCTGGATCCGATCCTGCGCCAGCGCGATCCGGAGGGGACCGTCGTTCCGGATCTGGTAGTCGATGAGCCGCACCTGAAGGGCATCCAGTCGCAGGTCGCCCTTGAGCCGGGACGACCCGTCGAAGGGGCCGACGAACCGCAGTTGGCCCGAACCGACGAGCGAGGTGAAGGGCGAGAAGGTCGGACTGTAGACCCGGAGATAGGGGTCCAACGACGTGTTGGCGAAGGTGAGCGTGATGTCGCTGTCCGCGTCGTCGTCGAACGGCATGCGACCCGAGCCCGAGACCGCGAGCCTGGACGACGCCATCTCGAGCGCGTCGATGTACATCTGCTGATCGCGGATCGAGAGCTGCGCGGTGACCTGGCCGATCCCCTCGTCGCCGACGTAGAGGTCGTCGATGGCTGCCCGGACGTCGTAGCGGGGCGCCTGGAAGGTGGCGTCGCCCTCGGCCACGAGGCGCAGCATCCCGGTGAGCGGCACGCTCTCCCACGTGAGCGCGTGGACGCTGGTCACGGGTATGCCGCGCCCCTCGACCTTGAACCTGTACGTGCCCGCCCAGGCGACGTAGGCTGCGCCGTTGACATGGCCGCCGGTCTTGGTGATGACGATGTCATCGAGGAACACGCCGAGCCCGTCGAAACGCAGGGCGGACGTGGCGCCGTCGAAGGGCTCGTCGTAGGCTACGCCGTCGGCGAGGCGAAGGCGGCCGAACCCCACGGGCCCCCTGTAGTCGCCCTGCAGCTGGAAGTCGCCCGAGAGCGGCCCGTCGACAGGGTAGTCGTCGAGCACGAAGGCGTGCCGCAGGTCCTTCAGCGGCCAGTCGAACATCTGGATGCGGGCACGCATCTCCTCGCCCCCGTCACGGCGCGGGTATCCCAGCGAGAATCGTCCCGACACGCGCATCCGGGCGGCATCCTTCTCCATCTCCGCATCGGCGACGTCGACGTAGCTGTTCTCGACGACGAGCGCCGTGCGGGCGCTCCCCCACGTCACGTCCCAGGCGCGGAGGTGGCGCCCGCTGAACTGGCCCTCGACCCGCGGCGTCCTGATCCGGCCCGTCAGCCTGCCGTCGAACGTACCCGTGCCGCCGACGACGACGGGGCGCGTGCGCGCGCCGGCCGCCGTCATGATGCCCGCGAGCAGCCTGTCGCTCTCCTGCCAGTCCCGGCTCGTCACGTGGAAGTCGATGTCCGACGACTCGCCCGATTCGGTGCGCCCCCTGAACTCGACGTACGTCTCGGGGGTCGCGGCGTAGCTGCGCGCGATGTCGAAGCGTGCGCCCGCGTAGGCATACCGGAGTTCGGCCACGATCGGGACGCGGCCCAGCGGCGCGTCCCTGTCGAGCGCCTGCGCGACGGGCGGCGGTCCCAGTTCGATCAACTCCCGCCCCTGCATGCGCTGGCCCTCCGGCGCGGTCACGAACATCTCGCCGTCGCCCGTGCGCAGGTCGAAGCGCCCCGAGGGGAAGTCCAGCAGGTGGCGGCCGTCTGCGCGTCCGGCGACCCGCATCCCGTCGAGCCCGACCACGCGCGACAGCTGCTCGATGTCCACGCCCTTGTACCGTGCGTCGAGGCGCTGGTGAGCGGGCGTCGGCGCGCCGAGCGGCGCGTAGCTGTACGTGAGGTCCAGCTGACCGCCGCCGAAGGCCATCCGCGACTCGAGCACGTCGAATCGCTCCCGTGTCCACAGCAACGACCCGCGCACGTCCTCGAAGTCGAACAGCGTCAGGCGCGTGCGGGCGCTGCTGAACCGGCCCTCGAGCTGGCGGAAGCCCTTCGCGAGGGCGAAGCGCCCCGTGAACTGCCCGGTGCCCGTGAGGAGGAAGTCCCGACTCGCGAAGAAGAGGGCGCGCATCCGCGCGAAATCGATGGTGGAGCGCTCGATGTCGTAGGCCTGCTCCGGCCAGTTGGCCAGGTTCACCTCGCCACGGATCCGTGACGTCGACCCATCCCCGACGAGGTCGATGCGGGGAATCGTGAGGCGACTGCCGTCGATCACGAAGTCGGCGTCGGCGTGCGCCCACATCGGCGCGAAGTTCATGATCGAAATCACGCCGTCCTTGAAGCGCGCCGTGCCACGGTAGCGATCGCTCCTGGAGATGCTGACCTCGAGGTTGCGAGCGTCGAGGCTCCAGGGCATGCCGTGGTCGATGTAGTGCACGCGTCCGCTGGTGCCTGTGAACTGCCGCAGCGTCGTGACGAAGCGGCGCCGGCCCGTGGACCGCGGCAGCGTGAACTTCGGGAAATTGTGTCGCCCCCCCGTGAAGGTCTCGATGGTCATCGTCCAGTTACGCATCGAGACGTCCTGGATCAGGAGCTCGCCGCCGAGGATCGACCACCAGGGCATGCCGATCGTGATGCGATCGGCCGTGAAGAACGGGGCGTCGGTGGGTGTCAGGCCATCGATCCGCAGTTGGTCGACCACGAACTCGCCGCGCAGGAGGCGCACCGAGAGCCGACCGATGTGGAGCGGGCGTTGCAGCTGCCTGCTGCCCTCGCGCTCGGCGAGACCGCGCAGGCTGGGTCCGAGATCGATGGCCAGCACGGAGACCACCGCGGCGGCCAGCGTCGCGACGATGAGCGCGAAGGCGCCCTTGCCGAGGTGCAGCGCCAGGCGCCGCTTGCGCCCGCGCAGCTTCACGCGTGGTCCGTCGGACGCCGGGGCGGCCGCGGGGATGCCGTCGCCCGTTGGGGAAGATGGACCGTCAGGGGATGGATCCGGCGCGGGTGATGGGCCTGTGGGCTCGTCGGGCACGCTCACTCCATGACCACGAGCGGGCGGCCGGCCTCGACCGACATGCCCTCCTGCACGAGGACTTCCCGTACGGTCCCGGCGCGGCCCGCCGACAGGGCGTTCTCCATCTTCATGGCCTCGATGACGACGACGGGCTGCCGCGCGTCGACCTGGTCCCCGGGACGTACGGGTACGCGCACCACCTTGCCAGGCATCGGTGCCGTGATCCGCAGCGGACCCGTGCCGGCGCCAGGGGCCGCCGCCCCACGACGCAGACGCGTGGACACGATGGCCGCGATCCGCGCGCCCTGCAACTGGACGACCCGGCTCCCGGGAGTGACATCCCTTTCGACGACGAGGTCGTGCATCGAGCCGTCGGGCAGGCGCAGGCTCAGCCGTCCGTGCCCCAGGTCGCGGACGTCGCAGGCCGTCACGGTCTCGCCGACGAGCACGTCGAGGGTGCCCGGCACCCGCCCGTTGGACACGGTCACCTGCCGGAGCCGGCCGGCCTGCTCGATGTGGAGGCGCATGGCCACAGTCGGATTCTACTTTCTGAGCGCCGCCTGCCTGGCGGCGGCGGCCCAGCCCGCGCGCGAGGACACGCGCGACGTGGGCGCTTCCGCGCCCGAGGCGCGACGGGCGTCGAGGAACGCGGAGGAGGCCACGGCAAGCAGGGCGGTCTCGACGTCCCCAGCAGCGGGGGCGAGGAAGGGCTCTCCGTTCCGGCGCGCGAGTTCGGCATCCAGCATCGTGGTGTCCAGTTCGCCGCGGACGAAGGCCGGCTGCTCGAGCATCCAGCGGAAGAACGGCAGGGTGGTGGGAATGCCTCCCACGTGGTACTCGCCAATCGCCCGGAGCATGCGGCGGCGTGCCTCCTCGCGATCCCCGCCCCACGCCACGAGCTTCGAGATCATCGAGTCGTAGAAGATCGGGACCTCGAAGCCGGCCTCGACGCCGCTGTCGTCGCGGATGCCGGGCCCCCCGGGAACCGTGAGCGAGGTGATCCGGCCGGGTCGGGGCATGAAGCGCTGATCGGGATCCTCGGCGTAGACGCGGCACTCGATCGCGTGCCCGCGCGGCGTCAGGGCCTGTTCCGGCGGCACCGTGAGCGGCTCGCCGTTCGCGATGCGGATCTGCCAGTGGACGAGGTCCACGCCGGTGACCATCTCGGTGACCGGGTGCTCGACCTGCAGCCGGGTGTTCATCTCGAGGAAGTAGAACCGCGTCCTCGGCTCGACGAGGAACTCGATGGTGCCGGCGTTGGTGTAGCCCGCACGGTGCTGGCCACCGACGCGCCGCCGCGGCCATCCGCCGCCGCAGGTCCTCGCGACACGCGCGGCGACGGGAGACTCCTCGATGACCTTCTGATGGCGGCGCTGGATCGAGCACTCGCGCTCGACGAACGGCACGACGGTGCCGTGGCAGTCGCCGAGCACCTGGATCTCGATGTGCCGTGGGCGCAGCGAGCTTGCGCTCGAGGTAGACGGCCGCGTCGCCGAACGCGCCGAGGGCCTCCGAGCGCGCGGTGCGCACGCGCATGGAGCAGATCGCCGGCCGCACCACCATCGCGCATGCCCTTGCCGCCGCCGCCCGCCACGGCCTTCACCATGAGCGGATAGCCGACCGCGTCGGCCTGCCGCTGCACTTCGGCGTCTGCCACGTCGGGCGCGACGGGCGCCTGCGTGCCGGGCACGACCGGCACCCCCGCGGCGATGGCGCTCTCGCGCGCGGCGGTCTTGTTGCCCATGCGCGCGATCGCCTCGGGCGACGGGCCGATGAACATGAGACCCGCGTCGCGCACGCGCGGGCGAACGTCCTCGTTCTCGGCCAGGAAGCCGTATCCGGGATGGATGGCCTCGGCGCCGCTGCTCCTGGCGACGTCGAGGATCCGTCGATGCGCAGGTAGCTCTCGGCCGGTGTGTGCGCGCCGAGCGGAAAGGCCTCGTCCGCGATACCGCACGTGCCGCGCCTCGCGATCGACGTCGGAGTAGACGGCGACCGTGCGGATGCCCATCTCGCGGCAGGCGCGCATGATGCGCACGGCGATCTCGCCCCGGTTGGCGATCAGGATGGTCTGAATCATTCCGCGTTCGGCGTTCTGCGTTCCACGTTCCACAGCGGGATGTTCCCGTGCTTCTTCGGCGGCATCGTGTCGCGCTTGGCCTGCAGGCGCGCGAGCGCCGGCAGATGCGCTGTCGCGTGCGCGCGCGGCTCGATCACCTCGTCGACGAAGCCGCGCGTCGCCGCCACGTACGGGTTGGCGAACTTCTCGCGGAACTCCTCCACCTCGGCGGCCCGCGCCGCGGCCGCGTCCTCGGCGGCCTCGATCTCGCGCTTGTAGAGGATGTTGACCGCGCCCTCGGGCCCCATCACGGCGATCTCGGCCGTCGGCCAGGCGAAGTTGACGTCGGTGCGGATGTGCTTGCTGGCCATGACGCAGTAGGCGCCGCCGTAGGCCTTGCGGGTGATGACGGTGAGCTTGGGCACCGTCGCCTCGGCGTAGGCGTAGAGCAGCTTGGCGCCGTGCCGGATGATGCCGCCGAACTCCTGCTCGGTGCCCGGCAGGAAGCCCGGCACGTCCTCGAAGGTGACCAGCGGGATGTTGAACGCGTCGCAGAAGCGCACGAAGCGCGCGCCCTTGACCGAGGCGTCGATGTCGAGCACGCCGGCCAGGACCGCCGGCTGGTTGGCGACGATGCCGACCGAGCGCCCGCCCAGGCGCGCGAAGCCGACGACGATGTTCTGCGCGAAGTGCTCGTGCACCTCGAGGAAGTCGCCGTCGTCGACGATGGCGCGCGATCACCTCGTGCATGTCGTAGGGCTGGTTCGGGATCTCGGGGACGAGCGTGTCGAGCGTCGTCGGCGCCTCGCGGTCGACCGGATCGCTCGGTCGCGACGCAGCGGCGGATCTTCCATGTTGTTGGACGGCAGGTAGGACAGCAGCTCGCGCATCAGGGCGATGCAGGCGCGCGTCGTCGGCGACGGCGAAGTGCGCCACGCCGCTCCTGGCGTTGTGCGTCATCGCGCCGCCGAGCTCCTCCTTGGTGACCTCCTCGTGGGTCACCGTCCGGATCACGTCCGGGCCGGTCATGAACATGTAGCTCGTGTCCTCGACCATGACGATGAAGTCGGTGATCGCCGGCGAGTAGACGGCGCCGCCGGCGCAGGGCCCCATGATGGCGGAGATCTGCGGCACGACGCCCGAGGCCAGCGTGTTGCGCAGGAAGATGTCGGCGTAGCCGGCGAGCGAGACGACGCCCTCCTGGATGCGCGCGCCGCCCGAGTCGTTGAGCCCGATGACCGGCGCGCCGACCTTCATCGCCAGGTCCATGACCTTGCAGATCTTCTCGGCGTTGGTTTCCGAGAGCGAGCCGCCGAACACGGTGAAGTCCTGCGCGAAGACGAAGACCGACGCGGCCGTCGACCCGGCCGTGGCCGCAGACGACGCCGTCGCCGGGGATCTGCTGCGTCTCCATGCCGAAGTCGCGGCAGCGGTGGACGACGAGCGGTCGAGCTCCTCGAAGGTGTCCCGGGTCGAGCAGCAGCTCGATGCGCTCGCGCGCCGTCAGCTTGCCGGCCTCGTGCTGCCTGGCGATGCGCTCGTCGCCGCCGCCGAGGTCGGCCCGCTGTTCGAGCGCGGCCAGGCGCGCAGACGGGCTCTCGTGGGCCATGGGCTACTTCTGCTGCGCTTTCTCCCAGTCGGCGAGGAATCGCTCCAGGCCGATGTCGGTCAGCGGGTGCTTGAAGAGGGCATCGAGGACCGACGGCGGGCACGTGCAGACGTCGGCGCCGAGCGGCCGCCTCGACGATGTGCCCCGGCCCGCGCGTGCTCGCCACGAGCACCTCGGTCGCGAAGTCGTAGTTGTCGTAGATCTCGACGATCTGCTCGATCAGGTCCATGCCGTCGTGGCCGATGTCGTCGAGCCGGCCGACGAACGGGCTGACGAAGTACGCGCCCACCTTGGCGGCGAGCAGCGCCTGCGCGGCGAGAAGCACAGCGTGACGTTGACGCGCGTGCCCTCGTCGGTCAGGGTTCGGCAGGCCTGCACGCCTGCGGGCGTGAAGGGCACCTTGACGACGATGTGCTCGGAGATGCCGCGGCAGATCGCGGCCCTCGCGGAGCATGCCGTCGACGTCGGTGGCCACGACCTCGCCGCTCACGGGTCCCTGCACGAGGTCGCAGATTTCCTTGAGGATGTCGCGCGGGTCGCGGGTCTCCTTGGCCATCAGCGAAGGGTTCGTGGTCACGCCGTCGACGATGCCGAGGGCGTGCAACCTGCGGATGTCTTCGATGTTGCCTGTATCGACGAAGAACTTCATGCCTGCCTCCCCTGACGGCCCGCGACCACCGGATTGCACAGGGACCCAACGCCCTGCACGCGCACCTCGAACGTGTCGCCAGCCTGCAGCGGGCCGATGCCCGCTGGTGTCCCCGTGGACACGATGTCCCCGGGCAGCAGCGTCATGATGCGCGAGATGTACGAGATCAATCGTGGCACGGGAAAGATGAGTTCACGGGTGTTGGACTGCTGTCGCACCTGGCCGCCGAGCAGCCCGGTGACGTCGAGGGCATCGGGCGAGAGCCCCGTCGCGATGCACGGGCCGAGCGGCGCGAACGAGTCGAAGCCCTTGGCCCTCGTGTAGCGGCCGTCCTTCTTCTGCAGGTCGCGCGCCGTCACGTCGTTCATGCACGTGTAGCCCAGCACGTGCGACAGCGCCTCGTCCTCGGAGACCGCCGTCGCGCGGCGGCCGATCACGACGGCCAGCTCCGACTCGTAATCCACGCGCCCGACGCCCTCCGGCAGGACGATCGGCTCGCCGGGGGCGACCACGGCCGTCGACGGCTTGAGAAAGATCAGGGGCTCGGCCGGCAGCGGCTTGCCCTGCTCGGCCGCGTGGTCCTTGTAGTTCAGGCCGATGCACACGATCTTGGAGGGCACGACGGGGGCGAGCACCGCCGATGGGGCGGCGACCTCAGCGCCCGCGCGCCAGGCACCGAACACGTCGCCCTCGAGCGCGCGGAACGTGCCCTCGTCCTCCACGACGTACCCCGACCCGGTCCTGTAGATCTTCACCATGTTCGCCCTGGGCACGGACGCCTGCGCGGCGGCCCGGCCATCAACGTGCGCTCTCCCGCACGCGGTTGCTCTCCGGACTCGCGTTGGCCGGTGTGGACGTGTCCACCGCGATGACCGCATAGATGTACACCACCCCGGGCTGCGCCGTCGTATCCCTGTAGGTCGCCTCGGCGACCGGCGCCTCCGTGATCGGCTTGAGCGCCTCACCGTCGACGCCCCGCAGCACCAGGTACCCGGCCAGGTCCGGCGCGCTGACGGGCTCCCAGATCAGGGACACGCCGCCGCCGCTGCCGACCGCCACCAGACCCGTGGGAGCCGGGGGCGGATAGGTGTCCACCGCGGTCACGCACGTCGGCGGCGACAAGGGGCTCTCGATCGAGATGGCCCCGCGCAGTTCCACCGTCCGCAGCGCGTAGCACCGCGCCACGCCGAACGTCATGCGCGCGTCGGTGAACGCGGGCGCCTCCAGCGGTTCGGTGTTGAGGGGCGCCGACACGGCGCCAGGCGCGCCGGGGGCCGGGACCTCGTACACCCGGTAGGTGTGGGGCGTGCCATACGTGACGATCGGGCGCGCCGGGAGCAACGCGTCGGCGTCGTTGGCCGAGAGCGCGGCCTTGTACGCCGCCTCGGTCACCGTTGCCTGCAGCGGCAGCTGCACCCCGGGCGGCGTCGTCCACGTGAGCCGGAAGGACGTGGCGTCGTGGGTCACGTCCGGTGCCGGGGGCGCGGGCGGTGCCGGCACGAGCGGCACGGCCAGGGGCGTCGACGGGGCGCCTGCCGCACCGCGCGTGGAGTACGGGATGGCGATGTACTGGCGGGCGGGGCGCGGGTCGGGCTGCGGCCAGAGCAGCGTCCGTCCCGTGCCCTCGGTGGACGGCACGGGCACCTCGTCCGTCTCGTCGCCGGCCAGCGCCCGCACCCTGGCAACCTTCGCCACGTCGGGATGCTCGAAGACCGTCGTCCTCAGCGCGTCGGTCAGGGTTTCCTCGACCGACACCACGGCGCCCTGCACGGGCCGCGAATCGACGGGCACCGGTGCCGGGGCCGGAGCCGGCGCCTCGGCGTCCTCGGCGTCGACGGCATCGGGCTCGACGGGTGGCGGCTGAATGTCAATCCGCCCGACCCTCGTCAGGAGAGTCTCGATCTCGCGGATCGAGAGCGCACGACCCAGCGGTCCCTCGGGCCGGCCCGTCACGGCGTACACGTCGATGTACGCGAGGTCAGCGGGCCCGGTGCCGTCGGCATTGCCCGTGGGAACGGTGAACTGTATCCGGACCGTGTCTCCGAGGCGCGTCGCGGCGAGATCCGAGATGAGGGCCGGGACTGGACGGAGCGGTGCCAGGGGCGGCCCCTTCTTCCCGCAGGCCGCGGCGAGTGGGAGCATACTGGCGAGGAGAACGCTGAGCAGGAGCGGGCAGGCGACGCGCACGGGCCCCCTATCGTACTCTGCGGGCGACGGCCGGAGCTTCCTGGGGACAGTTCGGAGCCCTTCCCCGGCGAGCGACGCCCTGCTTTCGGGCAGACATCGGTGGCAGGCTTGTTGCTTCAGTCCGGGTAGGACCTGCGTCCGGAGCGCATCATGACACGCACACTCATCCCGTCCGTCCTCATTGCCGGCCTTGTTGTCGCCGCCGCACCGTCGATGCTGCTCGCGGATCAGCGTCCCCGGAACCCTGGCGGCTCGGGTGGCAGCTCAGGCGGTAGCTCGGGTGGTACATCCACGGGGAGCTACGGGGTGCCACGGGGCGGCTCGTCGGACGGCGGCACCGTCGTGTCGCGGCCGAGTGAGCCCTCGTCAGGAGGGAACCGGACACCCACCCGTGTACGTGGCGGCGGCAGCGGCGGAAGCAGCAGCGGTGGCACGGTTCCACCGTACTCCCGCCCGCGGGGCAGTGCCCCCGTCACCGGCTACGGTGTCGAGCGCGGGACGGTGGCCACGCTGCCTCCGATCATCAGCGGCCCGATCTACTGGGGCCCAAACGACTGGTACTTCTATCCCTGGGGCTACGGCGGCCTCGGTCTCGGGTACTTCTGGGATCCCTGGATGTGGAGCGGCTACTTCGGTGGATGGGGCGGCTACCCCTGGGCCGACCCCTACGGAGTCGGCGGTTACGGCGGGGTCGGCGGTGGAGGCTACGGCGGGTGGGACACCGGTGGACCCACGTCCACCGAGCAGAACCCGCTCGATGAGAACCTCCCGACCGGCGGCGTCCGGCTGAAGGCGACCCCCCGCGACGCCGAAGTCTTCGTGGATGGGTACTACGCCGGGCGCGTCGACGACTTCGATGGAGCTCGACAGAAGCTGAAGATCACCCGGGGCCCGCACCGGATCGAGTTGCGCGCGCCAGGGTACGAGTCGGTGACGTTCGACATCACGATCATTCCGGGCGAGTCGACCACCTACAAGACGGACCTGAAGCCGCTGACGCCGGGGTCGTGACCCCTCGATTCGCGACGCACATCCTGGGCCTCTGCAACGTCGCCGCAGGGGCCCTCGTCGTTGCTGCCCCCATGCTTCTGCTGGGTGACATCGACGGCGCGGCCTCCCCTGCCGCGCGGCTCCTCCGAACATCCCTGGCCGTGCTCCTGACCGCTACCGGCATCGGCGCGTGGCTGATGCCGCCGGCGGCGACTCGCGCCTACCTCTGGCTGTTCGGTGTGGTGGTCAAGACAATGGCCGGTCTGGCGTGGGGAGTGGCGTCGGTGGCCACGGGCGCGCCCATCCTCATGGGCGGGGCGGCCGTCGATCTGGCCGTGGCGGGAGCCATCGCGCTGAGCCTGCGGCGACGGTGACGCCGCGCGCCAGCGCGCGCCCGATCAGCGGACGAAGGCCTTGCGGCGCTGGAACACCAGATACACAGGCACTCCCGCGGCCAGGATGGCGAGCCCGCCGATCGAGGGCAGCGGCTCGCGCCAGATGGCATTGATCACCATCGCCGCGCTCGCGATGACGAACAGCCCCGGAGCAACCGGGTACCCGAGCGCCTTGAACGGCCGCGGCGCGTCAGGCTCCCGGCGCCGCAACACGAACAGGGCCAGCACCGCGATGCCCGCAAACAGGACGACGGCGAAACCGGTATAGGTCACGAGCCGCTCGAAGGTCCCCGTGAGCACCAGCACGCCGCTCCAGACCGCCTGCGCGGCGATCGCGAACGCGGGCGTGTGTGTTCTCGGGTTCACACGCGCCGCCGCGGGCAGGAACAGTCCGTCCCGTGCCATGGCGTAGTACACCCGGGGGCCCGCGAAGATGTTCGCGCTGATGCTCCCGAGCACGATGAACATGCTGACGACGGTCAGGATGTCGGCCACACGGGGCCCGAACAGGACGTCAGCGGCAGCGTCGACGATACGCACGCGCACGGACGCCATCGCCTGCACGTCGAGGGCGTAGAGATAGACCACGTTCATTGCGACGTAGACCAGCACCACGGCGATGGTGCCAATCGCCAGCGCGCGAGGCACGTTGCGCGTCGGATCCTTGATCTCTTCGGCCAGGTACGCCGCGGCGTTCCACCCCGAGTAGCTGAACATCACAGGGATCAGCGCCAGGAGCATCCCTGACGCCACCCACGGTCCGCCGCCGGTGAAGTGGGCCGTCGAACCATTGCCCATCGAGAGGCCTGCGGCGACGAACACGAGCAGCGCGCAGACCTTGACGAGCGCGAGCGCGTTCTGCACCAGACGCCCTGGTCCGATACCGAGGATGTGGACGAGCGACAACCCGGCGATCGCCGAGAGCGCCACGATGCTCTGCGGCGAGACGCTCAGCGTGACCAGGCCCAGGGGCACACTCACCCAGGGCGTGGCGTCGGCGGCAGCCGGGAAGAAGCGGCCGAGAAACCCCGTGAGTCCGACGGATGTCGCGGCGATGGCACCGGAGAAGCCGGCCACGAACGACGTCCATCCCGTGAGGAACGCGGCCAGGGGACCGAACGCTTCGCGCAGGTAGACGTACTCGCCGCCGGACTTCGGACGCAGCGCCGCCAGCTCGGCGTACGCCATCGCGCCCGCGAACGCGAGCAGGCCGCCGCCGAACCAGACGGCCAGCATCGCACCGGGACTGCCCACCATGCCCGCGACGATGGCTGGCATGAAGAGAATGCCGCTTCCGATGACGTTGGATACGACGACAGCGGCGGCGTCGTAGGCCGAGAGGCGTCTCTCGAGCTGGACAGGTTGGGATCCGGGCGCCGAGGGCGCGTGCGGAGGCGTCACGGGGTGGCCGCCGGCGCAGGCGCGACGGCCAGGAGCTGCCGCTCGACGACCTGCTCGGTCAGCTTCACCCACTGGTTCCCGCCCTGCTTGGCGAAGAGCTCGACCTGGACGTCCTTGAAGCCCTCGTGCTGGAACATGTCGCCGCGCGCCTGTTCGCCCGAATAGCCGAACATCGATCGGAGGGTGAAGGGCCCCACGGTCTGTCCGGCGGCGAGCCCGCCGTAGTCGATCCCCAGGATCAGCTGGGCGCCGAGTTCCTCGGGGTCGCCGATCACGCGGAACACCGCGTTGAACTGCACGCTGTGGATGGAGCGCGTCGCCTTGTTGCGCACCTTGAACGCCACGGTCGGCAGCAGGCGGTTCTGCCCCGACTCACGGCCGCCATCGTCGTAACCGGACTTCAGGTCCAGCACCTCGATGGCCTCTTCCACCGTCGCGGAACGGGCACATCCCACGCCGAGGAGCAGTGTCGCCGCAAGCAGGACGAGTCGACGGTCGGGCCGGAACATGCGGCGGATTCTAGCGCAGATGACCATCAGAACTCGCGGACGACAACGCGTGTCCGCGCCTCCTCGCGAGAGATGCGCAGGGCCCGGAACGCCTTCAGGTCGGCCGCGCGCACGCTGAGGGTCACCGTGACCATGTCCGATGCCGTGTCTGGGAACGCCATGTAGCCGGCGTCGCGCGCGGCCACGGTCACAAACTCCCGTTCCGGCAGGTCGAGCGAGCCTGCGTAGTCGAGGACCGCATCCATCAACGCCTGCTTGACCTCGTGCTCGTACGCCTCGCTCGGATCCTGGAAGACCTCCGCCTGCGGCGTCAGGGGCGCGCTGGCGCCAGTCGCGGGGCCTGGCGGGGAGACGGCCTGGGGTGCGATGGAGGCGGGCTGCGGCGGCCCGGGCGCAGCGGCCCTGTCGGCCGCGACGACGGTGGCGGGTTCTGAACGCTCGGCGATGACAGGCGCGGGCGGCAGCGCCTGCCGACGCGGCGACGGCCGGGCCGCGAGCGGGGACGCGACGGACAACTGCAGCTGGACCGTGCGGATGGCACGTTCGAGGTCGGCACGCACGGCGGGATCCTGCTCGGACGCGGCCACCTTCTGCAGGGACGCGAGCACCCGGGCATCGCTGTCCTGACTCAGGATGCGCAGTGCCCAGTTGACGCTCTCGCTCAGGCGGGGGACCTCGACGGAGAAGAACAGGCCGTAGCCTTCGATTCGGAAACCCTGCGCACGCGGGGCGCCAGCCAGCGCGAGGACGTCTGGCGGCATGGTCTGCAGTCTCCGCCGCATCATGTCGGCCGCGTGCTGCACGGCGCGCTCCAGCACGCTCTCCATCTGCCGCACACGGTAGCGGGCATTGGCCGGTGCACCGCGCCAGACGTCGCCGCGAGGCGGGGTGACCGGAGGAGCCGCTGCCGGCGGGGCCGTCAGTTCGGGGTTGCCGGATGGCGTGGACTCCTGTGCCGACGAGACGAGGGGCGACAGGACGACGCAGGCCGCGGCCGTGGCCGCGAACAGGAAGCCGGCGAGCCGATGTCGACGGCGGGGCCCGCCGGGGCAGAGGCGAGCGGGAGACGACTTCACGGCGGGCACGGGAGTAAAGACGCCCGGATCAGGGTCGTGGCTGTTGCGCGGCCACCCGGCGCAGCAGATCGTTGCGCTGCTGCTCGAGCCGCTGGAACGCCTGCTCGACCTGCACGATGTCTCCCTGCCGCTGCAACTCGAACTGCCGGCCGAGTTCGGTGACCCGCAGCGCCAGGTTGGCCTGCTGCCGGACCTCGCTCTTGTCGAGCAGGTCCTGCACCTTCGCCAGCAGTTCGGCGTCGGTCATCGTGCGAACGGGACCGACTGGCTCAGCCGACGCGGCGCGGGCCGCTGGAGCCTGGCGGAGAGGCGCCTCCTGCAGGAGACGGGACACGTCGGCCCGGATCTGCGTCGCCAGCAGGTCCATGTCCTGACGCCACGGTGGATCGCCGGCGCCCGCCTTGCCAACCCAGCTCGCGACAGGCGCTGGCTGAGCAGCCGGCGTGGCCTCTACGGAGAGCGCCGCGGGCGTCAACGCCTGGGACATCTCGCGGGCACGCGAATCGTCGGTGACGGACGCAGACACGGCACCGCGAGGCACGCCGGTGCGGATGCGGAACCCGTTGTCGTCGTAGGAGATGTCTATCCGCGCCAGTGAGGCGGCGGCGGCGAGCACCAGGACGGCGGCGGCGGCCAGGCCACCGCGCCAGAGGGTGCTGCGGAGGGGCGCCCGGTCCTGCCGGACCAGCGCGAAACCGAGCGGGAGGCGTGGAGCGTGCCAGGCGCCAAGCACTCCCCGCGCGGTCTCGAGTGACGCCAGGACGTCGGCGCACTGCGGACATCGATCCACGTGCCATTCAAGGGTCGCCCGCTCGTCGGGTTCGCCTTCGTCGTCGTACAGGAGGACGAGCAGGGCATCGGGGTCTGGACAGCGCGTCACATCGTCGGTCATCTACGTTGCCGTCAGCGTCGACGCCCCTCCGCGCCAGACGCCGGCCGTGCGTGCGGGAGCACCACGTCTGCCGTGATGCCCTGCCGTTCCAGCTCTCGCCGGAGCACGACCAGCCCCTGGTAGAGGCGAGTCTTCACCGTGCTCAAGGGGCAGTCCAGCAGATCCGCAATCTCCTGGAACGTCAGCCCCTGGTATTCCTTGAGGACGATGGCCTTGCGCTGGTCTTCGCTCAGCACCGCCATCGCCCGGTTCACCGCGGCGCCGAGATCGCGCCGCGCCACCAGATCCTCGACCGACTCGACAGGCCCGCGCTCGCCGGCCAGTTCGATCACGTCCACGCCTTCGGGCGCCTCGACAAACGGCGCTCGCTTCTGCCGGCGGATCCAGTCACGGCAGAGGTTCAGCGTAATCCTATACAGCCACGACGAGAACTTGGCATCGCCGCGGAATCCGCCGAGCGATCGATAGGCCCGGAGGAACGCCTCCTGGACGAGATCGCGCGCTTCCTCCTCCCGTCCGATCACCCTGTATGCCAGGGCATAGATCGGCCGCTCCCAGCGAATCACCAGCTGGTTGAAGCTGTCGATGTCGCCGCCCGCGGAACGGGCGACGAGTTCCTCGTCGCTGGACGTCATCGGCACGGCGGATCCCGGGACATCGCCTTCCCGTGTCCTGTTCTTCTGACGCACGGGGGTTGAATTGGTTGGCTCGGACACCTCGAGGTGTCGAAGCTGATCTCCAGTGAGGACAGAAACCGACATTGGCACGCTCCTGCACGTGGGTAGTGCAAGCACCCGGCCAAATCCGGCCATCGAGCGTCTGGTCACACTTCTTTCACGGGGGCCGGGGGATACGGGGGCCGGGGGACGGGGACCGGGGACCGGGGAACGGGGACGGGGACGGGGACCGGGGAACGGGGGACGGGGATTTCACGGGGACCGGGGGACGGGGGACGGGGGACGGGGAACGGGGACCGGGGACCGGGGACGGGGAACGGGGGACGGGGACCGGGGACCGGGGAACGGGGAACGGGGAGCGGGGGACGGGGGACGGGGAACGGGGGACGGGGAGCGGGGGACGGGGGACGGGGGACGGGGGACGGGAGTGGGGAGTCGGGAGTGGGGCTCGACAGTTCGGGCCGGACCGGGCGCCTGTGCGAACCCCGGCCTTACGAGGTGCGAAAGCGCTGCCGGAATTCGTCGCGCCGCGGCCTGCTAGGATCGCGGGCGTGCTGCAGTTGGTGGGACTTCGCAAGGCCTTCGCCGATCGGGTGCTGCTCGACGATGTGACGTGGCAACTGAACGCCAGGGACAGGGTCGGCCTGTGCGGGCCCAACGGTGCGGGCAAGACGACGCTGCTCAAGATCCTCGCGAGGCTCGAGGAACCTGATGCGGGGCAGGTCGTCACGCCTGCCGACCTCACGGTCGGCTACCTGCCACAGGATGGCCTCGAATACGGCGGGCGAACGCTCGTGGACGAAGCCCGGCAGGCCTTCGGTCCGCTGCTCGCGCTCAAGGAGAACCTCCATCACCTCGAGGAGCAGCTCGCCGACGCGACCCTCGACGATGTCACCCACGAGGCGGTGCTGGTGCGGTACAGCGAGGCGCAGGAGGAGTTCCGGCGCCTCGACGGGTACACCATGGACCTGCGCGTGGCGACGGTCCTCAACGGCCTGGGCTTCGAGGAGTCGGACCTGGACAAGGCGACGGAGACCTTCTCCGGCGGATGGCAGATGCGCATCGCGCTCGCCAAGCTCCTCCTCCAGCGCCCGTCGCTGCTCCTGCTCGACGAGCCGACCAACCACCTCGATCTCGACGCGCGCAACTGGCTCGAGGAGTACCTGCTCGAGTACCCGGGCGCCGTCATCCTCGTCTCGCACGACCGGTACTTCCTCGACGCCGTGGTGACGCGGATCGCGGACCTGAGCCTGCGCACGATCACGGACTACCAGGGCAACTACTCGACCTACCTCCGTGAGCACGAGGCGCGCATGGAGCGGCTGCGGACGATGAAGCGCGAGCAGGACGAGGAGGTCGCGCGCATCAGAATGTTCATCGACAGGTTCCGGTACCAGGCCACCAAGGCGGCCCAGGTGCAGAGCCGGATCAAGGCCCTCGACAAGGTCGTGCCCATCGACGTGCCACCCGAGCGGAAGAAGGTGCACTTCACCTTCCCCGAGTGCACCAAGAGCGGACGGAGCGTGCTCGAGCTGGCGCACGTGAGCAAGCGCTACGGCGACAAGGTCGTCTTCCGGGACCTGTCGCTGCTCATCGAGCGCGGCGACCGCGTGGCGCTCGTCGGCCCCAACGGCGCCGGCAAGTCGACGCTCATGCGCCTGCTCTCGGGAGCCGAGGCGCCAGACACGGGCACCCGAACCGAGGGCCACCAGGTGGTCATGCAGTACTTCGCCCAGGACGAGGCCAACCGCCTGGATCCGACCCGGACCGTGTACGAGACGCTGGCCGACGGCTCTCCCATGCACATGGTGCCGACCATCAGGAACATCCTCGGCGGATTCCTGTTCGCGGGAGACGACGTCTACAAGAAGGCCGGCGTGCTGTCGGGAGGCGAACGGACGAGGCTGGCCGTGGCCCGCATGCTGCTGCGCCCGGCCAACCTGCTCCTCCTCGACGAGCCGACCAATCACCTGGATCTCGACTCGAAGGACGTCCTGCTCGAATCCCTCGAGGGCTTCACCGGCACGCTGATCCTCGTCTCGCACGATCGCTACTTCGTGGACCGGCTGGCGACGAAGATCATCGCCGTCGGCCACGGCGAGGCCCTGGTGTATCCCGGAACCTACGAAGAGTTCCGCTGGAGCCAGGCGCAGCGTGAGGCGGCATCCCGCCAGGGCGCCGCGGCGAACGCGCCGGCGGCGGCGCCCAGGCTGCCCGCGCCGAAATCCCAGGCGGCCGGTGCGAGTCCCCGGGCCGTCGGGGCGGCGCAGACGCCCACCACCGAGCAGGCGAGGACGACCGCCCAGGCGCGGAATCCGGCGGGTGCCGGTGCCGGCACAGGTACGGCCACGGCTCCGACGCATGACCGCGACGAACGCAAGCGCCTCGAAGCCGAGCAACGCCGGATCCGGCGCGCGTGGGAGGCGCACCAGGAACGCGTCACGCGCGTCGAGACTCGCATCGCCGACTGCGAGCGCGCGATCAAGGCGCTCGAGGCCGACATGGCGCGTCCAGGCTTCTACGACGACCCCGTCGCGTCCAGGCCCGTCATCGATCGCCACCAGGCCCTCATGTGGGAGGTGGGCGATCGGATGGCGGAATGGGAAGCGCTCGTCGAGGCGGCACCCCCGTCGCCGTGACGACACCAGGAACGTCAGGACGCCCAGCCCCCGTGTCCGCTTCACCCTGCCGCTGGACGACGATTCCGTGATCGAATTACAATAATTGTCGTCACTGGATACCAAAAGATAGTTCTTTTGGGCGTCTCGCCCCTTACGATTGGCTGATTGTGCGCCGATTCGTAATCGGCACACACCTTGAATGTAATTCCGGGGTGCACCTGATGCGCGTTCAGCCATTGGAGCCGTCGTCTCCGCCGCCGTCTCCGCATTCGGGCATCGCGGCTTCCCAGGGCTCCCCGTCCGGTGCCCCGGTGGCCGTCGGCAGAGCCGAGCGTGGCGACGAACTCGTGCCCGAGCGGTTCTACAGGGACCTCATCTCGGGCATGCGCAACGGGGTGATCGTGATCCGCCGCGACGGCACGCTCGTGGCCATCAACGACGCGGCGTACGGCTCGCTCGACCTCCTCCCGGCCTCGACAGACATCGGCCGTCCGATTGGCGAGGTGCTCGCCGACGTTCCGGAGATGGTGCGCGTGCTCGAGGGCGCATTCGGCAGCGACCCGCTGCCCAACCGCGCGGACGTGAAGCTCGCCCGGACGGGTCGCTCCATCGGCTTCACGCTCTCGCTGGTCCGTGACGGGCTGGGGTCGGTGTCTGGCGCGGCCCTCTTCTTCCGCGACCTCACCCGCGTGGAGCAGATCGAGGAACGCGAGCGGTTGCGCGACAGGCTGACGGCGCTTGGCGAGATGGCCGCGGCCATCGCCCACGAGGTCAAGAACCCGCTGGCCGGCATCGAGGTCATGGCCGGCCTGTTGAAGCGCCGGCTCTCGGACAACCCCGAAGCCCAGTCGATGCTGGCCGACATCATCGGCGAAGCAAAGATGGCCAACGCGATCGTCCTGGAAGTGCTCGATTTCGTGCGGCCTGTCCGGCTACATGTGGAGGACGTCGCCGTCGGCGCGCTGGTACAGGACTCGCTGCACATGGCAGACAGCCTGGTGCCCCGCGGCGAGGTCGCCGTCAGCGTCGACGTGCCCGATCACCTGCCTGCCGTGCAGGGAGACGAGCACCAGTTGCGCCAGGTGTTCACGAACCTGCTGACCAACGCGCTCGAGGCGCTCAGCGGCACGGGGCGCCTGATCGTCAGGGCCGAGGCGCTCGATCGGCTGCCGTTTCCGACGGCGCCGGATCAGCCGCACGGTCCTGGCGTCGAGATCACGGTCCTCGACGACGGACCGGGCATTCCCGAATCGATCCGCGAGCGGATCTTCAGCCCGTTCTTCACGACCAAGCCCCGCGGCTCCGGCCTGGGCCTCGCGATCGTCCGCAAGGTCGTGGACGCGCACGAGGGCCGAATCGAGGTGCAGACAGGCCCCGACGGATCGGGCACGCGCTTCCGGCTGCTGCTGCCGCTGGCGCCGTCGCTGGACACCCCTCCCGTCCCCCGGACCGACAACGGAGCGCCGGGAGGTCCACGACCGAGGTGAGGGACGCGTTCGACGCGTGACCCTTCGCCATGACACGTTCCGCATTCCCCACTTTCCAGGATCCACCCATGGGCCGCATCCTCGTCGCCGACGACCACGACTCGCTCCGCCGCGCACTCGCCCGCGCCCTCATCGAGGCCGGCCACGAGGTGACCGAAGCCTCCAACGGCAACATCGCCATCGAGCGCCTGCACGACACGAACTTCGACGTCGTGCTGAGCGACCTGAAGATGGGCGGCAGCGACGGCCTGGACGTGTTGCGCACGGCCAAGGCCCTGCAGTCGCAGACGGCCGTCATCCTGATGACCGCGTTCGGGTCGGTGCACACCGCCGTCGAGGCCATGAAGATCGGGGCCTTCGACTACGTGCCCAAGCCGTTCGAGATCGAGGAGATGGAGGTCAAGATCGACAAGGCGCTCGAGCACCGGCGCCTCAAGAACGAGGTGGATTACCTGCGCCACGAACAGGGCGGGATCTACCAGTTCGACAACATCATCGGCGCGAGCGGGGCGCTGCAGCGCGTGCTGGACGTGGTCCGGAAGGTGGCCAAGAGCAACACCACCGTGCTGATCAACGGCGAGACGGGCACGGGCAAGGAACTCATCGCCGGGGCCATCCACCACAACTCGCTGCGGGCGGCGCGCAACTTCGTGAAGGTCAACTGCGCGGCCCTGCAGGAGAACCTCCTGGAGTCGGAACTGTTCGGCCACGAGAAGGGGGCCTTCACCGGTGCGGACAAGCAGCGCATCGGGCGCTTCGAGCAGGCCGACGGCGGCACCCTGTTCCTCGACGAGATCGGCGACATGAGCGCCAACACGCAGGCCAAGATCCTGCGCGTGCTGCAGGAGCACGAGTTCGAGCGCCTGGGCGGCACCCGCACGATCCGCGTCGACGTGCGCCTCATCGCGGCGACCAACCGCAACCTGGCCGCCATGGTGGAGCAGGGACGGTTCCGTGAGGACCTCTACTACCGCCTCAACGTGGTCCAGATCGAGATGCCGCCGCTGCGCGATCGCAAGGAGGACATCCCGGCGCTGACCAACTTCTTCATCAAGCGCTTCGCCGTGGAATTGAAGAAGCGCATCGAGGGCGTGACGCCCGACGCGCTCAAGTTGCTGATGCGCTACAACTGGCCGGGCAACATCCGCGAACTCGAGAACACGATCGAGCGCGCCGCGTTGCTCAGCGAGGATCGCCTGCTCAGCGCCGACGACCTGCGCATCGGCGGCACCGGCGCGACGGCCGACCCGGATGCGTCGCTGACCGTCGTCAAGATCCCGCCGCAGGGCATCCCGCTCGAGGAGGTCGAGCGGCAGGCAGTGGTCGAGGCCCTGCGCATGGCCAACTGGGTGCAGAAGGACGCCGCCGAGCTGCTGTCGATCAGCCCGCGCGTGATGAACTACAAGATCAAGACGCTCGGTATCGACTTCCCGCGCGCCAGGCGCGCCCCGGCGCTCTCGCCGATGGTGATGTAGAGCCTGTCATCCCTTCGCCTTGGGGTGCGCCGCGCGGTAGACGTCCAGCAGGTGCTGCACGTTCACCTGGGTGTAACGCTGCGTGGTCGTGAGTTCCACGTGGCCGAGCAGTTCCTGGATGGCGCGCAGGTCGGCGCCGCGCTCGAGCAGGTGCGTCGCGAACGAGTGCCGCAGCGCGTGGGGGCTGATCCCGTACCGTGAGGTGCACTGCGAGACGTAGCGGGTGACGAGGCGGTGCACGCTGCGCGTTGTCAGCCGCGTGCCTCTGTGGCTGACGAACAGCGGGTCCTCCGTCTGCGCCCGGCGAGCGCCCCGGACCTCGTGCAGCCTCCCGGCCGCGATCAGGGCGACCCGATCCTTCAACCAGGCCCGAACCGCGTCGGCGGCGCGCTGATGGCAGGGCACGAGCCGTTCCTTGCGGCCCTTTCCCATCACCCGCACCATGCGCGTCGAGAGGTTCACGTCCTCGACATCCAGCGCGACCAGCTCCGAAACCCGCAGGCCCGACGCGTAGAACAGCTCCAGGATGGCTCGGTCGCGCCTGCCGAGCGGCGCGGTGGTGTCGGGCGATTCGATGAGGGCGGTGACCTCGTCGACAGTGAGGACCTGCGGCACGCGCACCTCGCGCCGGGGACTGCCCACGAGCGCCGCCGGGTCGTCGTCGCGCACGCCCTCACGGCGGAGGAAGCGCGCGAAGCTGCGCAGCGTCGAGATGCGCCTCGCCGCCGACGCGCGGCTGTTGCCACGGGCGTGCAGCTCGCCGAGGAAGCCCCGGATGGCATCGCCCGAGACGTGCGCGGGCGTCAATGCGTGGCGGGGCGTGCCCGTCGAGGCCCCGAGGTAGTACAGGAACTGCACGAGATCGGCCTCGTAGTTGCGGACCGTGTGCGCCGACGCGTTGCGGTTGAGGGCGAGGTGGTCGCGAAAGGCCCGGATCGCGTCGCGCAGCGGCGAGTCGAGAACGACGTCGCGCTCGACGGGTGCGATGCCACGGGCGGGCCGGGCCGCCGCCTTCCTCATGGACCCGACCCGACAGGACCCGGCGACCCTGCCGCGGGCGGTGCCGTGCCACCGGCCCAGGCGTCGAGTGCCTGCAGCGCGCGCAGCGCCAGAGCCTCCTTGCGCTGTTCCTTCCGGCTGGTCGGGCGCCTCGCGTGGGCGCCACCGCCACCGCCGGGGTCGGGCGCCCCGCGGCGGGCGTCACCAGAGCCGCGCTGGCGCTGCGTCGCCGCCTCGTCGAGCGGCGGCATGATGCCGAACGTGATGTTGGTGGGCTGGTAGTGCTTCGCCTCGGCGTGCGAGACGTAGAAAGCCAGCGCGCCGATGGCTGTCTCACGGGGCGCTTCCGTGGGCGCCTGCCCAAGAGCCTGGCGCGCCGCGTTGATGCCGGCGAGCAGCCCCGACCCCGCCGATTCCACGTACCCTTCGACGCCCGACACCTGGCCGGCGAAGAAGAGGTCGGCCCGCGCCCGCGTCTGCCACGTGGGCCGCAGCACTGTGGGGCCATTGATGTAGGTGTTGCGGTGCACCATGCCGAACCGGACGAACTCGGCCTGGCCCAATCCGGGGATCATGCGCAGCACGCGCGCCTGTTCGGCCCACTTCAACTGCGTCTGGAAGCCCACGAGGCTGAAGTGATCACCGGCCAGGGTGTCCTGCCGCAACTGCACCACGGCGTACGGGATCCGGCCGGTCCGCGGGTCGGGCAGGCCGACGGGCTTCATGGGCCCGAACCGCAGGGTGTCGCGGCCGCGATGGGCCATCACCTCGATCGGGAGGCACCCCTCGAAGAACTGCGCCGTGTCGAAGTCGTGGACGGTCGCCGATTCGGCCGACACGAGCGCCTCGTAGAAGGCGCGATACTCCTCCTCCGACATCGGGCAATTCAGGTAGTCGCCTTCCCCATCGTCCACGCCGCAGGCCGGGCCGTCGGCCTCGGCCGCAGCCGCCGGACGGAGGCTCCTGCCCCACCGCGATGCGCGAAACACGATGGACGTGTCGAGCGACTCGGCCAGGACGATCGGGCTGATGGCGTCGTAGAAGGCGAGGTGCTCGCTGCCGACGAACCGGGCGATGTCGCCCGAGAGCGCGTCCGAGGTGAGGGGCCCCGTCGCGATGATCACGGGCCCGCCCGTCGCACCGGCGTCGGGGATGGACTCGACTTCCTCGCGCACGATCTCCACGTGCGGGTGCGCTGCGAGCGCATCGGTGACGGCCTGGGCGAAGCGAACCCTGTCCACGGCCAGCGCCGCGCCAGCCGGCACCCGCGTCGCGTCGGCGCACCGCATGATCAGCGAGCCGAGGCGCCGCATCTCCTCTTTCAGCACCCCGACGGCGTTGTCGAGCTTGTCACCCCGGAAGCTGTTCGAGCAGACGAGTTCCGCGAGCCTGTCGCCCTTGTGCACCAGCGTGGGACGCACCGGACGCATCTCGTAGAGGCGCACGCCGACCCCGCGGGACGCCACCTGCCAGGCTGCCTCGCTCCCCGCCAGTCCCCCGCCGATGATGGTGACAACGGGACGGCCAGCACTCATGCGGATCGTTTGGCCGTGCGCTTGCGGGCCGTCGGGGCCGCCTTGCGCACCGCCCCGCGCGCTGGCGCCCGGCCCCGGCCCTTCTTCGCCGGCGCGCCGGCTCTGGCCTTCAGCAACCCGACGGCCTCCTCGAGCGTCAGGGTCTCCACCATCACGTCCTTCGGCACGGACGCGTTGGTGGTGCCGTCGGTGACGTACGGACCGTAGCGCCCTTCCAGGATTTCGACCTTGGCCTGCGACTCCGGGTGCAGGCCCACCTCGCGCAGCACCGTCCGCGTGGCGGTGCGACGACGCCCCTTCTTTTCCTGCGCGAAGAGTTCGAGGGCCTGGTCGAGCGAGACGGTGAAGACGTCCGCGTCGGTGGCCAGCGAGCGGAACTCGTCGCCGCGCTTGACGTACGGACCGAAGCGGCCGAAGTTGGCGATGATGTCCTGGCCGGTCGTGGCGTCGTGCCCGACGAGCCGCGGCAGCGACAGCAGCTCGAGCGCCCGCGCCAGCGTGAGCGTCTCGGCGTCGTCGTGCTTGGTGAGCGACGCGCGCCTCGGCTTGTCCTTGCTGCCCTTCTCCGGCGCGTCGCCGAGCTGCACGTACGGCCCGAAGCGGCCGGTGAGCACGTATACCGGCAGGCCGGTCTTCGGGTCGGTCCCCAGGCTCTGCGGACCCTGCGTCCGGTCCTTCAGCAGCTTGAGGGCCTGCTCCAGCGTGAAGTCGGCCGGCGCGACATCCTCCGGGATCGAGGCCTTGGCGTCGCCGAGCTGCAGGTACGCGCCATACCGCCCGATCCGGACGACGATCGGCTGGCCCGACTGCGGGTCGGTGCCGATGTCGATGACCGGGTAGTCGATGCGCTCGTCGTTGGTCACCAGGTGGCGCAGACCGGGCCACCCGTCCTGCCCGTTGTAGAACTGCTCCAGGAACGCCGTGCGATCGAGTTCCCCGTTGGAGACCTGGTCCAGGTCCTCCTCGACCCGGCTCGTGAAGCCGAGTTCGACCAGCTGCGCGAAGTGCTCCTTGAGCAGATGCGTGACGGCAAACGCCGTGTAGCTCGGGATCAGCGCCTTGCCCTGGCGCCACACGTAGCCGCGGCGCTCGATCGTCTGGATGATCGAGGCATAGGTGGACGGCCTGCCGATGCCGTCCTCCTCGAGGCGCTTGACCAGCGAGGCGTCGGTGTAGCGCGCGGGCGGCAGTGTTTCGTGCGCCTTGGATTCGAGACCGGCCAGCGTCAGTGGTCCCTGCCCGGGGGCCGCCACGCGGTCGCCGACGGCGAGGGTGGGCAGGAGGGTCTCCTGGTCGCCGAGTTCGCTCGCCGGGTCGTCGCTGCCTTCCACGTAGGCGCGCAGGAAGCCGGCGAACTGGATGGCCTTGCCCGTGGCGGTGAAGACGTGCGGCGTGCCGTCGGTGCCCGTGGCCGTGATCTCCAGCGTCGTCCGCAGCAGGCGGGCGTCGGCCATCTGCGAGGCGACCGTCCGCTTCCAGATCAGGTCGTAGAGCCGTGCCTCGTCCGGCGGCAGGTGGAGCGACTGCGGGGTGTGCTCGAAGTGCGTCGGGCGGATCGCCTCGTGCGCTTCCTGGGCGTTCTTGACCTTGGTCTGATACCGGCGGACTCCGCCGTAGAACGTGTCGCCGTAGAGACTCGTGATGGCCCGCGCCGCCTCCCGGAGCGCCTTGTCGCTCAGGGTGGTGGAGTCCGTGCGGTGATACGAGATGACACCTTCGTCGTGCAGCCGCTGGGCCGCGCGCATCGTGCGGTCGGCCGAGAACCCGAGCTTGCGGTTGGCTTCCTGCTGCAGCGTCGAGGTCGTGAACGGCGCGGACGGCCGCTGCGTTGTCGGCTTCTCCTCCACGCCGGTGACGGACCACGGCAGGCGGCCCGCGAGCAGGTCGCGCATGGCCCGGGCGGCCGCTTCGTCCAGCAGGCGCACGTTCCGGGCTGTCAGCGCGCCTGTCGTCGGGTCGAAGTCCTTGCCCGTGGCGACGCGCGCGTCGCCGACCCTGACCAGCGTCGCCGTGAACTGGGTGTCACCGGCGCGCACAGCCGCGGCGAGATCCCAGTACGTGCTGCGGCGGAACGCCCGGCGCTCTTCCTCGCGCTCGACGATCAGCCGCACGGCCACGCTCTGCACGCGGCCGGCGCTCAGGCCTGTCTGGACTTTCTTCCACAGCACCGGCGACAGCATGTAGCCGTAGAGCCGGTCGAGGATGCGGCGGCTCTCCTGGGCGTCCACGAGCTTGAGGTCGATGTCGCGCGCGTGCGCCATCGCGTCGCGGACCGCCTCCTCCGTGATCTCGTGGAAGACGATGCGCTTGACCGTCCCCTTCGGCTTGAGGACTTCCCGGAGATGCCAGCTGATGGACTCGCCTTCGCGATCGGGGTCGGTCGCGAGCAGCACCTCGGGCGCGTCCTTGACGGCGGCCTTCAGCTCCCGCAGCCGGGGCTTCCTGTCGGCCGACTCGACGTAGTAGGGCCTGAAGCCGTGGTCCACGTCCACGCCCATGCGTCCCCAGGGCTTGTCCTTGATCTCCTTGGGGACTTCGCTGGCGTTCTCGGGGAGATCGCGGACGTGCCCCACGCTCGCCTCGACCCGGAACTGGTCGCCCAGAAAACGGGCCAGGGTCTTGGCCTTGGCGGGTGATTCGACGATGACGAGGGGCTTGGACATTGCGTGCGAGCCCTACGTTACCACTTCCGTTCGGCGGGCAAGAACCGCCCGGCCCCGTCGCGCCGCACGAGGCCACCCAGCTCGAGGTCGAGCAATTCCGCCAGTAAATCCGAGGAGTTCCGGCCTGTTTCCTCCAGCAGGTCGTCGAGCGTGACGCCATCCTCGCGCGCGACGATCGCGCGCACGGAGCCGTCGCGCCCGCCACCGCCCGACCGGGCCTCCGTCCGGCTCGGCCTGTCGGCCGAGGCCGGCGGCGCGGGACCGCGGGTCCAGCCGAGTTCCTCGAGCACGTCGGCTGCGCGGACCACGAGGCGCGCGCCGTCACGGAGGAGGGCGTGGCCTCCGGCATTGGCGTCGGTCCGGACGTCACCAGGGACGGCCATGACCTCGCGTCCCTGCTCGAGCGCCATGCGTGCCGTGATGAGGGAGCCGCTCCGCTCGGTTGCCTGGACGACGACGACGGCGTGGCACAGGCCGCTGAGGGTGCGGTTGCGGAGGGGAAAGTGGTGCGCGAGGGGCGGCGTGCCGGGCGGGAACTCGCTGACGAGCGCCCCGCGCGCGGCCAGTTCGCACGCGAGGGGGCCGTGATCGGACGGGTACGGCTGGTCGAGTCCGCACCCGAGCACGGCCAGCGACCTGCCAACGGAGAGCGCCCCCCGATGGGCGGCGGCGTCGATGCCGCGCGCGAATCCGCTGGCGACAACGACGCCGGCCGCGGCCAGCTCTGCGGCCAGGTGAAACGCCACCTCGCGCCCGGCCTGCGTGGCGCGCCGGGCCCCGACGAGGGCGACGGCCGGCTCGCCGAGCAGTGCAGGGTCGCCGCGCACCCACAGCAGCAGGGGTGGGTCCACGATCGTGGCGAGGTGGACCGGATAGTCCGGATGGGCCGGCCAGACGACCTGGTAGCCCGCGGCGTCGGCGCCGGCCAGGACGCGCATCGCCGAGGCACGTGCACGGCTGGAGGCAGCGGGGCCGTCGATTCGGAGGCAATCGAGGCTGTCAGCCAGCGGCAGCACGGGCCATGACGGGATCCCGGCCTTGAGCACGGCAGCCGCCCGTGCGGGCTGGCTGCTGGCGGCCAGGGCCAGCGCAACGGCGTCGAGGCGGATCGCATCGATCATGACGAGGACATGCGTGAGCAATCCGTTTGCCAGGCGACTGGATCGGCCTTTGGCGCGTCAATTGAAAGGAGGGGCTGCGCGACGTGGCAGGAACTGCCATCGGACTGGCGTAGCGGGGGTGTATAGTGGCGATCATTCCCATGATCAGACCTCGTTCCTGGATGTTCGCGCTGGCCGTCGTGCTGGGCGCGTCGGGCGTGGCGTCGGCGCAGGACGGCCGGAAGCAGGCGCAGGCGCAAGTCGAGTTCGGCATCACCGTGGCGCAACGCGGCCTCTGGCAGGAAGCGGTGTTCCGCTGGGAGCGCGCTGTCGAGCTCGATCCGACCTACGCGGCGGCGTACAACAACCTGGGAATCGCCTACGAACAGCTCGGCAAGTTCGAGCAGGCGGGCAAGGCCTACGAGAAGGCGCTGGAGATCGAGCCGCAGAACCTGTCGATCCAGCAGAACTACGATTTGTTCAAGGAAATCAATGACCGCGTCAAGAGGAACACGGGTAGCTAGCGTCGCCCTCGCCGGGACGCTCGCCGCGGTGGCGGGCTGCACCTCCGTGTACGAGGTGCCGATCGACACGCCCATCCAGGCCAAGCTCGACGTCACGCCCTTCTCGCGCGTGCACGTGGTGGGGTTCATCTCGGGCGGGGCCGAGGACGTCGACGCCAACATGGAGACGGTGCGGCTCCTGCGCAGCCAGCTGCGCACCAAGAGCCGCCTGCGGGTGATCGAGGCCGACCCGCTCCCGCTGCAGCAGGTGGCACGGGAGCAGGCGCTGGGCCCGGCAGTGCCCGGCGCTCCGCCGGCCGCCGCCGACGCGTCGCTGGCCATGGCCTTCCCGGAGCGGATCGCCGACGAAAAGGACCTCGAGGCGTACGAGCCCATCTTCGCCAACGCGGCCTACTGGAAGAAGATCGGCGAGGAATTCCAGCAGCCGCTCATCGTCACCGGCACCGTGATCTTCCGCCCGCACCAGGCGTCGGGCATCGTCACGCAGGAGCGCGAGGTCTACGACCAGTTCGGCCGCCGTACCGTCGTGCCGATGCGCGTGTACATGGAGCGTAAGGGCTACATCCTCCGGCCGAAGCTCGTCTTCATCGATGGCCGGACCGGGGCGGTTCTCTACCAGGAGAGCTACCGCGAGGAGCGCCTCTACCCGTCGCAGCAGAACGTCCCGGCGCTGTCGTCGTTCTTCGAGCAGATGGACGCCGTGCTGCCGTCGTTCCTGAACACGCTGAGCACCACGCGGGTCCGCGGCACGCGCATCATGCTGAAGTAGCGTCAGGCCCGGCTGTCCCCCGGCCAAGAGATAGGCACCGGTGTCCCCGGGCACCGAAGGCCGGAGGGCAAAGGTGGCCCACCCGGCCGTCATCCACACGGCGCGGTCGGAGACCGCGCCCTACCTGTGTGGGAGGCATTCCCTCCGAGCCTGCCCCTGTGCTATGCTCGCTGTCTTTGCCGGATCCGAAGTTCGGGCCCGGACGCAGCGCGCAGGAGCAACGATCGTGTTTGCCATCATTCAAAGCGGCGGCCGCCAGGTGAAGGTCACCCCGGGCGCGACCGTCACCGTCGACCGCGTCGACGTCGAGCCGGGTCAGGAAGTCACCGTCGAGCAGGTGCTGCTCGTCGGGACCGACGGCGGCGACGTCCTCGTCGGCGCCCCCTTCGTGGCAGGTGCCCGCGTCATCGGCACCGTGGCCGGCGAGTCGCGCGGCCCCAAGCTGCGCGTCTTCAAGAAGAAGCGCCGCAAGGGCATGCGCCGCACCAAGGGGCACCGCGCGACCTACACGCGCATCGACGTCAAGGACATCCTCGTCTGAGGAACGTACGTCATGGCTCATAAAAAGGGACAGGGCAGTTCGCGCAACGGGCGCGACAGCAACGCGCAGCGACTGGGCGTGAAGCAGTTCGACGGCAATGTCGTCACGGGCGGGTCCATCCTCGTTCGCCAGCGTGGGCGCCGGTTCAACCCGGGGCGCAACGTCGGTCTGGGCAAGGACGACACGCTGTTTGCCAAGGTCGACGGCGTGGTGAAGTTCGAGGACCACGGCGCCCGCGGCCGCTTCATCAGCGTCCACCCGGCCGCGGCGGCCGAATAGCAGCCTCCACCGGGACAGCCTCGCGCCGTCCCGGACCCGCGCATGTTCGTTGACGAAGTCGACATCAACGTCAGTGCCGGGGCCGGCGGACGAGGGGCCATCAGCTTCCGCCGCGAGAAGTTCATTCCGCGCGGGGGCCCCGACGGCGGAGATGGCGGCGCCGGAGGCTCGGTCTACCTCGTCGCCAGCCCGCACCACAACACCCTCGTCAGCTACCGGTTCCACCCCGACTTCGCCGCACCCCGCGGCGGGCACGGGTCGGGCTCGCACCGCACGGGCAAGTCCGGCAAGGACATCGAACTCCCGGTTCCACCCGGAACGGTGGCCTACCGTATCGACGAGTTCGGACACGCACACCAGTTCGCGGATCTGCTCGTGGCGGGCGATCGTGTCCTCGCGGCCAGGGGCGGACGCGGCGGCCGCGGGAATGCACGGTTCGTCTCCTCGACCAACCGCACGCCACGTCGCGCAGACCCGGGCGAAGCGGGCGAGGCCCTGACGATCCGCCTGCGCATGAAGCTGCTGGCAGACGTGGGTATCGTCGGCTTCCCGAACGTCGGCAAGTCCACGCTCATCGCACGCGTCTCCGCCGCGCGGCCGAAGATCGCCGACTACCCCTTCACGACGCTGGTCCCCAACCTGGGGGTGGTCTCGCTCAGCGACGACCGCAGCTTCGTGATGGCCGACGTGCCTGGCCTCATCGAGGGGGCCCACGAAGGCCGGGGTCTGGGCCACCGATTCCTCGGCCACGTCGAGCGCACCAAGGTCCTCCTGCACGTTGTGGATGTCAGTGAGGCGTCGGGACGCGACCCCGTGGAGGACCTCGAGGTCATCAGGCGCGAACTCGAGCAGTACGTGCCCAACGCCGACACGCTCGACCCCGACACGTTGCCGCTCGGGTCACGACCCCAGGTCGTCGCGGCCAACCGGATCGACATCCTCGAGGATCCGGCGCGACTGGAAGCCCTTCGGACGCATGCCGTGTCCCTCGGGATGACCTTCCACGCGATCTCCGCCGTCACGGGCGAGGGTGTCGGGGCGCTCCTCGAGACGCTCTGGCCATACGTCGCGCACGTGAGCGCCGAACGTGCCGCGCAGCGCGCCGCGACGTTGGTCACGCCGCCGGTCGACGAGGCCGTGTCGCCCGACTCGTCCGACGAGGCGGCTCCCGCATCCGCGGCCGCGCCGCCAGCCGGCCCGTCATCGTCGGCAGCGCTGCTGCAGAGCAGCCGCAGGACGGGAGCGGGTCGGGCGACGGGCGTATCAGCGCCTGGCGATCCCGAGGCATGAGCAGGGGCCCCTTGCGCCTGGGGGTACTCGGTGGCACCCTCGACCCAGTGCATGCCGGACACCTGGCGGCTGCCCATGCGGCCGCCCGGGCTCTCTCGCTCGATGTCGTGTGGCTGATGCCCTCGCACGTCCCCGCGCACAAGGGGGCACCGCACGCGTCGCCGTGGCACCGCTTCGCGATGGCGGCGCTGGCCGCGTCGCAGGACGACCTCCTGGCCGTCAGCGACATCGAGTTGTCGCGGTCCGGACCGACGTATACGTGGGACACGCTCCAGGCACTGGCCGGGCGGGGATTCGACGCGTCGCAGATTTTCTTCATCACCGGTGCCGACGCGTTTGCAGGAATCGAGACGTGGCATCGGTTCCCTGACGTCCTCGACGCCGGTCATTTCGCTGTCGTGACCAGGCCGGGACACGAGCTGCCAGACTCGGTGCGCCTGCATCCTGCCGTCGCGCCGAAGCTGCGGAGCCTCGGGGAGTCCGAGGTGATGCCGTCGCCAGAGGACGGCCGTTCCTGCGCAATCTGGCTGATCGAGGCGGAAACACCCGACGTGTCGTCCACCGACCTCCGTCAACGTATCTTCAATGGAGAGGGGGCCGGTGCGTTCCTGCCCGCCCCCGTGGCCGCGCACATCCGCCGGCATGGCCTGTACGCACACCCCGAGGCGGCGAGACGCTTGCATGGCGAAAACTGACGCGCAGCGGGCCGAACACGAGCCCGCCCCTCTTCCGGCCGACGTCCGGGCCGCCGTGGACGCAGCCCTGGACAAGAAGGCCACGCGGGTCACCGTCATGGACCTGCGGGGCCTGGGGGCCTTCACGGACTTCTTCGTGATCTGCACCGGCGCCAACATCCGGCAGGTGCAGGCCATCGCGGACTCGGTGGAGGAGGCATTGAAGGCTCTGGGCCTTCGTCCCGCGCACGTCGAGGGCTACGACCGTGCCGAGTGGATCCTCCTCGACTACTTCGACATCATCGTCCACGTGTTCATGCCGGACACGCGCGAGTTCTACTCGCTCGATCGACTGTGGGGCACGGCCGCCCGCACCGAGATGGCCACCGAGCTTCGCTGACCCGCCGGGCCCGACGAGGCTCGACGGCGCCCTCGCCTTCCTCCTTGCCGCGCGCTGCGTCGCGTGCGCAACGGTGCTGAGCGCACCGACGGCCGGCCCCGTCTGCGAGACGTGCTGGGCAGCCGTGCCGTGGTACGCCGATCCGCTGTGTGTGAACTGCGGCGCAACGGTCCCCGTCGGCCTCACGTGTCGCTGTGAGGCGCGCCCACGGCATGTCGCACGGCTTGCCTCTGCCGCGCGGTACGACGGCGCCATGCGAGCCATCGTGCAGGCGTTCAAGTACGCCGGCCACCAGTCGATCGGCCGCCGTCTCGCCTCACACATCCTCGAGCATCCCCACCTGCACATCGGCGACATCGATGTCGTCGTTCCCGTGCCGCTGCACCCATGGCGGCGGGTGCGCCGCGGCTACAACCAGGCCGAACGGATCGCCAGCCATCTCGGGCCCCCTGTGCTGCACGCGCTCGCGCGTCTCCACTGGACGCGCATGCAGGCTGGCCTGACGGCCGGGGAACGCCGACGCAACCTGCGGGGCGCGCTCACCCTCGCCCCGCGGCTGACGTCGCGCGGACGACGGCAACTCCGCCAGACCCTCCACGGCGCGCGCGTGCTGCTCGTGGACGACGTGGTGACGACGGGAGGGACGCTGTCGGCGTGTGCGCGGGTACTGAGGGAGGCCGGCGCCCGCGACGTGCGTGCAGCAACGGCGGCTCGCACCGAGCATCGGTAGGACGCCGGGGCCCGCATCAATCCACAAGGAGGCCTGGGGCGGCTACACTCTGGCTGACGACTGACGGCCGGCTGGGACAGCCGGCCCTACCAGGTTGACTGACGGCCGGCTGGGACAGCCGGCCCTACCAAGTTGACGGGACAGCCGGCCCTACCAGGTTGACGGGACAGCCGGCCCTACCAGGTTGACGGGACAGCCGGCCCTGCCAGATTGACGGGAGCCGGCCCGGCTGGATGGACGACTCAGGAGAACCGCCGATGATTCGAATCCGCTTGCTCGCCCTGACCCTCACGATGCTCGCTGGAATCGCTCCGCTGGCGCGCGCCCAGGCGCCCGCCGCGGCGGCCCCGAGCGCGGCGCCCTTCGTCGTCGAGTACTACTACAAGACGAAGTGGGGCACCTTCGACGAGTTCAAGACGCTGTTCCGCAAGAACCACTACCCGGTGCTGATGAAGGAGCAGTCGATCGGCCGCATCGTACGCGTGACCATCGATTACCCGGTGTACCACGGCACCGAGGACGGCCGGTGGGACATGCGCGTGACGCTCACGTTCAAGGACGCGGCCACGGCATTCGCCCCCTTCGACAACAGCGCCATCCTGAAGGAGCTCTACCCCGACCAGGCGACGTTCCAGCGCGAGGAACGCCGACGGTTCGAGATCCTCGACGCGCACTGGGACCTGCCGGTCAGGGGCGAGAACCTGACCACGTGGAAGTGACCAGGTGCAGCACATCGCGCGTGACGTCGTCGCGATCGCGCGCGGCGTCCACGACGTGCCAGCCTGCGTGCGCCGCCGCCTGGCGCAGGTAGCTGCCCCGAACGCGCGCCAGCAATCCGAGATCCTGCTCGAACGCGTCGCGATGCTGTTGCTTCCGCTGCGCGGCCACCTCCGGAGCGATGTCGAGCAGGAGCGTGACGTCTGCCTCGGGCAAGACCTGCTGAATCAGCGCGAGCCACGCCGGATCGAGCCCCTGCGCCTCGCCGTAGGCAATGGACGAGGCGACCCACCTGTCGCACACGACCCACTGCCCCGCCGCGAGCGCCGCCTCGATGGCCGGGCGATGCTCGCACCTGTTGGCGACGTACAGCAGTTGCAGGCAGTCGGGCGGAAACGAGCGCTCGCCCTTCAGCCGGGCGCCGATCTCCGTCCCGATCGGCGTGGCGTAGTCCGGGAAGTCGAAGCTGAGGACGGTGATGCCGTCGGCCTCGAGTGCCAGGCGCAGGCGGTGGGCCTGCGTCTGCTTGCCGCTCTGGTCGAGCCCTTCGAACGCGACGAGGCGACCGCGGCTCATGCCTGTTCGAGTGCCAGCATGTCGTCGACCGACTGCCGGCGCCGGATCACGCGCCAGGTGCCATCCGCCTCGACGAGCACTTCCGGAGGCAGCGGCCGCCTGTTGTAGGAGTTGGACATCACGGCCCCGTACGCGCCCGCGTCCATGATGGCCATGAGATCGCCGACGACCGGGTCGGGCAGCACCCGGGCGCGCCCGAAGGTGTCGCTGCTCTCGCAGACGGGACCAACGACGTCGCAGGACACCAGCGGCCGATCGACGGACCCGACGGGCACGATGTGGTGGTAGGCGCCGTAGAGCGCGGGCCGAAGCAGCTCGGTCATCCCCGCGTCGAGGACGACGAAGCGGCCCTCGCCGGCGTGCGGCTTGACGTCGATCACCTGTGCGAGCAAGACGCCCGCTGGCCCCACGAGGGTGCGCCCGGGCTCCACGATCAGCGTGAGACCCGTGGGCCGCGCGACGTCCACGAGCGCGCGCGCGAAGGCGTCGTAGGTCGGCACATCGCGCCCGGCCTCGTAGACGATGCCGAGGCCGCCGCCGAGGTCGAGATGCGAGAGGGGGAAGCCCTCCGAACGAAGGGCGATCGCCAGGTCGGCGACCTTGCCTGCCGCCGCGCACAGGGGGCCGAGCTTGGTGATCTGCGAACCGACGTGTACGTGCAAGCCGACGATCTGCAGGCCAGCCGCATCACGCCGCTCGCGGAGGATGCCCGCCGCGTCGTCCAGCGGCACGCCGAACTTGCTGCTCTTGAGACCGGTGGTGATGTGGGCGTGTGTCTGGGCGTCGACGTCCGGATTGACGCGGAGCGCGACGCGCACCCGGCGGCCCTGCGCCCTGGCCAGCGCGTCGATGCGGTCCAGTTCGCCGGCCGACTCCGCGTTGATGGCCTTGAGGTCGAGGGCGACGGCACCGGCGAGTTCCCCGGGCGACTTGCCGACGCCCGTGAAGACGATCTGATCCGGCTGGAACCCCGCCCGGCGAGCCACCTCGATTTCGCCGAGGGAGTTGGCGTCGGCGCCTGCTCCGCCGGCGTGGATGAGCCTGGCGATGGCGAGCGAGGAATTCGCCTTCAGCGCGTAGTGCAGCGCGTGCGGCCAGCCGCAGGCCGCGAACGCCTGGCGCAGCGCCGACAGCCTGGCCCGGATCACCGGTGCGCTGTAGACGTAGCAGGGCGTGCCCTCGGCGGCCGCGATGGACGCGAGGGGCACCTGATCGAGAGCGAAGACAGGGGTCAGCGTGGTGTCGGTGGCCGCCACGCGTGGGATCATACCCGGGAAGGCGGACTGCCCTGATATCATGCGACCCGCCCCAGGCCCATGACGTTCGACCCCACCCAGCCCCCGTCCGAGATCGATACCCTCATCGAGCGGTGCCTCGTCGGGGACCAGGACGCATGGGGCCAGATCGTCCGGCAGCACTGGCGCAAGGTCTTCAACGTCGCCTACAAGTTCACGGGCAAGCACGACGAGGCCGAGGACCTGACGCAGGACATCTTCGTCAAGATCTTCCGCTCCCTGCACACGTTCGACCGCCGCGCCAACTTCCAGACGTGGCTGATCAGCATCAGCCGGAACCTGTGCATCGACCACTACCGCAGCGTGCGCAAGGAGCGCGAGACCATCTCGCGCGACATCGACTCACGCGAGATGGGCACGGCCACGCGGCCCGAGCCGGGGCCGCTGGCGGGCATCGAGCGCGAGGACCAGCGGGCGCTGCTGCGCCTGGCGCTGAACCAGCTCGCGCCGACGCTCCGCTCGGCGGTGCTGCTGCGGGACATCAAGGAAATGTCGTACCAGGAGATCGCGGTGATGCTCGACCTGCCGGAAGGCACGGTCAAGTCCCGCATCAACAGGGGTCGCACGGAACTTGCCCGGCAGATCCGCCGTCTGCAGGAGTCGGGCCTCTCCACGCCGCGGCGCGCCACCACGGCCGGCCGCCACGACACGCGCACGAACGGAGAACGCCAGCGATGAACCTCACGACCGAGCACCACGGCGACGTCGCCGTCGTCCGGGTCCAGGAGGCCCGAATGCTGTACCCGATCCTCTCGGACTTCGCGACGACGGTGACAGGACTCGTGCAGCAGGGCGAGCGGAAGGTGCTGATCGACCTCACGCCCGTCACCTATCTCGACAGCGCGACGATCGGGTGCCTGATGGATCTGTACAGGCAGATCAGCAACGCGGGCGGCCAGGTCAAGCTGTCGGGCGTGCAGAAGCGCGTCGAGACGATGCTCACGATGACGGGCACGCAGAACTTCATCGAGGTGCACCCCGACGCCGACGCCGCAATCGCCAGTTTCGGAGCCTGAGTCCCATGCGCGCGATCAAGACCACCACCGGAGCCGAGATCACGCTGGACGGCGACCTGCTCGCCGTGGTCGAGACCCTGTTCCAGGAGGTCACCGTCCGTCACGAGCTGGCTCGTACGTTCGAGGACATGATGCGTGAGATCCAGCACGTCACGGATCAGCTCTCGCCGGAAGAGCTGCGGGCCTACTTCATCGAGAGCCTGTTCCTCAATACGGTGACCTACGAGAACGAACGGCTCGGCGCCGTGATGAAGAAGTTGCCCGACGACGAGTAGGGACGGCGTGTCCGACAACTTCCTCGCCACCCGCTTCACCTGCTCCTGGCCCTGGAGTACCGCGGTCCTGCTCTGCGATGGCCGCCTCGTCTGCGGGTGCGCCGACCCGTACGCGAAGCGCGTGCTCGGCGATGCCCGGACGGACACGATCGAAGGCGTCTGGACCGGCCCGACGGCCTCGAGCCTGCGCGCGGACCTCAACGCCGGCGGTTCCGCGTTCTGCGGCGACTGCCCCCTGAAACTGCCGCTGGCCGACGACGATGTGCCGCCGCAGCGGCCGCTCGACGTGTCGCCCCTGCCGTCGCGCCTGTACGTCGAGTGCACGGCGGCGTGCAACGTCTCGTGCCTCGACGCCTGCTGCGCGCCTGAGACGGGCATCACCAGGACGCGCCAGGCCGGCATGCTCGACGTGGATCTGTTCAGGCGCGTGCTCGCCGAGGTCGGCCCGACCCTCCAGCGCATCGACTTCTTCAACTACGGCGAGGCGTTCCTGCACAAGCGCGCCGTGGAGATGTGCGAGATCGTCAAGCGCGAGTACCCCCACATCTACCTCTACACATCGACCAACGGGGGGGCGCTCACGGAGGAGTCGGCCCGGCGCCTCGCGCGCTCCGGGATCGACGAGGTCACGTTCTCCGTCGATGGCGCCTCACAGGAGGTCTATGCGACCTACAGGCAGCGCGGGCGGTTCGACCACGTGCTGAAGAACCTGCGGGCCGTCGTGGACGAGAAGCGCAGGCTCGGCCTCGACGTGCCGTACGTCAACTGGCGCTACATCCTGTTCCGGTGGAACGACAACGACGGCGAGATGCAGCGCGCGCGATCGCTCGCCGCCGAGATCGGCGTCGACCGCCTGTGCTGGGAGATCACCGACCACCCGGAACACGCGTTCTCGCGCCGCTTCGCGCCCGGAACGTCCGACTGGCAGCGCATCAGGCACGCGGTCTGGGACGACAACAACCTGGGCAACGCGATCCCCGGGGCCACGCCGCGGGCGCGCATCGACGTCCGGGCGCCATCGCGTGCGGAGACACTGACGCATCGCGCCGGGACGCCGATGGCGCTCGACCTCAGGGTGCGCAACCTGAGCCAGCGGGCCTTCCCCCACACGGCCTCGTACGGGCGGCGCCTCGTGCGCGTCGGCGCGCAGTTGCTCGACGCCGACCGCGTCGTCTGCGACCAGGACTTCGCCCGCGCGGCGCTGCCGCACGCCCTGGAGGCCGGCGAGTGGCAGGACGTCCGGATGGAGATCCCGCCACTCGAGCCTGGCCGCTACCACTTGAAGCTCGATCTCGTGAGCGAGGGCATCGACTGGTTCGAGTCCTGCGGCTCCGAGGTCACGCTGCGCGAGTTGCGGGTCGAATAGGGACGCCTTTGCGGCGGCGGTGATGGCCGGCTGGGACAGCCGGCCCTACCCAACCCATCCGACTCCCGACTCCTGATTTCCTCGTCAGTTGGCGAAGTGGGTCGCGACGTTGCGGGCCACCAGCGCATCCGCCCTGGCCAACTCACGCGCCATCTTCAGGTGGGCGGCGTGCAGCGCCTGCGCAGACGGTGACGTGGTCATCAGCGCGGCGGCAAACTGGATGCCGGCGTCGCCGGGCAGTTGCGTCATCGCGAGCTTGACCATCGCGTAGCCGTCGATCCCGTCGATCGAGGCCTTCACGTTCACGCCGCGCTGGCCGAGCTGGCGGTAGGTCTCCACCAGGTAGCCGGCGTCGAAGAAGGCGAGGGCCTCGTCCCGCGTACGCGGTGTCCGTGTGGCGCGGGCCTGCAACGCACCGATCAGGCGCGTGGCCAGCGCCGTGTCGTCCACCGAGTACGCCGAGGCGCGGCGCAGCGTCTCCATGCGCACGATGACGGGCGTGTCCGGCGTCAGCAGGGCCAGCGTGTCGGCGACGAGCCTGGACCTGTCGTACGAGGCCAGGGTCGCCTGCCAGCCGCGCCATCCTTCGCTCGTGTCGCCAAACGGCAGCGACCTCGCCGTGCCGATGTCGAACGGGTGGCAGATGAGGGGCGGGCCGGCAAGAGCGGGCACGGCCGCGGTGACGAGCAGCGCCGTGCAGAGGAGCGAGCGACGCGAGAGCGTGGTGAGGGTGTGCAGGTTGGTCATGTGTCCTCCAGGAACGTGGTGTACGTATCTGGAAGGACGGACCGCGCTGCCAACCGTTAACGCGCCAGGAGGCCTGGTTCGAGGGCCGACGGCCGACCGACCAAGGCCGGTTCAGTGGGACGGGTTCCACTTCTGGCGCCAGGTGCGCCACCAGTCGGCCGTGCCGAGCCCGAGCGCGTCCCACCACGCGTCGCGCATGGCGCGGCTGCCGGCAAGGACGCCCTCGCGCGTGACACCCTCGGGCATCGGCACGAGGGCGTGCAGTCGGTCAACGACGCGCGGCGCGAGCGCGGGATCGACGCGGTCGATGAGGTGCCACAGCGTGAGACCGTCCTCGGGGCGCGCCACGCCGAGCACGACGTCGAGCAGCGGCACCTGGGCGCCGGGCCCGTCGACACGGTCCAGCTCCGCCACCGCCGACCGCAGACCCTGCGGCGCATCGTCGTAGGTTGGCGTCCCGGGCCCGCGGCCCGGATAGGTGCGACCGGACGCGCCTGCCGGAATGAACGCCTCGCGTCCCTTGTGCTCGAATCCCACCCACCCGCCCTGCACCGTGATGAGGCCCACGCCACGGTCGTCGATCGTGAGCGTGTACGCGCAGCCGAGATCGATGGCGGTTGCCGACGGCGTGTCGATGACGAACTGGCCGGGCGGGGCCCAGATCTGTGCCTGGATCGTTCCACGCACGAGCTCGGCGCGATGGTCACCGGGAGCAGCCGCCACGATCCGCAGGCGCGAGTGCGGCGCCACCTCGAGCCTGCCGATCGTGCCGACGAACATCACCGCTGTGGACGTCGCATCCGTCTCGATCCAGCGGCCGGGCACCACGGCGGAGTGACGGGCCAGCGGCGCCGCGGCAAGCGTGGGCGTCCCCTCCACGCGGGCCACCCGCCACGGGTCGCCTGACATCGGCGTGCGCGGCGACAGCCACGCGGTCCCGATGGAGACGAAGGCCACGGCCGCGGCCGCCAGCAGGGAGCGCCAGGGGAGGGGCGACGCCGGTGCGGACGCAGGCAGGGGCAGCGAGCGGAGCGCGTCGGCCGGGGGCGCGGCGTACGCGGCGAGCAGTGTCTCCAGACGCGCGACGTCCTCGTCGAGCGGTGCGGATCGGTCCCAGAGGTATCGCTCGTCCATCGGCTCCATCAACGGGTCCTCGCCACGGGCAGGCGCTCCAGCGCCCCCCGCAGCAGCTTCATGCCCCGGCACAGGTTCACGCGTACCGAGTCTGGCGTCAGCCTCGTGCGTGCCGCAATCTCCGGCCCCGTCATGCCCTCGACGAGCCTCAGCATCAGCGTCTCGCGATACGCCTCGGGAAGGGCGCGAATCGCCTCGAGCGCACGCTGCGCCTCCACGCGGTCGTCGGGAGGCACGTCGGAGCTTCGGACGTCCTCGAGGCGGACGCTTCGGCGAGGTGTCCCGGCCGACGGCGTCGCGCCTCTGAGAGGCGCCCCTACCGTCCTTGGCGAGCCGCTTGCCTCCTGCCGTCCTGCCGTCCTGCCTTCCTGCCGTCCTGTTGTCTGCCGGCGCGCGTGGTCGATGCGCTGGTGTCGCGCGATGGTCACCACCCATCCGCCGAAGGCTGCCGGGTCGCGAAGCGTCGCCAGTTGGCGCCAGGCCGACAGGAACACCTCCTGCACGAGATCCTCCACATCGTCCCGGGTGGCGCGGCCGAGCAGGACGGCGTGCACGATGCGCGCGTGGCGGCGATACAGGGTGTCGAACGAGGCGGAGTTGCCCGCCTGCGCCGCCAGGACGAGCGGCACGTCGTCCTCTGGCGACCACCCGCGGGGGGGCGACGCCCGGCGCTCGACGGGCAGGAGTGACACGTGCTGCAGGGAAGGACGAATGACGCGGGGAGAACGTTAACGAGCCCGCCTACGCGGCTGCGCGGCGAGGCAGGGCCGGGTGTCCCACCCGGCCGTGATCCCTGATGCCGTCGACGCTGGCCAGGTGTTGCCACCCGGCCGTTCGCGCTAGCTCGTAACCGTGACGGGCACGCCGACGATGTCGGTGGCCGACTGCGGGGCCTCGACGAACGCCCACGCCTCGCGCTGCTCCAGCAGCGCGACGCCCAGCGCCGTGTGCAGCGCGTGCCCACAGCGGTGCGCGACGACGTGGCCGATGATCGGCGAGCCGATCAGGGCGAGGTCGCCGATCGCGTCGAGAATCTTGTGGCGGACGAATTCGTCCTCGAACCGCAGCGTGTTGTTGAGCACGCCGGTCTCACCGAGCACCACGGCGTTGTCGAGGGAGCCGCCGAGCGCCAGCCCCTGCTGGCGCAGCATCTCGAGGTCCTTCAGAAATCCGAAGGTCCGCGCCGGCGCCAGGTCCTCGGCGAACGTGTCCGGGGTCACAACCACCGACCGGCTCTGGTGGCGCAGCAGGGGATGGTCGAAGCTGATGGTGTAGCTGATCCGGAAGTCGTCTGCCGGGTAGATGGCGATGTGCTTGTCACCGCGCGCCAGGCTGACCGGGCGCAGCACCTTCAGGAAGCGACGGGGCACGCCGAGCTTCTTGATGCCCGCTTCCTGCAGCAGGTACACGAACGGCGCGGCACTGCCGTCCATGATGGGGACCTCGGGGGTGTTCAGCTCGATGGCGACGTTGTCCACGCCCTGGCTGACCAGGGCCGCCAACAGGTGCTCCACCGTCTCGACGCTGGCACCGGCAAACGACAGTCCTGTCGCGTAGTTCAGGCTGGCGACGTGCTCGACGCGGGCCGGAATCTCGAGGCCACCGAGGTCGGCGCGCCGGAAGCGGATGCCGTAATCGGCAGGGGCTGGGCGCAGCGTCATGGTGACACGGTGGCCCGAGTGCAGGCCGATCCCGGCGCAGGTGATGGAACGACGAAGTGTCCGCTGCGATGTCATTCAGCTCTCAGGTTCAAGGGCACCGACTGCCGTCGGCCGCTTAGAAGCAAGACTGATACCGCGTCGACCCAGAACACAATCAGTCACACAAGTCATTGTAGTCACTGCACTTGCAGTCAAAAGTGTCATTGAGTCGCTCGGGTCGACGAAGTCAACTGTTGCGCTCGTGACACGCTCATCCGGTCGTGACTGTGGCTATGCAACCACACTGACGTCTCGGCTCCGCCGGCTGCGGCCTGTAGGGGCCGTCGCGGATTCGGCCAGAAAGGCCCCCGTGTGGGACCCCTTCACCCGGGCGACCTGCTCCGGGGTTCCCTCCGCCACGATGCGTCCACCCTCCCGGCCACCCTCGGGCCCGAGGTCGATCACGTGGTCCGCCGATCGGACGACGTCGAGGTTGTGCTCGATCACCACGATGGTGTTGCCCTGGTCCACGAGCTGGTGCAACACCTCGAGGAGCTTGGCGACGTCCTGGAAGTGCAGGCCGGTTGTCGGCTCGTCCAGGATGTACAGGGTCCGCCCGGTTCCGCGGCGCGACAGCTCCTTGGCCAGCTTGACCCGTTGCGCCTCACCGCCGCTCAGCGTCGTCGCCGACTGTCCGAGCTCGATGTACCCGAGCCCCACCTGTTGCAGCGTCCGCAGCTTGTTGGCGATCGACGGGAAGCTTTCGAGCAGCGGGAGCGCCTGATCGACAGTGAGTTCGAGGAGGTCCGCGATCGACTTGCCGCGGTAGCGCACCTCGAGCGTCTCGCGGTTGTAGCGCCGTCCCTTGCACTGCTCGCAGGTGACGTACACGTTGGGCAGGAAGTGCATCTCGATGGCCATCACGCCATCGCCCTGGCAGGCCTCGCAGCGGCCGCCCTTCACGTTGAAGGAGAAGCGCCCTGGCTTGTAGCCACGCTGCGCGCGATTCGGGCAGCATCGCGAACAGGTCGCGGATGAACGTGAACAGCCCGATGTAGGTCGCCGGGTTGCTCCGGGGCGTCCGCCCGATGGGCGACTGGTCGATCTGGATGACCTTGTCGATGTGCTCGAGGCCGTCGATGCGATCGTGGGCGCCGGGCTGGTCGGTCGCGCGGTACAGATCCCTGGCGAGTCGCTTGTAGAGGATGTCGTTGACCAGGGTGCTCTTGCCGGATCCGCTGACGCCCGTGACGGCGATGAAGAGGCCGAGCGGAAGCCGGACATCGATGTCCTTCAGGTTGTTCTCGCGCGCACCGGTGATTCGCAGGGCGGCCGTCCCCGCCGTTCGGCGCGGACGCACCTGCACGATCCGCTTCTCCCCGCGCAGGTACTCACCCGTCACGCTTCCGGGCGCGTGGGCGACCAGCGCGTCGGGCGTCCCCTGGAAGAGCAGCCGACCGCCATGCTCGCCGGCGCCGGGCCCGAGATCCACCACGTAATCGGCCGTACGAATCGTCTCCTCGTCGTGCTCGACGACGAGCACGGTGTTGCCGAGGTCGCGCAGGCGTTCGAGCGTCTCCAGCAACCGGCGGTTGTCTCGCTGGTGCAGCCCGATCGACGGCTCGTCGAGCACGTACAGCACGCCGCTGAGGCTCGACCCGATCTGGGTCGCCAGCCGGATGCGCTGACCTTCACCGCCAGACAGGGTGACGGCAGACCGCGCGAGCGTGAGGTAGCCGACGCCCACGTCGTTCAGGAACCGGAGGCGTTCGCGGATCTCCTTCAGGATGCGGCCCGCGATGCGATCCTCGCGCGCCGTGAGCGCCAGCTCGTCGAAGACCGCCGACGACTCGCTCACGGGCAGCGCAGTCAGCTCGACGATCGTGCGCCCCTTGACCCGGACGGCGCGGCTCTCGGCCTTGAGCCGCGCTCCGTCGCAGGCTGGACACGTCGCAAGGGCGCGGTACGGCTCGAGGGCCTCGCGATCGCTCCAGGTCCCTTCCGTGTAGCGTCGGCGGAGATTGGGCAGCAGGCCCTCGAAGTCTGCGCCGAACGGGTCGGCCGGCGTCTTCTTCCGCTTGCCCGTCATCGTCGGCGCCGTCGGCGAACCGTTGAGCAGCACGTCGCGCTGCTTGCGCGTGAGCTTGCTCACGGGCACCGCCGGGTCGATGCCGTGCACCTCGTGCAATCGCGCCAGCGCGGTGCCAATCAGCTTCACGTCGCCACGCGCCCAGGGCTCGACGGCGCCTGCGGCAAGGGACGAGTCCGGATCGGGGATGACGCGGACCGTGTCGAAGTCGTACACGGAACCAAGGCCCTGGCACTGCGGACACGCGCCGTGCGGCGAGTTGAACGAGAAGGCGCGCGGCGTCAGTTCGGGGACGCTGATGCCGCAGTCCGCGCACGCCAGCTTGCGCGAGAACAGCCGGTCTCCTCCATCCCAGGTGTTGATGATCACCAGGTCGTTGGCCAGCGCCAGCGCCGTCTCTATCGATTCCGCAAGACGCCGCTCGATGCCGACCTTGACGATCAGGCGGTCCACCACCACGTCCAGCGTGTGGTTCTTCCGCTTGTCGAGCACGATCTCCTCGTCCAGCGACCGGAACTCGCCGTCCACCCGCAGGCGCGTGAAGCCACGCAGGCGCCACGCCACGAGTTCCTTCTTGAACTCGCCCTTGCGGCCCCGCACGACAGGAGCCAGGACGTTGATGCGCTCGTCCCCGGGGAACTGCCGCGCGAGATCCAGGATGCGATCGACGGACTGGCTCGCGATCGGCTGGCTGCACCGCGGGCAGTGCGGTTCACCGAGGTTGGCAAACAGCAGGCGCAGGTAGTCGTAGATCTCGGTGACGGTGCCGACAGTGGATCGCGGGTTGGACGCCGTCGTCTTCTGCTCGATGGAGATGGCCGGCGAGAGCCCGTCGATGAGGTCGACGTCGGGCTTCTCCATCTGCTCGAGGAACTGGCGCGCGTACGCCGACATGGACTCGACGTAGCGGCGCTGACCCTCCGCGTAGATCGTGTCGAAGGCGAGCGACGACTTGCCCGACCCCGAGAGGCCGGTGATGACGACGAGGCGATCCCGCGGGAGATCGACGTCGATGTTCTTCAGGTTGTGGACGCGCGCGCCGCGCACGGAAATGCGCTCGTCGGTGGTCATGGGGCAGATGGTCGGGATCCCGGGGGCAGGTCCAAAACCATCATTGTATCAGCGCCTGAAGGGCGTCTTCCCCACCACGCCGCGGCCTTCGACCAGATCGTAGGTGGCGCCGGCCTCCAGACGGCCGATCCGCTCGGCAGGCCGGCCCGGCCATTCCACGACCACCTGCTCCAGCGCGGTCCCACTACCGAGTCCGAAGCTCAACAACAGTTCAGACTGCGAGAGATAGCTCGACCCGGTCCGGACCGCACGGCTGACCTTCTGGCCGTTGGCCACGCCCGTGACGCGGGCGCCGACGGCGTCCCTGTTGGCCGACGAGCCGCGAAGGTGCAGGCGCACGACGCCGCCCCGGGGCGTCGAGTCGTTCCGGAACACGGTCGCCATCCCTCCATTGGCTGTGAGGACGACGTCGGGGTCGCCGTCGCCGTCGATGTCGCCGAAGGCCGCCCCGCGGCCGATCCTGGGCGTGGCGAAGGCGCCCCCGACGCCCTTCGCGACGTCCTCGAACCGTCCCTGGCGATTCAGGAAGAGGTGTGGAAGCGAGGCATCGCCCGGCGAGGGGGCCACCGACGGATCGAGTTGCCCGTTGACGACGAGCAGGTCCTGCCAGCCGTCGAGATCCACGTCGAAGAAGAAACACCCCCAGCCCAGGGTCTGGCGGGTCGCACGCCCCACGGCTGTCTGAGGCGCCGTGTCCACGTAGACGCCCGCCTCGCGCGGCACGAACAGCCCCAGCATCTCGCCGGAGAAGTTGGTCACGGCCACCGACGACCGGCCCGAGTTGTCCACGTCGGCGGCGTCCACGCCCATCCCCGCTCTGGCGCGGCCATCCGAGCTGAACGCCACGCCGCTCTGCAGGCCCAGTTCGGTGAAGGTGCCGTCGTGGTTGTTCCTGTAGAGCCGGTTCGGCACGGTGTCGTTGGCGACGAACAGGTCCGGCCAGCCGTCGCCGTCGTGGTCGAGCACCGTGGCGCCGAGCGCCTTGCCCGTGACGTCGAACAGGCCAGCCCTGGCCGTCACGTCCTCGAAGCGTCCGCGGCCGAGATTGCGGAACAGCCAGGACGTGCTGCCGCGGTAGGCCTGCGGCGTGCAGTAGGTCTTCTGCTTGCCGTCGAGGCTGCAGTGGAGGTCGGTCTGGGGCGACCACTGCACGTAGTTGCACACGAGCAGGTCGACGAGACCGTCGCGATCGACGTCCACCCACAGCGCGCAGGTGCTGAATCCGCGCTTGTCGGCAAGGCCTGCGGCTGCCGTGACGTCGACGAAGCGTGTGCCCTGCTCGTTGCGGAACAGGGTGACGCCGCCGACCGACGTGAGCACGATGTCGGTCCAGCCGTCGTTGTCCATGTCCGCGGCGGCGACACCCATGCCGTAGCGGAGGGGGGTCTGGGCAGAGGGCCGGGCTGGGACAGCCGGCCCTGCCGACGACGACGATGGCCGGGCTGGGACAGCCGGCCCTACCGACGACGACGATGAGGGCTGCAGTCCGGACTGGACGCTGATGTCGGTGAACGTGCCGGTGCCGTCGTTCCTGTAGAGCGTGGCGTACCGGCCGCCCCCGCCACCGGGGAACAGGCCGTTCACGAACAGCAGGTCCTGGTCGCCGTCGTTGTCGATGTCGAGAAACGCGGCCCCGGCGCCCATCGTCTCGGGCAGGAGCTTCCGTCCCGTGGCGCCGTTGTCGTGCCGCGCGGTGATGCCCGCCTCACGGGTCACGTCGGTCAGGGTGATCCGCGGCGCGGGACCCTGCGCGAGCAGGCCCGTGCCGCACACGATGATCACCGCTGCAGCGGCGACGTGTAGCCGCGGGACTCCGACCCGCGGAACCGCATCACCACCGTACCGAGCGTGAGCGCCCCCTGGCGTCGTGTACGCGTCCACCACACCTATTCTGGCAGGACCAGACCCTTGCGGACCGCGTAGAGCACGAGCTCCGCGGCCTTGTGCACGCCGAGCGTGCTCATCAGGTTCGCCCTGTGCACCGCGACGGTGTTGACGGAGAGGCTCAGGATCGTGGCGATCTCCTTGTTCGACTTGCCGTGGGCGATGAGCTGCAGCACCTGCTTCTCCCGCTGTGTCAGCTGGTCGAACGCATCGATCTCGGGCGGGGCGTCCTGCTTCTCCCGCAGCGCCCGGATCAGGACGTGCGACAGCTCCGGGCTCAGGTACTGCTGGCCGCCCGCCACGGCGCGCACGGCGCGCGTGAGGTCCGTTTCGAGCGCGCTCTTCAGGATGTAGCCCGAGACACCGGCGTCCAGGGCACTGCGGACGTACTGGGCATCGGAGTACATGCTCAGCACGAGCACGCGCGTCTCGGGGCGATCGCGGAGGATCTCGCGCGCCGCGTGGATGCCGTTGGCGTCGGGCATCGACATGTCCATCAGGACGACGTCGGGCCGCTCCTTCTTCGCGAGCGCCACGCCGTCCAGCGCGTTGCCCGCCTCGCCGACGACGGCGATCCCCTCCTCCTCGTCCAGGATGCGCCGGAAGCCCTGGCGCACGAGGGCGTGGTCATCGACAAGAATCACGCGAATCACGAGTGGCCTCCGAGCATTTCAGAATTTCAGAATTTCACAATTTCAGGTAGGGCGCGGTCTCCGACCGCGCCGCTGTGGTCAGCGGCCGGGTGGGACACCCGGCCCTACCTCGACGGGCACCCGCACCGACACCCGCACCGACACCCTCGTGCCGCCGAGCGGCCCGGCTCCGATCGCGAACGTGCCGCCCACAAGTGCCGCGCGCTCGCGCATGCTCGTCAACCCCAGCCCCGGCGTCGCCTGCCCCTCATCGACGCCGCGCCCATCGTCGTCCACCGTGAGCACGACGCCGGTGGCGTCGCGTACGGCACTCACGGCGACTTCGGACGCGCCGGCGTGCCGGACCACGTTGGTCAGCGACTCCTGCAGGATCCGGTAGAGGTGCGTCGCCGTCTCCGCAGGGAGGTCCGCGAAGTCGCCCTGCGTCTGCACGGCGATCGGCAGCCCCGACTGGCGCGCCACGAGTTCCACGTGCGACCGCAGGGCATGCTCGAGTCCGAAGTCGTCGAGGACCACCGGATGCAGCGCGCGCGACCGCTGCCGGATGCCATCGAGCACCTGTCTGGCCAGGTCCTGCAACTCCGCCAGTTCCGCCACCAACGCGGGAGGAGGCGTCGTCCCCTGCTCCACGTGGCGTCGCGTCCGCGACAGGCCGAAGCCGAGCGCGGTCAGCACCTGTCCGAATTCGTCGTGCAGTTCGCGTGCGAGCGCCGACTGCACGTCCTCCTGCAGCCGAATCATCCGCCACGACAGGGCCCGGCGCTCGGCAGACACCTGCTGGAGCGCGATGATGCTGCGCCGCACGGCGTAGACGACGGTGCCGCCAGCCACGAGCAACGCCGCCACGAGGCCGACGTTGAGCCACAGGATCTGACGATCGACGGCATCATACACGGCCCGGGCGCGCGCGGCGCCCTCCTCGTCAGCGCTGGTATTGGCGATCAGCAGCTGCGAAATCTGATGCGTCAGCTCCGCCTGACGCGAGATGGCGTCGGAGGTGAAGATCGCGATGGCCTCCTCGTCGCGGCCCGCCCGCGCGGCGACGAAGCCCCTCTCCACGGCCTCCCACAGCCTCGCCGCGGCGGCGTCCAGCAGGCGTGCCTGCGGGGCCGGGCGGGCGACGGGCGCGAGGTCCCGCTCCCTGGTGAGCGCCTGATCGAGATCGACACGCAGGCGCTCGAACGTCTGCTGCCACGCCGACAGCGGGTACGGCTCGCTGCCGTCGGTCATGTCCCGCAGCGTCTCGCCGATGGTCGTGACGTTGTTGTCGATCCGGATCAACTGCAGGGTGTCGAGGCGCACGCGCTCGGTGAGGGCCACCTGCTCGTCGCGCAGGCGACGAACCTCGCCCCGCGCGTAGATCGACGCCGCCACCACCATCAGCGCCGCCATCAGCACGCCCAGCACCAGCCATGGCACGGGACTGCGGGGTGCGGCGGGATCGGGGCGAAGCGCGTCTGACATGAGGTGGAGGCCCACGGACAACGCGGCGCTGCGGCCCGAGGGTAGACTGCGATCATGCACCGGCACGCACACGATCGGCGAGTGGCGGCCCCCTTGCGTTGGCTGCTCGTCCTGATTGCGCTGGCTGCGTGGACCGCGCTCCGGCAGGGTGGCGACGCAAACGGCGTCAGCCCCGTCGAGGCTCGGACGGTCCAGCAGGCCCCCGCCGCAGCCACTGAGGAAGAGGCGCGCCAGCGGTGCGGCACCGTGTGCCACAAGTTCCCGCCGCCCGACGTGCTGCCACGTGCCGCCTGGCGCGACGAGCTCGTACGGATGCAGTTGATCGCGGACGGCGTGCCCGAGCCGGCGGGCATGATGGGCGCCGCGACGGCCATGATTCCCCTGCCGCCCGACATGCTGCGCATCCAGCGGTACTACGAGGGCGCCGCCCCGGTCACGCTGCCGGCACACATGCCCTGGCCGGCCGAGGCTGCCGGGGCCGGGTTCGATCGACTCCCCCTGCACGTCGAGGGACAACCGGGGGCCTCGCACCCCGCCATCGCCAACGTCCGGCTGCTCGACCTGGACGGCGACGGCGCAGTCGAGGTCGTCGCGTCTGACATGCGCGCCGGGCTCCTCCTCGCGGGTCCGCCCAGCAAGGGCGGCACGCTCCGGGTCATCGGCGACATCCCACACCCCTCGCGCATCGAACTCGTGGACCTGGACCAGGACGGCCTTCGCGACCTCCTCGTGGGCGATCTCGGCTCGTTCCAGCCGGCCGACCACACCAACGGCGCCATCGTCTGGATGCGGCGCGGCAAGGACGGTGGCTACACGCCGGTCACGCTCGCGAGCCGGCTGGGACGCGTGGCCGACGTCCGTGCCGCCGACTTCGACGGCGACGGGGATCTGGATCTCGTGGCGGCCGTGTTCGGCTGGCGTCGAACCGGCAGCCTCGTGCTGCTCGAGAACCGGACGACGGACTGGAAGACCCCGCAGTTCGTGGCGGCGGAACTCGACAAGCGGCATGGGGCGATTCACGTCCCCATCGTCGACCTCAACGCCGACGGCAAGCCCGACATCGTCGTGCTCTTCGCGCAGGAGCACGAGACGGTCGTCGCGCTGATCAACGCGGGCGGAGGCACGTTTCGCACCGAGACGATCTTCGAGGCGCCGCACCCGAACTGGGGCTCCTCGGGCATCGACGTCGTCGACATCGACAGGGATGGCGACCTCGACGTGCTGCACACGCACGGCGACACGTTCGACGACTTCATCCTGAAGCCGTATCACGGCGTGACGGTGCTGGAGAACAGGGGCGCGTACCCATATACCGCGCGACCCGTGGCGGCGCTCCCTGGCGCACATCGGGCCGTGGCAGCCGACCTCGATGGCGACGGGGACCTCGACATCGCGGCAGCCGCGATGGTGGCCGGCGGCGGCGGACCGGCGGAAGCCACGCTGCCCGCCGTCGTCTGGCTCGAGCAGACGGCACCCGGCGTGTGGGCACGTCACGCGATCAAGATCGGGACGCCGTCCCACGCCACGCTCGACGTCGGCGACGTGGATCGCGACGGCCGTCCCGACATCGTCGTCGGCGCATTCGCGTTCGGTCCGCTGATGGACAGCGTCGTCGACGTCTGGCGCAATGTCCTGCGGTAGGCGTCTGTACTCCACGCCGCCATCAGCGGCGCGGTCGGAGACCGCGCCCTACCCGGCGATCCGGAACCTGGCGGTCTTGCTGTCGCTGCCGCTGCAATCGGACACGTTCACGCGGAGCTCGTAGAGGCCCTGCGGCAGGCCGTCGATGGGGATGCGCTGCAGTTGCGGGATGCGACCGTCGCTGTCGAAGGCGTCCAGCGTCAGGGGCACGGCCGACACGACCCGTCCCTGCGACAGCAACTCCAGTCGGCCCGTCGTGCCGCTGCCCGGCTTGCCGTACGCCATGAAGAAGAAGGTCAACTCCCTGTCCGCGCGACGCCGCTCGGGCACGCCCACGTCCGGGTACAGGAGCAGGTCACCGACGTAGAGCGGGTTGGCCTCGTCGCGGTCGCCTGACGCCACGGATTCGGTCCGACGCACGATGACCACGCTGCTGACGCGCGCGTGACGCGCGTCAGGTGACGGGACCGTCACCGTCGAGATGCGGGCGCTGCTCCGGCCGGACTTCGCGTCGAAGACGAGCGCCTCCACGCTGTACGCCCCGGGCAGCAGCTCCGGCTGCCTGTAGAAGAGGATCTCGCCGGACCGGGCCGCGTCCAGCTCGTCGAGCCGCCCCGAGAGCATGTACTGCTGGCTCGTCTTGTAGACGATGCGCCCGCGCGTGTCGCGCACGCGCACGACGACGACGACCTCGGCGGCGTAGAGACCCTCGGTCTTGTCGCGGTCGTACTGCAGGACATCCGTGCCGAGGGCGACGAGGATCGGCGTGAGCCCGGGGCGGTCGGCCTCCGGGAACGACAGGCCGCCGGCGCTCATCGGGAAGGCATTGGGCAGGGGCGTCCGGTCCAGCGCGGCCAGCGGCACGCTCTCGTAGCCGAGAATCGGTATCGGGCTGAGGGAGCGGACGGCGAAGTAGCCCCGCCTCGCGAAGACCCGGGCGCCCGGACGGCGGACCTTCACGTCGATCTCGCGGAACTGACCGTCGAAGTTCTGGTTCGCCGGCGCGTAGGTCAGCACGTAGTGGAACCGCATGTCCTCGTCGATGCGGCGGAAGGCCGACTGCAGGTCGTTGGTGTCGCGCACGAGGAAGCCGCCGGTGTCGCGGGAGAGATCACCGAGGCTCGTGTGCGGGTCCATCCGCAGCATGTCCTCGTTGCGTTCGAGGCCGCGCAGAAGGCTGCCCGCGAGCGGCAAGGAGCCGGACTCGATCTGCACGATCCGATCGATCCCTGCCGCGGTCATCTCGCGCCGCACGTCCCCGATCGTGCTCTCGGCGCGCAGCCCCGATGCATCGACGCTGTAGATGGTGACGTTGGCGCGGTTGGCGGTGTCGACCACCGATCGGAACGCCGCATGCGCCGCCGGCGGCACCGAGAGGCCTTCCGAGAAGAAGACGATCGTCTTGCGGCCGGGCATCTCCTGCAGGCTGGCCACGACGGACAGCAGCGCGTTGGTCGTGCTGTAGCCCTGCTGCTCGCGCTCGAGCGTGTCGAACATCTCGAGCATGCGGCTCTCCATCCGGTTCTGGGCCAGTTCCACCTCGATGCTGCCGATGGCCTGCGTCCCTCCGGCACTCGGCGACGCCCGGTTGGCGACAACCGTGGCCGTCAGTTCGGGACCGAGTTCCAGGCGGCGCTCCTGCAAGTCGACGATCCGTCTGTCGCGCCGCTGGAACTGGGACGCATTCAGCCCACCCACGCGCTGCAGTCCGGCCCGAACCTCCGCAGGGTCGCGCGTGAACGGCTGGACGAGGTTGACCTCCAGGTCGATGGCAAACACCGCCGTGCTGTCCTGGAGTTGCCCGGACAGGGGGATGCCGTTGAGTGCCGCCTGCTGCGCCAGCACGCGGTTGTCGGGAGCGAGACGGTCGAACACGAGCGCCGTCAGCCCGGTCTCGGCGGTCGTCTCGGGCATGTCCGTCGCACCCGGAGAGGTCGAGGCGCCGTCGATGCGGGTGGCGGCATCCCGTTTGCGTGCCGCGACCGCGATGCCCGTGCCGCGGTTCGCGAGGCTGAAGGACCCGATCGACTGTCGCAGCCGGTCCTCGTAGAGTTCGAAGTCCTCGGGCGTGAGGTCGGTGATGAGCGCGCCCTTGGAGTCGCGCACCACCACGTCCACGACGATGGCGGTCGAGGTGGTCTCGTAGCGCTGCGCGGCGCCCTCCGTGGCGCTGCCGGATGCACCGGGCCATGCGGGGTTGGGTCGGGTCTGCCCCCACACGCCGGCCGTCAGGAGCACGAGTCCTCCCGTGACGAGCCCGCTCACTGTGTTCTTCATCACGTATCCCTTCCGGATACGATGCGCGACGCCTAGGCCATGGCCGCGGCAATCCCGCGCATGTACGACAACGACTCGAGCATGCCCGGAACGGGATCGTCCGGCTTGATCTCGTACTCGAGCGACACGTGGCCGGCGAACTTCGTCCGGACCAGTTCCCGGAACACGCCCGCGATCGGCAGCACGCCCCGGCCGACCTCGACCTGGCTCTCGCGGCTGGTCGTGTCGGTGAGGTCCTTGATGTGGAGGTCGAGCAGACGCGGGCCGGCCACAGCCACAGCCTTCACGACGTCGGCCCCGGCACGCACGGCGTGGCCGATATCCATGCAGACGCCCATGCGCGGGTCGCGGTTGCCAATCCTCTTCAGGACGTCGGCGGGCGCGGGCCACCAGGGGTCCTCGGTGCCGTGGTTGTGGATCGCGGCCTTGATGTCGAACTCCTTCACCATCCGCTCGAGCAGGTCCAGCGCCTCGGGCGCGGGCGAGCAGACGACGAGCGGCATGCCGGCCGCCTTCGCGTACTCGAAGTCCTTCCGCATCGCTGCCTCGTCGGCGGTCTTCCACGTGAGCGTGCCGCCGCCCATGATGGTGATGCCGGCGTCCTCGAACTCCTTGCGGGCCGTGCGGATCTGATCAGGCGTGTCGGTGCGTGCGAGGTGCACGTCCTTGATCGTCACGTACTGCACGCCGAGCGATTTCAGGGCGGCAATCGCCTTGTCGCGCGGGAACTTCCGCAGCGAGTACGAAGCGACGCCGATCTTCAGCGGGAGGGGCGTCGGACCTGCCGCAGGTGCGACTGACGCACCCCACGGGGCGGCGCCGGCGCGCGCGAGCGGCAGCAGGGGCGCCGCCATGGCGGCGCCTGCCATGTGGAACACGGATCGACGGGACACGGCTCGAGAAGACACGGGCACTCCTTGTGCAGAGGGTCGTTTTCAACAATACCCCACAAGACGGCAGGGGGCCGTGCTGCCTCCGGCTCAGGGCACGATCGTGACCCGGACGTTGCGCGCCACAGCCACGGTGCCGCTCTGCACGGCCACCCGAATCTCGTAGGTGCCCGGCTCGAACGCCTCCATCGGCAGGCGGCCGACCTGGCGGATCACACCGGAGGCGTCGGTCTTCTCGAGCGTCAGGGGCGCCTGACCCACGGGCTGGCCGCTCTTCAACAGCGACACCGTCGCGCCGCTCACGGGGGCCTTCCCAGGCAGCACGGTGAACGCGAATCCGAGTTCCTTCGTCGCCGCCTTCGACAGCGGCTCGCCGATGTTCGGATAAAGCAGGGTGTCGCCGAAGTAGAGCGGGTTGGTGGCATCGCGCTCCGCATCGGGCACCTTCTCGGCCCGCTGCACCACGAACAGGCTGCTCACGCGCACGGGGGCCGCCGTCGGGGCGGGCACTTCGAGGCTGCTGATACGCACGCTGGCCTTTGCCGTGTGCGTGTCGTAGACGATCGCCTCCAGCTGATACAACCCGGGAGGGATGACCGGCTTGCGGAAGAACATGATGCGACCCGCCTGCGATGCGGCCATCTGCGCCGACGCGCCGCTGAGCGTGTACTGCTCGCTCATCTTCGCGAGCACCTGCCCGTTGGTGTCGCGAATACGCGCGATCACCACTGCCTCCGCCGTGAACCCGTCCGGCGTCGTCGAGTAGTCGAGGTGCTTCGTGTCGAAGGCCACCAGAACGGACGCCGTGTCCTCCTGTTCGCCCGTGGGGAACACGAAGGCACGGGCCGTCACGGGGAAGCCGTTGGGGAGCGGGGTCGACTCGAGCAACGCCAGCCCGGGGGCCTCATACGCCAGCACGGGCGCGCCGTCGGCGCTCGGCGGCACGGCGAAATACCCCTTCCTGTGCGACACGCTGACACCGGAACGCTTCACCTTGACGCCGATGCTCCGGAACTTGCCGTCGTAGGCCGGATTACTGGACGAATACGTCAGCACGTAGTGAGCGCGGATGTCCTCGGACACGCGCTCGAAGCCCTTGTCGAAGTTGTTGCTGCCAGCGATGAGGAACCCCCCCGTCTCGTTGGCAAGCTGGCCCAGCCCTGACGCCGGATCCATGCGCAAGGTGTCTTCGTTGCGCTCGAGGTAGCGCGACGCGGCACCCCCGGCGCCGATGTTCCGTTCACCGCTGTCGAGTCGCCCCGCGGCGTAGGCGTTGATCTCGTCGCGCGCCTCGGCCTGCGTGCTTTCCGCGCGAAGGCCCTTGGCGTCCATGGCGTAGACCGCCACGTTCGCCCTGTTCGCCTCGTCGATGAGCGACAGGAACCGCGGCATGACGTTGGGCGGGATGACGAGACCCTCGGAGAAAAACAGCACGCTCTTGCGGCCGGGAACGAGCTTGAGCGCGTTGACCACCGCCGACATCGCGTTCATGGTCCCGTAGCCCTGCTGGTCGCGCTCGAGCATGGAGTAGGTCTCGGACATGCGCTGCTGCATCTGGGCCATCTGGAGATCCACGCCCGCGGCAGCCTGCGCCGCGCCCGCAGCCGGCGACGCGTTGCCGATGGCCGCCATCGTGTTCTCGATCTGCGACGCGCGCTGCATGTTCGATCGCGCATCGGCGCGGTTTTCCGCGGCCAACGACCCCGTGCGCGTCGCCACACGGTCGAGCGCCGCGCGAATCACGGCTGCATCTCGCGTGAACCCCTGCACGACTTCGAGCCCCCAGTCGGTCGCAAACACGCCAATCACGTGCGCGCTCTCGGTCCCCTTGCCGATGTACCGCTCGGCAGCCAGCTTGGTGAAGCGGCGCGAATCAGGGGACAGCCGATCGAAGACCAGCGCGACGACGGAAGACTCCTCCCGCGACGCTCCCGCGGCCACAGTGGCCGCGCCTGCCGCCGGCAGCGCGGCCGGAGCCGCCGATGGTGAGGGGGCAGCGGGTGCCGGCGCCGACGCGGTCTCAGATCGGGCAGGAGCGTCCGCCATGGGCAGGCGGAAGGAGCCGATCTCCTGCGCCACGCCATCCTCGGTCACCTCGAAATCGGCGGCCGTCAGGTCGGTGACCGGCAAGCCCTTCCTGTCCCGGACGACGAGGTCCACGACGACGGCGGTCACCGTCGACGCATCGACCCCTGACGCCCGGCGCGGCGTGGGCTGCTGGGCGGGCACCGGCGCGACGGCGACGGCCAGGGCGAGGACGAGTATGGCTGCGTGTCTGGTCATGTCATCAACACTGCGGGACTCTGCCGAAACGCAGAATCCTTCTCCGAAATTCAGCATGCGGAATGCAACGCGAGGCCCACACCGGCAGCACAACCGCACCCGGCGTCCGATACGCGGCCCCCGGCCCCCGGTCCCCGATACCCGATACCCGATACCCGCTACCCGGCCCCGGCCCCCGCTACCCGGCCCCCGGCCCCCGGCCCCCGCTCCCCCTACGGTGTAATACCGCCGACGGCGGTCACGCCGTTGCGCTGCAGGCGAGCGAGACGGTCCAGGCGCGTGAACTCGGCGCGGGCCTTCTCCGCGTCGGCCTCGCGCCCTGCACGCGCGTAGGCCTTGGCCAGCGTGAAGTACACCGCCGGACTGTTGGGCTCGAGGCGCTGACTCTGCTCCAGCGACGCGATCGCCGCCGGCACGTCGCCGCTCTCGAGCTGGATCTGCCCGACGAGGCGATGCGCGATGAAGTCGGTCGGCGCCAGCGTCACGGCCTTCTCGGCATGCGGCCGAGCCGAGGCGAAGTCGCCCCGCTTGATGTACTCGAAGGCCATCTGGATGTGCGAGCCGGCATGCGACGGCTGCACGGCCAGTTCCCGCTCGAATTCCCTGAGCGCCCTGTCGGGATCGTCGCCCATCAGGAACACGCCGAACGCGTAGTGCACGTTGGGGACGTCCGGATAACGCAGCGCCAGTTCCTCGAACGCCGTGCGGGCCGCCGGGGCCAGACGCATGGCCATGAAGTAGCTGCCGCGCCCAGCCATCATCACCATCTCGCGCTTCTCGGGCGGGACTTCCGACGGCAGCAGCGGCATCCGCAGCGTCGCGACGCCGAGGGCCTCGATGATCTGCGGTGAGTCGTTGCCCTCGAGCGCGAACTCCCCAATCGTGTTGAGCGCCAGCTCGAACTGGCTGAGCCGGGTCATCGCCAGACCCGCGTGGAAGCGCGCTACTGAACCGATCTCGGCGTTGCCGCTCACACCGAGCGCCTTGGCCTGCAGCAGGTCCGCGAGCGCCGCCGCGTAGTCACCCTGCCTGAACGTGCACAGCCCGCGGAAGGCCAGCGCCGCGCCGTTGGTCTTGTCGAGGCGCACGACGCGGTCGAACGCCGCACGGGCGTCGGTCCAGCGCTCGAGCTCGTAGAGCGACGTGCCGAGGTACCACCAGGCCTCGACCTGACGCGGCACGGCCTTCACGACCTGCCGATACAGATCGATCGCCCCTTCGAGATCACCGGCCTCGCGCGCGGCGTTGGCCCTGGTCATCACGGGGCCGGCAGCGCGCGACGAGGTGGGCGCCCCGCGCGGAGCCGCGGCGCCGGGCTTGGCCGGGGCCTGCGGCGCGGACGTCCGCGGGGCCGCCTGCTGGGCCGACGCCACCGACGCCACCGACGCCGCGAACAGCGCGGCCATCACCGTCGAGATCACGCGCTGCCTCATGGCGGCGTCACTCCGGTCGGCGCGGCGGCTGGCGGAACGGGCGGCGCAGCGGGCGGCGTCGCGGGTGGCGCCGCGGCGGCCGCCTCCCTGGCCGCGTCCGCGGCCTTGGCGCCCGGCTGCTTGGCCTGGGCCTCCGCGTTGAGCCGCTCGATCACGGCCCGCATCCGGTCGCCATCGTCACGCCTCTGCAGGCGGTAGTAGACGGTCGCGAGCAGCACGTAGGCCTCCGTGAACGCCGGCGAGTCGTCGACGATCCCCTCGAGCACGGTACGGGCCTGCTCCGTCTCGCCGCGCGACACGTGCAGGCCGGCGAGCGAGAACCGCGCCGTCGGATCCTGCGGGCGCATCCTGAGGGCGCGCCGGATGAACGGCTCGGCCTCGTCGAAGCGCTGCTCGCGCTTGCGCAGGTCCCCGATCTCGAGGTTGGCCTGGAAGTCGTTCGGGTTGATCGTCAACTCGGTGGCGAAGGCCTTCGCCGCGCCTTCCTGATCCCCTGTGCGCAGCAGCGCACGGCCCATGAGGCTGTGCACCAGCGGCAGCTTCGGGTTGAGCGCGGCTGCCTTTTGCAGTTCTTCGAGGGCGGCCGGATTGTCGGTCCGGCGGAGGTGTACTGTCGCCATCAGCAGGTGTGCCTCGGCCGAGTCGCCCTTGGCGAAGATGCGGTCGATCAGGCGCTGCCCCTGTTCGAGCCGATCCGTCTCGATGAGCGCGCTCCCGAGGATGTAGGCGAAGGCGGCATTGTCGCCATACCCGTCCTCCCAGAGCGCGAGGGTGTCGATCGTGTCCTGGAACCGTCCCATCTGCAGGTAGCAGTCCCCGAGCAGCAGGCGCGCGTTCAGGTGGTCCTTCTGGAGGGTGAGGACGGTGGCGAACACCTGCGCGGCGGGCGGCACCTGCGCCGACTTGTAATAGGCGAGCCCGAGGTTGAACTGGAACGTGGCGTTCTTCGGGTCGGCCTCGACGGCGGTGCGGTACTCCTTGATGGCCTCGTCGTAGCGACCGAGACGCACGAAGGCGGCGCCGAGGTTGGAGTGGGCGCCGGGGTTGTCGGGGTTGAGGTTCAGGGACGCCTGGTACGCGGCAATCGCGCCGAGGATGTCCCCGGCCTGATGCAGCTCGACAGCCTGCTGGAAGAGCGACTCGGCTGTGGGCCTGGTACCTGATCCCGGCGCCGGCTGGGCCGCCAACGGGGCCACCATCAGCAGCAGCGCCAGGCCCACAACGGCGCCGCGGACGAACGGGGTCTTGCAGAAGATCACGATGCTCAGATTCTACCGGGTATCGGGGGCCGGGGACCGGGTATCGGGGATCGGGGACCGGGTATCGGGTATCGGGTATCGGGTATCGGGTATCGGGTATCGGGTATCGGGTATCGGGGGACGGGTATCGGGTATCGGGGGACGACGGCGGCTCACCGTTCCGCCTCGGCCGAAGGCTCGGACGGGACAACGCGAAAGGGCTGGGATGGATGTCCACCCCAGCCCCCGAATCCTGTCGAACGCCCAAGGCCGTTGAGAAGGGGGCCGGGCTTGGAGAGCCGGCCCTACCGTCTACCTTCTGCGTTCTACGTTCCTAGAAGTAGTACTTCAGCGCGAACTCCACGACGCGGCGACCGCGCAGCAGGTTGATCTTGCCGAAGTTGGCGATCGTGTTGTCCGTGAAGCTGAACCCGCCCGACGGGTCACAGACGTTGTCGCTGAGTCCGCCGGCGCCATTGGGCACGCCGTTGACGGTGACGTTGCACACCGTCTCGAGGTTGAGGTCGATGTCGTTGGCCAGGTCGGACCTGACGCCGGCATACGCCATGTTGAACAGGTTGAAGAACCCGACGCGGAACTGGATCCGCTGATCGCGCGGCAGCCTGAAGTCCTTGAAGATCGTCAGGTCGTGGTTCATGCGCGTCGGGTAGCGCAGGTTGTACGGCGGGTTGATGTCGCCGACTTCGCCCGCGGCCGGGTTCGGCAGCCGGATGGCGTTGATGTCGAACAGCTTGTCGCCCAGGCTCGAATCGCCTGTGCGCGGGTCGGAGACGTAGACGGGCGCGAAGGCACCGGTGCGGTCGCCGACGAACGACGGCGTGCCGAAGAAGTACTGCTCCATGCCGTCGCTGTTGAGCTGCCCGGTCAGGCGCAGGCGGATCGGAATGCCAGTCGCGACGGTCGAGATGCCGGACAACTGCCAGCCGTTGAGGATGCCCTTCAGGATGGCCGGGCCGTCCTGGACGGGATCGGGCAGCACCGCGTTCCACGAGAAGTTGAAGATGTGGGTACGGTCGCTCTCGAGCACGCCCTCCGAGCGCGCGGGATCGATCGGGTCGAGCGAGGCGTACTCGCCTCCGAGCGAACCCTCTGACCGCGCGAACGTGTAGGTGCCGAAGTACGAGAACTTGCTGCTGGTCTGCCGGCTCAGGGTCACCTGGAGCGAGTTGTAGTCGGTGACGCCGCGGAAGTCGAACACCGTCACGCCGGAGTAGGCCTGGAACGGCCGGAACTGGTTGACCGTCCCGGTCGCCGCCGCGGCGCGGTGCAGCGGGTTGCTCATGTCGGCGTTGCCGATGATCCCGCCTGTCATCATGGCGCCGAGCGGGATGGCGTTGCCGTCGGAGCGGCTGACCAGCGTGCGTCCACGCGTGCCGACGTACGCCGCCTCGACGACCTGCCCCCACGGGATCCGCCGAGCGAACGAGACCGAGAAGCTGTGCGTCACCGGCCAGTCGTCGTTGTCGATAGCCGGCGTGTTGACGGCGAGCGCACCGCCTCCAGCCCGCTGGAACCCGTCGACGAAGCGCAGCGTGTCGTAGTTCAGCCCGCGGCCGCCTGCGAAGTCGTTGCCCAGGTCGCCGGGCGACACGCCGGTCCTGTAGGCCGTCGGCGGCACGCGCAGCGTCGTGTCGTACTCGACGTTGCCCATCGGGCGGTTGACGAACATGCCGTAGCCGCCCCGGAGCACGTTGTTGCCGTCGCCGTCGATGTTCCACGCCGCGTTGATGCGCGGCATCCAGAACGGCGAGCGGTTGTCCACCAGGCTCTTCGGCACGTCGCCCGTCGAGGCGTACTGGTAGCCGTTGAGGCGGGTGTACGTACCGGGGTCGAGGAACGTGCCGGCGTTGCGGTTGTAGGTGGCCGGGTTGAAGATGGCGCCGAGCCCGTTGATTTCGATGTTGTTCGGCATGTACGCCATGCGCAGACCGTACTCGAGCGTGAGGTTCGGCTTGACCTTCCAGCTGTCCTGCGCGAAGACGTCGAAGTTCCACGCGCGGAAGTTGCCGACAGGGATCTGCGTGCCCTGCTCAGCCTGCGCGAACTTGCCGATCATCATGTCGGCCACGGTGTTGCTCGTCGAACCGGCCGCCCAGTTGGCGTAGATCAGCTGGACGTTCTCCTCGTTCTGGAAGTTCTGTTCCTTGGACAGCCTGGTCGCGCTGCCACCGAACTTCAGACCGTGCGTGCCGACGATCTTGGTCAGCTTGTGCGAGAACTGGAGCGCGTCGTTGTAGGCGAACACGTCGTTGACCGGCGACCACAGGTCGCCAACCTGGCTGCCGCCCCACGAGTGGATCGTCTGCAGCGGCAGGTAGGGGCTCGCGCCCGGGAACATGCCCTCGAAGTCGATCCCGACCGCATCCTTGCGCACGCGCGATGGATCCCGGTAGTAGTTGTCCAGCGTCAGCCGGCTGTAGCTCACCAGCGTCTCGGCCGTCGTCGTCGGGCCGAGCACGTTGACGAGGTTGAACGAGTAGCTGCGGCCCGCGCTGTCGGCCACGTTGGGCGTCGGCAGCGCGACCTGCGACGGGCCCCACCACCCGCCCCGCGGCTGGTCGTTGACCTCGGCCTCACGCGCGAAGCGGATGTACGCCTTGGTGTTGTTGTTGATGTTCCAGTCGAACCGCATCTTCAGGTCGTTGCGGTTCTGCGGCTCGAGGGCGGAGTACACGTAGTTGAAGCGGTTGTTCGGGTCCTGGTAGTTCGGGTCCGGGTACGCGTTCACCAGGTACTGCCCGAGCGGGTGGATGTAGGGCGCGATGTTGTTGCCGGGTGCCGGCGTGCCCGCGCCCGGGAAGCCGCCGGGGATGTTCACGATCTGCGGCATGTTCAGGTTCTGACCGTTGCCGGCCAGCAGTTCGCTGAAGTCGCCGCGCTTCATCGCCGCCGTGGGCACGGTCGTGAACCGCGAGCCCGAGTCCACGTTCTGCTTCTGGTACTCGTAGCCCACGAAGAAGAAGAACTTGTCGCGGTTCTTCGCGTAGTCCCATCCCGGAATCACGATCGGGCCGCCCACGTTGCCGCCCGGGTACTGGTAGGTGTCCTTCGGCTTCTCGCTGCCGGCAATCGAGTTCGACCTGTCGTTGGCGCTGAACTTCGAGTCGCGGATGTAGTCGTACAGCGTGCCGCGGAAGCGCGAGGTGCCCGACTTGGTCACCGCGCTCACGCTCATGCCGCTCGACCCGTACTCGGCCGCGTAGTTCGAACTCTGCACCTTCACTTCCTGAACCATGTCGTTGTTCAGGGTGACGATGACGCCGCTGTTGGAGCCGATGTCGATGAGCGCCGACCCGTCGAGGCTCACGGTGTTGTTCGAGCTGCGCACGCCGTTGACCGTGTAGGCCTGCGTGTTGTTGGCGCCAGACCCGAAGCCGACGCTCTGCAGCGTGCTGGCATCAGGCGCCACGACGCCAGGCAGGATGCGCAGGAGCTCGAGGGAGCTGCGGCCGATGATCGACAGCTTGTCGATCTGATCGGCGCGAAGCACGCCCTCGCGCGCGCCCGTCTCGGTCTGGACGATTTCCGGCGACGAGGTGACCGACACCACCTCCGTCAACTGACCGACCTCGAGCGCCACGTCGACACCACGCGTGTCGGCCGGCGACAGGATCAGGCTCGTCTGCTCGTAGGTCTTGAACCCCTGCAACTCCACCTTGAGGGTGTAGGTGCCAGGGAACAGGCCCGAGAAGAGGAAGCCGCCCCTGTCGTCGCTCACCGACGTGCGGAGTGCCTTCGTGCCCTCGTCGGTGATCGTGATCGTGGCGCCCGGGAGGACGCCGCCCGACGTGTCGGACACGGTCCCGCGAACGGTGGCCGTTGTGGATCCACCCTGGGCGTGAGCCAGGACCGGGACGAGCGCCATGGCGAGCGCAAGCATCCACCGGTGGCATCTCAAAGCTACGGACATAAGTGTCTCGCCTCGCTGTTGCAGGGGCGGGCGTCGGCCGTCGGGGACCTAACGCACACGCGCGTTGCGACCTACTGCTTTCAGGTGAGGCGGAGTATCCGCAACGGGTGCGGGGCTTGTCAAGCCTCAGAAAATGTTCAATTTACTGGAGTTACCCATACAGATTGGCGTCGAGGCCGCTGCGGGGTGCGTGACCGGCCGAAGAGGCAAAGTGGACTGACCACATGCACGTCGTGGGCAGTTTCGCGGAGCACCAGATAGCGTCTTGCATGGTCCAAGCTCGGCATTTGCCGCAGAAGTGGAAGGACCACTTCGACCCGCGATGAGTCAATTGGCCCAGCCTTCAGGGCCAGTGCTGCCTCGCCAAGGGGAGTGCTTCATTTGAACTGATTCAATTTCCCGGATCGACGACTGCGCGTCGCTTGGCACTTCGTGGGACGAATTCGGGAGTCGGGAGTCGGGAGTCGGGAGTTCGGAGTTCGGAGTCGGGAGTCGGAGTCGGGAGTGGGGAGTGGGGAGCCGTGGTACAAACCGTGCCATGTCCGATCTCTGGCTCCCGCGGCCCTCCCGCCGCGAGTTCCTGCGCATGACGTCGGCTGCCGGCATTGCCGCGGCGTGGCCCGGGCCGGTGCCTGCGCGCGCCCGCGCCCAGTCGGCCAGCCCCGCCTTCGAAGCCGTCCCCGCGTCGCGCAGCGGGATCACATGGGTCCACGACAACGCGATGTCGGAGTTCCGCTACCTGCCGGAGACGTGCGGGTCGGGGTGCGCCTTCCTGGACTACGACGGCGACGGCTGGATGGACGTCTACCTGGTCAACAGCGGGCCGGCCGACATCTACACGCCGAAAACCCCGATCCGCAACGCGCTCTACCGCAACAACCGCGACGGCACGTTCACCGACGTCACCGAGAAGGCCGGCGTCCCGGGCGGCACCTTCGGCATGGGCGTCGCCGTGGGCGACTTCGACAACGACGGCTTCCCCGACCTGTTCGTCACGGCTTACGGCAACTGCACGCTGTACCGCAACAACGGCAACGGGACGTTCACCGACGTCACCGAGAAGGCCGGCCTGCGCGTGCCCGGCTGGACGACGAGCGCCGTGTGGTTCGACTACGACAACGACGGGCGCCTCGACCTGTTCATCTGCAGCTTCGTCGAGTTCTCGCTCGCGACCAACGTGTTCTGCGGCGACAACAAGCTCGGACGCCGCTACTACTGCATCCCGCGCGTGTTCAAGCCGTCGGCCTCGTTCCTCTTCCACAACAACGGCGACGGCACCTTCACGAACGTGACGCGGGGCACCGACATCGAGCGCGCCCTCGGCAAGGGCCTCGGGGTCGTTGCGACCGACCTGAACAAGGACGGCCGGCTCGACCTGTTCGTCGCCAACGACACGGTGCAGAACTTCCTGTTCATGAACCGCGGCGAGGGCAAGTGGGAGGAGATCGGCCTGGCCTCGGAGGTCGGCTTCTCCGCCAACGGCCAGCCGCGCTCGGGCATGGGCGTGGATGCCGCCGACTTCGACCAGGACGGCTGGGAGGACCTCTTCGTCGCCAACGTGGACCAGGAGATGTTCTCGCTCTACCGGAACCGCGGCAACGAGTCGTTCCAGGACGTCGCCCACGCCAACGGCGTCGCGCAGTCCACGCGGCTGCTCAGCGGCTGGGGCCTGAAGTTCTTCGACTACGACAACGACGGCCACCTCGACCTGATGCTCGCCAACGGGCACCCGGACGACATGATCGAGCACTACTCGACGCAGGTGACCTACAAGGAGCCGCTCCTGCTCTTCCACAACGAGGGTGGCCGCCTGAAGGACGTGAGCGCGGGCAGCGGTCCCGTGTTCAAGGAGCAGTACGCCGCGCGCGGGCTCGCCGTGGGCGACATGGACAACGACGGACGCCTCGACGTGCTGATCAACAACAACGGCGGCGCGCCCCTGCTGCTCCACAACACCTCCGGGCGCGATCATCACTGGATCGGGCTGTCGCTGCAGGGCGTGACCTGCAACCGCGACGCCATCGGCGCGCGCCTCGCGTGGTCGATCGGCGGCACGGTCACGCGCCGGTTCAAGACGGGCGCCGGCAGTTACCTGTCGTCGCACGACCCCCGCGAGGTGCTCGGCCTCGGCACCGCCACGCAGGTGGACTGGATCGAGATCGCCTGGCCCGCGCCCAGCACCCGGGTGGACCGCCTCACCGGCGTGAAGATCGACACCTACCACACGGTCGTCGAGGGGAAGGGGATCGTGTCGAGGTAGGGCGCGGTCTCCGACCGCGCCGTTGGACGGCGCCTCACCCGTCTGAATACCCCCGCTAGTGCATTCAGGTGAGGCCAGCCCGCGCACCGTACCGGTAAGCTGACGGTTCCGACGCGTTTCGTCCGGCGGCCGGGTCGGGCACCGGCCCTGCCTCACACGCTCGGCGGTGCGCGTCGGGCGTCACGCGTTCGGCGTCATGCGCTGCGCGTTCTACGTTCGGCGTTCTACGTTCTACGTTCCCAGGATCCTGTGCCTGTGCTGATGCTCTCCGGTCGGCGTGCCTGGTGGCTCGCCGGCTTCTTCTTCCTCCTGCTGAACAGCGCCTACCTCGGCGCGTTCGCGACGGCCTCGGGCTTCTACTACGCGCAGGTCGCGGCGCACGCGATCGGCGGCTTCCTGCTCGGTGTCACGGCGCTGCGCTTCGTGGTGCGCCATCGACGTGTGCCGGAGGGTTGGGGCGTCGCCGCAGGTCCGTTGCTCGTGGCGCTGGTCACGGGCACCGCCCTGTGCTGGACGGGCGCGACGCGGCCGTGGCGCTGGCTGCTGTACACACACATCGCGGCGTCGGTGCTGGGCGTGGTGCCTGTGCTGGTGTGGATGGTTGCCCCCTCGAGGTGGTCGCGACGGCCGGCTGGGACAGCCGGCCCTCCCAACGCAGAGGCGCGACGGCCGTCCCTACCAGCGACGTTGATGCGAGCCGCGGCAGTGCTGTCGTTGCTGGCGATGGTCGGGTCGATCGCCTACGTGAGCCGGTACGGCGCCGTGCGGCGCGCCTCGTATCGCGTGCAGAACCCGTCGACGGTGCCGACCTCGATGGAACAGGAGGGCGCCGGTGCCGGCAGCCCCTTCTTCCCGTCGTCCTCGAACACCAACCGCAACGGGATCATCCCGGCCAACTTCTTCATGACCAGCGACACCTGCGCGCGCTGTCACGCGCAGATCGCCGAGGAGTGGGACGAGTCGGCCCACCACTTCAGCTCGTTCAACAACCAGTGGTACCGCAAGTCCATCGAGTACATGCAGGACGTCGTGGGGACGCAACCCTCCAAGTGGTGCGCGGGCTGTCACGACCACGCCGTGTTCTTCAACGGGCGCTTCGACAAGCCGATCCGCGAGCAGATCGACACGCCGGAGGCGCAGAACGGGCTCGGCTGCACGTCGTGCCACGCCATCACCCACGTGGGCAGCACGATGGGCAACGGCGACTTCGTGATCGAGTACCCGCCCCTGCACGACCTGGCCGTCAGCAAGCAGCCGCTGCTGCAGTGGGCGCACGACAAGCTGCTCGAACTCGACCCCCAGCCCCATCGCGAGACGTTCATCAAGCCGTTCATGACCGAGCAGACGCCCGAGTTCTGCAGCAGCTGCCACAAGGTGCACCTGGACGAGCCCGTCAACGGCTACCGCTGGATCCGCGGCTTCAACGACTACGACAACTGGCAGGCCTCGGGCGTCTCGGGTCTCGGCGCGCGCGCGTTCTACTACCCCGCCAGGCCGATGACGTGCGCCGACTGCCACATGCCACGCGTCGCCTCGACCGACCCGGCCGCCAAGGCAGGCCAGCACAAGAGCCACCGGTTCGCCGCGGCCAACACGGCGCTGCCCTTCGTCAACGGTCACACGAAGCAGATGCAGGCCGTCCAGTCGTTCCTGCAGGACGGAGCGGTCTCGGTCGACGTCTTCGGCCTGGTCCGCGCACCCTCCGGCGCCGGTGGCGAGGAGCGGCAGGTCGCCGGCAGCGAACCGCGCCTGAGCAGCACGTTCGCCGTCGGCGAGGAGTCCATGAACTTCGGCGCCGGCACGGCCGTCCTCACGCCGGCCCTGCCCGTCGTCGGGCCGCTCGACAAGGTGGATGCGGTGGTCAGGCGCGGCGAGTCCGTGCGCCTCGAGGTCGTCGTGCGCACGCGCAAGGTCGGACACTTCTTCCCCGGCGGTACCGTCGACGGCTTCGACGTGTGGGTCGAACTCGAGGCCGTGGACAGCAAGGGCCGGACGATCCTGCACAGCGGCAAGGTCGCCGATGGAGGCAAAGGACCCGTCGAACCGGGCGCGCACTTCTACCGCAGCCTGATGCTCGACGCCGAGGGCAACCCGATCAACAAGCGCAACGCCTGGGCCACGCGATCGGTGGCGTACGTGCGCCTGATTCCCCCCGGCGCCGCCGACACCATTCACTACCGCCTCGACGTGCCCGCCGATGCCGGCGACCGGATCACGCTCAAGGCGAAGGTGAACTACAGGAAGTTCGCGTGGTGGAACACGCAGTGGGCGTTCGCGGGCGTGCGCGACCCGCTGCACACGGACGTCAGGCTGGGCAAGGACCACGACAACGGGCGGTGGGTCTTCACCGGCGACACGTCGCGCGTGTCGGGCAAGGTCAAGGGCATCCCCGACCTGCCGATCACGACGCTCGCGCAGGCCACGGCCACGCTGCGGGTCGTGGCCCCGACCGCTCCGGTCCCGGCCGACACGCCGCTGGTGACCCAGGCCGTCCGTGAGCGCTGGAACGACTACGGGATCGGCCTGCTGCTGCAGGGCGATCTCAAGGGCGCCGAGGCGGCCTTCCTGCAGGTGACGCGGGCCGAGCCGGGCTACGCCGACGGCTGGGTGAACGTGGCGCGCGCCCGCATCAACGAGGGCAACATGGAGGGCGCCGAGGAGATGCTCCGCAAGGCGCTCGAGGTCGACGCGACGCTGGCCAAGACTCACTTCTTCCTGAGCCAGACCGCGAAGTCGTTCGGCCGCTACGACGAGGCGATCACGCACCTGCGCGAGGCGGCGCGCCAGTATCCGCGCGACCGCGTGGTGCGCAACCAGCTCGGACGCGTGCTGTTCCTGAAGCGGCAGTACGCGGACGCCGTGACCGAGTTCACGGCCGCGCTCGACGTGGACCCCGAGGACCTGCAGGCGCACTACAACCTGATGCTGGCCTATCAGGGCATGGGACAGGCCGACATGGCCGCGCGTGAACGCACCCTCTACGAGCGCTTCAAGGCCGACGAGGCCTCGCAGGCGATCACGGGCGACTATCGCCGCCTCAACCCCGACGACAACAACGAGCGCCAGAGCGTCCACGAGCACCGCGACGCGTCGCCGATACCGGAGTACGCCAGTCGGGTGCCGACCGGACCGGAGACTGCGCGCGCCGCGACGGCCGGGGCAACCGTCGGCAGGGGCGCCTCTCCGAGGCGCCCGACACCGCCCACAGCACCCTGACGCCGCGCGAAGGACATGGACCGCTCGGAGAGCGGTCCCTCCGCAATCCATGATGCGTAACTCAATCGTGACTCTCACGCTGGCGGCCGTCGCGGTCGCCAGCCTCACGTACGGTGTACACGGGCAGCGGCCGGCCGCCCCCGCGCACGCCTGTGGCGTTCACCGACGTCACGACCCAGTCTGGCGTCAGGTTCCGCCACACGAGCGGCGCGTTCGGGAAGAAGTACCTTCCCGAGACGATGGGGTCGGGCGTTGTCGTCCTCGACGTCGACAACGACGGGCGGCAGGACCTCTTCTTCCCCAACGGCAAGGCCTGGCCGGGACGAGCGGCGGCGCGGAGCCTGCCGGCGCTGTACCGCAACGCCGGCGGCGGCAGGTTCACCGACGTGACGCGGGCGTCTGGTCTCGGCGTCGAGATGTACGGCATGGGCGGCGCGGCCGGCGACTACGACAACGACGGCGCCATCGATCTGTTCGTCACGGCGCTCGGGGGCAACCGCCTGTTCCGTAACACGGGCACGGGCACCTTCGTGGACGTGACGCAGAAGGCGGGCGTCGGACGGGCCGGGTTCTCGACGAGCGCGGCCTGGCTCGACTACGACAAGGACGGACGGCTCGACCTGTTCGTGAGCAACTACGTCCAGTGGCAGCTCGACAAGGACATCCACTGCACGCTCGACGGCAAGACCAAGTCGTACTGCACGCCGGAGAGCTACAAGGGCGACACGCCGTTCCTCTTCCGCAACCTCGGCAACGGCACGTTCGAGGACGCCACGAAGAAGGCCGGGCTCGAGGACCGCACGAGCAAGGGCCTCGGCGTGGGCCTGCTCGACTTCAACGGCGACGGCTGGCTCGACATCTTCGTCGCCAACGACACGCAGCCCAACAGGCTGTACCGCAACACGGGCAAGGGCACCTTCGTGGACGAGGGCGTCACGGCGGGCGTGGCGTTCAACGAGGCCGGCGTCGCGCGCGCGGGCATGGGCGTGGACGCAGCCGATTTCGACGGCTCGGGACGCCAGGGCCTGCTCATCGGCAACTTCTCGAACGAGATGCTGTCGCTCTATCGCAACGAGGGCAACGGCCTGTTCATCGACGATGCGCCGGCGTCGAGCCTGGGACGCGAGTCGCTGCTGACGCTGACCTTCGCGTGCTTCTTCTTCGACCCCGACAACGACGGGCTGCTCGACATCTTCACCGCCAACGGCCACGTCGCCGACGACATCAACCGCGTGCAGCCCAAGGTGACCTACGCGCAGCCCGCCCACCTGTTCCGCAACGCGGGCTCGGCGCGCTTCCAGGACGTGGCCCGCGGCATCCCGGCGCTGGCGCAGCCGGTCGTCGCCCGCGGCGCGGTCCATGCCGATCTGGACAACGACGGCGACCAGGATCTGGTCGTCACGGCCAACAACGGGCCCGCCCGCATCCTGCGCAATGACTCGAAGTCCGGACGCGCCCTGCGTGTGTCGCTCGTCGGGACGCGGTCGAATCGCTCCGCCATCGGCGCCTCCGTGCGCGTGACGGTCGGGGGCGCCACTCGCAGTGCGATGGTCAAGACCGGATCGAGCTACCTGTCGCAGAGCGAACTGCCGCTCACCTTTGGCCTCGGACAGGCGTCCAAGGTGGAGCAGGTGGAGGTCCGCTGGCCGAGCGGCCACGTCGATCGGCTCGGCCCGCAGGACGCCGGCCAGACGCTCGTCGTCACCGAGGCCAGGGGTATCACCGGTCGCGTCCCGTTCGGAAAGTAGCGCCGCTCCGGATACGTAGGCGTCGGACTTGTCCGACGCAGGGTGCGCATACGTAGGCGTCGGACCTGTCCGACGCAAGGTGCGCTACGTACGGGACTGTCCGACGCAGACGGGGGACCGCCGGACAAGTCCGGCGGCTACAGGTCCGACGCAGGGGACAACGGGCCCGACCGCATGATGGGGGACCGCCGGACAAGTCCGGCGGCTACAGGTCCGACGCAGAGCGCAGATGCGTAGGCGTCGGACTTGTCCGACGCCCGGCGGGACAACGGGCCCTGCCTACGTAAGGGGGACCGCCGGACAAGTCCGGCGGCTACAGGTCCGACGCAGGGGGCAACGGGCCCGACCTACGTAACGGGGGACCGCCGGACAAGTCCGGCGGCTACATTGCTGACAGGTACAGAGATGTCGCGAACATTCGTCCTTCTTGCCGGCGTCGTCACGCTCGGCGTCGTGCTCGCCGCCCAGCCGGCGCCGTCGCCACGCGACGTGCGCGAGCGGGCCTGGCGGGCCAACAACATCGGGGTCGCCTACCTCGAGCAGTTCAACCACGCGAAGGCCGCGACGCAGTTCGAGGAGGCCCTGACGATCGACGGCACGTTCACGCCGGCCCGGGTGAACCTCGCGATCGCGCGTCTCTACGAGCCCGACATCCCGGCGGCCCTGAAGGCGGCGACGGCCGCGGCGGCGCAGCCCGGGGCACCGCCCCACGTCGACTTCGTGCTCGGACTCATCGCGAGGACCGAGAATCGCGAAGACGACGCGGTGGCCGCCTTCCGGCGCGTGCTGCAGGCCGACCCGGACGACGTGGCGTCGCTCGTCAACCTGGGGCAACTGCTGCTGCAGCGCCGCGAGTACGCCGAGGCCGTCCCCGTCTTCGCAAAGGCGGTCGAACTCGAGCCGTACAACGTCTCGGCCCTGTACAACCTCGCGGTCGCGCAGACACGCGCGGGGCAGCGTGAGCAGGGCGCGGCGACGACGGCGCAGTTCCAGACGCTGCGCGAGTCGGGCTACGGCACCACCTACTCCAACACCTACCTCGAACAGGGCCGCTACGCCGAGGCGATGCTCTCGACCGGCGCGGAGCCCGACCTGGTGCCGACGACGCCGCCAGCGCTCGCGTATGCCACGAGTGCCCTCGATCTCGGTGCGGGCGGGGGTGTGCTGGCCATCGCCGCCGGGGATCTCGACAGGGATGGACGCAGCGAGGTGATCGCCGTCACGAGCGCGGGACTCACCGTCTACGCGACGGGCGCGGGCGCGCCCCGTCCTCTGCGCGCCGAGCCGTGGCCGGTGCCCGCCACACTCGCGCCCACAGGCATCGTCGTCGCCGACGTGGACAACGACGGCAAGGCCGACCTCCTGCTGCACGGACGCGGCGGAGTGGCCCTGTGGCGACAGACGGCCGGCCCAACGGGAGCGCCGATCGGCTTCGAGGACGTCACGACGACAGCGGGGATGGCCACCACCCTCGACGTCCGCACGGCCGCGCTCGTCGATCTGGACCACGACGGCGATGCGGACGTCGTGCTGGGAGGCGCGACGCGAGACGCAGGCGCCGCGGCCCCGCTCGCGGCGTGGCGCAACAACGGCGACGGCACGTTTGCCGACATCACGACCTCGGCCCTCAGGGAGCAGACCCCGCTCGTCGCGACGGCCATCGTGGCCACGGACGTGGACCTGCGGCGTGACATCGATTTCATCGTGCTCGGTGCCGACGGGCGCATCCGGTTGTGGCGCAACATGCGCGACGCCTCGTTCCGCGAAGTGGGCGAGGCGTTTGGCCTGGCGGCGCTGCCCGCCGCAAGCGCCATCGCCGTCGGGGACTTCACGAAGGACGGATTCCCGGACATCGCGATCAGCACGCGTGGCGGTGACGGCGTCATCGCCGCCGGATCGGCGCGCAATCGCTTCACGTCCGTGCCGGCCGCAGGCCTGCCGGCCGACGCCGTGGCCGCGCAGGCGGCCGACGTGGACAACGACGGACTGCTGGACGTCGTCGCACTCACGGCCAGCGGCCTGCGCATCGCGCGCCAGGGCGCCGGCGGCGCGTTCGCCGACACACCAGACGTAGGCGCCGGGCTTGGCCCGCGCGCAAACGACACACCAGCTGTAGGCGCCGGACTTGGCCGGCGCGCGGGCGACCCACCAGCTGTAGGCGCCGGACTTGGCCGGCGCGCGAACGACCCAGCAGCTGTAGGCGCCGGACTTGTCCGGCGCCCTGACGACACCACCGGCCGGACAAGTCCGGCCTCTACGAATGCAGGCGACGGCGACGGCCAGCGCGCAGCCCGCGGGGACGGCCGGACAAGTCCGGCCGCTACGAATGCAGGCCGACTCCCGACTCCCGACTCCCTGCTCCCGACTCCCGACTCCCTGCTCCTGCTCGACGCCGACAGCTCCGGCTCGCTCGACGTCGTGACACTGCGGGCGGGCGCCACGGCGATCCACGTCGCGAGCGGCGTCACGCCGGGCTTCCGCGTGGCGCTGACCGGGCAGGTCAGCAACAGGTCGGGCGTGGGCGCCAAGGTGGAGATGCGGGCCGGGAGCCTGTGGCAGAAGCTCGAGACGTCTGCCTCGTCGCCGGCTGCCGCGCCCGCCGACATCGTCTTCGGCCTCGGAACCCGGACGGCGATCGACGTCGTGCGCGTCCTCTGGCCCGCTGGCGTCGTCCAGGCCGAGCCCATTTCACCCGAGACGATGACGGCACGGGCGCTCGAAGTCGTCGAACTCGATCGCAAGCCATCGTCCTGCCCGTATCTCTACGCCTGGAACGGCGATCGTTCGAGTTCGTGACGGACTTCATGGGCGGCGGCGAGATGGGCTACTGGCAGGGCCCGGGCGTGTGGAGCCAGCCCGATCCGGACGAGTACGTGCGCTGCGTGAAGGCCAGCTGCGCGAGCGGGATGGGCGCTACGAGCTGCGCGTGACCAACGAGCTCGAGGAGGCGGTGTTCCTTGATCGGCTTGGCCCTCGTGTCGGTGGCCCATCCTGCGGGGACCGAGGTGTTCCCGAACGAAGGACTCGTGGCACCGCCGGCACCGCCTTTCGCATCTAGTTCGTCTCCCGCGCTGCCGCGCTCCCGGTAGCCGCCGTTGACGACCAGGGCCGAGACCTACGTGACCGCATCGCGCACCTCGATCGTCGGTTCGTCGACGGGTTCGCTGCTCGATCCGATTCGCGGCTACGCCCCCGAGCACGCGTTGACCCTGGACCTCGGCGCGGATCGCGCCGGATCGCAGACCCTGCTCCTGCTCACCGGCTGGACCGACTACGCCTTCTCGAGCGACAACGTCGCCGCGCATCAGCTCGGCCGACACCTGCAGCCCCCGCGATCCAGGTCCGGACGCGCGGGCGATTGGCACACGGTGGGATTCGCAGGGATCCCGGTGGGTCGGCCCCAGACGGTCGTCTTCGAGCTCAGCGGCCGTGGCGAGGCGAGAGCCGCAGGGTGCGGATCGTCGACCAACATGCGCATCTACTGGGATCAGATCCAGGTGGCCACGCAGCGTCCGTGCCGAGCCGCTGCCGCCTTGGCCTGGCTCGATCCCGATCGCGCCGAGCTGTCGCGAGCGGGGCTTCTCGCGCGAGGATCGTGCTCCCCGACGGCCGCGAGCCCTTCGGGTACGACTACGCCGACGGTGAGCTGGAGCTCGCCCTGGAAGGCTGATGACCGGGCGCTACACCCGGCTCGGGCGACGTCCGAGAGCTGTTGCTCGCGACGTCGGACGACACGTTCGTCGTCTCCCGCCCCGGCGACGAGATCGCGCTCAGCTTCGACGCCGCGGCACTGCCGCCGCTGCCCGCGGGATGGACGCGCACGTTTCTGGTCTACGCGCGACGGCTTCAGCAAGGAGATGGACATCAACTCCGCGAGCCCGGATCAGGCCTGGCCGCTGCCGTCGCACTCGACGAACCACCAGCCGTGCAAGGAGGGTGAAGCCGGGTGCGCGCCGAGCCGCAGCGTGGCGGAGGCCGGTCGCAATCCTGCCGTCGGCGTCGGCCCGACAGCGGGCGCGTCGTCGCCGCTCGACGAGCCGGCGTGGTTCACGCGCTACAACACGCGCGTCGTGGGCCGGCAGGTGCCGCGCCTCGCCGGGGTCGTGCCATGACGATGCCGCGGCTGCGCTATGGCGTGGCCGCGTGCCAGACCGACCTGCCGAACCCGCGCACGCGGGCGGAGATGCGCGTCAACACCGACCGCATGATCGCGATGATCGACGCGGCCGTGATTGGCAGCCAGCCGTTCGTGCCCGTCCGGCTCGTCGTGTTCCCGGAGTTCGCGCACGCGGCGCCCGTCTATCCGCGCGTCGAGGACCTGATCGAGCACCTGGCCGTCGAGATCCCCAACGAGCACACCGACAGGCTGGCGCAGCGGGCCCGGCAGCACGACATCTACATCCAGAGCGGATCCATGCTCGAAGTGGACCCGCGCTGGCCCGGCGTCGTCTTCAACGCCACGTGCCTGATCGGCCCGGATGGGATCCTGACGAAGTACCGGAAGGTGAACCCGTGGATCCCCTTCGAGGTCCACGCGAGCCCCCACGACATCCCGGACTATGCCGACCCCCTCTTTCCTGTCGCCGACACGCCGATCGGCAGGCTGGGGTGCGCCATCTGCTACGACTGGCTCTTTCCCGAGGCCATCCGGCAGCTCGCGGCAGACGGCGCGGAGGTGCTGATTCGCGTCTCGGCGTACATGGACCCCTGGGGCGCGACCGAGCCGATGAACTGGTGGACGCTCGTCAACAGGACGCGGGCGCTCGAGAACATGGCGTACGTCGTGGCGGCCAATCAGGGCGCCAGCCTGGCGCACTATCCGCCGTACTCGTGGCCGGGCGGGAGCCAGGTGGTGGACTTCGAGGGACGCGTGCTCGCCGAGGCATCCCCGGGGCCAGGCGAGCGCATCGTCGTCGCCACGATCGACGTGGACGCGCTGCGGCACGAGCGCGCCACGCGCGTCGGCCACCACATGCTGGCGCACCTGCGCTCGTCGGCCTACCCGGTCTATCAGCGTCCCGGCTTCGAGCCCGCCGGCATCGCGTCGCCGATCACCTACGAATCCAACGTCGCGCGCACCGAACAGCGGAAGACGCAAGGGTAGGGGAGACGGGTTACGGGTTACGGGTTGCGGGTTGCGGGTTGCGGGTTGCGGGTTGCGGGATACGGGTTGCGGGTTACGGGATACGGGTTGCGGGTTACGGGTTGCGGGTTACGGGTTACGGGTTGCGGGATGCGGGTTACGGGTTACGGGTTACGGGTTACGGGTTGCGGGTTACGGGTTACGGGATTCGGGTGACGGGTTACGGGATTCGGGACTCGGGATACGGGATTCGGGACTCGGGATACGGGATTCGGGACTCGGGATACGTAGCGGCCGGACTTGTCCGGCCGACGCCTGTCCGGCCGACGGGCGCTTGCCGCGCCGCGGAATCCGAGGCCGTAGCCGCAGGGCTGCCTCTGGAGCCGCAAGAGCCGAGGGCCAAAGCGTGTCCCGCGGGGGGCGCCGGACGAGTCCGGCGCCTACGAGATTCATCAGAGTCCGACGGCTACGCATCCAGGCCGTGTCGGACCGTCGGTGGGCATCAGGGCGCCGCGAGCGGGTGTTCAGCTGACGGGGGCGGGAGCAGGGCCCTGCCGATCCGCCTCCAGGACCACACACTCAGGGTGAACACGACGAAGGCCGCAAGCACGTCAACGGCATAGTGCGCCCCTGACAGCACGGTCGCCGCGATGAGCAGCACGTTGATGACGAGGGCGACGGCCAGCGTCAACGGATGCGCACGCAGTGCCCACGTCACCATCAGCGCGCCGATGACGTGGAACGACGGCATCGAGATCAGCCCTTCCAGGTTCTGGAAGTCGATGCGGCCGATTGAGCTTGCCCGCGGTAGCTGGCGATGTCGTGGGAACCGGCGAAGTCGGGCGTCATTGCACGCGATAAATCGTGTCGTCCGTGCACACGGTCATCGCCCCGTCCGTCGGATCGAACGCCACGCCGAGCAGGCCTGCCCCACTCACGAGGGCCGTGCGCGTGTCGTCGGACTCGATGCGGTACACGTGGCTGTCCCCTGCCAGCGCGTCGACGACGTGGAGCACGCCCTGGCGGTCGAACGCGAGCCCCTGCGGACGTCCGAAGCCGTCGAGCCAGCGCGTCACGTCGCCCGAGGGCGACACGCGATAGAGCGCGTCGGAGGAGTCCAGCGTCGGCGCCGAGACGATGAGCGTATCGTCGGGCGCCACGGCGAGGTGGTATGCCGCGACGCTCGGCGGCAGTGACGCGACGGCCACGTGGCTGCCGTGCGCGTCCACGCGATGGATGGTGCCGGACCTGTCGCCGACGAGCAGGTCGCCCTCGCGCGTGAACGCCAGGCCGAAGGCCGACCCGAGCCCCTCGGCAAACGTCGACACGTCGCCGTCGGGTGACACGCGGGCCACGGTCCCCTCGAAGCGATTGGAAACGTAGAGGTGACCATCCGGACCGAACGCGAGCGACGTCGCGTTGCCGAGCCCCGTCACGAACGGCTCCCGCGAGCCATCGGCTTCGACGCGGAAGACGGACACGGGCGTCTGCTGGCCGCGCTGGCCGCTCAGCGTCGCGTACAGTCGCCCCTTCGCGTCGTACGCCGGGCTGTCCACCTGGTGCACACCCGACGCCAGCACGGCTCCGACAGTCACGAGGGGCGTCGACCCCTCCAGGCCCTCGATGGCCAGCGGTTGGCGTCCGCCTGGCGTCTCGGCCGGCACCTCCACCACCAGCACACGCGGCGACCCGCGGACGAGCCGGCAGCGCTGCCCGCCCAGCGTCACCTGCGGCACGTGTCCGGCCTGGACGTCGAAGCCGCTCCCGCTGACGACAAGCCGGCCGCCAGGGAGGACGGCACGGGGTTCGATTCGCTGAATCTCGGCGCGAGGCATGGGGGGATCCTGACACAGGAACGAAGGAAGGCAGGGCCCGGCTTCCTGCTGCTTCCTGTGGTCCAGCATCCTCCGCGCCCCAGCGAAGTGGTCGGCCCAGTACGACGCGTCGAGGCGGTCCACGCGCACGCGGCTGCGCGCGTTCGGGGCATGGATGAACGCGCCGTCACCCGTCGCGATGCCGACGTGCGACACGCGCCGCCCCTCGGTGCGGAAGAAGACGAGGTCGCCGGCGGAGATGTCGCCGACGCGCAGCGCGCGACCGACGCCGAACTGCGCCTCGGCCGTCCGGGGGAGCGCGATCCCGGCCTGCCCGTAGAGGTACTGGACGAAGCCGCTGCAGTCGAATCCGTCGGGCGACGCGCCGCCGGGCCGATAGGCGGTGCCCGTGTAGAGACGGGCCTGCGACGCGATGGCCCCCCCGCTCGCAGCGCTGCCCGGATGGACCGTCACCGGGCGCCCCGCGCGGCCGGAGCCGCACGCCACCGTGGCGATCGCCAGCAGCACGAGCATGGCGAGACGCAGGCTCCTCACGGCAGCGCTATCGGTTGCACCGTCGTAACTCTTTAGATGCGTGCACGTTACCGGATGGCCTCCAGCTTGACAGTGCGGAAGGGGCTCGTCCAGACTACCTGTTCAGGATCGTACGAACGCGTCAGTCACGCCCTGTATGGAGCAGACACTGCTGCTCAACGCGACGTGGGAGCCTCTGAAAGTCGTGAACTGGCAGAAGGCCCTGACACTCTGGTGCCAGGGCAAGGTGGAAGTGGTTGCCAGTTACGACAGGGAAGTGCGCTCCGTCTCGCTGAGCTTTAGACTTCCGTCCGTCATCCGCCTGCTGAGGCGGATACGCATCAGGCGGGCCATCGACGATGTGCCCTTCTCGCGCGCGAACATCTACGCCCGCGATCATTGCACCTGCCAGTACTGCGGTGTCCGCCACTCGGCCGCCGACCTCACGTTCGATCACGTGGTGCCCGTGGCCCAGGGCGGACGCAAGAACTGGGAGAACATCGTCGCGGCCTGCGTCACGTGCAATCGCCGGAAGGGCGGACGCACGCCCGACCAGGCGGGCATGCGGCTGATTCGCCCGCCGAAGCGGCCGTCCAAGGCGCCCGCCGTGCGCCTCACCATCGGCCTGCGTCAGACGCCCGACAGCTGGCGCGACTACCTGTACTGGAACGTGGCGCTCGACGAGACGTGACGGGGCGGCTTGTCCTTTCGTCGCCTCCCTACGCGGCGCGGACGGGCGACGATAGCGCCGCAGGCGCGGCTGAAGTCGCGCACGACCAGATCGGCCTCGGTGAAGAGGTCCCTGACCGGGACGTCCCTGAGGGGCTCGACCCGTACCTCCGGACCGCGCGGCTGCGGCTCGAGGACGTGCACGTAGCGCTGGGGAAACGACGCGTCGCGGAACGTCGTGCCCACCACGCCGCCGTACATGCCGCACAGCGTCACGAGGTCGTGGCGCACCACTTCCAATACGTCAGCAGACGGTGACGTCTCGAGATACGCCGCCACCAGCGCCTGCACGTCGTCGAAGAACCGCGGCGGGTGCGTGCGCGCGTCTGGCGTGCCGTCCGCACGCGCGAACTGCCGCAGGCCGCTGCCGTCTGGCGCCACGTGGTACATCTCGTGGACGACGGTGTCCAGGCGGGCGACCCACGCCGGCAGTCCGGCGTAGCGTTCGAGCTTGCGCCGGCACACCTGGTCGGTGAAGCGCGGCAGCGCCACCGAAATCATGTAATCGATCGACGACCCGTTCATCACGACGCGCGGCGACCGCGTGACGAACCACGGCGTCCGGCGCGTGACGGCGCCCGTGTCGGCGTCGGACCAGAAGTAGTAGCCGGGCTCGCTCGTCGGCAGCGTGAGGCAGTGGCACGTCGCGTTGGGGCCGTCGGCACCCGTGCGGCCGCGTCGCGCGAAGACGAGCAGGCGCTCGGGCCTGATGTGGCCCAGCGCTGGTACGCGCGAGGCGATGTCGGCCATCAGGCCGGAGAGCGCATCGGTGAAATGGAACATCGCTACAGGGCGGAATCGGTCGAGCGGGCCGCAACATGAGACACCGCCAGCGGCGGGCGGTCAAGCGCCAGGCACGTCCGGCGGTGACGGTCGCGCTGGCACCTCGTCCGCTGGAGACGGGGGCGTGGGTGGGTTGGGAGTGGGCGGCGACTCGGGAACGTCGTCGTCCGTTTCCTCAGACGACGGATCCGGCTCCTCGGTCGGTTCGACGGCGTCGGGCGGCGGCGTCACGGCGTCGGGAACGACGTCGCGTTCCGCTGGCGGGACGGGCGCGTCGCGCATGCCCATCCGCCGCAGGATGATCTGCTGCCGGCGACGCAAGCGGGCGGGAGGATCGGCCGGGCTGTAGCGGTTGGGGTTGATGAGGGCCCCAGCGAGCAGGGCGGCTTCCGACGCGCCGAGACTGGATGCCGGCTTGCGGAAGTACCGGCGACTCGCGGCCTCGGCTCCCCATGTGCCGCCACCCCACTCCACGACGTTGAGGTAGAGCTCGAGGATGCGCCGCTTGGTGAGCAGCCGCTCGAGCCTGTGCGTGATCATCAGCTCGCGCAGCTTGCGCAGCGGGTCCTGCGACGGCGTGAGGAACAGGTTCTTGGCCAGTTGCTGGGTGATCGTCGAGCCGCCCCGGACGATGGTGCCGCTGGTGAGGTTGGCCTCGAGCGACTCCCTGAGGGCCTCCAGTTCGATGCCTTCGTGCTCCCAGAAGCCGCTGTCCTCGGCCACCAGCACGGCGCGCTTGAGCGTCTGCGCGATGCGGCCGTACGGCACGAACCTGTAGTCCTGGGCGGCCGGGCGCCCTTCGGCATGCGCCTGGCGCGCGCGCAGGCGCATGAACGCCGTCTCGGCTGGCGGCGCGTCGACCAGGGGGCGCACGTCGGGCACGGTGACGGCGAGATACCCCAGCACCAGCATGCCAGTCGCGAAGATGCCGGCAACCGCCCGTCTCACCCGCCCGGGACCAGTGCGGCGCGCCTTCATGGCAGTGGCGCGGCGGCGAGGCGGCGGGGGCATGGCCCCGCAAGTATAGGTCGGCCCCTCTGTGCCGATGTTACGGTAGGGCCGGCTCTCCGAGCCCGGCCTTGGTTGTCGCCGGCTCTCCGAGCCCGGCCTTGGTTGGTAGGGCCGGCTCTCCGAGCCCGGCCTTGGCGTGTAACAGGACGACGAGCTGCAGACGGAGTTGTTCGCTCTGCCGCCAGTCGACGTTTGTTGACACTAAGCAGACGTGTCTCTACTTAGCTCTGCCATTGCGCGATCGTTGCCAACGGCTCATCAGGTGTGCGTATCACAGCTGTTGAGTTGGTCCGTGCCTGTGAACTGGCACGAGGCTGTGGCGGTTGTGCGGCAGGTCGGTCTTCAGGCGACGGGGGGCCGTGACACGCTGACGTCACTCGTGAAGCGAGATGAGGGTCGCGTTGGTCCTGACCTGCAGTGGCCCCCCTCGCGCGACGATGTGGCGTCTGTCGCGATCGTCGAGACATCCGGCACCGTACCGGAAGCAGATGGCGTCTGGCTGACGAGCGAGGGGACGGTCAAGCTCGATGCGCCCTCGTCGCGCACGCGCGAGACGGTGCCCGCGCTGGCCGAGCTGCTGCGCGCGCTGCTGCCGCCGACAGCGCCGTCGGACCTGCTGGCCATTGCCGACCCGGAGAGCCTCAAACCTCAGCCGCCGTCTGCACAAGAGTTCCTCGCGGCGCTGACCTTCTTCGCGAGACCTGATGATTCCGCTGAAGTCCAGGCGCTCGTCGCGCGGGCCTTCGAGACGCAGATCGCGCGCGAGCGGGCCGACGCGCTGCGGACCTTGACGGAGCGGACGCGCCACGCCGAGCCGACGTCGGCGCCTGAACCGAAGCGGCCTGCCAAGCCGTTTCCCTACAAGCAGTTGGCGCGCGTGGTGCTGCTCGTGGCGCTGGTGGCCGTCGCCGGCCTGGGCGCGTGGTGGGCGCTGACGCGGGTGGCGCCTGTCGCCGAAACGAAAGGTACGGCCGCCACCCAACCCATCAGTCCGGCACGCCGCGTGCAAGAGGGTCTGGCATCGGCCGCGGCGTTCGTGACCGACGCGCTGGGGACGGCCCCGGCGCAATCGCCAGGCAAGGGCGCCGACGTGCAGCTGCCGGCGCCGCGACGGCCGCGCAGGCCGGCCGCGCAGGAGCCGGAGGCGACACCGGCGCTGGAGCCAGCGAATGCGGCGCCTGTGTTCCGGGCGCCAGAGGGTCGTGAGGCAAGTGGCGCCCCACCGGAGGGTGACCTTCCGGCCGGCGACGGCGTGAGGCAGGCGGTGGCGACGGTGCCGCAGGGGGTGTTCGGCGCCGAGCACCTGGATGTGGTGCCGCCCGCGCCAGTGCGGGCGCAGATGCCGGCGGTGCCCATCGGCGGCGTGCCGAACGAAGCGCGGGGCCTGCTGGAGTTGATGGTGGCCGAGGACGGGCAGGTCGTGAGCGCGCGGCTGGTGCCGGCCTCCAACAGGTATCAGGACCGGATGATGGTGTCGGCGGCGAAGACGTGGCGGTTCACGCCAGCCATGCGCAACGGGCAGCCGGTGCGGTATCGGCTGCAGATGCCGATCACCTGGTGAAGGCGCACTTCCTGGCGCCGCTGCTGCGGCAGCCAGACGCCGGATGGGCGCTCGTCGCGGAGGGCAGTGGCCTGGTGCTCGCAGACGCGCTGCACACGGCCTTCGACTCCGCGTCGCGGCGGCAGGGCCTGCTGCGGCAGGCGGCATGGCCGCCCGGGTCGGCGCTGATCATCGCGCCGTGCCAGGCGGTGCACACGGTGGGGATGCGGTTCCCCATCGACGTCCTGTTCGTCGACCGCGCTGGCGTTGTCGTGAAGGTGCGGGAGAATGTCGTCCCCTGGCGGGTGGCCGGGGCGCTGAGGGGGTTCGCGGCCATCGAGCTGCCGGCTGGAACGCTGGCCGGGCGGGTGGCGCGGGGGGAGAGAGTGGCGGTGGCTGCGAGGCAGTTGGCCCAGCCAGGCAGTTGAGCCGCCTTGTTAATCGTGGTCTTGCAGGGCCCACGGATGTCCGATGGGCGCTGCCAATCTTGAACTGGCGCCGTCGTGCCAGGTTCAACGCTCCCGCTTCGGGAGCAAGCCTCGCGGCCGTGGGGGACGCGGGGGTGGTGAGGTCCGGCGGCATGCGGCTGGCGGACCCAGCCCCGAGTGGAGGGGTGAGGAGGATCGATGAAGAAGCTGATGATCTCGCTCGTTCGTGATGAGGAAGGCCAGGACCTGGTCGAGTACGCCCTGCTGGTGGCTGGTATCGCGCTATTCGCTGTCACTGGCGTCCAGGCGTTCGGTGGCGCGGTGAACACTTGGTTCGACGGTCTCCCGGCAGGGTTCCACTTACGTAGTCCGAAGGATCCGGCTGGGATCTGGCCCAGCCGGACCCTACCTGATGATGAACATCGCACGCCGACTCCTGGACGCGCAGGATGCCCAAGACCTTCTCGAGTACGCATTGCTCGTGGCCCTCGTGGGCCTCGTGGGTATCGCTGCGTGGAATGCGTTTCAGACACGACTCGGCCAGGCGTACGGAAACTACGACACACGGACGCAGAATCTCTGGCGCCCACCAAATCCGGCGCCTCCTCCATGACAGCCGCGTCGTTCACCCTCGTCGAATGGCTGGCCGTCGGCACGGCCCTGACGGCGTGCGTCACCGACATCGCGAACCGGCGCGTGCCCAACCTCCTGACATTCGGCGCAGCCCTTGTCGGAGTTGCGCTGCACGGCGCGCTCGGCGGCGTGCGCGGCGTGGGCTTCGCGCTCCTCGGCTGGCTGCTGGGTCTGGTGCTCTTTCTGCCGATCTTCGCGTTGCGAGGCCTCGGCGGAGGCGACGTCAAGCTCCTTGCCGCTTTCGGCGCCTTCGTCGGGCCGCGCCTCGTCATCTGGTCGGGTCTCTACGGCGCCATCGCCGGCGGCGTGCTTGCCGTCGTACTCACGCTGTCGCGCGGCGTGCTCGGGCGTACCCTCGGCAACCTGCGCGTCATCCTCACGCACTGGCGGCTCGCCGGCGTGGGGCCCGTTGACGGATTCACTCTCGACAACAGCGCGAGCGTGCGGCTCCCGTATGCCGTGCCGCTCGCCTGCGGGCTGGTGGTGGCACTGTGGCTTCAAGCATGACTGGACTCGCTCATGCGCACGAACGCGGCTCGGTCCTGGTGGAGTTCGCGCTCGTCGTGCCGATTCTCCTTGTGATCTTCGCGGGCATCGTCGACTTCGGCCTGATGATGCAGCGACGGGAAGTGCTGACCAACGCCGCCCGGGAAGGCGCACGCATTGCCGTGCTGCCGGGATACGGCACCGCTGATGTCCAGGCCCGCGTGAACGCGTACCTGAACGACGGCATCGCCGCCGGAACGAGTGCAAACGCCGCGACGACGGTCTCGCAGGTATCGATCGTCACGGGGGTTGGGCCAAACATCCAGGCCCTGCAGGTCGATGTCGCGCTCACGAGTCAGTACTCGATCCTGGGTCCGATGATGAGTCTGATCGGGGGATCGAACTTCGGGACGATCACGTTGCGCGCGAGGTCGACCATGCGCCGGGAGGTGCCTGGGCCGTGATGCACGGGGCATCTCGGCGGGACCGACCGGCAGGAGAACGACATCGACAGCTGGCCATCGCCGCATGCGGAGCGTGCGGGGCGACTGTCCGGAGAGTGACGCTATGAACCGTGGATTGCGGACGATGATCGTCCTGGGCGTGGCACTCGTCGCCGCACTGACCGCGAGCTACTTCGCGTACGTGGGCATGCAGCGGATGGCGCTGAGCGCCGCTGGGCCCGCGACCGTTCCCGTCGTCGTCGCCTCGCGGGAGATCCCGCTCGGCGCCCTCATCACGCGCGACGACGTGAAGGTTGTGGCCTGGCCGGCAGGCAGCCAGGTGGAAGGCGCCATCGCGGCACTGGATGACGCCGTCGATCGCGGGGCCCTGATGGCGATTGCCATCAACGAGCCGCTCACGGCAGCCAAGGTGGCGCAGAAGGGCGTCGGGTCTGGCCTGCCGCCGACGATTACTCCGGGCATGCGTGCGCTGTCGATCCGTGTCAACGAGGTCGTGGGCGTGGCGGGCTTCGTCGTTCCCGGATCGCGCGTGGACGTGCTCGTCACGATTGACCCGCCGGATGCCGGCGGCAACCGGCAGCGCAACAGGATGACCCGCGTGGTGGTGGCCAATGCCCAGGTGCTCACCGCTGGCACCCGCATCGACCAGGACAAGGCGACCAAGGAGGGCAAGCCCATTCCAGCTACCGTCGTCACTTTGCTGGTGTCGCCCTCGGATGCCGAGCGGCTCGCGCTCGCGCAGAACGAAGGCCAGATCACGCTCACGCTGCGGAACCCTCTCGACGTCGAGGCGACGGGTACGCCCGGCGCACGCCTGTCGAGCCTCCTCGGCCAGCAGACCGACAACACGCCAGAGCCCGTGAAGTCCGCGCCGCGGGCGCGCGCGCCGCGCGTGATTCCCGCGCCGGCGGCGCCGCCGCCGCCCAAGGCGTACACCGTGGAGACCATCCGCGGCGCCAAGCGCACCGAGGAGATCGTCAAGTGATTCGTCTTCGTCCTCTCGCCGCGCTGCTGCTGGCGTGCGCTCGCCCTGGCCGGATCCGACGCCGGCCCTTCACGCCCAGCTTCCCGCGGAAGCCCCATTCGAACGCATCGCGCTCACGGCCAACAGGTCGCGCGTCGTCCCTGTCGCCTTCGACATCACGCGCATCGCCGTGACCAACCCGGCCGTGGCCGACGCTGTCGTCGTGACGCCGCGCGAGGTGCTCGTGGACGGCAAGGGCCCAGGCACGACGAGCCTCATCATCTGGGGCGCATCCGAGCGCGTGCAGTACGACGTCGCCGTCGATCCTGGCGTCGCCACGCTGGAGCAGCACTTCAAGGCCCTCTTCCCGGGAGAAGACATACGGGTTTCGGTGTCGGACGAGGCCGTCATCCTCGCCGGGGAGGTGTCGAGCAACAACGTGGTGCTGCGAGCCGGCGAGATTGCCGCGGGGGCGTACGCCAAGAGCCGTGTCATCAACATGCTCGGACTCCCGGGCGGCACGCCGAGCCAGCAGGTGATGCTGCAGGTGAGGTTCGCCGAGGTCAACAGGCGCGCCATCACGGAACTCGGCGCGTCGTTCTTCTCCGACCAACCGGATCGCGGCGCGGACGACGACCCAGCAGTACGCGGCTCCGGACTTCGACGATGCTCAGCCCGGCGGGGCTCGTCTTCTCTGACTTCCTGAACCTGTTCCTCTTCGACCGCCAGGAGGGCCTCGGCGTGCTCGTCAAGGCGCTGCAGCAGAAGGGCTACTTCCAGAGTCTCGCCGAGCCGAACCTCATCGCCTACAACGGCCAGGAGGCCAGCTTCCTTGCGGGGGAGAGTTCCCCGTGCCCGTCGTCCAGGGCGGCAACAACAACGCCGTCACCATACAGTTCAAGGAGTTCGGCATCCGCCTGAACTTCAAGCCCACGATCGCCGGCGACACGATCCGGCTGCGCGTGCGCCCGGAGGTCTCGTCGCTGGACTTCAACAACGGCATCACGCTCCAGGGCTTCCGGATTCCGGCGCTCACGACGCGCCGTGCCGAGACCGACATCGAGCTGCGTGACGGGCAGACGTTCGCGGTGGCCGGGCTGCTGAACAACCAGACGCAGAACGACGGCGCCGCCATTCCGGTGCTCTCGAAGATCCCGATCATCGGCAATTTCTTCAAGAGCAAGGCCGACCGTACCGAGCAGACCGAGTTGCTCGTCCTGATCACGCCAAGGCTCGTAAAACCGCTCGATCCTGATGAGGTGCCCGCGCTGCCGACGGATCCGACGCAGTTCATGGGCGAGGTTCCGGTCACGCCGGTCAGGCCGACGCCGTAGAATCGAGGTCACGCAAGAAGGCGAGGGACGCATGGCACGGACGTGGCGGGATGAACGTGGCGCGGTGCTCGTACAGACAGGCATCGCTCTCATCGGCTTGCTGGCGATGGGCACGCTGAGCGTGGACTACGGGATGCTCTGGGTGGCGCGGCGGCAAGCGCAGAACTCGGCCGATGCCGGAGCACTGGCGGCCGCGATCTCGCTTGCGTTCGGCGATGCCACGGACACCGCCAGGATCAAGGCTGTCGGCGTCGCCGCGGCCCAGGCCAACACGGTGTGGGGTCAGGCGCCGAGTGTGACCGTGAACGACGTGTTCATAGAGACGTGCCCGCCTGGCGCGCCCGGGGATCCGGATCTGTGCGTGCGCGTGGACGTCTTCCGCAACCAGGCCCGTAGCAACCCGCTGCCGACGTGGTTCGGCGGCCTGGTCGGCGTGTCCGCTCATGGCGTACAGGCGACTGCGACAGCCCAGGTTGCCATGGGCACCAGGGCGACGTGCGTGAAGCCCTGGATCATCCCCGACAAGTGGACCGAGGTGAACCCGGGCGTCAAGGTCTGGGACTGGGACGACACCTTCGATCGTTACGACGCGCGGGGCAATCCCAGGAACTGGACGATGCTGAACCCGGCCGACAGCTACGTCGCGCCGACAGGCACTGACCCGGGAACCGGGTTCCGGGTGCCAGACGACGTCGGGACGCGCGTGAAGATCAAGGTCGAGAACTGGCAGGACGGCGACATCGGCGGCGGCAATGTCAGGCCCATCGTGTTCCCGAGTTGCGCCGATGCGGCGGGGAATCACGGCGGCAACCTCTACCGCTGCAACATCGCGACGTGCAACCCGACGCCGCTGGGCGTCGGCGACGTCGTCGAGACCGAGCCCGGCGTCATGGTGGGCCCGACGACGCAGGGACTCGACACGCTGATTGGCAACGACACGGCGACGTGGATGTGCGCAGACGGATCGTCGTCCTCCGGGCGCGACTGCATCGGCTACGCCAGCGACCCGAACACGCCCCGGCTCGTTCCGATTCCGGCATTCGACGTGCAGAAGTACATGGAAGACACCATTGCCGGCCTGACGAAGAACAACGGGCGCACCGACGTGGTCATCACGCGCATGCTCGGCTTCTTCATCGAGGGCTGGGACAACAAGGAAATCTGGGGACGCTTCACCTACTACCCCGACACAGGGGGCATCTCGAACGGCCAGGTCGACGAGGATGCGAACTTCCTCCGAAAGGTCATCCTCGTCCGATGAGCGTCATCAAGTTTCCGCAGGTCACCGTCGTCGGCACTCGGGGGCGTGAGGTCGAAGCCCTGCTCGCCGCGGCAGGCATCCGCGTGACGTCGCTGGCCGCCACAGAACTGGCGGCGCTGTCGCAGCCTGCGACACGCGCGCCGCAAGTCGTGCTCGTGGACCTGCGGGGCCAGACCGCGCTCCCGTCGGCCATCGGCGTGTTGCGCCGGCACCACCCCGACACGGCGATCGTCCTGCTCGTGGAGACACTCGACCCCTCGATGATGCTGGACGCGATGCGCGCGGGCGTCACCGAGATCGTGCCGGAACCGCTCACGCAGCAGGCCCTCGAAGCGGCAGTGCAGCGCGTGTGGGAGGTGACCATTGACGACGAGCCGGCCGGGCAGGTCTTCGCCGTGCTCGGCGCCAAGGGCGGTATCGGCGCCACGAGCGTCGCCGTCAACGTCGCGAGCGTGCTGGCGAAGGAGGCCGCCGGCGAGGTGCTCCTGATCGACTTCCACATGGCGCACGGCGATGCCGCCGTGATGCTGGGCGCAGAGACGAAGTACTCGGTGGTGGACGCGCTCGAGAGCACGCACCGGCTCGACGAGGCGTACTTCCGCGGCCTGGTGGTGAGCGTGCCGAAGGGGCCGGACGTGCTCGGTTCGTCGGAGCGCCACGTTGTCGGCACGCCTGGCGCCGATCGCGTCAGGCAGTTGATCGAGTTCGCGTCCCGCACCTACCGCTACGTCGTGCTCGACCTGCCGCGTGCGGACCTCACGATTCTCGACGGCCTCGACGCCGTACGGCGCATTGTCCTGCTCGTGAACCAGGAACTGGCCGCCGTACGCGGCGCGGCCCGGCTGACCGAGAGCCTCGGCCAGCGGTACACGCGCGAGCGGATCGCGCTGGCGCTGGCCCGTGTCGACAAGGGCGCCGACATCGAGAGCGCGGATGTGGAGCGCGTGGTCGGCCTGCCCGTCACGTACACCATTCCCAACGACTACCGCGCGTGCGTGCGCGCCGCCAACCAGGGCGTGCCGCTCGTGCGCAGCGAACCGACAAACAAGGTGGCCGGCGCCCTCAAGGCGCTGGCTGTCGATCTCGCCGGGCTGCGCAAACCGCAGGAAGAGGCGCCGGGCGGACTGCTGTCGCGACTCTCGCTGCGCCGGTCGCTCGCGCTCTAGGACGGAGATTCCATGACCCTGTCTATCAACGCACGCGCCATGGCACCGGCGGTGGACGTGCGCCTGCCGCAGTACCAGGCACTGAAGGGGCGTATACACCAGGCCCTCCTCAACCGCCTGAACCTCGAGCGCCTGGCGCGCGTGAAGCGCGCCGAGGCCGAGCCGGAGATCCGCGCCATCGTGATGGGGATGCTCGAGGAGGAGGGTCGCTCCACGCCCCTCAGCCAGTTCGAGCGCGAGGCGCTGATTGGCGATGTGCTCGACGAGTTGTTCGGTCTCGGTCCTCTCGAGGTGCTTCTCGCGGACCCTTCCATCTCCGACATCCTCGTCAACAGGCACGACCGGATCTACGTGGAGCGCGAGGGCAAGCTGGAGGAGACCTCGCTCGTGTTCCGCGACGACCGTCACCTGATGCAGATCATCGAGCGCATCGTGAGTTCCGTCGGGCGCCGCGTGGACGAGTCGAGCCCGATGGTGGATGCCCGCCTGCCCGACGGCTCCCGCGTGAACGCCGTCATTCCGCCGCTCGCGCTCGACGGCCCCACCCTGTCGATTCGCCGGTTCCGGACCGACAAGCTCGGCGCCCAGGACCTCGTCACGCGCGAGTCGCTGACGGCGCCGATGCTCGAGTTCCTCGACAAGTGCGTGGCGAGCCGCCTCAACATCATCGTGTCCGGCGGCACCGGCGCCGGCAAGACGACGATGCTGAACGTGCTCTCGAGCTTCATCGGCGAACGCGAGCGCGTGGTGACGATCGAGGACGCCGCCGAACTCCGCCTGCGCCAGCGGCACGTGGTGCGCCTGGAGACACGTCCGCCCAACATCGAGGGCAAGGGCGCCGTGCGCCAGCGCGAACTCGTGATCAACGCCCTGCGCATGCGGCCCGATCGCATCGTCGTCGGCGAGGTGCGCGGCGAGGAAGCCCTCGACATGCTCCAGGCCATGAACACCGGCCACGACGGCAGCCTCACGACGATCCACGCCAACACGCCCCGCGACGCGCTGTACCGGCTCGACACGATGGTCGCGATGGCCAACCTGAACATCCCCGACAAGGCCATCCGGCAGCACGTCGCGTCGGCCGTTGATCTCATCGTGCAGGTGGCCCGGCTCTCCGACGGCACGCGGCGCGTGACGGCCATCAGCGAGTTGACCGGCATGGAAGGCGAGATCATCACGATGCAGGACATCTTCGTGTTCGACTCGCAGGGGCTCACGCCGGAAGGGCGCGTGCGCGGCCGATTCCGCGCCACGGGCATCCGCCCGCGCTGCGCCGAGCGGCTCTCCAACGCCGGACACCCGCTGCCGCTCACCCTGTTCGAGCACGTCAAGGTGGTGGCGTAGGTCGACATGCTCGTTCCCATCGTCGTCTTCTTCGTCGTGCTCGGCGTCGTGTTCGGCGTCTTCTACGCTGTCGTGCAGCGTCCGGAGGACGAGGCACGCGACGTGGTCAAGCGGCGTCTGGCCGGAAAGTCAGGACAGAAGGCCGCGCAAGCGGCTATCACTTCTGCGTGGCGACAACGACGTCACGTCGTTCCAGCCGTTGGATCAGTTCGCTCGTGACGGCTGCCGTTTCTGCAGACGTCACTGGCGGAACGCCTGGAACACGCCGGGATGCAGATCACCGTCGGCACGCTGCTCCTGCTCTGCCTCGTGTCTGGCCTCGTGACGCTGCTGCTCGTGGGCATGTTCGTGGGGTACCGGTGGGCCGCCCTTGCTGTTGCGCTCGCTGGCCACGCAGATCCCGCTGTGGGTCGTCCGGTTCAAGGCGTCGCGGCGCGTGCGGACGTTCGAGGAGCAGTTCCCGGAGGCCATCGACCTGATTTCCCGCGCCATGCGGGCGGGGCACGCCTTCACGACAGCAATGGCAATGGTCTCCGACGAGGCCGCCCCAGCCCGTGGCCGGCGAGTTCAAGCGGCTCTACGACGAGCAGAACTTCGGCAAGCCGCTGCCTGAAGCCATGCGCGACTTCGCGCGGCGCATTCCGCTGCTCGACGCCAAGTTCTTCGTCACTGCCGTGCTGACGCAGCGCGAATCAGGAGGCAACCTGTCCGAGGTGCTCGACAACCTGGCACGCGTGATTCGCGAGCGATTCAGCGTCAAGCGCCAAATCCGCGTAATCTCGGCGCACGGCCGGATGACGGCGGCGTCCTTATCATGCTACCGCCGGTGATGGCGCTCTTCTTCATGGCCAGCGTTCCTGGGCACTTCCGCGAATCTCACCAGGTGACCCGACCGGCCAGAACATGATCATCGCGGCCATCTGCCTTCAGGTACTCGGAACACTGATCATCAGGAAGCTCATCAACATCGAGTACTGACATGGCTCCCGAACTGCTCGTCGTCGTTGCCGTGTTCGTCGCCGTCGCCGCCCTGACGGCGCTCACCGGGTTCTCGTGGTCGAGCGCCGGTCACCTGAACGCGCACGCCTGCAGCGGATCTCGCGGCGAGCGTCGACGTCGCCGCCGACAACGGGGTCGTTGGTCGACGGCGCCACACTTGCCGCCCTGGATCGGCGCCGTCCTGCCGAAGTCACCCAAGGAAATGGGACGGATCCGTGACCAGTTGCACGGGCCGGCTACCATGGCTCACTCTCGGCTGCCATCTACGTCACCGCCGAACTGGTGCTTACCGGTCGTGTTCGGTTTCGCCACGTGTGTTACTTCGGTGCGGCTCTGGATTGGCTGATCGTTGCCGTCGCCGCCGTCATCGGCTACATGCTGCCCAGCCTGGTGCTCGGGACGGAAGATGGCCGCGTACAAGAAGCAGATCCGGAACGGCCTCGCCGACGCGCTGGATCTCCTGATCGTCTGCGTGGAGGCCGGCAGCGGCCTCGACCAGGCCATCATCAAAGCGACGGAAGAGCTGGCGGTGAGCTATCCCGCACTGTCGCGCGAACTCGGGATGATCACCACCGAGGTGCGCGCCGGCAAGCCACGCCTCGACGCGTTCAGGAACTTCGCCGATCGCACGAAGGTGGACGACGTGCAGTCGCTCGTCGCGGTGATGGTCCAGACGGACCGCTTCGGGACGAGCATGGCGCAGGCTCTGCGCACGCACGCCGACGTGCTGCGAACCAAGCGGCGGCAGCGCGCGGAGGAGAAGGCCGCTAAGCTTGGCGTGAAGTTGGTGTTCCCTCTGGTGTTCTGTCTATTCCCTGCGCTGTACGTGGTCACTCTGGGACCGGCAGTGATGAAGATCATGCGGTTCTTCCAGAGCTCGGAGTAACCGCGGCAGAGGGCGGTGGCGGACATGACGTGGGTGGGGCCGAACGGCCGCCGGAGTCACAGCATTCGCGCGGGCCCGGCTCCCCGACGACGGAGGATGAGAATGGACGTTGTCAGTCTTGCTCTGCTCGCAGCTACCGTCGTCGTGATGTTCCTGTACCTGAAGCGCCGCCGCACCCGCCTCAAGGACGAGTAGCGAGACGTCGAGGGGCACCGGCCTGGCGCCGGTGCCACCACGCGAGTCGAGGAACCATGAACAGCGTCGTGTCCGCCCCCGAACGGCAGTGGAAGGTCATGCCCGAAGCCCCGCGCACGCTCGCGGCGGCGGGGTTGTCTCTCGATCTCGTCACGCAGCTGGCCCTCAAGACCCTGCACTTCTCCGGCGAACTCGAGGGGTCGGAGCTGGCGAGCCGACTCGGCCTCCTCTGGCCAGTCGTCGAACCCGCGATGGAGGGGCTGAAGGGCCAGCGGCAGGTCGAGGTCGTTGGCGGGTCGTTCCTCGGGTGGCGCCACCTACCGCTACAGGATTACGGACGCCGGCCGGAGCCGGGCCGTCCTGTTCCTCGAGGGCAACGCGTACGTGGGCGCCGCGCCCGTCACACTGGCGGCATACAGGGACTACATCGAGTCGTTCGCGAGGACGGTGCCGCATTCGGCCACACCGCGGCGACTTCGTGCCGCATTCCCGCACCTCGTGCTGCCCGAGTCGGTGCTCGACCAGATCGGGCCGGCCATCAACGCTGGCTCGTCCCTGTTCATCTACGGCGAGGCCGGCAACGGCAAGACCCAGATCGCACGAGGCATCCGCGACGTACTCGACGAGGACATCGCGATTCCGCAGGCAATCGAGGTCGAGGGCCAGATCGTGCGGGTGTTCGACCCCGTGACGCACGAGACGGTCGCCGAGCCGTCGTCTCCGCTGGCGCCGCCACACGACCCGGCGGATCGGAGCAACGACCCGCTCGACCTGGGTCACCGGCCCGATCGACGATGGGTGCGTTGCAAGCGCCCTGTCGTGATCGCCGGAGGCGAGTTGTCGCTCGAGTCGCTGATGCTCGGACGAAGCCCCGGAGGCTACTACAAGGCGCCGCTGCAGATGCTGGCCAACGGCGGGGTCCTCGTGATCGACGACTTCGGCCGGCAGCGTTGCTCCACCACCGAACTGCTCAACCGCTGGATCGTGCCGCTCGAGAGCCGGGTCGACTACCTCACGCTGGGCACGGGGCAGTCCTTCGAGGTTCCCTTCCGCACGCTCATTGTCTTTGCCACCAACCTCCGTCCGCAGGAACTCGTGGACGAGGCGTTCCTGCGCCGCATCCACGCGAAGGTCCGCGTCGCCGGGCCCACGCGTGAGGAGTTCGCGCGCATCTTCGAGCAGTACTGCTCCGCCGTGGACGTGACGTACGTCCCCGGGCACGTCGACCACCTCCTGGACGGCTACTACAGGTACTACCAGCAGCCGATCCGCGGGTGCCATCCACGCGACCTCATCTCGCACGCGCTGCTGCTCGCGGAGTACAGGAGCGAGCCGCGCGAGCTGACGCCGGCACTGCTCGACGCCGCGTGCCACGTGTACTTCGTCCGTGACGACGCTCATCAGGCACATCCTCCGGCGAGCTGACAGGCACATAGGCGTCCTGCGCTGGCTGGCGTGCCTGACCCTCGTGTGGGTGACGGGTGCCTCGTCCGCCCTCGTCTACGCGCAGGGTGCCGGGCTGGCCGTCCGCCTGACGTCTCCCCAGGGCCGGCTCAATTCGACGGGCCCCATCCGCATCGTCGCGCAGGCGACCCCCGCGCAGGGGACCACTGTCGCCAAGGTGACATTCTGGGTCAACGACGTGGCCGTCGGCGAGGACGCCGAGGGCCCGATCTACGCCGTGGAGTGGATGGACGCCAATCCCTTCGAGACCGTCTCGATCCGGGTCGAGGCCGTCGATGCGGCAGGCGCGGTGGCCGAGGATCGCGTCACGCTGCCCGCGATGGACATCACCGACGAGACGACTGTCGCCAGCGTCCTGCTCGACGTCGCCGTCCTCGACACGGATGGGCGCTACGTGTCGGGCCTCACGCGGGAGCACTTCGCGCTCAGGGAAGACGGCGTCACGCAGGCGATCGAACTCGTGGAGCCGAGCCGGATGCCCACTGTGGTGACCCTGCTCGTGGACACGAGCCAGAGCATGTCGAGCCGATTCGACTTCGTCCGCCGCGCGACGCGGCGGCTGGCGAGCCTGCTCCGCCCCGACGACCAGTTGGCCGTCGTGCCGTTCTCGAGGACGCTGGGCGCCGTCACGGGACCCACGCGCGATCTCGAGGCCCTCACGAGCGCGATCGAGGGCATGCACACGCGCGGAGGGACGGCGATTGCCGACGCGCTCGAGGCCCTCGCCGTGCGGCTGGCCGGGGTGGCAGGGCGCCAGATCATCGTCCTCGTGACCGATGGCTACGACGAGCACAGCGCCGCGGGAATGCCCGAGGCCGTGGCGGCCGTGAAGAAGATCAACGCCACGCTGTACAGCGTGGGCATCGGAGGAGTTGCGGGCCTCTCGTTCCGCGGGCGCGACGTGCTGCGCGAACTCGCGGGCCAGACGGGCGGGAAGGCCTTCTTCCCGTCGCGCGACACCGAGATCCCGCTGGTGCAGGACTACATCCACGGCGACGTCGTGAGCCGATACCTGCTCACGTACACGCCGAGCAACCAGACGCGCGACGGCCAGTGGCGCCGTATCCTCCTGAAGACCGGCACGCCCGAGCACGTGATCAAGACGCGCGACGGGTACTTCGCCGCCGCGCCACTGCCCATCCGGCCCTCGATCGAGTTCACGATCACGAGCGGCACGGCCGCGGCCGTCGTCGTCGGCCGCGAGGACATCGAGGCCATCGAGGACGGCGTGCCACAGGCGATCGACACGTTCCAGGAGGCGGTGGCGCCGGTGTCGATTCTGCTCGCCCTCGACGAGAGCGGCAGCATGCGCAAGGCGGCCGAGGACGTGAAGGCCGCCGCGCTCAGCTTCGTGGATGCCGTGCGGGACGAGGACCGCCTGGGCGTGATCCTGTTCAGCGACGGAGCGACCCTGGCGACGGACCTGACGCTCTCGCGGGTCGTGCCTCGCATGACCGTCGACACGTATACAAGCCGGGGAGGAACGGCGCTCTACGACGCCGTGCGCGTCGGGCTCGACAGGCTGGCCACCGTCGAGGGGCGACGGGTGGTCGTCGTGCTCACGGACGGCCGGGACGAGAACGGGCCCGGCACCGCGCCAGGCAGCCGCACGACGCTCGACGAACTGCTCGGTCGCGTCCGCGACGTGGACGCCGCCATCTTCGCCATAGGCATGGGGCCGAACGTCGACAGGGACACCCTCGAGCAGATCGCCCGCGCATCGGGCGGCCAGGCGTACTTCCCTGCGACCGTCGACGAGTTGCCCGCTCACTATGCGCAGGTCGTGGAGGATCTGCGCCGGCGGTACGTCCTGAGCTACACGTCCACCAACACCACCCGCGACGGCACGTGGCGGCAGGTGGACCTGAAGCCTCGCCGCGAGGATACTCACGATCACCAGCCGCGGCGGCTACCGCGCTCCCGAGCGATGACTGACGGAGGCAAGTCTGGCGGCCAGTTCACGCCGAAACACGCCTTGAGGCCTCTGGCAGGGCTGCTGGTCGGAGCGGCCATGCTGCGGACAACGGTCGACCCGGACTTATGGGGTCATCTCCGCTTCGGCCTCGACCTTCTGGTCACACATCGGCTCACGACAGACGATCCGTATTCGTTCACCCAGGATGTCGCCTGGATCAACCATGAATGGCTTTCTGAGTTCGTGCTCGGCGCCTCCTACGCGTTCGCAGGAGCGGCGGGATTACTCGTGGTGAAGTGGTTCCTCCTCGGCATCGCACTGACTCTTGCATGGCGCCATTCGGCGACTGCTTCTCCGGCTTGGCGTCATGGGCTTCTGGCGCTCGCCACACTTGGCCTGCTTCCAATTTCATCGACGATCCGACCGCAACTCTGGACGGTCGCCTTGATCGTGCTGCTGTGGCGCTCCCTTGCGACTGAGTCAATCGCACGCTGGCTGATCCCACTGCTATTCGCAGTGTGGGCGAATGTCCATGGCGGGTGGAGTCTCGGGCTGGGCCTGCTTGCAGTATGCGTCGCAGGAGACGTCGCCACACGTCGGCGGAGCCTGCGCGAAGCCGGGCTTCTCTTGGCCGCGTCGGCCACGGCAACACTGCTCAATCCGTACGGGATCGAGCTGTGGCGATTCATCCTCACCACCGTCCGACCGGAAAGGGCTGACATTACGGAATGGCAGCCGGTTTGGCGATCGCCCCCTGAGTATCTAGCACTTTGGCTGGTTGGCACAGCTACAATCGCCGTCGCCTGGCCCAGCGTCAGCCAGCCACGCCTCCTGCTCGCGCGCATCCCTGCCGTTGCGATGCTGGCACTGGGCGCCCTGCTCGTGAACCGACTTGTGCCACTCTACGTCCTGGTTGTCGTCCTGTCCCACGGCAATGTCCTTCGAGCTGCCTCGCCTCAGGTTCGGGTACTCACGCGCACCGTGATCGACCTGACTGCTGCAACAGCCGCACTGCTACTGCTCTTGGCCGGCCGCTCGCCAACATGCATAGCTATGGTTCGCCCTTCAGCCAGTCCTTCTCCCGGACCAACCGCGCTGGCCACCTTGATATCAGCCAGGCCCAGCGGCCGACTGGTTACGTACTTCGACTGGGGCCAGGAAGCGCTCTTCCACCTCGGTCCTCGGCTAAAGGTATCGATCGACGGGAGAAGGGAAACCGTCTACAGTTCGCATACACTCGCGGAACAGTATGCAATCGCCCGCGGGGCGCCTGAAGGCCTTGTGGCGCTTGGTCGCCTGCGACCAGAGTTCGTCTGGCTGCCGCTTCCGTTTTCCCAGGCTACGCGGGCCTGGCTCAAGGCGCACGACTATCGCGTGGATGTCGAGAACGACAAGGAATTCTTGGCGGTGCGGGCGGATCTGCCGTTCCTCGTCGAGTCCGCGTCAGCCATACCGGCAACCTGCTTTCCGGGGCCTTAGTTTGAGGAGCGTCCAGGGTGTTCGGCCTTACGGCGACTGCTATCGATCAGGCTTGGTTGAAGCGAGCGAGAAATACAGGTTGTGCTCGTCGGCTCTGAGGTACCTGCCAACCAATCGGTAGCCGTTGGACTGAAAGTAGTCGAGGATCTGCTGCCGTACCTCGGGGTGTGCCTCGATGCAGACGAGCTTCGGCCGGAAGCGCTGGATGTCGAACCCGGCGAGTGCCTTGGGCTCCGCCAACTCGATGTCGATGTTCACGAAGTCTACTGTCGAGAGTCCCTCCTTGATCAAGAGGTCCGTCAACGAGATGGTCGGCGCCTCGACCTCGCGCGCTCTTCCATGCGCTCGTTCAGTAAAGGCGCGGGTCGACGAACTCACCAGCGAGTTCTCCTCTAGCACGTACACCTTCGCCGTCGCATCGGAGGCGTCTGAGACGAAGAACGCTCTGAAACGAGTCCGCGGCCGGATTTCGGCGTACATCGGCGCGAACTCCTTGAGCGGTTCGATCGCGATGCCAGACCACCCGAGTTCGGTCTCCAGAAAGTACGTGTTGCTGAAACGCTTGGGATGGTTTGCTCCGACATCTACAAACACGCCATCGCGCTGATCCTGGAAGAAGTCACGAATGAGCCACTCTTCGACATGTTCGGACTGGCGTGTGGGCCCGTATCGTTGCTCGAAAGCAACAGATTCTTCTGACGGGTCCGGCAACCGATAGGAGGGTTTCAGGCCCCAGGCACACCCTGCGACGACGGCCGCAACAACAAGCAACTCGTACACGTCGAACTTCGCCTTCGACCAGTTTCCAGACCACGCACTCGCCATACGTTTCCCCTCGGCCTTCTTCCGTCGGCCGCATAATCGACCCAACTCGAACCTGAATGCAATTTCAGGCATGACCGCCCCGGTCGCTATGCGGGCGGAGGTGTTCGCTCGGTGCCATGAGCCCCATGGTCTTGGTCGTCGTCGCACACTCACGCGACAGATGCTCGGCGCCGAACTCAGCTCAGAGGCGCCGCTCGCTGCTCGCATGCTTCCTCGATCTTCACACTGCCGCCGTGCTTGAGGCGTGAGACGACAAAGTCGACGAGGATGAACCAGACCGGAATCCCCAGGAGGCCCTGCAGCAGCGGGAACGGCGCACTGTGGATGGACGTCAGTGGAAGCCGACAGGCGACCATGAAGTGTACGTACACGGCAGTGAGGAACAACCCTGCCGACGCACTGTAGATGAGAGCCCGGCGGCGGTCGATCGCGGCCATCGCCAGGACCGGGAACACGAAGTACTGAACGCCGATGCCCGGCGTGAGCACGAGGAACATCGCGAGTACGGCTGCACCCACTTCCATCGGCGCCCGCAAACTACGCTTGGCCCAGAGCCCCAATGCAAGGCTCAGCAGCATCATCACGTACCGGGCGCCGGCAGCCCACGCCGCGTCGATACCACGCAAGAAGTCCCCGAAGGGCAAGAGGGCGCCTTCCGAGAGAAGAAAATGCAGCCCCCATCGGTTCGGATTGGAGTTGTAAGCGATTGCGTTCCTGTAGAACGACGGCCCGACCTCAACAATCGGTCCGAAAAAGGCCAGCATCCCCAGGCCACAGCCAAGAACGAAACGCAACGCGTGGCTCAGACTGCTGGCCTGCATGACGAACAACGCGGGCGCAAGAACGAGCGGGATGAGCTTGACGTTGAGCGCACCAGCAAAGGCCAGGCCCGCGATAAACGGCTTGTTGCTGACGTCGACAAGGTAGATGGCCAGGAGGACCGCGAGGGCGCACAGGCTGTCGGTGTTACCGTGGTGGCTCGTTACCCATATCGACGGCAGGCTCGTGGCGAAGACAGCAGCGGCCTGCCAGGCGGCGACGTCACTGCCACCCCGTCGCTTGACGACGTTGAGCAGCGTCGGAACCGCGAGCACATCCGCAGCCAGCGGCAGCAACTTGAAGGCCTGCGCGAAGGACAGGCCAAGGATCAGGGAAAGGTTGAGAGCGAATGTGGCCCAGAGCCCCATGAGCGGCGGATGATTGAACTGGCCGTTTCGCGAATACTCGTGCAGCAAGCCGCTCCGGGCGATCTCGTGGGCGAAGGTCTCCCACGTGCCGATGTCATTGCTGCCGGACGAAGCCAGCCACAAGGCGATTCGTATTGCGAACCCGAGGCCGACGACGGCTCGTAGCGACCGCAGGTCCCGCGCCCAACGTGTCCAGATGGGGTCTTCATCGACTGGCTGCATTCGAGTGGGCACTGATGACGTGTCAAGCAGTCCCTGCCGACGAGGAGTGCTGCGGCGGGTCGCCGAAACGCTAGCACAGCCTGTGTCCCCCAGGGGAATGGCGGGATGGCCCCGCCGACCCGAATACAATCTCCCCCATGACCGCCCCGGTCGCCACGCCGGCGGAGGTGCACCACGACGAGGTCACCTCGGCGATGCTGCGCCATCGCCGCACGCTGTCCACGCTCGTGCTGCTCGCGCTCGCCGCGGTGAGCCTCTGGGTCGTCGTCGCCCTCGTGCGTGCGCGCACGCAGCCCACAATCGGCGCTCAGCTCAGCCACGGACGCACGTCGTTCCTCGCACGCCCCGAGGAAGGCCAGGGCGTCGTCGTGTGGGCCGTCCGCGCGCACGGCCCCGCGCACGACGCCGACCTGCGCGCCGGCGACCGCGTGCTCCGCATCGACGGCATCGACCCGACCGATACCCCGACGCTCACGGCTCGCCACGACGCGCTGCGGCCCGGCGACCAGGTGACCCTCGACATCGAACGCAGCGGCACGCCGCTGACCCGCCGCCTCACGGCCGCCCCGGCGCTCGCGGGCACCTGGCAGTGGACCGGCGTGGCCATCCGCGTGGTGCTCGTGTTCGCCCTGTTCCTCGGCATCCCGTCCGTCGTCTTCAAGTGGCGCCCCGACGACCCGCGCGCGCTGCTGTTCATGCTCTTCGGCACGACGTTCGGCCTGTCGATGCTGAACTTCGCCGTGCCGGGCGTGACCCAGGCGCCCGAAGGCCTCCTGCCGCTGCCCGAGGCCTTCACGCGCGTGAACCTGCCGTCGCTCGCCATCACCTTCGCGTGCGCGCTGGTGATCAACCCGACGCTGCTGCACTTCCTCGCCCTGTTCCCCCAGCCGCGCCTGTCACCTGGCGCCCTCGGACGTGTACTCCGCTGGACGTACATCGTGCCGCCGCTGGTGGCCTGGCTGGCCACGCCGGTCCTGGTGCTGGTGCTGGCGCGGCGGCTGCCGCAGCCGCACCGCCTGACGGTGGCCCTGGCGGTGGCCGCCATCGCCGGCGCCGGCGCGCTTCGCGTGTGGTGGACCCGCCTGCGCGGGCTGTCGTGGCGCACCCGCGTGTTCGACCAGCCGCTCTGGCTCGGCGCGGCAGCGGCCCTGGCGTATCTCGCCGTTGTCATCGCGGCCATCGCGCTCGTCGGCGTACGGTCGCGCGAGACGGCCGGCCTGCTCGGCGGGATGCTGTTCGTCGTGGCCGCGGGGCTGTTCGCCCTCGGCGTGGGCGTCGCCTACCCGGTTGCCTGCGGCATCACCATGTGGCGGTCGTGGCGCCTCAGCTCCGACGACCAGCGTCAGCAGATCCGCTGGCCGCTGCTCAGCATCACCCTCGCGCTCGGCCTCGCCGTCGTCCTGTCGCTGCTGTCGCTCGCGCTGTCGTTCTCGACAGGCAACGCGCCGCCCCCGTGGCTGTTCCCTGTCTTCGAGATCACCACCTGGGTGGCCTACTCGGTGATCCCGTTGGCCTTCGCGGCGGCGGTGCTGCGCTATGGCCTGATGGACATCCGCTTCATCATCCGCCTGACGTTCTTCTACCTGCTGACGACGGCCAGCGTGTACGCCGGGATGTTCGGAGTGGTGCTGCTGCTGGCCACGGCGGTCGGCGAGGCCATCGACGCCTCACGCGTGACGACAATCCTCGTCACGCTGCTGGCCGCGGCCCTCGCGGAGCCGATTCGCCGCCGCGTGCAGCGCCGCGTCGACAAGCACTTCTACCAGCGTACGCCCGACCCCGTGGGCGTGCTGGCGCGGCACGGCGAAGCGCTGCGCGCGATCTCGCACCGCGGCGACCTCGACAGGCGGCTCGTCCTCGCGCTGCAGGAAGCCATGCCCCACGAGCCGACGTACGTGTTCCGCCGGCGCGAGGACCAGCGCGAGTACATCGCCGCGCACTCCCCCGACCCCACCTGTCGCGAGTCGTTCGCCGTGCTCCCGCACCTGTCTCGCCGCGCCATGGACCTGCTGGGCCCGACGCTGCTCACCGAGGCGGCCATGGCGATCGAGGAGGCGCGCACCTGGGAGTACCTGGGCGTGGAAGTCCTCCTGCCCGTGCGCCACGGCGACGAGGTGCCGCTCGTGCTGGGCCTCGGCCGCAAGCGGTCCGACGACGCGTGGCAGGACCGCGACATGGAGGTGCTGTCGTCGCTGGCGGCGCAGACGTCCATGGCGCTGGCCGACATCGAGGCGCGCCAGCACGAGTCGTCCCTCAAGGAGGCGTTCGACAACCAGCGCGCGCTGCTCCCCCAGCAACTGCCCCAGCCCGACGCGTTCACCATCGCCGGCGCGTGGCACCCCGCGCTCACGCTCGGCGGCGACTACTACGACGCGTGGTGGCTCTCGACGGACGTCATCGCGCTCTGCGTGGCCGACGTCGCCGGCAAGGGGCTGGCCGCCTCGCTGGTGATGGCCAACCTGCAGGCGACGGTCAAGGCGATGGCCGGACCCGACGTGAGCCCGGCAGACCTGTGCACGCGTGTCAACGAGACGCTCGCCGCCAACCTGCGCCGGGGGCGCTTCGTCACGTTCTTCTACGCGGTGCTGCGACTCTCGACGGGCGAACTCCGCTACGCCAACGCCGGACACAACCCGCCGGTGCTCGCCACCGACGGCGCGGCGCACGAACTCGCGCTCGGCGACCCCGGGCTCGGCCTGCTCCGCACGCACCCCTATCGCGACGCCACGGTCTCGCTGGGACACGACGCGCGGCTGCTGCTGTTCACCGACGGCGTCACGGAGGGCCGCAGTCCCGACGGCGAGGACTTCGGGATGGCGCGGTTGCTCGACCTGGTGGACCGTCCGCACGCCAGCGCGGGCGCGCTGCGCGACGACGTGCTGTCGGCCATCGCGTCCTGGACGCAGGGACACTTCGACGACGACGTCACGCTCCTGGCCGTCGTCGGTCGCCAGGGCGAGGCGCCGCTCTTCCAGACGCAGAAGATCAGGGTGCCGGAACGACGATCTTGATGCGATCGCCAGGCTGCGGCCGCTCCTGCGGAGACACGCCGTTGACGATCGCGAGCGTGTTCGCCGACACGACGTCGGGGCCCGCCTCCCTGGCGAGGCTCTCCCACGTGTCGCCCTGTCGCACCGTGTAGAGGTCGATCACGTTCGGCCTGATGCGCTCGGCTTCGCCCGCGCTCAGCGGCTGGAACGACCGCACGCTCGTGTCCACGATCTGCTGGATCTGCCGGTACGCGCTCGTGCCCGCGAGCCCGGCCAGGCGGAATACCTTGTTGTCGTGGCCGATCCAGGCCGAGCGCAGTACCACGTCGCCCATCTGCTGCATCTGCCCGCGGAACGTGGCGACGAAGGCCGGCAGGCCGTTGATGCGCGTCTCCCCGCCGTCGATGTACTCGAGTCCCGACTGTCCCAGATCGTTGGCGGCCACCTCGCTGAGCGTGCGCCCGCGCGCCTGCACCAGTTGCAGGAAGACGAACCCGCCGCCGCCCGTCGGCTGCGCCACGACCTGTTGCGGGGAGTTCTGCACGCGCCACCCCTGGGGGAACTCGACGCGGAACCGCATGTCGGGGTGCAGAAACGCGTTGCCGCGGATGACCCCCTCGCGGGGGTTCTCGCCGAACATGAGGCCATCGATGCGTTCGAGGTACGCGGCGCGGTTCACGACGAGTTCGCGGGTGGCCTGCGCGCGCAGGGTGGCCACGCGCTCGTCGAGCCTGGCGACGCGGTCGGCAGGCATCGGATGGGTCGACAGCCAGTTGGGCACGCCCTTGCGATCGGTGCCCTCCGCCAGCCGCCCCAGCGTCTCGAGCATGTTGGCGACACCGTTCGGGTCCCACCCTTCGGCAGCCGCGTAGCCGGCGCCCAGCGAATCGGCCTGCAGTTCGTCGTCGCGTCCGAACTTCAGGAACAGCAGGCCCAGGCCCGCTTCGGCCGCCTGGCCGAAGGGCTGGAGTTCCGGCACGAAGATCTGGCCGAGGAGCAACCCGAGAGAGCCGGCCGTCTGCTTGCTGTACTGCGCGGCCGAATGCCGCGCCGTCACGTGCGCGATCTCGTGCCCCAGCACGCCCGCCACTTCGGCCTCGCTGTTGAGGTGCGCCAGGATGCCGCGCGTGAGGTAGATGAAGCCGCCGGGCAGCGCGAAGGCGTTGACGGCTGGCGTGTCGACGACGGTGAAGGTCCACGGCAGGCCGGGCCGCTCGGTCGCGGCGGCGAGCCGGCGCCCGATGCCGTCGACGTACTGCTGAAGGCGCGGGTCGTCGACGACCCCCATCTCCTTCCGGATCTCGGGGTCGGACTGCTGGCCCATCTCGACTTCCTGGGCCTCGCTCATCAGGTTGAACTCGCGCTTCCCGGTTGCCGGGTTGGTCGCGCACGACACCGCGAGGGCTGCCAGTGCCACGGCTGCGCTCACGCGGACCGAAATGCCGGTCAGGGCACGCGTCATCCCTGTATCTTGCCTCACCTGCGGCTGTGACCGCCGCGTCACCCACGTTTCACCCGCGCCAGCTGGTGGCCCGGTCCTCGCCGTCGCGACGCATGCCATCAGGAACCGCCCGCCCCTGACACGAGGACGGACGGCCTGGACAGCCGTCCTTATCTGGTCTTGCCGCCGAAATAGGACGGGATCACCATGCTCCGCATCGTCTGCAGGCCGGCGGGCGCGTCGAGCACCTTGGGGATGGAGTTGACCGTGATCGACGCGGTGGCGATGTCGCCGTGGATACCGCCCGCGATCTTCATGTGCAGGTCGGGCGAGCCCTTGACGATGACGGCGTCGTAGGACTCGGGCGCACCGAGGTACGCCTCCATGTGCAGCGTGATGAGGGCCTGGCCGTCCTTGTCGAGACCGGTGCCCGTCTGGATGATGCCGGCGACCTGTCCCTTCTGCACCGTCAGGAACCCGCTCTTCGTGGCCTTCGTCGCGACCTTGGGGGCGATGACGTCGGTGATGCTCTCGAGCTTCCAGCCCATGGCGTCGGCAATCATCGCGACCGACTCCGTCAGCCCGACGTGACGCACCGATCCGCCCTCCACCTTCTCGGCAAACTGCTCGGGCGTGAGGCCTGCGCCGATCTTCTGCTGGAACGGCAGGCGGCGGACCGAGGCGTCCTGGATGCGCTCCACGCGGATCGAGTCCACGCGTTCGCACACACCCGTCAGCGTGATGGGCAGCGCGTCCATCGTGAAGCCGGGGTTCACTCCCGTGCCCAGCACGGCGACCTTCGCCTTGCGCGCCAGCGTGTCGATCTTCCTCGCGAGCCGCTTGTTCGAGAACCAGGGGTACGCGAGTTCCTCCGTCGTCGAGACGATGGGCAGCTTGTGCTTCAGCACGTCGGCGATCTGGTCGGTGACCTTCGCGAGCGACGAGCTCGTGCACAGCACCACGACGTCGGGCTTGCTGGCCTTGACCACAGGCCCGAGCTTGCCCTGGACGACGACACCGAGCGACCGGCCGAGCTCGGCGATCTCACCGAGGTCCTTCCCGATCTTTGCCGGGTCGAGGTCGACGGCGCCGACAATCTTGAAACCCTTGCGCGACGCGCATTGCCTGACGACACCAACACCGATGGGACCGAGCCCCACGTGCAGCACACGAATGGCCATGATTGAAATTATACTCGCGGGCGAACCGTGGAAATCCTGATCGGGTTCGTCTTCCTGGGCGTGTCGCTCGCCGTGGCCTTCGTGCTGCCGGTGCTCTCGTTCCTGCGGGCGACCCGGGCCACGCAGCGCGCAGAGGCGCTCGCGCGCGAGGTGCAGGCCCTTCGAGCCGAAGTCGCGGCGCTGAGGGCGCCTGCCCCTGGAACGACGGACATGGCCGGCCGGGACAGTCAGCCCTCCCCAACCCCAACCCCGGCGACGGCGAAGGTCGAATGGGTCGAGACGGTCCGCGAGATGGCGGCCACACCTCCGGCGATCCCGGCCGTCCCTGACGACCCGGACACGGCCGGCTCGGCGTCTGCGGACGTGGCCGGCTCGGAGAGCCGGCCCTACCTGGCCCCGGTGGTGGTGGTCGAGGGGCCTGCCCTGAGCGAGCCTCTGGGGCAAGTGCAGGAGGACGAGCCCCAGGGGCGAGTCGAAGGGCTCGAGGAGCGCATCGGCGCACGCTGGCTGCTCTACGCCGGCATCGGGTCGCTGATCCTGGGGGTCAGCTACTTCATCAAGTTCGCCTTCGACAACGGCTGGGTAAGCGAGCCGTTGCGCGTGGCCGTCGGCCTCATCGCGGGCGCGGCACTGGTCGGGATCGGGCAGCGCTTCGTCAGGAACGGCCTCGAGTTCTTCGGCCACGCCCTGAGCGGCGGCGGTCTCGTGGTCCTGTACGTCGCGATCTACGCGGCGCTCCACATCTACGAGCTGATCGAGCCCACGACGGCGTTTGCCGCCATGGGCGGCGTGACGCTGCTCGGCGCGTGGCTCGCCGATCGGCACCGCGTGCAGGTGCTGGGAGCCCTCGCGATTCTCGGCGGCTTCCTGACGCCGGCCCTCGTCGGGGGGCGCGAGGATCGCCAGGTCGTCCTGTTCCTCTACAACGCGCTGCTGCTCACGGGAGCACTGGCGATGGTCGTCCGGCACGCCTGGGCCGTCGTCGCGGCGCTCGCGTACGGCATGGCCGTGCTGATGTCGATGGCCTGGGCCGCCAGCTTCTACAGGCCGGAAGCGGGGCTGCGCACGCTGCTCCTGCTCACGATCCACCTGGGACTCGTCGTCGGCATGATCGTCGTGCTGCGGCGGCAGCGCACCAGGACCGCGCTGGCCGCGCCGGCCGCCTGGCTGCTGCTCACGGCGCCCGTCCTCTATCACGTCGCGGCGCTCTGGCTCATCGGACGCTCGCCGGGGCATCTGCTCGTCTACCTGCTCGTGGCGACCGCCGCCGGCATGTCGGCGACCTACCACGTGGGCTGGCGCGCTGCACGCACCATCCTCCTGCTGCTCGTGGCGGTGCCGTTCATCGACTGGATGAAGAACCTGGCGGCGCCGCGCTGGTACACGGCGGCCGTCGTGACGGCGGTGGCGATCTACCTGCTGCATCTGGCAGGTCAGTGGCGCGACCTCAGCGACGACGACCCGGAGGCCCCGGTGCCGGTCGCCGAGTTCGTCCACGCGCATGCCACGGGCATCTTCCTGCCCGTCGCGCTCTACGCGTTCTTCGAGGGCCGGGCCGCGTGGTGGAACGCGCCCATGCTCACGGCGCTCGCCGCGTGGAACCTCGGCATCAGCATGGTCCTGCGTGCCCGCATGCCCGTGCTGTCGTGGCAGTTCGTCGCGCTCGCGGCCTCGCTCGGCGCCGTGGCCATCAGCGAGTGGTTCGAAGGCCCCGTCGTGGCGATCGGCTGGGCGCTCGAGGGCGCCGCCCTCGGCGTCGCGGCTCTGCGGGCCCGCAACCCCTGGCTCGACAGGGGGGCGCTGGCGCTGTTCGTCCTCGCCGCGCTCAGGCTCGTGGATGCGCTCGCCACGTCGATGCCCGTGGGCACCTGGCCTGTCGTCAATGCCCGCGCGCTGGCCACGCTTCTCGTCGTCGGGGCGATGGCATGGCTCGTCGCGCGCGCCCGGGAGGCGCCAGACCACCTCGGCGGACCGCTGGGTCGTCACGCGCTGACGCTCGGCGCGCACGTGCTGGTCATCGCCTGGATTTCCGCCGAGATCGGCCACGTCTTCAGCGAGCGCGCCTATGCGTCGAGCGCCGCCGGGCTGCCGGCGGGAGCGGCGCGGGCCGAACTCGGGCAGCAGGTCGCCCTGTCTGTCGCGTGGGCGATCTACGCCGTCGGCCTCGTCGCCGTCGGCTTCCGCCGCGGCTACGCGCCCGCGCGCTACCTGGCCATCGCGCTGTTCGGCCTCACCCTCGTGAAGGTCATCACCAAGGACATCGCCGAACTCGATCGCGTCTACCAGATGGCCAGCGTGCTCGGCGTCGGCGCGCTGCTCGTCGCCGCGTCGTACCTGTATCAGCGAATCGGCGTGAAAAGGGGAAGGGAAAAGGAAGAAGAGGAGGGATGAGCGCGCCTTCCGCCTCCTTCCTTCGACCTTTTCAACCCTTGTGACTTCTTCCTTTCCCCTCTTCCCTTTGACACCGTGCGTTGACACCCCCCGTCCGCGCGAGTGACGATCCCCCCTTGATGGCCGACTTCGCCTGGCCGGAGGCCCGCATCCTCGCCGTCGATGACCAGGTCCAGAACGTGACCATCATCGACAGGCTGCTGCGGCGTGCCGGGTTCGAGCACGTGTTCACCACCACGTCGCCTCGGGAAGCTCGTGCGCTCTTCGAGTTACACCGGCCCGATCTGGTCCTCCTCGACCTGCACATGCCCGACCTCGACGGGTTCGGCGTGCTCGAGGAACTGGCTCCCCTCCTGCCGGACGACGGGTACCTGCCGATCGTGTTCATCACGGCCGACGCGGACACGCACCTCAGGAAGCGCGCGCTGTCGCACGGCGCGAAGGACTTCGTCAACAAGCCGTTCGACGCGACCGAGGTCGTGCTCCGCATCAACAACCTGCTCGAAGCCCGGTATCTCTACCTGGCCCTGCAGAACCAGAACGACATGCTGGAGGCGCGCGTCAAGGAGCGCACGGAGGAACTCGAGCAGGCGCAGCTCGAGATCCTGCACCGCCTGTCACGCGCGGCCGACTTCCGCGACGACGACACGATGCAGCACACCGAGCGCGTGGGGCGGCTGTCGGCGGCCCTGGCGCGTGAGCTCGGCATGGACGACGAGGACGTCGAACTGCTGCGGCTCGCGGCGCCGCTGCACGACCTCGGCAAGATCGCGGTGCCCGACAGCATCCTCCTGAAGGGCGGCGGCCTCGACAGCGACGAGTACTCGGTGGTCAAGACGCACACGCAGATCGGGGCGCGCCTGCTGGCGGGCAGCACGCACCCGCTGCTGCAGATGGCCGAGCAGATCGCCCGCACGCACCACGAGCAGTGGGACGGCACGGGGTACCTGGAGGGCCTGAACGGCGAAGCCATCCCGCTCGTCAGCCGCATCGTCGCCGTCGCCGACGTCTTCGACGCGCTCACGCACGCGCGGGCCTACAAGAAGTCGTGGCCCCTCTCCGAGGTGCTCGACGAACTCACGCGACAGAAGGGACGCCAGTTCGATCCCGCCGTCGTCGACGCCCTGCTGCGAATCGTCGAGCGCGGGGAACTGACGATCGAAGGACTGGGGTAGGGCGCGGTCTCCCAGGGCACCGAAGCGAGTGGCGCGAAGGTGGCCGACCGCGCCGTTCGTGACGACGGCGGGATGGGACATCCCGCCCTACCGCTGGGCGGGGCCGAGATATTTCCCCACCTGCTCCGCCGCCTGGCGGCCTTCGGCGATTGCCCAGACGATGAGCGAGGCGCCGCGGCGCGCGTCGCCGGCCACGAAGACACCGGGCACGGAGGTCTGCCGGGTGACGGGATCGGCCTTGACGCGGCCCATCGCGTCGCACTCGACGCCGAGCTGGGCGAAGAGCGGGAGGGGCTCGGGTCCCGTGAAGCCCATCGCCAGGAAGATCAGGTCGACGTCCTCGCTGAACTCCGTCCCGGGCACCGGCTCGAACGAGATCCGGCCGTCCGTGCGGACCATCTCGACGCGAACCGCGTGCAGGCGCTTGAGCACGCCGTTCTCGCCCTCGAGATGCGTCGTCATGACGGCGTACTCGCGGTCGCCACCCTCTTCGTGCGCGGCCGACACGCGGTAGACGTTCGGCCACTGCGGCCAGGGGTCCGACGCGCTGCGGCTGTCGGGCGGGCGCGGCGCGATCTCGAACTGGCGGACGCTGGCGGCCCCCTGCCTGTGTGCCGTGCCCAGGCAGTCGGCCCCCGTGTCGCCGCCGCCGAGGATGATGACCCGCTTGTCACGGGCGTCCAGCGTCGGGTCGTAGACGACGTCGTCACCGGCGATGACGCGGTTCTGCTGCTCGAGGTACGTCATCGCGAGATGGACGCCCTGCAGATCGGCGCCGGGCACCGTCAGCGGGCGCGCCTGCGTGGCGCCCACGGCCAGGCACACGGCGTCGAAGTCGGCGAGAAGTTCCTCGCCCGTCAACGCGCCCCCGACGTCCACGCTCGTCCGGAACACGACGCCCTCGGCCGCCATCTGCTCCAGGCGCCTGTCGAGCAGGCGCTTGTGCATCTTGAAGTCCGGGATGCCGTACCGCAGCAGGCCGCCGATGCGGTCGGCGCGTTCGAACAGCACCACGTCGTGGCCCTGCCGCGCGAGTTGCTGCGCCGCCGCCATCCCGGCGGGCCCGGAGCCGACGACGGCGACCTTCTTCCCCGTGCGCCTGGCGGCCGGCTCGGGCCCGACCCAGCCCTGCTCGAAGGCGTGATCGACGATCGAGACCTCCACCTGCTTGATCGTGACGGGCAGGTCGTTGATGCCGAGCACGCAGGAGGCCTCGCACGGCGCGGGGCAGAGACGCCCCGTGAACTCCGGGAAGTTGTTGGTCGCGTGCAGCCGCAGCGCCGCCTCGCGCCAGCGATCCCTGTAGACGAGGTCGTTCCAGTCGGGAATCAGGTTGCCGAGCGGGCACCCCTGATGGCAGAACGGAATGCCGCAGTCCATGCAGCGGCTGGCCTGGCCTCGCAGCGCCTCGGCCGGGAACGGCTGGTAGACCTCTTCCCAGTCGAGGATGCGCTCGTCCACCGGCCGACGACTCGGCGTCTGCCGCGTCAGTTCGAGAAATCCCGTGGGCTTGCCCATCAGACCGCCACCCCCTGCAGCTCGGCGCGCTGCGCGTCGAGCGCCTTCTTGTAGTCGATCGGCATCACGCGCACGAGCCGCGTGAGCGTTGTCGGCCAGCTGGCCAGCAGGCGATCGGCCAGCGTGCTGTCGGTCACCGCGCGGTGCCGCTCCAGGAGTTCGCGCACGTAGCGCTCGTCCTCGGTGTCGAGACCTTCGAGCAGCACCATCTCCTTGTTGCAGCGCTGCGCGAAGTCGCCGTCCTCGTCGAGGACGTAGGCCACGCCGCCGCTCATGCCCGCGGCGAAGTTGCGGCCCGTGCGGCCGAGCACGACCACGCGGCCGCCCGTCATGTACTCGCACCCGTGGTCGCCGACGCCCTCGACGACGGCGACGGCCCCGCTGTTGCGCACGCAGAACCGCTCGCCGACGACGCCGCGGATGAACGCCTCGCCGCCCGTGGCGCCGTACAGGGCGACGTTGCCGACGATGACGTTGCGCTCGGCCTTGAACGTGGCGTCGTGCGGCGGCCGCACGATGACGCGCCCGCCAGACAGCCCCTTGCCCACGTAGTCGTTGGCGTCGCCCTCGAGCCGCAGCGTGATGCCCGCCGGCAGGAAGGCGCCGAAGCTCTGGCCGGCCGACCCGGTGAAGCTGATGTCGATGGTGTCGTGCGCGAGGCCCTGCCCGCCGAACAGGCGGCTGACTTCGCTCCCGAGCATGGTGCCGACGGACCGATTGACGTTGCCGATCGGCAGCGCCATGGTGACCTTCTCGCGGCGGGTCAGCGCCGGCTCGGCCATCGCGATCAGCCGCGCGTCGAGCACGGACGCGAGGTCCACCTGCTGCGCCACCGTGCGGTGCAGCACCGGCAGCTCGCCCTCGGGGCCCGACAGGTGGGTCGTGTCGAGGATGCGCGAGAAGTCGAGACCGCGCGCCTTCCAGTGGTCCACGGCCGGCTGCACGTCGAGGAGGTCGGCGCGCCCCACCATCGCCTGCAGCGTGCGGAAGCCGAGTGCGGCCATCAGCTCGCGCACTTCCTGCGCGACGAAGTGGAAGAAGTTGACGACGTGCTCGGCCTGCCCGGTGAACTTCGCGCGCAGGGTCGGGTTCTGTGTCGCGATGCCGACGGGACAGGTGTCCAGGTGGCACACGCGCATCATCACGCAGCCCATCACCACGAGCGGCGCCGTGGCGAAGCCGAACTCCTCCGCGCCGAGCAGCGCGCCGATGACGACGTCACGACCTGTCTTCATCTGCCCGTCGACCTGCACGACCACGCGGTCGCGCAGGCGATTGGCGACGAGCGTCTGCTGCGTCTCGGCCAGGCCGAGTTCCCACGGCACGCCCGCGTGCTTGAGGGAGGTCAGCGGGCTGGCGCCCGTGCCGCCGTCGTGGCCGCTGATCAGGACCACGTCGCTCTTGGCCTTGGCCACGCCTGCGGCCACAGTGCCGACGCCCACCTCCGACACGAGCTTCACGCTGATGCGCGCGCGAGGGTTGGCGTTGCGCAGGTCGTAGATCAGCTGCGCGAGGTCCTCGATCGAGTAGATGTCGTGGTGCGGCGGCGGGCTGATGAGGCCCACACCGGGCGTCGAGTACCGCACCTTCGCGATCCAGGGGTAGACCTTGTTGCCCGGGAGCTGGCCGCCCTCGCCGGGCTTGGCGCCCTGCGCCATCTTGATCTGCAGCTCGTCGGCGTTGACCAGGTAGTGGCTCGTGACGCCGAAGCGGCCCGACGCGACCTGCTTGATCGCGCTGCGGCGCCAGTCGCCGTTGGCATCGGGCGTGAACCGGTGCGGGTCCTCGCCGCCCTCGCCGCTGTTGCTCCGGCCGCCGAGGCGGTTCATCGCGATCGCGAGGGTCTCGTGGGCCTCCGCGCTGATGGAGCCGAAGCTCATCGCGCCGCTCGCGAAGCGCCTGACGATCGACTCGACGGGCTCGACCTCGTCGATCGGCACGGGCGGACGCGTGCCCGTGCGCAGCGTGAAGAGCCCGCGCAGCGTCGCCTGGTCGCGGCTCTGGTCGTCCACGGCCCGCGTGTAGTCGCGGAAGATGTCGTACCGCTTCGTGCGCGTGGCGTGCTGCAGCTTGAAGACGGTATCGGGGTTGAACAGGTGCAGCTCGCCGTCGCGGCGCCACTGGTACTGGCCGCCCGCCACGAGTTCGCGATCGACCTCTGGCATCGGCGTGTAGGCGCGCCGGTGGTTGATCATCGCTTCCCGCGCGATCTCGTGCATCCCGATGCCGCCGATGCGCGACGGGGTGTTCGTGAAGTACCGCGTCACCAGGTCCTTCGACAGGCCGACGGCCTCGAAGATCTGCGCGCCGCGGTAGCTGGCCACCGTGCTGATGCCCATCTTGGACATCACCTTGACGACACCCTTCTCCACCGCCTTCAGGTACTTGCCCTGCAGGTACGCATCCTCCACGTCGTCGTCGACGAGCCCGAGTTCCTTCAGCTGCGGCAGCGACTCGAGCGCCAGCCAGGGGTTGACGGCGCTCGCGCCGTAGCCGATCAGCGTCGCGAAGTGGTGCACCTCGCGCGCTTCGGCGGTCTCGACGATCAGCGTCACGCGGGTGCGGGTGCGCTCGCGCACGAGGTGGTTCTGCAGGCCGGCCACGGCCAGCAGCGCGGGGATGGGGCAGTCCTTCGCCGTCACGGCGCGATCCGAGAGGATGAGGACCTTGGCCCCGTTGGCGATCGCGGTGTCGGCCTTGGCGAACATCGCCTTGAGGGCCGGCTCCATCCCGTCGGGCCCGTCGGCGACGGGGAAGACCATGTCGAGCACGGTCACGTAGAACGGCTGGTCGTCGCGCGCCGCGGCCAGGAGGCGGCCGGCCCTGTCGTACCGCTGGAGCGCCTTGAAGCGCGCCATCTGCGAGTTGTCCAGGAACGGGCTGTCGCAGCAGGATCATGCGGCAGCTCTCGGGCTGCGGATCGAGCAGGTTGCGCTCGGGTCCGATGGCCGTGCCGACGGAGGTGACCAGCTTCTCGCGAATCGCGTCGAGCGGCGGATTGGTGACCTGCGCGAACAGCTGCTGGAAGTAGTCGGGCAGCGGCCGAGAGCGGCGGCTCAGCACGGCGAGCGCCGCGTCGTTGCCCATCGACCCGAGCGGCTCCTCGCCCTTGAGCGCCATCGGCCCGATCAGGACCTTGAGGTCCTCCTGCGTGTAGCCGAAGGCGTGCTGCAGGGTGCGCAGGGCCTCGCCCGTGTGCGGCGTGGGCGTTTGCGCCGGCTGGAGCGCCTCGAGCGGAACCAGGTGCTGGCTCACCCAGTCCTGGTACGGCTTCTCCGTCGCGACGCGGTGCTTGATCTCGTCGTCGGCGATGATGCGGCCCTCGGCGAGGTCCACGAGGAACATCTTGCCCGGCTGCAGCCGCCCCTTCTCGATCACCTGGCTCGTGGGCACGTCGAGCACGCCGACTTCCGACGCGAGGATCACGTGGTCGTCGGCGGTCACCCAGTAGCGCGCGGGCCGCAGGCCGTTGCGATCGAGCACCGCGCCGATCTGCACGCCGTCGGTGAAGGTCACGCAGGCCGGGCCGTCCCACGGCTCGACGAGGCAGGAGTGATAGGCGTAGAACGCCTTCTTCTCCTCGCTCATCGTGTCGTGGTGCTCCCACGCCTCCGGCACGAGCATCATCACCGCGTGCGGCAGCGAGCGGCCGGCGTGCACGAGCAGTTCCAGCACGCTGTCGAGGCAGGCCGAGTCGCTGAGCCCCTCGCGCACCACGGGCGAGCACGTGCTTCAGGTCGTCGCCGAACAGCGGCGAGGCGAGCATCGCCTCGCGGGCGCGCATCCAGTTGATGTTGCCGCGCAGCGTGTTGATCTCGCCGTTGTGCGCGATGAGATGGTACGGGTGCGCGAGTTCCCAGCTCGGGAACGTGTTGGTGCTGAACCGCGAGTGGAACAGCGCCAGCGCGCTCTCGGTGAGCGGGTCGTCGAGGTCGGGGAAGTACTCGCGCACCTGCGGCGGCGTGAGCATGCCCTTGTAGGTGAGCTTTCGCGAGGAGAGCGACGGCACGTGGAAGTACTTCGTGTCGTCGATGCCGCTCTGGCGGATCGTCGACTGGAAGCGCTTGCGGATCACGTAGAGCTTGCGCTCGAAGGCGGCGCGATCGGGCACGTCGGGCCCCGGCGCGATGAACACGTGGTCCATCCCCGGCTCCACGGAGCGGGCCGTCTGGCCGAGGCTCCTGTTGTCGGTCGGCACGCGGCGCCAGCCGAGCAGCGTCTGGCCCTCCTGCCGCACGACCATCGCGAAAATCAGCTTGGCCAGGGCCGCCGCCTGCGGGTCGGGCGAGCTGAACACCAGGCCCACGGCGTACCGTCCGGCGGGCGGCAGCGCGGCCAGCGGCGTGCCATCCTCGGGCGACACGATCCGGCCCTCGACGCACTCGCGCTCGAACAGGCGGTGCGGAATCTGGATCAGGATGCCCGCGCCGTCGCCCGTATTGGCTTCGGCGCCCGTCGCGCCGCGGTGCTCCATGCGCTCGAGCGCCCTGAGCCCGCGATCGACGACGTCGTGCGAGGCCGTCCCGCGCAGATGCGCAAGAAAGCCGACGCCACAGGCGTCGTGCTCGAAAGACGGGTCATACAGGCCGCTCTGCGGCCTCCGGGCCAACTGCGTCTTGTCCATTGGGGCACCCCGCTCACCTGGCGACCATCGGGGACACGTCCCGCTGGGTGGTGAGCGTGCGAGCAGTGTATGCCAGACGCCTGAACTATGCGCTCAGCTTATGGATAAAATGAGTTGGCGGGGACACGCTCCGCGGGCGCCGGGACACGATCCGTAGGCGCCGGACTTGTCCGGCGCGAGGGCCAACCCGGATCCGTAGGCGCCGGACTTGTCCGGCGCTGCCCGCGGGACAAGTCCCGCGGCTACGTAATCGGTTCGTATCCCGCGGCTACGTAATCGGGTTCGTATCGCGCTACGACTCTCGGGCTCGGGCCCGCCGGACCTGCAATCCGTAGGCGCCCCCATCGATTCGTGGGGGCCGGACTCGTCCGGCGCGAGCGGCCAGCCCGGATCCGTAGGCGCCGGACTTGTCCGGCGCTGCCCGCGGGACAAGTCCCGCGGCTACGGATCGCAATGGGACCCGCTTGTCCGGCGCTGCCCGCGGGACAAGTCCCGCGTCTACGGATCGCAATGGGACCCGCGGGACAAGTCCCGCGGCTACGTAATCGGTCCGTATCCCGCGGCTACGTAATCGGTTCGTATCCCGCGGCGACGTAATCGGTCCGTATCCCGCGGCGACGTAATCGGGTTCGTATCCCGCGGCGACGGATTCGTCCGCGCCGCTTCATACGATCCTGACACCGGCTCCATGCCGGCCTGACCCGCGCCGGGGTACTCTCGACTCAGCCACATATGGGCACCGGCCATCGGCGGACGACGCGGGGATTCGTGGCTGCGGCAGCCGTGGCGCTGGCCATTCCCGCCGTGACGGTCGCGTGGCTGGGGTGGCTCCTGCTGCGGTCCGATCGCGAACTCGACCGCCAGCGCGTGCAGGAGCGGCTCGAAGCGGCGGCCGGACTCGTGGCGGGGTCGCTCGATCGGGCGCTCGCCACGACCGACCAGCAGCTCACGGCGCTGGCCGTTGCCGCCACCGCCGGTCGTCCTGAGGCCGCCGCGGCCTTTCGTCTCTCGTCCGCCGACGGCGTTGTCGTCGTACTCGACGGAGACGACACGTGGTCCTCCACGCCGCTGCCCTGGTATCCCGGCGACGCCCCCCTGGCAGACGATGCGGCGGCGTTCGAGTTCCTCGACGCGGAGGCCCTGGAGTTCCGTGGCGATCTGGCCGGCGCGGCGGCCGCGTACGGGCACCTCGCGCGCGCGGCCAACCTTGACGTCCGCGCGGGCGCGCTGGCGAGGGTCGCGCGCGTCGCGCGCAAGCGGGATCAACCGGCGGCGGCCCTTGCCGCGTACGACGCGCTCGCCGCGATGCCCGCTGCCGTCGCGCTCGGGCGTCCAGCCGACCTCATCGCGCTCGTCGAACGCCTCGAGGTGTTGCGCGCGCAGGGCGACACGACGCGCGCCGACCGCGAGGCCGCGGCGCTCGACGAGGCCCTGCTCGCGGGCCGATGGCGCCTGAGCCGCAGCCAGTTCGATTTCTATCGGCTTCGCATCGCGGAAACGGACCGCGCTGGGACAGCGGGTCCTACCCTCGGCCGCGCTGGGACAGCGGGCCCTACCCTCGGCCGCGCTGGGACAGCGGGCCCTACCTTCGCCGTCGCCGAGGCCGTGTCGTCCGTGGCGGACCTGATCGCAGCCGCCGGTTCGGCGACGACGGGGGATCGCGTCCCGTGGGCCAATGCGTACGGTCGGGGCGTGGTCGTCTGGCGCCGCGGCGGCGGGCGCGTGGCCGCGCTCGTCGCGACGCACGACTGGCTCGATCGCGGCTGGCTGGCCGACGTGCGCCGGATCGCGCACGGCCAGCGCGCACGCGCGGCGCTGACGACGGCCGACGGATTCGAGTGGCTCGACGGACCGCTGTCGGGCCCCACGTTGCGCCGATCCGCCGGCGACACCGGACTTCCCTTCACGCTGCGCGTGGCCAGCGACGACCCTGCGGGCGACTCGTCGACCTTCGCCGGCCGCCGGCGCCTGCTCGCCGGCATCGTCGCCGCCCTCGCGCTGCTGATGACGGGCGCGGGCTACGTCGCCGCGCGGGGATTCGCACGCGAGGTGTCGGCGGCGCAACTCCAGTCGGACTTCGTGGCTGCCGTCTCGCACGAGTTCCGCACGCCGGTCGCGTCCGTCCGCCAGTTGATCGAACTGCTCGACGAGGGGCGCATCGCCGACGAGGCGAAGCGGCACGAGTACTACGGCCGCATCCGCCGGCAGGCCACGCGGCTGCAGCGGCTCGTCGAGAACCTGCTGGACTTCGGCCGCATGGAAGCCGACGCCGTGCAGTACCGGATGGCACCGCTGGACCCTGCCGATCTCGTGCACGAGGTGACGCGCGAGTTCGAGGGAGAGGGCCGGGGCACGGGGCGGCACGTGAGCGTCGTCATGCCGGAACCGCTACCGCCTGTCGTCGGCGACCGAGAGGCGCTCGGACGCGCGTTGTGGAACCTGCTCGACAACGCCGCGAAGTACTCGCCCGCCGAGGCGCCCATCGTCGTCGAAGCCACGGGGGATGCCCAGGGCATCGCGATTCGCGTGCGCGACCAGGGTCCGGGAATCCCGCTGGAGGAGCAGCCGCGCATCTTCGACAAGTTCGTGCGCGGGGTGCATGCCCGCGAGAGCGGCGCCAAGGGCACGGGGCTTGGTCTGGCGATGGTGCGCCACATCGTCCGCGCGCACGGGGGCGACGTGTCGCTCGAGAGCGAACCAGGCCGCGGGAGCACGTTCACGTTGACGATGCACAGGTAGGGCGCGGTCTCCCTGGGCACCGAAGCGCATGGCGCGAAGGTGGCCGACCGCGAAATGGTAGGGCGCGGTCCCGACCGCGCCGCTGTTGGATTGCGGCGGGGTGGGACACCCCGCCCTACCCCGACGGAATGGTAGGGCCGGGTGTCCCACCCGGCCGTTGAGGGCAACGATGCGAATTCTCGTGGTCGAAGACGAACCCAATCTCGCCGCCGGACTCGAGGACGACCTCGTGATGGAGGGCTACGAGGTGGTCGTCGCGCGCGACGGCATCGCGGCGACGACGCTCGCCGTCGAGCAGGCGTTCGACGCGATCGTGCTCGACGTGATGCTGCCCGGTCGCGACGGCTTCGACGTGTGCCGTGCCATCCGCCGTGCCGGCAAGCGGACGCCGATCATCCTGCTCACCGCCAAGGCGCAGGAGTCGGACAAGATCCTCGGCCTCGAGCTGGGCGCCGACGACTACGTCACCAAGCCGTTCAGCCCGCGCGAGTTGCGCGCGCGGCTGAAGGCGGTGCTGCGACGCTCGCAGGGCGACGTGCCGCAGACGACGCGGTTCGGACGCATCGAGGTCGACCAGTCGGCGTGCGTCGTGCGCCGTGATGGGCACCCCGTGGACGTCACGACGCTGGAGTTCAAGCTGCTGTCGCACTTCATCCGCCGCCGCGGGCACGTGCTCTCGCGCACGGATCTGCTCGACGCGGTGTGGGGCCCGGGCGTACACGTCACCGACCGCGTCGTGGACACCCACATCGCGAACCTGCGCAAGAAGATCGAGGACGACCCGGCGCAGCCCGTGCACATTGCGAGCGTCCGCGGCCTCGGCTACCGCTTCGACGGGTGAAGGACGCCCCGCATGAACTCCACCGAAACCACACATCCCCCGCAATCGGTCCTGATGCCGGCTTGCGACTCTCCGTTGGTAGGGACGGCTCTCCGAGCCGTCCGTCTCCGCGATGAATGGAGAGGGCCGGTAGGGCCCGCTCTCCGAGCGCGGCCCACTGGACGAGGGGACACGCCATGAAGAATCACATGCTGCACGCGGCGCTGGCGCTGAGCCTGGGGATCACCTCCCCGGCGCTCGCAGGTCAGTCCGCACCGAAATCGAACGACGCGGCCGTGCTGCTGCAGGCCGCCATGCACACCGAGCAGGTCGAGGGCCGGCTGCCCGAGGCCATCGACGCCTACAAGACCGTCGTCGCCCGGGCAGGCGCCAACAAGGCCGTCGCGGCACAGGCGCTGCTGCGGCTCGGCGCCGCATACGAGCGTCTCGGACGCCCCGAGGCGCGCGACGCGTACGAGCGCGTCGTGCGCAGCTACCCGGACCGTCCGAAGGAAGCCGCGGCGGCGAAGGCGCGCCTGGCGAAGGTCGGCGGCGGCGCGGTAGTGAAGAAGGCGCAGGTAGACATCACGCCGCGCAAGGTGCTGGAGGGGCATGCCGCCCAACTCCAGGACATGACGGCCGACGGGCGACTGGCGGTGGGTCGCCAGCGGCGCACCTACGGGGCCTTCGATGTCGTGCTGCGCGACCTGTCGAGCGGGCAAGGTGACGGTCGTGGTGCGAGGCCCCAAGGACACCTTCGCGATCTCGTCGCGCATTTCGGATGACGGGCGATTCGTTGCGTACGGCAGCAACGTCGACGGCAGGTCGGTGGTACACGTAATCGGCACCGAACCCGAGGCTCGCCCGCGCACGTTGGTCGATCAGGCCGGAACCGGTGCGCTCGCGGCCGATTGGTCCCCCGACGGCCGTACCCTGCTCGTCCTCCTGATGCGATACGCGAGCCCGGGGGACATGGCTGCCGACACGCCCACCGCCCTGGAGCTTGCGCTGGTGGAGGTCGCGAGCGGCTCGGTCAGCGTCCTGGCCCGCTTCGAGGGCTGGCATGAGCGTGCAAGCCTGTTCCAGGCTCGGTTCTCGCCCGATGGTCGCCACATCGCCTACATGCGCCAGCCGAGCAAGGGCTCTCGCGATCGCTACGTAGAACTGCTCGACCTGTCGGGCGGGACCAGCACACTCGTCGGGACGGCTGCGTACCGCATCTGGCCGCGGTGGTCATCTGACGGTGGCACCCTCTTGTACCGCGAGGGCCCGTTCGCGCGCGAGTCACTCTGGGCAGTGCCCGTGCAGGCCGGTCGCGTCGCTGGTCAGCCGGTGCGACTCGGGACGGACGTGTGCCGCGCCCGCTCGGGTGACTGCCCTCTGGAGCGCTGCTGTGGACTCGTCGGATCGAGGGCGAGCACTATGCGTTCGTATCGGACCGTCGCGCCGCAGCGGGCAGCGACGTCACGCTCTTGAGGGCTTCGGCGCCTCGTGGTCGTCGGACGGCAACCGGTTGGCGTTCATTCGGCCCATGGGGAGCGGCGCCGATCGTCGTGCGCGACATGCGCGACCGGACAGGAGCGGTCGTACACCACGCGGGACGCCAGGTAGCTGGTGACGCCGACGTGGTTTGCCGGCGATACGGCCCTGCTCGTCGAGGCCATGGACGGGGACTCCCAGTTCCTCCGGGTGGACGTTCGCACGGGCGAGTCCACGCCAGTTGCTGCGTGACGGCGGGCCACCGCGCAAGACCGGGCGCGGGGTGATCTCTGCCAACGGCAAGACGCTGTACCTGCCGCGGTTGAACGACGCCGGCACGGATCTGGCCGACATCATCGCCGCCGACACGACCACCGGCCAGGTGCGCGTGGTGACCAGCCTCCAGGGCGCACACGGGCGGTTCAGCCAGGCAGGACTCGCGCTGAGCCCCGACGAGCAGACCCTGGCTGTGATGCCATGGAACCGGTCCAACGAGACCGCCGCTCTGCTCACCGTCGGAACGGACGGGCAGGGGCTTCGGACCGTGGTGCCGGAGATCGCCATCGGCTGGATCGGCCCCAACAACCTGCACTGGTCTCGCGACGGACGCTCGCTGCTGTTCACGGGTTTCGACGCGCGGCGGAACTGGCGGGTGATGCGCGTGGCCGCGGAAGGTGGCATGCCTGAGCCAGACGGCATGGACTTCGATACGTTGCAGTCGATGGTGAGCACACGCCAGCTGTTTCCCGGCAACTTCATGGCTTCCACGTGAGCCCGGACGGCACGCGCATCGTCACCAGCCAGTTGACGATGCCCAAGGACGAAGTGTGGTCGCTCGACGTCGCGGCGTTGATGGCAGGGAAGTAGGCTCAGGGGCTCAGTCAGGACCAGAAGCGCCCTGCCAGCCGGCAGGGCGCTCGCTCACAGGTCGCTCGACGAGCGTGCCGAGGTCGAGCGTGGGAAAGAGGGGGCAGGGAATGCGCAATACGAGTGGTGCGGTGATTGCGCTCGCGGCAGTGGTCGGCCTGTCCGCGGCCCAGGCACCGGCGCCCCCGTCGGCGCCCCCGCCAACGCGGGTCGAGGTCGTCGTCGAGCGCATGCACGGGGTGGATGTGGCGGACCCGTACCGCTGGCTCGAGGACCAGCAGAGCCCGGCCACCCGTGCGTGGATTGACGCGCAGAACGCCTACACGCGGTCCGTGCTCGACGCGTGGCCGGGACGGGAGCGCCTGCGCGCGCAGCTCGAGGCCCGGTCACGAGCGGCGGGCAGCCAGGCATCCGGCCCGATCGTCCGCGGCGCCCGCTACTTCTACGAGCGCCGGGCGCCGGGCGAGGCCACGCCGTCGATTGTGGTGCGAGAGGGGCTCGACGGCCAGGAGCGCGTGCTGGTCGATCCGAAGGTCCTTGGAGGCACTGGTGCCCTGCGGGTGGCGCTGAAACACGTCTCGGCGGACGGCCGCACGCTGGCGTATACGCGCCATCAGGGCGGCGCCGGACCAGGGCGAGGTCCACTTTCTGGACACCGTCTCCGGCGAGCCATCGGGCCGACGTCCTTCCGAGCGCCATCTACTACACCATCTTCATCCTGCCCGACGGCTCGGGCGCCCTGTATTCGCGGCGTCGGACGGTCGAGACGCGAGTCCTCGAGCATCGCTTCGGGACGCCGGCGAGTGACGACCGCGAGCACTTCGGCGCTGGCGTCGCCGACCGCAGCTACATGCAGACGCAGTTCTCCGAGGATGGCCGCTTCGTCGCCGCCTTCGACGCAGGCCAGGTCCACGTGTGGGACCGTGCCGGGTCTGAGGGATTTCGACGCGTCGCCGATGGCCTGACAGGCGTGGACGTGGCGTTCGGCGGCCACACGCTCTACATGGTGACGACGTCGGGCGCGCAGCGGGGCCGCGTGTTCGCCATCGACCCGGCGCGCCTCGAGCGCGAGCACTGGCGTGAGGTGATTCCGGAGTTGCCCGACGCGGACATCGAGATGGTCCGCGCGGCCGGTGGCAAGCTGGCGGTGAGGCTCCGCCGCGACACATCCAATCAACTCGCGGTCTTCGATGTCGACGGCAAGCGGTTACGCGATCTCTCCCTGCCCGCGCCCGGCGGGGCCTTCTTCTGGCCGATGACGATCGATGGGACTCGGACGAGGTCTTCTACTTCTTCAGTTCCCTGGCTCACCCGAACAGCACGTTCCGCGTCGATCTCTCGACGGGCCAGCAATCGGTGTGGTCAGGGCCGGCCAGTTCCTGCCGACTCCGAGGCGGTCACCACCTCCCAGGTCTGGTACGCCTCCAAGGACGGGACGAAGGTGCCGTTGCTCGTCGTTGCCAAGCGCGGGATCACGCTGGACAGGAACCGGCCGGTATTACTCTCCGGATACGGGTCGTACGGGGGCGTCAGGCTCCCGTTCTTCGATCCCCTCGCCGCCGCGTGGGTCGAGAGCGGCGGCGTCTATGCGCTCGCGAGCATCCGGGGCGGCGGCGAACTGGGCGAGCAGTGGCACCGCGACGGCATGCTCGACAAGAAGCAGAACAGCTTCGACGACTTCATCGCTGCTGCCGAGTGGCTGATCGCCAACAAGTACACGCGTCCCGAGCGAGTGGCGATTCTCGGCACATCCGCGGGCGGCATGCTCGTGACCGCGGCTGCCATGCAGCGCCCGGAGCTGTTCGGCGCGGTGGTGAGCGTCAACGGACACCACGACATGCTGCGCTACCACCGGTTCCTGCAGGGGGCGTCGTGGATGAAGGAGTTCGGCAACCCGGAGGTGGCCGACGAGTTCGCGTACCTGTCGAAGTACTCGCCCTACCATCAGGTGCGCGCGGGCGTCCGCTATCCGGCGATGCTGCTGGTGACCGGCGACAACGACACGACCGTCGCGCCGCTCCACGCACGGAAGATGACAGCGCGCCTGCAGGCGGCGGTCCAGGCGGGCGGTCGCATCCTGCTGCGGTACGACCTGACCGCCGGGCACGGGACCGGGCAGTCGATCGAACTCGCGGTCGACCAGGTCACCTTCCTGATGTCCCAGTTGGCCCCACGCCCGTGATCAGACTCGACGCGCCGCGATGGCGTAGGCGTCGAAGTACTTCTGCAGCGACGCAGCCGTGGAGCCGTGCTGGTTGGGTCCGGCGAAGAAGTCGACGACGACTTCCCGGACTCGCGCCAGTTCCCTCAGCCGCGCCACGGACTGACGGTGCCGCGGGTCATCGAGGGTGAGATCGAGCAACTCGAGCGCGCGGTGGAAGGCTGCCTCCGCGCGTGGCGGGTTGCGCGTCGACCACTGGCTGGCACGACTGATTTCGCTGCCAACATTGCCGAGCTGTTCGGCGACCGAGAGCGACCACCAGCGCCCTGCAGCCAGGTCGCGATGCTGCGCCCCGGTCATCGCCGCACCAGCCGATCCGACCAGCGCAGCCGACCGCGTCCCGCGTCGCGGCATCGTCGATGCCCCGGGACCGATTCCCGAACGACGGCCTGAGGTTGATCATCGAATCGAACTCGAGCCACTCGGAGTCGGTGCCGTCTGGATAGAGATTGATGCCCCAGAGATCGGCCTGCGCGGACCCATCGGCGAGCAACTCCGCCTCCTGGTCGGCGTGCATGTCGGCGTCGAGCAGGAGGATGCCGCGGCGAAGGTCGACGACGCCCTTCACCATGTCTCCGAAACGCCCGCCCGCCAGCGTCCTCAGGTCGTCCCGTGATATCGGGTGCGATTCGGTTACTTTCCGCATGGCTCGGCATCCATTCTAAGTGCACTGCGTTCCTGCCTTGCCGCGGTACGATGGACGCCATGACCAAGACGACATCGAGCGCCGACGCGAAGAAGCGTGCACAGGAGAAGGTGGCGCTCCTCAAGCAGCGCATCGCCAAGCAGGAGGGGCAGGCGGCTCCCGACGCGCACGCCGGCGAGGACGCCGGGGCGACCCAGAAGCCGGCGCACGTGACGCGCGCCCAGGCCCATCCCGCCGCGCGCACGCAGCGCCCCCAGGGCCGCCGCGAAGGGAAGTAGCTGTCGCCTGACGGATGCGGGTCCCGGGTTCACGGTCACGGGGACCGGCAGCGCGGTGAAGGCCGGGATCCGAAGCGCCCCGGCGAACGTCACGGTAGAATCGCGGACACCGGCCTGCCGGTACCCGTCACGCGGTACCCGTTCCCCGGCTCCGACCTGACTGCATGCCCCTGAACACCTACGACGTGATCATCACCGGTGGGGGTCTCGCGGGCCTCTGCCTCGCCCGCCAGCTTCGCCAGGAGCACCCGGACATCACGGTCCTGGTGGCCGAGAAGAAGAAGCACCCGGTGCCCGAGGCCGCCCACAAGGTCGGCGAGTCGAGCGTCGAGATCGGGGCGCACTACTTCTCCAAGGTCCTCGGCATCGAGGAGCACCTGGTCGAGCGGCAGCTCTACAAGCTCGGCCTGCGCTACTTCTTCACCGAGGGCGACAACAGAGACGTGACGTCGCGCATCGAGCTCGGGCCGAAGTCGTTCCCGAAGGTGCCGTCGTTCCAGCTCGATCGCGGACGCCTCGAGAACTTCCTGCTCGAGGAGAACCGCAAGGACGGCGTGGACGTCCTGGACGGCTGCAAGGTGACGGCGATCGAGTTCGGCGACCCGCACCATCGTGTGGACATCGAGATCGCCGGGCAGACCCACAGCTTCAGGGGCCGCTGGGTTGTCGACGGTACGGGTCGCACCGGCATGATCCGGCGCAAGCTCGGGCTCACCCGCCCGGCGTCGCACAACGCCAACGCCGTGTGGTTCCGCATGAGCCGACGGCTGAAGATCGACGACTGGTCGCCAAAGGCGTCGTGGCAGTCGTGGATGCCCACGCAGGAGCGGTGGATGAGCACCGTCCACCTGATGGGCACGGGCTACTGGACGTGGCTGATCCCGCTCGCTTCCGAGAGCCACAGCATCGGCATCGTCGCAGACGACGCGATTCATCCGTACCAGACGCTGAACCGCTTCGACAGGGCGATGGCGTGGCTGCACAAGTTCGAGCCGCAGTGCGCCGAGGTGCTCGAGGCCCATCGCGGCGACCTCGACGACTTCCTCGGGCTGCAGCACTTCTCGCACAACTGCACGCAGATGTACTCCGCCGATCGCTGGGCGTTGATCGGCGAGGCCGGCGTGTTCACCGACCCCTTCTATTCGCCGGGATCCGACTTCATCTCGATTGGCAACGACATCGTCTCCGAGCTGATCACGCGCGACAGGCGTGGCGAGGACATCGCGCAGCACGCGGCGTTCTTCAGCCGGATGTACCTGCTGCTGTTCAACGCGTTCCTGAAGCTCTACGACGGGCAGTATCCGATCATGGGCAACCCGCAGGTGATGACGGTCAAGGTCGCGTGGGACAACGCCTGCTACTGGGCGATCTCGGCGCTGCTGTACTTCCGGCGCAAGTACCGCGACATGGCGTACATGCAGCAGCTCGAGGGCCTGCTCACCCGCTTCTTCTTCCTGCACGCGCGCATGCAGCACAAGCTGAAGCTGTGGCACGACAGCGACACGGCCAGCTACGGCTACCAGCAGATGTCGCTGCTCGACATGCCCTACCTGCACCGCATCCAGGGCCAGCTCTGGGACGAGATGGACGATGCGGCACTGACGGCGCGGCTTACCGAGAACTTCGCGGAGCTGGAGAGGTACGCGGACGTGATCCTGCAGATGGCCGCGGGCAGGACGATCGCCCGCGACCACGGCGGCTTCGAGAACGCCGTGGTGTTCCAGTTGCCCAAGGCGACGGTGTCGGCGCAGGCGTAGGAGAGTCGCCGCTTGGGACGGTCCCCGTAGCCGCCGGACTTCCACCTCCGCCAATGCTACGGCGGACAGGTTGTCCGGCGGTCTGCGCCTGCCTGTCGCGCCCCTCGCGTCGGACAAGTCCGACGCCTACACCAGGGTGGGCGACGTCGGCACGGTGACCGTTCGCGCGATTCTCGCCCGCCTGCTCGGCTCGGCCTCATCAGCCCCATAAAGTGTACACTCTGTACATAGATAGATTTCCGTGGAGGTGGTCCGTGGTCAGGGTGGCGCTGGCTGAAGCACGAAAGACGCTGGGCGATGTCGTCGATCGCGTGCGATACAAGGGCGAGCGGGTGGTGCTGACGGCCAACGGCAAGCCGGCCGCCGCCGTGGTGCCAATCGAAGTACTTCAACTCCTGCAGGATCTCGAGAACGCCGACGACGTTCGCGCCGTGCGGCGCGCGCTGAAGGAGCACAAGGCCAAGGGGGGAGCCATGCCCCTCGCGCAGTTCCTGGCCGCACGCGACTTGTAGGGCTCGACCGTGGCATCCGTGGCCTACGTCGTCGAGATCAGCCGCGCTGCGTCGCGGGACTTCGATGGCGCTCGACCGGCAAGTCCAGGTCCGCATCGGCCGGGTGCTGAAGGGCCTCGCGACCAACCCGCGCCCGCGTGGGAGTCAGCGGTTGGAGGGTTCCGACGCCTGGCGTGTCCGAGCGGGCGACTGGCGCGTGCTCTACACCATCGATGACACCGTCGTCACCGTGCTCGTGGTCCGTATCCGGCACCGTCGTGAGGTGTACCGGTGACGTCGATACCGGGCAGACGGCCGAATCCCGCGGCAGGCCGCGGCGCGACACGCCGCGACATGCTCGCGGCGTTGATGCTCGGTCCGTCGCTCTGCTGGCGCAGGCGAGGTACGACGCGAACGTGCTGCCGAGGGGACGCGAGTATTTCGAGCTCCGAGGCGGGCTTTCCAACGCGCACCTGAAGTTCACGCGCGAGAAGACCGGGCGCATCGCATTCCTCGGCGGCTCCATCACCGCCGGTAGCGGATGGCGAGAGCACACCATTCGGTACTTGCAGCAGAAGTTCCCCGACACGACCTTCGAGTTCGTCAGTGCCGGCATCCCGTCGCTCGGGTCGGTGCCGCATGCGTTCCGGCTCGAGCGCGACGTGCTCTCGAAGGGACCCATCGACCTGCTCGTCGTCGAGGCGGCGGTGAACGACTCGACCAACACCGCGGACGCGGCGCACATGCTGCGGGGCATGGAGGGCGTGGTGCGGCACGTGCGCGCCACCAACCCGCTCACCGACATCGTCCACCTGCACTTCGTGATGCCTGAGCACATGGCTGACTACGTGGCCGGCCGGGAGCCCGTCTCCATCGCGCAGCACGAGAGAGTCGCCGCCGCGTACGGCAACCCGTCGCTGAATCTCTCGCGGGAGGTCACCGACCGCATAGCCGCCGGCGAGTTCACGTGGGCGGGCGACTTCAAGGACCTGCACCCGGCGCCCTTCGGCCACCAGCTCTACGCCAACAGCATCGCGCGCATGCTGGATGTCGCGTTCGTCAAGCCCCTGGCGACTGCCACGACGCCGCACGCGATGCCGGCGCCTGTCGATCCTCGCAGCTACGCGCGCGGTCGATTCGGCCGCATCGCCGACGCGCGCCTCGTGAAGGGCTTCACGCTGGTGCCGTCGTGGCGCCCGACCGACGGCAAGGGCACGCGCGCCGGGTTCGTGGACGTGCCGGCGCTCGTGGGCACCGAGCCGGGCGCGGCGTTCGCGTTCACGTTCGAAGGCACCGCCGCGGGGCTGTTCATCACCGCCGGACCAGACGCCGGGCGATTCGAGTACAGCATCGACGGCAGTCCGGTCCGCGTCGTCGATCCGTTCACGCAGTGGAGTCCTGGACTGCACCTGCCGTGGGCGGTGATCCTGGACGACGGCCTCGAGCAGGGCCGGCACGAGGTGACTGTGCGCATCGCGGAGGACCACGATGCGCGGAGCACGGGCACCGCCCTGCGCGTGTTCCACCTGTTGTTGAACTGACAGGGCGTCTGGCACGCCGCGTCTGGTGCCAGGACGACACGTGCTGCTTGCAGGGTTGCCCATGCTGATCGAATCCAGTGCCTTCGTCCTGCTCTGTGGCCTCTCCGCCTACGTCATGTCACGGATGGTGCCGGCCGCCGTCCGGCAGCACCGCCGAGGCCACTGGACACGGCTCGACGCGCACGTGCGCGAGGCCGGGCTCGAACGACGCGGACACGACGCGCGGCTGCAATACCTCGTGGCGTTCCCGTGGCAAGGCGCCACACACCAGGCGTTGTGCCGGGAGGTGGAGCCCGACAGCAGCTGGCACACCCAGTACGGCCTGGACTACCGGGTGCAAAAGGTGGTCGATGGCCGACTGGCTCGGTATCCCCCGGGCGGGACCATCCCGGTGATGGTGAATCCGGCGGATCCGGAGGAGGTCTACATGGTGGGTCGCGAACTCCCGATGCGCGCGATCGCCTCGCTGACGGCGCTGGTCCTCCTCGGGTTCATCGGCACCCTGGCCTCCGTGCTGTTCGTGCCACCGCGCTGAGCCCGGACGAGGGTGCCGGTCACCGCGCCGCAAGGCGTGAGCCACCCTCGCCCTATACTGAACGCCGTGTCCCAGCCGACACCCGCACCCCGCATGGCGGTTCTCTCTGCCGACACGTCGGCCGAGGTCGAGCAGCGCCAGATCGACGCGTGGCGACGCCTCTCGCCGCTCGAGCGCCTGCGGTTCGTCAGCGACGCGACGCGCGCGGTGACGAACCTGTCGCTGGCCGGCATTCGACACCGCTACCCGCAGGCATCCGAGCGCGAGTGCTTCCTGCGCCTGGCCGCCATCCGCATCGGCGTGGACACCGTTCGGCGGATCTACCCCGACGCCGCGCAGTTGACGGATCTGCGCGGACCAGCCTCCCGACAATCGTCAATCAGGCAGAGGCCGGCCTGACGGCCGAGTTGACGCGACGTGGCAAGCCGGTGGCGGTCGTCATCTCGCTCAGGGAGTTCGAGCGATTGCGAACCAACCGCGCCCGCCTTGGAGAGGTCTACAGGAAGTTCCTCGACAAGCACGCACTGAAGGCGATTGGCCTCGAGCCGGGCTTCGCAGGGTCGCTTCGGGACAAGGAGCCCGAGCGGAAGGGGTCGTGGTGACGGAGGTGGAGGCGCGGGCGCGCGATGATGCGTCGAATGCGTCCGTGCGAAGCCGGACGTGGGGCCCTCCCTCCCCACGTCCGGCTGCACACGCGCTGAGGGCCTGGCGGCCCGCAGATGCGTCTGTCGGAAATGACGATACACGGCCACTGTGACGGCGGTGTCGCCGTCGTGTCAGGGTTTCGTCAAGACTTTCACCTGACGGCCCGCGAACGCCCTTCCCGGCATTCCCAGCATTCCCGGCATCGCGGCATTTCCCCAGGGCGGCGTCTTTCGACGGCCGGGCTCCACCTCCGCCAAGGCTTCGGCGCACAGGTCGGAGAGCCGGCCCTACCGGCTGACCGCCTGCGCCGTCGGCAGGACGTTCTCGATCACCCACACCTCTTCTTCCTGCTGTCCGGCGAGGTAGGCGATGCGCTTGCCGTCGGGATGCATGGCCATCCACCCCCAGCGGGCGCCAGGGAGGTCCAGCTTCTTCGGCGCACCGCCGTCCACCGGCACCAGCAGCACGTCGTCGCGGCCGTTGCCCACGTGCTTCACGAGGATGTGTTTGCTGTCGGGCGTCCAGTTGGCCCAGGGCAGGCCGCCTTCCTGCACGGCGTGGACCACCCGTGCTTCACCGCCGGCAACCGGCAACAGCCTCAGTTCCGAGCCCTTGCCCTTCTGGAAGGTCTGCAGGAGGTACCGCCCATCCGGCGAGGCGATGCCCGGGCTGCCATCGCGTGTCTCCGGGATCTCCCGCTCCCGTCCCGTGGCAAGGTCGCGCTCGAACGTGACCGCCTTCTTGTCCGCGTCGGGGCGCGCGAAGTAGATGCGCTGTCCGTCCGCGGACCAGGACGGCCAGTACCCCTCCGATGCCAGACGAGCGACATCCCCCGTGTCGACCGACACGCGGAAGATCCCGTACTGCCCATCCGCATCCTCGCCCTGCACCAGGAGGGCGCGACCATCGGGCGACCACCGCGGGAAGTTGACCTGCTGCATGCTCGTGCGAAGTTCGCGGACCTGACCGGTGCGGAGGTCGTGGATGCCCAGCGAACGACCTTGGCCCTGGCGTCGCGCGGTGAGCGTGAACGCGAGTTGTGTGCCGTCAGGAGACCACATCGGTCCCCGTGTCGCACCGATGCGGCGCAGCGGTTGCTCGGGTTCGCCGAGCCGCTTGCCGGTGGTCGTGTCGACACCCACCATGTTGACTTCGAGACGCGATGCGTACAGGCCGACGACGATCGCCCCGCGCGTCGTCACACCGAGCGCGTGGTCTCCTGCGTTCGCGTAGACCATGCGCGGTTCGCCTGACGCCTTGCCGTCTCTGACAGCAGCGGCCCACAGTGCATTGACGCCGCTGCGGTCGCTGGCGAAGACCAGCATCGTCCCGTCTGGGCTCCAGCCCATCAGGGAGTCGTACGCCGGCGCCGAAGCTACATACGATTCGGTCTGGTCCAGGAGGTTACGGATCACGATGTCGCGGTCGTCGGTGCCCTTGTTGCGCATGGCGTCGAACGCGATGAAGCGGCCATCCGGCGAGAACAACGCGCGGGTGGACGAACTGTCCACCGCACGAAGGTCCTTCAGCGTGCCATCGGACACGCTGAGGGTGGCGAGCCGCGTGTCGCCCTGCGGTGTCGAGCGATAGACCACCGAGAGGGTCCTACCGTCGCGAGACCAGTCCGTGACCAGGATCCACTGCACGTCCTGCCGGTCGACCAGCGTACGCGCGGTGGGGGCACCAACCCCCTTCGCATCCACGATGCGGATCTGGTACCGCTTGTTGGCGCCGAACCAGACGAACGCAATCTGTTGGCCGTCCGGAGAGAAGGCGATCGAGTCGGCGAACTCGTTCCAGTGGGCGTCGGCGTTTGCCGTCAGGCGCCGGCTCACACCGGCCTCGAGGTCGCGCACGGCGAGATCGCCCGTGTCCGGATCCACGAAGGCCACGTGCCTCCCGTCCAGCGACACGGATCCGCTCATGTCCACGCCCTTCCCAGCCCACACGCGCCGCATGCTCGGCGCGTTCGCGCCCCCACCCGATTGCGCGCGCAGTCCCAGCGCAGCACGTGCCTTCGCGACGACCTGCGGCTGGTCCTTGAACTCCAGCGCGCGCTGCAGGGTCGGCTTCGCCTGCGGGTCGCCGAGACGACGGTACCCCTGCCCCAGGCGCAGGTACGACTGTGCCGCCACCGCGCGGTCCGTCGAATGCGTGAGCTCCCGGTACATCGCGATGGCGGCCTTCAGGTCGCCATCGATCACTTCCTTGTTGATTGCCGCCTCGAGCCGCGCCTTGTCCAGGCTCGCGGCCGCCGGCCGCTGCTGTCCGAGCAGCGCGGTGCCTGCCAGCACCGCCGCTCCCACCACCATCAACGCTCGCGTCATCAGATCCTCCCGCCCGCCCGACTGGGACAGCCGGGCAATACCTGGAAGACCGTAGCGGCCGGGCGGTCTGCCCGGAATGCCGCGCGTGTCCGATGTCTGTCTGATTTCATCCATCGAAGCGATACCCCATGCCGCGCACGCTGGTGATGTAACTTCGGCTCGGCCGGGATCGGCCTCGATCTTCCGGCGCAGGCCGACGACGTGGTTGTCCACGGCCCGGTCGGTGACGTGGACGTCGCGCCCCCAGACGGCGTCGAGGAGACTGATCGCGACTGAGCACGGCGCCGCGCTCCTCGATGAACGCCGCAGCAGCTTGAACTCGATGGCTCGACAGCGTCGACGAGCTGGCCGCCGCGCCTGACCTCGCAGCGCCGAAGTCCACCTCGATGTCGCCGAACCGGTAGACCGTCGGTGCGCTGCCTACCGGCCCGTCGCAAGCACGGCCTTGACTGCGCGCGCGCAGCTCCATCGGGTTGAACGGCTTGGTGATGTAGTCGTCGGCGCCGAGTTCGAGCCCGAGCACCTTCTCGGCGTCCTGCGCGCGCGCCGTCAGCATGATGATCGGCATCGTCGTGCCGGCGCGGCGCAGTTCGCGGCAGCACCTGGTAGCCGTCCTTCTTCGGCAGCATGAGGTCGAGCACGACCAGGTCGAAGGGCTCCGCGGTGCCGAGGCGCACGGCCTGCTCGCCGTCGCGCGCGACCGTCGACGTCGTACCCCTCGAGGCGCAGGTCATCTTCCAACCCGAGCGCGATCCCATCGTCGTCTTCGACTACCAGCAGTTTCACGGTAGAACCTCCTCGGCCTTCGTCGATTCGGCCGTCGGCCTCTCGACAAGGCCTGGACGGGCATCAGGAGCGTGAACACGCTGCCGCGGCCGGGTTCGCTCTGTGAGCTCGACGCTGCCGCCGTGCGCGCGGACGACGCGATCGACGAGCGCGAGGCCGAAGTCCACTGCCGGCCGTGTCTGCCGACGCCGCCGGACGAGCCGCGCACGAACTTCTCGAAGATGCGGCGCTGGTCCTGCGGCGGGATGCCGATGCCCCGATCGTGCACCGCGATCGCCACGCGACCGTCGCGCGACGCGACGTCCACGCGCACGGGCTCGGCAGTCGGGCGAGTACTTCACGGCGTTGTCGAGCAGGTTCCAGAGCGCCAGCGACAGCATCTCGCGATCGGCGCGCAACGGACAGGCCGCTCCGAGACGGTGACGCTCGACGGCACGTGCGCCGGCCTGCGCCCGTGAAGTCGGCCACGACGGTCCGCGCGATGTCGCGAGCGTCGACGGGCTCGAAGCGAACTTCCCGGCATCGGCGCGGCCGACGCTCGAGCATGCCGCTCGACGAGCCGGTTGCAGCCGCTCGCTCTCGCGGACCAGCACGTCGTAGTACTGCTCGCGCCGCTCGTCGCTGCCGACGCGTCCGCCGTGCAGCATGTGCGACAGCTGGCGGATCGAGGTGAGCGGCGTCCGGAATTCGTGCGACACGGCCGACACGAACTCGGACTGCAGGCGTGCGATGGCGAGCTCGCGACGGATGCCGCGGAACGTGAAGTAGCCGCTTACAAGAATCATCGCGCCGACGAGGGCCAGGGCGGCGAGGAACGTCGTTCGCCTCGCGCGCGACTCGGCCCGGGTGCGCCCGGGGTCGGCATCGGTGACGACGATCGTCCACGGCAGGCCCGACTCACCAGCCGGCAGCGACGCGGACGTCGCGTCTGCAGGCGCCGTGGGCCTGTCGCCGGGGTCGCGCAGGCGGACAGACGTCGCGGCGTCCGACAGCCGCCGTTGCGTCGCCTGGACGAACGCAGGTCCGGCCACGAGCAGTCGCGCGCCACCCAGGCGCGGCTGCTCGACGATCAGGGACTGTCCGTCCGCGGTCGCGACGATCGTCCGGGTCGTGCGGGTCGCAGGGGCATCGTCTGCGCGCCGTTCCCAGTACTGCGCCAGGGCCCCGGCGGCGGCGAGGCTGTCGTCGAGTCCGTCGAGCGCGCCTGGCGACGCGCCGGCCCATCGGGTGGCGTCGGCAAAGACCGAAGTCCAGAGGCCGGGAGCGATTGGCCAGCGTCCGCGCGCCAGGTCTGCCCGCAGTGTGGTCGCTTCGCGCGTGAGGGCGTCACGCCGCCCGAGCGTCTCGAGCACGGCGCACATGCCGATGCGGGCCATGAGGTCCGCTGGCCGCCCCTCGATGACGACGCCGGGGACCTGCGCGAGGTCGGCATAGGCACGCAGGGCCTGCTCGTGGCGGCCGATCTGCCTGTACACCCTGGCGAGGCGCAGGAGCGCGCCAGCGCGCACGGCTGGCACGGACGACGAGGCAAGCGCGCTGTAGGCCACGACGGCGCGGTCGCGCGCACCCGGTGTGAGTTCCAGCGACTCCGCGGCGTCGAATACGCCGTCGGGCACACCGGTGGACGGGGGCTCGACTGGCGAGAAGGGCAGGGAGCCGGCGACGAGACGGACGACTCCGGCCGCGGCGTCGACGACGTGGGCGTGGTCAGGGACGCGGGGCTGGTCGGCAGCGAGCAGTCGATCGAGGTCGGCCAGTTCCTGCAGCGCGCGCGCCGCGGCGAGGGTGGCCGCACCCCGCAGCCTCTCGTTCGCGCGCTGGGCATCGAGCGCGGCTTCCTGGTGCCATTGGCGCACCGCGAGCCACACGAGGCATGCGACCGCGACGGCGGCGCCGGCGAGGTACAGCGTCAGCAGGGAGCGCGGCGGGCGGAACCAGTCTCGAATGGGCACGAGTGGGCGTGCCCGCATCGTGCCACGAACTGTGTCTGGTGCATGTCTGGTGGGTGTCGGACTGCGGTGGCCGGCCTTGGGCAGTCGGCCTTGGGCCGTCGGAGGCCGACCGCCGAGGGTCTGGAAATGCTCGGCGAGCAATCTGCTGACGGATGTGCTGTGCACCCATTTCGCGGACCTGCCAGTCGAGACGACGCGCATGCCTAGGGACGGGGCCGGGCACCGGGCGGGACCCGGGGCCTGGAGCCTGCACGCGGCGCTTGAAGTGTCCGTCCGACGATGGCATCGTCGTCGTGGACGACGGGGGTGCCGACGCCAGTCGAGCGGCCCGGTGCAACCGGCGTTTCCGAGGGTCAACCGTGGCTGCCGTGCTGCGGCCCCGGGTCGGCGCGACATCGTGATGGAACGCTCGATATTTCCGCGCGGCGCGGTCAGGCACGGAGCCTGCACTACGTCCTCGCATGTTGACGCACATGCCCAGGATTGCACTCGGTCGTTCAGCCACGTACGCCGACCTCGTCGCCCTTCCCGATCGCCTCGTCGGAGAGATCGTGGACGACGATCTCTGGACGGCGCCAAGGCCAGCCCCGCGGCATGCGTGGGCCGCGGGCCAGTTGATGGTCGCGTTGGGCTCGCGGGCGCGGGGAGGTGGTCCCGGCGGCCCCGGTGGCTGGAGGATCCTCCCGGAGCCCGAGCTGCACTTCGGCCGGCAGGTCGTGGTGCCAGACCTCGCCGGCTGGCGCCGGCAGCGCATGCCGCGCCTGCCGGATGCGGCGTACATCGAACTCGCGCCAGACTGGGTGTGCGAGGTCCTGTCGCCGTCCACCGAGTGGCTCGATCGCGACAAGAAGCTGCGCGTCTACGCCGGGGCCGGCGTCGGGCACGTGTGGCTGGTCGATCCCCTGGCGCGCTTTCTGGAGGTGCTGCGCCGCGACGGCGCGGCGTGGACGCGCGTCGCGGCCCATGCGGATCACGACGTCGCGTGCGCCGAACCGTTCGAGAGCCTGGGCGTGCACCTCGCGGTCCTCTGGGACGACGAGGAACATTGACGCGCGGATGTGGCCAGCAGGCACGAAGTCGTCAGGTGCACCCACCGCCAAGGCCCGGCGCTGAGGGGCACCGGGCGACGGCAGCGATGGAGGACATCCAGTTGGTGGCAAGCTCGAAGAGCACATCGGCGGCCGGCACCTGATCGACCAGCGTGTTCAGCGCCATTCCAACCGTCACCAACACCAGAACGATGGTGGTCTTGGTCATGAGGTCCGACCTCCGCCCATCACGCTACGCGCCTTGCGTAGAGTCCGTGTCGCGAGACGGTCAGAGTTTCGTCAAGTCTCGGCCGAGCGACGGTCACGATTCGCGCCTGCCGGGAGTGCGGACTCTCCCCCCGGCCACCGTCCGGCAGTGAGCGGCGCGCGATGTTCCGCATTCTGGCAGTCGCGACATCACGGGATTCCTGAAGTCGGCTCGCTACTTTCTGGCAGACTTCCTTCCGGGCAGGAAGTTCTCGAGCACCCAGACCTCCTCCTGGTCCTGGCCGGCCAGATACGCCACTCGCTTGCCGTCCGGGTGCATGGCCATCATTCTCGCCGTCGCGTCCTGGAGGTCGAGGCGCCTGGGCGCACCGCCGTCGAGTGGCACAATCAGCGCCGTCTCGCTCGGCTTCACAGGATCACCGACGACGTGCGTGACGAGGATGTGCTTGCTGTCTGAGGACCAGTTGGGCCACATGAGATACTCTGCTTTGTTCACGCTGTGGACGACGCGCGGTTCGCCGCCGGACACCGGGAGGACTCGCAGTTCGGATTTCCCCCCGCTCACGAAGTACTGACCATCTGGCGACAATGCGGCGTTGCCGAATCCGTGCGACCCCGGCACTTCACGCTCGCGACCCGTC
>CAVQRQ010000009.1:0-244064 GCA_963715265.1 uncultured Acidobacteriota bacterium
GCCGGGCGCGCGCCCGGAAGGGCGCCCGCAGGGGCGTTTCAGGATCGCGGCGGAATTGCGCCGGCCAGGTGGGCGTCCAGCGGCGTCGCGACCTTGCCGGCGGCAGTGTTGGCGGCGAGATAATTTCGCGCATCGGCCGTCCGGCCGCAGCCGTTGAGCGCGACGGCGTACATCTGCCGGAAGAGGTCGTCCTGCGCGTCGCTGCCGCCGATCGTCGTGATGCGCGGCATGACGGGGTCGAGCAGCTCGGCGGCTTCGCGCCAGCGCTGCTGCGCGAACGCAGCGCTGGCTGCGACCACCGCCAGGCCGGTGTCCCGCCAGAGAGGCTCGGTTGCGCGGGTCGCCACCGTGGCGCGCAGCGAATCGACCGCGGCCGACGACCGGCGCGCGCCAGCGCATGGGCGTGGTGCGCGCTCAGGAAGGGCATGTAGGCCTCGCCGCAGTGCGCCTCGACGCGATCGGCGATCGGCGCCCACGCGTCACCCGCCGTACCGCCCGCCATCTCCAGCCGCCACAGCAGGGCGATGGCGTCGACCTGCTCGCCGGTCATGTCCGGCGCAACACCCAGATGTCGCTGCGCAGCACCGCCAGTGCACCCGCATGGTCGAGCCGCTCCAGCGCGAACATCGCCACATGCCAGGCGGTGTGTGAATGGATCGGCCGCGAACAGGTCCGCGCCTGCGGCAGGAAGGCGCGCAGCCGCCGCTCGCCTTCGGCGACGTCGCCCAGACGGATCGCGGCGTGCGACAGCGTGTGTTCGGCCCAGGGATTGCGCGCCTCGATCTGCAGCGACCGCTCGGCGAACTCGCGCGCCTTCGCAAACTCCGCGCAGAGCTCGTGGGCGAACGAGCGCATCGACAGGTAGTCCGGGTCTCCCGCATGAAACGGTGCCAGGCGCTCCATGTGTGCGCGGAATCGCGGGCCGGAATGCTGCTGACCCAGGATGTAGTAGATGAACTCGCAGATCTTGGCCGGCAGCAGGTCGTGCGGATCCTCCAGCGTGATTGCCTCCAGCTCGGTCGCGGCGTCGACGTGCTTCTGAACGTTCCACAGACGCAGCGCGCGCAGCAGCCGCGGAGCCGACTGCCCGGCGCCCGAGCGCGCAGCGGCGTCGAGAAAACCGGCGGCGGCGCGGTCGTCCGCCGCAGTCTGGCCGTACAGGTGCAGCGTCGCGGCGCAGAGCATCACCATCGGCTCGCCGGGGAAGGCCGCGGCTGCCGGCAGAATGGCTTCCGCGCCGGCGTCGAAGCGCAGCAGGCGGCGGCGGAAATCGGCAACGGCAGCTTGTGGCGTCATGGTCCGGTCCTGTCGAGAGACGCGCCTGGGCCAGGAAACGGTGCGGACGCGGAACCGATATCCTGCCACATCGCCGTGCACTCGATCGACGGCTTCGAGCCGTCGAGGAAGGAGTTGAACATCTTCGGGTTCAGCCCGCCGACCTTCGCCTGCTCCGGCGTCAGGCGGTAGTGTCCCCACACCGTCTCGGGCGTCGACTGCGCGAAATGCGGCAGCCACTTGTGTCCGCGCCCCGCGGCAACCACGCTGAAGCCGGCTGCGCGCGCCCAGTCGACGAGGTCGCAGATCAGCGCCGGCTGGTCGCCGTAGCCGAGGCTGTACACCACGCCGGCCTCCTCGGCCCGCTTCGCGAGCGGCGGGCCGCACAGCGCGTCGCCTTCGACCGTCACCATCACCACGTGCTTGCCGTGCGCGAACGCGGCGAGCACGTGATCGACCGACGTCACCGGGTTGCCGGTCGCCTCGACGATGATGTCGATCGCCGGATGCGACACCAGCGCTCGCCAATCGTCGCCGAGGTGCGTGCGGCGTTCCTTCAGCGCGGCATCCCGCGACGCGGCGCCGAAGGCTTCGGGCTTCCAGCCGACCCGGGAGAGATTGGCCTGCGCGTTCGCCGGCGACAGGTCGGCGATCCCGGCGACGTGCACGCCGGGCGTCTTCGGCACCTGCGCGAGGTACATCGCGGCAAACTTGCCCGCGCCGATCAGGCCGACGCGCAGCGACTTGCGTGTAGCCGCAACGGCCTGTGGAGGTCCGGGTCAGGCCGCTTTCATGCCGCTCTGCAGTTCTTCCGCCGGCGGCCGCGGGCCGCTATCTCGAACGGAAGTACCGGTGAAGCGGCTCCTGCTCGATGTCACCATCGTGCTCGACGTGCTGCTCGACCGTCGCCCGTTCGCCGACGCCTCGGCCGCCGTCTGGGCGGCGGTGGAACAGGGACGGGCCGAGGGTCTGCTGGCGGCGCATGCCGTCACGACCATCCACTCTCTGAACGCGCGTGCCGTCGGCACCCGCATGGCCGGCGACACGACAGACGCGCTCCTGGGCGTCTTCGATGTCGCACCCGTGGACGGTGTGGTGATTCGAACGGCGCTGGGGCTCGGGTGGAAAGACTTCGAAGATGCCGTGACGGCCGCGGCGGCGCGGCGGGCGAAGTGTGACGCGCTCGTGACGCGCAACCCGAAGGACTTCGCGCGGTCGCCGGTGCGGGTCCTCACACCGGCCGAAGCCACCGCCTGGATCACGGCGACGCCATAGTGGCGGCGGCGCCCATCGCTCTGCCCCACATCCGGGCAGGCGCACCGCCGCGATGCGCGTCGCATTGCTGGCCTCGCCCTCGACGAGCACCGTCTCGCGGAACGTGAGCTCGCCCTTCGGATCTGCCGCAGACGAACGCCCCGGGCTGGATGGCCTTGTTCGGGGCCTGCCCGTTCAGCAGGAACAGGGCGCCGGGAGTTGCACTGCACGTGCAGGTCGACGAGCGGCGGAATGCGCACGGCCGCGCCGCCGTAGCTCAGGCCATAGGCGCCGATCCGCTGCGCATCGACGAGGGGCAGCGGCCCGAGCCACGCGAGGATGCGTCCGGGCGTCGGCCTCGGGCCGGGCTGATATCGGTGGCGCCCGCGGCGGGCAGCAGGCGGGCACCTCGCTCAGCACCCCGTGGTGGCGCGGATGCGGGTGATCCCTCATCCGGTCGGCTCGCCGATCGACCAATGCCTACGGCCCGTCGTTCCCCAGCCTCCGCACTATTTCCTCAGCATGGCGGGCCAGTTCACCCGGACCGTCACGGGTTGCTGCGGGTTGCCCGCCTCGCCTGCGAGATTCACGAGAAACCGCTGGCCGTCCGCGGCGGGCTCGATGCCATCGAACGCGGTCGTCCCCCTTGGCGGGCTGGACAGGCGGACGGGGAACAGGCGTTGCGGCTCACCGATGACGGGAGGTGAACCTCGCGTGAGCGCTACCGCGTACAGGTGGTTGTCCTGTCCGAGGTAGTAGAGTTCACGCCCGTCGGCACGCCAGTGCGGCCGCGTCCCGCCGTGACTCGAGATCGGCCAGCGGCCGGAGGGAGTGGGAAAGCGCTGAAGATACACCTCGAGACGACCGGTTTCGTCGGACGCATACGCAACCCACTGGTTGTCAGGCGAGATTCTGGCAAACTCGGCCGGACGGCCTGGCGACCCGATCGCGATCGGCGTGCGATCGCCGTCGAACCTCAACGCAAACATACCGCCGGAGCTGAACAGGAGCCAGCGGCCGTCGTCCGACCACTGAACAGGCTTCTTGTTGCGGTCCGATTCGAAGAGCAGTGTCGGCGCACTCGATCCGTCAGCCGGCATGGCGTAGATGTTGAACGCCTTCCCGCCCCGATTCGACCCGAAGGCGACACGGGTTCCATCTGGTGACCAGACGGGCGACTCTTCGTTCGATGGGTCGGACGTGAGCCTCGTGAAGATACCGCGGCTGACATCGGCCACCCAGATATCGCTGCCGACGGTCCAGCCGATCTGGGCTGCCACTCGCGTGCCGTCTGTGGACACCGCGATGGCGCGATGCAGGTTCGGTGTTCCGAGGGTTCCCAGGACTCGACCGGAGCGGTCCAACCATGTCAACGTCGTCGTATACACGCCGCCGCTCTGGGGACGATACGCCAGGACGCCGTTCCGCGAGGCGGCGAATGCTGCCCGACCGTTGCCGGCGCCGGTTCCCATGCCGTCTGTGACGACGAAAGGTTGATCGACCAGGGTGAGGCGCTCGATGTCGAAACGCTGTGCCATCAGGGTCTCATCCCGGACGAACGAACAGAAGTCCCGGATCCGAATAGACCGCGTTCGACACGGCGTCCACGACTCGCGTGGCACCAGGCGTCTTCAGGCTACCGATGAAGATTCCGCCGCGATCGGGGTCGGCGTTGGGTACGGTGTACATGAAGTGATCGCCGTCTGGCAGGAAGTGGGGCCAGATATGTGCGAGGTCTCCGGCCGCGCGATCGAGTGTGGTGACGGGCGCCGGCACACCACCGGTCGCCGCCACTCTGAAGATCGGGACTTTCCCCGCCGATGACACCGAACAGAATCTCCCCGTTCTGGTTCCAGGTTCCGCCTTGCAGTGTCCTCCCGCCGGGCACGTCGGCAATCACGCGGGGCGGGCCACCGGCGACTTCGACCCGTTTCAGCTTCGCCAACCGATCAGTGAAAGCGATCGACCGGCTGTCAGCCGACCAGAACGGCTGGTCCAGGGCCTCGGTGGCGGGGAGTTCTCGCGCGTCGGTGGACGTCAACGGCCGGACGTACAGACTCTGGCCGGTGCTCACCTCGCCTGCCACGTATGCCAGCGTTGCCCCATCGGGCGACACCGTAAGAAACATGGGCGCGGCCGGGAATGGCGCCCCCTGCGGCGCGTGAACGTGAAACGCAATCTGATCCTGACTGCCCTCCGGGGGCGTCGTGGGCCGCTGGCGATGAACACACCGGCGATGACGACAGCCGCTGTCGCAACAACCCAGGGGGCGTGGCGTGCAATCGCCCCAGTGCCTGCCACCGACGCATCCGCCGAGCCCGCGGCGATCCACCGCAACTGAAGGCCCAGATCGTGCGCCGACTGAAAACGCGTGTCGGCATCAGTGGTCAGACAGGTGGCGATGACGCGCTCGACGCTTGGCGGCATCAACGGATTCCTTGAACCGACTGGCGGTGAAATGCCGTTCATGATCGCCGCGATCAGCGACGCGGGACTGCTTCCCACAAACGCCTTGGTCCCGGTCAGCATCTCGTAGAGCACGCAGCCGAACGCCCAGATGTCGCTGCGCGCGTCAGCATCCCCGCCATTGATCTGTTCGGGGCTCATGTAGGGCAGCGTGCCGACGATGGTGCCTTGTGCGGTGAGGAGCGGAGAGGTCGCCGTCGCCGCGCCGGAGAGACCGTCGAGGCTCAGAGCCGAGGGCCGGAGCTTTGCCAGACCGAAGTCGAGGAGCTTCGGACCACTCCGCGTGAGCATCACGTTGTCGGGCTTGAGATCCTGTGCACGATTCCGGCACGATGCGCTCGATCCAGCGCCGAGGCGACCGCCATCGCAATGCCAAGGGCCTCGTCGAGGGGGAGCGGGCCCCGCCGGACGCGATCCGCAAGGGTCTCCCCGTCCAGAAGTTCGAGAACGAGGTAGTCGGTCCCGTCCTGATGCCCGACGTCGTGCAGTGCGCAGATGTGGGGATGCTGGAGCGCCGCGATGGCGCGCGCTTCTCGATCGAACCTGGCTCGCCGTTCCGGATCGGCCGACGGAAGCACCTTGATCGCGACGCTTCGGTCGAGACGTGTGTCGCGGGCCTTGAACACCTCGCCGAATCCGCCCTTGCCGATCAGCGAGATGATCTCGTACGGGCCAAGCCTGGCCCCGGGCACGACCGTCATCGCACTCCCTTCATCGGCACCTGCGGTGTCCGCACGGGGCTGATTATGGTCAAGTGATGGCGCCAGTCAACCCGCGCATGCGGGACAGATAGTCCGCATGAGCCGGGACCCGATCGACCGGATGGACCAACTGGTTCGAGGAACTGCGCCCGAAGGTGTCCGCCCGCCGGTAGTGCTACGATGGGCCCCTGACCGGAACCCGTGAGCATTCGGTTGCGAAAGGACTCGTCCATGACCCGTGGGACCAGGGCTCTTCTTCTCTGCGCCGCCATCGTGGCCGGCCTCTCCTGCTCGACCAACGCATCGAGCCCGGATGAGGCGCAGGCCCCAGCATCGCCCATCCAGACGCCCAAGCGACCCGACGTGATCTTCGTGCCCACGCGCGAGGTGGTCATCGAGGCGATGCTCGACGCCGCCAAGGTCGGCCCGAACGATGTCGTCTACGACCTCGGCTGTGGTGACGGCCGCATCGTCGTCGCCGCCGCCAGGCGCGGCGCGCGCGCCATCGGCATCGACATCGACCCGGAGCGCATCAAGGAAGCCAACGCCAACGCCGAGAAGAACGGCGTCACGGGCAAGGTCGAGTTCCGGCAGGAGGACCTGTTCGAGGCCGACATCAAGGACGCGACCGTCGTCACGCTCTACCTGCTGCCCAGCCTGAACGTCAAGCTGCGCCCGCGGCTGATGGAACTGCTCAAGCCCGGCACGCGCGTCGTGTCGCACGACTTCGACATGGGCGACTGGATACCCGACCAGACCATCGCGGTGGACGGCAAGACCGTCTATCTGTGGACGATTCCGAGGAAATGAAGGGCGGCGCGCGGAAATGCAGGGTGTCGTGACGAGCCCTTCATTTCCTACGAAGCGTCCTTCATTCCAGGAGGTGGCCGCAGCGCCCGGACCGTGGTGGCCATGAGCACCAGTCCGCCGCCGATGCTGCCGATCACTCCTGGCGTTTCGCCGTGGACCAGGAACGTCCACAGCGGGTTCAGCGCCGGTTCCAGCAGGAGGAGCAGCGATGCCTCCAGCGCGTGCAGCTTGCCGATCCCGCGCGTCAGCAGAACGTACGACAGGCCGAGCTGGAAGCAGCCGAGATACCCGATGACGGCCCAGTCCACGGGACGCGCGTCGACGGGGAAGGCCAGCGGGGCACACAGCAGGAACGCGAACACGTTGCCGTAGAACGTCGCGGACATCGCACCCCCGAGGCCGTGGTCGCGCGAGATGTAGCGCACGCCGGCGAGCACGAGCGCCCACGTGACGCCGCTCGCGGCGCCGACGATGTTGCCGAGCACGGGGTTGGGGGCGGTCGCGCTCGGCGTGACGCTGCCGGCAAACAACATGACGAGGCCGACCATCACGACGGCGAGGAACGGGAGGTCGTGCGCGTGCACCCGCTCGCCCAGCAGCCACGGGCCCAGCAGCACGATATAGAGCGGCGCGGCGGCCTGCAGGAAGACCGCGTGCGCCGACGTCGTCAGCTTGTTGGCGACGATGAAGGTGATGAACGTGACGGCGATGATGAGGCCGACGGACAACGTCCGCCACGTCGGACGCAAGGGGACCTTCGCCACGCACAGCAGGAAGACGGCCGCGACCGCCGACCGGAAGCCCGCGACCTGCCAGGACGTCAGGGCGGTGGCCTTCACGACGACGCCCGCCGTCGAGAAGAGCACCGCCGCGATCAGGACCTGCAGGCGTCCGCTCATCGGCGGGGGATGGTATCAGGTGTAGGCGTCGGCCTACAGGTTCCAGCCATCGGGCGCGACCTATGGTGAAATGACCGGATGCCGCAGCCTTCTTCGACCTCATCCCGTGTGACGCGGCGCGAGTTCGTCGCGCGTACGCTGGCCACCACCGGCGCCCTCGGACTGGCGCCCCTCGCGCGCGGCGCGACGATCCAGGGCGCCAACGACAGTGTGGGCGTCGGGGTCATCGGCGCGGGCATCCGCGGCGAGATTCTGATCCGCGCGACGAAGGCCGTGCCAGGCACCCGCATCGTCGGCGTCGCCGACATCTACGACGGCCACTTCGCGCGCAGCAGGGAAATCCTGGGTGACGGCCTGATCACGACCCGCGACTACAGGAAGCTGCTCGACAACCGCGACATCCAGGCGATCCTCATCGTCACGCCCGATCACTGGCACAAGACCATGGCCCTCGATGCCATGGCCGCCGGCAAGGACGTGTACATCGAGAAGCCGATGACGCACAGCTGGGACGAAGGCGAGGCGATCATCGCCGCCGCCAGGACGCACCAGCGCATCGTCGAGGTCGGGAGCCAGTGGGCGAGCATGCCTGGCAACGCCCGCGCGATCGAGATCATCAGGAGCGGCCGGCTGGGGAAGATCACCCAGATCAACGGCGCGTTCCATCGCAACACGGCGACAGGCGCGTGGTACTACCCGGTGCCCTCCGACGCGTCGCCCGCGACGATCGACTGGCCGCGGTTCATCGGACCGGCCCCGTCGCATCCGTTCGACGCCGAGCGCTTCTTCCGGTGGCGGCTCTACTGGGACTACTCCGGCGGCCTGCCGACAGACCTCTTCGTGCACCTCGTGACGGCCACGCACACGTTGATGGGCGTGACGATGCCGTCGCGGGTGATGGGCATGGGCGGTATCTACAGGTGGAAGGACCGCGAGGTGCCCGACCAGATGTCGGCCGTCGTCGAGTATCCGGAAGGCTTCACGCTCAACCTGTCGGCCACCGCCAACAACGGGCACCCGTTCGCGCCGCTCACGATCATGGGCACCGACGGATCGCTCGAGTACCACGCGAACAGGCTCGTGGTGCACCACGAGCCCATGCTCGAGAACTACACGTACTCGACCAACCACTTTGCGGCTGGCCAGAAGGACGCCTTCGCCGCGGCGAACGATCTCGAGCGCGCGTCGATGCGTCCGAAGGCGACCGCGGCGACAAGGCCCGCGCCGGCGGAGGAGATCAAGGTCGAGGGCGGCGACTCGACCGTCGCGCACCTGGCGGCTTTCTTCGACAGCGTGCGATCGCGCAAGGAGCCGTTCGAGAACGCCGTGATGGGCCACCAGTGCGCCACGGTGGGCCACATGATCAACATCAGCCACCGCGAGGGCGCGCTGGTGAAGTGGAACGGCAAGGCCGTCACCACGTAGGGTGGCAACCGGCAACCGGCAACCGGCAACCGGTGACGTCCCGCTCGCGCGAAGGTGGGGCTGCGCTCGGAGACTTGCTCGGCCGGGTGCGGGATAGACGTGCGCGAGGGGACGAATCGAAGGAGTGACCGAATGCGGATGATGACGATGCTGGTGGCGACGGCGATGTGTGCGGTGCTGGCTCCGGCTGCGTGGGCGCAAACGGTGCCCGAGGTGAAGCTGCCGACCTCGCCCCCGGGGAAGGCGGCCGTGCAGGTGGGTGGCACCTGGACGAAGACGGCCGACGGGGGGCAGCGCTACGAGGGCGGCAAGTGGATCGTGGTGGACTACAGCCGTCCGCTGCTGCGCGGGCGCAAGAACATCTTCGGCACCGGCGCCGAGTATGGCCGGTTCGTCAGCGACGGGTCGCCCGTGTGGCGCGCCGGGGCCAATGCCACGACCACGCTCACCACGCAGGTGCCGCTCACGATCGGCGGCAAGACGATCGCGCCGGGCGTCTACAACGTCTTCGTGGCGCTCAAACCCGGCGAGTGGACGCTGGTCCTCAGCAATCAGCCACGACAGCCGAAATACGACCCGAACGACAAGGTGAACCTGTACGGTTCGTACAACTACGACCCGAAGTTCGACGTCGCGCGCGCGGCGATGAACGTGCAGGGCCTCGACCAGGCGCTCGAAGAGTTCACCATCACGTTCCTCGCGGTGTCCGAGCGCATGCTGATGCTGACGGTGGCGTGGGAGAACACCGCTGCCACCGTGCCGATCGAACTGGCGAAGTGACATCTGTATCCGTAGGCGCGGGACTTGTCCCGCGCCCTGGCCGTCGGACAAGTCCGACGGCTACGGCTCCCGCGCCCCGGCTGCGTAGGCGCGGGACTTGTCCCGCGTCCCGGCCGTCGGACAAGTCCGACGGCTACGGATCCCGCGTCCCGGCTGCGTAGGCGCGGGACTTGTCCCGCGCCCTGGCCGTCGGACAAGTCCGACGGCTACGGCTCCCGCGCCCCGGCTGCGTAGGCGCGGGACTTGTTCCGCGCCCTGGCCGTCGGACAAGTCCGACGGATCCCGCGCCCCGTTTCATCCCGCGGCCGCGCCTCACACCTCGACGTACAGGCTGTAGAGCGACTGGCTGCCGGTCATGAACAGCCGGTTCCCTTTCCGGCCGCCGAAGCAGAGGTTGCTGCAGATCTCCGGCAGATCGATCTGGCCGATGGCGGTGCCGTCGGGCGCGATGACGTGCACGCCGTCGTAGCCCGCGCCGGCCCATCCCGCGCTCGCCCAGACGTTGCCGTCCCTGTCGCAGCGGATGCCGTCGGCGCCGCCCTTGCCCATGTCGTGGAAGAGGCGTCCAGGACCCAGCGTCTTGCCCCCGACGACGTCGAACACGTGGATGCCCCGAGGCCGGCCTGGCGCCGGGTTCTCGGTGTCGGCGACGTACAGCTTCGTGTGGTCGGGCGAGAAGCAGAGGCCGTTCGGCCGGCGGATCGACTCGGTCATCGGCGTGGCCGTCTTCGTGGACGGATCCCACCTGTAGACGCGCGTGGGCAGCGTCTGCGCTTCGCGGACGCCCTCGTACGTCGACAGGATGCCGTACCCAGGGTCGGTGAACCACAATGACCCGTCGGGGTGCGCGACCACGTCGTTCGGCGAGTTCAGTTGCTGACCGCCGACGGCATCGACGAGCGTCGTGATGCTGCCGTCGATCTCGGTGCGCGTCACGCGGCGCCGCTCGCACGTGACGAGCCGGCCCTGCAGGTCGCGGGTGTTGCCGTTGCAGTTGTTGGACGGCTGGCGGAAGACGCTGACCTCACCCGTCTCTTCGGTCCACCTGAGGATGCGGTCGTTGGGGATGTCGCTCCACAGCAGGCAGCGGAGGTCCCCGAACCAGACAGGCCCCTCGGCCCAGCGGCAGCCGGTGTAGAGGCGCTCGATCGCCGCGTTGCCCACGCGATACTTGTCGAAGCGTGGGTCGAGCGAACGGACGGCGGGGTCCGGATAGCGGACGATGGCAGGCGCCTGCGCCTGCGCGGGCGCGGGTTGGGCGGCGAGGGGCCGCGCCGTCAGCGCGACGGTCGCGGCGGGCAACGACAGGAAAGCACGACGATCCACGGCAACGCCTCCTCGGTGTACGACGTAGTGTGGCCAGACTGTATACGAGCGACCACGGATGACTCCACTCCTGACCTGGGCCCGGCGCGTGCTCGTGACGGTGCTGCTCCTCGCGGGGGTGGCCGCCGGCGGCGTGTACGTGGCCGCCGAGGTCGTTCGCGGCAGGACCCACGACGAGGGGCTGCGCGTCACCGTGCCGATCCCGCCGACAGACGCGGCGGCGGTGGCCGAGGGCGGACGCCTCGCGCGGATGCTGGGGTGCTACGGCGGCTGCCACGGCAGCCGGATGCAGGGCGCGCTGTTGTTCAGCGAGCCCGGTGTCGCCGACCTCGTCGCCCCGAACCTGTCACGCCTCCTGCCGGCCTACACGGACGTGCAGCTTGCGCGGGCCATCCGGCACGGCATTCGTCGCGACGGCACCGGGCTGTTCGCGATGCCGGCGCCGTCGTTCTACCACCTGTCGGACGAGGACCTCGGACGGCTGATGGCGTTCCTGCGTCGGCAGCCGCACGAGGACGGCCACGACGTCGCGACGCGCATCGGCCCCATCGGCAGGGTCGGCATCGTCACGGGCCGCTTCGCGACGGCGCCCGTCGGCATGGATCACGGGCTGCCGCGCGTGCCTCCCGGCATGGACGGGGACCTCACGGCACGGGGCCGCTACCTGGCCCGCGTGGCCTGCAGTGAGTGTCATGGCCAGGCGTTCGAGGGCGGCCTCGACGGCCGCGCCCCGCCGCTGGCGATCGCCGCCACCTACACCGACGCCGCGTTCGCCCACCTGCTGCGCACGGGCGAGACGCCCGGACAGCGCCAGATGTACCTGATGTCGGACGTCGCTCGGGCGCGCTTTGCGCACTTCACCGACGACGAGATCGCCGCGCTCCACGCGTTCGCGCGGACGTTGAGGTAGGGGCGCCTCTCTGACTTGTCCCGCCGTAGCCGTGGCGGAGGCGGAGGCGCCCGGGGGAGACGGACCGCCGGGACGGCGGTCCCTCCCTTACAGACGGAACATCTCGGGGAGGGAGACCTGCACGGGCGACTGGTCGGCGTTGGTGTCCATGATGTCGGCCATCATGGCCCACCACCGCCGCATCACGGGATGCTCCGGCAGGGCGTCGAGCGTGTGATTCGACTGGCGCGTGAGCACGGCGACGAGCGCGTGCGTTTCCTCGTCCAGGAAGATGCGGTACTCGACGACACCGGAGGACCGCAGGAGCGCGACGAGCTCCGGCCAGATGGCGTCGTGCCGCCGCCGGTACTCCTCGGCCTGCCCTCGTGCAGGCGCATCCGGAACGCCACTGTTTCGGTCTGCGACACGTGCGATCCTCGCGGATTGAACGGCGGCGTGGGCCACCTTCGCGCCACGCGCTTCGGTGCCCAAGGACACGCCGCCCTACCTGTCTGCCTGGATCATCGGCGTGACGCGACGGGCAAGCTGGATGGCGAGCCCCCACGGGTCGCGCAGCATGGTCAGGTGCGATCCGTCGGGGTTGTGCAGGTGTTCCACGAGCGTGGCGCCGGCCGCGACGAGGCGGTCCGCGTCGGCGTCGGGGTCGGCCGACGTGAACGCGATGTGCAGCTGCGACGGGTGCAGGTCGCGATAGAGGTCGGTCGGTGCCGCGGTGTTGGCGTAGAGCTCGATCATCGCGCGCCCGCCGGCGTCGGCGAGGAAGTGCATGTGCACGGGCGGTCCGCCGTGCCGGACGACGCGCATGCCGAGGTGCTCGACGTACCACGCGGCCATGGCGACGGGCTCGGAGACGTTGAGGGCGACGTGCTCGAACGGCAGGCCTGGCATGCGCAGGTTGTATCACGGGGAACGGGGAACGGGGAACGGGGCAAGGGGAACGGGGAACGGGGAACGGGGCACGGGGAACGGGGAACGGGGCACGGGGAACGGGGCACGGGGAACGGCAGCCTGCCATTCGGCATTCCCGGCATTCCGGCATCGCGGCGTTACCATGTGCCCGTGACTGGCCGCCGCACCTTTCTCGAGATGTTGCTCGCCGCGGGCGCCCTGCCGCTCCTGCGCGGCAGGCTGCACGCCCAGGCCGTCGGGGCGAACGCGACACCACTGCAGTTGACCTACGCCCGGCCCGCCCGGCAGTGGGTCGAGGCCCTGCCGGTCGGCAACGGACGCCTCGGCGCGATGGTCTTCGGCGGGGTCGGTGTCGAGCGGCTGCAGCTGAACGAGGACTCGTTGTGGTCGGGCGGTCCCTCCGAGTGGAACAACCCGCAGGCGCGCGAGGTGCTCGCCGGGATTCGCGCCCTCGTGGCCGCCGGACGCTTCGTGGAGGCGGACAAGGCTGCCAAGCGCATGATGGGTCCCTATACCCAGTCCTACCTGCCGCTCGGCGACCTCCACGTCGTGCTCGATCACGGGGACCTGGCGCGTGCGTACAGGCGCGGGCTCGACCTGTCGACGGGCGCCGCCACGGTGCGCTACAGGCAGGGCCCCGCGGCGTTCACGCGCACGGTCATCGCGAGTCATCCGGCGCAGGTCGTCGCGGTGCACCTGACATGCGACAGGCCTGGCCTGCTGCGTTTCACGGCGCGCCTGTCGAGCCCGTTGCGATCGGCCACCCGCATCGACGGCGACGCGCTGGTGCTGCGCGGCCGTGCGCCGTCGCACGTGGAGCCGAACTACGAGGACGTCGCCGATCCCGTCCGCTATGCCGACGACAGGGGCCTGCACTTCGAGGCCAGGCTCGTGGTCCTCACCGATGGTCGCGTCGATACGGCGGCCGGCGATCTGCGGGTCACCGACGCCGCGTCCGCCACGCTGCTGGTCGCGATGGGCACCAGCTTCGACGGATTCGGGAAGGCCGGCGTCACAGACGGCCGCGACCCGTCGGCCCTCACCTCGGCGCACATCGCCGCGGCGCGCGCGCAGACGTGGTCCGCCCTGCAGGCCAGCCAGCGCGAGGACCACGCACGCCTGATGTCGCGCGTCACGATCGACCTCGGTGCCTCGAGCGCCCCGTCCGCTGCGTCTGCCGATCGCCCGCTGGACGTGCGCCTGGCCGATGGACCCGCCGATGACCCCGCGCTCGCCACGCTGCTCTTCCAGTACGGCCGCTATCTCCTCGTCGCCAGCAGCCGGCCCGGCACGCAGCCCGCGAACCTGCAGGGGATCTGGAACGAGCACGTCCGCGCGCCCTGGAGCAGCAACTACACGGTCAACATCAACACGGAGATGAACTACTGGCCGGCCGAGCCGGCCAACCTCGCCGAGTGCCACGAGCCGCTGCTGGCGATGGTCGGCGAATTGGCCGTGCCCGGCGCAGAAACGGCGCGCGTCAACTACGGCGCGTCGGGCTGGACGACGCATCACAACACGGACCTGTGGCGGCAGACGGCGCCCGTCGGCCGCTTCGGCGAGGGCGACCCCGTCTGGGCCTTCTGGCCGATGGGTGGCGCGTGGCTGTCGCAGCACCTCTGGGAGCACTACGCGTTCGGCGGCGATGTCGACTGGCTGCGGCGCACGGCGTACCCGCTCATGGCCGGCGCCGCGCAGTTCTGCCTCGACCTGCTCGTGACAGACGCGGACGGCTACCTGACTCCCTCGCCGTCGACGTCGCCCGAACACAAGTTCCGCACGCCGGACGGGACGTTCGCCGCCGTCAACGCCGGCAGCGCGATGGATCTCGGCATCACGTGGGACGTCTGCACCAACGTGCTCCAGGCCGCGAACGTCCTCGGCATCGACGACGCGCTGACGGCACGGATTCGGCAGGCCGTCTCGCGCCTGCGTCCCTATCGCATCAACGCCGACGGAGCGCTCCAGGAGTGGGGCGTGGACCTGCCGTCGCAGGACCCGCACCATCGTCACTTCTCGCACCTGTTCGCGCTGCACCCCGGCCGGCAGATCACGCCCTCGTCCTCGCCCGCGCTCTTCATGGCCGCGCGCAAGGCTCTCGAACTGCGGGGAGACGACGGGACGGGGTGGTCGCTGGCGTGGAAGGTGAACGCCTGGGCGCGCCTGCGCGACGGCGACCGCGCGCATCGCCTCATCGTCCGCCTGCTGCGCCTCGTGGAGGAGACGGGCGTGCGGATGAGTGGGGGCGGCGGCGTCTATGCCAACCTCTTCGACGCCCATCCGCCCTTCCAGATCGACGGCAACTTCGGCGCGACGTCGGGCATCTGCGAGATGCTCGTCCAGAGCCACGACGGCGCCATCGACCTGCTGCCCGCCCTGCCGTCGGCCTGGCCCCGCGGGCGGGTGACAGGCCTCCGCGCACGTGGGGGCTTCGAACTCGACCTGGCGTGGGAGGGCGGCCTCCCGACGCGTGTCGAGGTCCGCTCGCGCCTTGGCGGCGTGTGCAGAGTCCGCAGCACGACACCGCTCCGCGCTGCCGACGGGCGCGCCCGGTCCGTCGAGGCGTCGGCGCCCAATCCCAACCCGTTCTTCGCCGTCCAACCCGTCGCCGAACCGCTGCGAGCCGCCGGTGTCAGCGTGCCGCCGCTGCCCGTGTGGCGCCAGCACCTCGTCGACGTGGACACCCGGCCGGGCGACACAGTGGCGCTCACATCCTGACAACCTGAACGGCCGAGCCGGCGTTCCTGAACCCTGCGGCCGTCGTTGGCGTCTCTAGAGAGTGGCGCACACGCGCCAGGCATCCATGACGTCACGCGCCCTGTTCCCGCTGCTGATCACCGCCCTCTGGGGCCTCGCATCTCCGCTGTCGGCCCAGACACCTCGCGACGCGAGCGACGCGGTTCCTCTTCCCGTGGTGGCGGCCGCCGCCGTGGCCGGCAGCCCGGCGGTACCGTCTGCCGGATACGACTGGCGCGGTCGAGAAGCGGAGATCGAGGCCTTCCTGCGCACCGAGCCCATCACGCGCTTCAAGGACATCCCCGTGGGCATCACGAAGCCGCGGCGCGCCTACTTCGCGCCAGGTGGGCTGGCCGGCAGCATGGCGTGGAAACCGCTACCCGAGCAGTTGCTGCACGGGAAGTTCGAGAGCTACAAGTCGGAGATCGCGGCCTACGAGATCAGCAAGGCTCTCGGGCTCGATATGGTGCCGCCTGTGGTCGAGCGCCGCATCAAGGGCGTGAAGGGCGCGGGCGTGTACTGGATCGAGGGCGTGCGGCCGTGGGATCCGAAGGCGCCCCCGAAGGTGAGCGGACCCAACTGGTCGCGGCAGACGAGCCGCATGTTCATGTTCGACCAGCTGATTGCCAACATCGACCGCAACCAGGGCAACCTGCTCTACGACGACGAGGGGCGCGTGTTCCTCATCGACCACTCCCGCGCGTTCACGTCCAAGCGCGACCTGGGTGGGCTGGCCGCGCCGCAGCAGTACGACCGCGCGCTGTGGGAACGCATGGCCGCGCTCACAGCCGAGTCGCTGACTCCGGTCGTCGGCGACTGGCTGACGTCCTCGCAGATTGACGCCCTCCTCCGGCGCCGGGACGCGATGCGCCGGCAGATCGACCGCCGGCTCGAGGAGCGGGGCGCGGCCGGGACGTTCTTGCCATAGGCAAGGGCAAACCGTCCTGTTCCCTGTCGCCTTTCTCTCTGCCTGTGGTTGTGGTACACCCGCAGTCCGGAGGGCAAACGCTGATGGGTGGATTTCTGAAGACGCTGCTGCTGTCGGGCACGGTGATCGTGTCGGCGACGATGGTGCCGATTGCGCAGCAGGCGGGCACGGCTCCGGCGGGCGCCCGACCCGGCACGCTCCGCGTCGAGCGCTTTCTCGACTTGGAGACCGTGGCCGACCCGAAGATTTCACCCGACGGCGCCCATGTCGTCTACACGAGGCGCTGGGTGGACAAGGTGCAGGACAAGTGGAGCGCGAGCCTCTGGATCGTCGGCGCCGACGGCAGCCGTAACCGGTTCCTCACCGAAGGATCCGGTGCCGTCTGGTCGCCCGACGGGACGCGCATCGCCTACGTCGCCGAGGGCCAGCCGAAGGGCGCGCAGGTCTGGGTGCGGTGGATGGACGGCAGTGGCTCGGCCACGCAGGTCACGCGCGTCGAACACGCCCCGTCCAACCTGGGCTGGTCGCCCGACGGCCGGCAGATCGGCTTCAGCATGTTCGTGCCCCGCGAGTCGACGTGGAAGATCGCCATGCCCACGCCGCCGGAGGGCGCCACGTGGACCAAGGCGCCAGCGGTGATCGACAGGCTGCACTACAGGCAGGACCGCGAGGGTTACACCGAGACAGGCCTCGTTCACCTCTTCGTGGTGCCCGCCGATGGCGGCACGGAACGCGACGTGACACCGGGTGACTGGTACGTCGGCGCGCGCTTCGACGGCCTCACGCAGTCGGTGGGCTGGGACTGGTCGCCAGATGGCCGGACCATCGTCGTCGATGGACTCGACGTACCAGACGCGGACCTCCGCTACCGCGACTCGGACATCTTCGCCATCGACGTCGCCACCGGGACGAAGCGACGGCTCACCCCCGATGGGTCGTGGTCGGCCCCGCGCCTGTCGCCCGACGGCACGCGCGTCGCCTTCGTGGGGTCGGCCAGGTCGAAGGCCAGCTACCACGCCGACGAGCTGTATCTGGTGGACCTCAGTGGATCGAACGTCCGCAAGATCTCCGGCAGCCTCGATCGCGACGTGGCCGACATGCACTGGACGGCAGACGGTCGAGGCGTCTACTTCACGGCTGGTGACAGCGGCACGTCCAACGTCTGGCTGGCATCGCCGGGCGCCGAGCCGAAGCCGGTGACGACAGGCACGCACATGGTCACGCTGTCGGGCGTGAGCACGACGTCCGGCGTGGCCGTGGGCATCAGGACGGCGCCGAAGGAGCCGCCCGATGTCGTCCGGATCGGGTTGAACGGCGGCGACCTGCGCCCGCTCACGCGCGTGAACGAGGACCTGCTGACTGGCGTGACGCTCGGCGACGTCGAGCCGATCCGCTACTCGTCGAGCGGCGGCGCGTCGATCGAGGGCTGGATCGTGAAGCCGCCGTTCTTCGACCCGTCGAAGCGGTACCCGCTGGTGCTCGAGATTCACGGCGGCCCGCACGGCATGTACAACGTCGGGTTCAACTACATGTTCCAGGCGTTCGCGGCGCGCGACTACGTGGTGCTGTACACGAACCCGCGCGGCAGCACCGGCTACGGCTCGGCCTTCGGCAATGCCATCGAGCGCGCGTACCCGAGCGTGGACTACGACGACCTGATGGCCGGCGTGGACGCCGTCATCGCGAAGGGCTACGTCGACCCGCGCAACATGTTCGTGGGCGGCTGCAGCGGCGGCGGCGTGCTCTCGAGCTGGGTCATCGGCCACACCGACAGGTTCGCCGGAGCGGCCGTGCGCTGCCCCGTCACCAACTGGCTCAGCTTCATCGGCCAGACCGACATCCCGTACTTCACGCTCAACTTCTTCGACGCCCCGTTCTGGGAGAAGCCGGAGCCGTGGCTGAAGCAGTCGCCGCTGATGTACGTCGGCAACGTGAAGACGCCGACGCTGCTGATGACCGGCGTGCTCGATCTGCGGACGCCGATGCCGCAGACCGAGGAGTACTACGCGGCGCTGAAGCTGCGCGGCGTGCCGACCCGCCTGCTCCGGTTCGAGGGCGAGTACCACGGCACGTCGTCCAGGCCGTCCAACTACATGCGGACCATCCTCTACATGGACAGCTGGTACACGCAGCACCGCCGCGAGGCATCGTCCACGGCGGCCACCGGCAGTCTCCCGTGATTCTGACGCCCGGGGCAGCGCTCACACGACGTCCGACTGAGCCGTAGCCCGGGCGCGTGCGTGCATCCCTCCCGTCAGCAGAGATGCGGCCGGGGTCCTGGGCGGCCGGCGCGAAGGCGACAGGGAGGGGCCGGCGCGGCCCTTTCCGGCATGGCGCGAGATTCTCCGCACTCCCGAGCCTCATCCGGACCGGAGTCCTGCAGACGCCAGCACCCACCGGGCGGCGCGAACTCTGCAAGGGTGTGATGGCAGGGGTATCGGAGCCAAGGAGGCGATGATGACGACGCGGGGGACGAGAGTGCTGGTCGCGGTGGACGGCTCGCCGTGCAGTGCGCGGGCGATCGAGCAGGTGGTACGGCGGGCGTGGTGGCCAGGGTCGGAGTTCCAGGTCACGGCTGTGGTGCACACCCGCATTCCCATGGTGCCGGAACCCACGCTGACTGGATATGCCCTGCACGAGTCCGCGCTCGAGGAGCAGCGCAGCAAGGTGACCGACGCCGCGCGCGAGGCGGCGCAGCGCCTGGGGGAGATACCCGAGGCCACCGTTACGACAGCGATTCTCGACGGCGATCCGGGGAAGGTGCTCGTCGAGGAGGCGCAGCGCTGGGAGGCCGATCTCGTCATCGTCGGGTCCCATGGCCACGGTGTATTGGCTCGCGCGCTGCTGGGCTCCGTCTCCCAGCACGTCGCGTTGCACGCGCCGTGCTCGGTCGAGATCGCGCGGTGTCCGCAGGCCGACGAGCACTGACGCGCGGGAGCCTGCACAGGAGGATGGCGGGAGCCGGACGTTCGTCGGCGCCTTCTTTGTGCTCTGGTCGCCTTGCCCGTATGCTCCTGTCGTTCCCGTGACGTTGCGCTCCTCCTCCAGGATGGCCTTGCCTGTGCTGGCCGTGGCGCTGCCCACGCTCGTGCTCCTCGGCTTCGGCCTGCAGTCGGTGCGGCGGCAGCAGCAGGCCATCGCACAGCTCGAGGCGGCCAACCTGCGCCTCAGCGCCGACCAACTCGCCCGGGACGTCGGCGCGCGAGTGGCCGCAGCCGCCGAGCGATGTCTGCGCGACCCGGCATGGACGGGCGAGCCGACGCGGCGCCGCGCCGTGATAGCCGTGGCGCAGCGGTGTCCTGCCGCGGCCCACCTGCTCGTGACCGGAGAGCGCGACGTGTTGTATCCACGCCTCGTCACGCCGCTGGACATGGCCGAAGGCGTCGGGCAGGGCGAGGAGCCGTGCGCGGCGACGATTGCGCGCGCGGAGGCGCACGAGTTCGGCGGACGGCCGGAACTGGCCATCGGCCCCTATCGCGGATGCCTGTCCGAGACAGGTGGACCCGCGCGGGCACGCATCATGGCTCGCCTCGCTCGCGCGCAGCGCCTGGCGGGCGACAGCGCGGGATCGGCCGAGACCTATCTCGCGCTGGTGCGCGATCACGGTGACCTGACGGACCGGTTCGCTCGCCCATTCGGGCTCGTGGCGGCCCTCGAGCTGCACGACCTGCGGCATGCCGCCGCGGTGGACGTACTCCGGCAGGCCCGCGTCGACCTCGCGGCCGGGCGCTGGGACGTGAGCGACGAGCAGGCCCGCTACTTCCTCGACGAGCTCGCCCAGCGCATCGGGGCAGCGCCGACGGGCACGACAGGCGGCTTCCTCGAGGCGCTCGCCCTTGCGCGCGATTTGCAGGGCGCTCTCCCGCTGCAGGTGCCTGGCGACGATGGCGTCGTGCAGGGTGACGGGGTCGTGGCGTCAGGGCGGCGTATCCGCGTGTTCCACGCGCGCCTGGCCGGGGAGGGTGCACCGGTGCGCGCGGTCTTCGTGCCGTCCTTCGCGTGGGTCGAACGGGAGGCGCTGCCCGAGGCCCGGAAGGCGCTGGGCCTGGCCGGTCAGGCCCGACTCCTGGCGGGCGACCCCCCAGTCGGCGAGGGCGGGGTCGTGGCGTCGGCCGACGGGGCCCTCGCGCCATGGAGGATTCTGGGTGCCGGCGCCGGGCACGGCGGGCCTGCGCCGCTGGCTGCCCGTGGCCCTGCAGGGCGTCATCACGCTGCTGGTGTCGGGCGTGCTCGCGCTGGGCGTGGTGCTCATGGTGCGCGACGCGCGCCGCGAGCAGTCCATCGCGCAGATGCGATCGCAGTTTGTCAGCGCCGCGTCGCACGAGCTCCGCACGCCGCTCGCGATGATCCTGCTCTACGCGCAGACGCTGCTCGAGGACGTGGACGCCGACAGGGAGGAACGACGCGGGTCGTACGAGATCATCGCGCAGGAGAGCGAACGCCTGCGTCATCTGCTCGACAAGGTGCTCGACTTCGCGCGCATCGACGCCGGGCGCCGCAGCTACCGCTTCGTTGTCGCGGACCTCGACGAGAGCGTGCGTGCGGCCGTGCGCCTCATCGAGCCGCACCTGCATCGCCGCGGGTTCACGCTCGACGCGGCGATCGCAGCCGTCCCCGGCGTGCGCCACGATCCCGAAGCCATCACGGGCGCGGTGCTGAACCTGCTCGAGAACGCGGCGAAGTACTCGGGCCAGTCGCGCGAGATCGCCCTGCGCCTCGAGACGGAGAACGGGGAGGTGCGCATTGCGGTTCGCGATCACGGCATCGGGATTCCGCCCGAGGACCTGCCGCACATAGGCGAGCAGTTCTTCAGGAGCCGCCTCTCGGCATCCATCGGCGGGTACGGGCTCGGCCTGTACCTGGTGCAGCACGCCATGGCCGCGCACGGCGGCCGCGTGACCATCGACAGCACGCCAGGGCAGGGCAGTACCTTCACGCTCGAGCTGCCGCGGGCGGGCGCGCCGGCCCCGCCGTCCGCCCCCGCCACCGCACAAGGAACGTCATCATGACCACCCAGTCGTCGTCGGCGCCCCCCGCGGCCACGGTGCTCGTCGTCGAGGACGAGCCGGGCCTTGCCAGGGGACTCGAGATCAACCTGCGGCGCGAGGGATACCAGGTGCTGACCGCCGGCACCGGCGAGGCCGGGCTCGACCTCGCGATTCGCCACCAGCCGCAACTCGTGCTGCTGGACGTCACGCTGCCCGGCATCAACGGCTTCGACGTGTGCCGCGAGATCCGCGCCCGCGGCATGGACGTGCCGATCATCTTCCTCACGGCGCGCACCGAGGAGATCGACCGCGTGATCGGCCTCGAACTGGGCGCCGACGACTACGTGGTCAAGCCCTTCATGCTCCGCGAGCTGCTCGCGCGCGTGCGGACACGGCTCCGCAGGCACGCGCCAAAGGCCGCGCCGCTCGTCCGCTATCGGGTGGGTGAGGTCGACATCGACTTCGACGCGCACACCGCGCGGCGCGGCGATGGCGACGTGGAGATGACGGCGCGCGAGTTCGAGCTGCTGAAGTTGTTCATTTCGAGCCGCGGGCAGGTCGTCACCCGCGACCGCATCCTCGACGAGGTCTGGGGCTACGAAGCGGGGACGACGACGCGGACGGTGGACAACTTCGTGCTGCGCCTGCGGCAGAAGCTGGAGGCCAACCCGTCGGAGCCGAAGTACTTCCTGACGGTGTACGGCAGCGGCTACAAGTTCGTCGGGTAGGGGTAGGGGCAATGCCGCGATGCCGAATGCCGGGAATGCCGAACGCCGAACCGCTGGGATGTAGCCGCCGGACTTGTCCGGCGGTGCCTTGGCAACGCCGAACGTCGAACAGGGCAACGCCGAACGTCGAACGCAGAGGTAGGGCGCGCCTTGCTTCGGCGAGCCAGGCAGCCGGCCCTACCTCCCGACTTCCGACTCCCTACCTCCCGACTCCCGACTCCCCAGATGATCTTTGACAATGTTCGACTCGGCTCGTGACGATCTGGGCCGCTCGACGCCCTAGGCTTGCCGCACTACAGGTGCCAGTGCACCACGTTCAGGCTGTCTCCGGGACAGCCGGCAAGGGCGGGGAACCATGCGGAAGACGATGATGGCCGGCGTGATGGCATTCATGGGTGTGGCGATGATCGTGGCGACGGGAGCGGCGCTCGCCCAGAAGGGCAAGCCCAGTCCGCCGCCCAGTGCCGTCGGCAGCGTGACGCTGGCCGACCGACAGGGTGATGGACTCACCAGTGATGGAGGTGGGGTATATGAGGGCGCCACCATCTACAGCTCGGGCACCCTCTATCTCGACCTCTCGGTACCCGCCCCAACATCGCGGCAGATGTCTATCACCCTGCAGGACAAGGTCCTGTCGGAGGGTTGGCCGATTGACCACGTGCAGGCGGGGCAGTACGCGACCGAAGCAGTGTTCCGGATCGACAACATCGCCGCCGCACCGGGCCCTGACGGGTGGGGACGGTCAGTGGGGCGCATCGGGTTCGGCCAGGGCCTGCCGAATCACGCGCTGGGCTTTCGATACACGACGGCCAACGGCGTGCCCATCTACGGCACCGACGTCTGTGTCCGGCGCGTGCCGGGCGCGGAGCGTGCCACGTGGCAAGTGGCGTCATCGGATGCCTGCGGCGACCAGGGGCAGGCCGGCCTCTTCGAGGAGGGCCTGAAAGGGAAGGGTTACCGCTTCGAGGCCGTCTACAAGGTCAAGTTCCTCGCGACTGTCGTCTGCACGAGCGCACCGTCGACCTGCCCGCAGTAGAGTGTGCCCATGTGGCTCGTGCGAGCTGTGATCGCGCTGCTTGCCCTCGCGGGCGCGCTGGTCATCGGGAGGGAGGGCCCGGTGCCAGCGCCGCTGCGGGCGCAGACGCCCTCGCCGCCGTCGTCTTCAGTGACGACGGCGTCGGGGGCACTCCAGCGCGGCATCACGCTGATGGAGACGCGCGGCGACTGTGCGGCGGCGATCCCGCTGTTCACGACCGCGGCCAGCGGCCGTGAGCCGCTCGTGGCCGCTCGGGCGCTGCTGCTGAGGGGGCAGTGCGAGGAGCGGCTCGGCAGGGCGGCCGCGGCGCGCGGTTCGTACCAGCGCCTGCTGCGCAGCTATCCGGGTTCGGACATCGTCGTCGAGGCCCGCCGGCGGCTCGACCGCCTGGCGGCCTCGGCGGCCGAGGGCGCCTTCCCCGGGCTGTCCGCACGTCGCCTGTCGCTCCCGGGCCAGGTGCCGTCCGGGTCGGTGTCGCGGGACGGCCGCTTCATCGCGTACCACGACGACAAGGGGGCTGCGCGGCGACGCAGCCTCGTGACAGGCGAGACGGAGTTGCTGTCGTTCGGTCCCGATCCGGTCGACGGCGCGGCGGCGTCTCCGCTGCTGCTGTCTCCGGACGGCCAGCGGATGGCGTACATGTGGGGAGAGCGCGCCCCGCGTGGCGATGCGAACGAGCCGACGCGCCTCACGTTCGACCTTCGCGTGATGACCCTGCCTGGCGGCCCCGTCGAGACGCTCGTACCGCGTGGCGAGGCGCGTACGGTCCGTCCCGTCGCCTGGTCCGCCGATGGGCGACAGGTGTTCGCGCTGGCCGCCGATGCCGCCTACCGTGTGCGGTTGATCTCGGTGGACGTCGCATCGCGCGAGGTACAGCGGCTCGCGGAGTTCGCCTTCTTCGAGCCGTTTCGGGTGTCGCCGGCGCCGGACGGCCACGCGGTGGCCTACGACGCGCCGACGGCGGGCGCGGCACGCGACATCTTCCTGCTCGACACGCAGACGAGGACGCCGCTGCCCATCGTCCGTCATCCCGCCAACGACGTGCTGCCGGAGTTCCTGCCGGACGGCCGCGGCGTGCTCTTCGTGAGCGACCGCCTCGGGCCGCTCTCGCTGTGGCTGCAGCGACTCAAGGACGGTCGTCCGGACGGCGAGGCGCAGATCGTCCGCCGCGACATCGGGCGGTTCTGGCCGGTAGGGCTGACCGCCACCGGCACCTTCGTCCACGGGCTGCAGGCCACCGTGCCCGACATCCACGTGGCGCGTGCCGGAGAGAGCGGGCGGTTCGAGGAGGTGGCGCTGCCGCTCACGGCCCAGTTTGCCGGCATGAACTCCGGCCCCGACTGGTCGATCGACGGCACGGCGATGGCTTACGTGTCGCTGCGTGGCGCGATGAGCACCGGACCCGGCTCCCGGCTGCTCGTCGTGCGCGACCGCACGACGGGCGTCGAACGTCCGCTCGTGCCAGACCTGATGCACTTCGGCGACCCGCGATGGTCACCCGACGGCACGCGCATCCTCGTGCGCGGGCAGGGCGCGGACGACAAGTACGGCTTCTTCCTCGTCGACGCGCGCACCGGCGCCGTGCAGCCGGTGTTCGCGATGGAGGACATCGAGCGCGAGACGGACCTCGGCGCGTTCCAGTGGATTCCCGGGCGCGAGGCCATCGCCTACGCCCTCAACAACACGGCGATCCGCGAACTCGACCTGCGAACAGGTGCGTCCAGCGACATCGTGCCGCTCCGCCAGGGCCTTCGCATCACGAGTGGGCGAGGGCTGGCCTGGGACGCCGAGGCTCGTCGTCTGGCGTACTCGACGTTCGAGAGACAGGCGGAGTCCTTCATCAACGTCCTGTACCTGCGCGAGGCCGACGGCACGACGCGTGAGCTGCTGAGGGCCACCCCCGGCGACGACCTGCGGCTCATGGGCTGGATGCCGGATGGCCTGTCGCTGCTCGCGCTGCGCACCTTCGACAGTCGAGAGCGCGGTCGCCAGGCAGGGCCGGGCGCCGCACCCGGCCGGACTCCCGTTTCTGGGGACAAGGTGGAGTTGTGGCGGATTCCCGTGGACGGCTCAGCGCCGGTGTTCACGGGCATCGCCCAGCCGGGCCTGCGCCAGGTGGCGATGCACCCGAGCGGCCGCGAAGTGGCGTACGTGTACGGCACCAGCGCGTGGGAGACGTGGGTCATTGATGGCATTCGGTAATTCCGAATGCCGAATGCCGAATGCCGAACGTAGGAAGCCGAACGTAGAACGCCGGTAGGGCCGCTTGTCCCAAGCCGGCCCGCAGGTGGGCCGCGCTCGGAGAGCGGGCCCTACCGGCCCAGCGAAGGCCGACGGCCGAATGACGAAGGCCGAAATGACAATTGATGACAATCTTCGACGCCCAGCGTGACGATCGGCGACAGATGTCTCTCTATCCTTCGATGCATCCGCGAATGTCTTCGGATGCTGCGTCAATCCGGGCCGGCCTGCCGGACCCTGTCGAAGGAGAGCCCCGTGCCACTGTCATCCCTCGTTGCCCGTCGGTCCCTGCAGGCCGGCGCGTTTGCCGCGCTTGTCGGCGTCATGGCGGTGACTCCGCTGACACAGGTCGACGCCCAGAAGGGCAAGCCGGCTCCGACCAACCTGGGCGCCACGCTCCTCCTTGCCGACACGGAGGGCGACCTCATCACCAGTGACGGCGATAGCTACGCCAACGGGGCGGAAGGCGTTAGCGCCCTGGTCTATGGCGCCTCCGGTGACCTCGTCGTCACGACAGGCACGACGCGACATCTCAACGTCATCCTGGGAACGCCGGAGTCTGTTACAGGTCCGGCTCCGGCTCCTGGCACGTACGCGGCCCGGCGTCTGTTCGTGGCGGACATCAAGGGGGTGTCGGAGATTGGCTCCCCACAGCTCCGGGTCGCGAGGATTCTGGACTTTCCGAGCCTGACCAACCATGTCGTGGGCTTCCTCGCCACCCACAATTCGGGTGAACCCGCCGGCGGAACCCCGGTCTGCGTAACCCGCGACAGCGACACGGCGTGGACCATCACCACGGCGACCACCGGCTGCACACCCGGCGGCATTGGCGGCCTGTTCACGCAGGAGAACGGGAGGAAAGGGAGCATCGTGATTACGCCGTTGGCCAGGTATGCGCTTCCCTTCGCCGCAACGGTGCAGTTGCAGTAGTTGAGGCATGATGGCGCGCGTGCGGACATTCCTCGTGCGCGTGGCCATCCTGCTGGCAGGCTGTGTGCTGCTGGTCGGGAGGGAGGGCCCGGCCAGCGGGCACGCTCAGACGCCTCCGACGCCGGCAACGGCGTCGGGGGCGCTGCAGCGTGGGCTGACGCTGAAGGACACGCGCGGCGACTGCGCTGGCGCGGTCGCGCACTTCGACATCGCGTCAGCCGCGGCCGACGCGACTGTCGCGGCGCTGGCGCTCTTCGAGCGCGGCGATTGCCTGGAGCGCCTCGGCCGTCACGGGGAGGCCAGGGGCTCGTACGAACGACTGGTCCAACGGTTCGCGTCCCATCCGCTTGCCCGTGACGCGCGGGTGAGGGTCCGGGCCCTCGGCGCCAACGGCGGCCCGGCCACGCCCAAGCCATCGTCGCCACTGCTTCGACGGTTGCAGGTCGCCGAGGAGAGTCCGTCGGGCTCGTTCTCCCGCAATGGCCGCTTCTACGCGTTCCACCTCGACGGCGTACCGACCCGGCAGGACTTGCGCACCGGTCAGGCGCAGCCGCTGACCTTCGGCCCTGGCGAGGACCATGCCGCGCGCGTGTGGTCCACACTGCTGCTCTCGCCAGACGGCCAGCAGGTGGCCTACACCTGGGAGAACGACGCCGGCAAGGGAGAGCTGCGAGTCATGACCGTGCCAGCCGGCACGCCGCGGACGATTCGCGAAGCAGGCGACCTGCAAGCCATCCGGCCGGTCGCGTGGTCGGCCGACGCGCGCCAGATCCTCGCCATCACCACCGACGACACCTTCCGCGTCGGCCTCGAACTCATCGACCTGCCGACGCTCGCCTCCACGCGTCTGGCCGATCTGGGGCTTGTGGAGCCGTTCGGCGTCACGATGTCCGGCGATGCCCGCTGGGTGGCGTTCGACCACGCGCCCGGACCGGGGCCGCGCGACATCCGGCTGCTCGACGTGCAGACCAGGCAGCTGACCACGGTGGTGGGGCAGCCCGCGAACGACACCATGCCGGTGTTCCTGCCCGGCGAACGATCGCTGCTGTTCGGCTCCGACCGCCTGGGCCCCTTGTCGCTCTGGACAGTTGCGCTCGCCGAGGGACGCCCGGCCGGCGAGCCGGTGCTGGTGCGGCGCGACGCAGGGCGCGTGTGGCCGATGGCGATGACCTCTGACGGCACGTTCATCCACGCCGTGCAGAACGGTCTTGTCGACGTCCACGTCGCACGGCTGGACGATGACGGCCGCCTCGCGGAGCAGCCCGCGCCGGTCACGGCGACGTTTGCCGGCGCCAACCTCTCGCCCGACTGGTCCGCCGACGGTCAGTCGCTGGCCTATGTGGCGGATCGTGGCGCCCCGACGCGCGGCGCTGGCGCGCGCGCGCTGGTGGTGCGCGACTACGTCAGCGGCGCCGAACGCGTGCTCTATCCCAATCTGCTGTTCTTCATCCAGACGCGCTGGTCGCCCGACGGCTCACGCATCCTCGTCAAGGGGCGAAGTGCCGCCAGCAACATGTGGGGGCTGCACATGGTGGATGCGCGGACCGCCGAGGTGACGAGCGTGTTGACCGCGGCGACCGCCGACAGCGAGGGCGAACTCGGGCCGGTCCAGTGGGTGCCCGGGCGGGAAGCGATCCTGATCGGCCGTCATGCGAAGGGCATCGTCGAGTTCGACCTCGTGACGCTGGCCGAGCGTATCCTCGTGCCGCTCGCGAGCGACGTGGTGCTCACGGCGGGCACGGGGTGCGGCTACGCGCCCGACGGACGCTCGTTGGCGTGGTCGGTTCGCGAGGGACGAGGTCCGAAGGCGCAGCACGTGCTCCACGCGCGCGACGCCGGCGGCACCACGCGCGAGTTGCTGCGGACCACCGGACCGGAGTGGCTGCAGATGATGGACTGGGCGCCAGATGGGCGCTCCGTGTACGTGGTCCGAAACGGCCGCCAGGGCGCACGGTCCGGCCACGGGGAGCTGTGGCGCGTGCCCGTCGACGGCAGCGCGCCGGTGCCCACCGGCCTCTCGGCCTTCGGCTTGCGTGGCGTGTCGGTGCACCCCGACGGCCGGACGATCGCCTACACCGCGGGCTTCCCGACCTGGGAAATCTGGGCGATGGAGGGGATCAAGTAATGCCGAATGCCGAATGCCGAACGAAGAACGATGGGCAGATGATGGACGGCCAACCTGTAGCCGCCGGACTTTGTCCGGCGGGCCCGTGTTCGGGTCCGGACTTCCGAGTTGACATGTCATACCAGTGGCATACCATTCGAGTATGCCTGCGACTACCATAAAGCTAGAAGCAGAGTTGGTGGAGAAGGTCACCAGCTTGAAGCCGGAACGCCAGAGCATTTCCGGGTATGTGCGCGGCTTGATTGAGCGCGAACATCGGGCGCGTGAGCACCGGGCGGCGGCGGTGGCCTATCAGCAATTTCTGGACGAGAACCCGGACGAGCGCTCCGCGATGGAGGTCTGGGAGTCGGGGCCGCTGGTCGACGAAGTCGAGTCCGACACGCCATGAAGCGCGGCACCGTGGTGTGGGTGGATCTGAGCGATACGAGTCCACCGGAAATGGGCAAGGTCCGCCCCGGCATCGTGGTCTCGGGCACGGCCCACAACGACGTGCTCAACACGGTGGTGATCGTGCCGACGTCCAGCGTTGCGCCTGAAATCTGGCCGCTGCGTGTGGCGGTCGGCGCCTTTTCCGGCAAGGAGAGCTATGCGGTGATTCCGGGGATCCGGCAGGTGAGAAAAGGCCGCCTCCGCGGACTACTGGGCGAGTTGTCGCACGAGCATCTCGCGAGGCTCGACGAGTGCCTCGATGCCTACTTGCGATGACGCGAGGTCGAGATCGCGTCAGAACGAGTACCGCACTGCGGCGCGCAGCAGCCGCGGGCTGACCCAGGCCCAGGGCTGGCCGAAGTTCGGGCCCGAGAAGTCGTTCACCGCCTCGGTGACGTCGGAGTCGGCGACGGCCTGGTTGGTGACGTTGAACCTTCGAGGAAGTTGCCGAGCGTGCGGCGCGCGCCCCCCAGGGGGAACGTCTTCTCGGCGCGGAGGTCGAGCCGGTTGATCGCGTCGAGGCGCCGTGTGCCCTGCGGCTCGATGCGCATGGTTTCTTGGCCCTGGGGCAGGCTGAAGAAGCGCGCACGTCGGCCCCACGCCTGGCCGGTCGTGTAGCGATACACGCTGCTCACGTTCGCACCACCAAGCCAGGGCAGGGGCACGAGCGTGCAGGACGCCTGCATCTGCCACCACCCGATGAACCGACGCCGGCCAGCCACCTGGAACGCGTCGTACCGGTTGTACGCGTCGTCGGGGTTCGTGTCCGGCCCCGGGTCGATACGTTCGACGGGCGTGTACGCCGAGCCCTCGTCCACCAGGCCCATGAACGCGCTGAAGCGCCGCGAGATCCCCCGCGCCGTCAGCCCGATGTTGCCGGGCAGCTCGTGATCCAGGCCCACCACCCACTGGTCCGCACTGGAGTGCTGCATGTCCGCGTCGATCCGGAACGGGACGGGCGGCGACTGGCTCTGCACCACGAATTCGTCGCACTGTGGCGCGTGCCCGTCGACGGCAGCGCGCCGGTGCCCACCGGCCTCTCGGCCTTCGGCTTGCGTGGCGTGTCGGTGCACCCCGACGGCCGGACGATCGCCTACACCGCGGGCTTCCCGACCTGGGAAATCTGGGCGATGGAGGGGGTCAGGTGATGCCGGACGTCGAATGCCGCATGCAGCTGCGGCGTAGAATGGGCCCCATGGCATCGACCCGCCGCTCCTTTCTCTCGTCGTCGCTGGCCGCGTCGGCTTCGGTCGTGATCGCGCCCGCGGCCGTTGACGCCAGCCAGTCGCCGCGCACGGCACGCGAGTACTACGAACTGCGCGCGTATCGTCTCCGCACCGGAGCGTCGCGCGGCCCGGTTGAGGGGTACCTCGAGCAGGCGCTGCTGCCGGCGCTCGCGAGTCGCGGCATCGGCAACGTCGGGGTCTTCACGGAGGTCGACGTCGACAAGGCCGCTGTGACGTCGGCGCCCAGGCCCGATGCGCCGGTCTGGGTGCTCATCCCCCACGCGACGCTCGAGTCGTTCGTGGCCGTCAGCGCCGAGATCAACGAGGACGCCGCCGTTCGCAAGGCGGGTGCCGCGTACCTCGACGTGCCCAAGGCGAGCCCGGCCTTCGATCGCATCGACAGCTGGCTGCTGCGCGCGTTCGCGAGCATGCCGCGGCTCGAACGTCCGGCCTTCTCCACGGCGAAGGTGCCGACGCGCGTCTTCGAGATGCGCGACTACGAGAGCCACAGCGAGCGCGCCGCGCTCAGCAAGATGGCGATGTTCGACAACGGCGAAACCGGCATCATGCGCGACCTCGGCATGTCGCCGGTGTTCTTCGGCCAGGCCCTCGCCGGGCCCAACCTGCCGCACCTGCGGTACATGACCGCTGGCCCCGACCTCGCGACGCACCTCGCGAACTGGAAGAAGTTCGGCCCCGACCCGCGCTGGATGAAGCTGCGCGACGACCCGCAGTACAAGGACAACACGTCGAAGAACACCGCGAGGTTCCTCGTACCGACGGCGTATTCGCAGATCTGAAACGGGAACAGCGGTCGGGGGCCAGCGGATGCGCCGATCGGGCCGGCGTCGTCGGCCGTGCCACGCTGGCCGTCGGTGGCCTCGACCTCGACGCCTGCCTTCAGGTCGTGCGGTCCGGCCAACCCCGTGAGTGGCCGGCGTCCCCGGCCGTGAGGCCAACAGACCGCGAGCCCGCCGCTAACTCGGCAGGTCGTACGAGACGCCGAGCTTGAACCCGTCCGGATCGTTGAACTGGAACATGCGCGCGCCCCACGGGCGGTCTGCCGGCTCGTTCAGCAACGTGCCGCCCGCGGCCCTGATGCGCGCGGCAGCGGCGTCCACATCGCCGGCGCCCGCCACGTTGATCTGCAGATAGAACCCCTGGCCCTTGATGCGGTCCCACCCGAGCTTGCCGTCGTCCTGATTGAGGACGATGCGGCAATCGCCCGCGGCGACCACCGCGGCGACGACCGTCCCCTCGTGCTCGAAGGTCTGCGCCACGGCGAAGCCGATGGCATCGCTGTAGAAGCGAATCGATGCCTGCAGGTCCTTGCAGGTGATCGAGCAGCCCAGGTTGGTCGCGTTGATCGCGGCAGTCGCGTCGGTCATCGATTTCTCCCGTGGTTGTGAGCGGAACGTTCAGGATGCGCGCACGAGCAAGGTCACATCCGCGGCGCCAAGGATAACGCGACCACGGGCCACCGGCTCAGCCCGCGAGCCAGATGCCGACCAGGCCCACGATCGAGACGAGCAACGCGCCTGGCATCGCAAACCGCAACCAGCGGCCGTAGGACACGTGTGCGCCCATCAGCATCGCGAGGAGCGCGCCGTTTGTCGGCGTGAGCATGTCGGCCAGGCCCGCGCCGGTCTGGTAGGCGATGACGGCCGCGTCTCGCGACACCCCGACGAGATCGGCCAGGGGCGCCATGACCGGCATGGTCAGCACCGCCTGACCGCTCACCGAGGCCACCGGAACGTGCAGCAGCGCATGCATCGGCACCATGAGCATCGCCGCGACCAGACCCGGGGCGTGCGTCAGCGGTGTCGCGAGTGCGTACAGGATCGTGTCGAGGATCCGGCCGTCGGTGAGCGCGACGCTGATCGCGCGAGCCAACCCGATGAAGAGGGCGGCGGCCAGCATCGTCTCCATCGCCTGCAGGAAGGCAGCTGCCGTATCGGACAGCGTGCGGCCGGAGGCAAGGCCGACAGCGAACCCCGCGGCAAGGAAGAGGCCCGACAACTCGTTGAATCCCCAGTCGAGCCGAAGCACGCCGTAGACGTACGGGACGAACGGCACCAGCACGATTGCGAGCAGCAGCCCATCCCGCGCCGTGGCCGGCGTGCGCGGGAGTTCGTTCACCTCCGGCCGCACGTCGTCGCGCGACGTCATCGCGAGCGTCCAGGCGATCCACACCGCCACGCTGGCGGCGAACAGGCCGACGCGAAGCGCCGGCTGGCTGAGCGGCGGCATGTCGGCAAACCGCAGGGCGACGCCGGTCTGGAACGGATTGGTCGGACCGAACGCGGAACCGACAACGGCCGCGCCGATGCTCATCCCGAGAGCGGTCACCGCGCCGAAGCCGAGCCCTCGGCTGAGCAGGAGCACCACGGGGATCAGCGCCACGATCTCCTCGTGCATGTTCTCGAGGGCGCCAAGCGTGGCGAAGGCGAGGCTGACGACCACGACGACGAGCCGGGGTCGGCTGGTGCCGCCGACAAGCGAGCCGACCAGGCGCCCGAGCGCACCCGTCGCATCGAGCAGGGCAAACGCTCCGCCGACGAGCAGGACGACGAGGATGACATCCGCTCCGGCCACGATACCGCGAGGCACGACAACGAGCGCGCCCGTCAGGCCCACAGGAGCGGGTGCGACGGGTGCGTAACTGCCAGGGACCACGACGTCGCGGCCGGTTGCCGCGTCTGCCCGGCGCTCGTACTGGCCCGCCGGGACGATCCACGTCATGGCCACGGCCACGAGGACGCACCCGAGGAGCAGGACGAACGGGTGCGGAAGTCTGAGCGTCATGGGAGGGCGCGATTCAGGGCGGGAGCCGCGAGCGCTGCCGGCAGGGCAGACGCAAAGTGCCGTCGCGCCGTTACCAGGGGTTGAACTGATAGCCCTGCGCCTGCAGGACGTTCAACGCGGTCATCGCGGAGATCGCGACCGTCACGCCCGGAATCAGTTCTTCGCGGTCGATACCGCGTCCGCCGGCCGTCTGTCCGCAGAGAATGAGCTGCGCGCCGTGTTCGAGCAACTCCTCGGTGAGGCGCCGGCTCGGGTTCGGCTTCCCGCCGTATCGTTTCGCGAACGCGGCGTCGGTCAGGAGTGCCGTCCACCCGTTGCCGTGGAACACAGCGGCGGCGTGCACGTTCTTCTCCGGAATGCCGTGCCGCACGTGCAGGTTGTAGAAGCGCGCGACCGTGCCGAGCTGCTCGTTCACGTCAGTCGCCGACCCGCCTCCGGCATTGATTTCGAAGACCGCCCTGAACACGTGCCCCGCGGGCGCCTCGAAGGTCGGCTTGTCGACCAGGAACGATCGTCCTCCGCTCTGGATGACCGGCCCGGCCGCCTGCGGCGCGGAAGGGGTTTGCAGCCGGGGAGCAGACGTCATCGGTCCGAGCATCAGGAGCGCCGTCAACACGACGGCGTTCGTGGCCGAGCGGCGCATGGGTCGATGGGCTGCGGCGTTGAAAGGGAACTCACGCATGGCTTCACCTGGGATTCGGGACACGGCGGCAATTCTACGTCCATGAGCCGGTTGTCTCCGGACTGGGGCCGCCGCCGCCCTGACCCTGGTCCCACCCGGGGCCGGGGGGCTGGTTGTTGCAGCGGGTCGGCGATGGACCGGCCGTTGCACGCTTGGTAGACTGCGCGCACCCCGATGTCAGCTACATTCGCCATCTATCCCAGCCTCGAAGACACCAGTGTGATCGTCACCGGCGGCGCGTCAGGGATTGGCGCCGAGATCGTGCGCGCGTTCGCGGGACAGGGCTCGCGCGTCGGGTTCGTGGACTTCGATGTCGAGCGCGGGACGGCGCTGGCCTCGGAGCTGGGTGATGCCGGGGCGCAGGTGCGATTCGAGCGCTGCGACCTGCGCGACATCGACGACCTGCGGCGTGCGTTCACGGCCCTGGCGGCCGCGCAGGGTCCGGCGCGCGTGCTCGTCAACAACGCGGCGCGCGACGACAGGCACCTGTGGCAGGACGTCACGCCGGAGTTCTACGACGAACGCATCGCCACCAACCTGCGGCACATGTTCTTCGCCATCCAGGCCGTCGCGCCGGCGATGATCGCCGCAGGCGGCGGCTCGATCATCAATCTCGGCTCCGACTCGTGGTGGCGCGCGGGCGGTGGTTTCCCGGTGTACACCACGGCCAAGGCCGCGGTGCACGGGCTGACGCGCGGCATGGCACGCGATCTCGGACCACACCGGATTCGCGTCAACACGCTGGTGCCTGGCTGGACGATGACGGAACGCCAGAAACAGCTGTGGGTCACACCAGACGCCATGGCGCGTCAACTGGCGGCGCAGTGCCTTCCGGACCCGATCGAGCCCGTCTACGTCGCTCGCATGGCCCTGTTCCTGGCATCAGACGACTCGGCCATGTGCACGGCGAACAACTACATGGTCGAGGCGGGCTCAATCTGACGGACCCTGCTCGCGTCGCACTCAGGGCTGCCGCGCGCGGCCCGTCTCGAAGTACACGTGGAGGATGGTGTTCAGCGCCAGGATCTGCCTGGCCGACGAACGGGAGTCGTACTGGTACGTGACGTTGCCTTCGATGGCGAAGCGCGGCGACCACGACACGGAGGCTCCTGGTATCACGCGCGCGCGGTTCACCGTCTGGTACCGCGAGTCGTAGTACGCCTCGCCGTTCAGGTAGGGCACGATCGACGTGCGACCCGCCTGGTACTCCTTCTCGACCTGCAGGCGATACCGCAGGCGATAGGACTGTTCGGCCCCCTCACCCAGCCAGCGCAGGTCGTTTCGCAGTCGATGCTGCAACAGGAAGCCTCCCTTGATCGGCGTCCTCACGTGCAGCTCGGTGAACATCGTGTGTTCCCGATACTGCTCGCCCTGGTCACCGAGGCTCCGTCCTCCAAGGTAGCCGCCGCGCACCAGCAGGGGCTTCATCTGCTGCGATCGGTTCTCGTCCAGCAGGCGCCTGTGGAACCAGCGCGACCGGCCGAACGCGTGGTCACCCTGCAGGATCAGGTTGCCTTCGCGGTAGGCCGTCTCGATGTTCTTCGAGATGGGGACGAACAGCGACAGCCGCCACGCCGGCGACACCCGCCACCAGGCATCGACCTCGGGCCAGAACTCCAGTTGAAGCGGGTCGGCCGCGGCCGCACCCGCGGTCACGAGCCAGATCAGCAGGCACAGGCAGGACCGACGCACCGCCGGCATCCCGCTAGAGCGTCCAACCGGCACGGTACGACGGCCGCTTGATGAAGCGCTCGGCGTCTGGCGCGTTGGTGATGCGCATCCCCTCGTGATCCCAGTGGATCCTGCGGCCGACGCGATAGGCGACGTTGCCGAGGTGGTTGGCCTCGGTCAGCAGACCCGCGTACTCGAAGTTGCACGTCGTCGGCGCGCCCGTCTTGCAGGCGTGGATCCACTCGGCGTGATGGCCGAGCGACTTGGGGATCGACTGCGGCGGCGGCGTGAAGTCCGCAAACGTCGCCTCGGGGAGCACGGTGAACTTCGAGTAGTCGGCCAGCAGCATCCCCTTGTCGCCGATGAAGAGCACGCCGTTGTCCCACTTCGGGATGCCGCCCCTCGTCCAGATCTCCGGCTTGGACGTGCCCTGGTACCAGGTGAGCGAGAGCGCCGGCTGCTCGCCGCTGGCCCGTACGTGTACCTGGCCGACATCGACGCGGGCGCGATCTCCGGATGGACCGGCGGTCCAGACGCCTCGATTGCCGACGGCCACTTCAGCTTCAGGGCCCAGAACGGCAGGTCGATCCAGTGGCTGCCGAGGTCGCTCATCGTCCCGTTGCCGAAGTCCCACCAGCGGTACCACTTCGGGCCCGGCACGTAGACGTTGTTGAACGGGCGGTCGGGAGCGGGGCCGAGCCACAGGTCCCAGTCCAGCCCGGCGGGCACAGGGTCGACGGTGGTCGGACGGTCCTGCACGAAGACGATGTCCTTGGCGGCCGTGGCCTCGGCCTCGCTCGCGTGCCATCCCCAGGCACGCGAGACCCACACGTGACATTCGCGGACCGGGCCGATCACGCCGCCCTGGATCAGCTCGACGACGCGCCGGTAGTTGTCGCCGGCGTGAATCTGGGTGCCCATCTGCGTCGCGACGCCGGCCTTCGCCGCAGCCTCGCGGATGACGCGCGCCTCGTGCACGTTGTAGGTGAGCGGCTTCTCGCAGTAGACGTGCTTCTTCAACTGCAGCGCGGGCAGCGTGGCGAACGCGTGCGTGTGCTCGGCGGTGCTGACGACGACGGCGTCGAACTCATTGGCGTGGTCGAACACCTTGCGGAAGTCCTGGAACCGTCGCGCCTGCGGGAACATCGCCGCGGCGCGATCGAGGTTCGTGGTGCTCACGTCGCACAGGGCCACGACCCGCTCGCCGGAGACGCCCTTCAGGTTCGCCCCGCCGCGTCCGCCGACGCCGATGACGGCGACGCGCAGGCTGTCCGCCGGCTGGATGCCCGAGGGGCGGATGGCTGCGCTCGTGACGCGCGGGCCAGGGCCCCCGCCGGCGAGGGCCGCCGCGGCTGCGCCGGCGGCGGTGAGGAACGAACGGCGGGTCTGGCTGACGGGTCGGCTCATGGCGCCATCTTGCCACGACCGGCAGGGAGGTGCGCGTGGCGCCTGGCGACCGTCACTCCAACCGGCGGCCACGCAGGTGGCGCAGACCGAGGCGACGGTGCTGCTGACCGGCGAGTCAGGAACGGGGCGACCTCACGGCGTCGCTCGGCCGCGCCCCGGCCGGCCTCACGCACGAGGCCAAGGCAAGGGAAAAGGGCAAAGTGAAAAGGTCCTGTCCCTTTTCCCTTCCCCTTGGTCACGTTGGCCGGTTGCCTGCCAGCAGGGCCAGCTCTCTCCACTTCCAGTGGCAGTCGACCTCGACGAAGCCGATGTCGCGCAGCCAGTCCAGTTGCGTCGCCACGGCCACCAGCTTGTTCGACGGGTCGTCGTCTTCGAGGCGCACGCCGATTGCGTGCAGGAACGCCTCGTGGAGTGCCGGCGTCGGCGAGGCGACGTGTTCGAGGTTGAGAAACACCCCGCCAGGCGTCAGCCGTTCGTGGACTTCTGTGTAGAGCGCGTGCTTGCGGTCGTCCACGAGGTGGTGGATGGCGAAGCTCGAGACGATCGCGTCGAACGAGCCCAGGTTCGGCAGGGGAGTGGAGAAGTCGTGTGCGCAGACGTCCACGCGAGCGTCCGTGCCGAACCGCGCATGCAGGCGGGCGAGCATCTGCTCCGAGAAATCGAGCGCGACACCTGTCGCCTCAGGCAGCCGATCGAGCAGCAACCCCAGCAGGCGGCCTTCACCGCTGCCGAGGTCGAGGATACGTCGCGTGCCTGGCGGCAGGAATTCGATCAGCGCGGCCTCGCCTTCGCCGCGGTGTGGAATCTGGTACGCGATGTCGAGGTAGCGCTGCGCGTGGTCGGGCCTGGTCCACAGATTCACGTCGGTCACGGGGACAGAGTAACCGGGAGTCGGGAGGACCCGTTGTCCCAAGGCGGCCCTGGGCGTGGGCCGCGCTCGGAGAGCGGGCCCTACCGTGAGGAAGACACGGGTAGGGCCCGTTGTCCCCAACGCGGAAGTGGGCGTGGGCCGCGCCGGTAGGGCCCGTTGTCCCCAACGCGGAAGTGGGCGTGGGCCGCGCCGGTAGGGCCCGTTGTCCCAACGCGGCCCTGGGCGTGGGACCAGGGTCAGAAGCGGCCGAGGAGGCCGCCGGCCCAGGCCGAGGCGTAGAAGAAGACGAAGCGGAGAATCCAGGGGCGCCAGGCGAGCGCGGCGCCGGCGGCGATGCGCGGACCCGCGACGAAGATCATGAACGGGAAGGCGGAGGCGACCACGACGAGCAGCATGCGCGGCGAGATCGCGTCGACGAGCGAGGTGGGCGCGAACGTGAGCAGGTCGGTCTGGCCGATCTCGCTGCGGAACATCGCGTCGCCGAGGAGGGCGAGCGGCACGGCGGCCGTGCGGCGCACGACCCCTGGCACGTACGGGCCGGGCCAGGGGGGCTGGCCGCTGGCTGGCTTCTCGGTGATCCCGACAACCATGTCCTGCACCGCCGAGGCGACGAGCGCGTAGAGGGACAGCACGGGCACCAGCAGCGCCAGCATCGGCGTGCGGCGCTCGATCGCGACGTCGCGGTCCGTGTCTTCCGGTCCGCGCGTCAACAGCACGAAGAGGAACAGCGCCAGGACGGCCCACCCTGCCGGCGTGAGCGACGCCAGCCACCCCAGCCAGCCCGGCGACTGGGCAGCCGTGTGTTCGGCCAGGATCATGTCCAGCACGAAGGGGCCGACAGACACGACGGGCTCGTCCGCCATGCGGCGGAGGGCGTATTCGACGAGGACGATCCAGCCGGCGAGCAGGTAGTCCTCGACCTCGAGGATGTGACGAGGCCTGCCACGTCCGGCGGGCGCAGTGGCCGCAGGCGTGCCTCGGTAGCGGGCGGCGGCGTCCGCCCCGCGGTTCTCCGGCGTCGCCCGATTGCCCGGCTCCTGCATGAGACGGGCATTGTAGGTGAAACGAACGGGATCGGGCCGATGACGTCCTGCTACACTCCGGCCCATGGACACGAAGGACGCCACTCTCCAACTCGGATTCGTGACGGCCATCCTGCCGGAACTCGATCTCGATCAGGTCCTGGCGTTTGCCGCCGCCGAGGGCTTCGCGTGTGTCGAGGTCATGTGCTGGCCGGTCGGCAAGGCCGAACGCAAGTACGCCGGCGTGACGCACGTCGACGTCACGGACTTCACCAGGACGCACGCCGACGACGTGCTCGCCCTGTGCGCCAGGCATGGCGTGTCGATCTCGGCGCTCGGGTACTACCCGAACCTGCTCGACCCGACGCCGGAAGTGGCCGACGTGCGCGCGCGCGCAGCTCGAACGCGTCATCGCGGCTGCCCCGCTGCTCGGGCTCGACACCGTCACCACGTTCGTCGGCCGCGACTGGACGAAGAGCGTCGACGACAACTGGCCGCGCTTCCTCGAGGTGTGGCGGCCGCTGTTGACGCTGGCCGAGGACCACGGCGTGCGCATCGGCATCGAGAACTGCCCGATGTCGTTCACCAGGGACGAGTGGCCCGGCGGCAAGAACCTGTTCACCACGCCCGTGATCTGGCGCCGCGCCTTCGAGGACCTCGGCTCGCCGAACCTGGGCCTGAACTACGACCCCTCGCACTTCGCGCTGCAGCACATGGATCCCGCGAGCCCGCTGCGCGAGTTCCAGGACCGGCTGTTCCACCTCCACGCCAAGGACATGCCAGTTCCGGCGCGACCGCATCAACGACGTGGGCATCTTCGCCCACCCGCTGGAGTGGCACCAGCCGCGCATCCCCGGCTTCGGGGAGATCGACTGGGCGCGGTTCATGGGCGCCGTGATGGAGACGACCTACCGCGGCCCCGTCTGCATCGAGGTCGAGGACGACACGTTCGGCAACACGCTCGACGGCCGCAAGCGCGCCCTGCGGGTCGCCCGCGACGTGCTGGCGCCGTACTTCGGAAACGCGTAGGGGAAGGCTGTTACACTCCCGCCCATGCGCAACTCACTCGCGGCGACAGGTGTCGCCCTGCTGTTGACGATGGGCGCCGCCTGGGCGCAACCGGCGGCGACGCCAGCGGCCAAGGCCGTCGAGGCCGCCGAACTGGCGCGCTTCAAGGCCCAGACCACCAACGACTTCACGGCGCTCGGCCAGCTGCTGGGCGACGACCTCGTGTACACGCACTCGAGCGCGGCCGTCGACGACAAGACGACCTACATCGAGAGCATGCGCAGCGGGACGGTCAAGTACGAGTCGATCGAGCCGCGCGACATGAAGATCCGCATGTACGGCACGACAGCCGTGATCACGGGCGCCGGGCGTTTCCGCGTGAACGCCAGGGGGCAGGCGCTGGACAACCAACTCCGCTTCACCGACGTGTGGGTGTTGCGCGACGGCCGCTGGCAGATGGTCAGCTGGCAGAGCACCCGATTGCCGTAGGGTAGGGCGCGGTCTCCGACCGCGCCGTTGAGAATGCCTGACACGCCGACCGCGACCCTCCGATCCGCCGCCGAACGACGCCGGGCACATGCCTGGCGCGTGCTGGCGTGGCTGACGGCGGCGCTGGCCGTCTGGATCGTCGCGGCCTCCGGCGTGGTGGCGCAGCGCGCGCGCCCCAACGTCCTCATCGTCGTCGCCGACGACCAGGGGTGGGGGGACCTGGGCGTGACGGGCAATCCCTACGTCGCCACGCCCCGCATCGACAGCCTCGCCCGCGACGGCGTGACCCTCGATTGGTTCTTCGTTCAGCCCGTCTGCGCGCCCACGCGTGCGGAGCTGCTGACGGGACGCTGGCACCCGCGCGGCGGCGTGCGCGGCACCGGCGGCGGCCAGGAGCGGCTCGACCCCGATGAACGCACGATGGCCGACGTGTTCCGGGCGGCGGGGTACGCGACGGGGCTCTTCGGCAAGTGGCACAACGGTGGGCAGGCGCCCTACCACCCGAATGCCCGCGGGTTCGAGACCTTCGTCGGCTACACCGAGGGGCACTGGCCGCTCTACGTGGACGCCCCGCTCGAGCGCAACGGCGAGCGATTCGTCAGTCGCGGCTTCCTGGCCGACGTCGTGACGGCCGAGGCCACCGCCTTCATCTCCGCGCGCCGCACGTCGCCCTTCCTCGCCGTCGTGGCGCTGCCGACGCCGCACTCGCCGATGCAGGTGCCCGACGCCTACTGGGATCGCTACAGCACGCGTCCGCTCGACGTGCCGCACCGCTCGCGGGCCGACGAAGACATCGCGCACACCCGTGCCGCGCTCGCCATGACGGAGAACATCGACGACAACGTGGGTCGCCTGCTCGAGGCGCTGGACCGGAGCGGCCTGGCCGCGTCCACCGTTGTCGTCTACATGAGCGACAACGGTCCCAACGGCAGCCGCTGGAACGGCGACATGCGCGGACGGAAGGGTTCGGTGGACGAGGGCGGTGTGCGCGTGCCCTTCTTCCTGCGCTGGCCCGGTCGTGTGCCCGCCGGGAAGACCGTACGCGAGATCGCCGGCGCCATCGACCTGCTGCCGACGCTCGCGGCGCTGGCCGACGTCCCGGTTCCCGCCGACCGTCCGCTCGATGGCCGCAGCCTCGTGCCGTTGGTGCGCGGCGAGGCGGCGTCATGGCCCGACCGTGAGCTCTTCGCCTTCAACGCCGCGGGTGTGAGCGTCCGCACGCAGCGCCACCGGCTGGACGCCCAGGGTCGCCTGTACGACTTGGACACCGATCCCGGCCAGCGGGAGGACATCGCGGCCCGCACGCCCGACCTCGCCGGTCGCCTCCGTGCGTCGGCGCGAGCCATCGCCGACGCGATCGTCGAGAAGACGCCCGACACGCGGCCCATCCCTGTTGGCGGCGCGCGGCGCACGTGGCTGCCGGCGGGCGAGGGACGGGCAGACGGCAGCGTCAGGCGCAGCAATCGCTTTCCCAACAGCTCCTTCTTCACGGAGTGGCGGCCCGGCGGCACCGTGCGCTGGTCGGTGGAGATGCTGCAGCCCGGCCCGTTCGAGGTGCGCGTGTTCTACACCGCGCCGTCGTCGAGCGTTGGCGCGCGCGTGCGCGTGCAGCTCGGCGATGCCGGCGTGACGGCCACGATTGGCGAGGCGCACGACCCGCCCCTGCTGGGCGCCGCGCACGACCGTGTGCCGCGGCAGGAGTCCTACACGAAGGACTTCCGCGCGCTGTCGCTGGGCCGGGTGACGCCTGGCGCTGGACGCCTCGACCTCTCGCTCACTCTCGACGCCGTCCCCGGCGCCACGGGATGGGACGTGTCGGGCGTCGAGCTGGTACGCCTCGACGCGCCGGAACACGTGACGGTCTTCAAGGCCGGGGAGCACGGCTACCACACGTTCCGCATCCCGGCCGTCGTCCGGACACCCAAGGGCTCCCTGCTTGCATTCGCGGAAGGCCGGCGTCAGGGCGCTGCCGATGCCGGTGACATCGATCTGGTCATGCGCCGCAGTGACGATGGCGGCGGGTCGTGGTCGCCTCTCGTCATCGTCGGCGACGACGGCCCCGACACGTTCGGCAACCCGTGCGTCGTCGTGGACCACGCCACGGCGACGATGTGGCTGTTCGTGATTCGCACCGCCGGCGCCGACAAGGAGCAGGCCATCATCGACGGGCGCAGCCGCTCCCTTCCGCGGCCGTGGGTGCTGTCGAGCACGGACGACGGGCGCACGTGGTCGGCCCCGCGCGACCTGACGGCCAGCGTGAAGCGTCCCGACTGGACGTGGTATTCGCTCGGACCCGGCATCGGAATCCAGGCGCGCGACGGGCGCCTCGTGATTCCAGGCAATCACGCGCTCGCAGGCAGCGGCATCCACAGGGCGCACCTGATTTACAGCGACGACAACGGGGCGACGTGGCAGATCGGCGCAGTCGCGACGGATGGCACCAACGAGAGCCAGGTGGTGGAGCTCTCGGACGGGCGGCTGCTGCACAACATGCGCAACCACCCGCCGCGCCCCGAGGGCAACTTCCGGGCGATTGCCACGAGTCTGGACGGAGGACGCACGCGGTCGGAGGTCACCTTCGACCGCGCACTGGTGGAGCCGCCGGCGCAGGCCAGCATCCTCTCGGTGCCCGGCGACGCGCCCGGACGCGGGTGGATCGTGTTCGCCAACCCGGCGAGCGCCAGGCGCGAGCGCATGACGGTGCGCATCAGCGACGACGATGCCCGATCGTGGCGCGTGTCGACGCTCGTCTATCCCGGTCCGTCGGCGTACTCGGGCCTCGTCGACCTCGGCGGCGACATCGGGCTGATCTACGAGCGCGGCCGATCGTCTGCGTACGAGGAGATCGCGTTCGTCAGGCTGCCGCGGACATGGCTGCTCGCCGGCTCTGGCAGGTGACGCCACGCCTGCCAGAGCTACTCTGCCGTTGACCCGCGCTCAGCCGCGCGGCCGCACGTTGTGGTTCATCCGGAACAGGTTGGCGGGATCGAACTTCGCCTTGATCTCGGCAAGACGCGCGGCATTGGCGCCATACGCAGTGGCCGACGTATCCTCGCCATCGTCGGGCATGAAGTTGCTGTAGGCGCCTCCGGTGGCAAACGGCGCCGTCGCGTCGAACTGCGATCGCGCCCAGGCGATGCACGCCTCGTCGTCGGCCGCCGCGTCCCATCGTGTGTGGATGTTCATCACGTACTGCGTGTCCCTGTAGGGATAGGCGGTGGCGTCGCTGGCGATACGCCCCTGCGCGCCGCCCTGGTGGGCCAGGAAGATCTCAGACGCGCCGGACGGCAGGGAATCGACGGCGGCCATCAACTGATCGATCAGGCCGTCGGCGAGCGCGGTGAAGTTGTGCGACTTCCAGTAGTTGCGCGCGCCAGGCGTGAGCAGCGGGTCGAACGCCTGTTGCCAGGCTGCGAACGGCTGGACGCCCACGTGCGCGCCCACCGGCGCACCGAAGGCCTGCAGCGGCTCGATGACGCGCGCGCCTTCAGCCGGATCACCGCAGTACGCCAAGGCGAAGACCACGACCTCCTGGCCGTGCACGTCAGCGGGCAGGAACGGCAGCGGCGGAGCCTTGCGCAGCACCGACCAGACGGTCAACTCGTCGGGCGCCTTCGCGGTGAACTCCCGATAGTAGGCGAGTGCGTCTCGCGCCGCCGACCAGGGGTGCACGATCAGGCCCGACAGCACATCGGGGCCGACACGGCGGGCCTGGAAGCGGAAGCTGGTGACCACACCGAAGTTGCCGCCCCCTCCGCGCAGGGCCCAGAACAGGTCCGGGTTCTCTGTCGCGCTGGCGGTGAGGACGTCGCCAGCCGCGGTCACGACCTGCGCCGACAGGAGGTTGTCGATGGTCATGCCGTGCTTGCGGCTCAGCCAGCCGAACCCCGCACCGAGCGTCAGGCCGGCGATACCGGTCGTGGAGTTGATGCCCGTCGGAACAGCCCAGCCCGACGGGCCTGTTGCGGCGTCGACGTTGGCCAGCGTGGCGCCAGGACCCGCGGTCACCACGCCCGTCGCGGAATCGAGCGTGACCTCGCGCATCGCCGAGAGGTCAATCAGCAGCGCCCCCTCGGCCACTGAGTTGCCGGCGATGTGATGGCCGGCGCCGCGAATGGAGACCAGCGTGCCGTGTGCGTGTGCGAAGCCAACGGCCTTCACGACGTCGTCGGTGGATGTGCACCTGGCGACCAGGGCCGGATGGCGGTCCACCATGCCATTCCAGACCGTTCGCGCCTCATCGTAGCCGTCGTCGCCCGGAACCAGCAGCGCCCCTGCGAGACTCTCGCGAAGAGCCTGCACGGTCGTGTCGTCGACGCTGACGCTTCCGCCGTCCAGTCCTCGAATCAACGCCATGGGTCTGCCTCCTTACTTGTTGCCACACGCGTGGCGGTGATGAACATCTGCGGGGTGTCTCTATCCTTTCACGATGGAGTGCCGGGGGCGAAACTGGAGGATGTTTCCGCCCCAAAAGGGCGCGCAACCGGTGGCGGACGCGCGATGGCAGGCGAGGGGACAGGCCTACGAGAGCAGCAGCTCGAGGTCCTCGCGCTTCAGGTCGCGAAGCAGCGACGCGTCTGCGCGGACGATGGCCTCGGCGAGCTCCCGCTTGCCTGCCTGCAGTTCCAGCACCTTCTCCTCGACCGTGTCGCGGGCGATGAGCCGGTAGGCGAAGACGGCCCGGGTCTGGCCGATGCGGTGCGCGCGGTCGATGGCCTGCGCCTCGACGGCGGGGTTCCACCAGGGATCGAGCAGGAACACGTAGTCGGCGGCCGTGAGGTTGAGGCCGAGTCCGCCGGCCTTGAGGCTGATGAGGAAGAGCGGCAGTCGGGCCCTTCCTGGAACGCCGTCGACCCTGGCCTCGCGGTCGCGCGTGCGGCCGTCGAGGTACTCGTAGGGGATGTCCTGACGCGTCGAGCCTCGCCGCAGCAGGGCGAGCAGCGACGTGAACTGCGAGAACACGAGCGCCTTGTGGCCCTCCTCGACGAGTTCCTCGAGGCGCGGCACGAGGATGTCGAGCTTGGCCGACGGTCCGTGCGCGTGCGCGTCGTCGACGAGGCCCGGGTGGCAGGCGGCCTGGCGCAGGCGCAGCAGCGCCTCGAGCACGTGCATCGTCGATCGGCCGAGCCCGTCGCGATCGACCTTGCCGAGGAGGCTGGCCGCGGTAGTCGGCGCGCAGCTCGTCGTACACGCTTGCGCTGGGCGGGCTCGAGATCGCAGTAGAGCGTCTGCTCGGTGCGCGCCGGCAGCTCGGAGGCGACCTGCTCCTTCGTGCGGCGCAGGATGAAGGGACGCAGGCCGCGCCCCAGGATCGCGAGCATCTCCTCGTCGTCGGCGGGCGCGATCGTGCGCGCACCGGTGAAGGCCGTCGCGCCGCCGAGCATGCCGGGGTTGAGGAACTCGAACAGGCTCCAGAGCTCGCCGAGGTGGTTCTCGACCGGCGTGCCGGTGAGCGCCAGGCGGTGCCGCGCCCGCAGCAGCCGCGCGGCCTTCGCGGCCGACGTGCCGGCGTTCTTGATCGCCTGCGCCTCGTCGAGGATCGCGTAGTCGAACGCGATCTGCCGGAGGTGCTCGACGTCGCGCCGCAGCGTGCCGTAGGTGATCAGGACGACGTCGTGATCGCCGACGGCCTCGAGCCGCTCCCGTCGCCGCGCGCCGGACGCGTCGAGCACCCGCAGGGCCGGCGCGAAGCGCGCGGCCTCCTCGAGCCAGTTGAAGACGAGCGAGCGCGGCACGACGACGAGCGACGGCAGGCGCGGCGCGCCGTCGCGTTCGCGCTGCAGGCGCTGCGCATCGAGCGCGGCCAGCACCTGCACGGTCTTGCCGAGGCCCATGTCGTCGGCCAGGCAGCCGCCGAAGCCGAACCGCCGCAGGAAGGCGAACCAGCCGAGCGCCGTCGCGCTGGTAGTCGCGCAGCTCGCCGGTGAAGCTCGGCGGCGCGTCGAGGGGCGTGATGTCGAGGGACCCCGCCAGCGTGTCGCGCAGGCGCGCGAAGGGCTCGTCCCACGTCACGGCGGGCTGCTCGGCGAGCCAGGCGTCGATGAGCGCGGCCTGCGACGGCTGGAAGCGCACGTGGTCGCCGTCGATGTCGCCGATCGCCGTCATGCGCAGCGATCGGGCCAGCCACTCGTCGGGCAGCAGGCCGAGCGACCCGTCGTCGAGGGTCACGAACGCCTCGCCCCGGCGCGCGGCGGAGAGGACGGCGGGCAGGCTGGCTGCCACGCCGTCGTAGTCCACCGATCCGCGCAGTTCGAACCAGTCGATGCCGGAGCGGACGCCGAGCGTCGACGCGCCGGGCCGGCGATAGACGCGGCCCTCGGCTTCGACGCGCCAGCCCTCGGTGACCAGGGCGCGCACGACGGAGGTCAGCCCCGACTCGGCGAGGTCGTAGCGGCCGGCGATCGCGACCGGCGGCTCGAAGGCCTGACTCGACGGGACCATCTCCGTCAGTGGCCTGGCCCCGAGGGCGTCCAGCCGGGCGAGCGCGGCGGACTCGGCGGCGCGGTCGCGGCGCCAGGCCACGCGGGAGGTCCTGTCGAAGACCAGGGGCTGCGGGGAATCCGCCCCAATCTCCTGCGGGCCGTACGCGAACGCCACCGTCACGTGGAGGCGCATCGGGCTCCACGGCGTCGCCCGCCCGCGTGGGCGGCGAATGCGGGCGATGGGCGTCGGCGCGGCGTCGCGGGTCTCGACGTGGAGGTCGGCAGGGGCCGTCACGCGCGTGGCGCCCGACGAGGCGAGCGTCTCGAGCAGCGGCGTCGCGCCGGCGGGAGGGATCTCCACGGTGCCGGCGTTGAGGAGGGCGGCGAGCCAGCGGTCGGCGCCCGACGCATCGAAGGGCGACAGCCGCGCGACGTCGTCGCCGATGGGCCGCCACAGCACGACCGTGCGCGTGACGAACAGCGCGTCGCCGAGCGGGTGGGCCTGCCCGGCCTGATCGAGCACACCCGTCACGGTGTACCCCCCGGCGGCCGTCCCGTCGATCACGAGGCGGAAGACGGCCGGGTCGCCGTCCCACCGGAGCGGCAGCAGATCGGCGGGGTCGCCGTCCGAGCCGACAGGGCGCAGCCAGAAGCGGCCCGTGGCGCACAGCCGCTCGATGAGATCACGCTGCAGGATCGGCGTGAGCACGAACGGCGAGGGCACGGGGAGCGAGTAGCCGACGTTCCAGGCGGCGCTCCAGGCGTTGGCCGCTCCGCAGACGCGCTCGAGGATCTCGCGGTCGGCCTCGTCGGGCAGCGACCGGATGTCGTTCCGCATGATCGAGGCGTCGCGCGGCTTGGCCCACTCGCCGTTCTTCTTGCGCTGGCGCCGGAGCAGTTCGATGTGCAGCCCCAGGGTGTTGGCCGACCGGACCGGATCGAAGACGTACAGCAGCTCGCCGGTGGTGGCCGGCAGCGTCGTCGCATGACCGGCGGCCGGCACGGCGGCGAGGAACTGCTGCCATGCCTGCGAGCCGGCGCGTCCCGACCGCCGCGCGGCTCGAGCGATGGCGAGCCGGGCCGAGGAGATGTCGGCGAGCTCGGATGACTCGAACGGCTCGATGTCGTGATCGCCGTGCTCCACCTCGAGTTCCGGCGGCACGTCGATCAGGCGCTGCCTGTCGGCCAGGAGCGCCAGCGCCCAGACGTGCTTGCACGGCTCCTGCAGCCCCTCGAAGTAGGGGCAGTCGCACGCGGGCCGCAGGACGTGCCCGTCGATCGTCAGGGAGACCTCGTACGGGACGGAGCCGCGGACCCTGGCAGACACACTGCCCGTGCCCGTGTGGATCACCGTGACGCGCCCCTGCCGCAGGTAGGCCTCACCTCGCGCGCGGGTGCGGGCATTGACGTGAGGACGAAGCGCGCCGCCGAGGGTTCGCAGCATGGGCGCAGCCATGATCCCACGCAGAGCACCGGAGTCGATCAGAAGCGCAGGAGTCGGCGGCGTGCGTCGAGGAAATCCACGAGGCGTGACGCCTCCCACGACACGTCCCCCACGGTGTAGGCGATGGCTGTCCCGTCGGGGTGCATGGTCACGCCGTTGAACTGCGTGAGTCCCGCGATCCGGAAGTCGAGCGAACGGACCTCGTGGCCGTCGTGGCGTGCGACCCACAGGGCGTGGGGCTCGGCCTCGGCGCGTGCCCCCGGGCGCCGCCGGGTGAACAGGACGTACTGCCCGTCGGGCGTCCAGCACTGCACCACCAGTTGCTCACCTGGCCCCGATCGCGCGAGTTCGTTCACCGTGCCCGAGGGGCCGGCGACGCGGAGGGTCGTCCGATCGGCCCCCGGCAGCGGACCGGAGTAGGCGATGCTGCGCCCGTCACGCGTCACCGCGAACTTCAGGATACGGGCCACGCCGCTGGTCGCGAGCGGCACCCACACGCGCTCGTTCCCCGAGTCCCCGTCGATCGCCACCAGACCTCGCGCATCGACGAAGAGCATGTGCCGGCCGTCTGGCGCCGGCCGCAACCCGAGTCGTGTCGACAGGCGCCCGGCGACAGGCGAGACCGCGCCCGTGGTCACGTCCACCTGCTGCAGGGCCGTGAGGTTGGTCGGGTCCGTCGCGTGGAGCACCACGGCGCCGCCGTCGGGGGCCCACGCCAGCGACGGGAGGAAGATGGCGAGCGATTGCCCGAGGATGCGCTCGTCTCCGCTGGTGGCGTCCCGGACGACGAGCACGTGGCCGCCGCGGTCCCCGCGAATAGGGCCCTGCAGGCCGATGTAGGCGAGGTGCCGGCCGTCCGGGGACCACGCCGGCTGGGCCGAGGCCCCCTCGAATCGTGATGACACCCGCACCGGTGTACCTACCCGTCCGGCCCGGACGTCGATTGGAGCCGTGAAGGCATCGATCACCGACGTCTGCGCGAGGAAGTAGTAGCGGCCGTCCGTACCGAACCCGAGGGGAGACGTGCGGCCGAGATGACGCGCGGCCACGACGGGCTCGCCCACGGCCCGTCCCTCGCGAACGGGCTGCAGCCAGCCGTCGGCGCTGCCGGCGCGGTCGCTCACGAAGAACACCGCGCCGCCGTCGGGCGTCCACGCGGGAAAGGCATCGCTTGCCGCGTGGGGCGCGAGTGGCCACGACTCGCCGCGGCGCACGTCGGTCACCCACACGTCCCTGGCCGTCGCGCCAGGTGCGAGGTCGTCGAAGGCCACGAACCGCCCGTCGGGCGACAGCGTGGCCGCAAACGGCGCGGCCGACGGGAACCGTCGGACGACGCGCGCAGGTCCGCCTCCGATCGGCAGCAGCGTCAACTCGCGGGCCCCATCAGGCGAGCGGCTCAGCACCAGGAGCAGCCGGCCGTCGTCGGACCAGTCGAGCGGCCTCGGATAGCGCGCCGGGTCGGCTGCCACGATCACTCTCGACGCGCCGCCCGTCGCCGGCGCCACCCGCAACTCGTACTGGTCGTCTGCGCGACGCCACTGGTAGGCGATCGTCGACCCGTCAGGAGACGGGCTCGTGAACTCGGCGCCTTCGCTGTCGCCAGCCCTGACGAGGCGGCGCGGCGTCATCGAGTCGACGTCGAGCACCGCCACGTGTCCCTCCGGCTCGGTGAACGTCAGCAGGGGCGCCCGGCGCGCGGGCTGGCCGACGAGCAGGTGGCGAGGGACGGGCAGTCGCTGCACGCTCGGCAGCCCCGTGGCGGTGGGGCCGCCGGGTGCCGACGCGCGGCCCGCAATGGCGATCGCGGCGGCGACGGCGACCGTCAGCAGGGCGGCGCCCCACAGGACCGGGCCAGCGGCGCGGGGACGAGTCGGCGCGAGCCGATCGATCAGGGTCGCCACGGCGGGGCGGCGGGCGGGGTCCGTGGCGAGGGCGTCACCCACGAGTTCCGCCAGTCGGCCCGGCGGGCGCGCGTGGCCGTGGTCCGCGGTGCTCCACGCACGCGGTCCATCAGGAAAGCGCCCCGTGGCCAGCAGATGCAGGAGCACACCGAGGCTGTAGACATCGGAGGCCGCTGTCGCGGGGAATCCCTGCCGCACTTCGGGCGCCGCGTACCGCGGGGTGAGCGCAGCACCCGCCGGCTGTCCCGTGTCAGGTTCCACCCAGCCGGCCGATCCCGCGCCGAAGTCCATGAGCACGATGCGCCCCGAGGGTTCGCGCATCACGTTCTGGGCCTTGACGTCGCCGTGTACGAGGCCGGCGGCGTGCACGGCCTGCAGCGCGCCTGCCAGCGCGCGCCCAATCGCCACGACCTCGTCACCTGGCAGCGGTCCCCGGCGGTCCAGTTCCTGGGCCAGCGTCTCGCCGGCGACCAGTTCCATCCAGAAGCCCACCCGACCGTCGATTCGCTCGGCGCCATGGACGGTGACCACGTGGGGATGACGCACGCGGGCGAGGCGGTGGGCCTCCGCGACAGTGACCGTGCCCGGCGCGTGCTGGTGGCCCTCGCCAGCGCGCAGGAGCTTCAGGGCCACCTCACGCCCCAGGCGGGCATCCCAGGCGCGGTACACCTCGCCGTAGGCCCCGCTGCCGATCAACGCATCGACACGCAGCGGTCCCCACGCCGTTCCGGCCGCCAGCGTGGGGGCGGCCCGGTCCACGTGCTGCCACTCGTCGTAGAAGCGCGTGATCGCAGCCAGGGCGCGCAACTGGCGCACGACGCCCTGCGTATCGGGCGGCGCCGCGGCCGCGGCGGCGTCCCAGTCCACGCCGGCGCCCGCGAGCACGGAGGCCGCCAGGCGTTCGAGCTCGGGCGATCCGGGTGGCTTGGCCGACTCACTCATCGCGGTCCATCTCCGTGGCGAGCCGAAGCAGGGCCCGTTCGGTGGCCTTCCGCGTTGCCGACACCGTGGGCTTCCCCAGCGTGGCGGCGAGTTCCTCGTATCCGCACCCCCGTTCGACCCGGCCGACGATCAGCGCACGGTCTTCCTCGCGCAGGCGCGACAGCGCCGCTTCGTACCGCCTGGCGACGTCGTGTCCAATCGTCAGGTCGAGGGGCGAGGCCGCCGGATCGTGCAGGTCGTCGCGGAGCGGCGTGCCGGCCGGGCGGCGCTTCCATTGGCGCCAGCGGTCGCGGATGCGATTGAGCACGGCCTGCCGCAGGTACGCGTGGAGCGCGCCCCTGCCCGTCGCCTCGAAGGTGGACAGGTGGGGGAGTGCGTGAACCAGGGTGTCCTGTATGAGGTCCTCGGTGTCGGCGCCCTCGCGCGCGTGTTGCGGAAGGCGTCCGGCTGCCCATCGTCTCAAGCGGGGTCCGACGCGCACCAGCAACACGTCCAGGGCCTGCCGGTCGCCGTGTCGCAGGCGGCCGAGCAGACCCTGGGTGGACTCATCCGGGAGCGGCCGTCTCGGCCGGGCCGAGTCCTCGGGTGCCCGGTTCGGATCCATCGGTGGTCAGGGCGTCATGGTACACCCGGCGGCATTACTCCTTGACGATGACGTACCCCTCGTGTGGCATGGACACGGTGGCGAGATAGGTCTCCTTGTAACTCCCCTTGCTGGGCGTCCAGTACAGGCTGGCCTTGTCCGACATCGTCGGCGCGCGCCGTGAACGTCCAGGCCCCGCAGGTGTCTCCGGCGGTGTTGACGGGCGCGGCCGCCGTACACGTCACGGTGACGAAGCCGGCCCCGTTCTGGCCGTTCCATCGCAGGTGGTAGTTCAGCTTGCCGGATGTCCAGCTGATGTTCAGTCGCTTTTGGACGGACGCGCCGGGGACCAGCGTGCGCAGGTCGTCCTCGAGCGCGTACAGATCGACGGACCGCATGGGCATGAACACATCGGCCGCGCCGTCGGTCATGCCGGAGTCCGGCGGGAAGTGGAGCAGCACGCGTCGACCGCCATCGCCGCGCTTGTCGTTGGTGTCGAACACCAGATTGCCCTCCTCCCACCCCGTCAGGATGGCGCGGACGTTCCTCGCCGCATGGACGTAGGGGCCGTCGTCATCGCCCGTGACGGCGTCGCCCGGATCTTTGCGGAACGTGACCTCGACAGGCAGATCGGCCCGGCTCTTCTGCGCCAGGGCCGGGAGTGCTGGCAGGACGAGGGTGAGTGCGAGAGCGGGAATCAGGGGCTTCATGTCTCCTCCGGGCCCGACCAGGATGGCCGCGGCTCGGAGGGAGAACGAAATTGGCGGACGGATGCGACAGGGGGCGGTGAACGCCGAACGCACAACGCCAACGTGTCCGCCGCAGTCGTGGCGCAGGCGGAACGCGACACGCCTGCCCGCGGTCGAGGGGCCGGCGCCAATGGCTGTGTCCTTGCAAAGTCAGCCGCGCCGCTACTGCCGGTGGCGGAGGCACGGCGCGAAGCCGACGAGTTGCTGGCGACGTTCGCTACGGGACCGTTCGCGTCGTGAACCCGTTCGTCTGAGGCCCGCGCGCCGCGCCGGCGCTCAGAACGTGTAGCGAACCGCGGCGCGCAGCAGGCGTGGGCTCACCCATGTCTGCGGCTGGCCGAAGGTCGCGCCAGAGAACTCGACGTATGGCTGGCCCGTGTCCGAGTCAGCGACGCCCTGGTTCGTGACGTTGAAGCCCTCGAGGAAGATGCCGATCGTGCGTCCCGCGCCACCGAGGCGGAAGGTCTTCTCCGCGCGCACGTCGAGGCGGTTGATCGCCTCGGCGCGGCGCACGCCCTGCGGTTCGATGCGGATCGGTTCCTGGCCCTGGGGCAGCCCCGTGATGCGGGCGCGTCGGCCCCACGCGTTGCCGGTGGTGTGGCGGTACACGCCGCTCAGGTTGGCGCCCCCGAACCAGGGCAGACGGACCGTCCCGAGCACCTTGGCCTCGTGCGTCGGGTCGAACGTCGCGCGGCCGTCTGCGTTGATGAAGGCGTTCGGGTTCACGAAGCGTCCGGGGCTGCCGAGGTCGAAGCGCGCGGCATTGACGTGCCACCGGTTGCCGACCGTCCCCTCGTTGCGCGACCACGTGTAGGACGCCTGCATCTGCCAGAACCCGCGGAACGGCCGTCGCGCGACCAACTGCGCGGCCGCGTACCGGTTGTACGCGCCGTCCGGGTTCGCGTAGACGAGTTGCCGGTTGCCCGGGTTGGTCAGCGCGAACACCTGCAGCAGGTCCCCATCGTCGGCCGTGCCAAGTCGCCCGTCCGGGCCGGGGTCACGACGCTCGACAGGCGTGTAGGTCAATCCCTCGTCGATGAGCCCCAGGAACGCGTCGAAGCGCCGGACGATGCCCTGGGCGGTGACGACGACGCGTCCGGGGAGTTCGTGGTCCACGCCGAAGACGTATTGATCGACGCCGGAGTGCTCGAGGTCGTCGGCGACACGAAAGGCCGGCGGCGGGTTGGTCACCTGTGGCACGAGCTCGCCGTCGACGTAGAGCGCCCAGGTGTAGGGCGTGATGCCGCTGACATCGGCCTGGGCGATGCGGCTGCTGAAGATCGTGTCGTGGTAGCGCCCGTAGTGCGCGCGAGCGACCGTGCGATGGTCGCCGCGCACGTCCCACGCCAGACCGATGCGGGGCGAGACCGGCGTGGTCGAGAAGACGTTGCTGATCCGGGGGACACTGCCGCGGTTGACGTCCACCCGCAGCCCTGCCGAGAGCGTGAGCCGCCCGGGCAGCGACCAGGCGTCCTGGACGAACGCCGACAGCCGGCGCGTCGAGGCCGACGACTCGTCGCCGGCCCAGTACTCGGCGGCATAGGGTACGTCGCCGTTCATGTAGAGGGCCTGCCCGCCGTTCAGGCCGATGACTTGTGACGCGCGGGTCGAGTCGAACTCGAGTCCGGCCTTGAGGTCGTGTGCGCCCGTACCGGTTCGACACGTACCGCGACAGGCTCGCCGTGAGTTCCTGTCGGCCCGACAGGTTGTCGAAGTAGTAGTAGGCGGCGTTGGTGGTGATGCCCGTCGAGATGTCGTAGATCGGGAAGTGCGGACTCACGCGTCTCGGGGCGTGGGGGTCTTCGTAGGAGTCGACGTCGGACCCGCTGTACCGCACTTCGAGCAGCGACCGGTCGCCGAGCGTCCAGGTCGCGCGCAGGTTCCAGGCCTGCTGGTCGTACGTGATGTCCGAGGAGGCCTCGATGGGCGTCAGGCGGTCGACGTACTCGCCCGACACGTCACGCGTGCCGGTTTCGACGAACCCTTCCAGGCGCAGTGCCGGCGTGACGGCGTGCGTGACCTTGCCGAGCCACTGCCACTCGCGCTCGTCGCGCGACCCCGGGCCTTCGAATCCCGCCGGCGTGTCGTCGTGGCCCGCGCCCTGCAGGCCGGTGAAGTACCACAGGCGATCGCGCACGATCGCGCCACCCACCTGTCCGCTGCCTTCCCACCACGAGTTGACCTTCCGCGAGGCGAACGACGTCTGCAGGCGATCCTCGAGGTCGCTGGTGTTGTTGGCGAGCCAGCCTGGCTGGATGGTCCACACCTCGCCGAGACCCGAGGTGCGATTGCCGCCGGAGCGGAGCACGCTGTTGGCGACCACGCCGGTGCTGCCGCCGTACTCGGCCGCGGCGCCGAGGCCGGCGATGTGGACGTGCTCGACCCAGTTGTGGTTGACGCGCAGCTGTGGATCCTGGAACAAGGGATCGGTCATGTTCGTGCCGTCCACGAACAGGCCGTTGCTGCGCTGGCTGCCGCCAAACGCGACGTCGGCGGCGACGCCCGGCGCCAGGTTGATGAGGCGCGAGACGTCGCGCGAGGTCGGCAGGTTGAACAGCAGATCCTGATCGAGGCGCACGGGCGCAGCGGCGCTCCGGACGTCCACGCCCGTCGAGGTGCCTTCGATGACCACCGTGTCGGCGACGCCGGCGATGTCGAGCGTCAGGTCCGCGACCACCGTGGCGCCCGCTTCGAGGCGCAGGCCGGTCCGCCGTGTGGCGCGGAACCCGTTCGCGATCGCTTCCACGTCGTAGATGCCGGCGGGCAGGTTGGCTGCCCGGAACGTGCCGTCGCCGGCGCTGGTCACGGGGCGTGCGCCGCCGATCAGCTGCGGGCTGGAGATCGCGACGGTCGCGCCGGCAATGACGGCGCCCGTCGTGTCGCTCACCGTGCCCGACAGCGTGGCCTGCGACAGCCCCTGGGCCAGGGCGTCGCCGTGCATCACGGCAGCGAGCAAGGTGGTCATCACACGTGCGGTCTTGAGCATGCGGTCTCCCGTTGCGAGTCGGAGGCAGGGCGAACTCGGATCGCACGTGAGATCGCGCGTCGGGCGGGGCCCGAGGCGTGCGAGCAACACGACGAGGGCCGGTCGATCGCCAGGACGTCGGCGATCGAACGGACCCTGGGTAGACTCGCCGTCTGGGAGGGACGACGGACGGGCCGGACCGGGACACGACCATCCCGAGAGGCGCCCATGGAACCGTTGGTGCGCATGGTAACTCAACGGAACGTGGAACGCAGAAGACAGACAAAGGGGAAGGGAAAAGGACGAAGGATAGATTCGCATCGACCGCCTCCGGGACGATAGGAACGATTGGCCCGGATTATTCAGTGCGCCACGAAGCGGAGGACCAGTGGCTGGAAGTTCCACCCGAGTAGTGGTCGGTTCGACTCGGTAGCTACCTGCACGATGGCGCGGGCGACCTCGCTGTCGAAGCTGCAGGCACGATGTCTCCATCTGGGAGGCGAGCAAGCGCGCGGGCCGTAACGCGCGTGAATCCTGAGCAGGCCTCGAAAGTGACGATGTGGACGCCGACCCGCCTGAATTGCGGGGAAGGCTGGTATCCGTCGCGGAAGCAACCGACAGATGCACGCGGCGGGGGCCACCGGGGTAATGGGAACGGCACGGGCGCATGGTGCTCCGGGCAACGTGGGAGGCCCACGAGCGGCGAGCGGTCGCGACGCTCGACGGCAGCACTGGCTGTCGGCCGGCGTGGGCGTCGGAGAGGCCGAGCGCTCGTCGAGTTGGTCGCCGCCGTCACGCGACCTGCGAAGTCAGCCGCGCCGCTACTGCCGGTGCCGGAGGCACGGCGCGAAGCCGACGAGTTGCTGGCGACGTTCGCTACGGGATCGTTCGCGTCGTGAACCCGTTCGTCTGACGCCGCCTCCGGTTTCCTTCCTCCCGTCGTCGCGGTGACGTGCGGCCCGACGATTGAGACGCCCATCGGCCACCGCGATACCATCGGCCGCCATGGACATCTCGCGACGTGCGCTCCTGGCCGCGCTGAGCGCCGGCCTTCCGCTGGCTGGTGGACGACACGCGCGCGGGGCGCAGGCCGGCCACGCGACGGTGCGAGTGCGCGCCATCACGCGCGGGCCGGCATTCCACTGGCGCGGGTACTACGACAAGCTGCTCTTCGACCCGACCAACCGGCTGGTCCTGGCCAACGCGGTCACCTTCGAGGGTCGATCGCCGACTCCAGCCGATGCGATCGGGATCGGCATGGTCGACATCGGCGATGGCGACCGCTGGATCGAGCTGGGACGGACGCACGCGTGGAACTGGCAGCAGGGCTGCATGCTGCAATGGGTGCCGGGCAGCGCGAGCGACGTCGCGTGGAACGACCGCGTGGACGGCCGGTTCGTCTCGCACGTGCGTGACGTGGCGACAGGACGCACGCGGACGCTGCCGCACCCGTTCTACTGCCTGACGCCAGACGGGCGCGAGGGCTTCGCGCCAGATTTCAGTCGCCTGAACGACACCCGTCCCGGCTACGGCTACGCCGGCGTGCCCGATCCGCGCAGAGACGTTCTCGCTCCTGACGACTCGGGCATCTGGCGCCTCGACATGCGAACGGGTAGGCAGCGGCTGATCTTCTCGCTCGCCGACGCGGTGAAGATTTCGTTCACCGGACGCGAGGACGCCGCGTTCGGGCCGACCTCGACGCACTGGTTCAATCACCTGCTGTGCAACACCGACGGCACGCGACTCTTCGCGCTCCATCGCTGGCGCACGCCGGGCCGCGGCGCCGGCTTCCGTACACGCGCGTTGACGTTGAACCTCGACGGGTCCGACGTCCACGTCCTCGACCCCCACGGGGGCACCTCGCACTTCGTCTGGCGCGACCCGCGGCACGTGTTCGCGTGGGCGTGGCATCCGAGCCACGGCGAGCGGTTCTACCTCTACGAAGACCGCACCAGCCGGGTCACCGTCGTCGGGCCCGATGTGATGACGGTCAACGGGCACAACACCTACGTGCCCGGGACAGGCGACGCGTGGGTGCTCAACGACACCTACCCGGACGCCGACTCGGTCCAGCACACGTACCTGTACCACCTGCCGACCAACCGCCGCGTGCCGATTGCCGACCTTCCGTCGCCGCGCCCGTACCGAGGCGAGTGGCGCTGCGACACGCACCCCTGCGCGAGCCGCGACGGCCGTCTGGTGGCGTTCGACTCGCCGCACGACGGCGGGCGACAGGTGTACCTGGCCGACATCAGCGGGGTCGTCGGCTGAACGTTCACGCACGCGCCGGAGCGCGACATTCCTGTGGCGCCCCGCGTGTTGCAGATCTCGGAGGCTCGGCTGCTAGCCGATGGCCTCGTTACGGCACTTTCTCGAACGTCAGTCCGAACGGGAGGGGGAAACTCGCGATCGCCGTGCCCGCGTTGGTCAGCGTGCGCTCGTTCGAGTCGCCCGCGACAAGGGCGGAGGCCTGCACTTCGTAGGCGCGGACTGCCGAGGTCGCGGTCCCTTCGGCGCGAGTTGCAGAGAGCGTGCATTCCGTCGAAGTCGTATCGTGAGTGTCAATCCGAGAACGGAGAAACGCAGGGGGGGCAGTGCTCCTGCCTCCTGCCTCCTGCCTTCCTTACTGTAGGGCCGTCCTGAACTCGTCCAGGTAGCGGCGGACCTTGTCCTTCGGATCGCCGGGGCCGAGCGTCTCGATCGGCACGTAGCCGCGGTAGCGGGCGTCGCGCAGGATGCGCGCGATCTGCTTCAGGTCGACGCGCTCTTCCTTGTCGCGGCGGTACACGAGCTCCTTGACCTGCCAGGTGTAGGCGTACGGCGCGAGCATCGCGATCTCGGCGTACGGGTCGCCGGTGGTGCGCAGGCTGCCGATGTCGACGTTCAGGCCGAACCACGGCGACGGGATACGCCGACGGATCTCGAGGTAGTCGCCGGCCACCTTCAGTGCGTCGTTGTGGTTCTGCAGCACGATGGCCACGCCGCGCGCCTCGCCGGCCGTGACGCAGCGCTGGATGCCATCGACGATCCAGTCCATCACCGCGGCTTTCGCGTGCCCGTCCGGCATCACGCGGCCGTCGAACACGCGCAAGACCGGCGCACCGAGTTTCGCGGCCACCTCGACCCAGCGCGTGACGTGCGCGACGTCCGCGTCGCGCTTCGTGGCGTCGGGCACCGCGAAGTCGTTGCGGACGCCGGTGCCGCTGATCCCCAGTCCGAGGCTGAACGCCAGGTGCTTGACCTTGTAGATCAGCGCGTCGGTCGGCACCTCGGGGTAGCCCGTGAAGTAGTAGCCCGTCGGGTCGACCGCATCGAAGCCAATCTCGGCGCAGTACTCGATGACCTGCTCCAGCGTCATCTCGCCTTTGGTGAGCGGGCCGTTGAAGGAGTACAGGTTGCAACTCGTCTTGATCCGCGCCGGGAGCCCCGGCACCACGGACGCCATGGAAGCGGCGGCCGGTGCGGCAAGAGGCAGCGTGGCGGCGGCCGCGAGGAAGCGGCGACGAGCTGAGGAGGCAGGTGCGTGCATGTTCGTTCTCTACCGGGGTAGGGCCCGTTGTCCCGACGCGGCCCTGCGCGGGTGTGTGGCCGGGCTCGGAGAGCCGGCCCTACCGTCCTTGGTTCCCCGGTTCCCCGGTTCCCGGTTCCCGGCGAAGTATAGTGTGCCCACCCATGCGTACCCTCCTCCTCGCGTGCTGTTGCGCCCTCGTGACCGCCGGGGCCTCCGCCCAGTCCCGGCCCGAATGGAAGCCCCTGTTCAACGGCACGGACCTCTCGGGCTGGACCAACATCAACACCGACCCCGACACCTGGTCGGTCAGGGACGGCCTGCTCGTCACGACAGGCAAGCCGCTCGGCGTGATGTGCAGCGACCGCATGTACGAGAACTTCGTGCTCCACATCGAGTGGATGCACCAGGAGCCGGGCGGCAACTCCGGCGTGTTCATCTGGAGCGCGGCCAACCCGTCGCCGCAGGGCCGGCTGCCAGACGGCCTCGAGGTGCAGATGCTCGAGCTCGACTGGCCGAAGCTCCACGTGAAGGACGGCGTGCATGCCGACCGACGACTACGTGCACGGTGAGCTGTTCGGCGTCGGTGGCGTGCAGATCATCCCCGACAACCCGCGCGGGCCGCGCAGCAAGTCCATCGAGAAGCGCGCGCTCGGCCGTGGCAACTGGAACACCTACGACCTGGTGGCCGTGGACGGCGTGGCCAAGCTGTCGGTCAACGGCAAGTTCGTCAACGGCATCCGCAACTCCTCGCGTCGACGCGGCTACCTGTGCATGGAGGCCGAGGGCGCCGAGATCCACTTCCGCAACGCCTTCATCATGGAACTGCCCAACGGCGTCACGACCCCAGACATGATCGCGCCGGAGCGCGCGAAGCCATGAGGCGACGTACGCTGCTGACGCTCGCGCTGGGGACGGTCGCGTCGCGCGCGTGGGCCGTGGGAGATGGCCGGCTGGGACGGGGCGGAGATGGCCGGCTCCACCTCCGCCAAGGCTCCGGCGGACAAGTGGGACAGCCGGCCCTACCAACGACGACGCAGTCGGCGACGGCGGTTGGCGAGGATCGATGGGCGAAGGAGATCGCGGCGTTCGTCGCCGAAGACGAAGCCCGGCCGTTCGCACCCGGCGGCGTTGTCTTCGTCGGCAGCTCGAGTATCAGGCTCTGGGATCTCGCCACGGCGTTTCCCGGACGCCGCGTGCTGAACCGCGGCTTCGGCGGCACGCAGATTCCCGACTCCGTGCGTCACGTCGAACGCCTCGTGCTCCGTCACCGCCCGGCGACCGTCGTTTTCTACGCGGGCGACAACGACCTGTCGTCGGGGCGCACGCCGGAGGAGGTCACGGCCGCCTTCGCGACGTTCGTCGCGCGCGTCCACGCGGCGTTGCCCGCCACGCGCATCGCCTTCATCGGCATCAAGCCCAGCCTCGCGCGCTGGGCGATTGTCGACAAAGTCCGCGCGGCGAACCGCCTCGTGCGCGACGCGTGCGACCGCGACGACCGTCTCGGCTTCGTCGACGTGGATGGCCCGATGATCGGCTGGGACGGCAAGCCGCCGCGCCGACCTGTTCGTGAAGGACGGGCTTGCACCTCTCGCCGAAGGGGTACGCGTTGTGGAACGTCCTGGTGTCGCCCTTCCTCGATTAGGGAGGGACGGCCGTCCCGGCCGTCCATGGGACGGCCGTCCCGGCCGTCCATGAGCGACCGCGCCCGGCCGTCCATGAGCGACGGCTGTCCCGGCCGTCCATGAGGGACGGCTGTGGACATGGACCGCTCGGAGAGCGGTCCCTCCCTGACTCGCTCGAGAGGGTCCATTACCCGATGACTGAACAGCAATCCTACGGCGTGGCGATCCTCGGCCTTGGTCACTGGTATTCCGCGTACGGGGTCGCGCGGGCGCTGCCCGAGTACCCGCACGCGCGCCTCGTGGTCGTCGCGAGTCCCGACGACGACCACCGCGCGACCTTCTGCCGGACGTTCGGCGTGCCAGGCGTCGCGGCCTACGAGGAGGCGCTGGCCCGCCCCGACGTGGACATCGTCCACATCGCCACGCCCGTGTGCGACATCCCCGCGCTCACCATCGCGGCGGCGCGTGCCGGCAAGCACATGGTGATGGGCAAGCCCATGGCGATGACGATGGCGCAGGCCGACGCGATGGTCGAGGCCGTGGAGGCGGCAGGTGTCGTCTGTGTGCCGTTTCAGGGCCTGATGCGCCTGCGCAATCGTGCGCTCAAGGCCCGCATCGACGCCGGGGAAATCGGGGACGTGGCCATCCTGCACCAGGTCGGGCGCTGGTCGATCGCCGAGGACTGGTACCACTCGGGCACCCCCGGCTGGTTCGTCGATCCGCAGCAGGTACCGGGCGGCGCCTTCATCGACGAGGGCATCTACTGGATTGACGCCCTGCGCTGGCTCGCCGCGAGCGAGGTCGTGCAGGTCGAAGCGAAGATGCGCACCATCGTCCACACGGAGTTGGCGGTCGAGGACTGGGGCCATGCCGTGCTGACGTTTGCGAGCGGCGTGATCGCGACGGTCGAGGCGGCGTGGACCATCAACGCGCCGCGCCGGACGGGGCCCTCACCCAAGCACAACAGTGTCGTGCGACTCGAAGTGATCGGGACGCGTGGCGAGTTGATGGAGCAGTGGTTCCGCTCGCCTGGGACGGCCGTGCTGGCGGCGGGCGCTTCGGACTGGGTCTTCGAACGAAGCGGAGACGAGCCGTTCGGCCCACCCTCGCCGGGCCCGCTGGGACACCTGGTCGAGTGCCTGCGCGCCGGCGTGCCTCCGATGGCGACGATCCGCGACGCGCGCGAGTCGTTCCGCATCGCCCTGGCTGCATACGAGTCGGCGCGCGAAGGGCGTCCGGTTCGGCTCGACGCCCCATCTCATCCGTAAGCGCTTCCTCCCATCTCGACGCGTCGCGCCGCTGCACGCGCGCCGTTCGGTCGTGCCCACGCGTGTCGTTTCCCCGATCGAACCCGCGTGGCTCGTTCGTCCGCCTCGTCTACTGCCGGGCTGCGCGCGAGAGGAAGACCGGTGCCGCACGACGCGCACCGTTGCAGGGAGCCCCATGACGGCGCGAATCCTTCGACCCCCGTCCGTCGTACTCGACATGTCTGTGGGAGTGGCCTCGTGAATGCTACGGCCGAGGTACGCTCACCAGTCAGAGTCGCCGCGGCGATCAGCCGGCAATCGTTTCATCTCCTGTTCCGGCGTGCGCAGCGCGGCGAAGCCTCCGCGCTGCACGTCCTGTTCGCGCAGCATGTCGGCCCGCTGCAGCGCTGGGCGCGCGGTCGGTTGCCGCGCTGGGCGCGCACTGTCTCTGACACGGCCGACCTGGTACAGGAGGCGCTCGTCCAGACGCTGCGTCGGCTCGGCGATTTCGATCCCCAGGGTCACAGCGCGTTGCAGGCGTACCTGCGTCGCGCCGTCGACAATCGGATCAACGACGAGTTCCGGCGGATCGCGCGACGCGGCCTGTCGTCGGTCATCGATGATGCGCATGCGGATGCGCGCCCGTCACCGCTCGAGGAGGCGGTGGCGGCGGAAACCGAGCAGCGGTACCGCGCGGCACTCACGCGCCTTCGTCCAGGCGACCGTCGGCTCGTCGTCGCCCGCGTGGAGCTGGGGTACTCGCTCGAGCAACTGGCCCTGCTCACCAACAGGCCGCGCGTGGACACCGCGCGCGTCGCGCTGCGCCGCGCGCTCGAGCGGCTCGCCGCGGAGATGGCGCGTGCGTGACGTCACCGACACGGGCCTGCTCGCAACCCCTTGCCCTCGTCGTCGCGCGGGCGATGGCGCCCCGGAGCTGCGGCGCGTCGTCGACGCGCTGATCGACGGCCGGCCTGTCGCCGCTGCGGCGCAGCCTGCATCGTCGCGGCCGCCAGTCGCGCCACAGGGGTTCGAGCAGCAGATGGTGCTGCAGATGCGGTCCCTCGCGGCGATTGCCGCGTCGACAGCCACGGAACCGCCACTGTCGATGCGTCGTTTGTCGCGGGTGGCGTCGCTGGCGCACGCCTGGCTGTGGTCGCCTGTCTCCGCGTGCATGGCGGCGTGGCGAGGCACCGATGCCGGTGCCCTCGCGACGATGGTCACCGCGATCCAGCACGCGCGGTCGCCGCGCGAGGTCGCCGCGGCGCTGATGGTCCAGGTGCCGGCGGCCATCGACTCTCCTGTGGTGGCCATGCTCCAGCCGCAGGCCGAGGCGTGGGAACCCCTGGCTGGTGTTGCTCCGGTCCTGCCGCCCTCATCGGCGATCGCGTCGCTGCTGGCCTCGCCCTCGCCAGCCATCCGCGTGGACGAGACGGCCAGCCTGTACCGCCTGCTGCCTCGGGCCGATCGCGACTGGCTCGCGCGCGCGGGCGTCGCGATGCTCGTGCCCATCGGCTCGTCGCGAGGCGAGGCCCTGGCAGGTCTGCTCGTCGGCCCACGCGGCGGTGGTCGACGGCACACACGCCGTGACTGCGCGTGCCTCTCGGCGGCCGCGAGCACGGCCGCACTGGCGTTGGAGAGCCTCCGGCGACGCAGCGATGCGGCGCCAGACCCTCAGGGGGAGAGCGACGATCTCGCCTACGAGTGCGAGGGGTGCGGGACCATCGTGGACATCGCGGGGGCGTGTCCCTGCGGTGGGGGCCGGCGGCTGGCGGCGTTGCCCGCGCGGTTGCGCGGCAGTTTCGAGGTGCAGCGCCGAATCGGTCGCGGCGGAATGGGCGTCGTGTACCTGGGGCGCGATACGCGCCTCGATCGCGCCGTCGCCCTCAAGACGCTGCCGTCGCTCTCGCCGGGCCTCGTGGACGCGATGCTGGCCGAGGCGCGCGCGATGGCGGCCGTCGAACATCCGCAGGTCGCCGCGATCTACGGGCTGGAGGAGTGGCGGGGCACACCGGTCCTCGTGGTCGAGTACCTGCCGGGCGGCACGCTGGCGTCGCGACTGGCCGACGGGCCACTCGGCGTGCCCGACGCGCTGTCACTCGGCGTGTCGATTGCCGACACGCTCGGCGCCCTGCACGAACACGGCTGGCTGCACCGCGACATCAAGCCGAGCAACATCGGCTTCGGCCGCGGTGGACTGCCCAAGCTGCTGGATTTCGGGCTGACGCGCTGGCTGCGGGACACGCACGGGGCGTGCGACGACGAGGACGCCGTCGCCGGCACGCCGCTGTATCTCTCACCGGATGCGCTCGACGGCCACGCCGCCGGCGAGCACGACGACGTCTGGGCGCTCGCGGTCACGCTCGTCGAGGTGATCACGGGCCAGCATCCGTTCGAGGCGCCCACCCGCGCGGGCGTGTGCGAGCGAGTCCGGTCCTTCGCCGCCGGCGCGTGCGCGACAGGGCCCGGCATGCCAGACGCCCTGGCGGGCGTGCTGGAGCGCGCCCTGCGTCCCCATCGATCCGAGCGCATCGCGAGCGCGCGGCACCTGGCGGCGGCCCTGCGCGCCGTGGCCCCGGTGACGTGATGTTCTGGCGACGCGGAGCGGATCGCGCATGACCGACCAATACCGGCCGTCCTGGGCCCTGCTGGGGCCGTCGCTGCCACCGACCGTGCTGGTGATGCTTGCGGGCCTCGCCTTGTTCACCGGGGGCAGCGGCACGACTGTCGCGCCGCCGGCGACGCCCGGCGCGCAGCCCGCGGTACGGCCCGCCCGCGCGTCCGCGTCCGCAGCCGAGCCGGCGGCCCCACCGCCTGCGACGACGTCGCTGGCATGGGTCGAGGCGCGGGTCGCGGGGAGTCGCACCGCGCGGCTCATCGACGACTTCCTCGGCGACATGGGGTGCCTGGCCGGCGCCGCCGCGCTCGACACGAGCGGGCGCGGTCCAGCTGCCGGCCTCGTGGCGAGCGGAGCCCCGGTGTCGTGCGACCTCGACGCCGTGATCGTCTCCCTCGCCGACTACGAGGACTCCAACAGCCGCTGGCAGGCCGACAGGACGCTGGCCACCGTGCAGGGCGCCGTGGGCGCCGCGGGCTTCACACTGGAGCGCTTCCACCTGCCTGGCGACGAGGCGGGTAACGCCACCGTCGCGGACGGCGATACGGATCCCGACATCGGCCGCGGCCCCGGTGTGCTGCTCTTCCGCAAGATCCCGGCGGCGGGGGCGCACCTGCGTCAGGCTCGCGCAGCGTCGGCCGATGCCAGGGTCGAAGTGCTTGCCGTCCTCACCGTGCCTGAGATGCCGACGTCGGGCATCGCCCGCGTGCCGCTCCTGATGGCCGCCCACATCGCACTCACCCTGCACGCCGTCGAACATCGGGCGGGCCCGTCACACGTCGCGAACCTCCGTGTCGTCGGCCCCTTCTACTCCGGATCGTCCCTGTCGCTGCTGCGCGGGCTGGAGGAGGTCGCGCATCTCGAGGGCGAGCGGCCGGAGCGTCGTGGCCTCGTCGTGCAGGTCATCTCGGGGTCGGCGACCAACGGCGGCAACTGCGCGCTGCTCGCCGGCGATCTCGCGCACGATGGGCACGTCACCTTCGAGCGCACGGTCCACGAGGACGACACGTTGCTGCGCGCGCTCGAGGAGCAACTGGCCGCCATCCGCCCCGAGTGGAAGACCGGGGAGGGCGTGGCCCTGCTCACCGAATCGAACACCGGGTGGGGCGCGAGCCTCGATCCGCTTCCCGCCGATACCGCGCGCGCCGCGGCCGCGGCCGCGGCGGCTGTCGCCGAATGCGGCCCTGCCGCCGCTGACGCCGATCGGCCGTTCCCCAACGCCTTGCGCCTCGGGTTTCCGCTCCACATCGCCGACCGCTACGCGTCGCGTCAGCGCGCCGAGGCGGCTCCCGAGTATGCGAAGGTGCTCGGGCCGGTCGAGACGCTGCGTCTGGACGACACCATCAGGCCCGCCGACCGGCTGCCCACGTTCACGCCCCACCTGACCGACGCGGCGCGCGACCTGACACTGACGGGCATCCTGTCGCAGTTGCAGCGCCGCCGCATCGGCGCCGTCGGCATCCTCGCCACCGACACGCGCGACCGGCTCTTCCTGGCGCGCGAGATCAACAGCGTGGCTCCCGACGTCCTGCTGTTCGGGACCGAGCCCGACATCCTGATGCTCCACCCCGAGTACCAGCCGTACGTCCGTGGCACGCTGATGGCCTCGTCGTACCCGCTGCAGGGCCACGCGCAGGCCCTCACGCACGGCGAGGGCATGCACGGAAGGCGCGTCCAGTTCACGTCGATGGCGCAGCAGGGGCTCTACAACGCGGTGCTGCTGGCCATCGGCCCGGCGCAGGCCGTCGGACCACTGCTGGTCGACTACCGCGCGCCGGACCGCAGTCGGGCGCGTGGCCTGCCGCCGCAGTGCGATGAAGGCGGCGGCACCGAACTGGAGCGGCCCGTGCCGTGGGTCGTCGTCGTGGGGCAGCGCGAGTTCACGCCGTTCTCCGTGCACCCCGAACTCATCTCCCCACACGACTGCACGGTCATCCGCGCGCGCCTGAAGACGGAGGGCGAGCCCGTCGAGGACCGCTACCTCTTTGCCACCGGTCAGGAGCGGGCCCTGTGGCTGCTGCTGCCGCTCGGGGCCCTGTCGCTCCTCGGGCTCCTCCTCTTGGCCCGCTTCCTCGTCGTGCCCTCGGTGCGGTGGCTCTCGCCTCCGTCGTTGCACGCACGCCGGGAGCGGCCACGGGGCTCCGACGCCGACGTCGTGCCGCCAGGAGAACGGGCGGCGCTCGCAACCGAGCACCTGATCCTGTCGCTCGCCCTGGCACTGGCCCTGGGCATCTTCGCGATCTGGCAGTTCCACGCGTGGCGGGACGTGTTCGTTCCCGGCTCGCCCGCGCATCGACTCGCCGTGCTGCTGGCGCGCGTGCTCGGCGTGGCGACGATGGCTGGCATCGCGGCCATTCTCGCTGTCGGCCTCCGGCACCTGTGGCTCGTCGTCCGCGGCCGGGTGGCCCGTCGAGGCCGCACCCGTCTCGCGCTGGCGCGGTCCGTATCGCTCAGTGCACCGGAAGGCGTGGCGGCGCTCGCCCTCGTTGCGGGCACCGCGTTCCTGCTCGTGGTGCTGGCCTACCTCCGGCTCGACCCTCCGGGCAGCCAGGCCAACATGCTCTTCGCGTCCAGCCGCGCGTTCGACCTGCCCAACCTGCTCTCGCCTGCGCCGCTGCTGGCCACGTTCCCGATCATGATCGTCGCGTGGATGGTGTGGAGCCTGCGCACGCTCTACTACCAGTGGATCAGCCCCACGCGGGCGATGCCGCTGATCCACGCCATCGTCAGCCGCGACGAGCGCGATCGCCGGCTGGAGCGGGCCTTCGCGGCGACACTGGGCACGACGATGCAGCCCGCGGGGGTGTACCTGCTCATGCCGTGCGCCCTGCTCGCCCTCGTATGGCTGCTGCTCGAGCCACGAGTCGCCTCGATCGAAGGCGCCGGCTTCGCGAGGGTCGTCCTCGTCGGCACGACCCTCGGGGCCATCGCCGCCTCCCTGGAACTCGGACAGGCGGCCTGGCTTGCCAGTCGCGTCACGGGCCTGCTCGACCGCGTGCGCGTCCATCCGATCGCGCCCGATGTGGAAGCGATGGACAAGGAGGCGCTCGACTGGAGACCCGCCCTTCGGCCGTCACGCTCGCCTCATCGACTCCTGCTGCGTGCGCTGCGTGACGCAGGGGAGGCCCCGGCCACCGAGGTGTCGGCGCTGACCGGCCAGATGCGCGTCCCGGTGCTCCGGACGCAGGTGTGGTGCCTGGCACTGACGCGCGCCGGTCAGTGGCTGCGGCTCGCCCGCGCGGCGCCCGACCGGCTCTCGCCGGCGCAGCGGCGGCTCGTGGCCGTCGTGCTGAGCCTGCTGCTGCAGTCGCTGGTCACGCGTGTCGTGCGTGGCTTCGGCGTGGCGGTGCTGCTCACCGTCCTGCTGCTCGCCGGACACCTGCTGACGCCCTTTGCGGGGCGCAGCCTCGCCCTGCTGATCGACATCGGGCTCATCGTCGTCGCGGCGGCGCTGGCGATTCGGGCGCTGTTGTCGCTCGAGCGCGACCACGTGTTGAGCCGGTTGTGGCACGGCACGCCCGGGAGCCTGAACTGGAACAGCGGCCTCGTCTGGCGCGCCATCGTCTACGCGGGCATCCCGCTGCTCACGATCATTGCCATGCGTTTCCCCGAGGTGGGCGGGCACCTGGTGACCGTGGTGGAACCGCTCCGCCACGTCCTGCCCGCGCCATAGGACAGGCTCATGCCGACACTCACGATTGCCGACGAGAAGTGGATCGCCCTGGCCGAGACGCTGCAGGTCGAGAAGGCCGTGCTGCAGGCGGTGGCCGAGGTCGAGTCGGGTGGATCGGGATTCCTCGCCGTGACGCCCCCGAAGCCGAAGGTCCTGTTCGAGGGGCACTACTTCCACCGGCTCACAGGCGGGCGGTTCGGGTCGTCCCATCCGACGCTGAGCTATCCGACGTGGACGCGCCGTCACTACGCGAAGACCGGCATCGCCGAATGGGCCCGGCTCGATCAGGCGATCGCCCTCGACAGGCCGGCCGCGCTGCAATCGGCCAGCTGGGGCGCCTTCCAGATCATGGGTGCCAACTACGCGCAGTCGGGGTTCGCGGACGTGGAGGCGTTCGTCGCGGCACAGTCGGGCAGTGCCGAGTCGCAGCTCGAATGCTTCACGCGGTTCATCGCGCGCCGCTGGTACCTGCTGCCGCTGCGGGCGAAGGACTGGGCGCTCTTCGCCGAGCGGTACAACGGACCTGCGTACGCGAAGAACCACTACGACACGAAGCTGGCGCGGGCGTATGCCGCGTGGTCCGCCTCGCCCGCTGCGCCACGGGCCCGGCGCCGCGCCACGACGTCGACCGCGGGCAGAGGCCGACGGACCGCGGCGACTGGACTCCCGCCAGGCAGGCCGATGGTGGCCGCCGTACCCGTGGCGCGTCAGTTGCCGTCCCTGCGCATCGTGCGCGCCGACGCGCTCGACCTTCGCGACTGGAGGTACCGGCCCCGGATTGGACAGGCGCCGCCCGGCGTGCTGCTGCCGCCGCGCCTGCGGCCCGTGTCAAGCCAGGGGCGCAGCAGCGCGTGTACCGGCTTCGCCCTCGCGTCGGTGATCGAGTACCTCCTGGACCGCGCGGGTCGGCCTGTCGAGGCCATGTCCGGCCACATGCTCTACGACATGGCGCGGCGCTACGACGAGTGGGCCGAGAACGACCAGCAGGACCAGGGGTCGTCGCTGCGCGGCGCCCTGCGTGGCTGGTATCACCACGGCGCGAGCACGCAGGCGCTCTGGCCCGACACCGCGATGCCCGGCGCCAGCCTCGACGAGGGCGACTGGTGGCTCGACGCGGTGAAGCGTCCGCTCGGCGCGTACTTCCGCGTGCAGACGGACATGATCCCCGACATCCACAGTGCGCTGGACGAGACCGGTGTGCTGTACGCCAGCGCCCTGACCCATGCCGGCTGGGACGCCCTGCACCACGCCGAGCCCACGGCTGTGCCGCCCACGCCAGACGGCCTGCCCGTGATCGAGACCCGCGAGGGCCTGCCAGACGCCGGCCACGCCTTCGCGATCGTCGGCTACACGGAGCGCGGCTTCGTCGTCCACAACTCCTGGGGCGATGCCTGGGGCGCCGGCGGGTTCGCCATCCTGCCCTACGGCGACTGGCGGCAGAACGCCATGGACTGCTGGGTCGCGCAGCTCGGCGTGGTGACCGACGAGCACGTGGCCGTCGCCACGGCGCCCACGTTGCGCGTGGACGCGAGCACGCAGCGCGTGCAGATCTCCAGCAACCCGCAGCTGGCGGCCCACGAAATCGCGCCGTTCGTCGTCAACGTCGACGCCGAGGGGCAGCTCTGCTCACGCGGCCGCTTCAGGACGAACGCCGACGACCTCGTCCTGCTCGTCGACGAGCACCTGCCCCGCGCGTGCGAGCGGTGGGGGTGCGACGACGGGATCGACGTCGCTGTCGTCGTACACGACGGACTCGCCGGCGAGCAGGGCGCGCTCGACAGGGCGCTGCTGTGGATCCCGCTGCTCTATTCCGCGCGGATCCTCCCCGTGTTCGTGATGTGGGAAACCGATGCCGCCGCCGGCATCCGCACGCTGCTCGAGACCCGGGTGGTCACCGAGGACGAGCCCGACAGGCCGCTGCCGTGGCGTGCCGTGACGCCGACGGCGTTGCTGGCCTGGCACGACGAGCGCATCGAGGGACGCGTGCGCCGCCCGGGCCGGGCGTTGTGGCGCGAGGTGAAGGCGCATGCGACGGCGATCGCGGCAGGGGAGGACGCCGCGCTGCCGCAGTTGCTCGCGCTGCTGAAGTCCCGCGCGCGCCGCGCCTCCTACCCGAACGTGCGCGTGCACGTCGTCGGGCACTCGGCGGGCGCGATCGTCGTCGCGCACGCGATCCCCCGCCTGGTGCGGATGGGCCTGCCGCTCGGATCGGTCAGCCTGCTCGCGCCGGCTGTCGCCGTGGAGACGTTCACCGAGGTCGCGGGGCTGGCGCTGGAGGCCAGCGAGGCGCCGCTCCTCGTGGCCTACCTGACCGACGCCGCGGAGCGCAGCGACGCCACGTGCACGCCCTACGGTCACTCGTTGCTGCACCTCGTGTCGCGTGTCCTCGAGGAGGAACCGGATACGCCCCTGGTCGGGCTCGAATCCCATCTGGTGCCGGCCGTTGTCGAGCGTGCGTGGGGGGCGCGCGTCACGCGCGTGGCGGCTCCAGGTGGACGCACCCCTGACGACCGCCGATTCACGACGGCCACCACGCATGGCGGGCTGCCGGAGGACCCAGCCGTCCAGCAGGCCGTGCTGCGCCACATCAGGCCAGACCGGGTGTAGGCGTCGGACTTTGTCCGACGCTCAGGTCCGCTGTCGGGGGCGCAGGCCGCCGGACAAGTCCGGCGGCTACGAGCGCGGCACATCCGGCCGTAATCCACAGCGGCGCGGTCGGAGACCGCGCCCTACCTCTGTCACGGCGGCACTTGCCTGCGACGCGGCCCCTGTGTCAGGCTCCGCCACACGGCCCTGACTTCCTGCTTTCCTGCTTTCCTGCCGGAGGCGCCTGGTGGCGGATCGACGAACCTTCCTGAAGACGATGGCGGCCGGAGCCATGGCGCCGGCGGCGGCGCGCGCGGCCGCCAGCGACCGCGTGCGTGTCGGCTTCATCGGCGTCGGTCTCATCGGCACGCGACACCTCATCGACTTCGCAGCGCAGCCCGACGTGGACGTCGTCGCCGTCGCCGAGCTGTCGCCCGCCCGCGCCGCGGCGGCGCGGGCGCTGACGCAGGTGCGTCCGCAGGAGGTCACGGACTTCCGCCGGATCCTCGACAGGAACGACGTGGACGCCGTTGTCGTCTCCACCCCCGATCACTGGCACGCGCTGATGACCATCATGGCGTGCGCGGCCGGCAAGGACGTGTACGTCGAGAAGCCGCTCACCCACGTCGTGCGCGAGGGCGACTGGATGATGACCGCCGCCACGCGGCATCGCCGCGTCGTGCAGGTCGGCACGCAGCAGCGATCGGGATCGCACTACCAGCGCGCGCGGTCGCTCGTGCGAGCCGGGCACATCGGCGATCTGCGCCAGGTGCACATCCGCGCCACGCGCAACATCGTGCCGGGCTTCACCCGCCCTGTCGACGACCCCGAGCTGTCGCCGGAGGCGTGGGACATGTGGCTGGGTCCGGCGCCCTTCGTGCCGTTCGATCCGCGGCGTGCGCTCTACCACTTCCGCTGGTTCTGGGACTACTCGGGCGGGCAGACCACGAACCTGCTCGCGCACGACCTCGACATCGTCCAGTGGATGACGGGCGCGATGCCGACGCGTGTCGCGGCGTTCGCGCAGCGCCGTTCGCTCGAGGGCTTCGGCGAGACGCCGGATGCGTTCGAGGCCATTTACGAATTCCCCGAGTTCCTGCTGACCTGGACGAGTTCCGAGGCCACGGTGGGCGGTGGCGCGGGCTCGAGCTGTGCGGCACGAAGGGCACCCTGGCGATCGGGCGCGCGGGCTTCCAGATCACGCCCGACCCGCTCATCCCGGCCGACGACCAGATTCCTCGCCCCAGCTTCTCCGGCAGATCAGCGGCCGATCGTCCCCCCCGCACGGAGGCGATCACCGATGAGGGCTACGAGCAGGTGCGCGACCAGTTCGTGCCGCACGTGCGGGATTTCCTGGCTGCCGTGCGTTCGCGCCAGCAACCGGCGTCCGACCTGGCCAGCGCCCAGCAGACGGCGACGGCCTGTCACCTCGCCAACGTTGCCCTGCGTGTCGGGCGCGTCGTGCGCTGGAACGCCGACGCCAATGACGTGATTGGCGACCCGGAGGCGTCGGCGCTGCTCACCAAGACCTATCGCGCCCCGTGGGACCGCGAGCTCCAGGCGATCGTCGGGAAGTGAGCAGTCCATGACGCCCCACGCGACGACACGAGCGATCGTCGACAGACGCACGTTCCTGGCCATGGCCGCGTCGGCCGCCGTCGTGGGGCCGCTGGCGCGGCCCGCGTCTGCGGCGAGCCGCACGTCGATGTGCCTGGCCTACACGTCGTTCGCCATCCGCATGCGGCAGGCCCGCGAGGGCGCGGCGGCCGCGGCGCGATCGGTGGATGCCGACGTGTTCCGGGAACTCTGCGCCGGTTTCGGCACCGGCGGCGGGCAGGTGGATTTCTCGCAGTTGCCGTCAGGCGCCGACGGGCTCGCGGCCGTGCGCGAGGGCTTCGAGCGTGACGGGCTGGAACTCGAGGTCTCCATGCCCGCGCGTGCGCTCCAGACGCCCGACGCCTTCGCCGGGGCCGTCGCGACAGCACGGGCACTCGGCGCGACGCGCGCGCGTGTCGCCATCCTGTCGGGCCGCCGCTACGAGAACTTCGACACTGCCGAGGCCTGGGTGTCGTTCGCCTCGACGTGGCGCGAGACCCTGCTGCGCATGCGTCCGGCCTTCGAGCAGGAGCGCTTCCACATCGGCATCGAGAACCACAAGGACTGGACGGCGCCCGACCTCGTGGCGCTCCTGAAGGCCATCGACAGCCCGTTCGTCGGCGCCTGCGTGGACTTCGGCAACAACCTGGCGCTTCTCGAAGATCCCGACGAGACCATCGAGTCGCTGGCCCCCTTTGCCGTGACCACGCACATCAAGGACATGGCCGTGCGGCGGAGTTCCGATGGGTTCGAACTGTCGGAGGTGCCGCTCGGGCAGGGGATACTCCCACTGGGACGGTACGTGGCGGCCATCCGCCGTGCGCGCCCCGAGGCCCGGTTCTGCCTGGAGATGATCACGCGCGATCCGCTCCAGGTGCCGTACCGCACGGACCGCTACTGGGTGCCGTTCGACGCCGCCGCGCGGCGGCCGGCCCGGCTGCGGGCGTTCGAGGCCCGTGTGCTCGCGCACGAGTGGACCCGCCCGCTGCCACGGGTCTCGGGCCTGACGGCGGCTGCGCAACTGGCCGCCGAGGACGACAATGTACGGGCGTGCGTGGCGCACGCACGCGACGTGCTGAAGCTGGAGGCGCGCTGAGCATGACCGAGGGACCACCCCACGCCCTGGATCTCTTCCGACTGGACGACCGCACCGCGCTCGTGACTGGCGGCGCCCGAGGACTCGGGCGCGTGATGGCCGAGGCGCTCGCGGAGGCCGGTGCGTCGGTGTGCCTGACGAGTCGCTCCGAGACCACCGCGCGCGATGCCGCGGCAGAGATCGCCGCCGCGACGGGCCGTCGCGTCGTCGGCGTCACCGGCGAGGTGTCCACACGCGACGGGGTGGACAGGCTCGCGCGCGACGTGGGGGAGGCCTTCGGGCACGTCGACATCCTCGTCAACAACGCGGGCGTCAACATCCGCGGCAACGCAGGCGACCTGTCGGAGGACGACTGGGACACGGTCATCGACACCAACCTGAAGGGCCCGTTCCTGGTGGCCAGGGCCTTCGCGCCCGCCATGTGCGAGCGGGGCTGGGGGCGCGTCATCATGCTGTCGTCGATGCTGGCGACGATTGCCCTGCCCGGCCGCGCGCCCTACGCCTCGTCCAAAGCCGGCGTCAACGCCCTCACGCGCGTGCTCGCGCTCGAATGGGCGGCCGCGGGCGTGACGGTCAATGCCATCTGCCCCGGCCCGTTCGGCACCGAGATGAACCGGCAACTCATGAACGACCCCGAGAAGTACCAGGCCTTCATCCAGAAGCTCCCGATCGGCCGATGGGGACACCTCCACGAGATCAAGGGCACGGTCGTGTTCCTCGCCTCCGAAGCCTCCTCGTTCATGACTGGCGCGGCGCTGGCGCTCGACGGCGGCTGGACGGCCCAGTAGGCTCGCGTCGCCCCGCTCGACATGCGCATCGTCATCGCCACCTGGGGAATCCCACGGCGACCTGTTTCCGGCCCTTGGACTGGCCCTGGGTCTCCGAGCGCGCGGCCATCACACGGTCGTGGCGACGAGCCCGATCCACAGGGCACTCGTCGAGCGCGAGGGCGTCGAGTTCCACCCGGTGCGCCCTGACATCGACCCCGACAACCGGGTCCTGGTCGCACGCCTCATGGATGCCCAGCGCGGCACCGAGTTCCTCCTGAGGGACGTGATCGTGCCGGCGCTGCACGATGCCGTCACGGACCTGCGTCCGGCGATCGCGGCGGCGGACCTCGTCGTCAGCCACCCGGTCACGTTCGCGGTGCCCGTGCTGGCCGAGGCGCTGCAGCGGCCGTGGGCCTCCATGGTGCTGGCGCCGATGTCGTTCTTCTCCGTCCACGATCCGCCCGTGCTGCCGCCAGCCCCGTGGCTCAAGCCCATCGTCGAGCGGGTGCCCCTGGCCGCGCGCGCGATGGTCGGGTTGGCGCATCGCATCACCCGCGGCTGGATGAGCCCCGTGGCCGACCTCCGCGCGTCCCTCGGGTTGGCGCCTGGTCGCCACCCCCTGTTCGAGGGCCAGCATTCGCCGCATCGCGTGCTGGCGCTCTTCTCGCGCGTGCTGGCCAATCCCCAGCCCGACTGGCCGGCCAACGTGGTGGTGACCGGTGCCATCACCTACAACGGGCCGGCGTCGACGGCCCTCGACCCCGAGTTGGAAGCCTTCCTCGCAGCCGGCGATCCGCCCGTCGTGTTCACGCTCGGCACGTCGGCTGTCTGGGCGGCCGGGCGTTTCTACGACGAGAGCCTCGAGGCCGTGACCACGTTGGGATGTCGTGCCGTGCTGCTCGTGGGACGGCACCCGGAGAACCGTCCCCGGACCCCGCTGCCAGCCGGGGTGATCGCCGTGGAGTACGCGCCGCACACGGCGTTGTTCCCGCGGGCCGCCGTCGTCGTGCACCAGGGCGGAGCCGGAACGCTGCAACAGGGGCTGGCGTCAGGACGCCCGATGCTGGTGGTGCCGCATGCCCATGACCAGGCCGACAATGCCTATCGTGCCCGCCGGCTGGGCGTGGCGCGCGTGATTCGACCGGGTCGCTACCGCGCCGCCCGGGTCGCGCGCACGCTTCGTGCGATCCTCGACGACAGGGCGTTCGCCGATGCCGCCGCACGGGTGGCGGCGCAGGTGCGAGCCGAGGACGGCGTTGGCACGGCCTGCGACGCGATCGAGCGCCTCGCGGCCGATCGACCGACATCGAGGTGATGGCATGACCCAGACCCTGCGCATCCGTTCCGCTCTTCGTTTCGCCGGCCTGGCGTTGGCCGTGGCGCCCGTCGCGGCGCAGACGGTTGCCACCCAGCACGACGCCCACCGCCTGCACGCGGACCCGACAGCGTACATGGCGTCGCTCGACGACCCCGCGCGCGACGCCTGGCAGAAGCCGCACGACGTCGTGACGGCGCTGAACCTGACGCCGGGGATGCGGGTGGCCGACATCGGCGCCGGATCCGGGTACTTCACGCTGCGGTTCGCCAGACACGTCGGCGCGACGGGCGTCGTCCTGGCCGTGGACGTGTCGGCACCGATGCTCGAAGCGGTGCGCACACGGGCGGCGGCCGGGTCCCTGGGCAACGTGCACACCGTGCTGGCGCGTCCGGACGACCCGCTGCTGCCGGAGGGCGGCGTCGACCTCGTCTTCACGTGCGACACGTGGCACCACATCACGGAGCGCCCGGCCTACCTGGCGAAGGTGCGGAAGTCCCTGGCGCCTGGCGGCCGATTCGTCATCGTGGACTTCCACAAGGACGCGCCCGTCGGGCCGCCCGCGTCGATGAAGCTCACGCGCGCCGAGGTGCTCGACGAAGTGCAGCGGGCAGGCTTCGCGCTGGCTGCCGAGCACACGATGCTGCCGCACCAGTACTTCCTGGTCTTCCGGGATGCGCCGTGAGGGGCGACCTCAGCGGCCAGCAGGTGCGAGCGTCGCGAGGTACCCGCGGAATACCACCGGACGTGCGCGGCCGCCGAACACAGGACCGACGGTCGATGCAATCCACGCCCGGATGTCGTCGATCGGCGTGCCCCTCTCTGTCGCGGCCTGCACGTTGGTCTCGGTGAGCAGGTAATCGGTGTAGAACTCCGGCGTGAGCGCGATCGGGACCGCGAATGCCTCGCCCCGCGTCATCCGGAATCCCGTGGCACGTGCCGGAGGATCGACGGTGAGAGCGGGATGGCCTGGCTGGCGGGTGCCGGATAGCGCGCCCGGAACGCCTCGAACCACGTGTCGAGCGACGCGTCTCCCGTGTCTCCTGCGTCTCCCCGGTCTCCCGTGTCTGCCAGCGACCGTCCTGCCGAGAAGTCGTACACGGCGAGGATGCCGGTCCTGGAGAGGACCCGCACAGCCTCCGGCCACACGGCGTCGAGGTCGCGCGCGTAGTTGAGCGATCCCGCCGCCGCGAGCAGGTCCACGGACCCGCTGGCGAGCGGGATGTGCTCGGCTGCCGCCGTGATCAACGCGGCCTCTGGTACGACCCTCCGTGCCGCGCGGACCATGGACTCGGCGGGATCGAATCCGATGCAGGTGCGGGCCAACTCGAGCAGGGGGCGGGTCGACAGGCCCGCCCCGCAGCCGAGATCGGCGGCCACGTTCACGCGGCCCGAGCCGATCCACTCGCGGAGCAGGCCGACGACGAGCGGATGGACGGGTGGGCGGGCGAACGCGTACCCGGCCGCCATCGACTCGTCACTGAAGGGGTTTGCCATCGCCGCCCAATTCTAGGCGTCGACGGCGAACGGCGCGCCACCACCCCGGTCACCCAGGCGCCGCTCGCATCGCCGAGGGCGTTGGTGGCCACCGTGGCAGTGGCCAGTGCGGGCCGGTGGAAATTCCCGGGGGCAGCGCCGAATTCCCCGCGCCGGCCCGGAACCGCTGCCGCCTTGCTGCCGGATTTCCGGCATTCGCATCGTGGCCCGTGCCTTGCAGAACAGGCAGTCGTGGCAGCCGTCTCTCCCGCGGACACCCTCCCGTCCCTGCCCGCGCCGGACGCGACCCCCCTCGCGTCCGGCGACGACTCGCAGGCGGTGACCCTCGACCTCCTCCGGCGCTACGACAAGCCGGGGCCCCGCTACACGTCGTATCCCGACGGCCGTCGAGTTCCACGACGGCTTCGGTGCGGACGCCTATGCGGACCGCCTCGCCGACGCGGCGCGCGCGCCCGAGGCGCCGCTGTCGCTCTACCTGCACCTGCCGTTCTGCGAGGCCCGCTGCGCCTTCTGCGGCTGCTCGGTGATCGTCACGCGGAAGCGTCACGTGGCGGAGCAGTACCTCACCTATCTCGTTCGCGAGATCGGGATGGTCGCCGAGGCACTGCGCGGCCGCCGGCACGTGGTGCAGTACCACTGGGGCGGCGGCACGCCGAGCTACCTGTCGGCGGCCCAGATGCGCGCGCTGCACGACGAGGTACGTCGGCACTTCGACGTCGATCGTGCCGGGCGAGGTCGCGATCGAGGTCGATCCCCGCGTCACATCCGTCGAGCAGCTCGAGACCCTGCGCGAGCTGGGCTTCAATCGACTGTCGCTCGGCGTCCAGGACTTCGACGCCCGAGGTCCAGGAGGCCGTGCGCGCGCATCCAGGGCGTCGAGGCCACCGCGGCGCTCATCGCGCAGGCGCGCGAGCTCGGCTTCGCGTCGATCAACGTCGACCTCATCTACGGCCTGCCCCTGCAGACGGTCGACTCGTTCGCCGCGCACGCGTGGAGACCGTGATCGCCCTGCGCCCCGATCGCGTGGCCGTCGTACTCGTTCGCCCACGTCCCCTGGATCCGGGCGCACCAGAAACTGCTGCGACGTGGAAGAACTGCCGTCGGCCGAGATGAAGCTCGCAGCTGTTCGTCGACGCGCGCGCCAGGTTCCTCGCTGCCGGCTACCGCCCGATCGGCATGGACCACTTCGCGCTGCCCGGGCGACGAACTCGCGCGCGCCGCCGACGAGGGCGCGCTGCATCGCAACTTCATGGGCTACACGACGCGCCCGGCGCCCGACCTGGTCGGCCTCGGCGTGTCGGCCATCGGCGACGTCGCCGGCGCCTTCGCCCAGAACACCAAGAAGCTGAGCGTCTACTACACGGCGATCGAGGCGGGCCGGTTTCCGGTGGAGCGCGGCTACGCGCTCGATGCCGACGATGTGTTGCGGCGCCACGTGATCTCGCAGCTGATGTGCAACCTCCGGCTCGACACCGCAGCGACGGCGCGTGCATTCGACGTCGACTTCGACGCCTACTTCGCACGCGAGCGCGAGGAACTGGCCGAGGGGCCCATGGCGCACGGTTTCCTGCGCGACGAGGCCGGCGTGCTGCGCGGTGACGCCAGCGGGCCGCCTGTTCGTCCGCAACATCTGCATGATCTTCGACCGGCACCTGCGCGAGAAGCGCGCGGCGACGCCGGTCTTTTCGAGGACCGTCTGATCCATGCCAGCCATCACCGAGTCCGTCAGTCGTCCGGCCGCGACGGAGCCACCTGTCGTCGACCGCGCCTTCGACGCGCCTCCCGTCGGCGTCCTGCTCTTCAACATGGGTGGACCGGGCACGCTCGATGACGTCGAGCCGTTCCTGATCAACCTCTTCTCCGACCGCGACATCATCGAGCTGCCTCTCGGGGCCCTGCTCCAGCCGGTCGTGGCACGCATCATCGCGAAGGCGCGTGGCAACGGCGTGCGGCGCAACTACGCGTCGATCGGCGGCGGATCACCCCAGCTCCCGCTCACGCGCGCCCAGGCTGCCGCTCTCGAGGACCGGCTCACGCGCGAGACGGGGCGCCGGCACGTCGTCGAGGTGGCGATGCGCTACTGGCAGCCCGATACCGCCACCGCGCTCGAGCGCCTCGCCGCGCAGGGCGTGGCCCGCCTCGTCACGCTCACGCTCTATCCGCACTACTCGCGCGCCACGACCGGGTCGTCGCGCCGGGAGTTCGACCGCCTTCTGGCGCATGCCGCCGTGGCGCGGGCGCTTCGACGTGAGCCACGTCGACGCGTACCCCGATCACCCGCGGTACCTCGATGCCATGGCGGGGACCGTCCGGCGTGCGCTCGACGGCTTCCCCGCACAGCGGCGCGACCACGTCGTGATCCTGTTCAGCGCACACGGCCTGCCGAAGAAGTTCGTGGACGAGGGCGACCCGTACGTGGAGCACACCCATCGCACGGTGCAGGGGATCCTCGAGCGGCTCGCCCTTCCCAACGCGCACGTACTCGCCTTCCAGTCGCGCACGGGCCCCGTGACGTGGATAGGTCCGGGGACCGAGGACGTGCTGCGCGACCTGGGCCGACGCGGCGTGACGCGAGGTGCTGATGGTGCCGGTCTCGTTCGTGTCGGATCACATCGAGACGCTCTACGAGGTCGATCAGCTGTTCCGGGAGGACGCGCTGGCGTCCGGGATCACGGACTACCGGCGGAGCGAGGCGCTCAACACGGACCCCCATTTCATCGAGGCGCTCGCCGATCTCGTGCGAGCGGCAGCTCGCGACGGCATGACGTCCGTCGCTGCGCCGCGACCGCAGCGGGTCGCCATCGTCGGCGGCGGCATCGCCGGACTGTCGGTGGCGCACGCGCTGGTGGCGCGGGACGCCGCGCGGCGGGGCATCGACGTCGTCGTGCTCGAGCGCATCGGCGCGGCCGGCGGCAACATCCGCACCGACGTCCTCGAGGGCTACATCTGCGAGTGGGGCCCCAACGGCTTCCTCGACAACGTGCCGGCCACACTCGACCTCGTGAAGGACCTCGGGCTCGAGTCGCGACTCCAGCCGAGCGACGACCGGGCCCGGGTGCGCTTCATCTTCCGCGGAGGACGCCTGCACCCCGTGCCGGGCGGCCCCGGCGCGTTCGCGCGCAGCGGCCTGCTGTCGTGGCCCGGCAAGCTGCGCATCGCGCTGGAGCCGTTCGCCCGTCGGCGGCCCGACGGCGACGAGACCATCCACGCCTTCGCGGCCAGGCGCATCGGCCACGAGGCCGCGGACGTCCTGATCGACTCGATGGTCTCCGGCGTGTTCGGCGGCGACGCGAGGGACCTGTCGCTGCGCGCGTGCTTCCCGAAGATGTGGCAGCTCGAGACCGATCACGGCGGGTTGTTCCGCGCGCTGATCGCGCGCCGCGCGCGTGGTCCCCGGCGCTCCGGTGAAGCGATCGGGTCGCCGCTCGGGCGACTGACGTCCTTCACGGGCGGCTCCGAGGATCTCGTGCGAGGTCTCGTGACGCGCCTCGGCGACGTGGTGCAGACCCGCGCCGAGGTACACGGCGTGCGGCGCGTCAGCGATGGGTACCGACTCGACATGGCAGGCCGGGAGGCGATCGTGGCCGACGCCGTCGTGCTCGCAAGCGGCGCGGCCACGACGGCGCGCATCGTGCGGCCGCTCGATGCGCCGCTCACCGAGATCCTCGAAGCCATGCCGACCGCCGGCATGGTCGTGGTGTGTCTCGGCTACGAGGCGCACCGGCTCGGCCGGTCGCTCGATGGGTTCGGCTTCCTGGTGCCGCGCGGCGAGGGCCTGCGCACGCTGGGCGTGCTGTGGGACTCGTCGGTGTATCCCGGTCGCGCGCCCGCCGGGCACGCGCTCATGCGCGTGATGCTCGGCGGCGCGACGATCCGCGGCCGTGCGGCTCGACGACGACGCGCTGATGGCCGTCGTCCTGGCTGAACTACGGACGACGATGGGCGTGGAGGCGACGCCGGACTTCGTGCAGATCTTCAGGCATCCCGCCGGCATTCCACAGTACACCGTTGGCCATCTGGAACGCCTCGCGCGCGCGGAGGCCCGCCTGGAGGGGCTGCCCGGAGTCGCGCTCGCCGGCAACGGCTATCGGGGAGTGGCGATCAACGCGTGCATCGCCGACGCGCCAGGCATCGCGACGCGCGTGCTCGCGCACTGCGCCTCGGTTCCCGTCGTCGTCGACTGACCTCGTGGCGGGCGTCGTCGGTCCCAGCGGGCATCGCCGGCCGCCCGGGCGTCGCCGGCCCGGGATGAGGTACATTCCGCGCCATGCACCGTCGCGACTTCCTCTCCCGCGCGGCCGCCCTCGGCGCCGCGACCGTTCCGACACTCGCGGGCGCCCAGGCGCCTGCCGCCCCCTCCGCCCCCGCACGACCGAGACAGGCTGCCGAGCAGCCCAATCCGTCGCCGGTTGGGCTGCCTCTGGGCGTGCGTGTCGGCATGACCGACTGGAACCTGGGCAGGCGAGGCGACATCACGAAGATCGCGCTGGCCCGCGAACTCGGACTCGACGGGATCCAGGTCAGCCTCACGTTCCCCACCGACGGCAGCCCGCACCTGCGTCAACCGGAGACCCAGGCGGCCTTCAAGCGCGCGGCGCTGACGCACGGCGTCCAGATCTGTTCGCTGGCGATCGGCAATCCCGGCACGTCGCGCCTGCCGTTCCACACCAACCCCGCGTCGGCGATCCTGCTGGTCGAAGCCGTCGAGGTGGCGCGCAACCTGGGCACCACCAACATCCTGCTGCCGATCCTCGGTGACAGCCACATCGACATGACGAGCCAGGCGCAGGTCGACACGTTCGTGGCGATGATGCGGGAAGTCGCGCGCTACGCCGAGAAGGCAGGCGTGGTCGTCGCGCTCGAAGACTGGATTTCGGCCGAGGACAACCTCCGCCTGCTCGATGCCATCGGTCGGACCACGTGGGCGTGTACTACGACGCGCGCAACATCAAGTCACGACTGCACGATCCCGTACGGTGAACCCGCGAAGCTCGGCGCACGCATCGATCAGATCCACGTCAAGAACGGACAGAAGCTCCTGCGTGACCCGGAACTGCTCGACTGGCCGCGCCTCGCGCAGGAGTATCTCCAGATAGGCTATCGCGGCTGGTACGTCCTCGAGACCGGGTCACCGACGGGCGATTTCGTCGCCGACACGAAGGCCAACATCGCATACGTCCGCAGCACGTTCCGCATGCCGTCCTGACACACTCTCACCTCCCGCATCCATCGAAGGATAGGCCGTGCGCGTACGACAACTTGGATGTCTGCGTACGGCAGGATGGATGCGCGCGTACGGTGCGATGGACAGGTGCGTACGGTGCGATGGATCACGTGATTCACGTTGACAGACGTCGCCGGCGCTACTACCTTGGCGTCAGTTCACCACAGTCAAACGGGTAAGGCGATACCTGTCCTTCGCCTATCGCAACTCGACACTCCCCCCTTCGTCGGAGGCGCACATGCTTCGTGTGGCTCGATGGTCGAGGCCGTTCCTGGGCCTGCTGTACCTGTCGGCTCTGTTTCTGACACCGCACGCCGCGTCCGCGCAGGCCATTTACGGCAGCGTGACCGGCCTGGTCGAGGATGACTCGGGCGCCGCCGTCCCTGGTGCGACGGTCAGCCTCATCAACGAGGCGACCGGGCTTCGCCTCGAGGGCGTGAGCGACGAGACCGGCACCTTCACGATCCGCAACGTCGACGGCGGCCCGTACACGTTGCGTGCGTCGCTGCAGGGGTTCAAGGAGTACGTCCAGACGGGTATATCCCGTCACGCCCGGCGGCATCGTGCGCCTCAACGCCCGGCTCGAGGTCGGCGCGCTCACCGAGTCGGTCACCGTGACGACCGAGGCGGCGCTGCTCAAGACCGACAAGGCCGACGTGAGCGTCGACCTGCGTCCCGAGGAAGTGGTCAACCTGCCGCTCAACCAGTACCGGAACTACCAGGCGCTGTTGAACCTGGTGCCCGGCGCCACGCCGCCGGCGCTGCAGAACGCGCAGACGGACACGCCTGGCCGCGCGCTCACGAGCAACGTCAACGGCACGTCGCGCAACACGAACACGACGCGCATCGACGGCGCGGCCAGCATCAACGTCTGGCTGCCGCACCACGCGGGCTACATCGCGCCGGCCGAGACGGTCGAGAACGTGAACATCTCGACCAACAGCTTCGACGCGGCCACGGGCATGGCCGGCGGCGCGGCCATGTCGGTCTCGACCAAGTCGGGCACCAACAACCTTCGGGGCTCGGCGTTCTACTTCCGCAATCAGGACGAGTTCAACGCGCGGCAGGGCTACTTCGACCCGGTCAAGCTCGACGCGAGCACCAGCATCATGGGCGGCACCGTCGGCGGGCCGATCGTGCGCAATCGCCTGTTCTACTTCGGCGGTTGGGAGCGGAACCTCCAGAACCAGAGCCGCTTCGACCAGTTCACGGTGCCCGACCGCGAAGATGCGCAACGGCGACTTCAGCGAGGTGCTGGCCTTCAACGGAAACTTCCGCATCTACGACCCGAAGACCGGCAACCCGACGACGGGCGCCGGCCGCACCGCGTTTCCGGGCGCGGTGATTCCTGCCGATCGCATCAGCTCCATCTCGAAGGCCGTCCAGGCCCTGTACCCGGAGCCCAACAACCCCGGCACCAACAACGGTCTCCAGAACAACCTGTTCGTGGCACGGTCGCCGCGAGGCGACGCGCGACAACTACGACGTGAAGGTCAACTGGAACCGCACGTCGGCACACCAGATCTGGGCCAAGTACTCGATGATGGACGCGTCGGTGCAGGACCTGTTCTACCTGCCGTTCACCGAGGCCGGCGGCGGCGACACGCAGGTCTACCTGGGCACCGTCGGCACCACGTGGACGCTGAGTCCCACGCTCATCGTGGACGGCAACGCGGGCTTCAACGTGATGACTCACCAGTCCCAGGGCCCGGACTACGGCACCAACTACGGGTCGGACCTGTTCGGCATCCCGGGCACCAACGCGCAGGGCGTCACGGGCAACAGCGCGGAGAACCCGGAGCGGCACAGCGGCATGCCCGTCTTCAACACCGGTCTCGGCGTACTCGGCAACAACTCCGCGGTGGACGCCCGTGTGGCGCGACGAGCGGAGCTACACGGCGTCAATCAACCTGACCAAGGTGGCGGGCCGCCACGAAGATCCGGACGGGCTTCGACTTCGTCCGCCTGCAGTTGACGCACTGGCAGCCCGAAGTGGACAACCCGCGCGGTCAGTTCGCCTTCGGCGGTGGCATTACGGGCGTGCCGGGTTACGCGGGTGTCGGCGGCTGGAACTCGTACGCGACCTTCCTGCTCGGTGAGGTCAGCAGCTTCGGCAAGAGCGTGCAGTTCGAGGAACTGGCCGGCCGGGAGAACGAGTTCGGTCTCTACATCAACGATCGCTGGCAGGTGAACGAGAAGCTCACGGTGAACCTCGGCCTGCGCTACGAGAACTACCCGCTGATGACGCGCGTCGGACGCGGCATCGAGGTGCTCGACACGTCCAGCTTCATCATCGCGCTGGGTGGTCTCGGTGGCAATTCGGAGGACCTCGGCATCAAGACCAGCAACACGTTGTTCGCTCCCCGGATTGGCGTGGCCTACCGCGTCGACGACGACACCGTCGTCCGTGGTGGCTTCGGCCGGACGTTCAACCCGCTGCCGTGGTCGCGCCCGATGCGCGGCCGTTACCCGGCGACCATCGCGTACTCCGACGCCGGGATCAACGGGTTCATCCCGTACGGCAATCTCTCGGCCGGCATCCCTGGCGCGCCCAACCCCGACATCGCCAGCGGCAACATCGTCCTGCCGCGCGGCGTGCAGATGAACTGGCCCGACCCCGACAACTCCGAGCGCGGCACGATCGACTCCTGGAACGTGTTCCTGGAGCGTCGTCTCGCCCTGGACCTGGCGCTCAGTGCCGGCTACGTCGCGACGGCGACCCGCAACGGCTACGCGATCCTCAACCTGAACTCGGCCGAGCGCGGCGGCAACGGCCAGCGGAGGTTCTTCGCGCAGGCCGGCACCGCCGGGATCAACGAGTTCGGATCGTTTGTCGAGTCCAACTACCACTCGCTGCAGGTGGCCCTCAACAGGCCCTTCAAGAACGGACTGCTCCTCAAGGGCGCCTACACGTTCAGCAAGGCCCTGAACGAAACAGACGACGAGGCCGGCGGGCTGTCGTGGAACCAGCTCTCGCAGCTGTCGAGGAACTACGCGTACGCCGGGTACGACAGGCCACACATGCTCCAGCTCGGATTCGTGTACGAATTGCCATTCGCGCGCGAGTCGTCGGGCGTGCTGGCGCAGGTGGTGAAGAACTGGCAGATCAACGGCATCGGATCCTGGCTCTCGGGAACGCCATTCTCGGTGGGTGGCGACAACGGCCTGCTGCAGCAGCAGGGCGGCCTGCAGACGGCCAACGTCTCCGGCGAGCTGAAGGGCGGTTTCGGCGAGGCGGGTCCCGACGAGCCGTGGTACGACCCGTCGCAGTTCAGCCAGCCTGGCAACGCGTGGGGCAACAGCGGGCGCAACAGCTTCCGTGGCCCGTCCAACTGGAACCTCGACTTCTCGGTGTTCCGCGCCTTCCCGATGGGACGCTACCGGCTCGAGTTCCGCGCCGAGTCGGCCAACGTGTTCAACCACGCGCAGTTCGCCAACCCGGTGACAGGCCTCACCGACCCGAATTTCATGCGGATCCGCTGCGCTCGCTCGCAACCCGCGGACGGTGCAGTTGGGCTTGCGCTTCCAGTTCTAGGTCGAGGAGGGCGCGTTGCGCCCTCCTCGCCCAACGCGCACGCGAGGGCGTCCGTGGGCCGCCCTCGCAGGCCCAAGGTCGAGGGGCAGGGTGCGCCCTCCTCGCCCAACGCGCACGCGAGGGCGTCCGCGACGATTTGGTAGGGCCGGCTCTTTGGTAGGGCCGGCTCTCCGAGCCCGGCCCATACCCTCACGGAATCAGGATCCGACGGCCCAGGCGGGTGGATTGCTGAGGCGATACAGCATCTCGCCGGCCTTGCGGCACGAGCAGGACGCCCTCGTCCTCGCGGTTGGCGAACTCCTCGACGTCGATCGACGCGGGATCGCGATAGCCCAGGTTGATTTGCCGGCAGACGTGCTCCGGGAATGCCGCGTGGCGAGCGGTCACCTGGATGCGGCAGCGCTCGACGCCGTCCTCGAACGTGCCGATGCCACGCACGTGTGTGCGAGTGCGCCAGCACGCCCCACGGCAGGTGTCCGAACCGATCCCACTGGCCGAGGAAGTAGTCGCGGCAGTGGTAGCCGATCTCGAGCATGAGACTGCCGTGCGTGACCGAGATCTCCGTGATGTGCGGCGCGTAGATGATCAGTTCGCCGCCGTCGGCCACGACGGGCTCGAGCTTGTACATGCACTTGCCGCCCGTCCACAGGTCTCGTCGTACATCGGCGGCGCGCACGACAGCACGGTGTGATACGGCCGGTCCTTGTAGACGATGTGGGTGCTGGCGCGACAGCTCGCTGGCTTCCGTCCACGCCGCCTCCGGCGTGCCGCCGAACGATGCCGGCGAGCGTGCCGTTGGGCCGCGACCACGAGGCAGAAGCACGCCTTGGGGACGGTCACCAGCGCGCCCGCGCGATCGACGACCTTGCGCACGGGCGTCCACTTGTTGCCGATGATCATCGGGTTGGTGACGACGGCGCCGAGCCAGTGGAAGAAGTTGAGGATCTCGGGACCGCTGACGCCCGGGAAGAGGTACTTGTTGCCGCCGGAGAACCCGACCACCTCGTGCGGAAACACGGGCCCGATGATCAGGATCTGGTCGTAGTCGAAGACGCGCTTGTTGATCGTCGACGGGCACGTCGATGTCGAACGCGCCGTCGGTCAGCTCCGCGATCCGATCGGCCGCGAGCACACCCACGCGTTGCAGCGCGGCCGGGTTGTCCCACTCGTGATTGAAGAACGCGACGTCGCGATACGTCGAGCGACGCTCCTCCACGGTCATGTCGAGGCGCCGGCAGATGGCCTCCTCCGACATGGGCTGGTGCGTGCCGAGGGCGATCATGACGTCGAGCGCGGCGGCCCGGCCCGCGAGCTGTTCGTGCAGCAACCGGAAGACGAGACCGACGGGCGCAGTGCGCGTGCCATCCGGGACGATGGCGAGGATGCGGCGGCCCCTCCAGGCTTCGACGGGGCAGGTGCGGGAGAGGATGTCTGCCACCGCCTCACGAGAGACGGCGTCGTCAGGACCTGCGATGGCGGAGGCACATTGCGAGTCGTCAGTCACGTGGCGATCATAGAACGTCGAACGCTGAACGCCGAACGCCGAACGACGTGGGCCGCACACGATTCGTAGCCGCCGGACTTGTCCGGCGGTCAGCATTGCGCGACACGCCGGCGCTGTCCGCGGGACAAGTCCCGCGGCTACGACCCTCGGATGGTGTCCCGCGGCTCGACGATCGCTTGTCCGGCGGTCAGCACTGCGCGCACGCCGGCGCCCAGCCCGCGGGACAATTGTCCGGCGGTCAGCACTGCGCGACACGCCGGCGCCCAGCCCGCGGGACAAGTCCCGCGGCTACGACCCTCGGGTTCCCGCGGCTACGACCCTCAAAGTCCCGCGGCTACGACCCACGAATTCCCGCGGCTACGACCCTCGGATGGTGGCGCTAGCCGAACTCCGGGCCGATGACGGCGAAGACGAGGTCGGTGCGGGCGAGCGGTCGCCACGCCCCGCGGTACATGCGGGCGAACGGCCGCTGCGACTCGAAACCGAGCGCCGCGACGTCATCGCGCCACGCCGGCCGCCCGTCCACGACGTCCATGACGAACGGCTGTTTCGCGTGCCGTCCGACGCAGGACCTGACCAGGTCGAGGGCGACGTCCGCCGAGGCGGCGATCAGCGGACCCAGATGCGCGCAGGCATGACCCGGACGACCGAGCAGCAGGCCGTCCAGCACGCCATCGGCCTCGCTCACCCAGGCCAGATCGGGAGCGCCCTGCCAGAGCCAGGCGAGCATGGCGCTTCGGTCCAGTCCCGTTGCCTGCGCGTCGAGTCGTGCCATGTCGGCCAGATCCGCGCGCGTGGCTTCACGTATCCGCGACCCACGAGGCGGCACGGCTGTGTCCGGGCCGTGCTCGGCACCTGCATCCCGCCGCCGATGTCGAGCCTGCGCCGCGACCCCGGGATCGCCGAGCGCCCCGGCAGCCGCGTGCAGCCGCATGAGACTCGCCTCGACCTCGAAACCGAGCTTCTCGTAGAGCGGGAGCCCGAGGGGTGTCGCGTCGAGCCCGACGGCTCCCGTGTCACCGGCGTGGGCCAGCCCACGCTGCAGCAGGGCCGTACCGATGCCGTGGCCCCTGTGGGCCGGGTCCACGAGCACCATGGCGATCCAGTCGAGGACGTGGGGGCGTGCCGCCTCGGCAGGTGCGCCGGGCGGCATCTCCGGCGGGATCACCGCGTAGCGCATCGTGGCCACCGATCCAATCACCACGCCGGTGGCCCGATCCACGGCAACGCAGGCGCCCCCGGGCGTGCGGCGCAGGAACTGTTCCCAGTCGCGGGCGATCTGGTTCCAGTGGCTCTGCCGGCACAGGCGCAGACCAGCTTCGACGTCGGCCGTCGTCATGCTCCGCAGGGAGTAGACCGCCGGGCCTTCGCCATCGGGCATGCCGCATTCTCCCTCCTCATGCGGCGGCACGGAAAGCGGGGACGCGGGGGATAGAATGCGCGTGCCATGTCCGATCCCTCGCCCGGCTTTCCCGCGTCCATCGCCGACCAGGCGCAACTCGAGGATCTCCTCAGTACTCCCAGCCCCGACGCCATCGAGACCATGCGCGATCTCGAGGGCGACCTGATCGTGCTCGGCGTCGCCGGGAAGATGGGCCCCACGCTGGCGCGCATGGTGCGCCGCGCCTCCGACGCGGCTGGCGTGACGCGCCGTGTCATCGGTGTCTCGCGCTTCTCCGACGAGTCAGCCGAGCGTGCGCTGGCCGACCACGGAGTGGAAACCGTCAGGTGCGATCTGCTCGACGGCGATGCCGTCCGTCGCCTCCCGGACGCGCCGCTCGTGATCTACATGGCCGGACGCAAGTTCGGCTCCACAGGGCTCGAGTCGCTCACCTGGGCGATGAACACGTGGCTGCCCGCGGTCGTCTGCACGCGGTACGCGGACAGCCGCATCGCGGCCTTCTCGACGGGCAACGTCTACGGGCTCACGCCCGTCGGGCAGGGTGGATCGCGTGAGTCGGACACCCTGGCCCCTGTCGGCGAGTACGCCATGAGTTGCCTGGGGCGCGAGCGCATGTTCGAGCACTTCAGCCGCGCTCGCGGCACGGCGGTCAGCATCCTGCGGCTGAACTACGCCACGGAGATGCGGTATGGCCTGCTCGTGGACATCGCGCGCAAGATCGTCGACGGCACCACCATCGACCTCTCGATGGGCTACGCCAACGTCATCTGGCAGGGTGATGCCAATGCCATGGCCATCGTGTCGTTGCGCCAGGCGACGTCGCCACCCTACGTGGTCAACATCGCGGGCCGGGAGGAACTGTCGGTTCGCGATGTGTGTCTCGCGCTGGCCGAGCGGATGGGCCGCGAGGCGCGACTCACGGGCGTCGAAGCCCCCGACGCGCTCCTCAGCAACGGCTCGCGCGGATGGGAGGATCTCGGCACGCCTCGCGTGACGCTCGGACAACTGATCGACTGGACGGCCGACTGGGTCGCGCGCGGCGGGGCGAGCCTCGACAAGCCGACGCACTTCGAGTCTCGGGATGGGAGGTTCTGACGTGGACGCCACGGTTCGCACGGCGCTCGACCGAGGCCTGGTCATCCCGGCGCATCCGCTCGCACTCACTGACGACGGGCAGTTCGACGAGCGGCGGCAGCGCGCGCTCACGCGCTACTACGTGGCAGCCGGCGCCGGCGGACTGGCTGTCGGCGTCCACACCACGCAGTTCGCCATCCGGCGCAAGGACGTCGGCCTGTTCGAGCCGGTGCTCGACCCTGGCCCGGGAGGAGATGGACCGCGCCGACGCCACCAGGCACGTGCCGCTCGTGCGCATCGGCGGGGTCTGCGGCGACACGGCACAGGCCACCGCGGAAGCCGGCCTGCTCGCCTCGCTCGGGTACCACGCAGGTCTTCTGAGCCTGGCCGCGCTTCGCGACGCCACCGACGACGAGTTGATCACCCACTGCCGCGAGGTCGCGTCGTGCATCCCGCTCGTGGGCTTCTACCTCCAGCCCTCGGTGGGCGGACGCCGGCTCTCGTACGCGTTCTGGCGCCGCTTCGCCGAGATCGCCAGCGTCGTCGCCATCAAGATGGCGCCGTTCAACCGCTACCAGACCCTCGACGTGGTCCGTGCCGTCGTCGACGCCGGCCGCACCGACATCGCCCTCTACACCGGCAACGACGACGACATCGTGGTCGACCTGGTCACGCCCTACCCGGCGCCAGACGGGCACGATCGACGCATCGTCGGGGGCCTGCTCGGTCACTGGGCCGTGTGGACGTCGCGCGCCGTGCGCCTGCTGGCCGACTGCCACGACGCCTGGCACGCCGGCCGGGTGCCATCGCCGCTGCTGCATCGGGGGATCGAGGTGACCGACGCCAACGCGGCGTTCTTCGACGCGGCCAACGGGTTCGCCGGCTGTATCGCGGGTATCCACGAGGTACTCCGGCGGCAGGGACTGCTGACGACCACGCGCTGCCTCGACCCGCGCGAGGTGCTCAGCCCCGGGCAACTCGACGAAATCGATCGCGTGTACCGGTCGTATCCGCACCTGGCCGACGATGCGTTCGTGGCGGCGCACCTCGACGAGTGGCTGCGCTGAGGCCTTCGCTACCGCCACGGCGCGGTCGGAGACCGCGCCCTACCCCGGCTGGACGTTGGCGTTGAGGCGGAACAGGTTCGACGGGTCGTACTGCTTCTTCACGGCGACCATCCGGGGGAAGTTCTCGCGGTAGTTCGCGTTGAGCACGGCGCGCGATTCGTCGTTGACCTCGTTGATGTAGAAGCCGCTCGTGAGCGGCTCGATCGTCGCCCAGTACTTGCGCGCCCAGGCCATGTGGGGCGCGCCGTCGTCGCCCACCTTCCAGGAGACGGCCGCCATCAGCGCGTGCTGCGCATGGCGGTGCGGGAACGCGCAGGCACCCACGGGCGGCCGGCCGATCGCGCCGCCGGCGTGCTGCGTGAAGACGGCAGTGGATCGGGCGGGATGGGCTTCGAAGCCGTCGACGATGCCGGCGATCAGCTTCTCGTCGATGCCCGTCGTGAAGCCGCTCTTCATGTACTCGCCCATCGTCCGGACGTCCGTGTCGTCGCCGGATCGCTGGAAGTCGACGTACCGCTGGGCCTTGATCGAGTTGGCCATCGGCGTGCCGAGGGCCCGCAACGGCGCGAGATCGCGGTCGGCGTTGTCTCCGCAGTAGCAGACGTGCAGGAGCGAGATGCCGTCCTTGCCTCCCGGCGACTGCGCCATCACGAAGTCGACATAGAGGTCGTCGGGCGCCTTCTGCGAGTACTCGGCATAGAAGCGCAGCAGGTCGCGAGCCTTCGCGATGGGGAAGACGACCTCGCCGGCCGTCACCGTGCCCGAGAACGGGTGCAACTGGAACTCGAAGCTGGTGACCACGCCGAAGTTGCCGCCGCCGCCGCGGACGCCCCAGTACAGGTCGGGGTTCTCGTTCGCGTCGCCATGGCGGACCGACCCGTCGGCCGTGACGACGTCGACGCCGACGACGTTGTCGACGGCCAGTCCGAACTTGCGCGCGAGCCGGCCGAAGCCGCCGCCGGTCGTCAGGCCCCCGACGCCCGTGTGCGAGACCGTGCCGAGCGGCGTGACCATCCCGTGCGCCGCGGCCTCGTGATCGACGAGTCCGAGCAGCGTGCCGCCCTCGACGTACGCCCGCCTCGCCTTCGGATCGACCCGCACGCCCCGCATGCCCGACAGGTCGATCTGCATCCCCTTGTCGCAGGTCGACATGCCAGAGAAGCTGTGACCGCCGCACTTGACCGCAACCAGCAGCCCATGGGCCGAGGCAAACGCCACGGCGCGTCGCACGTCGGCGGTGCCCGTGGGCTGCACGATGAGCGCGGGCTTCCTGTCGATCGCCGGGTTCAGCACGCGCCGCGCGCTGTCGTAGCCGGCCTGTCCGGCCAGCAGCACGGGCCCGCGCATGCTCGCGGCGAGATCCTTGATGGCCGATCCCGGCAGCGTGACGGGCGTGCCGTTGCCGCGGACGGCCGCGATGTCGGCCGGCGTGGCCGATGCCGCCTGGAACAGGCCGGCAAACGATGTCCGGGCCGCGAGCGGCATGAAACCAGCGGCAGCGGCGGCCTGCAGGAAGGTACGTCGATGCATGAGATGCCTCCAGAACGGGTAAACGACGTCCGGCATCCGACAGAACGCCGCCGGCGTCATCTGTCAGTCGGCCAGGTACCCCTGGTTCGCCGCCCAAACCAGCGCCCCACCGAGCGCCAGCAGCAGCACGCCGAAGATCGCGACGGCAGCGGCCGAACTCGGCAGCGCCGTGTTGCGGCGCAGCAGGGCCTTCGGTCCGCCCAGCACGACGGTGACCGGAGACGCGCCGAGGCCACCCGGTTCGGGGCCGATGACGCGGTGCGCGGGGAGCCAGTGGCCAGCAACGGACACGGTTTCGCCCACCGGCAGGACGTGTTCCTCGAACTTCAAGGTCCCAAGGTCTGGAGACGTACCCGTACGGTGCCAGTCGAGGCGCGTGCCGGACGGCGCCTCGCCGATCCGATCGCGCAGCATCGTCTGGAACAGCGACACGAACTCGGTGCCCGCGACGTCCTCGAAGCGCGTCGCCTGGATGTACGCGCGTGCGCGTTCGATCGTCTCGTCCGTCTTGACCCGGCTCGGGTTATCCACGAACTCCGGCATGGCGCCGACGCGCACGGCGCGGGCCGGGGTGTCCACGAGGAACGGCTGGCAGGCGTAACCTCCCCAGTAGACGACCGTTCGGCGCTGGGAGTTGCTCCCCATCCAGACGCGCTCGTAGAGGCGGTACTGGTAGGCGACGCACTCGATGCCCGACAGCGGCGCGCGCAGCGGCGGACCCTCGGCGCGTACGCTGCCGGTCACGAGCATCGGCCCGCCCTCGGCCGGGGGTTCACCTGTCGTTGCCCGCGCCAGCAGGGCCCCGCGTGACGCATCGCCCTGCCCATAGCCGCGCAGCAGGTGCAGGAAGTTCGAGGCGCCGAGGACGAGCAGCGTCGCCGCGACGAGGCCGACCCACGGTCGCAGCGCCGGCGCGACCTGCGCGCCTGTCGCGCGATCGATGAGCAGCGTGAGCGCCGCGACGGCAGCGAGGTGCGCCAGACACCCGAGCGTCCTGGTCACGCCAGGCTCCCGGTCATCGCGAACAGATCCCCATCACGCATCAGGAGGCAAACCCTTTCCGGAGCAGACGCAGTTGTAGCACACGCCGGCGCGTCTTCAGGGCCGTAACTCCCGGGTGCCGTACGGGGGCGGACCGAGCGACTCGATCGTCCACTCGCCCGCATCGAACACCTCGCCGAGCATCAACTCCGAGCCCAGACGCAGGCGCGGCGCCTGTCGTCCCGTGATTCGGTACAGCCAGTTCGGCTCGACGACGAACCACTCCGGGAACTCGTTCAGGCGGACGTAGTTCCTCGCGAGGTTCAGCGTCCGCGCATGGCGTGCGTGGTCGAACTGCAGGCGCACCGCCGGCACGCCGCCGACGTGCAGGCGCAGCCGGCTCCCGTCGCGTGCCGCTCCGAGCTGCAGGCTGGATGGCACGGGTCCCTGCCCCGGGGCGCCGGCCGCAGGCATCACGCCCTGGCTCTTCATCAGCGCGTAGAGCAGCAGCGTGCGGTTGAAGTTGCCCTCACCGTACCAGTCCTCGAGGTGGCCGTCCGCACGCTGCATGGCGAGCATCCGCGTCGTCTCGGTCTCGATCCAGTCGAGGGCCTCCGGCACGGGTTCCCTGTTGACCAGATACAGCGCACTCTCGATCGCGTCGGCATAGCCGTCGAAGGAGCCAAGTGGCAGTCGTGCCTCGGCCGCCCGGGGTTCCCACACGTGCCCGCGGTATTTCGGCAGGTTCGCCAGCACCCGCCTGACGGCCTCGCGATACTTCGCCTCACCCGTCACCTGGTGGAACGTGTAGACGGCGCCGTACACGTAGCCCCAGTTGTCCGACAGGCGCGCGTCGGTCGGCGCCAGCGTGCGCGCGTCCACCTGGTTGAACAGCATGCCATCGGGGTTGGCCGACGCCAGGATGCGATCGAGCATCGTCCGCACGGCCGCGCCGTAGCGCGTGGCACGGTCGGACCCCAGATCCGATTCGAGCGCGAACAGCAGCGTGAGGCCGACGACGAGCTCGTTGCCGTGGTCGCGCAGACGGAGGAGCGGCTCGCCCGTGTGGGTCGTGAAGTCCCACTTCGTGCTCGGCACGCCGTGGTTGCCCGGCAGCACCTCCTCGACGTACGCGTCGCCGATGCGCCGTGCCCAGGCCAGATAGCGCGGGTCGCCCGTCATGGTGGACAGGCGGACGAGGACCTGCAGGAAGTCGCCGTTCAGTTCGCCGTCCGACGCCGGGAGCCTGCCCCATCGCGACTCGACAGGCGCGCGATCCATCGCGTCGGCGATCAGATCCGCCATCCGATGGAACCAGGGCGTGCGCCCGAGCAACTCGGTGACGGTGAGGAGGCCGTCCTTGGCGTACTCGCCGGCGCCGAACAGACTGGCCGGCCCGAGCGTGCCTGTGGTCAGGTCGCGGTTGCCGGGCACCGAGCCGTCCACTGTCGTGTACCGCACCTCGTTGCGCAGCATCTCCATCATCCGGCCCTCGTACAGCGCGGGATCCGTGAGGCGTGCCGTGAGGATCAGGTACGGATAGAGGTCGGCCGCGAAGTTGTGCGGCGTCGCCACGCGCGCCTGGCCATCGACGCGGTCTGGCATCAGCGTCGTCGCCGGGTCGGCGTCGCGCAACCACGCGCGCAGCGTGCGGTCGGCCGCCGCGATGGCGCGCTGGTACGCGTCGCCGTTCTGCGCAGGTGTCTGCGCCCACGCGCCCACGGCCGGGATTGTCGCCAACACGCACGCCACGGCCACGGCGCGGACGCCCGTCACTGGACGCATGGTCGCTCCCTTGCCGCCGGTGCGAGGGCGGCGAGATTCACCGGATGGCCGCGATGACACGCCGCACGACCTCGGCTTCGTTTCCCTGTTGCCACCGCAGGACGACGAGGAGGTCCCGGTCTGGCACGATCGTGATGGTATTGCCGCCCGCGCCTCGTGCCGAGTACGCCGTCGCGGGCAGCCCAGGCAGGTTCTTCCCCGTCGTGTTGAGCCACCACAGGTAGCCGTAGTCGGGCCCGTGTCGGCTCGGCGTCAGCGCGGCCTCGACGAAGGAGGGGAGCAGGATCTGCCTCTCGCCCCATCGTCCGCCCCGCAGCCAGAGATACCCGAACCGCGCCATGTCCCACGCGTGGATCCACATGCCCCCGCCCCAGCGCGTGCCGCCGCTCACCGACGCCATCCGCCGGCCGTCGACGTCGACGTAGCTGTTGGTATACGGCACCCATTTCCACGTCGTCGACGCGCCGATGGGCTCCATCACCTCCGTGCGAAACACGTCGGGCAGCGGCGTGCCGAAGACGCGCAGCAGCGAGAGGGCGAAGCGGTTGATGCGGACGTCGTTGTACTCGTAGTACGTCCCTGGCGCCTGCAGTGTGCGGGGCTTCCGTTCGCCCTCGCCGAACGCCTCACGTCCGATGAAGTCGTGCGACTTGCCCCACAGCGCGCCCTCCCACTCGGTTTCCTGCTGCAGGTGCATCCGCCACGTCACCTGCGTGTTGCGCGGAGACGTGTACCCGCCGTCGTTCACCGTGCGCCCGACGGGGTCGTCGAGGCGGATGCGTCCCTCGCGCGCCGCGACGCCCGCCACCGTTGCGAGCATGCTCTTGGCGACCGAGTACGTGGGATCGACGGCCGTGGTGTCGCCGAAGGTGGCAACGACGTACCCCTTGTAGACGACGAGCCCGTTGGTCGTCGCGCGGCGAGTGGGAACCGACCCCAGCAGCGTGCCGAAGGTCCGCTCCTGATCGGAGAAGTCGATGGCACGCGTGGACTCGCGGGTCTCGGCGAACCGGATGGCGTCGGCCAGCAACGCGGCATCCATGCCCAGGGACGCGGCAGGCTTGCTCGCCCACTGGCCCGGTGGAGGGACGTACGGTTCGCCGTCCGACTGCGCGCGCGGCGATGACGACAGGACGAGGGCGACACCCAGCGCGAACGCGACCCACGCCGTCCGGGCACGACGGGGTGTCGACGGGGCGGCGGTTGGCATGTGACTACGGCTCCCAGATCGTCGCGCCGATGAACCGCTCGGTGTCGCCGACGTTGTAGTAGTAGACCGTCACCAGCTTGCCGTCGGGCCGCTGCACCGTGCGCGTGTATCCCAGATCCCATGTGCCGCCGTCGCTGCGCAGCGCGACCTCGTCGTTCCAGGTCCGCCCCATGTCGCTGCTGATGCGCGCGCGGATGCCGTAGGGTTCGGCGCGGTAGCCGTACGTCAGCACGAGGCGCCCGTCCTTCAGCGTCACGAGACTCGGCGGGTTGCCCCGGCCTGTATCGGGCACCGCCCTCACCACGTGCTGCCAGGTGCTGCCGTTGTCGTCGGACCTGTAGGTCTCGATGAAGCGGCGATAGCGGACCGCCGTGAGGATCGACGTCGGTGACAGCCGCACCGAGGAGGGCATGATCCCGAACTCGTTGCCCGCCGGTTCGTCGTGGACCCAGCCGATGCGCTGCCACGTGCGGCCACCGTCGGTCGTGCGGGCCGCCAGCACGCGGCCCTCCTTCGCGTTCGACTTGGCCGCCGTGAGGAAGATCGTCATGGACGCCGGGCCGTCCACCAGGTAGTCGGTGCGTGCCGCGATGCCTGGCGTGCCGAAGTCCGGCAGGGCATGCGGGCCCCTCCACGAGCGGCCGCGATCGGTCGAGTAGTAGAACCGGGACGGGCCGACGTGAATGCTGGCCATCCGCGCGGTGAACACGAAGTCGGGATGGGTGAAGGGGATGCCGCCGGGACTCTCCGTCACGGGCCGGCCTGCCTCGACGGGGACGCCCGCCTGCTGCACGCCCGGAGGCGGCTTCAGGCCCTCGGGGTGTTCGATGGACCACGTGACGCCGCCGTCGAGGCTGCGGGCCAGCAGGTGCTCCGCCGGCCGCGTGTAATCAATCGAATGCCCGGTGCGGCTGTCCTTGAAGTAGCCGGCCTCGAAGCCGACGAGGATCTCGTTCCCCCACGCCCAGATGCCATGATTGGCGGGCCAGCCCCCGTAGCGGCCGGCGACCCTGTACACGTCGACGTGCTGGACGGTGCGGGGCGCGCGGACCTCCGGGACGGGGGGCGGGGCCTGGTGTGCGCCGATCGGGACGGCGCTCACGAGGCCGGACACAGCCAGCGACACTGTCGCGAGGGCAGGGAGGACATGACGCATGCGAGAGTCTCGCACCATCAGGATGTCGTTGCAAAAACCCGCTACCTGGCTCGTGGCCATGGTCACGGGCGTCTGCATCGGGGGCGTCGGCGCGTGGACGCTGGCGCAGGACCGGGACACGGACCCGCCGATGGGGCAGGCCATCTTCGTCGGCGACACGGTGCTGAAGCCCTACGATCCCGTGCCCGCGCTCGTGACTCGGGTCACGCGGGTCGACCGCGCGAAGTTCCCGGCCACCGACATCCACGCTCACTGGCCGGCGAGCCTCGAGCCGGAAGCCCTCTTGAAGGCGATGGACAATCTCGGCGTCGAGCGCGCCGTGAACCTCAGCGGAGGCTTCGGACCGCAACTCGATCGGATGCTGGCGCGGTACCACGCCGCCGCGCCCGGCCGCCTCGTGATCTTCGGCAACATCGACTTCAGGCGCATCGACGAGCCGACGTTTGCCGCCGATGCCGTCGCGATGCTCGAACGGGCGCACGCCAACGGCATGGCCGGCCTCAAGATCTTCAAGAGCCTCGGGCTGACGATCGCGGACGCCACCGGCCGCGTCGTCCCGATCGACGATCCGCGGATCGCCCCCATCTGGGACGCCTGCGGGCGTCTCCGGATTCCGGTCCTCATCCACTCGGCCGACCCCGTCGCCTTCTTCGATCCCATCGACGAGAAGAACGAGCGCTGGCTGCAGCTCAAGCGTCATCCGGACTGGAGCTTCCACGGATCGGCGTTCCCCGCGCGCGACGAGGTCCTGGCGCAGCGCGATCGCGTCATCGCGCGCCATCCCCGCACGACGTTCATCGCCGCCCACCTCGCCGACAACGCCGAGGATCTCGCCGCACTCGACGGCCGGCTCGCACGCTACCCGAATCTCGTCGTCGACATGTCGGCCCGCGAGGCCGAACTCGGACGGCAGCCGTACACGGCCCGACGATTCCTGATCCGCTGGCAGGACCGCGTCCTGTTCGGCACCGACCGCTATCCCGGGCGCGTCGACCAGCCGCGGCATCGCCTCTACTACCGCCTGCTCGAGACAGACGACGAGTACTTCAAGTATTACGACCACCCGTTTCCGCCGACGGGCGAGTGGCGCGTGCACGGGCTGTACCTGCCCGACCCCGTGCTGCGGAAGATCTACAAGTCGAACGCCGACCGCGTGCTCGGCTGGCGTGTAGAGGACCGCGCCCGCGCCGCGAGACGCCCGTAGGTTTCACACTTTCCCGCAACCGCCTGCGCGGATGCGGCCTCGGACGCGCCAGAGGGCTGACCAGGCCGCTGACCCGACCCGGCTGCCCTCGCCGCGTCACGCGGGCATGCTGAAGATCTTGCCCGGGTTCATGATGTCGGCGGGGTCCAGCGCCTGCTTGATGGCCCGCATCATCGCGATGGCGCCGTCGCCTGCCTCGTCCCGCAGGAAGCCCATCTTGTGCAATCCGATGCCGTGCTCGCCGGAGCAGGTGCCGTCGAGCGCAATCGCGCGGCGCACGAGTGCCCGGTTCAGCGTTTCGGCCACGCGCCAGTCGTCCGCGTTGTCGGGGTCGATCAGGTAGCCGAAGTGGAAGTTGCCGTCACCGACATGCCCCAGCAGGTAGTGGGGCAGGCCAGTCGCTTCGGCCTCGGCGGCCGATGCCAGCAGGCAGTCGGCCAGCCGCGAGATCGGCACGCAGGCATCGGTGGAGATGACACGCCGCCCCGGGTAGGCGTGAATCGCGGCGAAGTAGGCGTTGTGTCGGGCCGTCCAGAGTCGCGTCCGCTCCTCCGGCGTCGTCGTCCACGCGAAGGCCTCCCCGCCGTGCTCGCCGGCGAGCGCTTCAGCCTGTCGGGTCTGATCCTCGACATCGGCGGCCGATCCGTGGAATTCCATGAGCAGCAGCGGCTGCTCGGGCAGCGTGAGCCGGGAGTGGGCGTTGACCATGCGCACCGTGTGCGCGTCCACGAGCTCACAGCGCGCGATGGGGATGCCGGACTGGATCAGGGCCATCGCCGTGTGGACGGCCGGGGCGATGCCCGAGAACGAGCTCGTCGCGGCCGCGACGGCCTCGGGGAGCGGGTGCAGCTTCAGCGTGATCTCCGTGATGACGCCGAGCGTGCCCTCGCTCCCGATCATCAGGCGCGTCAGGTCGTAGCCCGCGCTGCTCTTCTTCGCGCGGGTGCCGGTGCGGATGACGTCCCCACTCGCGGTGACCACTTCGAGCGCCAGCACGTTCTCGCGCATCGTCCCGTAGCGGACGGCGTTGGTGCCGCTCGCGCGCGTCGCGCACATGCCGCCGATGGTCGCGTCGGCGCCGGGATCGACGGGGAAGAAGAGCCCCTTGCCCTCGAGCGCCCTGTTGACCGCGGAGCGCGTGACCCCTGGCTGCACCGAGATCGTCATGTCCTCGGCATGGACGGCCACGATGCGCGCCATGCGGCTCACGTCGAGGCTCATGCCGCCGTGTACCGCGAGCAGGTGTCCCTCGAGCGACGAGCCCGCGCCGTAGGGGATGACGGGCACGCGATGGGCGGCTGCCATCCGCACCGCGTCGGCGACGTCGGTCGTGGCGTCGGCAAACACCACGACGGCGGGCGGCGGCACGTGCGTGAAGGGCGACTCGTCCCGACCGTGCTGCTCGCGAACGGACAGCACCGTGGAGCACCGGTCGCCGAATCGGGCCTTCAGGGCCTCCAGCAGCGCGGCAGGCACCTCGCGGATGGAAAGAGGGACGCCGAGGGGTGAGTCCGGGGTGGACGTCATGCCGGGACTGGACGAGGGACTACGTGGCGCCGGTCGTCGGCGTGCCGGCCAGCAGGTCACGCACACGCGCCTCGAGCGCCTCTCGGGTCATCTGGCCGGGATGGTACAGGCGGATGATGCCGGCTCGATCGACGAGCACGATCGTCGGCGTCGAACTCACGCCGTACCGGAGGTGGTTGGCCGCGTCGAGGGGGACGGGGTCGTCGGCGATCACGCCGAACACCTGCGCGCGCACCTGGTCGATGTACCGGGTCTCCTCGTCGGGCGGCGCCTCCGTGCCGGCCTGCACGTACCCGTAGCGCTGTGTCGGCGCCACGATCACGAGCCCCTGGTCCCTGTATGCCGCGTCCATGTCGGCCAGGATGGGCGCCATCTTCTTGCAGTCCGAGCACCAGTGGGCCCAGAAGAACAGCAGCACGACCCTGCCCCGGAGCGTGTCGAGTGACTGAGGCGCGGGTCCGAGATGCTCGACGGCGCTGATGGCGGGCGCCTTCGTGCCTTCGAGACTGAGCAGGTTGATGTTCTTCTGGATCCGCTTCTCGATCGACGTCCCCTTGTGGGTGTCGCGTTCACGCTCGAGGAACCCGATCGCCTCGGTGCGTGCCCCGCGCTTGGCGTCGAGTTGCCCGAGCACTTCGACGGCCGCGCCGTACGCGATGGGCAGCTTCGGTTCGGCATCCATGGGCCGGGTCTTCAGCATCGCCTTCGCGTAGTCGTAGGTCTGCAGCGCGTGCCGCTCGGCCTCGTCGTGCCGATCGGCCGCGAGGTGGCCGCGGGCGATCCACGAGTAGGCCTCGAGCCACTCCGGCGACCGCCCGTGCTCTGTCTCGAACGCCGCGAGCACGGCGTCCGCGGCGGCGAAGTCGCCGGACGTCATCGCCGCCCGCACCTGCTGCACGAGCGTCTGCGGCGTGGTCGTCGACGCCGCCGGAGCCGGAGCCGAGGCCGGCGTGGGGCGCAGGACGACGTACGTCGGGAGGCCCACGGCCTTGAAGCGTGCAAGCAGCGACTTGGCCGGCTCGGCGTCGGGATCCTCGGCCTGGACCTTCACCTTCACGTACCGTTCGAGTGCCGACGTGACGGCGGGATCCTCGAATGTCGTTGCGTCCATCGTGAGGCAGTTCTTGCACCACGTCGCCCAGAAGTCGATCAGCACCGGCTTCTGTTCACGCTCGGCCTGCGCGAGCCCCGCGGCCAGCGACGAAGTCCAGCCGGCCTCCAGCTTGTGCTGCACGCTGCTGGCTCACGGCGCCGGCGTCGACACGGCGGTTGTCGAAGATCGACCAGGCGAGATAGCCGTAGTAGACGGCCGTCGCCAGGATGAACAGGCCCATGACCTGCTTCACGCGCACCATCCACGGGCCCGGCTTGGGCAGCGCACGCGATGCCCGCGCCGGCCAGGGGCCACGGCAGGGCCATGCCGAGACCGAGCACGAACGGCAGCGCGAGGGCGATCGTCGTCCCGTTCGCGTACAGGCTGCTGGAGAACAGGACGACCTGGATGACCACAGGGGCGACGCACGCGCCGGCCAGCAGCGCCGCCACGGCGCCCATGGTGAACGCGAGCGCGAATCGATCCCTCGCCGGCCCTGCGTGTCGGAGCCGCGCGCGAGCGTCGAGAAGTCGATCAGGATGACGTCGAACATGGCCAGCGCCGAGCACGACGAACAGGATGGCGATGCCGAGGTTGAACCAGGGCGACGCGTTGATCGTGCCGAACGTGCCGGCCGTGAGGATGACCACCAGGCCGAGCACGCCGTAGACCAGGGCCATGGCCGCGCCGTAGCGCCAGGCCGAGCACGAAGCCCCGCTGCTTCGAACCGGCCTTGGCGCCGGCCCCGATGATGGCGAGATTGATCGGCACCATCGGCAGCACGCAGGGCGTGAGGTTCAGGGCGAGGCCGCCGAGCAGCACGATGAGCCAGGATCGCGATCGGGCCCCGCCCTCGAGCAGACCCCGCTGCGTGACGCCCGCCTCGGCGTCGCGGATGAACTGGAGGAACTCCGCCGATGCGAGATAGCCGCCCGTCGTGCCCTGCACGGTGAACCGGTCGAGCGTCTTCAGCACGTCGGCGTCGTCGGTGACCGCTCCGCCCACGGGAGGCGACGGCTGGGTGGGCGCGATCGAGCGGGCCGCCGGCGCGGCGCCGGGTTCGGTCAGGCGTCCCTGCCCGAGGCGCGTGAAGACGTCGGCGGGCGAACCGGCAGGGGCGGCCGTTCCCGCTGGCGCGATGCGGATCCGCCACTCGAACGTGGCTGTCTGCGGCGCGAAACAGACCCGGTCGTCACACGCCTGGTAACGCAGGCGCCCCGGGATGACCAGGTCGCCGACCGCCGCATCGGCCGCGACGGACAGCTCCGCGCCCGTCACGAACTCGTGTTCGAACACCGCGAGCGGCTGCGGCTGGCCCTCCTGCACGAAGTCGGAGGGCGTCGGGTAGATCAGGTGTCGGACGGTGACGCCGGCCGGTGCCTCGACGGTCAGGACCGTCGGGATGAGCGACGGATCGCGCGGCGCGTCGGACTGGACGTGCAGCCCCTCGGGCAGGCTGACGGCCAGGGCGACCCGGGTCGTGCCCCCCGCGGCCACGACAGGCGCCGCATGCGGAGTGACCTCGGCCCGCGGTCGCCGCATCTGCGCGTCGGCCGGCGGCGAAGTCCATGCCGTCGCTGCCACCATGAGGCTGACGCGAACGAACCGGGCGAGGCGGATGCGTTGCGGTGGGGTCGTCGCGGGGAACGGAGTCACCACAGCATCGTATCAACTGCCCGTATCACGCGCTTGCATCGCCGGCTCGTCCCCGTGCGCAGGCCACGCGTGGAGGCCGATGGCCGTCAGGCGTTGACGCCGACGCTGGGCGGTCGCCTCACTCGGCGTCGGCGAACTTGTAGCCGACACCCCAGGCCGTGAGGATGAGCGCTGGCTGCCGGGGATCGGCCTCGAGCTTCTTGCGGAGGCGGCTCACGACAGTGTCCACGGTGCGCTCGGTGACGTAGGCATCATCGCTCCAGACCGTCTGGAGCAGGCGCAGGCGGGTGAAGACGATGCCGCGACGCAGGGCGAGCTGGTGCAGCAGGTCGAACTCCTGGCGCGTGAGTTCGACGGGCTCGCCACGGACGACGACGAGGCGCTTGTCCACGTGCATGGTGATGCCGGGCGCCAGGTGCATGCCCCCGGTCCCCATGGCCAGCTCGCCGAGGTCGGGCGGCTGGCGGCGGCGAACCAGCGCGCCGACGCGGGCCTGCAACTCGCGGACGCCGAACGGCTTGGTCAGGTAGTCGTCCGCGCCGCTGTCCAGGCCCACGACGATGTCGGCTTCCGAGTCGCGGGCCGTCAGCATGAGGACGGGCGTCTCCGTGTTCGCGCCGGAGGTCCGCACGGCCCTGCACAGCGAGATGCCGTCGAGCCCGGGCAGCATCACGTCGAGCACCAGCAGGTCGTAGGAGAGCGTCCTGGCGAGATCGAGCGCCGCCCGACCATCGCCGAGTTCGTCCACGACGAACCCGACGAGGCCGAGGTGGAGGTGCAGCAGTTCGCGGATGGACGCGTCGTCCTCCACGACGAGCGCCCGGCGGGCGGCTTCCTGCTTCATGCGATGCCCGTATCCTACCCCGCTGACGGGGGCGGGGACGACAGCCCCCTGGAGCCGCCGTCCACTGGAACGAGCCGTGCGCGACTGATGTCGTCCCGGCGAGCGTGACCATCGCGCCGCGCCGGTCACCCCCTGGGTCAGGGGACGATGATGGTGGCCAGGTTGTCCGCGAACGTGTTGGAGCCGGGTGTCACTTCCTCGACGCCCTGCCCGAACGCAGCGATGGAGTTACCCCGGAAAAGATTGCCTGCCGTCGCGGCGCTGGTCTGCAGGCCAACGACGAAGCGCGAGATCAGGTTGTCGTAGACCAGGTCGCCGGAGGGCCCTGTCGCCACACCGGAGCCGTCGGGGTTGTAGCAGATGCCCAGCTGGCCGTTGGCCCCGCCGGTCAGGGTGTTGTTCCCGATCCGGTTCCCCCCGCTGGCGGCGCCCCGCACGAAGACACCCAGGAACGTCCCGGTGACGATGTTGTGCTCCACGACGACGCCGCGCGAGTTCACGATCAGGACGCCGATTTCGCCCGGAGGCGGTCCGCCCATGTCGCCGCCCGTGATCTGCAGGCCCTCGATGCGGACGTTGGTCGCGCCCGACACGTCCACGCCCACCCGGAAGCCTGTGAGCGAGCCATTCGTGATCCTGACGTTGGTAACGCCGGGCATCACGCGGACACCGGCGCCGGGGACGCTGCTTCCGTGGATCGCATGGCCGCCGAGATCGACCGTCACGTCGCTGGCTGCAATCACGACGCCATTGCCTGACTCGTCGGCCATGAAGCCCCGCTTCACTTCGTAGTGACCGGGCTGGCTGATGACGCGTGTCCGCATCAGCCACTTGCTGACCGGTGCGTCCGGATCGGCTGACGCGGTCAGGGGTGTCAGTGCCGATGCGGCAAGAATGAGAACGGGAACCCATGGGCGGAAGAAGATGCGTGTCATTGAGCGTTGCTCCTCTGGAGTGACGGCACGCGGCCGTGTTCAGGAGCGTCAACAGTCGGTGACACGGGAAAGTTCCCGAGGCGCGGTACACTCAGGCCGACCGTGACCCCGCTCGCCCCCACGCCCGGTCCGGACCTCAGGCTCGAGTTCGAGCAGACGGCGCTGCCGCACATGGCCGCGCTGCATCGCACGGCGCGGCGGCTGGCGCGGCAACAGGAAGACGCGGCCGACCTGCTGCAGGAGACCTTCCTGCGCGCGTTCCGCACCTTCGGCAACTTCCGGCCGGGAACCAATGCGAGGGCGTGGCTGTTCACGATCCTGCACTCGGTGTTCGTCAATCGTTATCACCGCGCGCAGCTCGAGCCCGAGGCTGTCGACCCTGTCGACCTCGACGCGCGCTTCGCCGGCGTAGCCACACCCCCGGTCGACGATGTCGTCGCGATCCTTCGCCGCGCCCTGCCGCCGGAGATCGACGCGGCCCTCCGGGCGTTGCCCGAGGCCTTCCGGGAGGCCGTGCTGCTCGTGGACGTGGAGGAGTTGACCTACGAGGAAGCCGCCGAGGCCATGGGGTGCCCTGTAGGCACGCTGCAATCGCGCCTGTTCCGCGGTCGGAAGGTCCTCGCGGTCGAGTTGGCCGGTTACGCGCGGCGCCAGGGCTTCGCGGCCAGCGAGGAGGGAACGCCATGACCCATGCGCACTGCCCTCACGAGATGGCGCTGCAGGATCTCCTGGATGGTCGCCTCCCGGCCGACGAGCGGGCGGCGACCGAGGGCCACCTGGCCGAGTGCCCCGAGTGTCGGGCGCGCTACGACGTGCTGGCGGCCGCCCGGTCCGCGCTGGCGCTCCTGCGAGAGGAGTCCGTGCCGGCTGACGTCGACGCGGCGATCCTCGCCGCCCTGCGCGCCGAGCCGTTGCCGACGCAGCAGCTCCGGCCTGAGCCAGCGAGCACCCCCACGCCGACACCGGCAGGGTCGAGCCCCCGCGTCGGCACGGCGCCGGCCCGCGGCGCGATGCCGCCGTGGGCATGGGGCCTCGCGGCCGCCGCGGTGCTGGCGGTCGTCGCGTGGCTCGCGTGGCCGCGGCCATCCACGCTGCTGCCCGCGCTCGTGGCCCAGGACTACCGTGCCTATCGTGACGGTGGCCTGGCCCTCGACATCCGAAGCACGGCGGTCTCCGACGTCGAGGCGTTCTTCGAGCGCAGCCCCCTCGGCTTCACCACGCGCGTGTTCGACCTCGGCATGATGCAGTACACGGTGCAGGGCGGGCGCGTGCACCGGCTGGACGGACGGGCCAGCGCGCTCTTCGTGTACAGGGGGCCGGACGGTCAACCCATCGTCTGCCAGATGTATCCGGGCGTCGCCGCGGACCTCCCGCCGCCGGCGATGACCCGCAGCCACGACGGGATCGACTTCCAGATCTACCAGGTCGAAGGCGTGACGGTCGTGTTCTGGCAGGAGGGATCCGTGATGTGCGTCCTCGCAGGCGAGGGACCCGCCGAGGCGATCATCGAGCTGGCGTTTGCCAAGGCGATGAAGGTGTAGCGCCCGCGACGACGGCCTGACCGAGCGACAGCCCGCCGTCGTTGGGCGGCACGAGACGATGCGTGAGCACGCGGAAGCCCGCGTGCTCGAGCAGGGGTACGGTCCGCCCGAGCAGCGTCACGTTCTGGAAGACGCCCCCCGACAGGCCGACGACTCCGCACGCCGTGACGTCGCGGAGCCGCTGCGCGACGGTCAGCACCGCCTGGGCCACGGCGTCGTGGAAGCGCGCCGCCAGCACGTCGCGCGGCACGCCGGCCCGCAGCCCCCCGATGAGATGGCGGAGCACCGGGGCCGGATCGAGACACACGATGCCCTCCTCCTCGCGCAGCGCGAAGGTGCAGGCTGCCGCGTGCGGCACGTCGCCGGCGTCAGCGCTCGCGCGGGCCGCGCAGGCCTCCAGTTCCATCGCGGCCTGTGCCTCGTAGGCCGACTCGTGGCGCACGTCGAGCAGCGACGCCACCGCGTCGAAGAGCCGCCCCATGCTGCTCGAAGGCGCCGTGCCCAGTCCGCGCGCGAGCCGACGCGCGAGGACGTGGCGCTCCGTCACACCGCACGCCCGCACGCTCGGCAGGTCTTCCTCCCAGGGAAGACCGGCGGCCGCGAGGTGGGCGAGTGCCAGGCGCGCGCCATGACGGACGTCGACGTCGCTGGCGGGCAGGGGCACCACGGCCAGGTGGGCTGCCCGTCGTGGCGATGCGTAACCGCCAACGAACACCTCACCTCCCCAATCCCGCCGTCGTCTCCGTAGCCTGTGCCGTCGAAGACGAAGCCGATAGTCGAGTCCCCGACAGGGATGGCGTGCTCGGCCATCACGGCGGCGTGGTGCGCGCGATGGTGTTGCACTGCGACCACGGGGAGGCCGCGTGCGCCCGCCCAGTCGCGTGCCCAGCGCGAGGAGAGGTATCCCGGGTGCGGGTCGATCGCCACGAGGGCGGGGGTGATGGCGAAGAGCGCGCTCAGGTGCGCCACGGCGCTCTCGAATGCCTGCAGCGTCTCGACGGTCTCCATGTCGCCGATGTGCTGACTCAGGTAGGCGTCGTGGCCCTGGGCGAGGCAGAAGGTCGCCTTCAGCTCGCCGCCCACAGCGAGGGTCGGCGGGACCGCGCACGGCAGTCGCACGGGGAGCGGCGCGAAGCCGCGGGATCGACGGACGGGCAGCGGCTGCCCCCCGAAGATGCGGACCACCGAGTCGTCGCAGACCACGTGGATGTCGCGGTCGTGCAGCAGGAATCCGTCGGCGATGGCTGCGAGCCGGCTGCGGGCCTCCTCGTTCGTGCGGGCGATGGGTTCGTCGGCGCGGTTGCCGGAGGTCAGCACCAGTGGACTGTCGTCCATCAGGAGGTGGTGCAGCGGGGAGTACGGCAACATGAGGCCGAGCGTGTCCTGTCGCGGCGCCACGTGGCACGAGGTTGTGTCGTCGGCCCTTGTGCGGCGCGCCATCAGCATGATGGGCCGCGCCGCGGACACGAGGTGCCTGGCCTCGTCGTCGCTCACGTGGCAGAGCGCGCGTGCGGCGGCCAGGGTCGGCACCATCAGCGCGAATGGCTTGTCGCCGCGTCCCTTGCGTGTCCGCAGCGCTGCCACCGCGGCATCCTGCCGGGCGTCGCAGGCCAGGTGGAATCCGCCGATGCCCTTGACCGCCACGATGCGCCCTGCCGCGAGCCACTGTCGCGCCGTCTCGATCGCTCCGACGGGGGATGGCGGTGCGTGCGCCGCCGGCGTACCGGCCGACACCTCCCACCAGACGCGCGGCCCGCACGTGGGGCAGGCGGTCGGCTCGGCGTGGTAGCGCCGGTCCTCCGGATCCTCGTACTCGCGCCGGCAGGCCTCGCACATCGGGAAGCGCGCCATCGTGGTGGCGGCGCGGTCGTAGGGCAGGTCCCTGATGATCGTGAAGCGCGGCCCGCACTGGGTGCAGTTCAGGAACGGGTATCGGTATCGTCGGTCGGTCGGGTCGCGCAGTTCCCGGAGGCAGGCATCGCACGTCGCGACGTCGGGAGGAATCGACGTCCGCCGGCCGTCGGCGGTGGCACTCGCCTCGATGACGAACGAGGTGTCTCCGATGGCTGCCAGTTCCGCCTCGTCGATGGTCTCGACGAGCGCGAGTGCCGGCGCCTCGCGGGGGAGCGCCATCCTGAAAGCGGCGAGCGCGTGGTCGGGCCCTTCGGCCTCGATGACGACAGCACCGCTGACGTTGCGGACGAGCCCGGCGAGGCCGTGGCGCCGGGCGAGCGTGGCCACGAACGGCCTGAAGCCGACACCCTGCACCACGCCTCGCACCACCAGCCGTCGCCGTCGCATCGCCGTTGTGCCCCGCGCTGCGACGAACCAGGGGCCCGCCAGCGGCCGTCGCGGCTGTAGCCAAACGAGCATGACATGATCGCCTCGTGCACGAACTGTCGATCGCGCAGAGCCTCGTCGAACTCGTGCGCGAACGGCTGCCGCCCGACGCCGTCCGCGTCCGCGCCGTGGACCTGCGAATCGGTGTCCTTGCCGGCGTGGTGAGTGGGGCGCTCGAGTTCTGCTACGGGATCGCCACCGAGGGCACCCCGCTGGCGGGCTCCGAGTTGCGCATCCACGAGCTGCCGCTCGTCATCCACTGCGCCGTGTGCGACGCCGAACGCGTGATCGAGGGGACACCACTCCCGCGGTGTCCCGAGTGCCAGACGCCGAGCGCGCACGTCAGGCAGGGGCGGGAGTTGGAGCTGGCCGCGATCGAGTACGATGGCGCCGAGGACTCCACCCCATGAGCATGACGCCGCGCGTGCTCGAGATTCGCCAGAAGGTGCTCTCGAAGAACGACGAGATTGCCCGCGGCCTGCGCGAGCGCCTGCGCGCGCACGGGGTGTTCACGCTGAACCTGGTGTCCAGTCCGGGCTCGGGCAAGACCCGGCTGCTCGAGGACACCCTGCGTCGTCTGGTGGCCCGTGGGCTGCGGGCGCACGCGCTGGTCGGCGATCTGGCGACCGACAACGACGCCCAGCGGCTCGCGAGGAGCGGCGCGCCGGTGCGGCAGATCCTCACGCAGGGCCGGTGTCACCTCGAAGCCGAGATGATCATCCGTCATCTCGACGGCTGGGATCTCGACGCGTGCGACGTGCTCTTCATCGAGAACGTCGGCAACCTCGTGTGCCCGTCCAGCTACGATCTTGGCGAAGACGTGCGCGTCGCCCTCCTGTCGGTGACCGAGGGCGAGGACAAGCCGCTCAAGTACCCGTCCATCTTCAACTCGGCCGACGTCGCGCTCGTCACCAAGATCGACCTGGCTGCCGCGTGCGAGGCCGACCTTCCGGAACTGCGGGCCAACCTGGATGCCGTCCGGCCCGGCATTCGCGTGTTCGAGACGTCGGCCCGCACGGGCGAGGGCCTCGAGCCGTGGGTCGGCTACCTCGCCGAGCAGCGGCGACTGCGGGTGGCGCCGTGAAGTATCTCGACGAGTTCCGCGACGGCGGGATCGCGAGGCGGATCGCCGACGACATCCATCGGCTGACCACGCGCCCGTGGGCCATCATGGAAGTGTGCGGCGGCCAGACGCACTCGATCATCCGCAACGGCATCGACCAACTGCTGCCGCCGGAAATCGAGCTGATTCACGGTCCGGGCTGTCCCGTGTGCGTGACGCCGCTCGACGTCATCGATCAGGCGCTGGCGATCGCGAGCATGCCGGACGTGACGTTCTGCTCGTTCGGCGACATGCTGCGCGTGCCGGGCAGCGGCCGTGACCTGTTCCAGGTGAAGAGCGAAGGCGGGGACGTGCGCGTCGTGTATTCGCCGCTCGACGCCGTGACGCTCGCGCGCGCCCTCCCGCACCGGCAGGTCGTGTTCTTCGGCATCGGCTTCGAGACGACGGCGCCGGCCAACGCGATGGCCGTGCACGTCGCGAAGCGGCAGGGGCTCGCCAACTTCTCGATGCTGGTGTCGCACGTGCTCGTGCCGCCTGCCATCGCGGCCATCATGTCCTCGCCCCGCAACCGCGTGCAGGCGTTCCTGGCGGCAGGCCATGTGTGTGCCGTCATGGGGCTGCGTCAGTACCCGCCGCTCTCCGAGCGCTTCGGCGTGCCGATCGTGGCGACGGGGTTCGAGCCGCTCGACGTGCTCGAGGGCATCCGCCGTGCGGTGCGCCAACTCGAGGCGGGGGAGGCCTTCGTCGAGAACGCCTACGCACGCGTCGTCTCGATGGACGGCAACATCGCCGCACGACAGATGCTCGCCGACGTCTTCGAGGTGACCGACCGCACGTGGCGGGGGATCGGCACCATACCCGCGAGCGGCTGGCGGCTCACCGCGGCGTATCGGGACTTCGACGCCGCCCGAGCGCTTCGACGTCGCGGGCATCCGGACGCAGGAGTCGCTCGCTGTGCCGCAGCGGCGAGGTGCTGCAGGGCGCGCTGAAGCCGAACCAGTGCCCGGCCTTCGGCAGGGAGTGCACGCCTCGCACGCCGCTCGGCGCGACGATGGTGTCGGGCGAGGGCGCGTGCGCGGCGTACTACCACTACGGCCGGTTCGGAGATGCCGGGCGGGTCGCGGCAGGCTGACGTGGACGAGCCGCTCGACTTCGAGGCGTGGACCTGCCCCCTGCCGCTGCGCAACTACCCGCGCGTGGTGCTGGGCCATGGCGGCGGTGGGGCGCTGTCGGAAGAGATCGTCGAGCACCTGTTCCTGCCCGCGTTCGGCAACCCGGTCCTCGATGTGCTGGGCGACGCCAGCGTGGTGGAGGTCCCTCAGGGACGACTGGCCGTGTCGACGGACGGGTTCGTCGTCCGCCCGCTGCTGTTTCCTGGCGGGAGCATCGGCGAGCTTGCCGTCAATGGCACCGTCAACGACCTGGCGATGAGTGGCGCGGTTCCCAGGTACCTGACAGCGGGGTTCGTGATCGAGGAGGGCCTCGAGATGGCGACGCTGGGTACTGTCGTCGCCCGCATGGCCGCCGCGGCCCGTCGCGCCGGCGTGCAGATCGTGGCGGGCGACACCAAGGTCGTCGAGCGCGGGCACGGGGACGGGCTGTACATCACGACGGCCGGCATCGGGTTCGTACCGGCGGGCGTTCCGCGCATCGGACCGGATCAGGCCAGGCCGGGCGACCGGGTCATCATCAGCGGGTCGATCGGCGACCACGGCATCGCGGTGCTCAGCGTACGCGAGTCGCTGTCGTTCGAGACCACGATCGAGAGCGACTGCGCACCGCTGCATGCGCTCGTGCAGGCGATCGTGGACGAACGCGGACACGTGCACGCGCTGCGCGATCCGACACGAGGCGGTCTCGCGGCGACGCTGAACGAGATTGCACGGATGTCGCGCGTGCACATCGTCGTCGACGAGCGCCTCGTGCCCGTGAAGCCGGAGGTCCGGGCCGCCTGTGACCTGCTCGGGCTCGACCCGTGGCACGTGGCCAACGAGGGCAAGCTGGTGGCGGTCGTCGCGCCCGAGGCGGCAGACGAGGTGCTGGCACGCCTTCGGTCGCACCCGGCGGGGCACGCGGCAGCGGTCGTCGGCGAGGTGCTGGCAGGGCCGGCGGGCATGGTGGCCGCACGGACGACGCTCGGCGCGACGCGCGTGGTGCCGATGCCGCTTGGCGAGTTGTTGCCGCGAATCTGCTGAGGCGGTGGTCGGCGGCGCCGCGCGCGCCGGGCCGCGTCGCTTCAGGTGAGCCGGGTGCGGTGCGGGCTCGGGTGTCAGGGATGCGCACGGCGGGACGTCGTGTGGACTGGGATGCGCAAGACATGATGAGCATCGACGCCGTCGTCGCAACGTGGGCTTTCGGGCTGATGACCGGCGTACGGCACGCGTTCGAGCCGGACCACGTCGCGGCGATGTCGACACTGGTGGCCGAAGGGCATGGCAGCCGGCGCACGGCCTGGCTCGGGGCCTGGTGGGGGCTGGGCCACACGGCGGCGCTCCTGGCCGTGGGAGTCGCCCTGCACGCGCTGCGGGTGGCACTTGCACCATCGGTGGCTCGCAGTCTCGAGTTCGTCGTGGCACTGATGCTCATCGGGCTCGGGGTGCGGGCCGTCCGCCGGGGCGTGTCGGAGATGCAGGGCGGACCGGATGCCTGGCACCGCCACGGCGGGTCCACGCACCACCACCCGGCGCCAGGCCGGCATGTGCATGTGGGGCGATGGGCCCTGTCGCCGCGCGCGTTCGTCGTGGGGGTGGTGCACGGGCTGGCGGGCAGCGGCGCGCTGGCGGCCCTGGCGATGAGCGAGTTCAGTGCGCTCCCGGCGCGGCTGCTGTTCGTGGGGCTCTTCGGCCTCGGGTCGGTCGCGGCGATGGCCGTGCTGTCAGGGCTGGCCGGCTGGCATCTGTCGCGCCTGGCCGCCCGTCCTCGCCTACAGGCATGGCTGCAGATCGCATCAGGCGCCCTGGCGCTCGTCGTCGGTGCTCTCTGGGCCGCGCCGGTGCTACTGAGCTAGCTCGACAGCCGGTTGAACTCGTTCCAGAACGAGTTCCCGCGCGGCGGCGAGCCTGCAAGCGTAATCCGTGGCCATTTCTTGATGAGGCATTGTCAAACAAAGAACATGCCTGCGGCAAGTCTGCAGGTCCACTCAGGCCGTCGCTGGATGGCACACCCATGCGCGTCGCTCTCACCCCACCTCATGGACTGAGTTGTGTGACGGACGGTGAGGCGGGCCAGCAGCGGGCACCAACTCGTTCCGGAACGAGTTGGCATGGCTTGCACCCCAGCTGCCGGCGGCCGCCGCCCGCCGCACCGCCGGCCGCACCGCCCGCCGCACCGCCGGCAGCAGCGGCGGGCCGTCGCGCGTGCTCCGGGGCACTCCGGCCCGCTACGGTTCCCTGCGGTCGACGCGCTCGGTGCGGGCGGTCCGCTCGTCGGACCAGGCGCGGAAGGTGAGCGCGGCCGCACCCAGTTCGATCACGTCGCCGTCGGACAAGCGCCGGGGTTCCACCACACGCACACCGCGCACGAAGGTCCCGTTGCTCGAGTCGAGATCCACGATGGTGGTGGCCGCTGACCCGACGTCCAGGCGGGCGTGCCGCCGCGACACGCCCGAGGCCTCCACCCACACGGCGCAGCGCGGGTCACGGCCGACGATGTTGCCACCGGCGGCCAGCGGGTGGGCGCGGTCGTTGAGCACCAGCCAGCACAGCGGCCGCTCCGCCTCTTCCGGCTGGCGCGTGTCCGCCAGTTCCTTCGCCGGGGCACTGAAGGCGTAGCCCACGCGGTGCACCGTCCGGATGAAGGCGGACTGGCGCGAGTCGTCACCCAGTGCCTGGCGGATCTCGGCAATCACCACGCTGAGGTTGGCCTCGCTCACGAACGTGTCCTGCCACACCTTGTCGTGGATCTCGCGCTTGCTGACAACGGTGGGGCGCCGCTCGACGAGCAGGCGCAGCAGGTCGAACGCCTTGGGGGAGAGGTGCAGGCGGGTGCCCGCATCCAGCAGTTCCCGCGTCTCCGAGTCGAAAGTGAAGCGTCCGAAGGCAACCCGCATGCGTATCGAGGCGAATTCTTGGCAATCCCTTGGGACTTCGTTCCGGCCTCCGGTGCATAGTACCCGACGACACGGAGGGACACGTCACCGATGGGCACGGCACCGAGCGGGCGGGACATCTGGAAGGCCGTGCGTGAGGAACTGCTGCTGAACCTGTATGCGCTGCCGTTCAGCACCCTCGCGCCAACGGTCTACCACGTCTACCTGCACGCGGAGGACTTCTCGTCGATCGAGGGCGTCGTCGCCGCTGTCGTCGCGCAGGTCAGGCAGGCGCTCACCGCCGAGGTCGAGTGCTTCAACAGGGAGCGGACCGGTCGCGTGAAGACCATGCTGGCGCGACTGCTGGAACAGGATGCGCTCGGCCCCATCGAACTGCCGCCCGCGGGCTGGGAGATCCACATCCGACCCGATCCCGACGGCGACCTCGCACGCGGCCAGCTCGGCATCGTCTCCACGCTCGCCATGCCGGCGCCGGTGGAGTACGCAGGTACGCCCACCACGCGCATCGTCCGCAGTGTGGTCGGTGGCGGGACGCGCACGGCGACGGTCACGCATGTCACCCAGGACCGCCCCGCAGACTCCGCCGCCCTGCCGGGCGCTGGCGGCGGCCCCGGGGCCGCCGGGGGCCGCGATGGAGGCCGGTCGTCCACCCGCGACCGGGCGCGCCTCACGTATCACGACGAGCAGGGGCCCCACGAGTTCGTGATGCGGAAGGACACGATCGCGATTGGCCGCGGCGGCAGCGCGGCGTGGGTGGACGTCCAGGTGCTGACGACGCCGCGCGTGTCGCGCGAGCATCTGCGGATTCGGCTCGGCGCCGACGGACGCTTCGTCGCGCAGGACGTCAGCGTCTGGGGGAGCACCGTGGACGGCGTGCCGATTCCGCCGGCCGTGAAGGGCCCGGAGGGCGTGGCGCAACCAGGCCCCGAACACCCCCTTCCCGCCCGCGCGCGGATCGGCCTGGCCGGCGTGGTCACCATCGAGTTCGAGGCCCTCGACCCGTCATGACCCTGCTGCACCTCGCCTTCCTGGCCCTGCTCGTCGCAGCCGTGACGTGGATCGCGTGGCTGGCGCGGATGCACGACCGTGGCTGACGCGGGGGGCATGACCCGCCGCCTCCGCGCGGCGGCGCGCTCCGACGCCGGACGCGTGCGCGCCAACAACGAGGACCTGCCCGTGCTCGACCAGGAGCGCGGGATCTACGGGGTCATCGACGGCGTCGGCGGACACGCCGCCGGCGAGCGCGCCGCCGCCATCGCGCGCGACGTCATCCTGCAGCGGCTCGCGCGGCCGCTCGGGACACCGGCCGAGCGGGTCCGCGAGGCCATCGCCATCGCCAACAACGAGATCTTCCGCCGCGCGGCGGCGTCGCCCGAACTGGCCGGCATGACCTGCGTGGTCACGCTCGCCATGGTCACGGATCGACGGATCACCGTCGGTCACGTCGGCGACAGCCGCCTCTACAAGCTGACCGCCGCGGGTCCGGTCAAGCTCACGCACGACCATTCACCCGTCGGCGAGCGCGAGGACGCCCGCGAGATCGGCGAACTCGACGCCATGCGTCACCCTCGGCGCCACGAGGTCTTCCGGGACGTCGGCAGCGCCCTCCGCGACAAGGACGAGCCCGAGTACGTCGAGGTCGTCGAGGACCGGTTCGACGACGACGCCGCGATCCTCGTGTGCAGCGACGGCCTCACCGACATGATCGCGTCGGCCGAGATCGACAGGCTGGTACGCGCGCACGCGGGCGACCCGGAGGCGGTGGCCGCGGCCCTGGTCGCGGCGGCCAACGAGGCCGGCGGTCGCGACAACGTCACCGTCGTATATGCGGAAGGCCCGGGATTCGCCAGGGCGATCACGGGCAGCGCGGGCGTGCCCCACACGCCAGCAGCCGCGCATGGAGCGTGGGCGTGGGGCACGAGCGTGCTTCACGGACGCCCCGTGTGGTTCGTGCTCGGCGTCCTGACTGGCCTGCTCGGCGCGCTCCTGCTCGCCTGGCGCGTGTCCACGGCCCCGACGGTCGGCGGGCGCACGATTGCCGCCGCGCCGCTGACGTCGGACGCTGTCGGCACGCTGGCCGCGGCGGTGCAGGCGGCGCGTCCCGGCGATGTCATCCGGCTCGAGCCTGGCACCTACGCCGAGGCCATCGTCGTGCCAGACGGCGTGTCGCTGCGGGCGCGCGTCCCGGGAGCGTCGGTCTTCGTGCGCCCCGAGTCAGCCGAAGGGGAGTGGGTTGCCGTCGAGGCCGGTGGGGAGGGCGGCGGCGCCATCGCGGGCATCCGGGTCGAGTCGACGGCGGATCGTCCCGTGCAGGTGGGCGTGCGCGTCGGAGGCCACGGGCGCGCGCTGGAACTGCTGCAGATGAATGGCGTCACGCGCGCCGGCGTGGAACTCGTGGCCGATGCCTCCGTGACGCTGCACGGCAGCCACCTCTCGGCGCCGGCCGCCGCCATCGTGCTCGCGGCGGGCAGCCGCCTCGAGGCGACGGGCAACGTGTTCGTCCGTGAGGCCGACGGCACCGCTGGCGATCGCAGCACCACGCCCGCGCCGCCGGGTGCCACGGCAGCCGGTCGCGTGCGCCGGACATCTCGTGTCGACCGCCCCGCCATCACGGTGGGGGAAGGCGCCCAGGCGGCCCTGCGGCGCAACGTGTTCGCCGGCTTCGGGCCAGACCCCGTGACGGGCCTCTCCGAAGCCGAGCGGGAACCCCTGCGCGCGGCCAACGTCGTAGTGTCTTCGGACGTGTCTCCGTCCCGTCGACAGGCTGGAGTCCGCTGATGTCGTGGCAGGTCGCAGGTTACGAGACGGATGCCGACAAGCCCTTCGATCAGGGCAGTTTCGGCACCGTCTGGCACGCGCGGCGCCTGAGTGACGGCACGCGCGTGGCCCTGAAGCTCGTGCTGCGCGAGCACGCCGCCGACGCCGAGGAACGCATCGAGGCGGAGCGACGCGGCGCGATGCTGCAGCGCAGCTTCCACGACGCGTACGGCATGGTGCCGGCCGTGTACGACGTCGGCTACGACGGGGACGGCGATCTCTTCATCGCCATGGAGCTGATCCAGGGCGGTGCGCTGTCCGACGTGATTGCGGCGGGCGCCCTCCCTGCGCGAGACGCCGCGCGCCACGCGTCGTCGATTTGCGCCTTCCTCGAACGGGCGCACAGCTTCAGCACGACGATCGAAGGCGAGCGCTACGACAGGCTCGTGCACGCCGACCTCAAGCCGGGACACATCTTCATCCGGCCGTCGGGCGACGTGACGGTGCTCGACTTCGGCATCGCGAAGGCGCTCGACAAGGCGACCCCGCTCACCACCAACAACTGGGGAACATCGGCGTACATGTCGCCGGAGCGGCTGATCGACGGGCGCGTGGACGAGCAGGTCGACTTCTGGTCGCTCGGCGTCATCCTCTACGAGATGCTGGCCGGGCACCGGCCGTACCGCGCGTTCCAGTCGCCTGCATCGAAGAGTCAACTCGAGCGCGCCATCCGGGGCAACGCGCCGCGCGAACCCCTGCCGCCGGCGGTGCCGCCGGGGCTGGGCGCGATCGTCAACAAACTGCTCGCCTACCAGCCCGAGCGCCGGTACGCGAACGCGTCCTCGATCCGAGCCGATCTGGCTGCGTGGCTCGACGGCGCTCGCCCCGTGGCATTGCTCGAATACGACACACCCGCGACGCTGCGGGTCGATGCCGACGGATCCGCGGACGCCGCGCGACACGCCGAGTTCGGCACTGTCGTCGCCACCGAGCGTCGGCCCGATGATGCCGCGCTCCCAATCGACTCCGTCGTGCCGTCCACCGATCCGCTGCCGCTCGTGCCGCCGCCGCTCCCGCTGCACTCGGCGGGCCCGGCCCCGGTTGCGGCGGCGGGCCACGCCGCGACGCCCCCCCTTCCGAAGCCGCGCCGCGCGCGCCGGTTCCTGCGCACGGTGGCGTTGCTCGGCGTGCTCTACGCGGCGGGATCGGAGGTGGCCGCCTGTGTCGCGGCCGAGCGCTTCAGGGACGTGGTGGACACGATCGACGGCGCCACGATCGACGTCGCGGAGGCCAGCTACGGCCACATCGCGTCGACGGGCGCCTTCGACATCGGGCTCCGGATGCGCGTGAACGGTCGGCTGCGATCGCACCTGATCGGCCTGGCCGACCGCGTCATCGAGGACTACCGCAGCGACCAGCCGTCACTGACGCTGGCCGACTGGAAACAGGCCCAGAAGGCGTTGCATTGGGCGCTGCGCCTGTCGCCGCAGGATCGCTCCGCGCAGGCGCGGCTGCAGACCTGCGAGGCGCACATCCTGCGCATCGGGATCCGCCCCGGTCGATCCGCCGCGACGCAGGCCACCTATCGTCGCGCAATCGATCGCTTCCGCGTGGCTGCGCGTCTCGATCCCGGCGCCCCCGACCCCTACCTCGGCATCGGCCGCATTGCCGTCTACGGCCTGGTGCCAGCCGACGTCGAACTGGCCGCCGAAGCGATGGCCGCCGCGCAGAAGCGCGGGTACTCGCCGGGACGTCGCGAGCGCGCGCAGCTCGGAGACGGGCACATGCGGCGCGGCGAGACGTTGCGCCGCGAGGCCCGCAACGTGTCGGGCGCCGAGCGCAGGCGGGCGCTCGAGCAGGCGCACGCGAGCTTCCGGGCCTGCGTCGACGCCTTCGAGCCGATCCTCGGATTCGCCAACGCCGCCAGGAACATCGAGGTCTGCAAGGACCAGGCGGGACGCGTCGAGCAGGAACTCGCCACCGCCTCGAATGTGAAGGAGCCGTCCTGATGCGGATCATCGAGACCGCGGCGCCCCGCCGCCCGCTCGTGCGGCGCCATCCCGCCGCCGCCCGTGCGGCCAACGTCGAGGCTCTGGCCCTGGCCGCCGCGTCCGCGGTGCTGCTGCTCGGCGTGTGCCTGGCCGTGTGGGGACGCCTCGGTTCCGACGACGCCGCGGCGCGGGGGCGGGCGGTCAACCTGCGGGAACTGTCGTCGTCGTCGCGGCTGGTGCCCCTGCTCACGATGTTCGATCGCGAGACCGAGCGGGTAGCCGTGGCCGAGCGCCTGTTCCGGCGGGCCACCGACACGGGGGCCCCCCTCGAGCACGTCGGCGGCCTCGCTGGCGTCACGGTATCGGAGGCGGACTGGAAGGCTGACCGCCGGCTCGCCCAGGTGCGCGCGCGTGCCGCGGCGATCGGCACCACCGAACCCGTGCGGGTACTGACGGGGGCCGATCTCGCACGCCTCAAGCCGTACGTCGTCGTGAGGACGTCGCGAGCGTATGTCAGCCGGATCGGTTATGCCGTGTCCGCCTTCCTCGCGTGCTTCTGGCTGGCCCACCTGGTGCGTCGCTGGCGCGGCGTACCAGACGACCCGGTGCTGCTGCCCGTCGTCCTGCTCCTCACCGGGATCGGCGTCATGGGCATGGTCGCGCTGCGCGACCCGTGGCGCGACACCGTCCTCGTGCCGACGTTCGTCGGCGGCGCATGCGCGGGTGTCGCCCTGCTGCTCGCCGCATCGGAGATCGACGTCGAGTCCTCGCGGCTGCGTCGTGCGGTGCTCGTCCCCCTTGGACTGGCGCTCGGGCTCGCCGCCGCGCTGCTGGTCTTCGGCTCTGGACCCGGTTCGAGCGGCGTGAAGGTGAACCTCCTCGGCGTGCAACCCGTCGAGGCCATCCGCCTGCTCGTCGTGTGCGCGATCGCGGCGGCACTGGCGCGGCGGCTCGACCTGTTGCGCGAACTCTCGGCCCCGCCCACGGCCCGGCATCCCTGGCTGGGGCTCGTGCGGGTGCCGCGCTGGCGCGACGTGCGGGCCATCGTGGCCAGCATGGCGCTCGTGCTGGCCTTCTTCTTCCTGCAGAAGGATCTCGGCCCCGCGCTGGTGCTGTCGGGCGTGGTCATCGCCCTGTACGCCGTTGCCCGTGGCCGCGTCGCGTTCGTCGTGATCGGCCTGGGCATGCTCGTGAGCGGCGTGGTCCTGGCCTCCGTCATCGGCGCGCCCGCCACGGTCGGTCAGCGCGTTCGCGTGTGGGCCGACCCGTGGAACAACGGCGTATCCGGCGGCAACCAGGTGGCCCACGGGTTGTGGGCCATGGCGACGGGCGCGGTCTGGGGGAGCGGCCCCGGACTCGGAAGCCCCCAGTCGATTCCCGAGGCGCACACCGATTTCGTGCTGGCGGCGCTCGGCGAGCAACTGGGCGTCGTCGGTGTCCTGGCCGTCTTGGGTCTCTACGTCGTGCTGGCCTGGCGCTGCCTCCGGATCGCCGTGCGCGCGCCTGGCGATTACAGTGCGTTGCTGGCGATCGGCGTCACACTGGGTCTGGTCGCCCAGGCCTTCGTGATCGGCGCGGGCATTCTCGGCATCCTGCCGCTGACGGGCGTCGTGACGCCCTTCCTCAGCTACGGACGGTCGTCGATGCTCGCCAATTGCCTGGCCGTGGGCGTGGTGCTTGGGGTGGCGCGGCGCAGCGGGCCCGTGCGGGCGCACCTCGCGTTCCCTGTACGCGTGCTCGCGACGACGCTGGCCGTGCTGGCTGGCATCGTCGCGTCCCGTGTCGCGTGGGTGCAGGTCGTGCGCGCCGACACGCTCGCCACGGCGGCCAGCCTCAGCGTGCAGGCCGACGGCGGCTACCGCTTCGAATACAACCCTCGACTCGTCTCGGCCGCGCGCGCCATCGAGCGCGGCAGCATCCACGACAGGCACGGCCTCGTGCTCGCGACGAGTCGACCGTCCGAGATCGCGGCCGTCGATGCCGCCTTCACTCGCGTCGGCCTCTCCCGGGACCAGGACTGCGGTCCCGAGACGCCACGCTGCTACCCGCTCGGAGGTGTTGCGTTCAGCGTGCTCGGCGACTGGGCCAGCCAGGTCAACTGGGCGGCGCGCAATTCGTCGTACGTCGAGCGCGATCACGACACGACGCTCAAGGGGTTCGACGACAGGCAGCGCGTGGTCGACGTCGTGCACCCCCGCACGGGCGCGCGGGAGCGGACCATCCGGCGTGACTACTCCGCGCTGCTGCCCATCGTCCGGCACGGCGCGGACTCGACGCGCCCCGACGTCCGCCTCCTGCTCGACAGGCCGCGCGACGTCCGTCTCACGATCGACGCGCGCCTCCAGCAGCGCGTGGGCCGCGCCCTGCAGGATGGCATCGTGCGCGGTGGGCACGCGCGGGGTGCCGCCGTCGTGATCGACGTGCAGACAGGCGACGTCCTTGCGTCGGTGAGCTACCCGTGGCCGTCCCCACCGACACGCATGGGCGCGCCTGGTCGGGGAGGACGCCCTCCCGGGGCTGACGCGTCGGCGCGCGGCGGTGACGCGCGCGAGGCCGACGCCCTGCTCGACCGCGTGCGCTATGGCGTCTATCCACCGGGGTCCACCTTCAAGCTCCTCGTCGCGGCTGCCGCGCTGCGGAGCCGCCCCGAAGCGCAAGCGACGACGCACATGTGCTCGCGGCTGCCAGACGGCCGCGTGGGGCAGGCCATCAGGGGATGGGCCCGCCCCATCCGCGACGATGTGGCGGACACCGCGCCGCACGGCGCCGTCGACCTCCACAGGGGCCTCGTCGTCTCCTGCAACGCGTACTTCGCGCAACTCGCGATGCAACTCGGTCCGCGGCCGCTGCTCGACGCCGTGTCGGCCTTCCAGATCGACGTCGCCCGGCCGTCCACCGCCGAGGCCTTGCGCAGCCGGTTGCCACAGGCCGGCTACGGCCAGGGGGACGTGCTGGCCTCGCCGCTCAAGATGGCGCGTGTCGCCGCGGCCATCGCGGCAGGCGGCGTCGTGACGCCCGTGCGGTGGACGCTGGACCCCGGCGTGGGGCCGGGTGAGCCGCAGCGCTGGCTGGCCGACGACGATGCCGCACGGTTGTCGAGGTACCTCCGCGAGGCTGTGACGTCTGGCACGGGCCGCGCGCTGGCGGGGCACGCCACACCGATCGCCGGCAAGACAGGGACGGCCGAAGTCGACGGGCGGCCCTCACACTCGTGGTTCGTGGGGATGGCGCCGCATCGCGCGCTCGCGGGATCCCGCGGACGGCGGCAGGAGCCCGATCGCGTTCGCCGTGCTCATCGAACACGCCGGGTACGGAGCGCGCTCGGCGGCTCCGGTGGCTGGCGCGATCGTCGACGCCGCACGTGACCTGGGCCTGTTCGACGCCTCGACGAGCTCGCCCGGCAACACCTCGCGAACGGACGCGGCGCCCGTTCGTGTGGCCAGCGCCGCACGCAGGTGACTCTCATGGACTCCAGGACGCTCACGGGCTTCGGCAGGGAACTCCACTCGCGGATTCGGACGTTCTTCGACGCGCCCCTCGGGCCTGACGCCTCGCCACTCGAGGTGGCCGGCGCCGTGCTCGACGAGATCGAGCGCCAGGTGCAGCCCGTGGGCCGTGGCCGTCGCGTCTTTCCGTGGATCGGACTGCAGGTGACGGTACTGGCGCCGGAGTCGTCGTCGGCGGCGATCCAGTCGGCCTTCGATGGCCTGGGCGCACGGATCCTGGAGCGGCTCGGGGAGGTCCGCTGCGAGCCGCCGCGTGCACTCGAGGTCGACGTCACCTGTGTGGACGTCGCCCCGTCGTCGTGGCTGCCGGCGCAGGTGTACGACGTGCGCTACGTCGCGGACGAAGCGAGGCCGGGGACCCGCGCCGGTGCGCCGGTGGGAGCGGCCCTGCCAACCCTCCAGGTCACCGTGCTCGCGGGCACCGCGACAGCCGCGGCCTTCACGTTCACCGACGCGACCGTGTCCATCGGACGCGGCGCCGCGCCGACCGACGACCTCGGGCGCCTGCGGCGCAACCACATCGCGTTTCTCGACATCGCCGACGAGGTCAACGCCACTGTCGGCCGGGCCCACGCGCGGTTGCGGCGCGATGCCGTCACGCGCGAGTACAGGCTGTTCGACGAGGGGAGCCGCAACGGCACGTCGATCGTCCGCGGCGGGGACGTGATCCCGGTGCCGGGGCGGGACCCGCGTGGCGTTCGCGTCTGCACGGGCGACCAACTCCATGTCGGCCGGGCCGTCCTCGCCATCGAGATCGTCTGACGCCGGCGGTCCCGGCAGCCTCCTCCTCACGCTCGTCAGTTCGGCGCCGGGCTTGACTTGTCGAGGCACTTGCCAGTAACTCATCCGTGTCATGGCGTTCACGGTCAGCGCCGGCGTCGTGTTGTACAGGCGGCGCCCCGGAGGGCTGGAGATTTTTCTCGTGCATCCCGGCGGGCCCTACTGGGCGCGGAAGGACGTCGCGTCGTGGACGATCCCGAAAGGCGAGGTCGAGCCCGGGGAGGCGCCGCTGGCCGCGGCGACCCGCGAGTTCCGCGAAGAGACGGGGGCGGACGTGTCGGGTCCCTTCGCGCCGCTCGGATCGGTCAGGATGCGCAGCGGCAAGGTCGTTCATGCGTGGGCGACCGAGGGCGACATCGACGCGGCCGACATCCGCAGCAACGTCTTCACCCTCGAGTGGCCGCCCCGGTCGGGGCACCAGCAGCAGTTCCCCGAAGTCGACCGCGCGGCGTGGTTCCCGGTGGATCAGGCCCGGCGGCAGATCCTGCCGGCGCAGGTCCCGCTGATCGACGCGCTCGTCGCGATGCTCTGACGGTGGGGCGTGCGGGACCTCAGCGCGAGGCCCACGCGATGAAGTGCTTCCAGTTGGGGGCGTCCGTGTGCCCGCCATCGTGTTGCCGCCACGCGAGCGCGCCATCCAGCAGGCTCGCGTTGACAGGCGGCATCGGCGTCGTTTGCCACGGCCCGGCCACGCCGAGGTCGCGCGCGCCGAGCAGGCGCCACACGGGCTGCGCGGCGAGGGTGGCCATCCAGGCGCCTCGCTGATCGATCCAGTGGGCATCCCCCTTCTCCGGGACGCCGTGGCTGATGAAGACCCCCCGCGGCGCGCAGACGGCGATGAGGGAATGCGCATCCACGGGCAGGTCGGTGGCGTCCTTGCGGCCATCGCGCGCCTCGGCCGCACCGTACTTCAGGAAGTTGCCCGCGAACCAGTGGTACTCGCCCGAGCCTGTGAGGTTCTCGATCTGCTCGCCGTAGGTGCGGCGGAGCAGCTTGGCGCCGCCTGCGCCAGACGAGGCGATCAGGCCGAGGGCGAACCGTGTGTCGTAGGCCATGGTGACAAGCGCGGCCTTGCCGTACCGCGACACGCCGTCGATGCCCACGCGCAACGCGTCGACCGAGGGATCTGATTCGAAGTAGTCGAGGGCGCGGCTGGCGCCCCACGCCCACGCGCGCAGGGCGCCCCAGTCGCCGGGCCGCCGGGGCTGACCGGTGTTGACGAGGCCGATGATGCCCCGCGTGAGGCCAGCGCCGTTGTCGGCCTGCACACTCGAGGGATTCAGGAACGCATAACCCCAACCCGCCGCGATGAGTTGCTCCGTGCCCGGCGGATCGTCGCCGGGCTGCGGTGTCGGCGGGCGGAATGCCGGCGGCAGCACCGGAGGGGGATCGCCGGGCAGCCCTCCGCCCCGGAACATGATCACCATCGGGACGGGACCGGCCGCGTCGGCTGGCGTCACCACCATCAGCGTGATGCCGACGGTGATGGCGGGCGCGCGCCTGTTGTCCACGGTGCCGACCAGCTCACGGCCACGCACGGCCCGCCCGGCGACGGTGGTCGACACGCGCCGGACCTCGCGCCACGTCACGCGTGGCACGTCGCGCGGCACCCTGCCGTACACCTCGCGTGAGAGGTCTTCGAGCAGTTCCGCGCGCCGTCGGGGCCAGGCGCGGCGTGTCGTCACCCGTGTGCCGTCACGGAAGACGAGCGGATCGGGGATGCCGTCGAAGGCGTTGGCCTTCGACTCGTCGGCGTTGGCGGCGTTGGGGGCCGACGGATTGCCGCTGGGCCCGGGGCGCATGGCGGTGATCCCGAGCTGGCGCTGCATGTCGGCGTAGTCGGCCGCGGTCTCGCGCGCGAGCGCCTCCCGCGCGTCCGGCGTCAACTGGCCGAACGATTGCGCGGCCGACGGCACGCATGCGCCGACGATGAGCAGGCACCACAGCACACGGGTCGACAGGTCGGACATCGGTCTCGGCTCCGGCCGCGGCGCACCGGCGGCGCTGGCTGTGCGCCGCGATCCGGTGCATGATGCGCGGGTTCTCCTGCGTGAAAGGTCCGCTGATGATGTCACGAACGATGGCCGGTGTTCTGGCGTGCCTCGCGCTCATGGCCGCGACGGCCGGCGCCCAGCAACCCGCCGAACTCCCGCTCTGGCCGGGCGTGGCTCCGGGTTCGGAAGGCAGGACGGGCGATGAGGTCGTCGAGCGGTCTGCGAGCGGGGAGATCCGCGTCACCAACGTGCACCGGCCGTCGATCACACCGTACCTGCCGTCGGCGGAGAAGGCGACGGGCGCGGCGGTGCTCGTGATTCCGGGCGGCGGCCATCGCGTGCTCGTCATGACGCACGAGGGCTACAACGTGGCCGAGTGGCTCCGCGATCGCGGCATCGCGGCGTTCGTGCTCAAGCACCGGCTCGCCCGCGAGCCGAACTCGACGTACCGCATCGACGTCGAGGCCCTGGCCGACGCCCAGCGAGCGATGCGGACCATTCGAGCCCGCGCGAAGGCGTGGGGCGTCGACCCTGGCCGCGTCGGCGCGATGGGCTTCTCCGCTGGCGGCGAACTCGTGGCCATGATCGCCACCAGGGACGTCCGCGGGAACGCGTCGGCGGCCGACCCCGTGGACCGGGAGCCTGCGCGGCCCGATTTCCAGGCGCTCATCTACCCAGGCCGCTCGGGTGACATCCAGCCCGACGCGCAGTCGTCGCCCGCATTCCTCGCGGCCGCGTACGACGACAGGCAGGACATCTCGGAGGGCCTCGCCGAGGTCTATCTCCGCATGAAGCGCGCCGGCGTGCCCGCTGAACTGCACATGTACGCCAGCGGGGGGCACGGCTTCGGGGTGCGGGCGGGCAACGCGCGGCCCGTGGGTCAGTGGCTCGCGCGCTTCGAGGAGTGGCTCGTGGACCGGAAGGTCCTCGTCAGGTAGGGCCGGCCGATCGATCCTCCGACGGATGGGCCGGCTCGCCGAGTCCGAGGCTTGCGCTACCATCCGGCCATGCAGACAACTCCGCACCGCCGCATCCGGTCCATCCTCGTCCTGTGTGGCTTGTGCCTCGCCGCCATGCCGATCGCGGCCGCCGCGCAGGTTGGAACCCGCCCCGCGGACCAGTGGATTCCGATGCTGGACTCACCAGAGCGCATCGAGTCCATCCGCGTGCCCGAACTGATGGAACGACTGCAGGTGCAGAAGGAGATGATCGTGGCCGACGTCGGTGCCGGCTCCGGCGTGCTCACCGGTCCGCTCGCGCTGGCCACGGGCCCGCGCGGCACCGTGTATGCCTCCGACATCGATCCGAAGCTGCTCAGCCACATCGAGCAGCGTGCGCAGGCCTCGCGCCTGCCCAACGTCAGGACGGTGCTCGGCACCTTCACGGATCCGAAGATCCCGGTGTCCGTCGATCTGGCGCTGATGAACGACGTGCTGCACCACGTGCAGGACCGCGCCGCGTACATCAAGGTGCTGGCGACCCAGATCAAGCGGGGCGGGCGCCTCGCCATCGTGGACTACATGGCCGGCGCAGGCCCGCACAAGGACGACCCGGCCCTCACCGTGAGCGAACGCGAGGTGAACGACTGGGCCGCCGCGGCCGGCCTCGAGCGCACGCAGGCCTACGCGCTCTATTCCGACCGGTACTTCGTCATCTACACGAAACGCTAGCGTCGATCGGGAACGGCAAACCTGGCCAACCTGTCGTCGAGGGTGACCAACTCGGCATCCCTGGACCGAGCCAGCCACAGGTAGCTGGCGTCGTACGCCGTGAGCCCCGTCGCCCGCGCCAGCCGGAGCATGTCGACGGCCGGGACGGCAATGCGGTTGATGGGCAGACAGGCCGCGGCGTCGAGGGCGGCCTGGATTGCCGGCGCCAGGGCGGGATGCCGTCGCCCCTTCTTCCAGGCGATGTTGGCCAACTCGCAGTCGAAGAGCGTCGGGGCGAACAGCGTCTGACCGGACAGATGTGCCGTGAGCGCGGGACCGTCGGGCTCGCCAAAGGCAATGGCGGCAATGGCGGAGGCGTCAACGACGACGGCCATCGCGCGCCTTCCTGACGAGGGTTCCGGCCTCCAGGCACGCCCGCGGCCTCATCCGTGGTTCAGTCGCGTCCGGACCCCGTCGGGTCGGCGAATCGGTTCGCGCCCCGTGGGACCAGCGCCACGGCCCTCAGGGGGCCGCCGCTGCCGCCGCCCACCTTCATCGGCAGCGCGACGAGTACGGCGCCCCGTGCCGGCAGTCGATCCAGGTTGTCGAGATTCTCGAAGCCCGGGACGTTGGCCGCCGAGAGGATGCGATGCGTCTCGAACGTCGTGGACTGCCCGCGATCCATGCTGGCCGTGTCGATGCCGACGGCCCCGATCTGCCGCTCGGTGACGAGGAACGTCGCGGCCTCCGGGTGCAGGCCGGGAAAGTGCAACTGGGCGACGCCAGCGTCCCCCTTCAGCGCCGTGCCGAGGTAGCGCGAGGCGTCGGGCCAGCGTGACGACCATCCCGTGCGCAGCAGGACGAGGCTGCCGCTGTCGATCGCGCCGTGTGTCGCTTCCCACCGCGTCAGGTCCTCGACGTCGATGAGGTAGTCCGCGTCCCGGTTCGCCTCTGCCGTGACGTCGATCACGACAGCCGCGCCGACGAGCCGTGAGAGCGGCACCTGCTCGGTCGTCTGGCGTCCCGCCGCGAAGTGAATCGGGGCGTCCATGTGCGTGCCGCCGTGCTCGGTCATGTGGACGACGTTGGACGCGTAGTACCAGCCACCCGGCGTCATGCCGTCGGCGACCTTCTCGAGCCGCAGCGGGTCGGATGTCGGCCAGACCAGCGTGTCGGCGTCGAACGTGTGGGTGAGATCGACGAGGTCGCTGCCCGCGAGCAGGGCCGCCAGGGCCGCAGGCGCCGGTGGGGGCTCCTGTGTCGTCGCCGCGGGAGGCGAGGCACACGCGGCACAGGCGGCGGCAATGAGTACCGAGACGCACAACGCGGCGGCACGGGCCAGTGCGATGAGCATGCCTGGCAGCCTACAACCGAACGCCCCTGGGTGCACATCGGCGGCGCAGCCGGCATAGAATTCCGCCATGCGCCCACGCCTCCTGTTCCCCACGATGGCCGCGTGCTGCCTGCTCGCTGGCACGAGTGCATACGCCCAGTCGAACCGATGCGTCGCCGGCGACCTGGCGCTGCCGGCGCCCGGCATCTGGACCACGAAGGCCGATGGCGTGTGGTCGACGGTGGCCATGGACGACCTGCCCAAGGGCCTGACGGGCTGCATGGCGATGCGCTTCACCGCGCCCGATCAGATCTCCGGCGTCGCGGTGGTCCGCGCCACGCCGCGCGCGGTTCTCGCCGGCATGCGCGTGCCGCGCGAGCAGCAACTGCTCGACGTCATCGATCGGCTCACGACCATGAACGTCCGCATCACCGAGCCCAAGTGGCGCAAGACGGACGTCCCATTCAGTGGGCTCCCTGGTTTCGGCAACGGGATGATGTTCGGCTTCGACGGGACGGCCATCGACGGTGGCGATCGGTCTGACGTGATCGTGCTCGTATTCGACGGCCCGGCCCATCACTACGACCTGATTCTCGTCGGCGCGTCCGAGGCCGTGGACGAGGCCGACTGGCGCAAGGCGCTCGCCGGGTTCCGCGCGCTCGTCAGCGGCTTCAACAAGGTGAAGCGGTAGGGTCCCTACCGCGGCGGTCTCGGATTGCGGAGGTAGTAGAACCGGCCGTCCTCCGCGCCGCCGACGAAGTCCGGCACGCCGTTGGCGTCGAAGTCGGCCGTGGCGGGACTCACGTCGTGCCCCTCGATGTTGCGGCTCGCGAGCGGGCCCGCGTCACGGAACCACCACACGCCGTCGCGGTCGGAGACCTGCAGCAGCAGGTTGGCATTGGCCGAGTTGACGAGGAGATCGAACCGCCCGTCGCCGTTCCAGTCGGTGATGGCGATCTTGCGCCGTCCGCTGCCGCCCGCCGTCCGTTCGTTCAGACGCAGCGGCGTCCCCGACTCGTCGACGAATGCGCGTCGCGGGTGCCGCAGCACGAGCGGGCCCGGCTTCTGCGTTCCGGAGTCGGCGTTCTGTGTCAGACGTTCGGCGCTCGGTGCTCTCCGTTCGACGTTCCCCGCGGCCCGTCCTGCGCGCTCGAAGAGGGCCAGGTACCCTTCCGTGTCGAGCATCACGAGATCGGGCAGGCCATCGCCCGTGACGTCGTGCACGACGGGCGTCGTCCGCCATTGCGTGAGTAGATTCTTTCCTGTCGGCGTCCGCCAGCCCCAGGCCAGCCGCGGCGGCGTGCCGTCCCACTCGACCTCCACCGGCACCGGCCCAGCCAGCCGTGGCGCCCTGCGGGTGCCGACGTTCCGCAGCCACACGACCTCGCCGAGAATCGAGTTGAGTACGACGTCGGGCAGCCCGTCGTCGTCCCAGTCGGCGACGCTGAACGTCGTGTACCCCCACTTGGCTTCCACGGGCCCCTGAATGGAGCCGTTCGGGCCGGCCATCACCCTGAACGTGCGGCCGCCTGCCTCGAGCCGTCGCGGCGCGGCCCATCGCGGGCGCTCGACGCCGGGCCCACTGAGGTTCTCGAAGAACTCGATGTAGCCGGCGGTGTTGCCGCTCAGGATGTCGAGATCGCCGTCGCCATCCCAGTCCACCGGGGCCGGCGTGGCGAGCGCGCCCGACTTGAGGGTGGCGGCCTCCTGCCTGAAGTAGCGCGGCGCCTCGAAGATCGGTGTCCGCGAGGCATCGAGCCGCCCCGTGTGCTTCACGTACGCGACGCGGCCGTCCTCGTCGCCGACGATGAGGTCGTGATGACCGTCGCGATTCCAGTCGAACGCCACGGGGACGACCATCTCGAGGTCCATCCGCAGCCGGTCGCCGCTGGCCGAGGGCACGGGCCGGCCGGGGGCATACGCGGGGGTGGTGCGGGTGCCGACGTTCTCGTAGTACGTGAAGGCGTCGAGGAACTCGCCCGTCAGCAGGTCCAGGTCGCCGTCGTGGTCGAAGTCCTCGAAGTTCGGGACGGGATTGCCGAGCGGCTGGTCGAGGGGCGCGTCACCGGACATCAGCCGCGCCGGCGGGCCGTACCGCGGCGCCGCGGTGGTGCCGTCGTTGCGCAGCACGTAGATGACGCCGTGCAGCGGGCCATGGGTCCAGCGCCCACTGGCGTCGTACCCGTCGTCCCACCCGTAGTCGGACCAGTCTTCGGCCGCCTGGACGATGTCGAGCGCGCCGTCGCCGTCGAAGTCGACGTACTTCCACACGTTGTGCCGGATCCGCTGGCCCCTGGGCTGCGTGCCGATCAGGCGGGTGTGCGCGGTGACGGGCAGGGACAGGGCAATCTCGCGGCCTGGCGTGAGCCCCGACCTGGTCACGTCGGGCCACTCGGTGTTGGTCCGCAGCACGCGGAGCTGCCTGTCGTCCCCGGCGCCGACGTACGAAGGCGTGACGTAGTGCTGCGTCGGACCGAGGCGGCGGCCGGGCGCGAACACGGGGAACTCGACGGCGGGCCCCGCACGGTTCTCGAAGAGCCAGACACCATTGGACGGCTTGTCGGGGCACGAGACCAGCAGGTCCGTGTCGCCATCGCCGTCGACGTCCCACGGGATCGGCCAGGCCCACAGCCCCACGCCGAGATCCACCACGAGGCCGGGGTTGTTGTGGGCCATCGGCTGCAGGGCCGGTGAGTCCTGCACGATGAGCGCGGCGGCGAGCGCCACGGCGAGGCCCGCAAACGTCGGTGAGGTCATCGCGGCAAGGGTATCGCCAGTTGCCGCCCGCGGGAACCTCACCAGCACCTGCGCAGAATCTCGCGGCAGGATGGGCCCTTTGCGCGTCGCGCGCCGGGAGCCGGCGCCAACGGGCGACGCGGGCGCATGGCACCCGATGTGCCTTCGCCAATCGCGATGGTCACGCTTGCCTTCGCGGTCTTCCTCGTTGTCCACGCCCTGATCCACGTGATGGGCTTCGTCAAGGCGTTCGGCCTCGCCGAGCTGCCTGACCTCACGCTCCCGATCTCGCACGTCCAGGGCGTCCTCTGGCTCGTCGCGGCGAGTCTGTTCCTCGTGACCGCCGTCGCGCTCTACCTGAATCCGCGCGTCTGGTGGGTCGTCGGCGCGGTGGCGCTCGCCGTGTCGATGCTCGTGATCGTGCCGTCCTGGCGCGACGCACGGGTCGGGGCGCTGGCCAACCTCGTGGCGCTCATCGGCGTGGTGTTCGGCGCGCTGACCTACGGCCCCACGAGCCTGCACGCCGCGTACGAACGCGACGTGCGGACGGTCCTCGCCGCGACGGGCCCGGACCCGCGCCTCGTGGCCGACACCGATCTGTCGTCGCTCCCGATGCCCGTCCAGCGCTACCTGCGTGCGACGGGCGCGTTCGGCCAGCCGAGGGTCCGCCGGATGTTCGCGCGCATGCACGGCCGGATCCGGGGCGCTCCCGACGCCCCGTGGATGCCCTTCACCGCCGAGCAGTACGACACCTTCGGGGAGAGGCCGTCGCGGCTCTTCTACATGACGGCCACGCGCGCGATGGTTCCCGTGCAGGGCTACCACCGCTTCATGGCGCCGCCGGCCTCGATGCGGATCAAGGCCGCCGCGCTGGTGCCGGTCGTGGACGTGTCTGGCGAGGAGATGACGCAGAGCGAGACGGTCACGCTCTTCAACGACCTCGTGCTCATGGCGCCGGCCGCGTTGATCGACGCCCCGGTCACCTACGAGCCAGCGCCGCCACGCCGCGCCGGAGGCGTGGCGCGCGAGGTCGTCCGGGCGCGGTTCACGCATCTCGGACGCACGGTGTCGGCGGACCTCGTCTTCGGAGCAGACGGCATGCTCGTCGACTTCGTGTCCGACGATCGCTACGCCTCGTCACCCGACGGCGCCAGCATGACGCGGCAGCGCTGGTCCACCCCCGTGCGGAACCCGCAGGCCTTCGGCTCCGTTCGCCTGGTCTCGACGGGTGAGGGGCGCTGGCACGACGGCGATCGTTCGTGGGCGTACCTGGAGCTGACGATCGACGAGGTTCGGTACGACATCGGATCCTGAGCGTCAGGCGTGACGGCGGCCTCCACGTCTGTCCCGTCTCGACCTATCATGCCCGCCATGCGTCGCATGGTGCTGGCACTGGCAGGTCTCGTCGTGCTGTTTCCCGCCGGGTGCGGAACCTCGTCCCGCGACGAGGCCAGCCCCACGACAGGCGGAACGCCGACGGCGGAGGGGCGGCCGCGCGTCGCGCTCGTGATGAAGTCACTCGCCAACGAGTTCTTCGTCACGATGGCCGATGGCGCCAGGCGGCATCAGGCCGCGCACGCCGGTACGTACGACCTCATCGTCAACGGCATCCGCAACGAGAGCGACATCACCCAGCAGGTCGCGCTCGTCGAGCAGATGCTCGCGCAGGGCGTCGACGCCATCGTCATCGCTCCGGCCGACTCCAGGGCGCTCGTGCCGGTCCTGGCACGGGCGTCGCGTCAGGACGTCGTGGTGGTCAACATCGACAACAAGCTCGACGACGGCACGCTGAGGGAGGCGGGGCTGCGCGTGCCCTTCGTCGGGCCCGACAACAGGGCCGGCGCCCGCGCCGTCGGCGAGGTGCTGGCCGCCTCACTCGCGCAGGGCTCGCCGGTGGCCATCCTCGAGGGCATTCCGACGGCGTTCAACGCGCAGCAACGGCGCCTCGGCTTCGAGGACGCCATGCGTGCCGCCGGCATGCGCGTCGTGGCGGTGCAGAGCGCCCAGTGGGAGCAGGACACGGCCAACACGGTCTCGGCCGCCCTGCTGCGCGAGCACCCGGACCTGCAGGCCATCCTGGCCAGCAACGACAACATGGCGCTCGGCGCCGCGGCGGCCGTCCGTCAGGCTGGTCGCGCAGGACAGGTGCGCATCGTCGGCTTCGACAACATCGCCGCCGTCCGGCAACTCATCGAGGACGGGCGGGTCTTCGCCACAGCCGACCAGCACGGCGACCAGTTGGCTGTGTTTGGCATCGAGGCGGCCCTTGCCATTGTCGGGAAGCAGACACCACCCGAGGACCGACAGACGCCTGTCGATGTGATCACGCGCAGGTAGGCCGGGCTGGGACAGCCGGCAGGCAGGCCGGGCTGGGACAGCCGGCCCTACCATTTCACAGCCGGACCCACCATTGCCCACGCTCATGACGGCTCCGCTCCTCACGATTCGTGGTCTGTCGAAGGCCTACGCGGTGCCGGTTCTGACCGACGTCGATGTCGACGTCCGCGCCGGCGAGGTGCACGCCCTCATGGGCGCCAACGGCGCGGGCAAGTCGACCCTCGTCCGCATCCTCTGCGGGCTGACAGCCGCCGACAGCGGCTCGATGTCGCTGGCCGGGGCCGCATACGCCCCCTCGAGCCGCCGCGCGGCCGAGGACGCGGGCGTGCGCGTGGTGCTGCAGGAACTGAACCTCTTTCCCACTCTGAGCATCGCGGAGAACCTGTTCCTGTCCCGGCTGCCGCGCTGGATGGGGATCATCGATCGCCCGACGCTCCACGCGCGCGCGGCTCGCGCGCTGGATGCGGTCGGTCTGTCCGATCTCGATCCCGGGACGCCGCTGTCTGCCCTCGGTCTGGGGCAGCGTCAGCTCGTGGAGATCGCCGCCGCGCTCGCGCAGGAGTGCCGGGTGCTCGTGCTCGACGAGCCCACGGCCGCGCTCACGCCGCCGGAGGTCGCGCGCCTCTTCGCCCACGTGCGTCGGTTGCGGGATCGAGGCGGTGCCGTACTCTTCGTCAGCCATCGCCTCGACGAGGTGCATCGCATCGGGGATCGGGTCACTGTGCTGCGCGACGGTCGCGTCGTGCACGCCGCCGATGCCGCGGGGCTGAACCACGCCAGGCTCGTGTCGCTCGTCACGGGCACGGCGGCGCCGACCGCCGCCCCCGGCATCCGCGGCACGGCGCTGCACGACAGCGGGCCCGCGCTTCGCGTGGAGGGACTCTGCCGGGGCCGCGCCGTCCGGGGCGTCAGCTTCGAGGTGCGGCGCGGCGAGATCCTCGGGTTGTGGGGTCTCGTGGGCGCAGGCCGCACGGAGACGCTGCGCGCGATCTTCGGCGCCGACGAGGCAGACGGGGGTCACATCCGGATCGGCGAGGCCCCTGCGCGCCGGCTGCGCAGCCCGCGCGAGGCGGTGCGCGCCGGCATCGGCATGGTGCCCGAGGACCGGCAGGCGCTCGCCCTCCTGCCATCGCTCTCGGTGCGCGCCAATGTCAGCCTGGCGACGCTGGATCGGATCGCTGGCCGTCATGGCTGGATCGATGCCGACGCCGAGGCACGAGTGACGGCGGCGATCACCTCGCGTCTCGACGTGCGCTGCCAGGGACTCGAGCAGCCCATCGCAACGCTCAGCGGCGGGAATCAGCAGAAGGTCGTGCTCGCGCGCTGGCTGTTGCGCGAGTGCGCCGTGCTGCTCGTGGACGAGCCCACGCGCGGCATCGATGCGGGTGCCGCGCACACGATTCACGACCTGCTGCGGGAACTGGCCGAGCGGGGCACGGCGCTCGTCGTCGTGTCGAGCGACCTCGATGAACTCCTCGCCCTGTGCAACCGGATCGTCGTCCTGGCCTCCGGCACGGTCACGGGGACGTTCACGCGGCGGGACTGGAGCGAGACAGCGCTCATGCAGGCGGCCTTTGCTGGCACGCCTGTCGCGGACGTGGATGAGGGGCGAGGCAGGGGAGCGCCGGCATGATGGTCGAACGTTCCCGCCCCGGCCCGGCGTCGTCGTTTCGCGAGTATGCCGGCCTTCTGCTCGTCCTCGTGCTCCTCGTCGGGCTGTTCAGCCTGACGAGCGAGCACTTCTTCAGCCGCGTCACGTTCACGACGCTCGCCAACCAGGTGCCTGCCCTGACGGTGGCGGCTGTCGGCATGACGCTCGTGCTCGTCGTGGCCGGCATCGATCTCTCCGTCGGTTCGGTGATGGCGCTGGGAGCCGCCGTCCTCGGGGTGGCCGTCGCGCAGTGGCACTGGCCGCTGCCTGCTGCGCTGCTCGCGTGCGTTGGCGTCGGTGTCGCGGCCGGAGCCGTGAACGGCGTCGTGACAGTCCGATGGGGGCTGCCCTCGTTCATCGTGACGCTCGGCATGCTCGAGATCGCGCGCGGGGGCGCGTATCTCGTGACCGCGTCGCGCTCGGTGTTCGTCGGCGCCGCGCTCGACGTCGTGGGCATGCCCGTCCCCTGGCTTGGCGTGTCGCCGGCGTTCCTCGTGGCCGTGGCGCTGGTGGCGGCGGGGCAGGTGCTGCTCACGCGCACGGTGTTCGGGCGGTACCTAATCGCGATCGGCACCAACCGCGAGGCCGTCCGCCTGTCAGGCATCGACCCGGCGCCTGTCGAGGTGGCCGTGTTCGCGCTGTCTGGAGCCCTGGCCGGCCTGGCTGGCGTGTTCCACGTCGCATACCTCGAGTCGGCCGACCCGAACGCGGGTGTCGGACTCGAACTCTCGGCGATTGCCGCTGTCGTCATCGGCGGCACGAGCCTGATGGGCGGCCGGGGATCGGTGGTGGCCAGCTTCCTCGGCGTACTCGTGATCGCCGTGCTGCAGGCCGGCCTCGCGCAGGTCGGCGCATCGGAGCCGACCAAGCGCATCGTGACCGGGTTGGTGATCATCGCGGCCGTCGTCGGCGACGCCGTGCGACGACGGTAGGGCCGGCTGTCCCAGCCCGGCCCCAACTCGCGCAGGACGGTAGGGCCGGCTGTCCCAGCCCGGCCCCAACTCGCGCAGACGGTAGAACCGGCTGCGCCATCCCGGCCGCGACTACTGGCGACGACGACGGACGGCGAACCCCGCCAACGCGACGCCGAGCAACGCCATCGTGGCTGGCTCGGGCACCGCGAACCCGCGGATCTCCCCTCCCGGGAACGCCGTGCTGTGCACGTTGAAGTACGCCCGCCCGTCGTTCAGGCCAGCCAGCAGTCGCGCGGCCGCACCCGCCGCCGTGCCACCACCGCCAGCCAGGAACCCAGCCGTGTAGATGGCCGTGTTGTCCAGATCGAGATCGACGGCGTAGGACCCCTGGCTGACCCCGGCCGGGAAGCCCGGGAGCGTCACCGGCGTGACTGCCACGCCGACCGTTCCTGTCAGTGGCGTAGCCGTGCAGCAGTGGATGTGCGCGACGGTCGTGTTCCCCGAGAGGCCTCGGAACCTCGCATCGATGGAGAGCGTGCCCGTGACGTCGTCGAACACCACGGTGACTCTGCCTGACCCGGTCGCCCCGAGGGCCTCCGGGCGGAGGCGGGACTCGAACGTGAACGGCGAGGCCTCGAGCGTAGTGGGCACCAGCACGAGGCTTGCGAGAACGGCGGCAGACGCGCCGCGCGCGAGCGATTGCAGGGACAACGACATTACAGAACCCTCCCGAGGGCAGCCAGGCGCGCCTCGAAGATCAACGGAGAAAGCGGGCAGCCCACGCATTCTACGGGAGGATCGCAGTTCATTCGGAAGCGAAATCTGCGTGCGATCTCGAAGTCTGCCGACACGGCGACCTGTCGCGCGGGAAGTCGCCGCCGCAGCGACGAATGGGTGCTGGATCGGCTGACCTCCTGCCGCCTCGCGCCGGGAGTCAGCTCATCGGGCGAACTCCCACAGCGAACTCCCACTCGCCCCGCGGCGCGCCCGTCTGACGTAGAGTGAAGGGATGCGTCGATGGCTTGCAGCGGCCGCCATGAGTCTGGTGGCCGCGCCGGCGTGGGCCCAGGCCAACGGGCCGCTCAACACGATCGCGCTGCCACGGACGGGCACGCCCACCGTCGAAGTGCGCGCCATGCTCCCGGCCTGGGTGGCCATGCCCTCGTCGGCGCGCGTGCTCACGAGCGAGGGCCTCGAGATGCGGCCGCTGCGCAGTTCGGCCGTGACGCTCGAACACGTCAGGCTCGGCTTTCTCGTCGGGGCCCTCGTGAACGCCGGGGCGTGCGCCACCAACCTGCGGGCGTTCCTGCAATACACGGACGAGCAGTGGCGTCCCGTCGGTGTGCCGATCGAGAGCGAGGCACGCGTCAGCCGCGTGGAGCCTGGCGGGGCCCTGCCGTACCGCTTCCGCCTCAAGCGCATCGACGACTTCGAGACACCGCCGGCCGGCTACATCGTCCAGGTGGTGCAGGACGGCAAGCCCGTGGCCGACACGGTGCAGTGGGTGTCTTCGCGCGCGGTCACACCGGCGGCCACACAGTGCGAGGCCAGCGCCGTGTCGCTCGAGGCAGTGGCCTCGCGCTCACGTGCGACGTGGCGCGGGTATCGCGTGTCGGGCACGGTGACGGTCCGAGCCGGTGGCCCCATCCGCCCCGACGCCATCACGGTCACGGCCCTGCTGCGCGACGCCAGCGGCGACGTGCTCGAGGTGCTCACCGGCATCCCGCTGGTGAAGGCGGAGGACCTGCCCGGCGGCGTCATCGAGAACGGGCAGTCGCTGCCGTTTGCCCTCTCGACCGACGCGCCGCTCGGCAATGCCGTCGCGACGACGACCGTGTTCACCGACGTCCTGGACGCCGCCCATGCCATCCCCCCAGGCTGATGCCGAACGTGACGCGCCCGAAACCGAGCAGGCCGTGCAGGCGATGGCTGGGCAGGCGAACCGGTAGGCAGGCTGTCCGAGACCGCGAGCCCCTGGACGGGGCGGGCCAACTTTCCAGCCCGGTGCACGACGGACCCGGTAGGGCCGGCTCTCCGAGCCCGGTGCACGACGGACCCGGTAGGGCCGGCTCTCCGAGCCCGGCCCGTCACCGCGCTCACCCCACCGCAGGCGTGGGCGTCGTCAGTCCGGCGAGCACTTCCTGGTACAGGTACTTCGCGCCCTCGACGCCGTCGTGCGGGCCCTGCTCGTACTCCAGCGCGAACGTCCCGCGGTAGCCGGCCGCGAGCATGATGCGCACCGAGCGCTGCACGTTGTTGCGGTCGCCCCAGCGGTCCCAGTACTTGGCGTGCACGTTCGTGTGGGCGTAGGGCGCCAGCGCCTTCAGGCCGTTCACGAGGTTGTACTCGTGCTCCCAGTTGCCGAAGTCGGGCGACGCCTCGCAGTACGGATGGTTGACCTCGTCGATGATCGTGCGGATGTTCATCGGGTCGGCCGCCAGCCCCCAGTGGTTCTCGATCGTCACGCGGATGCCGACCTTGCCACCGAAGTCCGCCATCTCCTTGTGCGACTCGATGGCCGCCTCGAGCAGGGGAATGAGGTCGATGTTGCGCGGATAGCCGTCGCCGGGGCCTCGCGGCACGGCGTTGGGACGGATGCTCGGGCCGAGGGCCTGCGGCGAGTTCATGCGCATCGACTTCACGCCGAGCACCGCGCAGCCCTCGAGCCAGCGCTTGGCCAGCGCGACGCCGGCCTTGCGCCGCTCGTCGGCCTCCGGTGACCCGAAGTCGGCCAGGCCGAATGGCGCGTTGTTCGAGATGTGCTGGACGTACGTGCCTGTCTTGACGCACGTGTTGGCCAGCGTGTCGAGCCACTTGCGGCCGGCCGCGCTCATCGGATCGAAGCCGCCAGGGCGCCCGTTCGCACCGGCGGGGAAGTACATGGCCTCGTCGGTCACGTCGCCGAACAGCCCGGAGAACAAATCCATCCGCGTCACCCCGGGGAACGTGTCCCTGGTGAACTGCGGGAAGTCCAGCATCGTGATCTCGCCGTACTTCTTCTTCATCTCGGCTGTGTTGGGGACGTTGGCGCGCGCCGCCACGGCGGCGCGCGCCACTTCGAGCGCCCACTTCGCGTTCGGGTTCGCCTCGACCTCGGGCGGAATGCCAGGCCCCTGACCCCGCCCCGCCCCGCCCGCGCCACCGGGCCCGCTGGTCCCGGCTGGCCGGGGAGGCATCGCCCGTTGCTTGAAGAGCGGCCGGATGGGCCACGAGTTGCTCGCGATCCGCTCGAGGGCGGCCTTGTGGGCGGCTTCCTGCGCCCGGGCCTCGTCGTGCGGCGACAGCAGCACTGCTGCGCCGGCGACCCCTGCCGTCGCAGTCTTGAAGAAGTCCCGTCGTCCCAGATCGGCGCGCGCGTCCTGCGGTGTGCTCACGTGAAAATCCTCGTCATGCGGCGCGCTCGGTGGCGCGCCGGGTTGCCTGCGCGACTCCCGGCGTCTCGGCCGCGAGCCGCCGTCTCAGTCGCACCCATGCGATGCGGTGCCCGTTTTCGGGATCCGCCCATCAAGTACGACTCCCGGAGGCCCTGCGTGTCGGAGGTTGGCTCGAAACCCGTCTGCCGGTGGTGCCGCCCGCCAGACCACTCATCACGCCCCGGGGGTGAACGGACGCAATCATGCCGTGAACTTGCCACGAAATTGCCACGACTCCCACGTCTAATCGAAACAGGCAGGCCGACGACCCGCGCCTCACGCGCTGCTCGACGGACCCGCCCCATCCATCCAATGTCGGACCATCATCCTTCCCCATCGCCCCCACTCACCCCCCCTCCTGCCCCGGCGGCGGCTCCGGTCCACGCCGTCGAGGCATTGCCCCCGGCGGTGACCAAGAAGAAGCAGCAGAAGGTCCGGTCGGCGTGGATTTCCTTCTCGGGCCGCATCGTGGCCCAGTTGATTGGCGCCATCGCGACCGTCGGACTCGGGTACGCGCTTGTCGCGTCACAGGTGGGACGCGGCAGCCACCTTGTCGTCGCTGGGTCCGTCGCCCCTGCGGCAGGGCAGACGCCCACGTTGGCACCCGGCCAGGCGCCGGCCGTGGTTCGCGCTCGCCGGGTCCCGGGGACCGCACTCGTCGTGCTGCCGTTCCAGGACTTCTCGCCCGAAGTCGCTCCCACGATGCTGGCTGACGGTCTCACCGAGGCCGTCACGGCGGCGCTGGCTCGCAGCGGACGGGTGCATGTGACGTCTCGTACCTCGGCCATGGCGTACAAGCAGGCTGCCCGGCCACTGCCGGCCATCGCGGCCGAACTCGGCGTCGACCTCGTGCTGGAAGGCTCGATCGTGCGCCAGGCCGGTCGCGTGCGCGTGACGGTGCAGCTCATCGACGCCGCCGCCGACACGCACATCTGGGCCCAGACCTACGATCGTCCGGCCGCCGACGTGCTCGCGCTCGGCACGGGGATCAGCGAGGCCATCGAGAGCGATCTCGCCGGCGTCCTGCCGCGCCGGCTGCAGTCGGAGGCCCCGGCCACCGCCGCCACCGTGGTACTGCCCACCCCTGGTGCCTCGTCGAAGCCTTCGTTCTGAGAACGCCGCCGGTAGGGCCGGCTCTCGGAGCCCGGCCATAGGGAGCCGGGGTTACACCGACCTTCGCATCGTGTCGGCGTGCCGGGCAACCGGCTCGACCGGCGCGTCGTGCGTTCGGCGAAGGCCGGTCCATGGACCATCCGGCCCCTTCACGAACGCCGCGGGCGTCGGTCTGGCCCCGGTAGAGCCCGCTCTCCGAGCGCGGCCCTGCCGGGCCCTGGTGAGGCCCGCCTTCGAGTTGCCCTGCGGAGTGGGCTCGCCCCGTCGTTGACGTCGGCGGGCACGGCAGGATCGCTCCCCCGTCGTTGCCCGAGCTCCGAGCCCCGAAAACGACGAACACCGCGCCGCCCGTCTGGGCGCGACGCGGTGTCGTTGTCGTCGGTCTGGTTGGTGGTGCCGCGCGTGCGCGTCGAAGGTGCTTCTACGCGCACGCACGCGCTGGCCGGCCGCCGTGTGCGGCCCGCCGCGTTACTCCGGGGTCGCCGTCGGCTGGGCGGCCTTGATGGCGGCTGCCGAGATGGCGGCTGCCGCGCCGGACTTCGGCACACCGAGCAGATTGACGCGCTGAGCCGTACGCGTCTCACCAGCGGTGGAATACTTCAGACGCACCTGCTGGCCAATCGTGTTCGCGAGATCGGCGGCCTGCACCGTCGTCTTGCCGTCCTTGACTTCGGCGTCGGCCGCGAGGACGTAGGTCTGCTGGTGGTCGCCCTGGCGCACGTCCACGGTGCGCGCGGCGCTGTCCACCTTGACGATGACGCCACCGGCCCACAGTTCAGTGGGCAGGGGCTGCGCCGAGGCGCTGCCGACGAGAGTGACGAGGCCGAGAACGGAAAGAAGGAACGTACGCATCGATGTCTGACTCCTGCCGCGCCTGGAAGATGAAAACGCCGGCGCGGCGGTGGCGTTCTGCAATCGATGACGCCGCTCGGGGCCCTGGTGTTCCGCGTCCATGACACTGGTCGCGCATTGACACCGACTTGTCACAGACGTGAGACATCCGTCACGTGTGTGTTGGTATTTGTTACGTGCTTTCAGCTTCCGTTGCATCCGGACGCGCGTGGAGCCGGCACGATGGCCGGCTCCGGACCTGCGCGCACGCGTCGCGTCGTACCGTCGCGGTCGGCTGCGCGTCCACGCTCACGTCGTCGGCAGCATCACGTTGACCGACGCCGCCTTGCCCTCGACGACATCGACCATGGTCTCGAACGGCTGGTGTCCTGGCCGTGTGACCTCGACGCGATGCGGGCCAGGTGCGATGTAGGTCTCGCAGTAGCCGGGAGCGGAACTGAGGCACGGGCTGCCGTCGATGCGGATCTCCGCGTCTTCGGGCTGGACGCGGACAGCGATCGTCCCGAAGCCTCGCACCAGCAGCGGCCGCGTCTGCGTGACCGGCGGCGGCGTCCTCGGCCCTGTGTAGCTCCCGTGCGGCGGCGCCGGAACCGCGGGCGCCACGGCTGGCGGCTCACTGCGCGCCCCTTCAGGGAGGGTCACCATCACATGCCTGATCGTCAGGTCGGCGCCCGGCTGCAGGTACAGGCGCCACTTGGCGGTGACAAACCCCTCCAGGTACATCGTCACTTCGTGCCCTCCCGGCGTCAGCGGCAGGCTCTGGAACACGCCATCGAAGTCGTCCACGACGCCCGCGTAGAAGCCGTCGACGTACACGGCCGCGGACCGCGGCTTGGCGGCAACGCGGACGTGCGCGCGCATGTCGTAGACGGGCGCGTACCAGCCCGGATAGGCGACGCGGGGCCACCACGGATAGGGCCCGTAGAACGGATCGTAGAAGTACCCCCCGATGAAGACGACCTGGCCCGGTGCGGCGCCCACCACATACCGGGGGGGATGGGCCCGTGGTGGGCCACCCGTCCGCCCGTGCTGTGGCGAACCATCGGCCGGGATCATGAGGAGCAGGGGAGCCGCGCAGAGCGCGGCCAGCAGGTTGCGGATGCCGCGTGTCATGACGTCCTCGATGGCCGCGGAGCGCCGCGGCCCCCAGCCGGGTGCGGAGGACTCACGCGAGTCGCGTACCGGCTGATACCCATACGCTACGCAAGCCCCGTGCCTGCCCGGATGTATTCGCGGACCGGTCCCGGGCCCGGTCCGCGTTGGGCACATCGTGGTCGGTGACGGGCAGGTCAGGCGGGAGCACGAGGAAATACACGACGTCGCGTGGAATCCTCCCCACGCAGCGGTCGGACGAGTTGCGGCAGAGGTTCAGGCGAACCTGTCCCCGACCTTGTCGATGGCTTCGCCGATGGCCTTGCGCCGGCTGACCATGGCCCGGGCCGCGCCGGGCGCCATCCGCTGCCACGCGAGGTAGGCCCGCGTCGTCTCGAACACCGACTGCTCACGCTCGAGGCCGAAGAGCGTGACGATGGCCAGAACGGGGAGTACGACAGCGGTGAGCCCGCCCCATCCGGCCCCGGCACGAAGTCCGACGGCGGTCGCCACTGCCGCGATCCACGCCGGGTACGCGATGGCCGCGCCGAACACCTTGTAGGTCGCCTGCACCTCGAGCGACAACGGCAGCAGCCGCGACAGCCACTTGATCGTCCAGTACGGGACGGCGAACACGGCCGTGCCGATCGCCAGCACGGGCAGCAGCAGCACGAACCGCGTGATCTCGCGGACGCCGAACCTGAAGGCCGCCTGTCGGCTCACGTCGCCGCCCACGATGCCGTCGGTCAGGCCGAACCTGGCCAGACGCCGATCGTAGCGGCGGACCATCTCGACGAGGTCGTCATACGCGTCGGGGTCATCCCGCTGCAGCGCGGGCAGCAACTGGTCGCCGATCATCTGGCGCCGCGCCAGCCGTTGCGAGGCATCGTCGCGCAGTCCCTTGGCCGCGCTGTAGATGCGGTCGATCTTCAGCACGAGTTCCGCCTCGTTCACCGGTTCGGCCTCGACGACGAGATCGCGGATGTGTTTCGCGATCTCATCGGTCAACTGCGCGACCGCCTGCCGTGCGTTCGTGGCGTAGAGCGGCAGGAGATGGTCGCAGGCCATCTCCGGGCCGTAGGCCACCGTGGCCGGGGACCGCAGCAGCGTCTTCTGGTCGAGGTTGAGGCCGACGGCCACGATGCGGACGGGGATCCCTCGCGCCGCGGCGCCGAGGGCGATGCGTGCCGCGCCCGTCTTGAGTGGGTCCAGTCGGCCGCGCGAGTGCGTGGTGCCCTCCGGGAACAGGCAGATCGCATCGCCCGCGGCCAGCGCCGCGTCGACGGCTGCGAACATCTCCCTGTTGCGCACCGCATCCTCGCCGACGTCGGCACGCCGATAGACGGCAATCGCGCCGGCACCGCGCACGAACCAGCCGACGCCAGGCATCGTGAACAGCGTGGACTTGGCGAGGAAGCGGGGCGTGCGACCCGCCGTGGCGACGACGAGCGCCGGGTCGAGGAGGGCGTTGGGGTGGTTGGCCACCAGCAGCAACGGGCCCGACGGCAGCGGCGCCCCGACGCGCTCGACCCGGTAGAACAGCCAGGTCGCGATGCGCGCGAGGGTCCAGACCAGGCGGGAAGCGGCCATGCGGCGATGAGGATGGCGTCGGCTAGAGTTTCTGGCGCTGCTCGGGCGTCAGCCACGCGTCCTGCACCGTGCCGCCCGCGATGGCGGTGCGGAGCGCCGCCCGCCCCGCATCCGTCCTGAGCAGTGCGTTGATGGCCAGCCCGCGGTTGCGTTCCGTGTACTGCGGGAAGTGCCGGACCAGCGCGTCGGCCGCCCGGGCGTCCGGCAGGTCGGACAGGCCGCCGATGGCGCCCATCTGCAACTCGGGGTCCACCTCCTTCGACAGATAGCGTGTCAGTTGCGCGCCCGCGCGCTCCCACGGCAGCACGCCGAGCATGCGCAGCGCGTCGTAGCGCGTGCCGTTGCGTACCGTCGGGTCGTCGGCCATCGCCACGGCGAGGTCGAGCGATCGCGCCCACCGCTTCGCACGAACGGCGTCCTCGGCCAGCCAGGGCGCCATGACATCGCGCGGCGACGCACCGGCCTGCGACAGACCCATCACGACGCCGCCGCCGAGCACCACCGCCTGCCAGTCGCGCAGTCGGTCGCCGTCGCCGGGCATCGAGGCATCGGTCAGGGGCTTGAGCGCCCCTGCGTCCTTCGCGCGGCCCGCCGAGACGGCGACGCGCCAGATCCACGGGATGCGCCTGTACTCCTCGGCCTCGTCGTTGTCGGGCAACCCGACCAGCAGCGCCTGTACGACGGCTGTGGCCCGTGGAGCCGCCTCGCGCGCCAGGACCTCGCGCGCCTTCTGATCGCGCGTGTCGTCGAGCAGCGCCGCGGCGATGGCCTGCGGCGGGGCTGTCGTGGCGTCGGGCATCGGCGGCTGCGCGCGCGCGGTCGCCACGAGCGCACACGCGACGAGGGCGACGAGGCCCCCTGACACGTGCGGGATTCTGCGTTCGGCGTTGGTCATGGTCATGGAGAGGATGTGCGCGGCGACGAGGTGAGAAACGCCAGCAGGTGTGCCATGTCGTCCGGCGTGATCTGCTCCGCGAACGACTCCGGCATGATCGACTGCGGCACGACGGTCATCGCCCTGATGTCGCGTCGCGTGACCGTCGTCGTCACGCCCGGTCCCTGCCGGAAGGTGATGCTCGTCGGTGACTGCTCGCCGATGACGCCCACGAGGGGCTCGCCCGACGCGCGTTCGACGGCGTACGTTTCGTAGTGCTGCGCGATCGATCTGTTCGGCTCGAGGATGTTGGCGAGCAACACGGGCATCGGCTGGTGCCGCACTGTCGACAGGTCCGGCCCGATCTCGACGCCATTGCGGCCGTCCACCTGGTGGCACATGGCACAGTTCCTGGCAAACACCGCGGCGCCCGCCGTGGCGTCGCCACGCCCCCCGAGCGCCGCGGCATAGCGCGACAGGCGCGCCGCCCGTGCGTCAGGCGCTTCCTCGAGCACCGTCCGGGCTCGCGCGCGGATGGCCTCGTCGCGGTGCATGATGAGGCTCCTCGTGTGTCCGAAGTTCAGCATCCACCGCTTCACGGTGCCCTGCTGCAGCGCGTCGAGCATCGCGATCGACCCTTCGCGGCGCGCCAGGATCACGGTGGCTGCTGCCGTCCGCACACCCGAGGCCAGCGTGGGCCACTTCGAGAGCAGGAACTCGGGCGTGCCTGCGCCCGGGATCCGGCCGAGCGCCCGGACGGCGGCAATCTGGAGCGCTTCGGGTTCGTTGGGCGCGACGAGCGACTCGAACAACTGCCGTGCGGCCGGCGCGTCGGCCAGCGCCAGCAGCGTGACGGCGTCGACGCGCGCCTCCGCAGGCGCCGCGGCGTCGCGTGCCACGGCCGAGGCCAGCACTGTGGCCCGTGCCGCGGCGGGCCCGGAATCGACGCCGCTGACGCCGAGCAGCGCGACGGCCGCGCGGCGCAGGCGCGGCTGGTCGCCAGTTGCGAGCGCCAGCAGCGCATCCTGGCTCCCAGATAGCCTGCGACGATCGCCGGCGCCGCTCGCACCCCTGGCCATCCCCTCGAGCAGCGAGGCGCGCCACCAGTCGCCCGCGGGCGCCGACGCATCGGTCACGGCGGCAATCGCCCGCGCCAACTCGTCGGGCTTCTGCCGGGCTGCGAGCACGCCTCCGAGCCAATCGAAGAACGTCGCCCTGCCGGGCGTCTCGCGCGCGATGAACGGCGACCCGGGCTGTCGCGCGCTGTCGAAGTAGGCGACGGCGCGATCGGACGAGGCGCTGAGCGCCGCGACCTGCACCCACTCGTCCTCGAGTCCCGCCATGAGCAACCGCTCCTGGGCGTCGCGCGACGGCGCGGTGTCGAGCGACCCCAGCGTGGCCAGCAACTGGAAGCGCACGCGCTCGTTGGCGTCCCCGGTCATCGCCAGCAGCGCGCCGGCGACGTCGGGGCGCGACAACCACCGCTCGGCCAGCACGATCGCGTTCTCGCGGACGCCGGGGTCGGGGTCCGTCAGCGCGGGCAGCACGTGGGCGGGCTCCAGCCGGTCCAGGCCCTCGAGTGTCCAGAGCGCGTGGAGGCGGGCGACAGCCGACGGCCGTGACGCGGCCATCGCCGCGAGCGCCGGTGCGGCGCCGCGGCGGCTGCCGTGCACAAGCAGTCGCTGGGCCGTCCGGCGCCACCAGAGGTTCGTGCTCGCCAGGGCGTCGACCAACTGCGCATCGGATGCCGATCCGAGTCTCGGCCGCGTTGTCGCGCGGTGTGCGGCCGGACCTGTCGTGGCGACGATGCGGTAGATGCGTCCCCGATCCTTGCCTGTCGACAGCACGTCCGGATTCTTCTGCAGGTCGCTGGAGGCCCATTCGGGGTGCTCGATGTAGGGCCTGTAGTAGTCGATCAGGTACAGCGCGCCGTCGGGGCCCACGTGGAAGTTGACGGGACGGAACCAGCTGTCCTGCGACGCGAGGAACTCCATGTCGGCGCGCGCGCGGCTGGCGACGAAGGTCGATCCCCTGGGCGTCAGCACGTCGCGGTGCACGAGGTTGTGGACCGGTTCGGCGATCAACGTCGTGCCCTCGTAGCCCTCGGGGAAGGCGCCGCCCGTGTAGACGGTGAGCGCGCACGCCGAGGTGAACTGTCCCGCCTCGGTCAGCAGGTCGAACCGAGCCCCGTGCGTGATCGGCATGATGTTGTTGTTGCCGTGGTCGGAGATCTCGGCCATCGCGCTCGGCAGCAGCAGGTGCGGGTTGCGCTCGAGATAGCGCGCCGCGATCACCTCGTGTCGCTGGTGGACCGAGTTGTTGTGCGCGAAGAAATGGCCGTACACGTCGAAGGCGTTGCCGTACTGCGTCCGGCTCGACAGGCCCTCGATCTCGTAGGACTCCGGCTTGAGGCGTACGCCGCGGCCCCTGGCGTCGAGCGCCTTGCCCTGGGGCATGGCGGCGAAGCGGAGGTCGGTGCCCTGGTCGCCGAAGAGGTCGCGGTAGATGACCGGCTGCGATCCACCCGAGTGCGCCAGGTAGATCCAGTTGTCGAGGCCGAAGACCGGGTGGTTCACGGCGTGCTGGGGGTTGGTCCTCGCGAAACCCGTGAGCACCACCTCGCGCGTGTCGGCCCTGCCGTCGCCGTCGACGTCCTCGAAGTAGATGAGGTCGGGCGGGCTCGTCACCAGGACGCCCTTCTTGTAGCGCATCACGCCGCTCGGCAGCCGGAGGCCGTCGGCAAACAGCGTGGCCTTGTCGACGCGGCCGTCGCCGTCGGTGTCCTCGAGCAGCTTCACGCGTCCCGTGGGGCTCACATCGAGCGGGTAGCCCGGCATCTCGACGACCCACATCCGGCCGTCCTCGTCGATGTCCATCGCGACGGGGCTCTGGACGTCTGGCTCGCTCGCGACCAGCTCGACGCGGAACCCCGGCTCCAGGCGCATCATCGCCATGGACTGCTGCGGCGTGTATGGAGGGCCGTCCGGAGCGGACTGGCCCGTGATCGCGCGCCCGCCCAGGACGGCCAGGGCAAGGGCGCTCCCGGAGATGATCCAGCGTGTCTGCACTTGAATCGTCACCTCTCGATTACGCCGCGATCTGTCGGCGTGGCCTTAGGGGGGCGGGCGCCTCAGGGAGGGGCCCGCCGGTGCCTCTGCTACTTCTGCTGGTCCAGCGAAATCAGCAGGGCATCGGTCCAGACGATGTCCACCTTGTCGCCGACCTTGACCTGCTCGAGGGCCTTCTTGTCGTTGACCTTCGAGGAGTATTTCCAGTTGTTCGGACCGCTGAAGGTGATCGACGGCACCGACATGTCGATCTGCGTGATGGTGGCCGTGATGGTCCGCTGGGTCGCGGCCGTCCCGCCCGGATGCGCGGCCTGCGAACTCGTCACCGATGCCCCGATGCTGTCCACATCCTTCTCACCCGGACGCTTGAGGCGGACGACGAGGTTCTCGTAGTAGCGCGCCGAGACCGTGTCGCCGACCTTGATTTCGGGAAACCGCGTCATCGACGCCGGGGCCACGCTGGTGAAGTACGTGCCGTCGGGGCGCTTCAGCGTCAGCGTGCGGGTGGAGGCTTCGATGGCCTCGACCGTGACCTTTTCTACCCGCGTCTCGTAGGTGATCGTCTTGCTCTGGGCCGAGACCGTCGCGGCCAGGCCGACCGTCGCACACAGGGTGGCGGCGTGAACCAGCATTCTCATCAGCGAACTCCTCCTGGGGTGATATGACACCGCCGCAGTGTACCGCTACCGCCCCACGTGCCATGATCCATCCCGGAGCCCGTCCATGCCCGTCCGGTCATCGGTTCTCGTCCTGCTCGCTGCTGCCGTCTTCGTCGCGCCCGCCGATCGCCCCGGGGCCATCGGTGCCCAGAGCCCGGCCACGTCCATGTGGCCAGGTGGCGCGAGGATGGCCCTCAGCCTGAGTTTCGACGATGGCCGGGAGAGCCAGGTGACCAGGGGACTGCCGGTGTTCGCCCGGCACGGCGCAAAAGTCACGTTCTTCGTGGTGCCGTCTGCCGTGGAGCGGCACCTCGACGGGTGGAGGCAGGCGGCCGCGGCCGGGCACGAGATTGGCAACCACTCCCTGACGCATTCGTGCAGCGGCAACTTCCCGTTCTCACGGCAGAAGGCGCTGGAGGAGCACTCGATTCCGCGGATGCGCGAGGAACTGGTCGCGGCCAATCGACGCATAGCCGACCTGCTCGGCGTGACGCCGCGCACTTTCGCCTACCCCTGCGGCCAGACGTTCGTCGGTCGCGGACGGCAGACGCAGAGCTACGTGCCGGTGATCGCCGAACTGTTCCTGGCCGGACGCGGCTGGCTGGACGAAGCCGCCAACGACCCCGCGTACGTGGACCTCGCCCAGACGACCGGCGTGGAAATGGATGGCAAGGACTTCGCGCAGATCCGGCCCGTGCTGGACCAGGCGCGGACGGCGGGGATGTGGCTGGTGCTGGCCGGCCACGACATCGGCGCCGAGGGCCGACAGACCACCCGCATCGCGCTGCTCGACGAGTTGCTCGCGTACGCGAAGGATCCGGCCAGCGGGATCTGGCTGGCGACGGTCGCGGAGGCCGCCGATCTGGTCGCGAAACGCCAGGGGCGGTAGTCGATGCAAAGAGCCGGGGGCGCCTCCCGCCCCCGCCGAGCCTTCCGCCTTCGCCGAATTGGCTTCGGCGGACGAGCCGGCGGGCACGCAGCAGGCGCCCTGGTCACTCCCGATACCCGATACCCGATACCCGATACCCGATACCCGATACCCGATACCCGAACTACGCGGCTTCGGCCTTCTGGTGCTCCACCGGCTTCAGCTGCAGGTCGGGCATCGGCGTACCCGCGAAGAGCTTCTGGCACGGGATGGCCATCAGGCGCGCCCACCGTACCGAGCGGCTCACGCGCGCGCTGTCGGTCGCGATGCCCGTGTTGGCGTACATCTGCCGTAGAGCTTCGAGATCAGCACGAACGCCAGCCGCGCCTGTGCAGCGACTTCACGACCCTTGAGCGCGCTTCCAGATGCTCTGGGTGGAGTAGAAGCGGTCCCACACGCCCTGCGTGCGCTCGCGGATCTCCTCCGCGCTCATCATCGGGTGCTCGATGTACACCTTGGGACGCACAGCCTGCGGAATCAGCCAGTGACGCGTGACCGGGATGCCGTCGACGGCCTCGGGCGACTCGCCGCTGCGTCCTTCTCCCACGCCGCGAAGTCCACCGTGCCCGGGAACGGCGTGAGCATCACGAACTGCGCGAACGTCACGTCGGCGCGCTCGGCCACCGAGACGGCTGGCGTCGAACGTCTCGGGCCGGTCGCTCGGCAGGCCGAAGATGAACGACCCGAGCACGTGCACGCCGTGCTCGCGGAACTGCTGCAGGCGCGCGACGAGTTCCTCGCCGGCGACGTTGAAGCCCTTGTAGACGTCCTTCAGGCCCTCGGGCGTCACCGACTCCACGCCCGACGAGCGCGCCCTTGATGTTGGCGCGGCGCATGGCGTCGAGGAACTCGGGGTCCTCGGCGGCCTCCATCGTGATCTGCGTGAAGAAGACCATGTCGTCGGCAGGCGTCGCCAGCTTCTGCCATCAGCTCGAACCGCTCGGCGCGGAGCGCCTCCAGCTCCTGCGAGGCGCGCTTGTCCTCGCGGCGTGCCGCCATGCGCAGGTCCTCGAGCGTCACGGGGTAGAAGTTGTCGTCGGCCAGCGCGATGAAGCGGAAGCCCTGCCGCCGCAGCTCGACGATTTCCTGGACGACCGCGTCGACGGCGCGGCTGCGCGGCTCCTGGCCGTCGGTCCGCCAGACCGAGCAGAACGAGCAGTGCTTCGGGCAGCCGCGGACGGTCTGCACCGACGCCCACATGTAGCGTTGCCTGCGGGCAGCAGGTCCCACCGCGCGGGCAGGAAGTCGTCGCCGCTCGATTCGGCCACCGTCGTACAGCGGCTGCGGCGTGCCCGGGCGCGCAGTCGGCCAGCACCGTCGACCACACGACGTCGCCGTCGCCGCGACGACCGCGTGCGCGCCGACCGAGGTCGTGCGCCTCGTCCGGGTAGAGCGTGGCGTGGATGCCGCCGAAGACGACCGTAGGCGCCGCGCTCGCGCGCGCCGCGACGCCGACCTCGTAGCCACGCAGCGCGTTGCCCGTGTGGATGCCGATGCCGACGACGTCCCCGGCTCGATGGTGTCGAAGTCGAGAGGCTCCAGGGTCTCGTCGCACAAGACCGGGATGCCGTAGGTGTCTGGAGTGGCGGCTGCCAGGACGTACAGCCACCGCGGGCGTGATGACCCCGATGCCGAACGAGACGTGACTGGGATTGACGAGATGTACCTTCATCAGAGGAGGGAGTCCCCTTCTTCTGAGGCGCTGTCCGCGCCTGACGGAACGGGAGTCCCAGTTCGCGGCGCACCCACAAGTCAGGCGCGGCCACGAGGACTGGCTCGGGAATTGGCGGAGTTGAGCGTAGCACAGCCTCGGCCGATGCCACCGGTGCCACCTTCGCGCCAGGGGCTTCGGGCCCAGGGCCCTCGCGCACCCACCTCCCGCAGCGGGCCGCGGGCGCCGGCCGCCTCAGGGCAGGACGCGCCGCGCGTGCGTCAGCAGGAACAGCGCGATGGCGACCAGCAGGAGGGGAAGGACCAGCCCCCCGGCGCCTGACACCTGCCAGGCGGGCGTCACGACGTAGGTGCCCCCCAATTGGACCAGGAGCGCGACCAGCGACACCGCGAAGGTGGCGACGGCCCAGCGACGGCGCAGCAGGAGGCCAATCGCCCCGAACACGCCCGTGACCACTGCCACGCCGAACGCGGCCATCACCCAGGCGGGCGTGGCATCCTGGACCGCCCGCTGGTCCGGCGGCAGCGCCGCCACCTGGTCGGCGGTCATGCCGACCTGCAGCACGAACATCAGCAGGCCGATCAGGTTCCAGGCCAGTGCCGCACCGGCAATCCACAGGTGCGTCGTCGAACGTGCTGTCGTCTGGGCGTTCATCTGTCCTCCTCCAGGCCATCGGGCTGTGTGCAATCCGGCGCGCGGTCGTGGGCGCTGGATGCGCGTCCGACGAGCAACGACGCGGAGGTCTGACGGCTCGCGCATGAGCCGCCATACGCGGCGGTGATTGTCAGGTGGCCAAGAGTACGCCACAGTCGCGCTGGCTCGTCACCGCCCCAGGGATAGACAGCCGCGAAGCAACGCAAAGTCGCCCGGACATGGTCCTTGTCGCGACATCCCCCGACCTCGCCGTGGCGTGACGGGCGTCTCTCCTGACGAATTACTCATGTTTTCACCGGTTTCGCATCGGCTGAGGCCACGCCTTCAGTCCGGCACCGGGTTTGCTCCACCGGACGGCGTCGACATCCGCGGGGCTGCCGAGACGAATTCCGGCCCCTCGGCGAAAGCGAGCGTACCTATGTGGGGACTGTTGAAGCGCCTGGGATCGGACTGCTGGGGGCATCACGAGTGGATTTCCAAGGCGAACGGCCACGGTCTCTGGCTCGAATGCCGCGAGTGCGGGCTCGAGTCCGCCGGCGTTCAGCTGCCACCGGCAGCGTACAGGCGCACGCAGGACGCCGCCGACGCTCGACGCATCGCGGGCGAGGCGCCCACCCCCGTGGCACAGCCGTCGCGTGCCGCGGGCGTCACGCGGGCGCTCCGCTTCGGGGCCAGGCGTCTGGCGCAGGGTGCGGGCGTCCCTGGCAGCGCGTCCGCGCCCCACGTCGCAACGCCCTCTCGCGCGCCTGTCTCGGAGGCGCTGGTGCCGACGACGGACGCCGAGCGCCGATGGCTTCAGACCTGGCGAGCGATGACCCCAGAGGAACGGGCCATCGCGGAGCGGATGGTCGCGGGTTTCTGCCGGGCGCCCCTCGAATCCCGGACAGGACGTCGCGACGACGGGATTCGGCGCGACCGACTGGCGGGGTAGGGGCTCCCTCTCGCACGTCGTAGGCGGCTCGGCGCAGGCGATTTACACTGCCGCGCGTGAATGCCCCGCGGACTTCTCCGGTCGTCCGGTACGTGACGCGCCGCCTGGCCGGCCTGCTCGGCGTCGATGCGCAGACCAGGCGCGCGGTCGTGGTCGGCATGACCCACAAGCCGGCCGGGGACGGTCCCACCTACTGGCTGCAATTGTCCCTGTCGGCCGGCATCGCCACGCTCGGGCTCGTGCTCAACAGCGCCGGCGTGATCATCGGGGCGATGTTGATCGCGCCCCTGATGACGCCGATTGTCGAGTTGGCGATGGGGCTCGTCATCACATCGTCCTCGCTCGTCGTCAACGCGCTGGGACGCGCGCTCGCCAGCGTCCTGTTCGTGATCGCGGCCGCTGCGCTGATCACCACCACCCTGCCGTTTCACGAGCCCACGAACGAGTTGCTCGCGCGGACGGCGCCCACCGTCCTCGACCTCGTCGTGGCGATGTTCTGCGCCATCGCGGGTGCGGCTGTCACGGCACGACCCTCGCCGGGTGGCGCCTCGACCGCCGCAGGCACGGCCATCGGCATCTCGCTGGTGCCACCCCTGTGCGCGTGCGGCTTCGGCGTGGGCACGGGTGACACCCGCATCGCCGAGGGCGCGCTGCTGCTGTTCGTCGCCAACTTCTGCGCCATCCTGACGTTCGCGGGCTTGTTCTTCGGCCTCGTCGGTTACGGCGCGACGACCATCGTCGCCGAGGAGCGCGAGGCACCTGCCGAAGGGGGTGGGCTGATCGCGCGATGGAAGGAGGTGCTCATCAGGCGCCTCGACTGGCGCCTGTCGCAGCCGCACGGCGCCGCGCTGCGGCTCCTCATCCCGGTCCTGTTGCTGGTGGCCGTCATGGTGCCGCTCCTGCGCGCCCTGCGCGAGGTGACCTACGAAGTGCGGGCCCGGGCGGCGGTGCAACGCCTCGTGTCGTCGGAGCCGCTCCTGAGCGAGGCCCTCCAGATGACCACCGACGTGCAACGCCAGACGATTCGCGTGAGCGCTGTCGTCGTGGCCTCAGACGCCGAGGCGCAGGGGCTCGAGCGCCGCCTCCGGGCGGCGCTGGTCGCCAGCGGCGCACCGGGCCCGCTCGTGCGCGTGCGGGCCGTCCCCAGCGCGGGGATTCTCACCAGGCCCGAACCGGCGATGCCCGAAGCCGTCCCGCCCATCGAGTTGGTGTCGCCGGGCGAGGCGGCCGACAAACTCGCGGCCGCCGCGATAGGGTCGCTGCGCCGCCGATGGCCCGCGTCGGTCGGGACGATCGCCGCTGCGCATGTGGAGGTCGACGAGGGCGGCGCCGTCGCCCTGGCGGCCACGCTGGTCGGGCCCCCGGTGGACACGGCCGCGCGAGCCGTGCTGGCCTCGGCTGTCAGTGAAGATTCTGGGGCGACCTGTCGCGGTTCGCGTCCAGACGCTGCCGGCGGCGCCCATCGAGGCTCCCCTGGCAGATGCCGAGGACTGGTGGGCCCGGGCCGAGCCCGCCTGGCGCCTCGCATCAGGCGTCCCCGCCGTGTCTGCCTGCCTCACGGTGCCGTCGGAACCGGCTGTGGCGCGGCGCGCGGCCGCCCGTCGCGTGCGGCAGGCCGTGACCGCGGTTGTCGCCGGGGAGGATCCAGCGCATGTCCACCTCGAGGACGGTGAGACCTGGAGCATCCGGTTCGTCGTCGGCAGTTGCGAGCAGCCGGCGCCGCAGCAGGCTCAGTCCACGCCGCGCTGAGTCCAGCCGCCGCGACGCCTCCCGCCCGCCGCCGTTCTCGACGACACCGACGGGCTGACGTGCGTGCCGCAGACGTCGGGCTCACGGAACCGGCGCGCCCGCATCCTCGACGAGGAATGGCTCTCGCGGCGTCAGGTAACGCTCGTACTGGTGCTGCTCGAACGGCGTCGGCAGCTTCGGCGAGATCACCTCGAGGTGGCTGCGGAACTGCAGCAGCGCCCTCTGTTCGAGGTCGCGGTGCGCGGAGACGTCCACCGACACCTGCCGTCGCGGCACGGTCGCCAGGTCGGTGTCGCGCTTCAGCGTCACGATGAACTCGAACACCGAGCGGCAGGCCCCCGACGCCGCGCAGGCGGCCCTGGCGATCGCGTTGGTCGCCACATGTTCGGCGTGACCCTCGAACGGGCTGGTCACGTAGAGTTCGGCTGGCTTCAGGTCCGCGAGCAGCGCCGTGACGCGCTGCGTGGTCGCGTCCGTGCGCGCGACGAGTTCCTCGTTGGGCACGTCCAGGAAGACGATCTCACCCCTGCCGCCGGTGAGGATGTCCACGGCGCGTCGCGTCTCGTCCTTGCGCATCGCCGACACTTCCATCTCGGTCGGGTCCGTGGCTATCCCGAAGCGTCGCAGCAGCGCGCGCCCATCGGTGACGACAACCACCACGACCCGTCGTCCCTCGGCCGCGCGCGTCGCGATCAGGCCCCCGCATCCCAGCGTCTCGTCGTCTGGATGCGGCGCGAGGATCACGATCGGCCCGTCGGCGGCCACGGCCGGCCGCTGTGCGGACGCTGATGCCGTCACCAGGGCGAATGCGGTTGCGATGAGCAGGGTGCCGAGGCGCATGCCGCCCATTGTGCCCGACCCAGCGGCCGACGCGCCCTGGAGTCCCACCCGTCCCCCGCTCCCCGATACCCGCTCCCCGATACCCGTCCCCGCTCCCCGATACCCGCTCCCCGATACCCGATCCCCGTCCCCCGTTCCCCGTCCCCCGATACCCGATCCCCGTCCCCCGTTCCCCGTTCCCGGATTTCCGTCTCATACTGACCCGGCATGACCGACACGCCCACGCCGACGCCGACGGCGAGTTCCCCGAGCGGCCTTGTGACGACGCTACCGGCGGCGCTGATGCAGCAGTCGGCGAAACGGCTGCGGGTCATGGCGTTGCTGTACGCCGCCGTCTTCTTTCTGGCGGGCACCGTGCCGGTCCTGCTCCTGCCTGACGAGCGCGCGGCGTTTCTCGGCAGTCCCACGCGCTGGCTGCCCTCGGTGCTGTCGATTGGCTCGGCGCTGCTCGTCGCGTTCCTCGCGGGCCGCCCGCAGCTGTCGAGCGAGGCCATCGTCCGGCTCGGACTGGTCTACCAGGTCGTCGGCAGCATCGGCATCGCATGCGCCGAGTACCTCCAGCCACCGACGGGCACGACAGCGATGTCGCCGCTGATGGGGCTCTCGTGGGTCGCGGTCTGGATGCTCTCGTTCACGATCACCGTGCCCAGCCGACCCTCATCGGCGCTCGTGGCCTCACTGGCCTCGGCCAGCGTCGTGCCGATCGTCGCGGGGATCGCCACCAGGCTCGGCTACCTGCCCGCGGTGCCGCTGCTCGAGTTCTTCCTGCACGCCGTCCTGCCATACCTCATCGTCGTGGTGATTGCAGGCGTGGCGGCGAAACTCGTCTACGGCCTCGGCATCGACCTCAAGCGCGCACTCGATCTCGGCAGCTACCAGCTCGAGGAGCGGCTCGGGTCCGGCGGGATGGGAGAGGTGTGGCGGGCGCGGCATCGCCTGCTCGCTCGACCGGCGGCTGTCAAACTGATTCGTCCGGAGGTGTTCGAGTCGGCCGGTGCCGCCAGGCAGTCGGCGCTGCGGAAGCGATTCGAGCGCGAGGCGCAGACGACGTCGCTGCTGCAGTCGCCGCATACGATCGCGCTCTTCGACTACGGCGTCACCGACGACGGCGCGTTCTACTACGCGATGGAGCTGCTCGACGGCTTCGACCTCAAGACGCTCGTCGAGCGGTTTGGCCCGCTGCCCGTCGAGCGCGCGGTGTACCTCCTCGTGCAGGCGTGCCATTCGCTGGCCGAGGCCCACGCATCCGGACTGGTGCACCGTGACATCACGCCGGCCAACATCTTCGTGTGCCGCTACGGCCGCGACGTCGACTTCGTGAAGGTGCTCGACTTCGGACTGGTGAAGCCGGATACCGAGCTGACCGACCAGGACGCCGCCGTCACCCAGGCCGACCGTGCCGGCGGCACGCCCGCGTTCATGTCGCCCGAGCAGGCGCTGGGCCAGCGCCAGATCGATGGTCGGGCCGACATCTACGCGCTCGGCTGTGTCGCGTACTGGCTGGTGACGGGGTCGCTCGTCTTCCCCAGGAATTCGGCGATGGCCATGGCCGTGGCGCACTCGCAGGCCGAGCCGGAGCCGCCGTCGCACCGCACGGAGTTGCCGATTCCGGCGTCGTTCGACGCGCTGATCCTCGAATGCCTGGCCAAGGCTCCGGCCGACAGGCCCCCGACGGCCGAACTGCTCGCGCATCGGCTGGAGGCCCTGGCCGAGGTGCCCGCATGGGACCGCAGTCGCGCGCGCGAGTGGTGGAACCTCCATCGTCCCGTGGACCCGGCCAAACGCCGGCTCGCCGCCGACACGACCGCCGTCAAGGTGGTCCTTCCGCAACGGTAGGGGACGGTTGACGCGGCCCTCGTCATTCGGCCGTGGGCCCTCGACCAACTGTCAGTAGACGCAGGCGCCGGGGGCGTCGTGCACGACGTACCGCTTGAAGTTCCTCGCCTTCGGGTCGCGGCATCCCGAGAGATTCAGCAGTTCGACCTTGCGGAAGTCGACGGGGTGGCTCTCCGACTGCAGCGAGATCGACCCGCTGGTGAGGAGCGCGCCGTCGGTCTTCAGGGCCGGATCGGCATGGAGCACGTTGCCGCCACCGATCTGGGGGCGCTGGTACTCGAGCACGCGCTGGCCGTTGACGACATGGGCGATCGCCTCGCCTCCATGGACGTGCGCCTCGGCGCGCACCCACTGGTCGCCGTCCAACGTGGGAGACGAGGAGTTCACGCAGTGCTGCGTGACGAGCGCGCCCTTCATCTCGACGTGCGTGCCGGGCGTGCACAGGTTGGCCGTCGTGCGCGGACCCTTGCCCAGCCCGCCCAGCAACTGCACCTCGATCGAGATGGGGAAGTCCTGGTCGCGGTGCATGGTCGCGGCGGGCTGCCCGTGCACCATGATGCCGCTGTTGCGCGTGGCCCAGCCGGGGCCGCCGGCCACCTGCTCGCCCACGAAGCGGTACTCCACGGCAATCACGTAGTACGAGAACGTGTCCTTGTGGAACAGGTGGCCGAAGCGTTCGCGGAAGGTGTCGTACTGGTCGTATCGCACCTTCAGCAGGCCGTCCTCGACGCGGAACGTGTTCAGGGCGTTCTCGCCCGCGGGGTAGCCCGTGATCTTCGGCGTCCAGCCTTCCAGCGTTCGCCCGTCGAAGAGGGGCACCCACTCCTCACGGTCGGCCGGCGATTGGCCCATCGATGCGACGAGGCCGGCGAGCAACGCAATCGAGACGGCGATTTTCATCTCGAGAGCCTACACCGTCGGGGGCGGCCGGGTCGGAGACCCGGCCCTACCAGTGTGAGGGGGCCGACGGCGGGGAATGGCCGGCTCGAGGGCCCGGCCCGGCCTCGGAGTCCCGGGCTACCCGCGCAGGTGCTGCCTACCCGCGCAGGTGCTGCGCGAAGAACTCCAGCGTGCGGCTCCAGGCCAGCTTCGCCGAGGCTTCGTCGTAGCGGGGCGTGGTGTCGTTGTTGAAGCCGTGCTGCGCCCCGGGGTACATGTGCGCCGTGTACCTGACGTTGGCGGCCTTGAGCGCCGCCTCATAGGCCGGCCAGGCCGCGTTGATCCGTTCGTCCTTCTCCGCGAGGTGGACGAGCAGCGGGGCCTTGATGCTGGCGGCAGCCTCCGGCGGGGGATTGTTGCCGTAGAAGGGCACCGCGGCAGCCAGGTCAGGCAGCCGCGTCGCCAGCAGGTGCGCCATGCCACCGCCGTAGCAGAAGCCCACGACGCCGACCTTGCCGGTGCAGCCGGCATGGCCCTTGAGGAACCGGAACGCCGCGGCCATGTCCTCGCGCGTCTTGGGCTGCTCGAGCGTGCCGAAGAGCGCGCGGGCCTTGTCTTCGTCGCCGGGATAGCCGCCGAGCGGCGCCAGGGCATCCGGGGCGAGGACGAGGTAGTTCTCGAGCGCGAGACGCCGCGCGATGTCCTCGATGTGCGGATTCAGCCCGCGGTTCTCGTGCACGACGAGGATGCCGGGCAGCTTGCCGGTGGCGGCCTTCGGCTTGACGAGGTAGCCGCGCGTCGTCTCGTAGCCCTGCGGCGAGGGGAACGCGACCGATTCGGTCATGAGCCGCGCATCGTCTTTCGGGATCACCTGCGCCTCGGCAAAGCGCGGGTTGAGCGCGTCGAGCAGCATCGCCGCCGTCACGCCGCCCACGGCGAACTTGCTCGCCCGATCGAGGAAACCCCGGCGGTCGATGTCGCCATGCACGTACGCGTCGAACAGAATGAGCAGTTCCTCGTCGAAGTCAGCCGCCGTCTTGCGTTCCACGTCTCGCTCCTCCCGAATGTGTCCTACGCCTGCTCCCCGAGGCCTGTTACACGAGGAGCAGGACGGCCGGGACGTTCAACGTTCCCTATGGCCTCCCCGGCTTGTCCAGCCACATGCCGAGCAGGCCGTAGAGGTTGACGAGGTGGCGTTCGAGCAGCCGTTCGCCCGTGCCGACCTCGACGCGCGTGCTCGCGTCCGCCCCGTACCCGCCGTGCGCGGCCGTCTTCAGGTCGGGTACGTAGCCGGCCCACGTGCCGCCGTCGCTGAACGTGTAGCCGTAGAACAGCGGCACCGGCACCTCTGCCCGCTGCTTCCAGTCCTTCTGGAGCGCGTGCATGACTTCCCCTGGCCACGCCGCGATCGCGATGGAGCGGTTGATGAGGACAGTCGAGATGCCGACGTCGAGCGAGAGGGCCGGATTCCACCGGTCCCTGACCGTCACGATCTCGCTGCTCGACGTGATTCCCTCGGGACCGGCTGCCACGGGCTGCGCCGTGCGGTTGGCCCGGAGCACGTCGGCGGCCAGGAGTTCGCCCATCGTCTGAACGACAGCGAAGTCCTTCGCCTCGTCGCCGGACCGCGCCATGAAGAGCGGGTTGATGTCGCCCGCGCCGCCCTGGACGAACATCGCCTGGGCGCCTGGGAGCGCGGCCTCGACCTGGGCCTGCAGCACGCCGGGGAAGTCCGCGGAGTACTTGCAGTTGGTCGGGCCGAGCACGACGGCGTGCGCCGCGTAGTGCACGAGCAACGCGCGAGGCGCGCCATCCTGGCCATCGACCCGCAGCAGCACGTACTCCGGGTCCACGGGCCCGTGGGGCACGCGCTCGAGGTTGTCGAACAGGGCTCGTGAACGCCCGTCGTCGCGGGGGAGCAGGCGGTTGTATCCGAGTTGCAGGGACCCTCGCGCCACGTGCAGCGTGGCCGGCGCCATCGACGCGATCGCCCGCTCGACGACGCCGACGATCCTCGCCTCGAGGTCGGCACGGTAGGCCAGGGCCTCCGGGCTCGTCGAGGGCGCGCTGCCGAACGGGAGGAAGGCCGGCGCCGAGTGGGTGTGCGAGGCCGCGAGCAGCACGATGGGGATGCCGAGCCTGGTCCGGACCTCGCGGATTACCGCGTCGGACACCATGCTCCCGAGGTCGAGCGTCACGATCGCCATGCGCGTGCCGCCAGCTTCGAGGACGAGCGCCTTGGCCATCAGCGGGTCGTGCGTGCCGTTGGCAGGGCCACACTTCCTGTTCGCGTACCCGTACATCGTCATGAGTGACGACGGGGTGATCTCGACGCGGGCCACACCCGCGCGCATCTCGGCGTGAGCGTTGGTGGCCGTGCAGGCGAGCAGTGTCAGGAGGATCGCAGTGAGTGTTCGAATCATGCTCCGCTCAGTCGGGCCAGCCCATGGGGCTCGCATCAGGGCGCGTTGCGGAGGTCGTCGGCCGACCTGACGTGCCGCTGGGCGAGGAGACGTGACTCGCGGGCTTCGCGACGCGCCCTGGCGGCCTGCTGGCGCTCGGTATAGCCGGCGCGGTGCATGGGTGCGGCCTTGTACTCGTGGGGATACCAGGCCCGCTCGAGCCGGCGTGCGGAGCGCTCCAGGCGCGCGGCCTGGGTGTCGAGTCTCGTGGCACGCGCGCGGAACTCCTGGGCCACGCGCTCGTGCTGTTCGGCGGATTCGGCTTCGGCGGCCATCTTCGCAAGCCGGCGGTCCTCGTCGGGGCCCTGGGCACGCGCCGTCGGGACCGTGCAGACGAGGCCGACGACCATGAGCAGGGCCGCCACCCTTTGTTGTCCGTGCATGTCCTTTCCCTCCAGTCGTCCACGGGACGCCCGCGTCGGGGCGCCTGGAACAAGTAAGCCAAAGCCGCCATCGGATCGCAAGTGCCCCGTCGCGGCCCGCATCTTCCGCCGGCGCCATCGGGCAGGTAAGGTATGGCTGTGGCGTTTCCCATTGTCCTTGCCGTCCTCGCGCTCGTCTCGAGCCCGCACGCACCCCAGACCGGGGGCGCAGCCGACCCGGACGTGGCGGCCACCGTGACCCAGGTGCTCGGGGCCGCCCAGCACCCCACGCTGAGGTGGGGGAACATCGCCGACGTCTCCCGCGACCTGTGGCCGCTCTATGACGCCGAGCCCGACCGGCTGCTCTGGTTCGAGGGTGGCAGGCCCCTGCCGTCGGTCGCCGGCGCGGTGCTCGCTGTCGGCGATGCCCGGGCCTACGGACTGGACCCCGACGACTACGATGCGCTTCCGCTCCAGGTGCAGTTCACTGCGATCAAGGCAGGCTCGTCGACGCCGGTACAGCGAGCCCAGTTCGATCTTGCGCTCAGCGTCGCTGGCGCCCGGCTGATCCGTGCCGTCTACATCGGACGCGTCGACCCGGCCCTGCTGCGCTGGAAGTACGAGGGGCCGCGCAAGGCGCTCGATCCCGAGGCGCTGCTGCAGGACGCGCGCGCGGGCCGTGGCCTCGGCGATGTGCTCCGGAGCCTCGAGCCGACGGTCTCGCACTATGTGCGCGCCAGAGCCACGCTGGCCACCTACAGGGTGCTGGCCGACGAGGGTGAGCCCGCGCCGGTGCCAGCCCTGACCGCCTCGCAGCGCAAGGTGACGGCGGGACAGGCATGGGTCGGCGTGCCGCAGCTGGCGGCGCGATTGCGGGCCGTCGGCGACCTCGTGTCCGACGTGCCTGAGGCCGGGACCCAGTACACGGCCGGGCTCGTCGAGGCGGTCAAGCGATTCCAGACGCGCCACGGCCTCGAGGCCGATGGCGTGATCGGCGCCGGCACCATCAAGGCGCTCAACGTGCCGATTGCGGCGCGCGTGCGCCAGATCGAACTGGCGATGGAGCGCATGCGATGGCTGCCGGATCTGCGCCAGGAGCCGAACCTGTTCGTCAACATCGCGAACTACCGCCTGTGGGCCACCGACCCGCGCACCCGGGACGAACCACTCCGCATGAACGTCGTGGTCGGGCAGGCGCTCGACCACCAGACCCCGCTGTTTGTCGAGAAGCTCGAGTACATCGTCTTCCGCCCGTTCTGGAATCCGCCGCGCCGCATTCTCGTGAACGAGATCCTGCCGCGCGCCCGCAAGGACCACGGCTACATGGCGCGCAACCAGTACGAACTCGTCGCCAGTGGCGCCGACGACGCCCCAGCGTTCCCGGTCACGGACGAGAACCTGGACAAGGTTCAGCAGGGAAAGCTCAGCCTGCGCCAGCGGCCCGGACCCGGCAACTCGCTCGGGCTTGCCAAGTTCATCTTCCCCAACGACGAGAACGTGTACATGCACGGCACGCCATCCCGCGGCGGGTTCGCGAGGACGCGGCGCGACCTGAGCCATGGCTGCGTCAGGCTCGAGGAACCGGCCGCGCTGGCCGCGTGGGTGCTGCGTGACCAGCCCGAGTGGACGCGTGCGCGCATCGAGGCCGCGATGGCCGGCGACGCGCCGACGCGCGTCAACCTGCGGGAGCCGCTCACCGTCGTGCTCTTCTACGACACGGTCCACGTCAGCCGGCAGGGGGTCGTCTACTTCATGGACGACATCTACGGACACGACACGGTGCTCGACGAGGCGCTCGCCAGGGGCTACCCGTACCCGGCCCGTCCGCGAAACTGAGCTCTCGCCGCCCGCCGCGAACCCCGCCAGTCCGGCGCCATCACCCTGAGTCCGTCCGCCGTCCGCCAGGCCGCCGCCAGGCGAGGCGCGGCCCGCGCTTGGGCGCCTCGATCCGCGCGGCCCGCAGCAACCGGATGACCCGGAAGGCCTGGCCTTCAAACGGCGCCAGCAGCTCGACCATGCGGGCATCGGTGCCGCGAGGTTCGCCGGCCAGCGCCCAGGCGACCGTGTGCGGCAGGTGGATGTCGCCGACGACGATGGGTTCGGGGCGCCCGAGGCGTGCGCCCATCACGAGGTTCGCCGTCCAGGGGCCGATGCCGCGGACCTTCTGCAGCAGCGTGACGGCCTCGGTCGTGGGCAGGTCGGCGGCGCGCCGCATCGCATGGGCCACGCGGGCGACCTCGAGGAGCGTCAGGGCCTGCCGCATGCCGATGCCCGCTGTTTGCAGCCCGAGCGTGCCGGACGCCCTGATGGCGCCAGGTGTCGGCGAGAGCCGCAGGTCGACGGGGCCCGGCGCACGCGCGCCGAACCGCTCGCAGAGGCGGCGCCACATGGCCGCCGCCTCCTCCCACGTCACCAACTGCTGGAGGATCACGGGGAGGAGCGCTTCGAAGACGTCTCGCGTGTCGGTGCCGCGCAGGCCTCGATGGGCTTTCAGTAATCGATCGGTGACCGGATGGGCCGGGAGCGTCCAGGGGGGCTCGTGCAGACCCACCCACAGCGGGACGTCCGGCAGCACCGCCGCCGCGCCAGGCCCCCACGCCTCCGCGACCAGGTCGGCCCCGACAGTGAGTCGCACCGTGACGGGGCCCGCCGCCGTGTGTGCGGTTCGCCAGAGCCCGTCTGGCTCGCGGCGCATCGTCGGATCGCGCGCCCCGGTGCGGAGCAGGCGCGTCGTCTCGAAGAAGTCGTAGGGCGCCGGGAGGGGCCAGCGTCCGTGAGCGTCCGGCGTCACGTGAGCAGTATGCGCGGAGACAGTCTCCGCGGAGACCGATGGCCCGGACGGTGTCGTGGGAATTTCACGCGGGGTGCGGGAACATCCGCACCCCGTGCGACTCGGCCGGCCGGGAAGGCCGGCTCGATTGACGACCTATTTGGCCGTCGGCGCGGCCTCGACGATCGGCAACTGACGGGTCGCCGGCGCTGCCGGCGCCGCGATGTCGAAAGTCACCTCGAGCACGCCGTCCTTGAACGTGGCCACCGCCGAGTCGGTCTTGACCGTCTCGGGCAACGCCAGCGTCCGGGAGAAGTGGCCGTACGACCGCTCGCTGCGGAAGTACTCGTCGGTCTTCTCGCGCGTCGACTCGGTCCGCTCGCCCTCGATCGTGAGGACGTTCTCGCCGATCTCGACCTTGACGTTCTCGCGCGTGAGCCCCGGCAGCTCTGCGCGCACGAACAACTTGCCGGCCTTCTCTTCGACTTCCACGACGGGAAGCCACGCCCCATGCGTCTTCTCGAAGAGACGCGCGCTGATGGGCCAGCGGCCGACGCCCATGCCCATCTCGTTGAAGAAGGTCTCGATGTCGTCGCTGATCGCACGCATGAGGCTGAAGGGGGCGCGGGGCTGTACTGCCGACTCCTTCTTCGGGGTCGGACGTTCGAGTGTGGTGCTTGCCATGAATCACCTCCGGATTTCCGGCGCTCTCATCGGCATCGATCCCTGACGCGTGTTGTCATGCGATTCGCGTCGGCCCGATGGCCGTGTGATGCCACCACTCCTGCATGCATCACTTATGCCCGGTCAGGCACACGCTGCTCAGGCGTGCAGCTCCGGAACCCATCCCTGCAGGCTCGTGTGGATGTATGCGTCGTCGCAGGCCAGCAGGGCGTCGATGCCGCCGTTGAAGCTGATGCGGCCATCGTCGAGGACGAGGAAGGTCACCTCGCGTGCGCTCCGATGCGGGGCAGCGACAATCTCGATGCCTTCCCCGGTTTGCTGTGCCTCGTGGCTCGCCATGTAGAAGGCGTCCTCGAGCTGGTGCGTGACCAGGATGGTCGTCACGTGTTCGAGATCGCGAAGCGCGATGATCGCGGCATCGACGCTGCGCGCCGTGATGGGGTCGAGGCCCGACGTCGGTTCGTCGAGCAGCAGCAACCGGGGACGGCTCGCCATGGCTCGCGCCACCGCCACGCGCCGCCGCTGGCCGCCCGAAAGTTCGGCGGGACTTCGGTCGCCGTACTCGCTGAGTCCCGTCACCTCGAGCATCTCGCCGACACGGGCTCGAATCGCCGCAGGCGAGAGCCGCCCCTGCTCGTGGAGCTTGAACCCGACGTTCTCGTTCACCGTCAACGAATCGAACAGCGCGCCCTCCTGGAAGAGCATGCCGATGTCGTCCCGCACGGCCATCAGCTGCGACTCCGGCAGGTCGTCGATGCGTCGTCCCCACAACCGGATGACGCCCTCGTCGGGACGGACCAGCCCCAGCATCATCTTGAGCGCCAGCGATTTCCCGCTGCCGCTCGGCCCCATCAGGATGGCCATGTGGCCTTCGCTGACACAGAAACTGACGTCGCGCATCACGACGTCGTCGTCGAAGGCGAGCGCCACGTGCTCGAAGGCGACGGCGGGGACGTCGGACGTGACGCGTGAGGGCTCGCGCGCGACCTCCGCTGCCGTGGCGTCACTCACGGCGGTGTGCCTGGCGAAGTCGTCCAGCGCCGTCATCGCCTCGACTCTCAGCGAGGAACCGAGGCCGCGGCAGGTTCGGCCGCGGCCTCGAGCATGGCCGCGCGCCGCTCGTGGTGCGGCACGGTGACGACCGGACATGGCGCCTGGCGGAGCACGCGCTCGGCCACGCTCCCGAGGAGCAGGTGCTTGAGTGGGCCGTAGCCGTGTGTGCCCATCACGATGAGCCCGGCGTGATGGCGCGCGGCGTACCCGACGATGGCCTCGTGGGGGACGCCGATCTCGACCACGCGTGTCACGCGATCGGGCGGAAGGCTCGGGTCAGGCTCCATGGCGGCCAGCCTGTTCTCGGCCTGGGCCCGCCACGCCTCGCCGATGGCCTTGAAATCGACGCCGATGGCCTCGACGGTCCACGCCTGCTGCAGCGGGTCGGGGCTCACGTGAAACAGGTGCAGGTGGCTGCCGAGCGCAACTGCGAGTTGACAGGCGGCCCGCCATGCCTCTGTCGAGGTTTCGCTGAAGTCGACGGCGGCGACGATGGTGTCGAATCTGTCGCTCATCACACGCTCCGGTCTGATGTTCGTGGCTGGCTGCCGGCGCGACTACTGTACCGGCCTCGGGGACCTGCTGCGGTCGTACCAGACTGCGTGCGGCCGGTCCACCTGACGTCCTTGCACGACCGATGCCCTGGGGGCGACGGGGCATCTGGAGGCGCAGTAGGGCGCCCGACTGCGGCAGGCCCGGCATGTTGGCGCTGCTTGCAGGTCCTGGTCGGCGCGCGGGCGGTTGGCGCGACGGCGCACGCTGGGGCGGATCCCCCACCTGTGCGGGAAATCTTCCCTGCTCGCGGCGACGTTCCGATGTAACAGGCCCACATCGAGCGACTCCGCTGCGTGGGCGGCTGGCAGCGAACGTGCGTTGCAGATGGTCGGCCGCATGCGCCCCGCGCGCCTTGATCCCTGGGGCTGAGTGCCCCCCACCGCGCGGGGCCCAGGCAAAACCACCGGAGGTGTGGCCATGCGGAGCCAGAAGCGCTACAGCAACGTCACCTTCACCAAGCGCGTGGACCACCACGGCGGCGAACACCGCCCGGCCCGTGCGCCCACCGAGCCGGCCACGTGCCCCGTGTGCGGCGCAGGGTATGTCAAGCGCCGCTGGATGCCGCCGGGAGATCCCCGTTCGCTGCTCCTCGTCGCCGCGCCAGACGCACGCCGCAGGCCGTGTCCCGCCTGCCGCACGTACTGGACCTCGCCGCGCGGCTTCCTGCACGTCTCGGGGGCCTTCGCAGTCGCCCACCGGGAGGAGATCGAACGTCTCGTCGAGCGTGAGGCGGAGCGAGCGAGCGAGGACAACCCGCTGGCGCGGATCGTCTCGACCGTGACGACGCCTCCCGACGAGTTCGTCGTCGCGACGACGACCGATCACCTGGCGCAGCGGCTCGGTCACGCCCTGCACAAGGCGTTCTCAGGCAAGGTGTCGTACTCGTTCTCGCACGAGAACCCTTTGACGCGTGTCACCTGGCATCGCGACGCCTGATGCGCCTGGCGCCGGCGCCCGCCGTCACGCTCCGGGCGGCTGTCGTCGGCGACGTCATCGGACCGGGGCCGGCATCCCGGCTGCTGAGACCGGCGTGCCGATGGCCCTCAGGGCATGCGCGAGCACCGCCGCGGGCGTGCACGTGGCATCGAGGCGGTGCCAGGTGACCGCCCCGCTGAACTGGCTGCGCTGGCGGCGGATGACCTCGGCATCGGCGTCCGACACGTCGGGCCCGCGCCGCGCCGCCCGATCCAGGCGCACCGCCTCGGACGCCTCGAGCCACAGTCCGACGAAGGGCACGCCCGTCTCAGCAACGCGCTGCTCGAGCGCCTCGCGGTCCTCGCCCCTGGCGAAGACCGCATCGACGATCGCGGCGTGGCCGGCTCGTGCGACCTGGTCGGCTTCTGCCCCGGCTTCCTCGTACACCTTCTGGGAGATGCCCGGTGTGTAGCCGTCCTGGCCGAGGTGCGCCAGCGGCGAGATCCCGAAGAGGCGCTTGCGCACCTCGTCGCTCCGGATCAGCACCGCGCCCGGCACTGCGCCCAGGTGAGGCGCGAGCGTGCGGGCCAGGGTGGACTTGCCCGAGCCCGACAGGCCGCCGATGGCCACCACCCGTGGCGGCGGCGGCGCGAGCAGGCGCTGCGCCAGGGTGACGTACCCCCGCGTCAGCGCCAGCAGGTCGTCCCGCTGCGTCCCGCTGGCGCCCATGGAGGCCGCCGTCGCGGTGGTCTTGGCGCGCACGGCGGCGCGGCACGAGAGCAGGAGCGGCAGCAGCGGCAGGCACCCCAGGTCCATCGTGGCACTCAGCCAGGCGTTGAACACGGCGTTGGCGTGGCCGGCGAGGTCACGGCGCCACAGGTCCATCAGCAGGAACGACAGGTCGTAGGCCACGTCGATGCACGAGAGCGCCTCGTTGAATTCGATGCCGTCGAAGAGAGTCGGCATGCCGTCGAGGAGGACGAGGTTGCGCAGGTGCAGGTCGCCGTGGCACTCCCGCACCATCCCGTCGTGGCGCCGCGCATCCAGGCGCGTCGCGCCGTGGGCGAGGCGCGCACGCACCTCGTTGGTCAACCTGGCGATGGACTCGGCGGAGATGGCCTCGCGGGCCAACGCGCGCAGGTCGCGGTCGTTGCCGTCGATGACCCACGCCATCGCGTCCGCGCCGCCACGGGAATCGTGGCGAGGGGCCTGTGCGTGCAGGCGGGCGACTGCCTGCCCGAGCGGCCCCATTACTTCCAGATCAAGGGCACCTCGCGCGGCGAGGCGATCGAGCAGCAGGGACTGGTCGAACCTGCGCATGGCGACCAGCCACTCGACCGGCGTGTCGGTTCCGCCCAGGGCCAGCGCGCCCGACGACTCGCGCGTGACCGGTGTCGTCCCGAGGTACAGGTCGGGAGCCGTGCGCTGGTTCAGCCGGACCTCGGCCTCACACATGGCGCGACGACGTTCGAGGGTCGAGAAGTCGAGGTAGTCGTACCGCACTGCTCGCTTCAGCTTCCACGCGAGGTCGCCCGCGAGGAACACGATCGAGGCATGGGTCTCGACCTGCTCGACCGGGAGCCCCCCGTGTGTGGCGCTGGCGCCGAGGAAGGCGATGACGGCCGACTGGTCTTCGGTGATCATGGCGTTCTCTGCCTGGCCCCTGGCGGGCATCGAGACGACGCGGCCTCGACCCGGCGGGGCGCCCACTCCGACGGTCGCAACGATCGTGCCCGTTCCAGCCGATGCGCGATGGTGCCCCCGAGAAGCCGGGCGAGAGCCGATCGGCCCGCACGTGCGGGATTTTTGTCAGGCCCGTCGACGAAATCCCGCAATGGCCGCTGAGCCCGCCCGTCAGGCGCCCGTCGCCGCCCTCGCAGCGGTCTGTGCCACGGCATCTTCACAGACCGACAGGGTCTCCGCGTCGTTGGTCACCGTGCAGCCGAGGTCCCGGAGCAGGCCGTCGGCGACGTCGTAGATCCAGCCGTGAATGGACAGCCGCTGTCCGCGCTGCCACGCCCCGCGGACGATGCTCGTCACGCAGACGTTGCGGACCTGCTCGATGACGTTCAGTTCGCAGAGGCGCGCAACCTGCGCGGTCTCATCGCCGCCGTCCTCGAACACGGCGCGGTGCTTCTCGCGCACGTCCTGGATGTGGCGGAGCCAGTTGTCGATGAGGCCCAGCGACGCCTGCGTGTAGGCCGCCCGCACGCCGCCGCACCCGTAGTGGCCCACGACCATCACGTCCTCGACGTGGAGCGCCTCCACCGCGTACTGGAGGACGGAGAGGCAGTTGAGATCGGTGTGCACCACGACGTTGGCCACGTTGCGGTGCACGAACAGTTCGCCAGGGGCGAGCCCGATGATCTGGTTGGCCGGCACGCGGCTGTCCGAGCAGCCGATCCACAGGTAGCGAGGCGTCTGCTGGCTGGCCAGCGACTCGAAGAAATGTGGGTCGCGATCCAGGATCTCGCGGGCCCAGGTGCGGTTGTTCTCGAAGAGCTGTGGCAGGGTGCGCATGCCTAACGCTACCGCAGGTGTGCCTCCGGCGACAGCCCGGCCTGCCCGGGCCCCCGCCCGACGCGGACTCCGTGATGCCAGCGATCACGGGCCTGTCAGGCGTGCCGGACCGGCAGACCCGACTCTGGCACCACCTCGTCGGCCACGCTGCGGCCGCGCCTCTGGTTTACGCGTACGCGCATGTTCTCGAGGTACAGGTACACGACCGGCGTCGTGTACAGCGTGAGCACCTGGCTCACCACGAGGCCGCCGACGATGGCGATGCCGAGCGGCTGGCGCATCTCCGCGCCCTCGCCCGTGCTCAGCATCAGCGGCAGCGCCCCCAGCAGCGCCGACATCGTCGTCATCAGGATCGGCCGCAGCCGCAGCATGCAGGCCTCGCGGATGGCCTCCTCCGGCGACATGCCACGCTCGCGCTCCCGCTGCAGGGCCACGTCGATCATGAGGATCGCGTTCTTCATGACCACGCCGATGAGCAGGAACAGCCCCAGCAGCGCGACGAGGCTGAACTGCGTCTTCAGCAGCAGCAGCGCCAACAGTGCCCCCGCGCCGGCCGAGGGGATGGTCGACAGGATGGTGAGCGGGTGCAGGTAGCTCTCGTACAGCACGCCGAGCACGATGTAGACGACCAGCAGCGTGCCGAGAATGGCCAGCGGCTGGTTGCCCTGGAGCCGCTGGAACAGGCTCGCGTTCCCCTCCAGCCGGCCCTGGATGTTGGTCGGCAGCGTGAGGAGCGACACCGCCCTGTTGACCGCGGCCTCGGCCTCGCTCAGGCTGACGCCTGGCGCGAGTTCGAACGACACGTTCTCCGAGGCGAACTGGTCGTTGCGGCTGATCCGATCGTTGGCCGACGTGCGCGTGTAGCGGCTGAACGTCGAGAGCGGCACGCGGCTGCCGGCGCCCGTCACCACGTACACCTGGTCGAGCGCTTCGGGCCCCTGCGCAAACTGGGGCGCGACCTCCATGACCACGCGGTACTGGTTCATGGCGTTGTAGATCGTCGAAACCTGCCGCTGCCCGAACGCGTTGTTGAGGGCCTGGGTGACCGTCGCCATCTCGATCCCCAGCTGGCGCGCGGCCTCGCGGTCGACCTCCAGCGTGATCTGCTGGCTCGACACGAGTCCGTCCTGGAGGCCCGTCACTTCAGGCAGATCCTTGAGCTGATCGCGGACGCGCTGCGCCCACACCCGGAGCGCGGCGAGGTCGTCGGACCGCAGCGTGTACCGGTAGGATCCGCCGCCGAACCCGCCTCCGAAGCGGATGTCCTGATCGACGCTCAGCCAGAGGCGTGCCCCCGGCACCTTCGGCAGGTCCCTGCGGATGCGCTCGGCGACGATCTGCCCCGACACCTTGCGCTCCTCGAGCGGCTTGAGGCGTACGAAGATCTGGGCGTTGTTGATGCCGCGGCCGCCGCCGATGAACCCCGCCACGCTCTCGACGGCGGGATCGCTCATGACCGCCTTCCGGAACGCGTCGATCTTCGGCTGCATGATCTGGAACGACATCCCGTCGTCGCCCCGGATGAAGCCGCCGAGCTGCCCGGTGTCCTGTTCCGGCAGGAAGCTCTTGGGCGCGCTCGTGTAGAGGTGCACCGTGAACGCGGCGACCCCGATGAAGACCATCAGCACGATTGGCGAGTGGTCGAGGGCCCACCCGAGCGATCGGCCGTAGCCGCGCCGGAGCCAGGCGAACGTCCTGTCGCTGATCGCCTGCAGCCGACCCGGCCTGGCGGCTTCGCGCGATACGAGCCACCGCGCGCACAGCATCGGCGTGAGCGTGAGCGACACGATCAGCGAGATGAGGATCGCGGCCACCAGCGTGATCGAGAACTCGCGGAACAGGCGCTCGACGATGCCGCCCATGAAGAGGATCGACACGAACACCGCGACGATCGAGAGATTCATCGACAGCAGGGTGAATCCGACCTCACCTGCCCCCTTGAACGCGGCAGCGATTGGCGTCAGACCCTCCTCGACGTGCCGCGAGATGTTCTCGAGCACGACGATGGCATCGTCCACGACGAGGCCCGTGGCCACGATGAGCGCCATCAGCGAGAGGTTGTTCAGCGAGAACCCCCACAGGTACATCACCGCGCAGCTGCCGATCAGGGCCACCGGCACGGCTGTCACCGGGATCAGCGCCGCGCGCACGTTGGCCAGGAACAGCAGCACCACGAGGATGACCAGACCGACGGCGATGAGCAGCGTCCGCTGCGCCTCGTGCAGCGTCGCGCGAATCGTGGGCGACCTGTCGCTCGCGACGTCGAGCGACACCCCGGCCGGCAGGAAGGCGCGCAGCGCGGGGAGTTGCTCCATCACGCCGTCAACGGTGGCGATGATGTTGGCCTGCGCCTGCCGGCTGACGACGAGCAGCACGGCGTCCTTGTCGTTGAAGTACCCGGCGTTGTAGCGGTCCTCGATGCCGTCGTACACCCGGGCCACGTCGCTGAGGCGCACGGGCGCGTCATTGCGGTAGGCGATGACGAGCGGCTGGTAGTCGGCGGCCTGCGTCAGCTGGTCGCTCGCCTGGATCTGCCAATGCCGCTCGCTGTCCTCGATCATCCCCTTGGGCCGCCGCAGGTTGGCCCCGGCGATGGCCTGGCGCACCTGGTCGAGCGAGATGCCGTACTGCGACAGGGCCTGCGGCTGCAGCTCGACGCGCACGGCCGGCAGCGATCCCCCGCCGACCGTGACGTCGCCGACGCCTGTCACCTGCGCGACCTTCTGCGCGAGCACCGTCGAGGCGAGATCGTAGAGCTGGCTCGGGCTGGCCGTGTCCGACGTCAGCGCCAGCAGCATGATGGGCGCCTGCGACGGGTTGATCTTGCGGTAGGACGGCATGCCCGGGAGCGCGCTCGGCAGCAGCGATCGCGAGGCATTGATGGCCGCCTGCACCTCGCGGGCCGCGCTGTCGATGTTCTTGTCCAGGTCGAACTGGATGTTGATGCGCGTCGAGCCCTGCGAGCTCTGCGAGCTGATCTCGTTGACCCCCGCGATCGTTCCCAGCGCCCGCTCGAGCGGCGTGGCGACGCTCGAGGCCATCGTCTCCGGACTGGCGCCCGGCAGCGACGCCGACACCGAGATGGAGGGAAAGTCCACCTGCGGCAGCGGCGACACGGGCAGCAGCATGTACCCGAGCGCGCCCACCAGGACGATCGACACGCTCAGCAGGGTCGTCGCGACGGGGCGGCGGATGAACGGCGAGGAAAGGCTCATGCCGTGACGTCCTCCATCTCGAGGGGCCTGGCGGCCGGGCTCCAGGCCCGGCTCAGGCGATCGAAGAACAGGTAGATGACCGGCGTCGTGAACAGCGTGAGCACCTGGCTGAGGAGCAGGCCGCCCACCATCACGAGGCCGAGGGGCTGCCGCATCTCGGCGCCCGACCCGGTCGACAGCATCAGCGGCAGCGCGCCGAACAGCGCGGCCAGCGTGGTCATCAGGATCGGGCCGGAAGCGCAGCAGCGCGGCCTCGTAGATCGCGTCGCGGGGTTCGAGTCCCTCGCGCGCGCTCGGCGTCGAGCGCGAAGTCGATCATCATGATCGCGTTCTTCTTCACGATCCCGATCAGCAGGATGATGCCGATGACCGCGATCAGGCTCAGGTCGGTGCCGGTGATCAGCAGCGCGAGCGAGCGCCCCCACGCCGGCCGACGGCAGCGTCGACAGGATCGTGATGGGGTGGATGTAGCTCTCGTAGAGCACGCCCAGCACGCACGTACATCGTGACGATGGCCGCCAGCACGAGCCAGAGGGTGCTGGAGAGCGACGCCCGGAACGCCGCCGCGGCGCCCTGGTACGTCGTCTGGATGCTCGGCCGGCATGCCGAGCTCGCGCTGGGCCTCCTCGATGGCCTCCACCGCCTCGCCGAGCGAGGCGCCGGGCGCCAGGTTGAACGACATGGTCACGGCCGGGAACTGGCCGGCATGGTTGATCACCAGCGGCATGTTGCGCTGTTCGATCCGCGAGATCGCCGACAGCGGCACCTGGCGACCGTCGGCCGTGGCGACGAAGACCTGCCCGAGCGCCTCCGGGCCGACCTGGAAGCGCGGCGAGACCTCGAGCACGACCCGGTACTGGTTGGCCTGCGTGTAGATGGTCGAGATGAGGCGCTGGCCGAAGGCGTCGTACAGCGCGTCGTCGATGGCCGCCACGCGGATGCCGAACCGGCTGGCCGCATCCCTGTCGATGTCCACGAAGGCCTGCAGCCCCTGGTCCTGCAGGTCGCTGGCGACGTCGGAGAGGTACGGCGACTGCTGCAGCCGCCCGACCAGACGCGGCACCCAGAGGCCGAGACGGCTGGCGTCGGGATCCTCGAGCGTGAACTGGAACTGCGTGCGGCTGACCCGGTCCTCGATGGTCAGGTCCTGCACCGGCTGCATGTAGAGCGTGATGCCCGGCACGCGCGCGGCGCGCTGACGCAGCGCCGCGATGATCTCGGTCGCCGACCGGGTCCGCTCCTCGCGCGGCGACAGCGTGACGAGCATCCGGCCGCTGTTCAGCGTGGCGTTGGCGCCGTCGACGCCGATGAACGACGACAGCCCCTTGACGTCGGGCTCCTCGAGGATCGCGCGGGCCGCGGCGCGCTGCCGCTCGGCCATCGCCGAGAACGACACCGATTGCGGCGCCTCGCTGATCACCTGGATCGCGCCCGTGTCCTGCACCGGGAAGAAGCCCTTGGGGACGATCACGTAGAGCCAGACCGTCAGGGCCATGGTCGCGACGGCCACGAGCAGGGTGAGCGTCTCGAAGCGCAGGGCGGTGTTCAGCAGCCGCCCGTAGAGCGCGATCATGCCGTCGAAGAACCGGCCCGTGACCGTGTAGAGCCGTCCGTGGTGCTCGGCGGCCTCGGCCTTGAGCAGACGGGCGCACATCATCGGCGTGAGCGTCAGCGAGACCACGAGCGAGATCAGGATGGACACCGCCAGCGTGATCGCGAACTCGCGGAACAGCCGCCCCACGACGTCGGCCATGAACAGCAGCGGGATCAGCACCGCGATGAGCGAGATCGTCAGCGACACGAGGGTGAAGCCGATCTGGCGGGCGCCCTCGAACGCGGCCTCCATCGGCGTCGCGCCCTCCTCGAGATAGCGCGCGATGTTCTCCACCATCACGATGGCGTCGTCGACGACGAAACCGGTGGCGATGGTCAGCGCCATCAGCGTGAGGTTGTTGATCGAGAAACCGGCCAGGTACATCACGCCGAACGTGCCCACGAGCGACAGCGGCACCACGACGCTCGGAATGATCGTGGCCGGCACGTTGCGCAGGAACACGAAGGTCACGAGCACCACCAGGATCACGGCGAAGACCAGCTCGTGCTGCACGTCGCGCACGGACGCGCGAATCGTGTCCGTGCGATCGCTGAGCACCGCGACCGTCAGCGTGGAGGGCAGGCTCGCCGTGAGTTGCGGCAGCAGGGCGTCGATGCGATCGACGACGTCGATGACGTTGGCGCCGGGCTGGCGCTGGATGTTGACCAGGACGGCGGGCATGTCGTTGGCCCACGCGCCCAATCGGATATTCTCGGCGCCGTCCACCACCTCGGCCACGTCCGAGAGGCGCAGGGGCGCGCCGCCGCTGTAGGCCAGGATCAGATCGCGGTAGGCATCGGCCGATCGCAGCTGGTCGTTGGCGTCGAGCATGAACGACCGTTCCGGCCCGTCGAAGTTGCCCTTCGGCTGGTTGACGTTGGCCGCGGCAATCACCGCGCGCAGGCTCTGGAGGTTCAGGTTGTGCGCCGCCAGTTTCTGGGGATTGGCCTGGATGCGGACCGCCGGACGCTGCCCGCCGGCCAGACTCACGAGCCCGACCCCGGGCAACTGCGACAGCTTCTGCGCCACCCGCGTGTCCACCAGGTCGTACACGTCGGGCAGCGGCATCGTCGGCGACGTCACCGCCAGGGTCAGCACCGGCGTATCCGCCGGGTTCACCTTGTTGTAGACAGGTGGCTGCGGCAGGTCGTTGGGCAGGAGGTTGTCGGCCGCGTTGATGGCCGCCTGCACCTCCTGCTCGGCCACCTCGATGGGCTTGTCGAGCGAGAACCGCAGCGTGATGACCGAGGCGCCGCCGGAACTGGTCGACGACATCTGGTCGAGGCCCGGCATCTGGCCGAACTGCCGCTCGAGCGGCGCGGTGACCGCGCTGGTCATCACGTCGGGGCTGGCGCCGGGATAGAACGTCAGGACCCGGATGGTCGGGTAGTCCACCTGCGGCAGCGCCGACACCGGGAGCAGGCGGTACGCCAGCATGCCCGACAGCAACAGCGCCGCCATCAGGAGCGCCGTCGCGACGGGCCGGAGGATGAACGGGCGCGAGATGTTCATGGGCGTGGTGTCCTGGGGCCGCCCTGACCCTGTGCCTGGCCTCGCGCGCCAGCGGGACGTCCCGCGGTTGCGCCACCCGGTTGCTGCGGCGCCGCGGCCGACGGAGAGGGCGTCTCGCCGGCAGCGGGTCCGGGGCTCGTGCCCACCACCTCGACCCCGATGCCCTCGCGCAGCGCATCCACGCCCTCGAGCACCACGCGTTCACCGGGTTCGACACCTTCGGTGATCGCGACCTTGTCGGCCTCGGCGGCCCCCAGCGTGACCTTGCGGACCGTCGCCGTGTTCTCGGGGGTGACGACGTAGACGAACGTCCCGAACGAGGCCCGCTGAATCGTGGCCGCCGGCACGACGGTGGCTGCGCGCACCGTCGAGAGGTTGAGGTTCACGTTGACGAACTGGTTGGGGAAGAGCTTCTCGTCCTGGTTCTGGAACAACGCGCGGAGCCGGATGGTGCCGGTCGTGGTGTCGATCTGGTTGTCGACGGTTCGCAGGGTCCCCGTTGCGAGTCGGGTGGTCTCGGCGCGATCCCAGGCCTCGACTGCCGGGGTGGCGCCGCGGCGCATCGCCTCCAGCACGGCCGGGAGATCGGTCTCAGGCACCGTGAAGAGCACGGAAATCGGCTGCATCTGCGTGATGACGACGATGCCGTTCGGGTCGCCGCTGCGGACGAGGTTCCCGACGTCCACCTGGCGAAGGCCCAGGCGGCCGGCGATCGGCGCGACGATCCGGGTGAACGAGAGCTGCAGCTTCGCGTTGTTGACCTGGGCGTCGTTGGAGCGCGCCGTGCCCTCGACCTGCTTGACGAGCGACTCCTGGGCGTTCAGCTGCTGCCTGGGAATGAGTTGGCGGTCGTACAGCGACTGAAAGCTCGCGAGGTCGGCACGCGCGTTGTTCAGCCGGGCCTCGTTCTCGGACCGCTGGCCTTCGGCCTGCGCCAGGGCCACTTCGTAAGGGCGGGCGTCGATCTCGGCCAGCAACTGGCCGGCCGTCACGCGCTGGCCCTCGGTGAAGTGGACACGGACCAACTCGCCGTCCAGGCGACTGCGAACGACCACGGTGTTGATCGGGGTCACCGTGCCGAGCGCCTTCAGGGCCACGGCGATGTTGCGCTGCTCGGCCGTCACGACGCGCACGGGCGGCTTCTCGCCCCTGGCCGCGCCGAAGCGCCCACGGCCCTGCTGGACTGGCGGAGGTTGGCCGACCTCGTAGTACCAGACCAGCCCGGCGCCCCCCAGCAGCACCGCCAATCCGATGATCCATTGGCCCAGCCGCGATCGTCTGGCGCGTGTTTCGACCGGCGTGTTCATGTGTTGTCGTCCACTCTCGACCCACTCCACCTGATGTCGGGGACCGGGGACCGGATTCCGGGTTCGGCAGACCGGTGCTGGATTGCACTACGACCCGGCGGCGGGTTGCGTGTCGCCGGTCCGACCGGGAGGGCTGCACCCGCGGCGGTCGTGGGCCCCTGGTGGCCCACGCTCATTGGGGTCTCTGATTCTAGACGCCCCTTGCGGGATGATCGCCCCACTTTCGGGCGCCGCCGAGCCGAATCACCGGGGATCGCCAGGAATGGCGCGGATTTTCGGCGACGGCAGGGCCGGTTGTCCCAACCGGGCCCGCCACGGGGGTCGCGCGCGCCGGTAGGGCCGGTTGTCCCAACCCGGCCCGTCATGCCGGTAGGGCCGGTTGTCCCAACCCGGCCCGTCATACCGGTAGGGCCGGTTGTCCCAACCCGGCCCGTCATACGAGCACGAGCCGGAATCCGACGTCGGGTCACTCCTGGATGACGACCTGGTAGCGATAGCAGCCCATGACGGCGTCGGTGAAGTCTCCGACGAGCAGCAGGTAGTTGCCGGACTGCGGCGTCACGAAGTCCACCCTGGCGTCCTTGTCGCCGCCGGAGTCGTTGTCGTAGAAGGTCACGATCTTCGCGGTATTGGCAGCCTTTTCGCCGATTGTCGGCACCAGGACGGTGGCGACGGGGTCGAAGTCCTCGCTGAAGGACTCCACCGTGACGACGACGTGCATGCCCGCGGGCAGGGCGCCGAGGTCATGGATCCCGACGCCGTTCTCTGCCGGATGGGCGCAGTACACGCCGTTGGCAATTCCCGAAATCTCAGCCTGAGGCCGGGCGACGAGGAATCCCCCTCGCATCACCGGCATCGGCCCAGGTGTGGCGGCGGCCTTGAGCGGCAGCACCCAGCCTCGCTGCGCCGCGTCGATCCCTGCCGCGACGAACACGGCGGCGCCAAGAGCCAGCACCGCCACAAGTCGTACCCGACGCATCGTCATGACGTGCCTCCAGGAACGGTCCCCTGGAGGTGATCGCAAGAACAGCGCCACGCGACAGGCCCCGGACTTGCGGCCGATCTCGTAGCGGCGCGGGGAGATCGGCGGGGCCGTGGGGAATCTTCCGGGGCACATCCTGCCACCGGGTCAACTGCCTCCGTCCCGGACCTGGCCCGCTACCGCGAATGTGCGTCGTCGTCGGCGGTGTCGTCGTCGGGGGCGAGGCGCCACCCCGTCGCCCAGTTCTGCGCCTGCAACTGGTCGCTCCAGCGAAGCGCACTCGAGATGTCGCTGAAGTCGCGGCACCCGAGCGGGCGGTCGTTGACGAACCACACGAGGAGGTTGGCGCGCGGGTCCAGGACGGCGTGCGACACAAGGCCGCCGGCGCGCCGCATGCGCCACATGACCGTCGGTTCGTCGTACACGAGAGGCGATGAGATCTCAGGCACGCTCCCAGCCTCCGCAAGGCTGATGCCAGCACCGGAGTGCGCGAAGACGGCGGCGGCATGCCGCGTGGAGCTCAGAAGGGCGCGCGCACGCTGACAAAGAGTCGAAGTCGGGGCGCCTGCGACGCGTGCGCGCGGCCGCTCGCCGACGGCGAGCGCCGGGAGGACGGAGGTGACCATGTGTCGGCCGGCTCCGCGCGAGCCGGCTTCTCCAGTGATGGTCGATGGCGCCCTCTGGCGTGACGGAGCGGCGACCCGCGACCGTCGGCCCGGCCTGAGAGAGCAGCAGGAAGTCGCCGAACTGACCGGTGGCCGTCGGCAGCATCGCCGGCATGCTGATGAAGATGTCGGCTTGCGTCTCGGGCGTCCAGACCCCGTTGGGCAGGCCGGGCTGCCCGCCGTCGATGACCAGTTCGCGGAAGTACATCGAGAGCCGGAAGACGGCGCCGCGGTCTCGCAGTCCCGTGCTCGCGACGCCGCCTGCCCGCTGGCCGCAGATGGAGCCAGCAGGGTGAGAGCGAACGTCGCGGTCGCGAGTACCAACGGAATCGGGCGCATGGGGCCTCCTTCCCGTCGTGGCGCGAATGGCCGCGAATTCAGCTCCCCCCGGTCGGTCAGGATCGCGACTCCACGCCCCACGGCAGGCCGATGTCACGGAAGGTGTGCGGCGTGGTGCCGGCCGCCGGCGCATCCGGTGACCGGGGTCGATCGACACTGACGACGCTGCCGTCGCGATGGCGTGAACGCACGGCTTTCACATGTGCGAAGCCCTTGTCGTCGCCTCCGGATGGGCCGGTTGTTGCGGCAGCCGGACGCGTTGCGGGCTGCATCACGATCAACACTGCCCTGCGGGAGCCTGTTCGATCAGGGCGACAGACGCCTCAAGAAGTCTCGTGGGGAGACGATGTCGATGCCATTGTGGCGGCCGACGATCAGGAGGTCCTTGTCGCCGCTCACGATCAGGGCTGCTCCGGCGGCGACAGCCGTGGCCAGGACCACGTCGTCATCGGCATCTCGGGACACCGGTTGACTGAGCGGGGCAGGCTCGACGATTCGAACGCGAAGTCGCAGCTGTTCCAGGAACGCCACGCTGGCAGGACCGAGCGTGAACTTACCGCGCAAGGTGTGTTCGAGTTCGTCGAGCAGGGCGGCTGACGTCACGACGGTGCAGGAGCCCAGGGCGTGCACCACGACTTCGTGGCACAGTCCTTTGGCGACCAGCGCCGCGACGATCACGTTCGTGCCGAGGACGACAATCACGAGACGATCGCGAACACGTCCTCGTCGGTGTAGATGCCCTGGGCACGTGCCTGTGGCACGAGTTCGGTTCGGGCCGAGGCCAGGCTCGACAGCAGTTCCTCTTGTTCGATTGCCCGGCGCACAAGTTGGCTGACGGTGAGTTTCTGTGCCTTGGCTCGCCGCTCGAGGCGGCGTCGCGTGCCCTTGGGCAGGCGGATGGTCAGCACTTCGTCCATGTGTATGACTGTGTCATACGCGCACGCCAGGGTCAAGGAACCCGGTCGACCAGCTTGCGGCGTTTGGCTCGCGCGACGGTGCCGATCCTGCGGTGAGGGTGTGCAACACGTGTCCAGTGCTACACTGATCCCGTGGAAGGCAAGGTCGCCAATGTCACGATCGCTCTCGACGCCGCCCTGCTTCGGCGTGCCCGCATCAAGGCACTCGAGGAAGGGACATCGTTGAACGCGGTCCTGCGCGAGCGGGTCGAGGAGTACGTGTCCCGGGTCTCGCCGGCCAAGGCGGCCCAGCAGACCTTTCTCCGTCTGGCCGAGGCCTCCAAGGCCCGGGGGGCGGAAGATCTCCCGCGAGGACATGCATGAGCGAGGGTGAAGGTCCCTATTTCCTCGACTCGAACATCCTCATCTACGCCTTCGACACCGGGGAGCCGCGCAAGCGCGACAGGAGCCGCGCGTTGATCGAGAGCCTTCCCGCCGAGGCCATCGTTCTCTCCGCCCAGGTGGTGAACGAGTTCTACTTCACGGTCACTCGAAAACTCAGCCGAACGGTGCCCGCAGCCGACGCCGAAGCGGCCGTCCGCGGGCTCGCGGGCTTTCGTATCCTGCCCCTCGACTACCGGCTGTCGATGGCGGCCATGGAGCTGGTCCGAACGCACCAACTCTCGATCTGGGACGCGCTGATCCTCGAGAGCGCCCTCGAAGGCCGGTGCAACACCCTCTTCTCCGAGGACTTCCAGCATGGCCGGACCTACGGAACGTTGAAGGTCTCCAATCCGTTCCTCGACTGAATCCACGCCACGAGGGCGCCCTTCAAGCTCATGAACCCAGAACCCGATCGCGAATCTGCTAAGCGTGCCGCCCGAGGGGTCATCCCCTTCGGCGTCAGCACCAACGCCAACGTGATCCTGCGCGTCATCATGCCGCTGATGTCACGAGAGAAGTGAAGCCAGAATGGGCGGCGGCGCCCCCTGTACTACAATGTCCAGTCGGTTCGGGGCGTAGCTCAGCCTGGTAGAGCGCTCGCTTTGGGAGCGAGAAGTCGCAGGTTCGAATCCTGTCGCCCCGACCATCCTCGCGGCGCTCGTCTGGTCGGGGCGACCGCCTTCAGGCCCGTGGCTCCGCCTCCGGCTCGCCCCTGGGCTCGAATCCTCCCGTCGGCCCCGACCAGTCTCGCGGCGCTCGCCTGGCGTCGGGCCGGGTTGGGGACAACCGGCCCTACCTGTGTGGCCACGGCGACAGGCCGGGTTGGGACAGCCGGTCCTACCTCTGGCGCCGCAGCAGGTCGTCGATGGCCGCCTGTCCGAGGTGCTCGGCCCATCCGAGCGGCGTGGCGTCGTAGAGCGTGTCGCGCATGTCCAGTCGCGCGCCGCGCTCGATCAGCAGTCGCACGACCCCCTCACGACCAGCCGCGACGGCCTGGTGCAGCGGCGTGGAGTGCGCGTGCATGCGTGGCGGGTTGTAGCGGTCCGGGTCCTCGCCCGCGTCGAGCAGCATCCCGACGACGTCCGCGTGGCCGAGCGCGGCCGACAGGGCCAGCGCGGCATGGCAATCGTCGGATGATGAATCCGGCAGCAGCCGCGTGACGGTGGACAGGTCGCCTAGGCCGGCGGCATCGGCGAGCGTCGTCACCGTCGCGCCCCGGCGGACGAGCGTCAGCGCGGCGTCGCGGTAGCCGAACGTGAGGGCCGTGCGCAGCGGTGTCGCCCACGCGCCGCTCCCATGCGGCTCGACCGAGGCGCCGAAGTCCACGAGGAGATCCACGAGCGCGGACTGCAGACCCGCCTGCGCCGGGTGGCTGCTCGACACCAGCAGGCTCATCGTCGTGCAGTCGCCGCCATACAGGCGCGCGGTGGCATCGGGGTCGGCGCCGGCCTCGAGCAACGCGCGCGCGACGTCCACCGCATTGGGTGGTGTCCGCTGCCGATGGCCTTCCACGCCATTGGCGGCGACGTAGTGCAGGAGCCTCGCGCCGTGGACGGGCGGGTCGAAGTGCGTCCGCCGCGTCGAGCGCGCGGCTGCCAGCCCGGGCTCGCGCCGGAGTGCCTCCCGCAGGCCGTCGAGGTCACCAGCCACGACGGCGTCGACGGCCGCTTCGAACCTCGCGACAGGCGAGTGCCGATCCTGCACGACGCCGACGAGTTCCGTCAGCGCGTCCCAGTCTGCGAAGTCGTAGGCGCGCGCCACGGCCATGCGCGCGTCGGCGTGATCGAGGCCGCTCGCACGGATGTCGGCGTCGGATACGGCGCGGGGCAGCCACGGCACGTCGTCGCGCAGGAAGCGCGGCAGGCGGTGTCGGAAGAGCTGCACGGCGTCGGCATCGCCGTTGCGCCATGCGGTGAGGAGGCTGGCGGCCTGCGCGTCGTAGGCCGCAAGCGGAGCGTCGATCGGCAGCGGCTGCCAGGTCACGTGCGGACTCGGCGTCCAACCACCAGGATGGCCAGGGAAGCCACGTGTGCGTGCCTCATCACGTCATGATGCACCCGCGGCCGCAGTGGGCCGCGATTCGTCCCGTCCCAAAGCGAAGTCGGCGGGCGCCTCAGAGAGGCGCCCCTACCGTGGTCCCGGTCCCCGGTCCCCGTGACCCGGTCCCCGTGACCGGTCCCCGGTCCCCGGTCCCCGTGACCGGCCGTGACCCGGCTCCCGGGCAGTAAGCTGTCGCGGTGCCTCGCCCTTCGCGCACCACGTGGCTCCCCCCGCTCGCCCTGCTCTTCATCGTCGCCGCGGCGTTGTGGACGATACAGACGCGGCCGGCTCCGGCACCACGCACGCTGCTCGAACCGCCGGGGCGCACGCAGCAGGCCTCGATCGACGGACTCACCGCCACCCTCGTCAACGGCCGCCGCGTGACGCCTGCCGGCGTGGTGCTCCGCACCCAGTCCTACGCATGGGGGATGGCCATCAGTCCGGACCAGTCGCGCGCGGCGCTCCTGCGAGCGGACGCCATCGAGGTCGTCGACCTGACGCCCCCGCACGCGGTCCGCCGCTACACAAGGAGGGGCGACGAGGATCGCGCCTTCGGGACGGGCACGTACATGGGCGTCGCGTTCGCGCCGGACGGGCAGTCGCTCTACTACGGCAACGCCAACGAGGGGCAGATCCTCCGTCTCGATCTGGCGACGGGCACGGTCACCGCCACGTTCGACGTCGATGGCAATGGCATCGAGGACAGCTTCGTCGGCGACTTCGTCCTCACGCGCGATGGCCGGACGCTCGTCGCTGTCGATCAGTTCAACTTCAGGCTGGTGACGATCGACGTGGCGCGCGGCGTCGTGCGGCAATCGGTGCGTGTCGGGCGGCATCCCTTCGCCGTCGCGCTGTCGGCCGACGAGCGCACGGCGTGGGTCTCCAACGTCGGCATGTTCGAGTATCCGCTGCTCCCGGGGGTGACGCCGGACAACCGCGCCACGGCGGGCCTGACCTTTCCGGCGTATGGCGTCCCTTCGAAAGAGGCCGAAGAGGGCACGGTGGCCGAGGGGGTACGAGTGCCTGGCCTCGGGCCCCTGAACCACCCGGACGCGATGTCGGTGTTCAAGGTGAACCTCGCCGAGGGCCGCGTGGAGCAGAAGATCCACACCGGGTATCTCGTGGGCGTCGAGCGCGACGACATCCGCACCGTGGGCGGCGCGAGCCCCGGCGCGCTGGCCGTCGGCCGCGACCGCATCTACGTCTCCAATGCCACCAACGACACGATCAGCGTGCTCGATGCCGTGAGCGGCGCGCGCGTCGCGGAGATTGAACTCGACGTTCCCGGTCTCGAATCATTGCGCGGCGTGCTGCCGTTCTCCGTCGCGCTCACCCCTGACGAGTCGCGGCTCTACGTCGCCTGCGCCGGCCTCAACGCCGTCGCGGTCGTCGATCTGCGAACGCAGCGCCTCGAGGGGTACGTGCCCGCCGGCTGGTTCGCGGCGCTCGTGGCGCTCTCGCCGGACGGCCGGCAACTGTACGTCTCCAGCGCGAAGGGGCTCGGTTCGGGCCGCAACGCCGGCCCGGGCTTCGACGACCCCGGGCGCGGACTGCATCCCGGCGACATCATGCAGGGCACGCTGCAGATCCTCGAGGCGCCCCACGGCACGATGCTGTCCGATGGCACGCGCCAGGTGCGTGGAGAACACGTATCGCGCGCGCCCCGTGCCCGTCGTCGCGTCGCGAGCGCTCCCGTACGCCAACTCGCGCGTCGACGGGCCCATCCGACACATCGTGTTCGTGGTGAAGGAGAACCGCACCTACGACCAGGTCTTCGGCCAGCGCCGCGGCGCGCGCGGCAATCCTGCCGGTGCGTCGCTCGGCCTCGGCGTCCGCGTGGCGAGCCACGACGGCACGCGCGTGCTCGAGACGGTGGACGTCACGCCCAACCACCATGCACTCGCCGACAGGTTCGCGATCAGCGACAACTTCTACTGCGACGCCGACCAGTCCAACACGGGCCACCGCTGGGTGGTGGGCGTGTATCCCAACGAATGGGTCGAGGTGAACGCGCGGTCGCGCATCGAAGCCCGCCCGTTCAGCTCGGCGCCAGGCCGGCGCAACGTCAACGGTGCCAGCGCCGTGATCAACCCGGAGGACTACAACGAGGCGGGCGCGCTCTGGGAGCACCTCGCTCGACACTCCGTGCCGTTCTTCAACTTCGGCTTCGGCGCGGAGATGCCCCAGTCCATCGAAGAGCAGATGCACAAGGAGACAGGCATCCGGATGTCGGTGAGCTTCCCGTTGCCCAAGGCGCTCTTCGATCGATCGTCGCGCCGGTATCCGACGTACAACATGGCCATCCCCGATCAGTACCGTGTGGACATGTTCGAGGAGGAACTGCGCGATCGCTGGGAGAGTGGCGCGGAGCCGTTCCCGGCGCTGGTGACGATCGTCCTGCCCAACGACCACATGACGTCGGAGCATCCCGACGACGGGTATCCGTTCCGGGAGTCCTACGTCGCCGACAACGATCTCGCCCTGGGCCGCCTCGTCGAGCGCCTGTCGCACTCGCGCTGGTGGAACGACATGCTGATCATCGTCACCGAGGACGACCCGCAGGGCGGCACCGACAGCGTGGACGCGCACAGGTCGGTGCTGATGTTCATCAGCCCGTGGGTGAGGCGCGGGTACGTCTCGCCGCTGCTGGCCAGTTTCGGATCGCTGATGCGCCTGCAGTTCACGCTGCTCGGCCTGCCGCCGCTGAACCAGTTCGACGGCGCCGCCACGCTCGTGGACGACGTGTTCACCAGTTCCCCGGACGTGACGCCCTACCGCGCACTGCCGAGCGATCCGCGCCTGTTCGACCCGGCCGCGGCGTTCAAGCCGTTCGACCGCCGCTTCAACTGGAAGGCCATGACCGAGTCGCCCGTGATGGACGACCCGGACGACATGCGCAGGGACCTTGCGCCCCGCCCACCGGGCGGCGGGCGGTGAGCCTCAGGGCGTTCCGTCGACCGACACCCGCGCGTCCGTGAGGTACGGTGGCCGGGGAACAGTCGGCCCCGCCGGCGCGTGGACCTCGGCGATGGCCCAGCCCTCGGCCTGTCGATCGAGCGCGAACCGCCACCGGCCACGCAGCGTGCGGGTCGTGTGATCGCCGACGCGCGGGCGAAAGCGCAGCGTTCCGCGACAGGTCACCGACGCCGTGTCTGCCGGCGACTCGACGACGCAGCCGCCGAGTTGGAGGCGCTGCTCCCGCAAGCCCGTGAAGTGCCTGATGACCGCCTGCCTGTCTGCCGCGGGCCAGACGGCCAGCACCGCCGCGGCGTCCATGCGCGTGTACGCCGATTCGTACCGCCTGACTTCACGCATCACGGCCCGGACGACGGGCGCGGGCGCGCGGGGCGTGCGCCACCGCGCATTCGAGGGCGGCCTGGCGGCGGGCACCCTGGTCACGCGGGTCTGCGGCGGTCGGGCGGGGCGGGCCGCCGGTGACATGGCGTCGGGTCGGACCGCCATGGGGATCGCGGCGGCACCGGGTCGTGTCCGGTCGGTTGGCGGCGCCCCCCGGGCGAACGTCATGAGCGGTGGCGCCATGGTCGTCACCGGGCTCGTATCCACGCCGGACACCGCGACGATCGCCGGGCCGTTCAGGGTTGATCCCGTGTCGCTGATGGGACCGTGGCTGCCCGATGTCCCCCGTGGTGCCGGGTTCGTGATCACCGAGCCTGCCAGGGCGATGCCGACGAGGGCGCCAATCCCGAGCCAGGTGATCTTGTCGCGCGCGGTCTGACTCCGGTGGGCCGGCGCGGCCATCGATTCCGGTATCCATGCCAGTCGGATCCGGAGGGGGGCCGCCTCCGGCACGCGGCGCGTCGTCAGCGCGGGCGTGAGGCGGGTTGCCGGCCTGGCTGGCCGTGGCGATGATGGCGGGGCGTCAGGCGTTCGCGAGCGGACCACGACGCTGCCGTCCGGTCTCCACTCGAGTTCGAGCACCTCGAATGCGTCGAGGTCCTCGCGGGGGACGGGCCAGATCAATCCGGAGGCGGACGCACGGTATCCCATGACGGCGACTCCTGTTACCCGGGGCCGGCGCTGGTGCAATCGGCGACCGCCACACCGGCCGGCATACCTGCCGTGCCCGTTGGGGGCGCGGCGCCGGGTGAACCTGGGTTTGGTACCGGGGAAGAGTACAGCGAATCGGCCGATTCGGCGCACGGTCCGTCGCCTGCCGCCGAATGTCGGGCGGCGGGACTCTAGCAGTGTCAATCATCCAATTGCTGCAGCTATCCAGTCTGATGCCGGGCCGACGAGCCCCCGACGGTACTGTTGATGGACACGCATGCAGACCGCCGCGCCTGCCCTGGACCCGCTTGCCGCCGCCGAGGAGGCGCGTCGCAAGGACTACAGCCTCGTCGGCCGGGACACGGCGCTGGCCATCGACCGTGGCCTGGCCGAAGCCGACTGGTACACGTCGCCGGTGCCGCGCGACGCATGCGCAAGCTGCTCGAACGGCGCGACGGGCCGGCCATCCGCGACACGCTGCTGTTCGTCGCGTTGATCGTCGCCAGCGGGTACGCGACCTACGCGCTCTGGGGGACCTGGTGGGCGGTGATGCCCGATGCTGATCTACGGCGTGCTCTACGCCTCGACGTCCGACTCGCGCTGGCACGAGTCCAGCCACGGCACGGCGTTCAAGACCGACTGGATGAACAACGCTGCTCTACGAAATCGCCTCGTTCATGGTGATGCGCGAGTCGGTCGTCTGGCGCTGGAGCCACACCCGCCACCACAGCGACACCATCATCGTCGGCCGCGATCCCGAGATCGCGGTGCCGCGCCCGCCGGACCTGCTGGCGCTCGTCCTCAAGTCTCTTCAACTCCGGCGCCTGCCGACGCTACTTCTCCGAACATCGCTGCTGCACTGCGCCGGACGCATCACGGCCGAGGAGAAGACCTTCATTCCGCGAGACCGAGTTCCCGAAGGTCTTCCTGCGGGCCCGGATCTACGCGGCCATCTATGCTCGGTGTGATCGGGCTGTGCGCGTACCACGGCAGCCTGCTGCCGCTGATGTTCGTGCTCGGCCGCAACTTCTTCGGCAGCCTGGCTGATGATCGTCTACGGCCTGACCCAGCACGCCGGGCTGGCCGAGAACGTGCTCGACCACCGGCTCAACTGCCGCACGGTCTACATGAACCCGGTCCACCGGTTCCTCTACTGGAACATGAACTACCACGTGGAGCACCACATGTTCCCGCTGGTGCCCTACCACGCGCTGCCGAGGCTGCACGAGCTGGTCAAGGACGACTGCCCGGCGCCCTACCCGAGCCTCACGGCGGCGTAGCGCGAGATCATCCCGGCGCTGCTGCGGCAGGTCAAGGACCCGGCTAGTACGTGCGTCGCAGGCTGCCGCCGACGGCGCGGCCGGTGGGCACCAGGCCGACGGCGGTGGCGATGACCCCGGTGGGCCAGCCGACGGCCGACGGCTGGATCGAGGTCGGCGCGAGCGACGTGCTGAAGACCGAGGACGTCGTGCGCTTCGACCACGACCACCACACCTACGCGATCTACCGCACCGCACAGGGCACCGTGCATGCCACCGACGGCATCTGCACCCACGGCAACACGCACCTGGCCGACGGCATGGTCAGCGGCACGATCATCGAGTGTCCGAAGCACAACGGGCGCTTCGACGTCGTGAGCGGCGAGCCCAGCGCCTGCCCGTGTGCGTCGCGTTGCGCACGCACGAGGCCAGGGAGGAGCGCGGGCGGCTGTGGCTCCGCGTGTCGCGCGCGAGCGAGCCGCCGGTGTCCTCGCCCGTCTACACGCTGCAGGTCGTGAGCAACCGGAACGTCGCGACCTTCATCAAGGAGTTGGTCCTGGCGCCCGGGCTCGAAGGGCCGGACCTGCCATCCGCGGCAGCGCCGGCCATGCCGACGTACCAGCCCGGGCAGTACCTGCAACTCCACGTTCCTGCGTACGGCGAGCTTCGGCTGGGCGAGATCGATGTCGACGAGCCTTACGCCTCCGCGTGGAGGGCGCATCGCCTGTTCGACCTCACGGCGCGCAACGGTCTGGAAGTGAAGCGCAACTACTCGATCGCGACCGACCCGGCAGGGCCGACGCGCGAGCTTCGCTTCAACGTGCGCATCGCGATGCCGCCAGCGGGGCAGGACTGCGATGCGGGTGCCGGCTCGTCGTGGCTGTGGCGCCTGAAGCCGGGCGACACCGTGCAGGCCAGCGGGCCGTTCGGGGACTTCCTGATCCGCGAGGGCGATCGCGAACTCGTGTACGTCGGCGGGGGCGCGGGTATGGCGCCGATCCGCTCGCACATCAGCCACCTGTTCGAGACGCTGCAGACGGGTCGTCGCGTGTCGTACTGGTACGGCGCGCGGTCGAGGCAGGAGATCTTCTACGACGACTACTTCCGCGCGCTCGAGGCGCGGTTCCCGAACTTCCAGTTCCACGTGGTGTTGTCAGCGCCACTGACGGAGGACGAGTGGACGGGCCCCGTCGGCCTGATCCACGACGTCGTCCGCCGCGAGTTCCTGGCCAGGCACCCTCGCCCGGGCGACGCCGAGTACTTCCTGTGCGGACCGCCGGTCATGGTGCACGCCACCCGCGAGATGCTCCGCGACGAGTTCAAGGTCGCCGCCGAGGACATCGTCGCCGACGAGTTCTGACGAACGCCCAGACGCCGAAACGCCACCTGCACGCGTCGCGGACTCCCGAGCCGCGATCGCGCCGCCTGAAGTCTGCGGCATAGCGGACTACCATGCCTTGCGGCTTCTCGTGATCTCCCGTCCTTGGCGGTTTTCCAGCCTGAAACGGCACTTTTCAGCGATGGCACAGTCCGTGCTCTCAGGCAGGCTGCGAGCCGTCGCCGTCATGCGGCTGGAAACCTTCAACGAGGGAATGGAACCATGCGTCTGAAACTGCTAACAACCGTGAGCACTCTGGCCGGTTTCGGCCTGCTGTCGCTCAGCGGCACGGCCTCGGCTGCGGCCCTGACGTGCATCACCGGCGAGAACGCGGTCACGGTGAATTCGGCCAGCGCCTGCGCGGTGACACCCGGGCAGAACGACAGCGAAGCCACCATCGATGGGCTCACCTTCAACCCCGGCAGCCTGGGGCCCTTCAACTGGACCTACCTCGACAAGGACAATCGAGCCGACGACACCCTGCTCGACAACGAGAACGACCAGATTGCCGGTGCGGCGGAAAGCTGGTTCAACGGCGGCATCACCGACCCGGGCAGCCGGTTGAACGGCACGTTCTCGATCAATGTCTCCCAGTACGCGACGCTGGGCTTCAACACCTTTGCCCTGTATCTCAAGCCGGGTCGTGATGGCGCGTACTTCCTGCTCGATGGCGCGGTCGTGAACGGCGTCCTGACGGGCACCTGGAACATCGCGAACATCAACCCGCCACCCCCGGGCAACGCGATTTCGCACATGACCCTGTACGGCCGCTTCGTGAAGCAGGAGTGCAGCCCGACCGATCCGTCCTGCAACCCGCCGGACGTCCCGGAGCCGGCCACGCTGGCGCTTCTCGGTCTCGGTCTCGCCAGTCTTGGCATGACTCGCCGGAGGAAGGCTGCCTGATCTCGGGACAGACTCGCCGGCAACAGTCTGGGCCCCGTGGGCAACCACGGGGCCCTTCCTGTTTTCGCGGCTCGCGCTTTCATGCACCCCCAGTCCCTCGTTCGCTTCGAACGAGCGTCATGCCTGACGGAACGTGCCACACTGGTCACCTGTGTGTTCCGGGAGAGCTGGCTCGGGAACAGGTGAAACGATGATCACAGGGGGGATGTGGATGAAGAACAGGATTGTGCTGGTGATGATGCTCGCCGCGGTGTCGGGGCTGGGCGCGGCCTCCGCCGTGGCGCAGGACAAGCCGGTCGTGGCGCTGCCCACGCCCGGTGTCCCCGAGATCTACACGATGGAGGGGACGTTCGTGCGCGCGGCCTACAACAACGAGGGGTACGTGATCCTCGGCTACGAGACCACCAACCGCTCGGTCGGCGAGCCGTGGATGCTGCTCGACGTCGGCATGACGGTGATGAACCGCGTGCCGAACTACAAGCTGCTGCGGGGCGCCATCTCGCTCTCGACGCCCGACGGCGCGACGGTGCCGCTGCCGTCGATCGAGGAGTTCCGGAAGGCCAACACGATGGCGCTCCAGAACCGCGCGAAGGTCCAGCGTGACTCGATCAACTACTTCCCGCCCAGCGCGAGCCGCGCTTGCGCCATCGTCTTCTTCCCGGACCTGACCAACCGCGCGATGCCTCGCGACGACATCGAGCTGACCTCGTCGCGCGCCTGCCTCGGCCGGCTCTTCTTCCCCGTTCCCGGCGGCATCAAGCACGGCCAGTATTTTCTCAACGTGAAGTTCGAGAAGAGCGTCGTGCGCGTGCCGTTCCGTGTCCTGACCGAGGACGAAGAGAAGCTGCTGAACAAGAACTACAAGAGCATCAAGCAGCAGGTGGAGGACGCCTTCAAGCCGAAGAAGTGACCCGAAGGAGGGCCGTCGTGACGCCCTGGCCGAAGTACCCTGTCATCTACGAGATCAGCACGTGGGCGTGGCTCGACGACCTGACCCGGACCTCCGGGAAGGTCGTCGACCTCGGCACCGTTCCGGCCGCGGAGTGGGACGCCATTGCCGCCCGCGGCTTCGACGCGGTGTGGTTCATGGGCGTGTGGGAACGGAGTCCCGCCGGGATCGCGATCTCGATGCAGAACCCGGGGCTGCTCGAGGACTTCAGGCGGGCCCTCCCCGACTTCTCGCCCGCCGACAACGTCGGCTCACCCTACTGCGTCCGCCGCTACGTTGTCGATCCGCATCTCGGAGGACCGCAGGGGCTGGCCAGGGCCCGCGCCGAACTCGCGGCGCGCGGCCTCAACGTGATCCTCGACTTCGTGCCCAATCACGTCGCCCCCGACCACCCCTGGGCCGCCGCGCATCCCGAGTACTTCGTTCAGGGGACGGCCGACGACCTGCGCGACGACCCCGCGTCGTTCGTCGAGATCGGCGGCGCGGTGTTCGCGCGCGGGCGCGACCCGTACTTTCCGGCATGGCCCGACGTGCTCCAGTTGAACGCGTTCAGCCCCGGGCTCAGGCAGGCGGCGATCGACACGATTGGCGACATCGCTCGTCAAAGCGACGGCGTCCGTTGCGACATGGCGATGCTGATGCTCGACGACATCTTCACGCGCACCTGGGGCGCGCGTGCCGGCGAGCGGCCGAGCCAGGACTACTGGACGACGTGATTCCGGCGATCACGGGCGACGCATCCGGAGATTCCGGTTCATCGCCGAGGCCTACTGGGACCTCGAGTGGGTGCTGCAGCAGCAGGGGTTCGACCACTGCTACGACAAGACGCTCTACGACCGCATGGAGCACGCGTCGGCCGAAGAGGTGCGTCAGCATCTGCGTGCGGACCTGCCGTATCAGCAGGGCATGGTCCGGTTCATCGAGAACCACGACGAACCGCGTGCCGCGTCGTCGTTCCCGGGCGCGAAGGGGCGCGCCGCGGCGGTGACGATGCTCACGCTCCCTGGCGCGCGCCTGTTGCACGAGGGGCAGTTCGAAGGCCGGACGGTCAGGTTGCCGGTCTTTCTCGGCCGGCGCCCGACGGAGGCGCCCGACACGGATCTTCCTCGCGTTCTACGCAGGCCTGCTGGAGGCCACGAAGGGGACGCTCTTCCGGAACGGCGACTGGCGCCTCTGCAATCGAAGCGGCTGGCCCGACAACCAGAGCTGCCGGCAACTCCTCACGTGGTGCTGGGCGAAGGACGACGAGCGTGCGCTGGTCGTGGTGAACTACGGCCCGCAGGCCGCCCAGGGGGTGGTCCATGTGCCGTGGGACGAGTTGCGGGGACGCCAGTGGCGCCTCGACGATGTCGTGGCGGGGGGCAGCTACCAACGCAATGGCAGCGACGTGCGCGAGGCCGGCCTCTACGTCGACCTGGGCCCCTGGCAGTGCCATCTGTTCCGCGTTCAGCCTGCCTGATCGATGGGGCTATCCGAAGGTCGAGGCTCAGCCGTTCTCCCCATCGTGAGGTAGTAAACTGCAAGGTTTCGAGGATCCGTTCGTACAGCCGTCGTCGTCTTCCAGGAGCCATGACCATGCGTCGTCTTGCCCTTTCGCTTGTCGCCACCGTTCTCGTCGTGGGGTCGGCCGCTGCCACCGTGCGCCTCATCGCGCAGCAGCCAGCCGCGAGGCCGCCCCGACCGTCGTCTCCAGAAGGATGCCGCTGCGCTTCCGGGCATTCGGCGTGAACATGCAGCGAGGCGTCTCGGGAACCCTGGACATCGTCGTCGAGCGGTGGACCACAGACGGGGAGCGCCAGGTCCTGCTCGATCAGGTCGCCGGTACGACGGATGCGCGCCGCGACCAGGACAAGTTGCTGAGGACCCTCCAGGACATCGAGCCGCGTACCGGCTTCATCCGGACGTCGCGCAGTGTGGGCTGGGACCTCAAGTACGCGCGCGAGAACATCCTCCCGGATGGCACCCGCCAGATCGTCATCGGGACGGACAAGCCGGTGACGTTTTTCGCCGCGGCCAACAACACGCGCACCATGGACTACCCGTTCACGCTGATCGAGATGCGCTTCGCACCCGGCAGCGACAAGGGCGAGGGCAAGTTGCTCGGGCAGACGACGATCTCGACCAAGAACGGGCGTCTCGAACTCGAGCTCTACGGTCAGCAGCCGACCCGCCTCACGCAGATCACGCAGCAGAAGCAGAAGGGCAAGAAGTAGCGGCCTGCCGCGCTATCGGCACCTGAGAGTGGTTCGCGCGGTCCTGGAGCATCAAGCGCCCCACGGCGCTCGGCCTTCCGGCCCGCTGAGCAGGCGGTTGGCGTCGTCGTCGTTGGTGAAGCGTTCGGCGGCGAGTTCCCACTTCAGCAGGGCGCCGTTGCGCTTCACGCCGATATGCGCGAGATGGCAGATCGAGATGGTGCGCTGTCCGATCTCGGCGTCCTCCATGGTCCTGCCGCGGCTCCTGACGGCTTCGATGAAGTCCACGCGTTCGCTCTTCAGGGGGAACCGGACCGCGGATGCCCCGAGCGTCGTCGCCAGGATCGCCGGTGCGCTGGCCTCGAGGAACTCGGGGTGGGCCTTCGACTTCGAGTAGTTGACCTGCAGCCAGCCTGCATCGCCCTCGAAGCGAATCTTCGGTTCGTCCATCGTGTAGAACATCTCGACGCCGTTGGCGAACCGATACCGGGCGTCGAAGGTCTCGAGTACGTCCCAGACGGGGTCGTCGTGATACTTGCCCGTGGCCTGGACTTCCACGGGGCCCGTGCGCTCGGTGCCGTTGGCCCACTGGCAGATGTCCACCAGGTGGGCCCCCCAGTTGGTCAGCATGCCGTCGGCGTACATCGTGCTGCGGAACCAGCCGGGCCGGCCCTTGAGGTCGCGCGGGTTGTGCGTCCGCTTCTGCATGTAGGGCACCTTCGGCGCGGGCCCGAGCCACATGTCGTAGTCGAGTTCGGCTGGCGCGGGCGCCTCGACGGCCGCCTCCTGCGGGAACTCCTCCCTTGGCGACGACACCCGGATGGTCTTCAGCCTGCCGATGGCACCGTTGCGCACGAGCTCGGTGGCGCGATGGAAGCGATCGAGCGACCGGAACTCGCTGTCCACGCGGAAGACGCGCTGGCGTCGGGTGACTTCGGTCACGAGTCGGCGGCCCTCGGCGATGTGGCGGGTGATGGGCTTCTCGAGCGAGACGTCCTTGCCTGCGCGCAGCGCCATGAGGGCCATGGGCACGTGCCAGTGGTCGGGCGTCGAGATCATCACGGCATCGACGTCGGGCCGCGCGAGCACCTCGCGGAAGTCAGCGTGCGTGGCGCATCCCGTGTAGCCACCCGACGGTGCCTGCCTCGCGTAGGTGGACTCGACCAGTGCCTTGGCCTGACCCACGCGCCAACTGTCCACGTCGCACACCGCCACCACCTGCACACCTGGCACGGCCATGAACTCCGGGATGTTCATGTTGTAGGCCTGGCGCCCGGTCCCGATGAAGGCCAGCGTCACGCGGTTGGACGGCGCCTGCGCGCCGAAGAGCCGCGAGGGGAGGATCGTCGGGGCAGCCGCGCCCGCGGCCAGCAGCCCAGCGGACTGGAGGAACTTCCGGCGTTGCATGGTGCGACCAGCGTAGCCGGAACCGCCGTCCGTGCAATCGCCTTGACCATGCCGCAGCAATTGATGGAATGATGCTGCTATGTCTGGGCTCGAGCGGCGGCACCTCTACCTGCCCGCGCGCGACCGGTCGTTCTGGATGGCGCCGCCCGGCGGCGACCTGCCCCTGCTGTACCTGGCGTGGGGCTCGCGTGACTTCCATCGGCAGCCGATCCCTGCCAGCCGCCACGAGGGCTGGGTCTGCGTGGTCATCGAGGAGGGGGCGCCGACGATGGTGGTGCGCCGGCAGGCGGTGCGCATGCCGGCCGGCACGCTGGCGGTGATCGGCCCCGACTGCCCGTTCGGCTGGAAGGGCGTGGCGTCGGGACACGCCCGGTTCCGGCTCTGGATGTGGCGGACGCTGGCGCCCTGCACCGAGCAGAGCGGCCTGCGGGGCTCATACGTCGCGCGCACGCTGGCGCGCCACGAGCGTCAGCCGTTCCTGCACCTCCACGACATCTGCCGGCGCGAGGTGCTGCGCGGGTCCGGGCCCGATGCGGCGTACCTCGAGGGCTGCCGCATCCTGTTCGACACCACGATTGAGAGGGAACTGCTCGACAGACGCGACGATGGCGCTGGCGCCACGGACGTCGTGGCGCTGGCGCGGGCGTGGATCGGCGCGCACCTGGACAGCCGTGAGCCCATCGCGCGGCTGTGCGATTACCTCAACGTCTCTCAGTCGACGCTGTACCGCGTCTTCAGGGCCGCGGAGGGCGTCAGTCCGCTGGCCTGCTTCCACGCGGCGCGCATGCAGCGCGCACGGGATCTGCTCGCCACTGGCTCGCTGTCGGTGAAGGAGGTGGCGCACGCGTTGGGGTACGAGCACGCCAACGACCTGAGCCGCGCCTACCGTCGTCACTTCGGTGAGGCCCCGACGCACACACGATCCGGAAGGTAGGGCCCCGGCGTTCGAGGTCCGTAGACGCGGGACTTTGTCCCGCGGGCAGCGCCGGACGAGTCCGGCGCCTACGAGATTCACAAGAGTCCGGCGCCTACGTATCAAGCATCAGGCTGCATCAGGAGGCGCGCCTACGTCCCCTTGGGTGCCCAGCCTGGCTCGTACTCGCGGCCCCAGAGCTTCATGGCGTCCGTGTCCTCGAGGATGCGGCCGGTGCCCGGATCGGTCGTCAGCGCCCGGCCGGTCTTCCACGCGATGTTGCCGAGGTGGGCCATCATCGTGCTGACGTGGCCGCCGTCGATCGGCGTGGCCAGCGTCGCCTTGCCGCGGATCCCATCGCAGAAGTTCAGGGTGTGCAGGGCGTCGAGGCGCACGGCCGGACCCACCTGGCTCGTGGCGGCTCCCGGGTCGGACTTCACGTCCTCGACCTGGGCGCCCTTGATGTCGTAGACCGTGTAGCCGTCGCCGTCGATCAGCAGGGATCCGGTCTCGCCGTGGAACGTCACACCGACGCCGCGGCCCTGCGGCTTCCAGCCGTTGGCGCTCATCGACTCCCAGGTGATCATCTTCCTGTCCGGATACTCGAGCGTGATCATCTGCGTGTCGGGGAACTCCCAGTCATCGGCGTAGTGGTAGCGCCCGCCGGCCGACGTCACGCGCGAGGGATGTTCGAGCTGCAGTCCCCAGCGAGCCAGGTCGAACATGTGCGTGCCGTTGTTGGCCGACTCGCCCGTGCCCCAGTGCCAGCGCCAGTGCCACTCGTAGTGCACCACATTGTCGACATAGGGACGACGTGGGGCCGGCCCCTGCCAGAGGTCGTAGTCGAGCCACTCGGGCACCGGCGCGGGCTTGCCCGTGCCAATCGAGGGGCGCGTGTTGGCATACCAGGTCCGCGCGGCGTAGACGCGGCCGATGCGCCCGCCGTGCACCAGCCCGATCGCCTTCTTCACGTTGGGCCACGACCGGCGCTGGTTGCCCATCTGGACCACCTTGCCCGTCGCCTTCTGCATGGCGACGAGCAGTTCGCCTTCGCGCGGGTTGTGGCTGCAGGGCTTCTCGACGTAGACGTGCTTGCCGGCCTGCAGGGCCATGATGGCCGCGGGCGCGTGCCAGTGGTCGGGCGCCGCGATCACAAGGGCGTCCACGTCGGGCATCTCGAGCACCTTGCGGACGTCGCCGCTCGTGCGCGGCGTGCCGCCGCCAGACTCGGCGACAAACGCCGCCACGCGCGCCGCGGCACGGGCGTCCACGTCGCAGATGGCCGCGACGGTCGCGCCGGGCGTGGCCAGGAACGCCCGCGTGAGCTGCGCCCCACGGCTGTTGACGCCCATCACGGCGACGCGCACCCTGTCGGCGGCGTCACCGGGCTGCAGCCGGATGGCGGGCGCGGCCGAGGCCGCGGTGGGCAGGACGATGCCAGCGCCGAGACCGGCGGAGGCAGACTTGAGGAACGTACGGCGATCGAGGGAGTGGGTCATGACGCCCCTACAATACGCCCGTCCGGGAGGAATGCGTGTCCGAGCAGGCGCAGGGGCGGCCGCAGTCGCCGCCGTACCAGATCTTCATGCTCTTCCTGTGCGTGGTGACGCTGCTGGGCGTCGCCATCCAGGTCCTCGCCCAGCCGAGGGGGAGATCCGCAGCGTGCTCCAGGTCGCCGACACGGTCGCGTGCGCGCTGTTCTTCGGCGACTTCCTGAACTCGTTCTGGCGGGCGCCCAACAGGTGGCGCTACATGTACACCTGGGGCTGGCTCGATCTCCTCTCGAGCATCCCTGTGTTCGACGTGGCTCGCTGGGGCCGCGCCGCCCGCATCGCGCGGCTCCTGCGGCTGCTGCGCGGGGTCAAGGCGACGATGCTGATCACGCAGGTGCTGCTCGGGCGCCGGCGCGAGAGCGCGACGCTGGCCGCCGGCCTCGTGCTCATGCTGTTGCTCGTGTCCGCGAGCGTCCTCGATCCTCATGGCGGAGGGTGAACCGCACAGCAACATCAGGACCGCGGAGGACGCCATCTGGTGGTCGATCACCACCATCACGACCGTCGGCTACGGGGACAAGTACCCCGTGACCACCGAGGGACGGCTCATCGCGGCGTTGCTGATGGGCGCGGGCGTCGGGCTCTTCGGCGTGCTCTCGGGGCTCCTCGCCTCGTGGTTCATGGAAGGCGACAAGGCCGCCGAGCAGCGCGTCGAGGCGATCGGCGACATCAAGGCGCTGGCTGAGGAAGTCCGTCAGCTGCGTGCGCAGCTCAGGCCCCCGGACTGATGCCGGCCCGGCACGGGATCCGGCCCGCCCTCGCGTTGGTCCCGCGGAGCCGGCCGTGCAGTATGCTGGGGCCGCTCAGCGACAGAGGTCAGTGACGGCTCCGAGAGGCGCCACGCCGGATGGCAGGGGCGCGTCGGCGCTCGTGAACACAGAGGAGGATCGCGTGTCGCAGTCGACAATCGAGGAGTCCCATCGACAGCTCGAGGGCGCCTGGAGCTACTTCGCGCAGCAACTGCCCGGCGGGTCGGTCTCACGCGGCCGGGGGATCCTGATCACCGATGGCCAGTCGCCCCTGCCGTTCATGAACATGGCGTTCGTCACCGAGCCTGTGAGCGGCGACGAGGACCTGCGCGACCGCATCGAGCAGGCGGCCGCGTACTTCCGCCAGCACGGACTCCACTGGATGCTCACGGCATCGGACGACGCGCTCGGCTCCGTTGGGGCCGATGGCCTTGCCGCCGCGGCCGCGGCCGCCGGCCTCCAGTACATGATGCCGATGGAGGGGATGGTGGCCGCCGCCCTGAAGCCGCCCGCTCGCCCGCTGCCGCCGCTCGAGATGCGCCGGGTGTCCGACGCCCCGACGCGTCAGGCCGTCAGCGACCTGAACGCCGCCGGCTACGACATGCCGGGCGACATGATGGCGTCCGCCGTCACCGTGCCGACCCTGTGGGACGAGGTGCACGGCCTCGTGGGCTACGCCGGGGGCGAGCCGGCCTCGACCGCGTCGGTGTGCGTCATCGACGGCGTGGCGTACGTCGCGCTCGTGGCCACGCACCCCGCCCACCAGAAACGGGGCTACGCCGAAGCCGTCATGCGCCAGGCGCTGGCCGACACTCGGGACGCACACGGCTGCGAACGCACGGTGCTGCACGCCACGCCCGCTGGCCGGCCTGTCTACACGCGCATGGGCTATGAGGACGTCGTGACCTACCACATCTACGTGGGCGAGTGAGCCAGGGCTTTGACAAGGTGGCGCACCAGCCGCATGCTGGGACGGTCCTGATGTCCACAGCCGCAGCCGAACTCTCGCGGTTCCTGACCTTCGACCGAGCCGCGTGGGCACGGCTGCGCGACAGCACGCCGCTCACGCTGTCGGAGCGCGACCTCGAGGCCGTGCGCGGCCTCAACGACGCGCTGTCGATGGACGAGGTCGTCCAGATCTACCTGCCGCTGTCACGTCTGCTCAACCTGTACGTGCACGCCTCGCAGGGCCTCTATCGCGCCACCCAGACCTTCCTCGGCAACGATGCCGCGCAGGTGCCGTTCATCATCGGGCTGGCCGGCAGCGTCGCCGTCGGCAAGAGCACCACCGCCCGCATCCTGCAGGCCCTGCTGTCGCGGTGGCCGAACCATCCATCGGTGGACCTGGTCACCACCGATGGCTTCCTGTTTCCGAACGCGGTGCTCGAGAGTCGCGGGCTGATGAAGCGGAAGGGGTTCCCGGAGAGCTACAATCGCGCCCGGCTCGTCCGGTTCCTCGCCGACGTCAAGGCCGGCGTGCCCGAGGCGCACGCGCCCGTGTACTCGCACCAGCGGTACGACATCGTGCCGGGAGCGCAGCAGACGGTGCGGCAACCCGACATCGTGATCGTCGAGGGGCTCAACGTGCTCCAGGCGCCGGCGCAGCGCGACGCCGACCAGTTGTTCGCGTCTGACTTCTTCGACTTCTCGATCTACGTCGATGCCGAGGCGCGCGACATCGAGCAGTGGTACGTCGCGCGGTTCCTCCGTCTCGTCGAGACCGTGTTCAAGGACGAGGACTCCTACTTCCACCGGTATGCCTCGCTCGACGAGCGCGAGGCGCGGGAGACGGCCGGGCGCATCTGGGCCGAGATCAACGCGCCCAACCTGCGCGAGAACATCCAGCCGACGCGCTTGCGCGCGCACCTCATCCTCACCAAGGGCGCGCGACACCTCGTCGAGCAGATCCAGTTGCGGAGAGTGTGAGGGCGGGTCGTTTGGGCCCGGATACGTAGCTGCCGGACTTGTCCGGCAGCTCGCGTGCCCGCGGGACAGTCCGCGGCTACGGATAGCGCTGGCGCGCTGCGCGGACAGTCCTGGGCCGGATCAGCGCTGGCGCGCTGCCCGCGGGACGAGTCCCGCGGCTACGGATCAGCAGCTGGCGCGCTGCCCGCGGGGCAAGTCCCTCGGCTACGGTTGGCCGTCGCGTCGGCGCGGATCGTCGGGGCGCGGCGGCGCGGGTGCGCGGATGGCCAGCAGCACGGCCACCACCGCCAGCGCGATGAGCGGATACTGCGCCGCGGACACACCGAACAGGCCGGCGTACATCGAGCCGAAGGCGCTGAACAGCGCCACGCCGAACCACAGTGGCCGGGTCATGCCGTCTCCCGTGATCGGCGTGCGGTTCGCGGCGGCCTGGCTCGGCCTGCAGCCGCGCCGACACAACCGGCGCCGGCGTGCTCGTGGGCCCGCACTCCATCGGCCGCGCTGGCCGCCCGACGCGTGCGGCGGCTACGCAAGGGCGTCCACATGATCGCGAATCCAGTCGTGCATCAGCCGCGAGGCGCGGCCGCGGTGGCTCACGGCGGCCTTCTCGTCCTGCGTGAGTTCGGCGAACGTGCGTCCGAGCGGCGGATAGAAGAGCAGCGGGTCGTAACCGAAGCCGTTGGTGCCGCGCGGTTCCGGTGCGATGACCCCAGACGCCTCGCCCTCGGCCACGTGCAGGATGCCGCCGTCGGCGCGGGCCAGTGCCAGCACCGAGACGAACCGCGCCCGCGAGTCGCGGCTGCCTCGCGCGTCGAGTTGCGCGTACACCCACGCGTTGCGCTCGGCATCGTCGGCGCCAGGCACGCGAGCGGATCGCACACCGGGGGCACCGTCGAGCGCCTCGACCTCGAACCCCGAGTCCTCGGCCAGGCAGGGCAGCCCCGACGCCAGCGCGTAGGCGCTGGCCTTCAGGCGTGCGTTGTCGGCGCACGTCGCGCCGCTCTCCTCGGGCGGCGCGATCGGGTGCGGCAGGTCCTTCAGCGAGAGCAGCGCGCAGGGAACGTCGGCAAACAGCGCCTCGAGTTCCCGCATCTTGCCGGGGTTGCTCGTCGCGACGAGCAGGCGTACGGCGCTCATGCCTTCGCCGGAACCTTGACCTTGAGGAACTCACCGACGATGGCGACCTGCTTGGCGATCAACTCGTCGATGCCCTTGCTGCCGAGGTCGAGCAACCGATCGAGCACGGCGCGGGGGAAGGGCTCCTTCTCTGCCGTCCCCTGCACTTCGATGAAGCGGCCGTCGCCGGTACGAATCACGTTCATGTCCACGTCGGCGTTCGAGTCCTCGTCGTAGGCCAGATCGAGCATCGGCACGCCGCCGATCACGCCGACGCTCGTCGCGGCGAGGTAGTCCTTGACCGGGATTTCCTTGATCTGCTTGGCCGTGGTCATGTGCTGCATCGCGAGGACCATCGCGACGAACCCGCCGGTGATGGCCGCGGTGCGCGTGCCGCCGTCGGCCTGGATCACGTCGCAATCCACCCAGACGGTTCGCTCGCCGAGGCGGGTCATGTCCACGACCGATCGCAGGGAGCGCCCGATGAGTCGCTGGATTTCCTGCGTGCGTCCGCCCACCTTGCCGGCGGTGGATTCACGCTGGATGCGCGTCGTCGTCGAGCGCGGCAGCATCCCGTATTCGGCGGTCACCCACCCCTTGCCGCTGTTGCGCAGGAACGGGGGCACGCGATCCTCGACGCTGGCCGTGCAGATGACACGGGTGCGGCCGGTCTCGACGAGGCACGACCCTTCGGCGTGCAGGGAGATGTGCGGAGTGATGGTGCAGGGGCGAAGGGCATCGTTGGCGCGGCCGTCGGAGCGTGACATGTCGCGACAAGTGTAGCAACCCGCCCGCAGAAGGCCGGACGCCTTACGGCGAGTCCTTCGGCGCGGGCGCCTCGGCACCACTCGGTTCGGCCGCCGGCGACTCGTCGGGCTGGCCGACCCAGAGCATGTTGCGCCCGAGCGGGTGGCGCAGGTCGACGTGCCCCGCGAGCGTGTCCACCTCCTGGCCCTCCACGAGAATCTGCACGCGCGTGATGGCCGGCAGGTTCACCGTGATCGCGTTGACGATCGCGTAGACGGCGAAGAGTTCGTCGAGACTGCCGCCGCGGTGGTTGGCGACGGCTTCCTTCGACAGGTCCACGAACGCCGTGCCGTTGTCGGCGACGAACACCTGGCGCACCTTCGTGCCTTCGGCGATGGCCTGGGCCAGCGGCGCCGGTGCCGGCTGGATCTGCGCCTCGACGAGCGTGCGCACTTGATCGGCCGGCGCGGCCGCATACGGCACGTCGGCATCGACGGCGGTCAGGTGCAGGCCGTCGGCGGCGACGTAGAAGAGCGAGGCGCGGATGCGGCCGGTGGTGTCCCCCGTCGCCTCGGCGTCGGCCTGGGGCACGTCGACGGTGGCGGGCGCGAGCCACCGCGGCACCACGACCATCCCGGCGATGCCGATCAGCACGGCCGTCATGACGCCGAGCAGGGCGACGACGATCGGCCGGCGCATCAGCGCGGATCCTGCTGTTGCTGGGTGGGCACGGCGCCCGAGCGCTCGCCACCTGCCCGGAATCGCACCACGGCCGAGAGGAGCGCGTTGACCAGCTGCGACTGGTACTCGGACGAGTTCAAGCGCTTCTCCTCGGTCGGGTTGGTGATGAAGCCGGTCTCGACGAGCACGGCCGGCATGTTGGCCCCGATCAACACGCGAAACGGCGCCTGCTGGATGGCCCGCGGCGACATCGGCACGCGCTGGCGCATCTCGTCCTCCACGAGCCGCGCGAACCGGGCCGACTCGTTGAGGTGCTGCGCCTGGGCCATCTCCCACAGGATGAGGTCCACGACCCGCTCGCCGCCGCCGAGTGTCGGGAGCAGGGCGCCTGGTTCGGAGACGGGGCCGCGAGGCCCGGCTGCGTACTCGCCGAGCGTCACGTAGAACACCTCGGCGCCTGTCACAGACGAGCGTACGGACGCGTTGGCGTGAATGCTGATGAACAGATCCGCCTTGTTGTTGTTGGCAAACGCGGCGCGCGAGTCGAGGGCGACGGTCTCGTCGCCGCTTCTGGTCAGCAGCACCCGCAGGCCGAGGCGCGACTCGACGGCTGCCTTGAGCTGGCGCGCGATGGACAGCGCGACGTTCTTCTCGAGGGTTCCCGACGGGCCACGCGCGCCCTGCTCGGAGCCGCCGTGTCCCGGATCGATGACGATGGTCCGCATGCCGGTGGATTCCGGCAGGATGGGCGGCGCCACGTCCGAAGGGGCCGAGGAGCCGCCGTCGCGGCCGGCCCCGTGTCGATCGGTGCGGCGGGAAGGGCCGCGAGCAGGTCGAGCGTCAGGCGCAGCTGCCCACCGTCGCGCTGCTCGGCCGCGCGGTGGCTGGCAAATGCCGCCCCGAGGCCGATCTCGATGGTCGCCGGCGGCACCACGCGCGCGGCGGTGAGCACCTGGGAGCTGTCGACGGCCGTGAGGTCGGCGTCCAGGGCGTCTGCCGCGAAGCGAACCAGCAGCCGTCCCTGCTCGCTGACGACCGTCTGCGCCACGGCAGGGGTCACGGCGAACGTCAGCCGGCTGCCGTTGGGCAGCGGCTCGCTCGAGACCGTGACTGACGGCACGGTTGGCGTGCCGATCACGATCAGCGCCGACCGGCGGCGCACGTCGATGCGTGGGCTGGAGCCCGGTGCGAGCGCGCGCTCGATCAGGTCGATGGGCAGCAGCCACGTGCTGCCCTGTCGCACGGGCGGTCCCGGCAGGCTCACGACCCGGCCGTCGACAGACGCGAGGCCCTGGGTGAGCGACACGACGACCGTCCGCGACCCCATGGTGATCACGAGCCCCCCGGCCCGGTCCTCTCGCAGCACGATGCCGAACAACGCGGTCAGGTCGGTGCCGGCTGACGTACTCGCGGCCGTTGACCGTCGAGACCGGCAGTGGCTGCCGCCCGCTCGCGGTCAGCACGGTCCACACCCGTCGGCTCGCGGTGCCCGGGGCCGACGGCTGAGCTGCGGGCGGCGTCTGAGCCCCGGCAACGGTCACGAGCAGCGCCGCGCAGGCCAACAAGCGAACAGGGAGCCAGCGGCGGCGAGTCACGGCCTCAATCATACGAGGGGTATCGGCACGACGGCACTCCGGGCCACACGGGTATCGAGGAAATGCAGGACCTGGTTCAGGCCAGGCCCACGGCACGGACGAGCTGGTAGGCGCCCACGAGCCCGATCAGCACGGCGGACGTCCAGAGGGCGGCCGTCCAGGCCGTCGAGGGGGCCAGGTCAGGTGGGAGGCGCCGGTGTCGGAAATACAGGGCCGCGCCCGCGAGGAGCGGCAGCATCAGCCCCTGGCCGACCGAGCCGATGAGCACCAGCGTCACGGGGTTGCCCAGGACCAGGTAGGCCGTTGCCGAGACGAGGGGGAGCAGGACGCACGCCACCCGCACGGCCCGCCGGCGGTCCTCGGTCGTCCGTCCGGCCTGCCTGACGCCGAGCAGGCTCCCGATGTCGACGAGCAGGCGCGCGTTGGATGCCGTCGCGACGAAGAAGGTCGAGTACAGCACCACCAGGGCCCCGACGAGGAACAGCGTGTGGCTCCATTCCCCGAGCGTCTGCCTGTACATGTCGGCGAGTCGGGCCAGCAGGTCGTTGTCGGGGACATCCCGCGCCGTCCGGTGCAGCACGGCCGCGCCGAGGACATAGAAGGACACGGTGGCCAGCGTGTAGATCCCCATCGACACGAACGCGTCGAGGCGCATCACGTCGAGCCACCCGCGGGCCCGGGTGGCCCAGGCGGTGCGCTGACTCGACCAGGTTCCGCCCTCGGGAGGCGGTCCCACGTTCCGGCCGTAGCCCTTCTCGAGGCACCAGTACGGGTAGAAGATGAGCTCGGAGGCGCCCACCCCCGTCACGCCGAACGCCGCGAACGCCAGCGTGAAGGCCGCTGGATGCGCCGGCCACAAGCCCTCCTGCCATTGCGCCGGCGTCACGCGGAACTCGGTCCAGTGCAGCGCACCCACCGCCACGACCGTCGCGAGCGTGAACACCGCGACCATCACCGTGGCGTACCGCTCCACAGGGCCATACCGCCCCGAGACCAGGAGCGCGATGCCGGAACCGGTCACCAGGACCAGCCATACCCAGGCCGGCCACGTCAGGCCCAGCATGCCGCAGATGACCGCGATCCCGCCGATGATCCCGCCGACTTGCAGGACCGTGCCGGCGTACATCAGCAGCCAGGCCCACAGCACCCACGAGATGCGCCAGCGCGGTCCCGGCAACGTGTCCAGCGCCGCCAGTGTCGTCTCCTGGTGCGCGATCGCGTGGCGGGCGAGCTCGATCTGCACGAAGACCTTGACCAGGCAGCCGAGTACCACGAACCACAGCAGCGCGAAGCCCGTGGCGGCGCCCAGCTTCGGGACGACGATCAGCTCGCCCGATCCGACGATCGAGGCGCTGATGATGAGCCCGGGGCCCAGTTGCGCGAGTCGACCCGCCAGCGTCGTGGGCGCGGCTTGCGCCACTAGACGACCGGCTCCAGCACCACGGGGTTGGTCAGTGTGCCGATGCGCTCGATCTCGACCGAGACCTCGTCTCCCGGGGCCAGCCACCGCGGCGGCGTTCGGGCCATGCCCACACCCTCCGGCGTGCCGGTCAGGATCACGGTGCCTGGCAGCAGCGTGGTGCTGCCGCTCAGGAACGCGATGAGCTCGCGCACGTCGAAGATCATGTCCGACGTGTTGGAGTCCTGGACCACTTCGCCGTTCAGGCGCGTCGTGATCCGCAGGGCGTTGGGATTGGGGATGTCCTCGGGCGTGACGAGCACCGGGCCCAGCGGGGCGAACGTGTCGAACGTCTTGCCCCGGCACCATTGGCTTCCCCCGCGCTTGATCTGCCAGTCGCGGGCGCTGACGTCGTTGGCGCAGGTGTAGCCGAGCACGTAGTCGAGGGCGTCCTGGGGACGACGTTCTTGCACCGGCGTCCGATGACGACGGCGAGTTCGCACTCGTAGTCCACCTGCTCGCTGGGCAGGTGGCGGGGGATCTCGATTGGCCCCCCCGGGTGCTGGACGGCATTGGGGCCCTTGGCGAACACCACGGGCTGCTCGGGGATCCTGGCGCCGGTCTCCTCGGCGTGTCGCCGGTAGTTGAGGCCGATGCACCAGATCATCGTCGGCGCGACAGGGGCCAGCACCTGCTTGACATGGATGTGCGATTGAGTGGCCTTGAAGCCGTCGTACGGATTGCCGGAGAGCAGGTGATAGCTGCCCATCTCGCCTTCGGTCACGTGGACCGTCAGGTCGTTCTCGGTGAGACACCGCAGGATGCGCATGGCGCATCATGATACAGAGATGCAGAGCGATGCGGAGTTCCTCGAGCGGTTCGACGCCGGGACCCTCGATCTCGCGGCCTTCAACCACGAGGCGCATTTCCGCGCCGCGTGGCTCTGCCTGCGCGGGGCGCCGTTCCGTCAGGCGGTCGGCCGCCTGCGCCGGGGACTGAAGCGGCTCGCCATCGCGGCAGGCCGGCCACAGCGCTACAACGAGACGATCACCGTCGCGTACGCCCACCTGATCCGCCGACGGATGCGCCTGCTCGGCGACCCGTGCTGGGACGAGTTTCACGCCCGATCGGCCGACCTGTTCGCCCCGGATCTCGGCGCGCTCCGGGCGCTCTACGGCGAAGGCGTCATCGACGCCCCGGAAGCCCGCCGCACGTTCGTGCCCCCACCGGCATGGAACCCCGCGCCCGTCGAGCGCTTCCTGCGCGAGTTCACGGCCTATCAGGCAGCCCTGGACGCGCGGCCTCCCGCGCTCGCGGCGGCCGACGCCGATCCTGCCGCCGGCCCCGAGGACGGGGCGCCGGCGCCCGAGCCCGTGTGCGTGACGGCGGTGCTGGCGGTGGCCGACGTCGAGCGCGCGGCCCGCTGGTACGCCGATACCTTCGGCTTCGACGTCGCGCCATTCCCGCAACGTCCTCCTTACCAGTTTGCGTTGTTGTCGCGTGGGGGCGCGGAGCTGATGGTGCGGGCGGCGCCGGGGACCGACCCGGTCCGGCCACCGCCGGGGTGGGCGCTCTACGTCAGGCTGTCGGGCGGCCGCATTCGGGAACTCTTCGACAGCCTCTCGGAGCGGTGCGAGATCGTGCGCCCGCTGCAGCGCATGCCGTACCACGACGTCGAGTTCGAGGTACGGGATCCCGACGGATACGTGGTGGTCGTCAGCGAGTGGCTCGACGTCGCCGACATCCCCGATGCACTCGGCGATTCCATTGATGCCTGATAGCTGATGCCGGAGTTCCCCTACCTCGGGAGGCGGTCGAAACGGGCGGCGGCGTCGTCCCACGGCTGGCGGTGCCGGGGGGCGTATTCCTCGGGCGGGAAGGCGGTGGCCACGAGCGCGCGGGCGTCGGCCAGCGTGCGAACGGCGCCGAGGGCCACCAACTGCATCACGACGTTGCCGAGTGCCGTGGCCTCGACCGGACCCGCCAGCACGCGGCATCCCGTGGCATCCGCCGTGGCCTGATTCAGCATCCGATTCCGGGCGCCGCCGCCGATCACGCGGATGGTGTGAACCGGCGTGCCGGTGACCTCCTCGAGCGCCCGCAGCACGCGCCTGTACGCGAGCGCCAGGCTGTCGATCACGACGCGGACCACGTCGGTGGCCGATGAGGGCACCTTCTGGCCCGTGCGCGCGCACCAGGCCTGCACCGCCGCGGCATCGGGCGCCCTGTGGAACCGCTCGTCGTCGGGGTCGATGATCGCCTGGCAGACTGGCCGCGAGGCGGCCCCCGTGAGCACCTCCTCGACGGTGAACGCCTGGCCCTCCGTTCGCCACCCGCGCAGGCAGCCTTCGAGCACCCACAGCCCCGTGATGTTGCGGAGCACTCGGGTCGTGCCCCCGACGCCACCCTCGTTGGTGAAGTTGTGCGCCAGGGCGGTGGCGGTCACCACAGGCGCGGGCGTTTCGGTGCCGAGCAGGGACCAGGTTCCCGAACTGAGGAACGCCACCCCTCCGCCGGAATGCACCGAGGCCACCGCCGAGCCCGTGTCGTGGCAGGCCGGCGCGATGACGGGCACGCCATCGAGCCGCGGCGCGCGCGTCACGCAGGCCGCCTGTGGCACCCCGAGCCGCGTGCCGGGCGGGACGATGGACGGGAGCATGTGGGTGGGCAGGCCGAGGGCCTGCAGCAGGTCCACGGCCCAGCGCCCCGTCCGCCAGTCCAGCATCTGCGTCGTGGTGGCGTTGGTGAACTCGACGACTCGCGACCCTGACAGCCAGAAGTGCAGCAGGTCGGGCATCGTCAGCAGCGTGGTGGCGCGCGCGAGCCGTTCCGGCGCGTCGCGCTGCTCCGCGACCAGTTGGTACAGGGTGTTGAAGGGCAGGAACTGGATGCCCGTGCGGTCGTACAGGGTCTCGCGGCCCACGCGCGCGCAGACGGCCTCCATGACGCCATCGGTGCGGGCGTCGCGATAGTGATAGGGCAGGCCGAGCAGGGCGCCCTCGCCGTCCACCAGCGCGTAGTCGATGCCCCACGTGTCGATGCCGAGGCTGTCGAGGCGCATTGGGGTCGAGGCCCTGTCCAGGCCGGCCAGGATCTCGTCGAAGAGGCGCGGCGCGTCCCAGTGCAGGCCGGAGGCGTCGCTGACCGTTGGCGTCGCGAATCGGTGGACCTCGACGAGCCCCAAGGTGCCGGCTGCCGTGTCCACGTCGGCCCGCATGACCCGGCCGCTCGTGGCGCCGAGATCACATGCCGCGCAGGACCAGCGTGTCGGGCTCATGCGTAGGAGGTGGCGACCGACAGGTTGCGCGCACTCCGCTCGGTGGTGATGGTCTCGAGGTAGCCGCTCTCACGGAACGCCGCCAGGGGATCGGCAGGGAGTCCCCGCGCGGTGGCCCAGGCGGAGACGAGCGGGCGGGTGTCGACGGCGAAGGCGTCGGTGAGGCAGCGCTCGGCGTCCACGAGCGCGCAGGACGCCTGGTGGGCGGCCAGGGCCTGACGGTCCACGAGGGCCGCCTTGACCCAGAGCTCCTGGGCCGTGCGAACCGTCTGGATCATCGCCTCGATCTTGCCCTTCAGGTTGTGGCTCTGGTCGACCATGTAGGCCAGGTCGGGTGCCCGGTCCTGTTCCCACGCGAACTGCTGGATCTCGTGGAAGATGCGGAACACCTGGTAGGGGTCGATCGATCCGAGCGTCAGGTCGTCGTCGGCGTAGCGACGGTCGTTGAAGTGGAAGCCGCCGAGCCGCTGTTCGTCGAGCAGCCACGCGACGATCTGCTCGATGTTCTGGCCCTGGTAGTGATGGCCGGTGTCCACGAGGACGAACGCCTGTGGCCCGGCCTCGCGAGCCAGCACGAGGGCCATGCCCCAGTCGGCGATGTCGGTGTGGTAGAAGGCCGGCTCGAAGGGCTTGTACTCGACGAGCATCCGCTGTCCCGGCGCGAGCCGCTCGTGCATCAGGCCGAGCGCGTCGGCGAACCAGGCTTTCCGCTTGCGGATGTGCTGGGTGCCCGGATAGTTCGAGCCGTCGGCGAACCACAGCGACAGGTCGCGCGATCCGAGTTCCCTGGCGATGTCCACACTCTCGCGGAGGTGGGCCAGCGCCTCGCCACGCACGGCCGGGTCGGGGTTGCCGATCGATCCGTGCTTGTACCGCTGGTCCTGGAACAGGTTGGGATTGATCGATCCCGCGCGGACGCCGTGTTCGCGTTCCAGCGCCTGCACCCTGGGCACGTCCCGGATGCCGTCGGGCAGGTCCCACAGCACGTGGAGCGCCAGCGTCGGGCAGGCGCCGGTCAGGCGGTGCACCTGTGCCGCGTCGGCGAACTTCTCCTCGATGGAGGCCGCCGCGGCGGCCTGCAGGAACTTGCCGAACCGGGTACCCGTGTTGGCGAACCCCCACGACGGCAACTCGATGGCGAGTTGGTCGAGGGCGGCTGCCGCGATCTCTTCGTGCGTCCGCGTGGCCATGCTGAACTCCGTCGGGGAGAAGCACTGTAACGCAGAACGGCGGGCAACGGATGGCGAGAGACGCGGCTGTCCGCGTCCCTCGCGGCGTGCCGTCAGGGGATGGGCGTCAGACTGGCGCAGGCGGGTGCGGGTGCGTCCAGCCTCCGGCCCGCTCCGCGCTTGACGAGAAACGTGAGGTACAACTCGGCGGGCTCGTTGCCGCCATTGTAGATCCCGTGCACTTCGTTGTTCTCGGTGTACACGCTGCCGGCGGCGTACCGGCTCATCGTGCAGGTCTGGTCGTAGAAGTCCACCTGGCCCGACCTGACGGCCGCCACCAGGATGCCCGGATGGCTGTGCCAGCCGCTGTGACCTCCGGGTGGCAGGGGCAGGCGCGCCGCTCCAGTTGACCAACTTCAGCGACTCGGTGACGGCTTCGTCCGCCCGCGCGGGACAAGTCCCGCGTCTACGTATCTGCGTCCGCCCGCGCGGGACAAGTCCCGCGTCTACGTATCTGCGTCCGCCCCCGCGGGATAGGTCCCGCGGCTACGGATCGCCGAGTTGTCAGCGGCGACGTATCCACCACCGCGACGTAGCGGCCGGACTCGTCCGGCCGCCGCCGCGCTGCCCGCGGGACAAGTCCCGCGTCTACGTATCTGCGTCCGCCCCGCGGGACAAGTCCCGCGTCTACGGATCTGCGTCCGCCCCCGCGGGACACGTCCCGCAGGGGCGGATCACCGAGTTGTCAGCGGCGACGGCAAGTGTGCTGTGTGTCGGGGATCCGCGAACGCCGATGGCCGAAGGCCGACTGTATACTCCCGACCCATGTCCACGCCGTCGGCCGCCGAGCACCTCGATGCGCTGTACGAGTTCGACCGCGAGCCCGTCACCGAAGACCGTCTCGTCGGCCCCGGCTACTTCGCCGGGTCGTTCGCCGGCGAGCACGTGGCCGCCACCGAGTTCGTCATCGGCGTGCTGTTCGTCAACTGGGGCGCGAGCGTGCGCGACATGTTCGTCGGGCTCGCGATCGGCAACCTGCTGGCCGTGCTGACGTGGACGCTGCGTGTGCGCGCCCGATCGCGGTGCAGACGCGGCTGACGCTGTACTGGTACCTCCGCAGGATCGGCGGGCCATGGCTGACGGTGGTCTACAACGTGCTCAACGCGGTCCTGTTCTGCATCCTCGCCGGCTGCATGATCACGGTGTCGGCCTCGGCGGTGCGCATTCCGTTCGGCATCCCCCCGCAGGTCCACTGGTATCCCGACGACCTGCGCTTCGTGCTCGTGGTGCTGGGCGTCGGCGCCGTCGTCGTGGGACTCGCCATGGCGGGCTTCAAACGCCTCGCGGCGTTTGCCAGCGTCTGTGCGCCCTGGATGTTCCTGATGTTCATCGGCGGCGCGCTCGTGGCGCTGCCGTCGCTGGCCACCGAAGCCGGCCTGACACGCATTTCGAGCGTCGACGATTTCTTCGCCATGGCCGGGCGCGTGGTCTGGACGGGGCGCACGCCAGACGGCGCCGCGCCGATCGGCTTCTGGCAAGATCGCGGCCTTCGCCTGGATCTGCAACCTGGCGATGCACGGCGGGCTGTCGGACATGGCGCTGTTCCGCTACGCGAAGCGGAGTTCGTATGGCCTGTTCTCCGCGTTCGGCATGTTCCTGGGCCACTACCTCGCCTGGATCTGTGCGCGGGCATGATGGGCGCCGGCGCCGCGTTGCTGCTGCGGACGCCGCTGGCGGAGCTGGATTCAGGCGCCGTGGCGTACACGACGCTGGGGTGGGCGGGCATCCTCGCGGTGATCGTCGCCGGCTGGACGACGTCGAACCCGACGCTCTATCGCGCGGGCCTCGCGCTGCAGGCCGTCACGCCCAACTGGTCCCGCGCCCGCGTCACGCTCGTGGCCGGCATCGTGACGACGATCATCGCGTGCTTCCCGTTCGTCTTCACGCGGCTGCTCGACTTCGTGGGGATCTACGGCCTGCTGCTGGCCCCGGCCGGCGCTGTCGTCCTCACCGAGCACTGGCTGTTCCCACGAATCGGACTCACCAGATACTGGGCCTACCACCAGCGGCTGGCCCTGAACTGGCCCGCGCTCGTGGCCTGGGTGGGATCGGTCACCGTCGGGCTCGTGCTCGAACGCGCGGGTGTGCTCCACCTGTTCTTCCTCTTCGTGCCCGTCTACCTCCTCACGATCGTCACCTACATCGTCCTGGCGTCGCTGGCTGGCGCGCGCGTGCCGGCCCCGCCGGGGACGTCGGGGATTCCCGGGCTCGCGCGCCGCGGGGCCAGACCCTCGCAGGCGCCGGACGAGCGCCACGGTTCCGGCCTGGCGACGGCGACCGGTATCCTCGCTGTGCTGGCGCTGCTGGTGTGCCTCGCGCTGCCTGCGCGGATCGCGGGCCTCGACGCAGCAGGCGTGACGACGGCCCTGCCCGACATGCAGCAGTGGCTGATCCTGGCCACGCTCGTGTACCTCGCGGCGGGCACGGCGTTCTACGTTTCACGATATGAGTAGGGCGCGGTCTCCGATCGCGCCGCTGTGAGCCGCGCGGGACACGCGGCCCTACCGTTGCAGGCTCCGACCATGACACACGTCACAGATTCCTGGGATGACACGCGCGCGGCCTCGCTCTCGCCGGCAGAGCGTCTCGTGTATCGATCGAACATCCTCGGCGCCGATCAGCGCATCACGAACACGGGCGGCGGCAACACGTCGGCCAAGCTGACCGAGACCGATCCGCTCACGGGCCGGCCGGTGCGCGTCCTGTGGGTCAAGGGATCGGGTGGCGACCTGCGGACGAGCACGCTCGCCAACTTCGCGTCGCTCTACCAGGACCGCGTGATGCAGTTGCAGGAGGTGTACGCCAGCCTCGGCGCACGCGGCGTCAAGTCGCCCGCCGAGGACCACATGGTGGGCCTCTACCCGCACTGCACGTTCAACCTCAACCCCCGCGCGACGTCGATCGACACGCCACTGCACGCGTTCGTGCCCGCCGCACACGTCGACCACATGCACCCCAACGCCGTCATCAGCGTGGCGGCGTCGCGGCAGTCCGAGCGGCTCACGCGCGAGATCTACGGCGACGACGTGGTCTGGACGCCGTGGCAGCGTCCGGGATTCGAACTCGGGCTCGTGCTGCAGGACGTCGTCGCCCGCCATCCCCGGGCCCGCGGCGTGATCCTCGGCCAGCATGGCCTCATCAACTGGGCCGAGGACGACAAGGCCTGCTACGACCTGACGCTCTCGCTCATCACCAGGGCCGCCGAGTACATCGAGGCCCGCGACAAGGGCGAGGCGACGTTCGGCGGGCAGAAGTACTCCGACATCCCGGACGAGCAGCGCGACGCCGCCCTGCTGGAGATCGTCCCCTGGCTGCGCGGCCAGGTCTCCGCCTTCGCCAAGGCTACGGCGGACACGTCCGGTTCCGCCAGTGCTCCGCGGGGTGGGTCGGGCCAGAAGCGGATGATCGCGACGCTGCAGCACGATGCCACCATCCTTCGCTTCGTGAACAGCCACGACGCGCCCCGGCTCGCCGAACTCGGCACGTCGTGCCCGGACCATTTCCTGCGCACCAAGATCAAGCCGCTGTACGTGGCGTGGGATCCGTCGACGAGCGACCTCGAGGGGCTGCGCCGACGACTCACCGACGGCCTCGATCGGTACCGACGCGACTACGCCGCGTACTACGAGGCCTGCAAGCGGCCCGACTCGCCGGCCATGCGCGATCCGAATCCCACCGTGATCCTGATTCCCGGCCTCGGGATGATCGCGTTCGGGAAGGACAAGAGCGAATCGCGCGTGACAGCGGAGTTCTACAACTGCGCCGTCGAGGTGATGCGGGGTGCGGAGGCCATCGACGAGTACGTCGCGCTGCCGCAGCAGGAGGCGTTCGACATCGAGTACTGGCTGCTCGAGGAGGCCAAGCTGCGGCGGATGCCAGCCGAGAAGCCGCTCGCCAGGCGCGTGGTGGTTGTCGTCGGCGCCGGCAGCGGCATCGGCCGGGCCGTCGCGCATCGCGTGGCGGCCGAGGGCGCGCACGTCGTGTGCGCGGACCTCGCGCAGGAGTCGGCCGAGGCCACGGCGGGCGAACTCACGAAGCGATACGGACTCGGGATTGGCGTGGCCGGCAGCGGGATCAGCGGGTGCGGGCCGGCCATCGGCGCGGCGGTGGACGTCACCGACCGCGTCAGCGTGCGCGCGCTCGTCAACGAGACGGTCCGCGCCTACGGCGGCGTCGACCACGTCGTCGTGACCGCTGGCAGCTTCCCGACGCCAGACGCGACCGGCCACGTCACCGACGCCGTCTGGCAGCGAACCTTCGACATCAACGTGATGGGCGGCTACCTCGTGGCCGACGAGTACCGGCAGGTCTGGGACCTCCAGCAACTGCCGGGCAGCCTGGTGCTCACCACCAGCGTGAACGCGCTCGTCGCCAAGAAGGGGTCGGCGGCCTACGACACGTCCAAGGCCGCAGCCAACCACCTGGTGCGGACGCTGGCTGTCGAACTCGCGCCGCACGTCCGCGTCAACGGCGTCGCGCCGGCGACCGTCGTGCAGGGGTCGACGATGTTTCCCAGGGAGCGGGTCATGTCGTCGCTCACCAAGTATGGGATTGCCTTCGACCCCGCGGCGTCGGCCGACGAGCTGCGGCTGCAACTCGCGGAGTTCTACGCCCAGCGGACGTTGACGCGCCAGCCGATCACGCCCGAGGACCAGGCGGAAGCGGCCTACTTCCTGCTCTCCGACCGCACCGGCCGCATCACCGGCCAGGTGCTCAACGTCGACGGCGGCCTGCCGGAGGCGTTTGTCAGGTAAACGCCGAACGCCGAACGCCGAACGTTGCGGCATGAGTGGCCGCGGCCAGGTCGACAGCAACGGAATCCAGCGGTCCCCGGTCCCCGGTCCCCGGTCCCCGGTCCCCGGTCCCCGGTCCCCGCTACCGCACCGCGATGTCGCCGCTGGCGGTGCTCACCTTGAGTGTCGGCCCGCCGCCGCGGACCGTGCCCTGCACGCGCCGGCGGTCCATCTTGCCCTGCACGGTGAGCGGCGCGGCGACGTCCAGGCTGCCCGAGGCCGTGCTGGCGTCCAGCGTGAAGCCCTGCTCGGCCGGCACCACGACCTTGACGTCACCGGAGGCCGCGGAGACCTTCCAGTCGCCTGTCGGCTTGCCTTCGACGGCGATGCTGCCGCTGCCCGTGTTCGCCGAGAGCAGGCCGACGACGCCCGTGAGGGTGATGTCGCCGCTGCCGGTGCTGGCCTTCACGTCGCCGGCGCCCGTCAGGGCTGCCCTGATGTCGCCGCTGCCGCTCGACAGGCTCGCGGCCTTCTTCGCGCCCTTGACGGAGACGTCGCCGGAACCCGTACGGGCATCGAGGTCGCCGCCGATGTCGGTGGCGGTGATGTGGCCCGACCCGCTGTTGGCCTTGACGGCGTTGGCGATGCCACTGACGGTGACGTCGCCCGAGCCCGAGTTGGCCGCCACGAGCGTCGCCGCTGGCACCGTGATGTCGTAGGAGACCGACACGGCCTTGCGGGTGGCTTCGTCGGCGATCCGACCGACCTTGACGGCGTCTCCGGTCTGTTCAATCGGCGGATTGGCCGCGACCTGCTTCGCCAGGTCGCCGGCGTTGGCCGGCGCGCCCCAGCCCTTGCGGACCTCCACGGTGCCTTTCACGACGATCGTGCTGCCTCCCGCACGAACCGTGACGTTGCCGCTGCCGGCCGAGGCGTCGAGCGTGGGTGAGGCCCCGACAGTCAGGGTGCGCTCGAACGTGAGCGGCTGGGCCAGAGCGATGGCGGGCGTCAGCGCGAGGACGGACGCGGCCACGAGAGATGAAACGCGGATGGACATCGGCAGGGCTCCTTCGTCGGGATGACTCTGCGCCTTTGACGGGAGTGCGCGGTGGGGAGTTCATCCACCTTCGCCCTTCGGGCTCCGGCGGACAGGTCCCCGCGCCCTTCGGGCTCCGGCGGACAGGTCCCCGCGCCCTTCGGGCTCCGGCGGACAGGTCCTCGCGCCCTGCGGGCTCCGGCGGACAGGTCCTCGCGCCCTGCGGGCTCCGGCGGACAGGTCCTCGCGCCCTGCGGGCTCCGGCGGACAGGTCCTCGCGCCCTGCGGGCTCCGGCGGACAGGTCCCCGCGCCCTGCGGGCTCCGGCGGACAGGTCCCCGCGCCCTTCGGGCTCCAGCGGACAGGTCCCCGCGCCCCTCGGGCTCCGGCGGACAGGTCCCCGCGCCCTTCGGGCTCCGGCGGACAGGTCCTCGCGCCCTTCGGGCTCCGGCGGACAGGTCCTCGCGCCCTTCGGGCTACGGCGCGACAACTTCCAACTCCCAGCCCCCGACTCCCAAGCCCCGCCCCGACTCCCGACTCCCGACTCCCGAGATAATGCCCCGTGTCCAACGCGTCGCGGGGCCAGCCTGGCCTCATCCTGCTGCTCGGCAGCCTGACGGCCATCGCGCCCATGTCGATCGACATGTACCTGCCGGCCTTCCCGTCGCTGGAGTCGACGTTCGGCACCGACGCAGCGGCGGTTCAGCGCACGCTCTCGGTGTTCTTCATCGGCCTCGCGATCGGGCAACTGTTCTACGGGCCGCTGTCGGATCGGTTCGGTCGTCGTCGCCCGCTCCTTGTCGGCCTGGCGCTGTACACCCTGGCGTCTGCCGGATGCGCCATGTCGGGCTCGATTGGCCAACTCATGTGGTGGCGCGGTCTGCAGGCACTCGGCGGATGCGCCGGCGTCGTGACGGCCCGCGCCGTCGTGCGCGATGTGTTCGGCCCTCGCGAGGCGGCCCGCGTACTGTCGTCGCTGATGCTGGTGATGGGCGTCGCCCCCATCCTGGCGCCCATGCTCGGCGGGTGGGTGCTCGGCCTGGCTGGTTGGCACGCGCTCTTTGCCATCCTGACCGCGTTTGGCGCCCTCACCTGGATCGCCGTGACGCGAGGCCTGCCCGATACGGCTCCGGAGTCGCGTGCGGTGACCCTGACGACGCGAGGTGTGGTCGCCGCGTTCGGACGAGTGGCGCGGCAACCCCGGTTCCGGCGGTTCGCCGCGGCCGGCGCCCTCGCGCAGTGCGTGCTGTTTGCCTACATCGCCGGCGCGCCGTTCCTCTACATGCAGGTGCTGGGACTGTCGCCGTCAGGGTTCGCCCTGATGTTCGGCGTGAACTCTGTCGGTCTCATCGCCGCGTCGCAACTGAACCGCGCGCTCCTCGCGCGCGAGGAGACGGGCATCGTGCTGACGCGGGCGTTGGTCGCGCAGGTGCTGGCCGCGGCGATCCTTCTGGGAGTCACGGCGCTGGCCGTGCCCGGGTTGATGCGCCTGGCCACGCCGATGCTGGTGCTCGTGCTGCTGCTCGGCTTCGTGCTGCCGAACACGACGGCGCTGGCGCTTGCGCCGTTCGACCGCGATGCGGGGACGGCCTCGGCGCTGCTCGGATCGCTCCAGTACGGCGCGTCTGGCGTCGCGACGCTGGCGGTGTCGGCGTTGTTCGACGGCACGCTCCGACCGATGGCCATCGCCATCCTGGTGTTCGTGGCGGGTGCGCTCGTGCTCAGCCGCCTGCCGGCCCAGGACCCCGGCCACGCTTGAAGCGGTCGGCAGGCGCGGCCGCTGGTGAGACCTCGACGCGGGCGGGCATCCGGCCCGCTGGCTTCCGGTCTTCCGGCGCAGCCGGTCCTTAGGACGCCTGGGACGGGCTAGTGGCCTTCCCGACGAAGGTGAAACAAATTGGCAGAAAATTCACAGGTTTTCTGCGGCGCTGTCTGTTAGGCTCGTGAGTCGGATGTCACACGACCCTTCGTTTCCTACGCGCCGCGCCCTGCTCCTCGGCATTGCCGCCTCCGTCTCGGCGGCCGCCTGCGGCGGTAGCAGCAGCAGCACACCGACCTCGCCCAGCACGACCGATCAGACATGGGTCGCCAACGTGCCGTTCTCGGCCACGGACGTCACCGCCGGGACCGGAGCCGAAGCCGTCAGCGGTGCGCGCCTCGTCGTGGACTACTACGGCTGGCTGTACAACACCACCACCTCGGACAACAAGGGCACGCTGTTCGACACGTCGCTCCAGACGGGACGGACGCCCTTCCAGTTCGTCCTCGGCGCGGGTCAGGTGATCGCGGGGTGGGACCAGGGTATCCCGGGAATGCGGGTGGGCGGCATCCGGCGCCTGGTGATTCCGCCTGCCCTGGCCTACGGGTCGACCGGCAATGGCTCGATTCCGCCCAACGCCACGCTGATTTTCGAGGTTCGCCTGAACGACATCCTCGTCTCGTCCACGTAGCGCGTCGTCGTCCGACGTTCTCGCGTCTGATCTGTTAGGGAGGGACCGCTCTCCGAGCGGTCCCTCGCCACCGCTCCTGCCACGTTCTGCGGACATGGACGGCCGGGACGGCCGTCCCTCCCGTACCCATGGCGACCGGCCCGGCTTACAATGCCGGGGACCCGGTGCGTCGTTCGCTCACCCTTCTGATCGTGGCCGCGGCCTCTCTGGCCGCCTCCGCGTCGCCTGGCCCCTCGGTCAGCGACCGCGAGCCCGATCGCGCGGCCTTCGACGCGGTCGTCAAGCCCTTCTTCGAGAAGAACTGCACCGACTGCCACAACAACCGCCGCCAGAAGGGCGGAATGAACATCGAGCGGCTCGCCAATGCCGACCTCGTGGCGACCCACCTCGACGACGTCGAACACATGCTCCTCAAGCTCCGGACCGGCGAGATGCCGCCCGAAGACGAGGAGCGGCCCGACCAGAAGGACGTCGAGGCGGTCACCGTCTGGATCGAGCGGGAGTTCTCCAGGCTCGAGCGGGTCACGCCGCCCGATCCGGGGCGCGTCACGGCGCGGCGACTGAACCGTACCGAATACAACAACACCGTGCGCGACCTGTTCGGCGTGGACCTGCGCCCGGCCGACGACTTTCCGCAGGACGATGCCGGGTACGGCTTCGACAACATCGCCGACGTGCTGTCGCTGTCGCCCGTGCTGTTCGAGAAGTACATGGTCGCGGCCGAGCGCGTGGTGCGCACGGCGATGTTCGGCCATGAGACCCAGGCGCCGGCGCTCGTGCGCCTCAAGGCGCCGACCGCCGTCGTCGCCCCGCTGCGCACCCCGCCGGAGACCTACGACACGTCCGGCCTGAGCCTGCCCAATGCGGCGCACGCGAGCCACAGGGTGACCGTCCCCGGGCAGTACATGATTCGGGTCTACATGAACGGGCGCCGCCCCCTCGGGTCGATGCCCGTCCGGGTGGGGCTCTACGTGGACGGGGTACTGGCGGCCGAGCAGGCTCTCGATCCCGCGGCGCAGGCGTCCTTCGACGATGACGAGCAGGAACTCGACGGCAAGACGCTCGAGTTCCGCGTGCCGCTGGCGACAGGGGAGCGATGGATTGCCGCGACCCTGCTCGACCTGTTCGATGGCCTCCCGGCGCGCTACGGCGGCCCCAATCCATCGGCCCGGCCGGAGCAGCACCGCGTGGCGGAGTTCAAGCCGCCCCCGCGCGTGGTTACGGAGGAGCGCCTCGCGGAACTCCGCAAGCAGTTCGACGCGCGGCAGGCGGCGCTGAACAAGGCCCCGATCAACACGGCCCGCGTCGGCCGCCTCGAACTCGCTGGTCCGTTTGGGGCCGCGACGCCGCCCTCGCCCCGGAGCCTGGCAGCCGTGTACGCCTGCGGTCACATCGCGGCGGATCATCTGCCGAGCGGCGCCGGCACGACGAATCGGGGGACCACAGGCACGACCAGCAACGTCGGGCAGCCACGGCGCGTCCAGCATCAGGCGTGGTGCGGCTTGAAGAACATCTCCGCCGTCGCGCAGCGCGCCTTCCGTCGGCCCGTGTCGCGCGAGGAACTGGTGCCGTACGTCGCCGTGATGGCGCGCGCGCAGAAGGCGGGCGAGTCGTTCGACGAGGCGCTTGCCATCGCGCTGCAGGCGGTGCTGGTGTCGCCGGACTTCCTGTTCCGGATCGAGCAGGACCGCGTGGCGCGCGACGGATCGCCTGTCGTCCCCGTGAGTGACCACGAACTCGCCTCACGCCTGTCCTACTTCCTGTGGTCGAGCCTGCCCGACGCCGAACTGCGGCGGCTCGCCGACAGGCGGGCGCTCCGGTCGAAGGGTGTGCTCGAGGCCCAGGTCCGCCGCATGCTCGCCGACCCGAAGGCCCTGGCACTGGTGGAGGAGTTCGGCGGGCAGTGGCTGCAGTTCCGCGCACTCGAGTCCGTGGCGCCCGACCGCGACAAGTTCCCGACCTTCGACAACTACCTCCGGCTGTCGATGCGCGACGAGACGCGACTGTTCTTCGCCAACATCGTGCGCGAGGACCGCAGCGTGCTCGAGTTCCTGGACGCGCGCTACACGTTCCTGAACGAACGGCTGGCGCGGCACTACGGCGTCGAGGGTGTGACGGGACCGGCGTTCCGGCGCGTCGAGTTGACCACGGGCCAGCGCGGCGGTGTGCTGACGCAGGCCAGCGTGCTCACCGTCTCGTCGTATGCCACGCGCACCTCGCCGGTGCTCCGGGGCAAGTGGGTGCTGGACAACCTGCTCGACGCGCCGCCGCCTGATCCGCCAGCGGGCGTGCCGGCCCTCGACGAGACCGCCGTGGGCCAGTCGGCCTCGCTGAGACAGCAGATGGAGGCGCATCGCGCAGACCCGACGTGCGCGTCCTGCCATCGCCGGATGGATCCGCTCGGCTTCGGCCTCGAGAACTACGACGCCATCGGCGCGTGGCGCGCCATGGACGGCAAGTTCGCGATCGACCCGAAGGGGGAGCTGCCAGACGGGCGGACCTTCCACCAGCCGTCCGAACTGCGCAGCATCCTGGTGCAGGACCGGCAGGACTTCGCCCGTGCACTCACGTCCAAGCTGATGATTTACGCGCTCGGCCGAGGCCTCGAGCGCCACGACAAGCCGACGGTGCGGGGCATCGTGTCCAGGTTGCCGCAGCACGAGTACCGCTTCTCGGGGCTGGTCCTCGAGATCGTCAACAGCCTCCCGTTCCAGATGCGGCGGGCCGCGCCCGCCGGAGTGACAGCGCCATGATCATCACGGGCACGCACCTGCCACGACGGACCTTCCTCCGGGGGCTCGGCGCTTCAGTCGCCCTGCCGCTGCTCGACGCGATGACGCCCGCGCTCGCGAAAGCAGCACCCGCGACGACGGCGCCGAAGCGTCTCGTGTTCACCTACGTGCCCAACGGCGTGTCGATGACCGGCTGGACGCCGCAGGGGGCCGGCGCGGGCTTCGAGCTCTCCACGGTGCTGAAGCCGCTGGCGGCGTACAAGGGCGACATGCTCGTCCTCACGGGCCTGGCCCAGAAGAACGGCATGGCGCTCGGCGACGGTCCCGGCGACCACGCGCGTGCGGCGGCGTCATACCTGACGGGCGTCCATCCCCGGAAGACCGCTGGCGCCGACATCAGCAACGGCGTCTCGGCCGACCAGATCGTCGCCGAGCACCTTGGCAGGACGACGCGCTTTGCGTCCCTCGAACTCGGCTGCGACGACTCGCGGACGATCGGTAACTGCGATTCCGGCTACAGCTGTGCCTACACCAACAGCCTGGCCTGGCGCAGCGACACGGCGCCGATGCCGCCCGAGACCAACCCGCGGCTCGTGTTCGAGCGGCTCTTCGGTGCCGATGCGCACCTGGATCCCGCGGCCCGCCAGCGCCGCCTCCTGCATCGCCGTTCGATTCTCGACCTCGTGAGCGACAGGACGAAGCAGTTGTCGGGGACGCTCGGCGCCAGCGATCGCCGCAAGGTGGAGGAGTACCTGCACGCCGTGCGCGAGATCGAGCGGCAGATCGAGGTCGCGGAGAGCGACACGCGTGACCTGCGGCCCGGCATCGACAAGCCGACGGGGATTCCCGTGGCGTTTGCCGACTACGTGAAGCTGATGTACGACCTGCAGGTCGTCGCCTTCCAGACCGACCTGACGCGCGTCGTCACGATGATGGTGGGTCGCGAGGGGTCGATGCGCACGTACCCGGAAATCGGCGTGCCCGATCCGCACCACCCGCTGACGCACCACCGCAACAACAAGGAGTGGATGGCGCGTGTCGAGCAGATCAACGTCTTCCACGCCGAGCTGTTCGCGTACTTCATCGGCAAGCTGAAGGCGACGCAGGAAGGCGACAGCACCCTGCTCGCCAACTCGATGGTCGTGTATGGCAGCGGCCTGAGCGACGGCAACCGCCACACGCACGACGACCTGCCGGTGATGATCGTCGGGCAGGGCGGCGGCCTGGTGCGCACGGGGCGGCACGTGGTCTACAAGACCCAGACGCCGATGAACAACCTCTACCTGTCGCTCATGGACGGCATGGGCGTACCGACCGAATCGCTCGGCGACAGCACGGGCAAGCTCGACTACCTCACCGACGTCTCGTAACCGTCGGCCGTCGAAGAGGTAGGGCGGCGTGTCCCACGCCGCCGCTGTTGATGGTGGCCGGGTGGGTATGGATAGCGGCCGGGTGGGACACCCGGCCCTACCTCTGAGAGGCACCCCTACCGCGAGGGACCCTTCTCCAGTACCGCGAAGCAGTAGAACAGGCCCGCGCCGCCGGTGCCGACGAGGTTGGCCTGGCTGCAGCCACGGGAGTTGTGGGCTGCGTTGAGCGACGTCGGCGCCGCTCCGCCGCCGGTCCGATCGAAGTGGCCCACAGCCGCGCTGCCGACGCCGTCCGCGCTGCTCGTCCAGTTGCTGCAGGTTGCCGTCGCCGCATCGCCGTCGGCTACGGTGCCGTCCTGCTTGCTGCCGGTCAGGATGTCGTGGGTGTTCGGGGTGTCGCCGCGTCCGTTGACGACCCCGCCCTTTTCGTTCAGCGCCGACTGCTTGGTGAACGATGCGGCGGCACCGTGCAGGTCCGCGATGTCGCTGGCCACGAGCTCACCCTTGGCGTTGTGCCACGGCCCAGTGCCGATGCGGTCCCTGGCGTGGACCGCAGGCTTGCCGTCGGCCGCCGTGGCGCTCAGGTACGCCCGCCACGTCTTGCCTCCGGCGCCGACAGCGGCCGCCAGCGCCTGGCAGTGCTTGTCGGCCCCCGCGAGGCCGCCGAGGTCGGCGCCCTTGCCCGAGCCGACGCTCGTGATGAAGAACGACATCTGGGGCGACGCTTGTGCGTGCACCAGGACGGTACCGGCCGTGGCGATGGCGGCCACGGCAACAACAGGAATCAGGCGATGCATGGCAAGTCCTCCGTCTATCCCTTGTAGCTGATCTTCCAGATGCTCCCGTTGCCGTCCTCGACGAGGAGGAGGGAGCCGTCCTGCAACTGCGCGAGACCGACGGGTCGGCCCCAGACCTCGGGCCGGTCTTCGCCGAGCATCCAGCCTGTCGCGAAGTCCTCGTAGCTGCCGGTGGGCTGGCCCTTGGCAAACGGGATGTAGACGATCTTGTACCCGGTCCGCTTCGTGCGTCCAGACGACCCGCGCAGCGCGGCGAACGCCCCGGTCCTGTACCGGGCCGGGAAGGTCCGGCCCGAGTAGAAGACCAGTGTCATCGCCGACGCGTGCGGCTCGAAGAGCAGTTCGGGCGTCGCGGTCTTGGCCACCAGTTCCGGGTGCTTGCCGGCGTGCCGCGGGTCTTCGTGCGCGCCGAGGTAGGCCCAGGGCCAGCCGTAGAACCGGCCCGGCGCCACCTTGGCGAGGAAGTCGTGGACCAGATCGTCTCCCAGGCCGTCGCGCTCCTGCACCGTCACCCACGGTTCACGTGTCGTCGGGTGAAACGCCAGGCCGACGCCATTGCGAACGCCCGTCGAGACCACCTGCTGCCCGCTGCCGTCGGCGTTGAAGCGCAGGACCGTCGCGCGCAACGGATCCGGGTCCGGGTCGATGTTGTGAGACGACCCGACGGTCACGTAGAACTGCCGGCCGTCAGGCGTGAACGCGATGTTACGGGTCCAGTGGCCTGTGGGCCCGCTCGGCAGGGCGGTCACTGTCGTCGGCGCCGCGCTGGCCTTCAGATCCCCTGGCGTGTAGGCAAACCGCACGACGGCGTCGGTGTTGGCGACATAGAGCGCGCCCTTCTGAAAGGCGAGGCCGAACGGCTGCTTGAGGCCCGTGGCGAACTCGTGACGCTCGGCATCGGCAATCGTGCCGTTGCCGTCCGCATCGCGCAGCACCCACAGCGACCCGGCGCCGGAGTCGACGATGAAGATGTCGCCATTGGGTGCCTGCGCGGCCGTGCGCGGACGCTTGAAGCCGCCCGAGGCGATGACCGTCGCGGTGAAGCCCTCCGGCAGCGTCAGCGATGCGCCCTCCGGCCGGGGAATCATCTTCGGGGGATTCGGTTTCTGCTCGGAGGGCGTCGCGAGTTCCTTGGCGCTGAACGTGTGGGTGCGCGGCGCCGCGGGACCTTGCGCGAGGACGGCGGCCGACAGGACGAGGCCACTGCCAGCTGCCGCGGCGATGCGCGTGAGGGGAGAGATGGACATCGAATGCGCTCCAGACTGATGGGCCCGCGACTCTGGCCGGGCACGCGCATCATAGACCACGTGCACCCGGGCGATGGCCGGGCGGTGTCGGGAGGAGGGGCGCGGCTCGACGTGACGGGGCGATGCTGGTAGGTTGACGGCGTTCACCCATGGGCACCGCCGAACGACGACAGCGCCACAAGGCGCACCTGCGCCGCGAGATCCTGGCGGCCGCGCGCCGACTGTTCGCCGAGGAAGGATTCGAGGCGGTGACGATGCGCAAGCTCGCCGCCCGGATCGAGTACTCACCGACGGCCATCTACCTGCACTTCCGGGACAAGGACGCCGTGCTCGAGGCCGTGTGCGAGGAGACGTTCGCCACGCTCGCGACCCGTCTGGAGAAACTCGCGGCCCGCGGGTTGCCGCCGCTCGAGTTCCTGCGCGAGGGCTTGCGGCTGTACGTGACCTTCGGCCTCCAGCACCCCGACGACTACACGCTGACCTTCACGCTCCGCCACGGCAAGAACCAGGTCGACGAGGCGGGGTTCACCGCTTCGGCCGGCAGTCGCGCGTTCGAGGTGTTGCGGGTGGCGCTGCGCGCGTGCGTCGACAGCGGCGACCTGCCGGCCCTGGACGTGGACGTCTCGGCCCAGGGGTTGTGGGCCGCCGTGCACGGCCTGGTCTCCCTCTTCGTCGCCCACAGCGCGTTCCCCTGGGCGCCGCGCCAGCGGCTGGTCGACCACACGATCGACACGATGATTGCCGGCCTCGGCCGAGGGCGGCCCGCCGGGCCCCAGAAGCGTGTGCGCGCCCGAAGCGCCCCGACGCGAGGACCGCGGCGGTCGACGGCCCGGCCCTGATGGCGGGGCCTGCGCCGCTTGACAGCGACGCGTCAGGCGTCTAAGTTAACACCGTTAAGTTTGTGAGGAACGTTCTTCTTGGGTGCGTCGTCTCACAGCGAGGAGACCCTGCATGCCGTCCCTGGCCCTGCGCAACCTGCTGCACGACCGTGTGCGTTTCGCGGTGACCCTCACGGGCATCGTGTTCTCGGTGGTGCTGTCGGCCATCCAGCTCGGCCTGTTCGTGGGGTTCACCCGCGCCACGTCCGACGTGATCACGCACGCGGGCGCCGACGTCTGGGTGATGTCGCGCGGCGTCGGCAACCTCGAGAACGGCGTGGCCTTCGGCGAGCGACGTGCGTATCAGGTACGCGCGGTCGCGGGCGTGGCCGACGTCCAGCAGCACATCGTGGCCTTCGGCGACTGGAAGCGCCCGGATGGCGCGCAGGAGGGCTGCCTCGTCGTCGGCGTGGATCTCGGTGGCCGCATGGGACGGCCCTGGAACCTCGTCGCCGGCACACCCGACGACCTGGCGCAACCGGACGCCGTGATCGTGGACGAGTTGTACCGGGAGAAGCTCGGCGTCACCCACGTCGGGCAGACGTTCGAGATCCGCGGTCATCGCGTGCGCGTTGTCGGGTTCACTCGCGGGATCCGCACGTTCACGACGGCCCCAGCGGTGTTCGCCTCGTTCGAGCGGGCGCAGGACTACGTCGGGCTCCGGTCGGACCAGACCATGTACCTGCTCGTGACAGCCGCGCCCGGTACCGATCCCGGCCAGCTCGCCGCGCGCATCGAGGCGGCCGTTCCGGACGTGTCGGCCCGAGCGACGCAGACGTGGCGTCGCACGCAGCAGGACTACTGGATGTTCGGGACAGGCGCAGGCATCACCGTCCTGATCGCGGCCGGCCTGGGCCTGCTGGTGGGCATCGTGGTCGTGGCCCAGACGATCTATGCCGCCACGGTCGATCACATCCGGGAGTACGGCACGCTGAAGGCGATGGGGGCGACCAACGGCTACATCTACAGGGTCATCGTCCGCCAGGCCGCGATCAGCGGGATCGTCGGCTATGCCGTCGCCATCGTGATCGTGATGGGGGTGTCGCGCGCGTCGCTCGCGGGTACGACGGCGATCATCGTTCCGGGAGCACTGGCCGCGGGACTGTTCGCGCTCACGCTGGGCATGTGCGTCGGGGCGTCGATCGTCTCCATCAACAAGGTCACGCGCATCGATCCCGCGATGGTGTTCAAGGGATAGCTGCCAGGGAGTCCGCCGATGTCTGCTGCCATCGCAGCCCGCGAGGTCATGAAGTCGTACGGTGACGGTGCCACCGCCGTCCATGCGCTGCGAGGCGTCGACGTCGACGTGTCGGCCGGCGAGGTCCTCCTCCTGATGGGTCCGTCGGGGTCTGGCAAGACGACACTGCTCTCGATTCTGGGCGGGATTCTCCGCGCCACGTCGGGAAGCGTCCGTATCGGGGGCACGGAGATCGTCGGGCTGCCGGAGCGCGCGCTGCCGGAGATCCGGCTGAGGCACATCGGGTTCGTCTTCCAGGGCTTCAACCTGTTTCCGGCCCTGACCGCCCTCGAGAACGTCGCCGTGGCGCTCGACCTGCGGGGGCAGCGGGGACCCGGGGCCTTGCGACGCGCCCACGCCGCCCTTGACTCCGTCGGATTGGCGGATCGGTCGCACCATCGCCCTGCGGATCTGTCAGGCGGCCAGAAGCAGCGGGTCGCGATCGCGCGAGCGCTGGTAGGCGAGCCAGCCATCGTGCTGGCCGATGAACCGACGGCGGCGCTCGACCACGCCTCCGGCACGCTCGTGCTCGATCTCCTTCGCGATGCCGCGACCCGTCAGGGGCGTGCCGTCGTGCTCGTCACGCACGATTCCCGCACCTTCGCCTACGCGGACCGCATCGTCCACATCGAGGACGGCCGGGTGCGCGACAGCCCGCCTCCGCATGACCCGAGTCCCGAATCCCGAGCCCCGAGCCCCGAATCCCGGGCCCTGGCCCTGTCCTGAGCGAACGGAGTACACGATGAAGACGACGCCCACGATTGTCGCGGCCGGCCTGTTGCTGGCCACCAGCACCTGGCTGATGTGGTCGCGGTCCGCCGCGGCCTCGGGTGCCGCGGGAGGCGCCCGCGCGCCTGCGCGCTCGATAGCTGCCGAGGTCCCTGCCGGTGTGGGGCGATGGATTGTCGCGCCTGGCCGGGTCGAGCCCATTTCCGAGGAGCGCGAGATCACGGCCGAGGTGTCCGGTCGCGTTGCGGTTCTGCTCGTCGAGGAGGGCGATCAGGTCGAGTCCGGTTCGGTCGTCGCCCGGCTCGAGAGCGCAGACGCCCGTGCGCGTGTGGCGAGCGCTCGGGCTGCGTACGACGTCGCCGTGGCGGAACGACTCCGCCTCGTGAATGGCGCTCGCCCCGAGGAGCGACTCGAGGCCCGCGCGGCTGTGAGGGAGGCCGATGCCCTGCTGTCGCAGGCGGTGCGTGAACACCAGCGGCGTGTGGGCGCGGCTGACGTGATTGCGCGCGAGGAACTCGACCGGTCCGCAAGCGACGTGGAGGTCGCGCGCGCGCGCCAGGCGGAGGCCCGGGAACGGGCACGGGTCGTCGAGGCGCCGGCGCGGTCCGATGAACTGGCTCGCGCACAGGCTGCCGTGGCACAGGCGCGCGCGCGCGTGCACGAGGCCGAAGCGCAGCTCGCCAAGACGACCGTGCGGGCGCCACTGGCCGGCACCATCCTGCGCGTGGTTCGTCGGCCCGGCGAGAGCGTCTTGCTGGAGGGGCCAGACGGAGGGCACCTGGTGACGATTGCCGACCTCTCCGTGCTTCGCGTTCGCGCCGATGTGGACGAGCGTGACGTGGCGCGCCTGCGCCCAGGACAGCAAGCCTGGGTCACGGCCGACGCCTACGGCGAGCGCCGGTTCACGGGGCGGGTGATCCGCGTGAGCGACATGCTGGGCCGCAAGAACGTCCGGACCGACGAGCCCACCGAGAAGGTCGACACCAAGGTGCTCGAGACACTCATCGAACTCGACCCCGGCCAACGCCTGCCCGTGGGGTTGCGGGTCGATGCCTTCATCGACCCGTAAGCGGGCGTACCTCAGCGACGCGGTCATCAGCTGATTGGGGCCGGCCAGTTGCCATGTTCGCCGTCGAGATCGTGCCCGCCCGTCCCGTCAGGCGGCGCCGCCCAGCACCCACGCGGCCAGCCACGCCAGCAGCATGAGCGGCGCGAGGGCCGCCGCCATGAGCAGCGCCACGAAGCCCCAGACGACGAGGGCATCGGCGCGCGACGGGGCGACGCCCGGGCGGGCATGGCGCTCGAGCAGTTGCATGTTCCAGGCGTTGGCCTTCCAGAAGATGTCCGCCACGTTGCCGAGGCCAGGGACCAGGCCGAGCAGCGCGTCGACAATCCCGTTGACCACCATGCGTGCCTGAACCAGACGAGGCACGCGCATGCGGTACGCCTGCACCAGGAGCAGGACCGCGAAGACCGGGCTGCTCAGGTCGCCGAGTCCGGGGACGAGTCCGACGATGGCGTCCCAGCCGAACCGGATGTTGGTGCCCGGTATCCGGAAGGCCTGATCGAGCAGCCAACTCCACTGGCGCAGGCGGTCGAAGTACGGGTCTTCCCCGGGAAAGGGTGCGTGCGCGGGGCCCACTTTCACCGCACCAGTATGGTGCCAGTCGCGTCGCCGCCCCTGGCGCGCGACCTGTCGTCCCGGAGCGACGTCTATACTCACAAGGTGACGTCTCGCTGTCGCGTGCTGTCGGGAATGGCGCTGCTGCTGGTGATGCTCGGGCTGCCCGTGGCAACGCTGGCCTGTGCCTTCGATTGCCCCGACCCTGCCGCGAGCGCTCGGCACCTCAGCGTCTCGGGCGACGTGGAGCCGGGCCCGCCCGAGCAGGACAGCCCGTGTCACGAGGGGGGCAGCGAGGTCTCGGCTCGGGTCGCCGCTGACGGGCGCCCGCCAGCGGCGGAGTTGGACGCATCGCCTCGACACAGCTGCGACGTCTCCACTTCGCTGACGGTCCCCGTCCCCGCTGGAGGCATGCGGTCGGTGACTCCGCCCCTCGTGGCTGAGGATGCGGCCCGACACCTCTCGCCCTCCCTGGCACCCCACGCTCCGGTGGCCCCGCCAGCGGCGGCCTCGCCGCCACTCGGTGGCGCTCGCGTGTCCCCAATCCTGCGGATCTGATCGCCAACCCAGCCGAGTGACAGGGCGCCGGCGCGTAATGGCGCGCGCCGACCTGCGTCTCTTCGGGCAGGCACACGCCCTCGCCGGGCGATCGACACACGCAAGGCCCGTCCCGCACGGGCCCCGAGACAGACGGTTCAGGCCGTCCCAGGGCACAGGACATGACTCATCGCACACACCCGTCGCCGGCAGCAGACCCGAGTCGCCGGCGTTTCGTTCGCGGGCTGGCGTCGGGCGGCGTCGTGCTGGCGGCGCGGGGCCTTGCCCTGCCGACTCCCGCGTACGGCATGCGCGGGGCCTCGGCCGGCCTCCAGCCCCAGGCGACGCTTCGCGGCCGGGAGTTCGACCTCGAGATCGGCGAGTCGCGCGTCGACTTCACCGGCGCCGCGCGGACAGCGGTCACGGTGAACAGGTCGCTGCCGGCTCCGCTGCTGCAGTGGCGCGAGGGCGACACGGTGACGATCCGCGCGCGCAACACGCTCACGGAGGACGCCTCCATCCACTGGCACGGGCTGATCCTGCCGGCCAACATGGACGGCGTGCCGGGCCTCAGCTTCGACGGCATCCCGGCCGGCGGCAGCTATACCTACACCTTCCCGGTCACGCAGGCGGGCACGTACTGGTACCACAGCCATTCGGGGTTCCAGGAGCAGCAGGGCCTGTATGGGCCGATCGTGGTCTACCCCAGCGACCCCGATCCGGTGGCGTACGACCGCGAACACGTGCTGATGCTGACCGACTGGACCGACGAGGACCCGCGCCGGATCTACCGGAAGCTGAAGAAGGAATCGCACTACTACAACTGGCGCCAGCGCACGGTCGTGGATCTGGTGCGGGACCTGCGGGAGAAGGGCTGGTCCGCCACCATGGCCGACCGGCTGGCGTGGGGCCAGATGCGCATGAGCGCGGCCGACCTCGCCGACGTGACGGGCGCGACGTACACCTACCTGTTGAACGGCACCGCGCCGGCCGGGAACTGGACGGGGCTGTTCACGCCGGGCGAGCGGGTGCGACTGCGCGTGATCAACGGGTCGGCGATGACCTACTTCGACCTCCGCATCCCCGGACTGAAGATGACGGTGGTCGCGGCCGACGGCCTGCCCGTCCGCCCGGTGACTGTCGACGAGTTCCGCATCGCCGTGGCCGAGACGTACGACGTCATCGTCGAGCCCACGGGCCATGAGGCGTTCACGATCTTTGCCCAGGCGATGGATCGGACCGGCTTCGCTGCGGGCACGCTCGCCGTGCGCCCCGGACTGCGTGCCGCGATTCCCGACCTCGATCCGCGTCCCGTGTTGACCATGGACGACATGGGGCATGGGGGGCATGGGGGGAACGCAGACGGCAGAACGCCGAACGCCGAACGCGGAGGGCAGAGCGCGGCAGCCGCGACGTCGGCGGACGCACATGCCGGGCACGGCGCCGATTCGCACGCGGGGCACGTGATGCCGGTCCCCCCGCCGGTCCAGGCACCCGACCCGCACGCGGGGCACGCGGCGGATTCGACCGGCACGGCATCGGTCGCCGACCCGCACGCCGGGCATGGCGGGATGGCGATGCAGAGCCACCCGGAGAGCGAGCGGGGCAATCCTCTCGTCGACATGCAGACGATGGCGCCCACGACGCGGTTCGACGACCCGGGCATCGGACTGCGTGACAACGGGCGGCGGGTGCTCACGTACGGCGACCTGCGCAGCGCGTTCGACGATCCCGATGGCCGTGAGCCGAGCCGGACGATCGAACTCCACCTGACGGGGCACATGGAGCGGTTCGTCTGGTCGTTCAACGGGCAGAAGTTCTCCGATGTCGAGCCGATCCGGCTGACATACGGCGAGCGGGTCCGCATCGTGCTCGTGAACGACACGATGATGACGCACCCCATCCACCTGCACGGGATGTGGAGCGACGTCGAGGACGAGGCGGGCAACTTCATGGTGCGCAAGCACACGGTGGACATGCCGCCCGGCAGCCGCCGCAGCTATCGCGTGACGGCCGATGCCCTCGGGCGGTGGGCCTACCACTGCCACATGCTGTTTCACATGGAGACGGGGATGATGCGCGAGGTCCACGTGGTGGAAGGAGCGCAGTCGTGAGCGTGCGCCAGGGTGTCGTCGCGCTCGCGATCGTCCTGAGTTCGGCCGCCGGGGCGTCGGGGCAACAGGCGCCAGCCCCGCACGCGGGTCACGGGAGTCCAGCACCCGCGAAGACGGCACCGACCCAGGATCCGCACGCCGGCCACGAGGCCCCGCGCACGCCGGCGCCCGATCCCCATGCGGGGCACGCGATGCCCTCGCCGCAGCCGCCCGATCCGCACGCCGGCCACGCGGCGCCGCCCGCGGAGGGCAATCGCCCTCTGCCGGCCTCGGTCGTGCCCATCACCGACGCCATGCGCGCGGCCGCCTTCCCCGACGTGCACGGGCACGGCACACACGACTCGCGCATCAACGGGTTCCTGCTCTTCGACAAACTGGAGTGGCACGCGGGCAACGGGCCGGGCTCGCTGTCGTGGAGCAACTCCGGGTGGGTCGGCGGCGATATCAACCGGGTCTGGTTCCGCACCGAAGGCGACGGCGGAGGTGACGACGGACTGGAGGATGCGCAGGCCCACGTGTTGTACGGGCGGGCGATCGCGCGCTGGTGGGACGTCGTCGCCGGTGTGCGACAGGACATCCGGCCCGGCACCCAGACATGGCTCGCCGTGGGCGTGCAGGGACTCGCGCCGGGCTTCTTCGAGGTGGAGGCGACGGCCTATCTGTCCGACGAGGGACAGACAGCCGCGCATGCCGAACTCGAGTACGACCTGCTGTTGACCAACAGGCTGGTGCTCCAGCCGACAGTCGAACTCAACGTGTACGGCAAACCGAACGCGTCACTCGGTGTCGGTTCGGGGCTCAGCACCGTGGAAGGCGGCTTTCGCCTTCGCTACCACATCAGTCGCGAAATCGCGCCCTACGTCGGCGTGTCGTGGGCGCGCGCGTTCGGCGCCACAGCGGACCTGGCGCGCCAGGACGACGCGCCCAACGGCGCGCCGAGGCTGGTGACGGGCCTGCGCGTGTGGTTCTGAACCACCCGACCGATCGCGCTACTTCCGCTTCGCCTTGGTCGGGTAGTGCTTCTGGAACAGCTCGGTGATGAGCTTGGCGATGTTCGTGTTGCGCTCGGCGTCGCTGCGTCGCAGGTCGATGTTGGCCTGGGCCATGCCGCGCCACACGACGTACTTCTGCTCCCGCGAGTAGAGGTCGATCACCAGGGAGCCCCGCTCGGCGACGTCGTACGACTGCGCGCGGCCCTGGAATGGCGGCAGTCCCCACTCCATCGTCGGCGCCATGAACTGGCCCATCTTCTGCGACGCGACGTCAGGACCGATCAGGATGTAGTAGGTGGCGATGATGTCGGCCGAGTCCCTGTCGCCGGCGGTGAACCCGCGCGCGCCGAGTTCGCGGTCGATCGTCGAGACAATCGCGCGGTCCCACATGCGCCGCCACCGGTCCGGATCCTTCTCGGCCACCTGCAGCATCTTCAACTCGCCCGTCGGCGAGGACCAGGCGTAGGAGAACGGGCCGGCGAAGGAAAAGTCCTCCCTGATGTTGGCCGAGAACTTCGGACGTTCGGCGACCGCCACGCCGGCGGCCACCGCCACCAGCACGATCCCGAACACGACTCGCAGTCCACGCATACCCACACACCCCCGCTGGCGACGTATTGCCGAGTGACCGTGGGCCGCCTGACCTCGATCAACGTCTCAGCAGGATACCGTCAGCCGTGCCCGAAACGAAGCGGGCGCGGGGCTCGCAGCGGCGCCTGCGAGGCCGGACAGGCTGGAATGGCCCTGTCTGGCCTCGTGTTCTCGCGTCTACTGGCTGCTGAGCAGCAACCGGACGAGTTCAGCCTGGCGCGACACGCCAGCCTTGGCCATGGCGCGCTTCAGGTGCGTCCGTGCGGTGTTGAGCGAGACCCCCAGTTGCGCGGCGGTGCCGCTGACTGTCGCGCCGCCGACCAGGCAGGCGACCATGCGTGATTCGGCGGGCGTCAGTCCATAGCGGCGCGAGAGCGTGCCTTCGGTGGGCCCGTGCATCATGGCCGGGTCGCTGACGATGACGGCTACGCGCGGGGTCGCGACGCCCATCGGCGCGAGCGCGTGGGGCACGGCCGAAATCTGTAGCGAGTAGGGCCGGCCGCCGGAACGTCGGAAGACGTCGGCGCAGCCTCCGGGCTCCCCCCGAAGCACCCCGTCGACCAGGCGCGCGACGGCGTGTTCGCTCGCGCGCGACGGCGACAGGAGCCCGCCCCGCATCGTGAGGCCGTCGTTGGCCGCGCAGATTCCGTCGAGCGTCGGGTTGGTGTAGATGACGGCGCCGCATGCGTCGAGCAGAGCCAGGCCCTTGCCGAGGTGGTCGCCCACGGCGGCCAGCGCGGCCTGCATGCCTTCCATGCGCTCCAGTCGCGCGGCGGTGCGGAGCGCCTGCTGCAGGTGCGGGCGGAGGATGCCGAGCGCTCCCAGGGCGTCGAGCCCGAACGGGGCACCATCGGCATCCCGCGTGGCGGCGAGTTGCACGAGGTGCGCGGCACCGCGATCGACAGTGACGATCAACACGTGCCTGCCGTCGCGCGCCACACCGCGCGCACCAGGCAGGGCGTGTTCGAGCAGAGGCGTCCACGCATGCAGATCGCCGGCGCCGGGACCTGCTCCCCCAATCATGGTGACGCGTGTCGCAGCAGCGGGTGTGCGCGCGGCCAGCACGATCGTGGGCGCGTCGAGGAGCGAGCCCATCGCTTCCATGGCGCGGTTCCACGAACCCTCGCCGGTCGCGGCGGCATACAGGCGAACGATGACCTCGCGCTCGTGTGCGGTATCCATGTGGCGGATGCCGACACGCGGCGGGAGGGGGGAGCCGCGTATGTCGTGTCCCTACTCAACATAAATGCTTTCCAGCGCCAAACCGCACGGCGCGCAGGCCTCGATCGAACGGAATTTCACTGCCGCCGCGCATTCCTGACGCGTTCCTGACACGGCCGTGACATTCCTTGACATGTCTTGACGATTACTTCCATTTCGTCCCAGCCGTGTCCCTGAAATTTCACGCCCGTGCTTGGTGACCTACTCCATTTGGGTGACGACGATGGCCGAGGTTCGCGCGAACATCGGGACCTCTGGAATTACAGCGGAACGACGTCTCCCGGGGGGCGGTGGCGATGTGTAGGTGGAGCAGCAGTGCCGTGAAGTTACTTGTCACGATCGCGATGGTCCTTGGTTCGGCAGCGTCAGCGCGAGGCGACGACGCCGAACTGGCAGCATCGCTGTTCGACACGGGGACCGTGCACGAGGTACGCGTGGTGATGCACTCGGCCGACTGGTCGAGGCTGCGCGAGACCTACATGTTCAACACCTACTATCCCGCCGACGTGACATGGGATGGTCACGTGCTCCGTAACATCGGCGTCCGTTCGCGGGGCTTCGGCAGCCGCGACGCACGGAAGCCCGGGTTGAAGCTCGACTTCAATACCTATGTAGCCGGCCAGGAGCTCGCGGGGTTGAAGGGGGTCGTTCTCGATAACTTCCGCCAGGATGCGGCGATGCTGAAGGAGACGGTGTCGATGTCGCTGTTCGCGCGAATGGGGCTGCCGACACCACGGGCGGCCCATGCGCGTATCTACGTGAACAACGAGTATCTCGGGTTGTTCGCCACGATCGAACTCGTGGACAAGACCTTCCTCCGGCGCGTCTTTGCCGAAGACGACGGCTATCTGTACGACTTCAAGTGGGACGGCGAGTACCACCTGGGGTGGCTCGGTGGCGATCCGCGGGCGTACTCGACGATGTTCCAGGCCGAGACGCACGAGTCGCAAGCGCCGGCACAGCTCTACGGCACGCTCGTCGACATGATCACCGCGATCAACAGGACGTCGCGTGATGCGTGGCCGCAGGTGCCCACCAGGTACTTCGACGTGGACACGCTCATGGCCTACGTCGCGGTCGAGGCGTTCCTGTCGGACCACGATGGGCTGGCCGGCGATTGGGGCATCAACAACTTCTATCTCTACCGGTACGCCGACAGCGAGAAGTTCGTCTTCATCCCGTGGGACAAGGACGTGAACTTCCGCGAGCCAGAGCGCGACGTCGAAGCGGGCATGGCCGCCAACGTGCTGCTGTCGACGGCCCTCGGATACTCGCCGTTCCGCGACGCCTTCGTCGCGGCGCTTCGCCGGTGCGCGGCCATCGCGAGCGAGGTGCCCGAGGCGGGCAGCTCGGGCTGGCTGGAACACGAAGTCTGGCGGCAGGCGGAGCTGATTCGCGCCGCCGCTCGCGAGGACGTCAACAAGGCCTACTCGGACGCCCGCTTCGAGCAGGAGGTGGGGTGGATGCTGTCGTTCGCGCGCCAGCGGAGTGGGCAGGTGTGGCGTCAGGTCGGAGGGCGGCCATGACGCCGCTGTTGCGTCGCGGGTTCGCGCGGGCGGCCGTGCTGGCCTGCGTGTGGCTGATCGCGCCGTCGCACGGCGGAGCCCAGCCGCTCGACCCGGCGACGCACGGCCGCAGCGCGGAGCCGGACTACGGGCGCGTCTTCCCGCAGGACCGGGTCACGAGACTCGACCTGCGCGTTGCCGCGGCCGACTGGCAGCACCTGGTGGACGACATGACGGGGCTCGTCGGTGCCTTCGGCGCGGGTGTACAGGCCCAGGCCCATGCGCCGGAGCTCTGGCAGGGAGCGGGTCGGACGACAGAGGAGGGCGGTGACGACGACGTCGAACTGCTGCCGCGGACGCCCGTGTACGTCCCCGCCACGGTCTCGTTCGACGGCCTGACGTTTCCGTCGGTGGGCCTGCGGCTCAACGGCAACACCACGCTCGTCGAGTCCTGGCGCGCCGGCGTGCTGAAACTCCCGCTGCGGCTGAACTTCGACGAGTTCGAGGACCGCGATGCCCGGGTCCGGGATCAGACGTTCTTCGGCTTCCAGAACGTGAGCCTCGTCAACAGCGGCAGCGACGGCACGCTGCTCCGGGCCAAGGTGGCGCTCGACCTGCTTCGCGACGCCGGCGTCCCGTCTCCGGTCGCCGCCTTCACGCGCGTGTACCTCGACCGCGGTGACGGTCCCGAGTACCTCGGCCTGTACACCATGGTCGAGATCCCCGGCCGCGCGATGCTGCGGACGCGCTTCGGCGAGTCGGGGGGCAACCTGTACAAGCCGAACGGACCCGGGGCCCGCTGGACTACCTTCGTTGCAGAGGACTTCGCGAAGAAATCCAACGAGGACGAGGCCGACTGGACAGACGTCCGCGCGGCCATCGCCGCGCTCCATGCGTCCCGCGCGAACGCCGCGGCCTGGCGCGCCGGCCTCGAGGCCACCCTCAACGTCGATGGCTTCCTGACGTGGCTCGCCGTGAACACCCTCCTGGGCAATGACGACACGTACGGGGGGCTGGCACCGCACAACTACTACCTCTATGCGGACCCACGGCAGCGCGACCGGCTGCAGTGGATGCCGTGGGATCTCGACCGCGCGTTCGGCGGGGCCTCAGGCGACGTGCCCGGGGCGCCCGTGGTCGACCTGTTCCACGACCGCGTCACGGCGGAGTGGCCGCTGATCCGGTTCCTGCTCGACGACCCGACGTACAGAGCCCGGTACCGCGCCCACGTGGAGGCGCGTCTGGGTTCGGTACTGGACGCCGGAGCCGTGACGGCTCGGCTGCGACAGGAACACGCCCTGATCGCGCCGTACGTCATCGGGCCCGACGGCGAGCATCCCGGCCGGACGTTCCTCGCCTCGCCCGACGCGTTCGACACGGCGCTCGCCCAGGTGGTGCTGTACGTCGAGGCCCATCTCGGCGCCGCACGCGCGACGCTGGCGGGGGCGCGATGAGGACGCTGGCGCCGCGGTTCGAGTGCAAGTACTGCGTGCCCGTCACCGAGGCGGAGAACGTCCTTCGCGTGGCGCGCGTGTTCCTGGACGTCGATCGGGCGGCGTGGCCCGACGCGCGCACGGACGGTCCGGTGCCCGTCCAACGCATCACGTCCCTGTATCTCGACTCACCGGCACGCACCTTCCTGGGGTGGCACGTCGCGCGGCAGACCCGACGGTTCAAGCTGCGCCTGCGCCGGTACTCGGCCGGCCAGTGTGACGTCACGTGGGCCGAGGTCAAGCACAAGATCCACGGCCGCGTGGTGAAGACGCGAGGACGACTGCCCAACGATGTCGTGGGCTCGATCGAGGGCGACAACGGCGCACCCGAGGACCTGCCCGGCGGCGACGCGGCGCTGGACGACTTCGTCGCGCGGCAACGGGCGTACGGGGCGCGCCCGCAGGTGCTGCTGCAGTGCGACCGTCGCGGCCTGCGCGGCAGTGGCTTCGACCGGGCCGAGGGTGTCACCGTCGATGTCGATCTCGGCTACTACCGCGGGCCTCGCGTGTCGCTGGCTGACGTCCTCGCTCCGGGGGCATGGGTGCCACTGGCGCTCCCATGGGCCGGGCCCGAACCGGCCGCCATCGTCGAACTGAAGCACGGTGGTCGTCCGCCGGCGTGGATGCGCGGCCTGATGTCGCGGCTCGCGCCCTGGCAGTGTTCGTTCTCGAAGTATCTCGCCGCGATGCACGCGGTGGCCCGACTCGAAGGAGGCCGCTGATGACACCCTCGTTTCTCACGCCGCAGGTCGTGCAGATGACCACGGCCATCGGCCTGGCCTTCCTGCTGTCGCTGCTGGTCGCGACGGTCTACGTCTGGCTGCAGCGCCACGCGCAGGGGCAGCCCATGTTCGTGCAGTCGCTGGCCGTGGCGGGCGTGGTGTCGGCGCTGGTGGTGCTGGCCGTTGGCGACAACGTCGCGCGCGGCATCGGCCTTGTCGGCGCGCTGACGGTCATCCGGTTCCGCAGCACGCTCAAGGACCCACGCGACCTGATCTTCGCGTTCGCGTCGCTGGCCACGGGCGTGGCGGCCGGCGCGCACGCGTACACCGCCGCTGTCTTCGGTACCGTCGTGTTCCTCGGCGGCACCGTGATCGCCGCGTGGCTGTTCGGGCCAGCCGCGTCCTTCGACGCCGTGCTCACGCTGCGGACGCGCGGGGACGTCGAGGGCCTGGAAGCCCTGTCGCGTGTGCTGCGCCAGTACAGCCGCTCGCATGCGCTCGTGCGGGTGAGGCAGGTGGGACCGTCCGAGCAGGAGCACGCGTACCAGGTGTCGCTGCGATCACCCGAGACGCAGGCCCTGCTCCTGCATGACGTCGAGCGTCACGCCGGCGCCAGCCAGGCCCTGCTGGTCGCCTACGAACCCGCACCAGGGGAGTGAGCGCCGTGTCGTCACATGTGGTGGCGGTGCTCGCCGCAGTGGGATGGCTGCTGGCAGCCGGGTCGCCCGCCTGGGCGCAGGCGGCAGCAGAGACGGACGCGCCCAGACCCGGCGCGTTCGAGTGGACGCCGACAGCCGTCGTGCAACTGGACGTTCGCGCGTTCCCCGGGTGGGATCTCGACCCGTCCGACACGCGGCTGCGGCGCGAGACGTTCGAGGTGCGCCGCGTGCGTGTCGGGCTCGATGGCGCCTGGCGGGCCCTGCGCTTCGAACTCTCCGTCGATCCCGTCGAGTGGAACGAACCCCCCGTTCAGGACGCCTGGGTCGAGTGGCGCGCCGGCGGCGTCGTGCGCCTGCGCGGCGGACAGTTCAAGCTCCCGGGCGGCCGCGAGTACGACACGTCGTCGCGACGCCTCGGCTTCCTGGAGCGGTCGCCACTCTCCAACTCGCTTGCTGCCGGCCGTGACACGGGCACGCAGGTGGACGTGCGCCTGGGACGGCAGTGGCAGGCCCAGGCCGGCGTCTTCGCGGGCGATGGCCGGGGCCGCGAGCACCGCGGCGGACCGACCGTGGCCTCGCGCGTGCAGTGGCGGCCCATGACGGCACTGAGCGTCGGTGTCTACGGCACGTTGGGACAAATCGACTCCGTTCCCGACGCGGCCGACCCCACGAGCGTCAACGGGCGCGCGACGTCCAGCTATCGCTTCTTCGACAGGGTCTATGTCAACGGGCGCAGAACACGACTCGGCGGCGACGCCCAGTGGCACCGTGGTGACTGGCGGGCCAACGTCGAGGCGCTGCGCCTCGACGACGAGCGAGTCGGCCAGGCCGCCGACGGATCCACGCTGCCGTCGGTGCGTGGCATCGGTGTCACCGCGGCCGTGCGCTGGCAGCGCCGCCGGCCGATGGTGGGCGTGCGGTACGACAGGATCACCTTCGACGACACGGGGCCCGTCACGCCCCTGGCGAGCGTGCGCCCACGCGCAGCGGACCTGCGTCCGCGCGGGTCGGACGCCGTGACGACGAGCGCGGGCTGGCGGGTGACGCGGTGGTCGAGCGTGATCGGAGAAGTCGCCGTGGAGCGGTACCTCGAGTCGCGGTCGGCTCCATCTCCCACGCGCACGGGTCCCTACGTCACGCTGGGCGCCAGGCTGCAGCTCGAGTGGCCGCAGTAGGCGGTCGGCCGCACGTCACCGATCCACGAGCCTGGTCAACACCTGGCCCTGCTGCTCCCATGCGAGCAGCGTGTGCGTCGGAAAGGCCAGCAGTGCCGCCGCCTTTCCTCCACCGACGGTCGTCGTCTTGCCGCCGCGGTCGAGCAGGATCCCGTCAGTCGTCGTCCACGCGACGTCGAGCCCGGCAGGGCCAGTGGCGATCACCGGATCGCGGCCGGTGCCCAGCCGCCGCTCCGCTGCGCCCGGTGTGACGAGATAGATGCCGTCCTCCCGGCGCCACACGCTGGCCACGCCGTCCTGGCTCCACGTCACGCCACCCCCGTCCATGGGGCATGCCTCCAGCATCCAGGTGTCGACGCCCTGCTTCTCGGCGGACGCGAACGTGCGGCCGTCCGTCGATCGCACGACGTACAGGTCGCGCGCGCCGGCCACGTGGTTGCGGAACATCACGGCGATGCCGCGCGCGGCATCGAACGACACGGACGGATGGCAGCACTGGCAGATCGTGCCGTCGGGCGACGCGTAGATTGGCGTGTCGGGGCTCCATGTGGCGCCGTGATCCGCAGAGACGGCGCCGTACAACCGCGTGCCCGTCGCCCGCAGGTCGAGCCACGCGACGAGGATCCGTCCGTCGGGCGTCGCGGCCATGCCGTGCAGGCCCTCGCGCGCGGCGCCTGGGACGTCGTTGATCACGACGGGCGCGGACCAGGAGCTCCCGTCGTCGGTGGAGCGGTACATGACGACGTCGCCGTCCTTGCCGCCGCCCTGCGCCCCGGCGACGACGGCGACGACCACGGCCGAGCCCGTGACGACGACGCGAGGGCCCCTGTGCAGGCCCGCGGACATCCGGCCGTCGACGGCGATTGGCGTGGCCGGGCTGAACGTGCGTCCGGCGTCGGGCGACCGCATCACCGTCACCTGGTTGCCGTCAGCCGTCACGAGGAACGTGCGGTCGCCGTCGTGCGCGAGTTGCGGTTGCTGGCCGGGAATGGCGGCAGCGGCGATAGCGAACAGGAGGGCGGTCAGGGTGGCGATCACGCCTCATCGTACCGCCTGTGAACGCCGACGGGCTGTCACTCGGTGCGTGCCGCCGCTGCCGTGCGAAGCGCGGACAGGACGTCGTTTGACTTCCAGCCGTTGCCGCGCCAGATCTCGACGATGCGACCGTCCGGCCCGATCACGGCGGTGGCGAGCGTGTGATCGAGCAGCACGCCGTTGCGCTCCACATGGATGGCGAACGCGCGTGTCAGCCGTGAGATCTCGGACGGCTCGCCCGTGACGAACTGCCACCGCTGCGGGTCGGCCTGCATCGCCCTGGCGTAGGCGTCGAGGACCGGGGGGGTGTCGAATTCCGGATCGAGCGTCACGGCGAGCAGTCGTGCGCGTGACAGGCTCTCATCGGCGGCGAGCGCGCGCTGCACCTCCTGGAACCGCCTGACCATCAGGGGGCAGAACTCCGGCATGGGGCACCGCGTGAAGATGAAGGTCACGGCCGTCGCCGTGCCCTCGAGCTCGCTCGGAGTGAATGCCGCGCCCGCCTGCGTCACCAGAGACACGTCGGGCAGTCGGTCGCCCTTGCGCAACCGCTCACCGGACGCCGCCGCTGGACCTCGCAGCGCCCGGGCCACGCCTTCGTCGTACCCGACGACCTCGAAGTCTGTCGCCACGGCAGTCGTGGCGCCCACCTCCAGCGTGAACCGCACGCGATCCCCCGGTCTCATCGTTGGGACGGGCGCGCCCGGCGCCAGTGCGAAGGGCATGGTCATGGCGGGCATGTAGCCCGCGATGTCGTCGTGCGACACCATCAGCGCGCCGTCGGCCGGCGCTGCGGTGACCACGCCCGTGACCGGGTAACGCTGCACGTCGGGTGGGGTCTCGCGGGCCTGTCGGGTCCGGGCCACGGCCACGGTGACGGCCATCACCACGAGCAGCAGGGCCAGCACTCGCTTCGTCGTCATGTGGGGAGTGTCGCGCCGCGGCGCGCCCTCGTCTTTGCGCGCGCGCAAATGCCTGGGCGCCGAATGCCGGTTCCCGATTCGCGTGTCCCGGTTCCCGGTTCCGGTTGTTGCGCTGCGACAAAGACGCCCCACGGCGTTCGGGATGAGACTGCGCCGCAGGAAGGAATCCCATGACCCGCGACCTCGTGCCATTCGCCCTCGCGCTCGCTGTCCTCGCCGGGGGCTGCTCGTCTCCCGCCCCATCCGATTCGGCCTCACCCGCACCTGCGGCTGGCGCGCCGGCGCCCGCTGCCGCGCCGGCCGCTGCCGTGCACGACGGGCGGGCCATCGAGATCACCGGCAACGACACGATGAAGTTCAACATCACCGAGATCAAGGCCAGTCCCGGCGAAAAGCTGAGCGTGACCCTGGTCAACATCGGCACCACGCCCAAGTTCTCGATGGGCCACAACTGGGTGCTCGTGGTCGCCGGCATCGACATTCAGCCTTTCCTCGTGGCGTCGGCCGAGGCGGTGACCACCGACTACGTCCCGTGGGCGACCCAGAAGGACAAGATCCTCGCGGCCACGAAACTGCTCGGTCCGAAGGAGCGCGACACGGTGACGTTCACCGCGCCCACCACGCCGGGCCGCTACGAGTTCCTGTGTTCGTTCCCCGGGCACTACCAGGTCGGCATGCGCGGTGTGCTGATCGTCGAGTGATGCCCGTTCACCCGTCTCCCGGGCGCCTCGAGGGAGCGCCCACCCCCAGGCACCATGCCTTCTTCAAGGACACGCCCATGAGCACACGCCTCACGCTGTTCGTCTGCGGCAGCTTGACCGCCGCCCTCCTGGCTACCGCGGGATGCAACCCGCCGGGCGCCACCAAGTCCGCCTCCTCGAGCGACGGCTCAGCGGCTGCGAAGTCGTACGTCGCGCCTGGCGAGAAGGACGAGTACTACCTCTTCTATTCCGGCGGGCACTCGGGCCAGGTGTACGTGGCCGGCCTGCCCTCGATGAGGCACATCTCGACGATTCCCGTGTTCGCCCCGTACCCGGCCACGGGCTACGGGTTCGACGAGGAGTCCAGGAAGATGCTCGGCGGGTTCACGTGGGGTGACGTGCATCATCCCGGCCTGTCGCAGACGGACGGCAAGTACGACGGCCGCTGGCTCTTCGTCAACGACAACGCGAACAACCGCATCGCACGCGTGGACCTGCGTGACTTCAAGACCCACCAGATCCTCGGCCCCATCCCGAACTCGAGCGGCAACCACGGCTCGTCGTTCGTCACCGAGAACAGCGAATACGTGCTGGTGGCCACCCGCTTCTCCGTTCCGCTTCCCAAGGGGCGCTATGCCGACCCGGCCGCCTACAAGACGGAATTCAACGGCATGGTGAGCGGCATCAAGGTGGACCCGAAGACCGGCGAGATGGCGGTCGGCTGGCAGATCCTCACGCCGCCCTTCAACTGGGACCTCGGCTCGACGGGCAAGGGCCCGAGTTCGGGCTGGGCGTTCTGGACCTCGTACAACTCCGAAATGGAGCACGAGACGCTCGAGGCGACATCGACGCAGGGCGAGCGTGACTACGCGGCCATCGTGAACTGGAAGGCCGCCGAGCAGGCCGTCGCCGACGGCAAGGCCACGACGATGGACGGCGTGCCGCTGATCGACCCGGCCAAGGTGCCCGGCGTGCTGTACTTCCTCGCCATCCCCAAGTCACCGCACGGGATCGACACGGATCCGTCCGGCCGCTGGATCGCCTCGTCGGGCAAGCTCCAGCCCGTGACCAGCGTCTTCGACTTCGAGAAGATCCAGAAGGCGATCGCGGACAAGAACTTCGAGGGCGACGTGCGCGGCGTGCCCGTGCTGAACCACGACGCGGTGCTCGAGGGCGAGGTCCCTGTCGGCCTGGGCCCGCTGCACACGCAGTACGACGGGCAGGGCAGTGCCTACACGTCGCTGTACGTGGAGTCGGCGGTGGCCAAGTGGAGCCTGCCGCCCTGGACCGACGCGCAGAAGAAGGACCTCAACACGGTGATCCTCGACAAGATTCCCGTCCACTTCAACATCGGACACCTGGTGATCGGCGGCAGCGATACCAAGGCGCCGTACGGCAAGTACCTCGTCGCGATGAACAAGCTGTCGAAGGGGCGCCACCTGTCGGTGGGGCCGTCCCAGCCCGAGAGCAGTCAGCTCATCGACATCAGCGGTGCCAAGATGTCCATGCTCTACGAGGCCTATACCGAGCCCGAGCCGCACTTCGCCCAGATCCTCAAGGCCGACGCCGTCGCGCCGATCGAGGTCTACCCGAAGGCCGAGAACACCAACCCCAACGCGGTCTGGGACGCCGCGCAGGCCGGCATCACACGCAACGGCAAGCAGGTGACGGTGAAGATGGTCGCGATCCGCAGTCGCTTCATTCCCGACCGCATCGATGCCAATGCCGGCGACGAGGTCACCATCCACGTGACAAACGTCGAGCAGACCACCGACATGATCCACGGCATCGGGATCATCGAGCACGACATGAACGTCGTCGTTGACCCGGGTGAGACCAAGACGGTGAAGTTCACGGCCGGCAAGGCGGGCGTGTATCCCTTCTACTGCACGAACTTCTGCTCGGCGCTGCACCAGGAGATGCAGGGCTACCTGGCGGTCAAGCCCTGACGCACCTCCAGGGGCGCCTCGGTCAGAGGCGCCCCCAACCCCCGTTGGGGAGCCAGACATGAACGCACGCCTCACGGCCATGCACCGCATCCTCGATCGCCCGGTGAGCCTCACGGGGCGGGGCCTGCTGCTTGTCGGCGTCCTCGTGCTGCTGCTGGGCGCCACGCTGCCGCTGTGGCGCATCAGCCTCGTCGCACCGCAGTACGCCGAAGGACTCACGCTGGACATGTACGCCTACCAGATCGTGGCCGGCAACGGCGGACAGGACCTCGCGGAGATCAACACGCTCAACCACTACATCGGCATGAAGCCGATCGTGCAGGCCGACTTCCTGGAGATGAAGGTCCTGCCGTTCGCCCTCGGCGTGTTCGCGCTGATCGCGCTTCGCACCGTGGCGGTGGGACGCATCATGAACCTCGTCGATCTCGGCGTGCTCTTCCTGTACTTCGGCGCGTTCTCGCTCGGCAGCTTCGCGTATCGGCTCTACACCTACGGGCACCAGCTCGATCCGCACGCACCCATGACGATCGAGCCGTTCATGCCCGTGGTGTTCGGGTCACAGCAGATCGCCAACTTCGTGCAGACGAGTCTGCCGCTGACCGGGACGTACTGCATGGGCGGCTTCCTGCTGCTCGTGCTGGTTGCGCTGTGGCACTCGGTCCGTGAGGCGCGGAAGGACCTGCGATGACGTGGCGCTCGGTCGCGCTGCTCGGAATCCTCGTTGGCATCGCCCTGGCGGGCCGACAGGCGCCCGGATCCGTAGCGCCCGGATCCGTAGGTGCCGGACTTGTCCGGCACCCAGCGCAGCACCCAGCACGGACTGCCGCGGGACAAGTCCCGCGGCTACACGAGGACACCCAGGCGCCGCCCGCGGGATCCGTAGGTGCCGGACTTG